>CAVPNW010000014.1:0-230491 GCA_963706875.1 uncultured Actinomycetes bacterium | reverse complement strand
ACAGTGGTGTTGCACGAACATGCGAAACTAGCGACGAGCACGCGTGAGGGGGGCGCTGGCTCTGACAGTCTGATTTGGCCCCACCGTGACGGCTTGATCTGGCCCCACTTGGTGGGTTGGTTGCGGCGTGTTGTGACGGTCTGATTTGGCCCCACCGGCAGTGTCGGCGATGTCGTTGTCGCTGATGGGTGGGAGGGGCCGGGATGGGGTCGAGGGTGGAGCTGTTCGAGCAGATTCGGCGGGATCACCGCCGGGAGGAGTTGAGTATTCGGGGGTTGGCCGACCGGCATGGGTGCATCGGCGCACGGTGCGCCAGGCGTTGGCAGCGCGGTCCCGCCGGAGCGCAAGCTCAGGTGCGGACCGCGCCGCGGCTGGATGCGTTCAAGCCGGCGATCGATGCGATGTTGCGCGCGGATCTGGATGCCCCGCGAAGCAGCGGCATACGGCCAGGCGGGTGCTGGCCCGGCTGGTCGATGAGCACGGCGCCGGGGCGTTGTCGTACTCGACGGTGCGCGACTACGTGGCGCGGCGCCGCCCGCAGATCGCCGTGGAGGCGGGCCGTGCCCTGGAGGAGGGGTTCGTGCCGCAGACCCATGAGCCGGGGGCGGAGGCCGAGGTCGACTTCGCTGATCTGTGGGTCGACTTGGCGGGGGTGCGCACGAAGGTGGCGTTGTTCACGCTGCGGTTGTCGTACTCGGGCAAGGCTGTGCACCGGGTGTTCCCCACCCAGGGGCAGGAGGCGTTCCTCGAGGGCCACGTGCACGCGTTCCAGGCTTTGGGGGGTTGCCGTGGGCAAGATCCGCTACGACAACCTGAAGGCCGCAGTCGCGCGGGTGACGTTCGGACGCACCCGCACCGAGACCACCCGGTGGGTGGCGTTCCGCTCGCACTACGGGTTCGACCCGTTCTACTGCCAGCCCGGTGTCGAGGGCGCGCATGAGAAGGGCGGGGTGGAGGGTGAGGGGGGCCGGTTCCGGCGCACCCATCTGGTCCCAGTCCCGGTGGTCGGTTCGTTGGCCGAGCTCAACGCCCGGCTCGAGGGTTACGACGCCGCGGATGACCACCGCCGGATCAGTACCCGCCGATGAGCGTCGGACATGACTTCGCGTTCGAGCCCCGCTACTGTCCCCGCTGCCGCCGAGGCGTTCGACACCGCGCTGACCCTCACCCCACGAGTGGACCGCTACGCGCGGGTGATGGTGCGCAACAACCAGTACTCGGTGCCCGCCACCCTGATCGGCCGCCGGGTCCGGGTCCGGCTGACCGCCTCCGAGGTGGTCGCCCATGACGGGTCCCGACAGGTGGCCCGGCACGCCCGCTGCCCGGGCAAGGGTGGGCAGGTGCTGGTCCTGGATCACTACCTGGAGGTGCTGGCCCGCAAACCCGGGGCGCTACCCGGGGCGACCGCGCTCGCCCAAGCCCGGGCCGCGAGGATGTTCACCGCCGAGCATGAGGCGTTCTGGGCCGCGGCCCGCGCCGCGCACGGGGACTCCGGGGGCACCCGGGCCCTGGTCGAGGTCCTGCTGCTGCACCGGCACCTGACCGCCGGGCAGGTCACCGCCGGGATCCGCGCCGCGCTGGCGGTCGGGGCCTTGAACGCTGACGTGGTGGCCATCGAGGCCCGCAAACACCCCGCAGCCAGCCCAGCCCGACCAGGTCGGCGATCGTGCTCACCCTGCCCGACCGGGCTGCCGAGCCCCGGGCAGCCCGGGCGCTGCCGGCGGGGACGTGCGCCCGCTGCCCAGCGTCGCGGCCTACGACGAGCTGCTCACCAGCCCGGACAGCCGCCAGGAGGTGGGGTCGTGACCGCGCCCCGGTGGGGTCACCGAACCCGCCGCCGATGCCTCCATCGACGTCGGCCTGCCCGGATGCTGCGCCTGCCCACCATCCGGTCCAGATTCCCCGAACTGGCCGACGCCGCGGCCCGTGAGCAGATGACCTACCGGGCGTTCCTATCCGAACTGCTGCTGGCCGAGTGCGACGACCGCGACGAACGCCGCCGCGCCCGCCGGATCCGCGACGCCGCCTTCCCCCGCGACAAGCAGCTGGCCGACTTCGACTACACCGCCAACCCGGCCGTGGACCCGCGGTGATCAACACCCTCGCCTCCGGCAGTTGGGTCAGCGCTGGGGAGCCGGTCTGCCTGATCGGGGACTCCGGCACCGGCAAGTCCCACCTGCTCATCGGGCTGGGCACCGCCGCCGCCGAAGCCGGACACCGCGTCCGCTACACCCTGGCCTCCAAGCTGGTCAACGAACTGGTCGAAGCCGCCGACGAACGCCAGCTGTCACGCACCATCACCCGCTACGGCCGCGTCGATTTACTTTGCCTGGACGAGCTGGGCTACATGGAACTTGACCGCCGCGGCGCCGAGCTGCTGTTCCAAGTCCTCACCGAACGAGAGGAACGCTCGCCGTCGCGATCGCCTCCAACGAACCGTTCTCCGGCTGGACCAAGACCTTCACCGACCCCCGGCTCTGCGCCGCCATCGTCGACCGGCTCACCTACGGCGGACACATCATCAACACCGGCACCCAGTCCTACCGACTCGCCCACACCCGGAAGCGTGCCGCTGCGGCGAACCCCCCAGGGCGCACGCCAAACTGATCCCTGGACCGGATGCACATCTAGCGCGGGTGGATGCTGGTCCCGCAGAGATTCGCCCAGACCACACGGGGACGCTATGAACCGCGATCGCAGCTTCAACGACCACGGCGGTCGAGTCGAACGAGCCACCCGACTGGTCGGCATCCTGCTCCTCATCGGCGCGGTGGGAACCTACTACCTCACCGAACTCTTCTTCAGCCGTTCCCCCCGGGTGGAGTTCTTCGAGGGCTACGATCTGGCTGCCCGGGTCCTGGCGCCTGCCGGGGCCACGCTATCGCCACATCTCTGGCCGTCCGCTCCCTGACGCGTCCATTCAGCAGCCCGACTGCACGCTCCCAACTGATCGCCGGTCTGACTCTGCTGGCCGTGGGCCTGATCCAGATGACTTACGGGCCCCAGATCCTTGCCGCCTTCAGCGACTTCCTGGGGACCACAGCCAGCGCTGGCGTCCACCTCGTCGTGTTCCTCGCACGCGTCGTCAGCCTCACCGCCCTGCCGCTGGGCATCGCCCTGCTCGCCACACAGCCCCTTATCAGGCTCGCGCAGACCAGGCATGCACACTCCCTGTGAGCGGGACCACCTGACATCGAGGCACTCGACTAGCACCCAGCCCTCCACCCGGGGGTTGACCTCACCGAACGCCCCCATGTTGGGGCCAGATCAAGCCGTCACGCCGGGGCCAAATCAACTTGACACAGCCAGGGCGCCGATGGCACCACACCACATGGCCACCCGCTGGCTCGCGGTCTGGCTGACCGGAGTCGGCATCCAGCGGCCTGCAGCCAGCACCCCACGAACCGCTGCTGCGCTGGCTGCTCTCCCTGCACGAGCGAGCGATCGCCGAACACGAGGCCGCCCTCGAAGGCCTCGGACCCCACCAGGCAGCCATCGCCGACCAGATCCTTCACGAAGTTATCGCCACCCAGAAGGACACCCTGCCCGCCCGCGCTCAGCCGGCCATCCAAGAAGGCGACCTTCTCGCCGTCCGCGCGGCCGAGATCGCGGCCATCGTGTGGACCCTAGCCGGGCTCGACGCGTTCGCCGACCCAGCCGACAACCTCCCCGCCTGGCGGCAGCGCCTCCGAGACACGGCAGCCTCTGCGGCCCACTTCGATCAGGTGCCAGCGATGCTGGCCGAAGCGCGACGGGGCTGAGCATCGAAGCCGCCTCGGAGCGAACGCGATAGAGCGAGAGGGTCCAAAACCGGGGTGGCGTCACAAACCGTCAGGAGATCAGGATCGAACGGCCACCTTACGGCCTCTGATCCGGTGGGCCAGCCAAAACCATGAACCGAACCGCCCGCGGCCAGGGCCAAGGCGGGGCCTCACAGGGCGCCCATAATCGGCCAGGAGGAGCCACCTGCCAACCTTGGCCATTCACGTGCTATGAGTGAGTGAGTTCTTCGATGCGAGTAGGTTTCGTTGCGGCGTGAGTTTCGGGCAACGCCTCGTGCGTCTGGGAGGGGACACTTGATGGCCAAGATGCATGCCGCTCGGTCGTCTTGGCCGAGCCAGCCGAGCGCATGCCCACGCTCGCCCTGCTGGCGCCGGCCGGATCTGATTCGTCTTGCGCCGAGGCGCATGCGAACCTCGAGACCTCCGATGCGCAGATGGTCAAGTCGCCCCCGTGCGGAATCTGCTGGAGTCCTTGTTCAGGACTCGATTCACATCTCTGTTGCTGACGGAACTATGTGCGACATCCGTGGGATGCGCGCGCCGGGCGGTTATCGGCCGTGACGGAACTTCCTGGAGGACCGGCCGACGAGGTCGGCAATGAGTATGAGCACTGGTGGACGGCGCGTGTCGTCGGCGAGCTCCTTCGAGGTGATGTCCACATGCTCCGGCTGGAGCCGCCGGGGACCGGGGGCGAGGGCATCGAGTTTGAGGTCACGCGTGGCGGTGTGAGCTGGGGCGAGCAGGTGAAACTCCGGTCTGGCAACTGGACGATCACCAGGTTGGATCGGGAGGACGTACTCGCTGGCGCCCTCGCGCAGGTCCAGCGTGGACGCAAGTTCAGACTGATCGTCTCGTCGACTTGCAACTCCCTTCGACACCCTGACGAAGCGGAGTCGCGACTGCCTCGATGTCAATGAGTTCGTTGCGGTCCTCTCCAGCAACGACCAGGTGGAGTTCGCCAAGCTTGCGGAAGCTTGGGGCGTAATGAAGGCGGACGAGGCATTCACCATTCTCCAATCGATCTGGGTCGCGGTGCACTCATTTGAGGGTCTCCGCGACCTTGTCTCGGCGGAATTCCGGTTGCTGTTCTCGGACGACCCGACAGTTGTTCTGGGAGAGATTCGCAATTTCTGCGATGACCACATGCATGAGGAACTCACGGCCAATCAGTTGTGGAGTCACCTAGAATCAAAGGGGTTCAGCCGCCGGCATCTGGCCGGGGATGCTTCTGCCATTGCCGGCCTGCGCAAGACTGTAGAGCGTCATGCCCGTCGCGTCGGCGACAACCGACCCGAAATTGGACTCGTACTGTCGAGCTACGCTGACCAGCTTCGCGACGTTCTGGCCAACTCTGACGGAAAGCAGCTTGTGGTACTCGATGGCAACGCCGGGTTTGGCAAGTCGACCATAGTGGCCGAGGTCGGTGCCGAACTGGAGGCATCAGGCTGGTTCGTCGCCGTTGCCAACATGAGTGTCGTTGACCCGTCGGCTGTTACGTCGACCAAGCTCGGCGATCAGCTCGGACTAGGCGACAACTCCCCGGGCGTCGTGTTGCCCGGAGTGGCGGACGGCGGACCCGGACTTCTCGTGATCGATCAACTTGACGCTGTCGGAACCTACAGCGGCCGCATCACTGCTGTGTACGACGCCATCTCCGAGGTGCTGGTGAGCTTGCGCCAACGCCGAACATCAAGGTCCTCCTCGTCGTCCGCACAGTGGATCTAGAGTCTGACCCGCGCTTCCGCCGGTTTTGTGAGGGGAAGGTCGCTGACCGTGTTCAGGTCGGCAGACTGACTACCGACGATGTGCGAGCAACACTCAGCGACTTGGGTGTCCCGCTCCCAGCCTCAGACGTGACGATGGATCTGCTACGGACTCCCCTTCATCTGGCCGTCTTTCTTCGGTTGTCTGCGAACGCTCAGCGCGAGCAGTACCCGAGCCTGCAGGTGCTGTACGACCGCTACACAGCGGAGGTTCGTCAGACGGTTGAGACCTCCGTCGGGCACTTGGCGTGGCGTGCCATTACGGTCGTGCTCGTCGACTTCATGAACGACAATCAACGTCTGTCGGCACCCGCTGCGGCCTTGACTCTTCCTT
This sequence comes from uncultured Actinomycetes bacterium, assembly GCA_963706875.1. Lineage (GTDB taxonomy): Bacteria > Actinomycetota > Actinomycetes > S36-B12 > CAIYMF01 > Prado023. The sequence continues at coordinate 224,612 of CAVPNW010000014.1, read as the reverse complement.
GTGGAGGAGGTCCACGCTCTGGGATCCGCCGATGTCCTGTCCTGAGCGACCCGGAAAGGGTGTCGTTCTTCCACGAGTCGTACTTCGACTACCTCTTCGCTCGCACGTTCGTCTCCTCCGACAAGGACTTGTTCGCGTTCGTCGTTGATTCGGGTCAGGAGCTGTTCCGACGAGCACAGATCAGGCAGGTCCTGGAGCACTTGCTCGCGACGGACCGATCGACGTCCTACGCGTGGTTCAACAGATGTTGTTCTCGGACAGGGTTCGGTCTCACCTCAAGGAGGTGGTCGTCGACGTACTCGCTCAGATGGACGCAACAGCGGACGACTGGCTCGCCGTAGACGAAGCCGCTTGGAGCGATAGCAAGACGGCATGGCGAGTCCTCGGTCTGCTTGGCGGCCAACCTGGTTCGCCGCCGCAGACAGCCTGGGGAAGTGGGAAGAATGGCTCGCCGATCCCGCCAAGGTCAACAAGGCCTTCAACCAACTGATCTTCCTCGCCCGTGATCACCCTGAGCGGGTCGTCGAACTCGCCCGCCCGTACGTAGGGGCCGATGACGATGGCGGTTGGATCGAAGCCATGATCCAATGGTCCCTCAGGCCCGAAAGCACCGACTTCGCGATCGAACTACTCGGACGTGGCGACCTTGACGACGCGCGGGGACCAATCGCTGTGAACAGTGACTTCTGGTCAATCGTCCATGGTCTCGGACAAGACGATCCCCCATCCGCTGCGCGCTCATCGGCGCCTACCTCAACCGCGGCTTGGTACGTGCGCAGGCCGACGGCTCAGACGACCCCTTCGCAAGCGGGCATCTTCCAGACCACTCGCGGCAGAGCGACCAGGTGATCACGGACGTCGCGACGAAGGCTCCGAGGGAGTACCTCGCAAGCGTCCTCAACTTCGTAGAGGTTGTGGCCAAGGCGAATCAGCGACCAATCGAAGGCAGCTATTCTCTTGGTGATCGCTGGGCTCACCGGTATCCCATCACATACAGCGTCGATGGCAAGATCCTCGAGGGGGTGGCCCAGGCTCTCTCAGCCATAGCCAGTCGGCCCCAGCTTGCCGCACGTACATCGCCCGACTGAGCGCGCACGACAGCGACGAGCTGCACTTCCTTGCCTGCACGGCGCTCACCGCCCTGGGGCCGGCCGACGCTGCGATAGCGTGGCTCGTCGACGATGCCCGCAACCTCGAACTTGGCTACGCGGGCAACTCCAGCTGGGCGAGCCGCTCGCCGCTGATAGCACGATGGTCAGGCGAATGCTCCGACGAGTTGTTCAGCCGACTCGAGGCACTGGTACTTGAGTACGGACCAGCGTGGGAGAAGCGGACTCGGGGAGCATCCGTCTGACTCCTCTCGAGCACTGGACTCTTCGCGGCTGTCTGATGCCGGGCGCCGTCAACTCGGCGAGTTGGAGCGACGGTTCCCCGCCATGCGACCCGACCAGGCGCCGCGCCTAGGCATGGCCGGAGTCGTCGGGCCACCCATCTCGGACACCGAGGGCGAGAAGATGTCCGACGAAGACTGGATTCGTGCCCTTCGGAAGTACACCTCCGTAGAAACCGACTGGCGGGGCGAGCAGCCGGTCGGTGGTGCCGGAGAGCTTGCGCAGATGCTTGGCCGACGCGCGGAGAACGACCCCGTGCGATTTGCCAATCTCGCTCTCTGCTTCGGTACCGACGTACATGCCTCTGCGATGGATGCCGTGCTTCGTGGCGTCGCGTCAAGAATCGACCGCGAACTTCTGGCCGACCTCTGTGAGCACGCGCAGGGCACATTTGGGTCGGACGTCGGGCGAGCTATCAGCTGGGCGGTGCAACAGGCGGACCCGATCTCTGAGCGCTTGGCGCGGGTGCTGGCCTCATACGTCGCCGATCCAGACCCCGAACACGAATGGGCCAAGACTGAGGCAAGCTCGGGCGCCAACTACTTCGGAGGAGAGCTCGACTCGGCGGGCTTGAATTCCACGAGGGGACAGGTCGCCCACGCCGTCTCCATAGCGCTGTTCCAGTCGCCGGAACACCTTGAGGTGCTCAGGCCGGTCGTAGGGGCCCTGGCGATAGATCCAATCCTGTGCGTCCGTGCCATCGCCGCCGAGGCCGTGCTCGCCCTAATGAACTACGAGCCCGAGCTCGCGTACGACCTTGGCGAAGCGCTCCTGGACGCCGACATCGACCTCTACGACACGCGAGGTGTTGAGCGACTGATGCTCTACCTCCTGATCCGGGAACCGAATCGGTTCAGTCGATTCCTTACACGAGCGCTAGCCCGACCGGAGCCGGTTGCCGAAAGGGCCGGCCAGCTGTGGGCTCTGCTCTCCTTCCGGGCTCGCTGCCCCCCGACGTTCCTCAACAGCTCGAAGATCTGTCCGTTCAGGCGCGGCGCGGCGCAGCCGCATCGTGTGCCCACAACGCTACGGAGTCGACCAACCTGCTGATCGCGCTCTTTGATGACCCCGACGAGGAGGTGCGGAAGAAGGCTGCAGGCAGCCTGAGATACTTGGCGAGCCTGTCGCCCGAAACGATCGCAACCTTGGCGCAGGAGTTCCTGCCCGAGCAAGGCATTCGAAGAACACTTCGACGAGTTGAACAGGGACCCCGATCCCTCGAGTCCATCGATGGCGAGTTGGCTCTGCAGGTATGTGAGCGCGCAGTCGCTCTCGCCGGCGCAGAAATCGGTGACATCCGGAGCGCCCGGAGCCTGATGAGCCAGCCGATCATGGTGACCCTCCTGCGGGTGTACCGCCAGGGAGACGACGGGCAGCGGCAACGGTGCCTCGACGTGATCGACCGACACTCCGAGTTCAATGCCTACGGCCTGGTAGCGGCATTGAACGAGGTGCGGTGACCAGGCTCCCCTCATGCGGCCGAGGGTGCGTCACTTCGCCGGTGCGCCGTGAGGCGCTTGTTGATCGAGTTGAGGTGAGAGACCTGGACCGTGGTTCTGTCGCAGCAGGACTGCGAAGCTGAGGGCAGCCTGTCCCGGGAGGTGCCGGGATGGGTGGCAAGCGGCCCTGACAAAGCCATGGCGTGCCGGTACTGCCAGACGGCGCGGGTGTGGCGAGCGTGACGGAAAGGCATACGCGAGGAACCGACGATTTACGCCTCTCAATGACGCACCGGCTCGAACCTGGTGGATCTGGGCCGGAAGCGACGCGCACCCGTCTCCCTCATCGCGGAGGCGGGGAACTCCCCGGAATGTCGGCGGGACGGATGGGGAGGCCGTGGTGACGTGCTGCGGGGTAGCCACGGCGATGTCGCAGGGGCCGAGTCGGGTGCCTCCTCCGTCGAGCGATCGACAAGTGAACACGGGAACCACCCCTGGTCTGCCCGGGGCCACGCGCCCAGCGTGGAACTGCGGGCTGGGCACACCGTCGGCCGACCGGCTCGGGGTGGGGCGGAGCCGCCGTAGTAGTCGCAGGAGTCACGACCTGCCTTGGAGTCCGGGAGAGCCGGGCACAGGGCGAAGGGCGGCAGTGGTGTCGAGAAGGGATTGGAGGCTGCAGTGCCGAAAGATGCGCCGCCGAACGGTGACGCCCTGACCGGCGATGACCCATCCGGGCAGGATTGGGTGGGTCCACGGCGACGGGTATCGGAGATGCAGGCCACCCTTCACCGTGGCGTGAACCAACACCACGGCAGACACCATGGAGAGCCCGTTGCGTGGAAACGCGCACGGCGGGTTCGGCGAGCGGCCTGGGGAAACGGACCAGCAGCAATGCGGCACCGCGCCCCAGGCCGACTCCACCGTGTGACTTGTCAAGCGCGAGGCCACTGTGCGAACGATGCGGCTGGTCTACGACCGTCCCGCACCCCCCGGCGGCTGGGCTGTCCTAGGTGAGGAGTCGTCGCGAGCGTCGTTGAGTTGTGCTTGCACTTCGGCGAGGTCGTGACCGACGTCAGCGACCTGGAGCGACGTCCGGACCAGGTGCACGGATAGGGCCAACTAGGCCCCCCAGTTCGAGGGTCATGGGTTCGCCAGTCGCGGCGTCACCCCCGCTGCTGCCCTTCCACGGGTCTGGACGATTCTCTCGGCGAGTTCCGCGCGGGTGAGCGACTCCTGCCCGTGGGCATCGCCGGCACCGGCCATCCACGCACTCAGTTGGGCGACCTGCCGGGCCCAGATCGCTGGGCGTTCCGTCCGCATGAGCCTGTTCCTCGGCATCTGCGGCGACGTCTGCGAGGTCTTCCCATTCGCCTGTTCGCGCCGTGTGTCGCAGGAGAACGGTCCGCGCCTGGTCATCCTCCAGTACGTCGCGGACACCTTCTGGGTCGCCGCTCAGGTGCGCTTCGACAGCGTCGACCTCCTGCAGCCATGCGGCGTCGTCGCTGAGCGCTCGTTCGAAGTCCGAGGACTGCCTTGGGCTCAGGGGAGGCGATGCGGCAAGCCGGATGCTGAGCTCTTCTGGCGCCGCCCAGGCCGCGAGTGCCGCTTGCGCGAGGGGAGCAGCCCGGTCGGCCTGCGGGATGCCTCGCAGTGTCCGGTCCGCGGATATCCAGTGGCAGACCGCTGCCACGGCGTCGGGTCCGGAGCGCGACCAGCCGACGTGCCGGGCGACATCAGCGGCCTCGGCGGCTGCAACGGCCAACTGGTCCCACTGACCGCTGATCGCCGCCCGCCGCAGGATGTCGTCGCGCGTCGGAGCGAGGCTCAGGGCGTGGGCGAGCACGGCGGGAGCGTCCCGGCGTTCGACGCGCTCCCACAACCAGCTCGCCACGTCCATGTCGGTCCCCTTCGCGTCATCGCCCGCCGAGCCGGGCCCTCAGCACTCAGTGTGACTCGCCCGGGGCCGCTCGCCCCGGCCAGGCTGGCAAGTGGATCGCGCTGGCTTGGGTCGTCGGCCAGGGCATCGACTGCCAGGGGGTCCTCGCTGGGGTCGTGCTGTGTGTCCCCTGGATTGGCGGCAAGGTGCGCTGCCTTGTCCGCGACGGGGGCCTCGTCGGGGCCGACGACCCGGAACGTCAACCGCGCCACGTCCGCCTGCCGTTCGGTGACATCCGACTCACACGCCGGAGCATCGGGCGGTCGGGGTCGGTCCACGTCACGGCGTGCAGTTCGCACCGTGGCGCTCACAGCATCGGCGGCTCCGGATCGGGTCTCGTCCATGGTTCGTTCTCGTCCGAGTTCGGCATCGCGGTCGTGGCGGTCCGCCAGTTGCCGATCGGCGGACCGCCGCTGGCCGTAGAACAGGTAGTTGGTGATGATTCCTTGCGTGGTCTGCGCGGTGGAGGCGAGTCGCTGGCCAACCTCGGCTGTGAGGTCGGGATCGTCGCCGAGGTAGTTGCCGGGCTGTGGCGGCGGTCCGTTGCGCATGGGTCTCCCTTCGTGATGGTCGCCCGCTGTGGGTAGCTACTTGGGACGGTAGTGCGGCTACGGTGCGGCCGGCAGGGGGTCGAGGCGTCGATGTGCGGTGTCTAGGCCGGATACCCGCGCCACGGTGTCGTGGTCGCCCGTGGCGCGCGCCTCGGCGAGCAGCCGCCCGGCTGCCTCGCGCCACTGGGTGGTCGCGAGGGCGTGGGCGTCGAGCGCGTCGAGCAGGCGCGCCTCCTGTTGTTTGGCTGCGGCGATCCAGGGCCGCAGTTGGGCGTTGAGGTAGTCCAGCGCGTTGCGGTCGGCGGTGGTCATCTGCTGCAGGCGCTCGGTGTGTGTGCGGTGCACGGCCGCTGCCCGTTGTAGCGCGGCAGTGTGGGTCCGGATGTCGGCGGTGGTCAGCGCGAGGGCGACGGCTGCGGTGCCGGCGTACTGGGCGCCGCCGGGGGAAGACAGGTACTTGGGGATGTGAGGCTGGGTCGCCAGGGAGTCCGCCCATCGGTCGACCGCCGCGCTGCGCTGGGTCATGGCCGCCGCCTCCTCGTCCTGACTGGCTGCCTGTGCCTCGATGTGATCGAGGTAGGCGCGGGCGAGGTCGTACCGGGCGTGCAGGTCCTCGAGGGCGGACCTCACGTCGGTCGGGGGCGCGGGCGGGCCGCCGACAGCGATCGCGGAGTACAGGTACGCGGCGTCAGTCCAGACGCCGTGCTTGCCCCGGGATTGTTCGAGGGCCCAGGCGACCTGCCAGAACACGTCGCGCATCCAGTAGGCGAGGGCGGGGTCGGCGTTCGGCCCGGCGTCGATGAGGGCTCGGTCATTGGCGATCACCCGGTCGATGAACTCCGCTCCCCACCCGGCGGCTGCCATGCGCGCTCGGTCGATCATTGCCTGTCCCTCCTGACCATTGATGATGCCTAACCCGTCGGACATGCGGGCGTTGATGTGGCCGATGAGCGCCGGCCAGGTGCAGTCCGAGCCCAGCGCGCGCCCGGCGAACGCCTTGGGAGTGCGTGCCCGCTTGTCCGGTGGGGCGACCACGCTCCAGCCGGTGACCTGTCCGGGGTTGGTCTGGGAGTAGCGCAGCCGCACCTGGTAGCCCTGCTCCTCGACGAGGGCGGTCAGGTGCTCCCCGGAGATGGCCCGGGCGGCTGCCGAGAGCACAGCGGCTCGGGCGCGGCCCTGCCGGGTCCACATCCGGTCGCGGCCCTCCTGATGCACCCGGTCCCACATGGGTCGGCTCATCGCTGGCGGCTTGGAGTAGGGAGAACCGGCCTTGGTCGCCGCGGCCATGTCGGAGCGGCTACTGGGTCGGTCGGCGCGCACCCCCTGCCCCGGTTCCGTGGGTGAGGTGCGACCCCGCCCGGGGACGAGCCCGAACTCCTGCTCGGCCCATCGGGCCGCGGCTTGGGCGGCGAAGACGTCGTTGTGGATCGACGCGCGGGACCCGTCGAGGCGCACGAGCACGGCCATCACGTGGACGTGGTCCGCGCCGGCAGCGTTTGGCCCGTGCCGCACGGCGACCCAGCGGACCGGGTTGTCGGATCCTGCCTCATGCAAGCTTCGTCTCGTGCATGAGGCGAGACGCGATCGCGTGCCATTGGGCGTCGCTGAGGTGGCTGTCGTGCGGGTGGGCGGCCATGATCGTGTGCCAGACGGCGTTGCGCGGTTGTGCGGCGTCCTCCAGCCGGATTCCTGCGGCTGCCTCATCGCCGATGCCCTGGGCGAGGGCATGCAGGGCATTCCACGAGGCCTCCGGATCGGACCAGTCGACGCCCCGGCACGTTTGAGCCCAGCTCGTGGTGCGGATTGGATCCCAACTGGCCACCACGGTCGGCTCGCTGTGCCGGTTGCCCAACTCGCCGGTTTCGACCCGCTCGGCTCCTTCTGCGAGGTCGCCCGGCCCGAGCAGGTAGGCCATCAGCTTGCGGGCCGAGGCGCGGGTCGACCCGCCCTTGCGTGGCAGTACCTTGACGATCACCGGGGATCGACCCCCCTCGGGGCTGCCCAGCCCAGCGCGGCCAATGCCTGGGGAATCAGCGCCCCAGCGTCCAGGGTCGGCGCCCGGCCCGTTGCCCTGGCAGCGTCGATCAACGTCCACGCATCGGCCACGACCTGGGTGAAGCCGGCCCACAGCGTCGGGTCGAGTGCCCCGGGCGTGCCCAGCATGCCCAGCGCTCGGGATGTGACGTCACGTGCCAGCGCGAGGATGTCGTCGAGCACGTCGAGGTCATCTGGCTCCCCGGATGCCGCCCTGGTCAGTGATGCCGTCAGCGTCGTCACGGCGGCGACGTAGTCCGAAACGTTCCAGCCCCGGGCTACGCAGGCTTCTCGCAGGTGATCATGGTCGGCGGGTGCGAAGGTGACCTTGGCGCGATGCACGCAGATGTCTGGGGATCCGCTGCGGGCGAGTCTGGCGCCGGGGCGCGCGCCCGGGCCGATCGTGATCAGCGACGTGGTGGCGGCTCGGCAGGCCTCGGCCGCGCACCGGCGCTCGAGGTCCGGAAGCGGGTCCGCCTGGCTCGTGATGGCCACTCCTGCCCGCCCCACCACCCCGCTGGCGGTGGCCCAGTCGTCTGCCGGCACGCGGTCGCGAAGCGCGACCATCGCCCACGACGTCGACTGCCACCGCTCGAGGATCTGGCCCCACAGCAGGGCCCGTCGCGAGCACCTCGCTGGCGCCGTACCCCTGTCCGGGATCAGGCCGCCGATGACCACCTGAGACACCCACGTCGCCGGCGGGATCGCGGCTGCCGTCGCCGCGGTCGACACCTGGGCCCACTCCTCGGCGGTCCACGTGGGACGGACCTCGCATCCGCGCCTGCGGGTCGGACCGGGATCGTGGCGCGGATCAGACACGGGCCACTCCACCCCCGATCGATGTCCGCCGTCGAGCACCCGAACCGTTGAAGGCGCCGTGAGCTGTCGCTGAGCCTGGGGGACGCGAGCGCGCCGTGGGGGACGCGGGCCCGGACGGGGGACGTGAGGGCCTTTGGGAGGGACGCGTGATGAATACGCAGGGGGACTTCCCGCCGCAGCGGGGACGGCAATCGGCCGGCGTCCCCGTCCCTATATCTTGCCTGCCAAACGGTTATCCACAGCCCCTGATGGGCCGGGGAAGGCCCCGCGGGAGCCACGAACTTCAGTGGCTGCGGGGCTCATCCTTCGGCCCTCCGACGGGCAGGCGGGGGCGGCGGAGCTGCTGCGCCGGCCGCGGCAAGCTCATCCGGGGTCCACATCTGGCTGGCCTGGGAGTACAGCTCGCGGTACTCATCGGCCGCTCGCGCGTACGCCTGCCGCGCAGTGGTTAGGGTCGTGCCGGCGGCAAGCAGGCGCCGTTGAGCGGCCTGCAGATCGCGGGCGAGCTGCTGCGCCCGGGTCCGTGCGGTGGCAGTCAAAGCGACCGCCAAACCGGTGACGTCATTCATGGAGACCTCCTGAGAATCCGATGGATGGATGGACGTGGGCGACACCAAGCGCCGACGACGGGAAGTCGGATGCGAGGTGCGGGGGTGGCATTTGGGTGGAGCACGGGTCACCGTGACGAGCTGGCCGGGCGTGCGCCTGATGCTGGCATCTCCCAGCGGGTCCGACGGCGTTCGTTGGGCGGAGACCAGCGTGCGGGGTCGTATGCCCGAGGCCTTGGCCCGGCGAAGGCAGCGCGACTTCATTCGCCGGACATGGATGCAACTGGCACTCGTCGCCCTGTGCGATCGCCGTGGTCCTCGGCGTCACTGTCGCTCTGACCCCAAGCATCTTCATGCGCGGGTTGCTCGTCGGACTGGGAGTCGCGGGCACAGCCGGTGCCCTGTGGCTGTGGATAGTGGAAGCCACCGGAACGGCACCCACCATGATGGGCGACCTCGGCGAGCAGTGGACCGCCAAGGAACTGCGCCGCCTTCGCCGGAGCGGTTGGCAGGTCGTGAACCACGTGACGCTGACCGCGCCGGACATCGACCACGTCCTGGTCGGCCCCGGAGGGATGTTCGCGATCGAGACCAAGTGGTCGGCCACACCGTGGACGGTCGACGACCCGCGGATCCGGTCCGCCGCCGAGAGTGCCTGCCGCAACGCCCGACTGCTCGGCCTGTGGCAGAACCTCAAGCCGGCCCATGTGGGCCAGGTCCGTCCGGTGGTCTTCCTCTGGGGCGCCGGCACCGGGGAACTCCCCGAGAGCTTCGAAGTGGCCGGCGCGACGGTCGTGCCCGGGCATGCAGCGAAGGCATGGCGACAGGAGTTGGGAACAGGACAGTTGGCGGCGGAGCAGATCCATGCCGCCTGGAGCGCCCTGGACGCACACTGCCGCAAGCGGGACCAGGTCGAGCAGGGCCTCTACCCCTTGCCGCTGTCGCTGTGGGAGTGGGCCATCCGCGTGGTCTTCACCCTGACCGCCGCATGTGCCGGACTGCTGACTGCAACGTGGGTGCCCAAGGTGACTGCCTCGGGGCTGGGGATGGCCTTCGGCTGGGGGCTGCTCCTCGGGCTGGGGGTGCTTGCCGCTCGCATCCGGCCCGGCAGATTCCTGGCGATGGCGTGGGTTGGCGGCGTTGCTGTCGTCCCGGTGCTGGTTGCCGGCGTCCTGCTCGTGGAAACGGTCAACGCCTTGTGACCGATGGTCGGCCGAGAACCGCCCCGATCGCTCAACCGCACCATCCTCGTTGCGCTGTTGGCCGGCCGGACAGGTGACCTCGCCGGCCGGTAGCGGCCAGCGGGGGTCTGTAGCGGGTGCGTAGCGGGGGTCGGCGCTACACATCCGGGCGCTCCTTTGTGCTCATTCCTGTGGTGTTGGGGGGTGGGGAGGGGGTTGTAGCGGCTGTAGCGGCGTTCCCGGAGATGGCGGGCGGGAGGTACCGGATCCACGCGTCGCGCAGGTCGGCCTGCTTATAGCCCTTCACAACGAGGGAGCCGACGCGGATGTTGGCCGAGCGGATTCCGAACCCCTTGAGCCGGCGCGCAAGCCCGGCGGCATCCAATGGCTTGCCGCGGAGGTCCCGCCACGGCGACTCGTCGAGAGCGTGTAGGCCGTCGAGTAGGACTGTCGTCGGCTGGGCATCGGGATGGCCGGCGTCGCCGAAGAGGATCCGGAGGTCGCGCAGCAGGGTGACGGCCAGCGAGGGGTCGAGCGTCGGGGCCACGGTCACGAAATGGGCGCAGGCCGCCCGTGCTCGGGTGGCCCACTCCGGGCTGACCGACTCGGCGATGCCCAGCAGTGGTTCCCAGACGTCGGCTGGTCGATCGACCACACCGTCGGGGAGCAGCGGCTCGTCGACGGGGTCGATCACGTCCAGCGCCTCAGCCAGGCGTTCGCCGATCGCCAGTCCCTGGGGCTCGTGGATGCGCAGGCGGTACGGCTCGACCTGCTCATCGGGGGCCCGACGCCGCATCCGCACCACGATCGCCCGCGAGGCGATCGTCTCCGGGACGTCGTGCAAGCCAGCCAGGGCAACCGCGGCGAACGCCGGGAACGCGACGACGCGTTGCGAGGTGCCCAGCCCGACGCACCGGTAGGCCACCCCAGAACGTCGGTGTCCGGCATTGAGGAAGCCGCGGACCTCCTCGTTGTCCTTGGCCCTGGGCCCGAAGATCGTGTCGATCTCGTCGAACAGGATGGTCGGGCGGCGGTCCAGGTCGGCCACGGACCGAAACAGCGCCGCAGGGGTGCAGTTGATGGCGTGCATCGGGTGACGCACCAATGAGCCGATCACCTCAAGGGCGCGGGTCTTGCCACTGCCGGGCTCCGGGGACAGGAACGCCAATCGGGGTGTGGAGTCGAAGGACTCGATCAGGTACGTGTGCGCCACCCACAGGGCGGCCGACACCCGGGCGTGGTCGCTGGGCCAGGCCACGAACCGGTCAAGGAACTCGGCGACCGCGTCCAGCGCAGCGGCAGGGTCGGCGTCACGTCGGAAGCCCGGGGTCGAGCTCGCTCGGGTCCCGTGAGTGGGGCGGCCGGCGGGAGTGGTCGCCGTGCCATCCATGGGGCTGCCCGCCCGTCCGAGTTACGCCGCCCCACTGATCAGCTCACGCAGCTGATCAGTGGGGATGACCAGCCGAGTGCCGATCCGCAGGACCCGCAGGTCTCCGCGGTTGGCCATGGCATAGGCCTGGCCGCGGCTGATGGACAGGATCACTGCCGCCTCGGTCACGCTCACCGTGGGGCGGGTCGACAAGAGGTCCACCGGGCTCTCCTGGTCTGCGCGTCGCTTGCTCATGGGGACTACCTCCTGAACTCAACGTGTGACGATTGACGCAATAACCGTGCCACGACATGATGGACACATGGAAGGAGCGAACGAGCCCACATTTCGTCCCACGCTCACGGTCTGGCCGGCAGAACCGCCGACCCTGCCGCCCGTAGTTGTCCACGAGCTCAGGCGGCTCCCTGAGAGCAGGAACCGCGAGTTCACCAGCTGGGACCCCCAACCGATCCCGCCACGGACCGTCCGCCTCCCGGAGGACTTCTGCCTGCGCGAGTGCCTGGCAACGGACCCCGAAGACCTCGACGCGGTCTTCGACCTCGTCTCACGCTGGGGCAGGCTCACGCCGCTGGAGTCGCACCTTCGTGGGCCGCTCGACTCCCTGCCAGCCAGCCTCGACTGGCTCATCCCACAGTTGGCAGACGAGGCCAACCGGCAGCCCCTCATGGGGATCGCGCAGGCTTCATCACGGGCAGCGGCGCACTCCCTTGAATGCGAGGCGCACTACCTTCGGGTCCTCCACGCCCTGACCAGGCACACCATCGGGAGCCTCCAGGGACGACCCGCCGGTCGAGGCATGGACCCAAGCAGGCTTCCTAGGAGACGACCCCGAACCCTGGGGCACGTTCGTGGTGACGATGAATGCCGCCCTCAAGCCGTTCTCCGTCCACGTCCGCTACCCCGGCGCTGACGCTCTGCTTGACGCCCCCAGCACCTACGAAGTGGCAGTGCTGCAACTCGCCCAACTCCTCGCCGAGGAGCGCCAGGTGCGCCGCTGCGCCAACGAGCGCTGCACCCGCCTCTTCACCCGCCAGCGAGGCCGCGCCAAGTACGACAAGACCGGCCACTCCACAGGAGTCCTCTACTGCTCCTCCCAATGCGCCAAGGCCCAAGCCGAACGCAACCGGCGAGCCCGCCTCCGCGCGGAGGGTTCGGCGCCAATCCGCCAGGCGGACTGACATGCCCCGACACGGCAAGCCGATCTACGAGGTCACGGTCAACGGGCGCACGCGCTGGTGGGTCCGGGCTCGATCACGGCGAGGCGGTCAGCGCAAGCAGCTCAGTGAAGACCTTCGACACACTACGAGGACGCGGAGCAGTTCTACGCCAAGACCCAGCTTGGGCGACGCCGTGCCACGCAGCCGAGACACGTTCGAGCAGTGGCGCAGAACTGGTTGCAGCGGAAGCGGGACGAAGCTTGCCGTCAGAACACCCTGGCGGCTACGAGACCGACCTGAACCGCCCGCTCGAGTGCCTTCGGTCCGCACCGCATCCAAGACGTTACCGAGCTGACATGATCCAGGACGTCGTCCGCAAGATGCGGGACGAGGGTCTAGCCCGACGGACGAGCAGCCAAGATGCTCACGACGCTTCGATCGGTATTCGACCTGGCCCTGCGCAAGGGCGTCGTCCAGTTCAACCCCGCCCTGGACGTCGACGCCGATGGGTCGAGCCGCCCAAGGAACGCGACGCCCTGACAGCCAGCGAGCTGGAGAAGCTGCGAAAGGCCATCGTCGGGGATCCATGGGAGGCGTGCTGGATGCTCACGCTGGCGGGCCTGCGTCGATCCGAACTGCTCGGACTGTGCTGGAGCGACTTCGATGCCAGCACCGGGGAACTCGTAATCAACGAGGGCCGAGTGCCCCGAGGGGGAGTGGGCAAGCCCAAGACCGCGCGTGGCCGTCGGGTCCTTCCCTTGGACCGGGAACGGATCGACCTCCTCGTCGCCCTGCAGCCTGGCAGGAGGAGGTACTACGGCGCCGAGCAGGCCGTCGACGGCCTCATCTTCATCAACGAGTTCGGCCGGCCCATGCGCCCCGAGGACTGGACCGCCCGCTGGCGGAGGCTCTGCAAGGGCACCGAGGGCGTCCGGGACGACCACACCCTGCACGCCGCCCGGCACTCCACCGTCACCTTCATGCGCAACGCTGGCAGTCCCGGACCACATCGTCGCCGCGTGGCATGGCCACGACGAGGTGGTCATGCGGCGGACCTACTCGCACGTCCACAGCCAGGAGATGCGCTCCGCCGGCTCAGCGCTGTCATTCGGCAGCACTCCGCCTGATTCGAAGCCCAAGACTCCCCGGCGGAGCCGTCGCTCGAAGTAGCCCCGGGCCGGGCATGCACCGTCGGTCGCATGCTCTGCGCCGACAGACAGGTGCGATCTGTCCATGCCTCACAGGGCGTTCAGGGGGTCTCGAAGCGCTCTGGCGGAGGCGCTCTCCGGGGATCGTAGTTACAAGTTAGTTACAAGCAGCATGCCCCCACGGGCATATGCCAGGACCTCAACTGCCTCTTGACCTGCGACGATACAGAGCCGACGCCCGGACTCGAACCGGGAACCCCCTGTTTACAAGACAGGTGCGCTGCCAATTGCGCCACGCCGGCGATGCGGCACAAGGGTAGAGCACGCGGCGCTGCTGTCTGGCCATCGGCGACCCCGCGCGGCATGATGCCCACGGGGCCCGGAGGGGGCGGAGGGCAGGGAGGGTGGGGACACTCATGCGCAGGATGACGACGTCGGCGGCGATCGCGGCCGCGGGGCTGCTGCTCGCCGCGTGCGGCTCCGGAGGCGAGGGGGCGGACCCCTCGGCCAGCGCCAGTGCGAGCGGGGGGCCGAGCGCCACCTCCTCGATCCTCATCTGGTCCGATCCCGCACATGCCGACGGCGCTGAAGGCCAGTGCAGCAGCCCACCAGAAGGCGACGGGCGTCGAGGTCCTGGTCCAGACGGTCGGCACGGACCTGACCAAGATCCGCGACGACATCGCCACGCTGGCCCCCCAGGGCCAGGGACCGGACCTGTTCGTCGGGCAGAGCGACTGGGTCGGCCGACTCGCCGACTACGGCGCTGCTGGCACCCATCGACCTGTCCGCCACAGGCCAAGCAGCTTCCGACCGGTGTCGGTCGACGGCTTCACCTACCAGGCACGCACGTACGGCGTGCCGTTCGCCACCGAGAACCTCGCCCTGTTCCGCAACACCGCCCTGGCCCCGGAGGCCCCCGAGTCGATCGACGTGATGGCGCGCGACGGGCTGGAGCTCAAGGACAAGGACGACCAGATCCTGCCCATCGCGCTGCCGGTGGGACCCCAGGGCGACGCCTACCACTGGTACCCGTTCTACAGCGCGGCCGGCGGCAAGATCTTCGGCCTCGACGCGCAGGGCGGCTACACGGCAGACGAGCTCGAGGTGGGCAAGCCCGGCAGCATCGAGGCGGCGAAGCGACTCGCGCAGTTGACCGAGGACGGCGCCCTGGACAAGGACGACGACCCTCGACGAGGCCCTGACCGCCTTCGCCACGGGCAAGTCCCCCTACCTGATCTCCGGGCCGTGGAGCGTCGACGCGGTGCGCCAGGCCGGGGTCCCCTTCGTGGTCGAGGCGGTCCCGGGATTCGACTCGGTGCTGGCCTCCCGCAGCCAGGCGATGGTCACCTCCCAGGGCCTGCTCCAGTCCGCCTTCGCCCGCAACCCGGCGGGCGCGCAGGAGTACCTGACCACGACCGCGATGACCACTGAGGTCATGAGTGCCCTTGCTGCCCCCGGGGGCCTCGCCCCGGCATGGGTGGACTCGTACGCGATCGCCGCGTCCGACCCCGTGATCAAGGGCTTCGGCGACTACGCCGACTCCTCGGCACCCATGCCCAACCTCGCCCAGATGGACCTCGTCTGGCCCGCCCTGAGCCAGGCCCAGGTCGACGTGATGTCCGGCGAGAACCCGACGAGGACCATGAAGGCCGCGGGGCGCGAGATCCAGTCCGCCATCGATGCCGGCTGAGCAAGCGCTCTCTGCGTTGCGTCCCCTGAGTGCCGGGGATCAGACTGCATTCACAACGATTTGGTAACGAAACGACCACACGCCTCCACGCGTCGCGACGATGGGCACGAGGAGGCATGATGCCCCTCAGCGGGGTCCCGTACGGCCCCGTGTTCCACTCACCAAGAAACGGAGCATCCATGCGCCGCACAACCAAAGTCGGGGCCGCAGCCGCCAGCCTCGCCCTCCTCCTCGCCGCCTGCAGCAGCGGGGACGACGCAGCAACCACGGACACGCCCGCAGCGTCTGAGCCAGCGGCCTCGTTCGGGCACCTTCACGATCTGGGCCGACGAGACTCGCACCCCGCCGATTCAGGCCGAGTGCGACAAGTTCGCCGAGGCCAACGGCATCACCTGTGACGTCGTCCAGATCGACTTCGGCGACATCCGCGGCACGCGCGGTTCAGGGCAGCCAGACCGGCGACGTTCCCGACGCCTTCATCGGCGCCCACGACTGGCTCGGCGAGCTGGTCACCAACGGCGTGGTCGCCCCCGTCGACCTCGGCGCCAACGCTGGGAGCTTCGGCGAGGTTGCCGTGAAGGGCGTCACCTACGACGGCAAGACCTACGGCGTGCCCTACGCGGTGGAGAACATCGCGATGCTGACCAACCCGAAGCTCTCGCCCGAGTGCCCTGCGTCCCTGGACGACCTCCAGGCCGCCGGCAAGAAGCTCAAGGACGATGGCGATGCCTCGCTCCCGCTGGCCCTGCAGATCGGCGACCAGGGTGACGCCTACCACTGGTACCCGCTCTACAGCGCTGACGGTGGCTACATCTTCGGCGACGGTGGCACCAACGTGTCCGACATGGGTGTCGGCAAGGAGGGCTCCATCAAGGCAGCCGAGCGGCTTCAGGCCATGGCTGACGAGGGACTGCTCAAGGCCTCCGTGACCGGCGACATCGCCAATGAGTCCTACACGGGCGGGGATTCCGCCTGGTGGATCACCGGTCCGTGGAACGCCGAGGCGGCGACGAAGGCCATCCCGGAGACGGTGGTGTGCCCGGTTCCCAATGGTGACTCCACCTCGCAGCCGTTCATCGGCGTTCAGACCTTCTTCATCCCCACGAAGGCCCCGAACGCCCTGATCGCCCAGACGTTCCTGAACGACTACGTGATGACCACGGAGTTCATGGACGCCATGTACGCCGCGGACCCGCGCCCGCCGGCGTGGACCGAGTCGGCCGCCAAGATCACCGATCCCATCACGAAGGGATTCATCGACTTCGGCCTTCAGGGCATCCCGCAGCCGTCCGTGCCTGAGATGGGCGCGGTCTGGGAGTCCCTCGGCCTGGCCCAGTTCAAGGTCGCCTCGGGCGAGGACCCGACCAAGACCATGGAGGAAGCCGGCGCCGCCATCGACGCAGCGATCGCCGCTCAGTGACCCAGGTCAACTGATCACGAGGAGATGAAGGACCCGACCATGAGCCTCACCACAGAAGCCGCACCGGAGAAGGTCAAGCCCAGCAAGAAGTCGGGCTCGATCACGGCGAGCGGGTTGCTGATCAAGCTGGTACTCGTCGGCCTGATCGACGCCCTGCTGGTCTGGATGCTGATCCAGGCCTTCGTCGACGAGTGGTGGCTCGCGGTCGGGTTCTTCATCCTCGCCCTGGTGGCATTCAACTTCGTGTACTTCACGAAGGGGCTGCCCCTGAAGTACATGCTGCCCGGGCTGTTGTTCCTGCTCGTGTTCCAGGTGTTCACGATCGTCCTCACCGGCTACTCGAGCTTCACCAACTACGGCACGGGCCATCTCGACGACCAGGCCGCGGCCATCAACGCCCTCGAGGTCCGCGGGGAGCGCCCCGTCGAGGGCTCCGCCGACTACCCGGTCGTGCCCGTCGAGCAGGGCGGCACGGTGGCCATGCTGGTCACCTTCCCCGAGGGCACCCCCTCGCCGGGCGAGACGTTCATCGGCACCAACGAGTCGCTGACACCCGTTCCCCCGGCCGACGTGCAGAAGACCGGCGACAAGGTGACCGGCGCCACCGGCTACACCACTCTCAACCTCGGGACGCTCAGCGCCAACCCGGACCTCAACACCCAGTGGCAGGAGCTGCGCGTCCCGCTCAACCTCGAAACGGGCACCTTCCTGCGACCGACGGGCGTCTCGGTGGCCAAGGAGGTCCGAGCCGGCAACGTCTACGACCCGGCCACCGACACGATGACCGACACGAACACCGGCGTGGTGTACACGGCCAACCCCGACATCGGCAACTTCCAGGCGCCGGACGGGTCGGTCCTTCAGCCCGGCTGGCGGGTCTGGATCGGGTTCGAGAACTACACCGAGCTCTTCACGAACCCAACCATCCGCGACAGGTTCTTCCCCATCACGGTCTGGACCTTCGTCTTCGCGTTCCTGACCGTGCTGACGACCTTCTCGCTGGGCCTGCTGCTGGCCGTGGTCATGAACGACCGGCGCATGCGCGGCCAGACCTACTACCGAATCCTGCTGATCCTGCCCTTCGCCATGCCGATCTTCCTGACCGCTCCCTTGTGGCGGGGCATGCTCAACACCGACTTCGGCCTGATCAACCAGATGCTCCCGGGTGACCCGATCAACTGGCTCGGAGAGACCAACCTGGCCCGCTTGTCAGTGCTGTTCGTGAACCTCTGGATCGCCTACCCCTACTTCTTCCTGGTCTGCACGGGCGCGCTCACCGCCATCCCGGCCGACCTCAAGGAGGCGGCGTTCGTCGACGGGGCCAGCGGCCTGCACGCCTTCCGTACGGTCGTGCTGCCGCTGCTGATGATCTCGACGGCGCCCCTGCTGATCGCCTCCTTCACCTTCAACTTCAACAACTACACACTCATCGAGATGCTGACCGGAGGTGGCCCCTTCCCGGGCCAGATCAGTGACGGCGGGTCGACCGACCTGCTGATCAACTGGACATTCCGGATGGCCTTCAACCAGACACAGCAACGCCTGGGCCTGGCATCGGCGGTCGCCCTGGTCATCTTCATCGTGGTCGGGTCGATCTCGGCCTGGTCGTTCCGGTTCACCAAGAAGCTCGAGGAGATCGGCTGATGAGCACCCCCGCACCTGCCCCGGTCAAGGTCGAGCGTATGCCGTTCGGACGATGGATGAAGACGGTCGGATGGCGCCACGCCATCCTCCTGGTCGCGGTGCTGTTCGCGCTGTTCCCGATCTCGTACATCATCAACCTGGCGTTCAGCGAGGGACGCACCCTCACCTCGGCCTGCCCCCTGGGCCTCGAGGGTGTCGAGACGATCCAGTGCATCCTGCCCCTGCCCCCCTACGACACGAGCAACTTCGAGGCCGTCCTCACCAGTGACCAGCGTCCCTTCCCGGTGTGGTTCAAGAACACGGTGATCATCGCGACCGTGGTGGCGTTCACGTCGGTCTTCATGGGAGCCTCTGCGGCCTACGCATTCAGCCGCATGCGCTTCCGCGGCCGCCGTGCGGGCCTCACCTCGCTGGTCCTGATCCAGATGTTCCCGGCGATCCTGGCCATCACAGCGATCTTCCTTCTGCTCTCCGAGATCCGCAACACCTTCCCGGCCATCGGCCTGGGGACGATCTGGGGCCTGATCCTGGTCTACCTCGGTGGCTCGCTGGGCGTGAACACGTACCTCATGAAGGGGTTCTTCGACACGATCCCGGTGGAGATCGACGAGTCTGCGCGGATCGACGGCGCCAGCCACGTGCGGATCTTCTTCGGGATGATCCTGCGCCTGGCCGCCCCGATCCTGACCGTGGTCTTCTTCATCACCTTCACGGGGATGTTCAACGAGCTGGCCATCGCGTCGGTCGTCCTGGCTGATCAGCGCAACACCACGCTCGCAGTGGGACTGTTCTCCTACGTCAGCAACCCGCTGCGCCAGGAGTGGGGCCTCTTCGCAGCTGGCGCGCTGATGGCCGCCGTCCCAGTGCTTGTCGTGTTCGCGTTCGCGCAGAAGCAGCTGGTCACGGGCCTCACGGCGGGCGCAGTCAAGGGCTGATCCGCGCAGCAATGGAAGCCGGATCCTCCGCTGCGAGGCCCATGCTCGCAGCACCGCACCACGACGGCTCCCCCGCCTACTGCCCAGACCCTCCGCAGGAGCACGGTGACAGGTTCACCGTGCTCCTGCGCACGTCGGCCGACGATCCAGTCACGCCGGTGGCCGTCCGACAGGTCCACGACGGCGAGCCGTTCTATGTCGAGGCTCGCGTGGACCGGCGCACGCCGTCAGGCACGTGGTGGCGGGCGGAGCTGGTCGCCCACAACACCGTGTCCAACTACCGGTTCCTCCTCGACGGCGGCTCGACCGGCTACCGGTGGCTCAGCGCCGCTGGGGTGGTCGAAGCCGACGTGCCCGATGGCGGGGACTTCCGGGTGGCCCTGGCTCCCGAGGCCCCGGCCTGGCTCGACGACGCGATCGTCTACCAGATGCTTCCCCGACCGGTTCGCGCGCAGCGGCCGGGTGACCGAGCCGCTGCCCGACTGGGCCGTTCCCGCCGCCTGGGACGACGCCCCGAAGCCCTGCCGGACGCCCGGCGGCGCGGCAGTTCTTCGGGGGCGACCTCTACGGCGTGGCCGAGCACCTGGACCACATCGCCTCGCTCGGGGCCAACACCCTCTACCTGACGCCCGTATTCCCCGCTGCCTCGAGCCACCGCTACAACGCCACAAGCTTCGACCACATCGATCCGCTCCTCGGCGGGGACGCCGCCTACCGGGAGCTCATCGACGCCGCCCATGCCCGGGGGATGCGCGTCCTCGGCGACCTGACCACGAACCACACCGGGAGCACCCACGACTGGTTCCTGACCGGCCGCGCCGATGCGCAGTCCCCAGAGTCGGACTTCTACCTGTTCGGCGCCGACATGGCCGACGACGGGGAGCCGCGACTACGTCGGGTGGTTCGGGCACCGGTCCCTGCCCAAGCTCGACCACCGCAGCGCCGAGCTGCGCCGCCGGCATGGTCGACGGACCGGACAGCGTGGTGGCGCGGTGGCTCCGGTTCGGCCTCGACGGCTGGCGCATCGACGTGGCCAACATGACCGGCCGCTACCGTGAGACCGACCTCAACCGGGAGATCGCCCGCGAGATCCGCGCCACCATGGCCGAGGTCTCACCCGATGCCTACCTCGTCGGGGAGCACTTCCACGACTTCCTCGGCGACGTCGACGGCACCACGTGGCACGGGATCATGAACTACTCGGGACTCGCCCGGCCGATGTGGACGTGGCTGGCACGCCAGGACCCGGTGTTCGCCGACTGGCTCGGCGCCCCGCTGCCCCGCTGGCCGCATCTGCCGGGGCCCTCCGTGGTGTCAACGATGCGCGCGTTCAGCGCGATCCCGTGGTCGGCCCGCCAAGCCAGCCTGACCATGGTCTCGAGCCACGACACCCCCCGGATCGCGACGATCACCGCCGACCCAGCGCTGACCGAGGTGGCGATCGCGGCGATGCTCACCCACCCGGGGTCCCGATGATCTGGGCCGGCGACGAGATCGGCATGGAGGGCTTCACCGGGCGAGGAGGGCCGCCTGGGCTTCCCCTGGGACCGCCCGGAGACCTGGGATCGCGCTCTCCTGTCCGTTTTCAGGCAACTCTGTGCCGTTCGGCGCGACTCGGTGGCCCTACGTCGGGGAGGCTTGCGCTGGGTCCACGTCGATGCCGATCGGATCGTCTGGCTGCGGGAGGCACAGGAGGAGTCCATACTCGTCCTGCTCGCCCGCGCAGGCGGCGGAACCGATCACGTTGAGCGCACCACTGCTCGGACTCGATGAGGGGTCGCAGGCACGGAACGTGTACGGAGGGGCAACCCTCAGCGCACATGCAGGGCTGGCAGTATTGCCAGGAGATGGTCCGATGGTCCAGATGTGGGAACTGCCCGGGCTCCGCAGCCCGGGTCGATGAACAGGAGTGCTATGGCCAGCGTCGAGCTTGACGGGATCAACAAGGTCTACGAGAACGGTTTCCACGCCGTCCAGGACCTGTCGATCGACGTGGAGGATGGGGAGTTCCTCGTGCTTGTCGGGCCGTCCGGCTGCGGCAAGTCCACCGCCCTGCGAATGGTGGCCGGGTTGGAGGACATCTCCAGCGGCGAGCTGCGGATCGGCGGCAAGCGGGTCAACGAGCTCGAGCCGCAGGACCGCGACATCGCGATGGTGTTCCAGTCCTACGCGCTCTACCCGCACATGACTGTGGGCGACAACATCGCCTATGGCCTCAAGCTGCGCAAGATGCCCAAGGACGAGATGAACGCGCGCATCAAGAAGGCCGCCGACATGCTCGAGCTGACCCCCCTGCTGGACCGCAAGCCCAAGCAGCTCTCCGGTGGCCAGCGCCAGCGCGTGGCCATGGGCCGGGCGATCGTGCGCGAGCCCCAGGTGTTCCTCATGGACGAGCCGCTGTCGAACCTCGACGCCAAGCTGCGGGTGCAGATGCGCGCCGAGATCTCCGCGGTCGTGCGTTCATTGAAGACCACCACCCTCTACGTCACGCACGACCAGACCGAGGCCATGACCATGGGCGACCGGATGGCCGTCATGAAGGCCGGCATCCTCAACCAGCTCGGCACACCCAGCGAGTGCTACGACGGCCCCAACAACATCTTCGTCGCCCAGTTCGTCGGCTCGCCGCCCATGAACCTGGTCGTCGCCACGGTCGTGCAGTCCGGCGAGGGCCTGGCGCTGCAGATCGGCTCCGACAACCAGGTCACGATCCCCGCCTCCTCCCTTGATCAGCGCCCGTCGCTGCGCTCGTACGCTGGCAAGGAGGTCGTGATCGGCCTGCGCAGCGAGGACATGGAGGACGCGAGCCTGCCGACGGCGGCCCACATCCCGGGCCGGATCCAGGCCAAGGTGACCCTCACCGAGGCCCTGGGTTCCGAGATCATCGTGCACTTCACCTTCGACGGTCAGACCTACGTCTCGGAGGACACCAAGCTCCTGCAGAAGGAGACCGGCGAGGAGGAGCTGCACACCCTCGGCGATGCCGGGGTCAAGTGGGTCGCCTCGTTCGGGCCGCGCTCCCGGGTACGCATGGGCGACACCGTGGAGATCGCGATTGACCTCGAGCGGGCTCACTACTTCGATCCGCAGACCTCCGAGGCCATCCGTACCTGACCCGAACATCACACGATCGGTGCCCTGACGCTGCGCGTCGGGGCACTGTCGTTCATGAGCCACAATGGATCTGTGACCGACATGTACTCACCCTCCGCGCCCGAGCAGCACGACACGACGGCCATCCCCCGTCCGTACCCGCCCACGGGCGAGGTCCCGGGGTACGCGCCCGGCCATGGCCCCGGCTATGACCCCCGGTACGCGCCCGGCTTCGGCGCGGGCTACGCCCCCGGGTACGTCCCGGGCAACCCCGCGGCCGATGCGTGGGAGTCCAAGTACCGCAGCCAGCGCACGCGCACCCGCATCGCGGTCGCGGTGGCCGCCGTCACGTCGGCCGCCGCCCTGATCATGGGCTTCGCGACCTGGCAGCTCTCCCAGAACCCGCTGCTGTCGGCCGCTTCCGACCTGGCTTCCGGCGACCTGAACCTCGAGGGGCTCCTGCCGCCGACCACCCCGGAGGACACCACGCCGGGAACGACGCCCGATGCGACCCAGGACGGCACCGCGCCCGATGCCCCCGGCACGGACGGGCTGGACATCCCCCTGTCTGAGCTCCCCCTGCCTGAAGGCCTGCAGAGCCTGGCCTCGACCTTGGGCATCACCGACGTCGGCCAGCTCCTGGACCTCGCGGTCGCCAACGGCATCATGTCCCAGGAGGACGCCGACAAGCTTCGCGCCGGGATCGCGGCCGGAGCGCTGGCCAACAGCCTCACCGATCAGGGGCAGAACCAGTAGCGAGGGCATTCCGGACCGCGGGCACGCTCACGGCGCATGTTCCCGCGGGGGACTTCGGCCGCGCTCAGCGTGCTGCCTGCTCGGCGGCCACCGCGGTGACGAACTCGACGCTGGCGTTGGAGATGAGGGTGCGCGCCTGGTCATGGCTGATCGTCGGCTCGCCATCGCCGGGCTGCGGGCCGTAGTCGCCGAAGAAGGCGTGGACCGCACCCTCGATCGGCACGAACTGGCTGCTGACCGGAAGGTTCGCCCGGGAGGACGCGATGTCCTCAGGCGTCGCCAGCCCGTCCTCGGTTCCGAACACGCTGGTCACGGCGGCCTGCAGCGACTCGCTGATGTCGCTGGCCGGGTACGAGGCGTGCAGCAGCAGCCCGCGGGCTGATCCGGGCGCGTCGCCGCCGTTGTCGTCGGCCTGCATGGACGCCACCGTGCCGCCGAGGCTGTGCCCACCGAGCACCCAAGCGGGGAACTCGTAGAACTCCGATCGCACCCGGTCGAAGGCCCCGAGTGACAGGAACGCTATGCCCATGGGCTGCTTGACGATCACCACCAGATGGCCGGCCTCGGCCAGCGGGCGCAGGACGGCCGCATACGCCCGGGCCTCGACCTTCGCCCCGGGTTGGTAGAAGACCGCGGTGTCCGACGCCGGGCCGGTGGGGGTCATCACGATCCTGGTCAGTGATTCGCTGACAGTCACGGCGCTGTCGGACTCCATGGCTGTCAGGGCCGGCTCCTGGGCACTGAACGGACACGACCACCAGACCACGACCAGCCCACCCACGGCACCAACAGCCAGCGCCACGGAGCCGATCCGACGCCACCCCGTCACCGGCGGTCGCGTCCGCCGATGCAGCCACAGGGCCCAGATGCTTCCCGCGACCGTCAGGGCGAGCACGATCGCGTAGGCCGGATGACCGTGAACCACCGCGGGGAGCGCCGTGATCAGCACCCATCCGACGACGAGCAGCCCCACGATGGCCAGGATCCGCGACGCCCATTTCATGGGCACGATCCTAGGTAGGGAGCGCGTCGCCGGCCTGTTCATGATCCGACCGTGATCGGATCGAGCCCAGATCGAGCCCGGATCGTGCGCGGGGATCGCCCTTCGCAGCCCCGCCTCGCCTATCCTTGGTTGCGGACCGCGCCTGCGGCCTGCACCACCCTCCACACGGATCGTCCGGCACGTACCTGCCGGTGAAGGGATTGACTGATCATGGCCACTGTGACGTTCAAGGGCGCGACCCGGATCTACCCGGGGTCGACGAAGCCTGCTCTGGACAAGTTGGACCTCGAGGTCAAGGACCAGGAGTTCCTGGTCCTCGTCGGCCCGTCGGGCTGCGGGAAGTCGACCTGCCTGCGGATGCTGGCCGGGTTGGAGGAGGTCAACGAGGGCGCGATCTTCATCGGCGACCGGGACGTGACCAACCTGGCCCCGAAGGACCGCGACATCGCGATGGTGTTCCAGTCCTACGCCCTCTACCCGCACATGACCGTGCGGGAGAACATGGGCTTCGCGCTGCAGATCGCCGGGCATGGACAAGAAGGAGATCACCCAGCGGGTCGACGACGCCGCGAAGATCCTGGACCTCGAGCCGTACCTGGACCGCAAGCCCAAGGCGATGTCCGGTGGGCAGCGCCAGCGCGTGGCCATGGGCCGGGCGATCGTGCGCAACCCGCAGGTGTTCCTGATGGACGAGCCGCTGTCGAACCTGGACGCGAAGCTGCGGGTGCAGACCCGCACCCAGATCGCCAAGCTCCAGCGCGACCTCGGCGTCACCACCGTCTACGTCACCCACGACCAGACCGAGGCCATGACCATGGGCGACCGGATCGCGGTCCTCAAGGACGGCATCCTGATGCAGGTCGGCACCCCCCAGGATCTCTACGACACCCCCGCCAACGTGTTCGTCGCCGGGTTCATCGGATCCCCGGCCATGAACATCATCGAAGCCCCCCTGGTCGAGGGCAACATCCGCCTGGGCGACAAGTCCGTGCCGGTGCCCGAGGCCGCCGCGAAGGTCCTGGCCGAACGCGGACGCACCAGCGTGGTCATGGGCATGCGCCCCGAGGACCTGCGCGTCACCGACAGCGAGAACGCCTGGCCCGTCGAGGTCCTCATCGTCGAGGGCCTGGGAGCCGACGCCTACGTCTACACCGAAGTCAAGCTCCCCGACGGCGGCACCCAACAAGTCGTGGTCCGCACCGACGGACGACAGATCCCCGCCCGCGGATCCATCCTCGGCCTCGAAGCCATCCCCCACCACACCCACCTCTTCGACCCCGAAACCGGCGAACGCCTCCAGTACTGAGGCCCGACCGACTGAGGAGCCCGGATGCCGCTGCGCGCCACGGCCACCGCGGCTGAGCCGGACCTGTTGTTCCTGCCATGGGGCACCGCCCTGGAGCAGTGGCCGGCTGAGGACACGGTGGCCATGCCGCGCGGCATCTCACGGCACACCGTGCGCTTCGTCCGGATCAACGGCGCGGTGTACGCGGTCAAGGAGATCGAGGAGTCGTTCGCGCAGCGGGAGTACGCGCTGCTGTTCGACCTCCGCCGGCTCGGCGCCCCGTGCGTCGAGCCGGTCGGGGTCATCGCCGGGCGGGTGGACGCCGTCGGCGAGGACCTACCCGCCGCACTGATCACCCGGCACCTGTCGTTCTCGCTGCCCTACCGCGCCCTGGTCAAGCCCACCCTCAGCCTCGACACCTGGGAGCGGCTGCTCGACGCCCTTGTGCTGCTCATCGTGCGGCTGCACCTGCTCGGGTTCGCCTGGAACGACTGCTCCCTGTCCAACACGCTGTTCCTGCGCGACGCAGGAGCGTTCTCGGCCCATCTCGTCGACGCCGAGACCGGGGAGATGCACGAGACCCTGTCCCGTGGCCAGCGCGCCTACGACATCGAGACGGCCTCCATGAACGTCATGGGTGAGCTGATGGACCTGCAGGCCGGCGGGATGGTCCCCGAGACCCTGGACCCTGCCGAGGTCGGCCCGGACTTCCGACGCCGGTACGAGCACCTCTGGATGACCCTGACCGACGCCGTCACCGTGTCGAGCTCCGACCGCTACCAGATCCACACGCTGCTGCGCACGCTCAACGGCTTGGGCTTCGACGTCGCCGAGCTCTCGGCCGACTCCACCGACGGTGGCTCGGCCATCCGCGTCCGGCCCAAGGTCGTCGACGCCGGGCACCACCGCCGGCGGATGATGCACCTGACGGGCCTGGCGATGCACGAGAACCAGGCGCGGCGCCTGCTCAACGACATCGACTCCTACCGCTACGTCGCCGGGCTCGACCACGACGAGCATGCCGCCGCACGCCGCTGGGTCACCGACGTCTACGACGCGGTCCTGCATCGGGTGCCCCACGACCTGCGCAGCAAGTTCGAGGGCCCGGAGCTGGTCCACGAGGTGCTGGCCCACCGCTGGTTCACGTCGGAGCGCTCAGGCACGGACGTGGGCCTCGAGGCAGCCACCGATGACTACGTCGCGACCGTCCTGCGCAGCAAGCCGGACGAAGCTGCCGTCCTCGGACCGCCCGTGGACGACCCCGACGCGGCCGACGACGTGGACGCAACGGCGCCCTGAGCCGCGGACCGGCGCGGCTGGGGCGACCTACTCGGGCTCGGGACCGCCCGCGAACGCCCACAGCAGGACCTCGCCGAACCGCGCACCCCAGGCGAGCTCGTCGTGCCCGGCCCCGGCGATGACCCGGCTCACCAACCGCTGCGGCGGGCTCACCGAGTTGGCCACCGCTGCCCTCGTCTCGGCCAAGTTCTCCACGACCCGGTCGGGGTGGTCGATGTAGGACAGCTCCTCGGCGCCCCCCATGTCCAGGTAGACCCACGTCCCGGGCGCGAAGCCGCGGTGGACGATGAAGTCGCGCAGCTCGCCTCCGGCCATCGGCTCATCGAGGATGATCGGTGAGAAGGCCAGGAGCCGGCCGAACACCTCGGGATGACGCACCCCGGTGAACAGCGTCATGTACCCGCCCATCGACGATCCGGACAGGCCGACGCGGTCGCGGACATCGGCGACCCGGTAGGTCGCCTGCACGTAGGGGATCACCTGCTCGACGAGGAAGTCCGCGGTCGCAGCCCCGTCGGCGACCACGGGCACGCCGCCGAGCATCCAGTCCCAGGCGGTGTACTCGGCGTAGCGCCGCGATGGCCCGTCGGGGGAGTCGATCCCCACGACGACGACGCCGGGCATGCGACCCGCAGCCACCAGGTCCTCGATGGTCTCGTCGATCCCCCACTCCATGCCGAAGGCAGTCGTGGTGCGGTCGAAGAGGTTCTGGCCGTCGAACATGTAGAGCACCGGGTACTCGCGATCCGCCTGCTCGTAGCCCGGCGGCAGGTAGACCCGGACGGCCCGGCGCTCCCCAGCCCGCAGCAGGTGCGTCACGTCGACCCGCCCCGTGATGGTCGAGCGCCAAGCGGGCGGGTCCACCGATTCACCGCGACCCGTCAGCATCCCCGCACGCTACCGCCTGCCACCTCCCGATTCGCCCCGCGAATGCGGCCTCAGACGCGCCTCAGCGTTGACGCAAGCACGATTCCGCGCGCGCAAACCTGGAACGAATCGCCCAGAGGCTGGTCAGCGGCGTGCTGTGGCCACGCTGTACAGCGCGATGCCCGCTGCTACCCCGGCGTTCAGCGACTCGGTCGCGGCGTCCATCGGGATGGCCACGAGGTGGTCGCAGGTCTGCGACACCAGGTGCCCCAGGCCCTTGCCCTCGCTGCCGACGACGATCACCAGCGGTCCGGTCGTGACCGCCGGGTCGAGGTCGGGAAGCTCCATCCCACCGCCCATCGCCAGCCCGATGACCGTCGCGCCGGACTTCTGCGCAGCCACGAGCCAGCGCACCAGGTTGGTGGCCCGGGCGACCGGGACCCGCGAGGCGGCACCGGCCGAGGTCTTCCACGCCGATGCGGTCATCCCGGCGGCCCGTCGCTCCGGGATCACGACGCCGTGCGCCCCGAACGCCGCCGCCGAGCGGACCACCGCGCCCAGGTTCCGGGGATCGGTCACGCCATCGAGGACGATGAACAGCGGCTGATCCCCGGATGCGAAGGCCTCGGCCAGCAGGTCCTCGGGATCGGCGTACTTGTACGGCGGGACCTGCAGCACGATTCCCTGGTGGACCGCGCCGCCGCTGAGCCGGTCGAGGTCGCCACGAGTGGTCTCCAGCAGCGGGATCCCCCGGCCGACGGCCAGCTTCATCGCCTCGCGGACGCGGTCGTCGGCGTCGAGGTACTGCTGGACCTGCAGCGCCGAGGCAGGGATGCCCGCCTGCAGCGCCTCCAGCACGGAGTTGCGCCCCGCCACCGACTCGTTGGCCGGCTTCTTGCCGCTGCGCCCGGGACCGGGCTTCGATCCGCGCCCACCCGAGCCCTTGGAGGCGTGCTTCTCCGCCGAGCGGGCACGTCGGTAGGCCGTGTGCCCGGGACGCTCCTCGGCCTTCGGGGTCGGACCCCGACCCTCGAGCTTCTGCCGCGGCTGGCCGCCCGACCCGACGACCTGGCCCTTCTTCGTCCCCGGCTTGCGGGTCGCCCCGCGCCGCTGCGAGTTGCCTGCCATCACGCCTCCAGTGACCAGCGCGGACCGTCGGGGGTGTCCTCGATGAGGACCCCCGCAGCCCGAAGTGAGTCGCGCACCGCATCCGCGGCCGCGAAGTCCCGGGCCTCCCGCGCGGCCTGACGCGCCGCCAGCCGCTCCCTGATCAGGGCATCGAGGGCGTCGTGCGCCGCATCGGACGTGCCCGTGCCGCCAGCCCATGCGGGGTCCATGGGATCCACCCCGAGCACGTCCAGCATCGCGCGCACCGACCCGAGCAGGGTCGCCAGGTCGGCATCCGAGCTGGCCCGGTCGGCCAGCATCCGGTTGCCCTCGGAGACCAGCTCATGGATGACGGCCAGCGCGGCCGGCACGCCGAGGTCGTCGTCCATCGCGGCGACGAACGCCTCCGGGAGGCCGACTCCGACCGTGGGGGCGCCAGCCGGCTCCCCTTCCAGCTCCCCGCCCGGCCCCACCCGCTCGACCGCGCGCTGCACGAAGCCCTCGAGGCGTCGGTAGCCGGCCGCCGCATCGGCCAGCGCCCCCTCGGAGAACTCGATGTGCGAGCGGTAGTGCGCCGACCCCAGGTAGAACCGCAGCTCCACGGGGCGCACGCGCTTGACCACCTCCGTGACCAGCAGCGAGTTGCCCAGGGACTTGCTCATCTTCTCCCCGGCTGTGGTCACCCAGGCGTTGTGCATCCAGTACTGGGCGAAGCCGTCACCAGCCGCCCGCGACTGGGCGATCTCGTTCTCGTGGTGCGGGAACACCAGGTCCAGCCCGCCGCCATGGATGTCGAACGCGCTGCCCAGGTACATCCCGGCCATGGCGGAGCACTCCAGGTGCCAGCCGGGGCGGCCGACCCCCCATGGGGTCTCCCACCCGGGTCCGCCGTCGCGGGTGCCCTTCCACAGGGCGAAGTCACGGACGTCGCGCTTGCGGGCGTTCGGGTCCGCGTCCTCGGCCGGCTGCATGTCGGCGATCCGCTGCCCGGACAGCGCCCCGTACTCCGGGAACGAGGCCACGTCGAAGTACACGTCACCGTCGGAGGCGTAGGCGTGGCCCGAGTCGATCAGGCGCTGCATCAGGGCGATCATCGCCGGCACGTGACCCGTGGCACGCGGCTCGAGGGTGGGCGGCAGGCACCCGAGGATCGTGTACGCCTCGGCGAACGCCCGCTCGTAGTGCGCCGCGACGGCCCACCACGGCCGATCCTCCTCGAGTGCCTTGGCCAGGATCTTGTCGTCGATGTCGGTCACGTTGCGCAGGAAGGTCACGTCATATCCGGAGGCGGTCAGCCACCGGCGCAGGATGTCGAAGCTGACCCCGGAGCGGATGTGCCCGATGTGCGGCGCGGACTGCACGGTGGCCCCGCAGACGTACACCGACACCCGACCCGCCTCGAGGGGGACGAACTCGCGCGTGCTGCGCGTGGCGGTGTCGTGCAGTCTCAGGCTCACCCGGAGGATTCTACCGGCCGGCCGGCACCCCGAGGGTCCGCCGAAACCCACCACCGGGGGCGGACCGGAACGCACCGCGGCCACCCTCCCGGCCACCCTCCCGGTGTGTCATGGATTCGGTTCATGAAGCGAACCAGATCCATGACACAAGCGCAGGGGGGCGGCCGGCCCCGCACCGCCCCGCACCGGGGCCCCGCCCCGGGTTCACTCACCCGGGTTCACTCACCCGGGTTCACTCACCGGGCCCGGGATCACCAGGGCGGTGGCGAGCGCGGCGAGGCCCTCCCCGCGGCCGGTCAGGCCCAGCCCGTCGGTGGTGGTCGCCGACAGCCGAACCGTCGCACCCCCGAGGGCGGCCGACAGGGCGGCCTCGCCCTCGGCCCGCCTGGGCCCCACCCTCGGACGGTTGCCGATCACCTGGACGGCCACGTTGCCGATCGTGAACCCGGCGGCGGTCACCCGCGCGAGCGTCTCCCCGAGCAGCGCGGCGCCGGATGCCCCCGCCCACTGCGGCTGGGCCGTCCCGAAGTTGGACCCGAGGTCGCCGAGGCCCGCCGCCGAGAGCAGCGCGTCGCAGATGGCGTGGGCTGCGACGTCGGCGTCGGAGTGCCCGGCCAGGCCGTTCTCCCCCGGCCACACCAGGCACGCCAGGGCCAGCTCGCGGCCCTCAGCGGGGTCGGCGTACGGGTGCACGTCCACCCCGATCCCGATCAGCGGCAGCGCAGTCATCGCTCTCCCTCCCGGAGCTCGGCGGACCCGGCGAGGATCGCCTCGGCCAGCAGCAGGTCCTGCGCGGTCGTCACCTTGAACGCACGTGGATGTCCTGGGACCAGCACGACGTGCAGCCCGAGCGCCTCGACCATCCCGGCGTCGTCGGTGGCAGCCGGATCACCGGTCGCGTGTGCGCGGCGCAGGACGACCGTGCTGAACCCCTGCGGGGTCTGAACAGCACGCAGGGAGGACCGGTCGATCGTGCGCGAGCTCCCGTCGGCCGTGAGCTCGCGGATGGTGTCCACGACCGGTGCACCGGGGACGACAGCCTCGGC
This sequence comes from uncultured Actinomycetes bacterium, assembly GCA_963706875.1. GTDB lineage: Bacteria > Actinomycetota > Actinomycetes > S36-B12 > CAIYMF01 > Prado023. The sequence continues at coordinate 193,416 of CAVPNW010000014.1, read as the reverse complement.
CCCGGCCAGGACCGCATCGACGACAGCCGACACCACCTCGACCGGCACCAGGCACCGGGCCGCGTCATGCACGAGTGCGACGCCGAACTCGTCCGGGACGACCGCCAGGGCCGCCGACACGGACTCCGCCCGGGTCGCCCCACCCGTGACCGCCACCACCGGCACCCCACCTGAGCGCCCCGCCGCCACCTCGGCCATGACATCCTCGAGCCCCTCGGGAGCGGCCAGCACGACGAGACCGACCCTCGGCTCGGCGACCAGCGCGCGCACGGCGTGGGCCAGGATCGGCTCACCCGCGAGCAGCACCAGCGCCTTGGGAACCCCGGCACCCAACCGCTCACCCGACCCGGCTGCCGGGACGATCGCGACGACGGGGCGGGGTTCCACGGGGGCCACGCTACCGACACGAACGCCCACCGGCCGGGTTCGGCGGTGGGCGTCGCATGCTGCGATGGGTCAGGACTGCAGGACCTCGTCGAGGATGGCCTCTGCCTTGTCCTCGTTGGTGTGCTCGGCCAGGGCCAGCTCGCTGACCAGGATCTGGCGCGCCTTGCTGAGCATTCGCTTCTCGCCGGCCGACAGCCCGCGCTCACGCTCGCGGCGCCACAGGTCGCGCACGACCTCGGCCACCTTGATCACGTCACCGGACGCCAGCTTCTCGAGGTTCGCCTTGTAGCGGCGCGACCAGTTGGTCGGCTCCTCGGTGTAGGGCTGGCGCAGCACGTCGAAGACCCGATCCAGGCCCTCGGCGTTGACGACGTCACGGACGCCGACCAGATCAACATTGTCGGAGGGGACCCGGACTGTCAGGTCACCCTGGGCCACGCGCAGGACCAGGTACTCCCGGTCGACCCCCTTGATGGAACGGACCTCGATGGACTCGATGAGTGCGGCCCCGTGATGGGGATACACGACGGTGTCGCCAACCTTGAACGTCATTGTGCAGGAGACCCCTTCCGGTGGACCCCCAGTCTAACACGCCGGGGTGGGGGGCCCTGTGACGGCGATCACCCGATAGGGTGCCTGACGTGATTCGCTCCCGTGCCACTGTTGCCCTTGCCGTCAGCCTCATCGCCGTGCTGCCGACCGCTGGCTGCTACCAGGGTTTCGACAACACCGTGAACACCCAGGGACCCACCGGGAACGGCACCGACTTCCTGGTCGGCGCCGACATCAAGGTCCAGGACGCCACGCTCGTCACCGGGCCCGCCGGCGAGAGCGGGGTCGCGTCGCTGGTCATGACGATCATCAACGAGGGTGAGGCGCCCGACGCCCTGCTGAAGGTGAGCACCGAGCCGCCGACCACGTCGTCGCAGAAGACCCCCATCCCCGTCACGCCGGGGAACTCCGTCCAGGTGGGCGGCGCGGCCGCCGACCAGATCGTGCTGACCGGCCTCAAGGTCACCCCAGGCTCGTACGCGACCGTCACGGTCAGCTTCGAGCGTGGCGGCTCGGAGACTCGCAGGGTCGCCGTGGTCCCGGCCGTCGGCTACTACGAGGGCTACGGCCCGGCAGCTGCGGTGGCCAAGTAGCAGCACCGCACCGACATCCCCCCGCACCACACCAAAAGGCCCCTGCGCCCGGGGCCGCGCGTTCACGCCTCGAACTTGTACCCGAGTCCACGTACCGTCAACAGGTGCACCGGGTTGGCCGGATCAGGCTCGACCTTCGCCCGCAGCCGCTTGACGTGCACGTCGAGGGTCTTGGTGTCCCCGACGTAGTCCGAGCCCCAGATCCGGTCGATGAGCTGCCCCCGCGTCAGCACGCGGCCCGCATTGCGCACGAGGTACTCCAACAGGTCGAACTCCTTGAGCGGCATGCTCACGACCTGCCCGTCGACGAGCACCTGGTGGCGCTCCGGGTCGATCCGCACCGGGCCGGCCTCGACCACGGGACTGTCCTCGAAGTCCTCGACATTGCGGCGCAGCACCGCCCGGATGCGGGCCACCAGCTCACGGCTCGAGAACGGCTTGGTGACGTAGTCGTCGGCCCCGAGCTCGAGGCCCAGGACCTTGTCGATCTCGGAGTCCTTGGCGGTCACCATGATGATCGGCACCCGTGACTTGGCCCGGATGGTGCGGCAGACGTCGGTGCCCGACATCCCGGGGAGCATGAGGTCCAGCAGCACCAGGTCTGACGGCTCCCGCTCGAACTGCGCCAGCGCGTCTGGCCCGGTCGTGGCGACCGAGACCGCGAACCCCTCCTTGCGCAGCATGAAGCTCAGGGCATCGGAGAACGACTCCTCGTCCTCGACGACCATGATCCTGGTCACTGATCCTCCTTGAGGGTGCTCGCTCGGGGCCGGCTGGTGCGGGTGGCCGCCTTCTTCGCGGCCTTCTCGCTCAGGGCGGGCAGTCGGATCGTGAAGGTGGAGCCCTCCCCCACCTTCGACCACACGTCACAGTCCCCGCCGTGGTTGGCGCACACATGCTTGACGATGGACAGTCCCAGGCCCGTCCCGCCGGTGTCCCGCGACCGCGCCGGGTCCACGCGGTAGAAGCGCTCGAAGATCCGGTCCAGCTCCACCGTCGGGATCCCGATGCCCTGGTCCGTGACGGCGATCGTGACCGATCCATCGGAGATCCCGGTGGTGACGGCCACCTTCGTGGCCGGGGGGCTGTAGTTGACGGCGTTGACGATCAGGTTGCGCACGGCCGTCGCGAGCTGGACCGGGACCCCCTCCACCCGCAGCCCGGCGACACCTCCGCGCAGGAAGGAGATGTCCTTGTCCTGGGCCAGGGAACGGGCGTCGTCGCAGGCCTGCGCGACGACCTCGTCGACATCCACCGGCGCCATCGGCTGCAACGGCTCCACACCCTCCAGCCGGGACAGGTCCATGAGGTCGTTGAGAAGCGTGGTCAGCCGGCGGGTCTCGCCCAGCATCCGGGTCGTGAAGCGCTCGACAGCCTCCGGATCGTCCTGCGCCTCGTGCACCGCCTCGGCCAGCAGCGCCAGTGCCCCGATGGGCGTCTTCAGCTCGTGGCTCACGTTGGCCACGAAGTCACGCCGGGCGTGGTCGAGGCGCTCGGCCTCGGTGATGTCGTCGACGAGGATCAGGGCCGCGCCGCCGGCCATCGGGGCCACCCGCACGCGCAGCCGCACACCGGCCTGCCGGCGACCCGGTCGGCGGACCGTGAGGTCGCGGGCCGAGGGCTGGTCGCTGGCGCGGGAGCGCTGGACCATTCTGGCGATCTCGGGGGTGTTGATGGCGCCACGGCGCACCACCCGCAGGGCCTCCAGTGCGGGGTGTGCCCACACGACCGTGTCCGTTGCATCGATCCAGACGGCCGGGGTGCTCAGTGCCGCCAGGATCCGGGCGAGGTCGTCGGGGATGGCGCTGGCCGGGACGTCGGAGTGGCCCGCAGGCCCCATCTCGGGCTGCACCGGGGGGACGCCCGCGTCGACCGGCTCCTTGGCCACGGCGGGGGACCGCGCGGCCCGACCGGCAGCGCCGACGGCGGGCACGCCGAACAGCCGCCGCCTTCCGGCCGGCTCCTCGGCACGCGTTCGTCGGGACTCGGTTGCCACGTGAGTCAGGATAGGGCTGCGTCGGATTCGCACATCCCGCTCAGGCTGCGCGGCGGGCCCTATTCATCCCCCCGGTGCGGATTGTTCACCCTTCGCTCACCGTTGGGCCACGTCCGTGCGATGCAGTGAGCGCCTGCAGATCTAGACTGCCCCCGGGAGGACACCATGCGCGCAGCATTCCACGAGCAACTCGACGAGATCAGCGACCTGTTGGCCGAGATGGCCATCGCCGCCGGCACGGCGATGAACCAGGCGACCCAGGCCCTGCTGAACGCGGACCTGGCAGTCGCCGAGGCCGTGATCTCCGGCGATGACCACCTCGACGAGCTGACCAGCGAGGTCGAGCGCCGCTGCTACGACGCTGCCGCACTCCAGCAGCCGGTCGCCACGGACCTGCGCCTGGTGATCGGCTCCCTGCGGATCTCCTCGTCGCTGGAGCGGATGGGCGACCTCGCCGTCCACGTGGCCAAGCAGGCCCGCATGCGCTACCCGAACTCCAGCATCCCCACCGAGCTGCGGGCGACCTTCACCCAGTTGGGTGCCCTCGAGGATGCCATCGCGGCCAAGACCGCCACGGTCATCTCGACCAAGGACATCAGCCTCGGCCCGGACATCGAACGCTACGACTCGGAGGTCGACCGGCTGCACCGCGAGCTGTTCACCACCGTCCTGTCGTCCTCGTGGTCCCACGGGGTCGAGGCCGCCATCGACGCCACCCTGCTGTCGCGCTACTACGAGCGCTACGCCGACCACGCGGTCAGCATCGCGCGGCGGGTCATGCACGTCGTGACCGGCGAGCAGTACTCCGACACCACCCTCGAGGCCCCGATCGGGCAGTGAGGTCCGCACGCCTGCGCACCGGGGGTCTCCGGCCGACTTGCCCGTGACCCCACGCTCCGCGATGGTTGTCGGCGTGGATGCCGCCCTGTCCCTGCGCCGTGCCCCCCGGCGCGTGGCCATGCTCAGCGTCCACACGTCCCCCCTGGACCAGCCCGGGACGGGCGATGCCGGGGGCATGAACGTGTACATCGCGGAGGTAGCTGAACGGTTGGCCCGGCGCGGCACCGAGGTCGAGGTGTTCACCCGCGCCACCTCCAGCGAGCTGCCCGCACAGGTGGAGATGGCCCCCGGGGTCCTGGTCCACAACGTCGTGGCCGGTCCGTTCGAGGGCCTGCCCAAGGAGGACCTCCCCGGGCAGCTCTGCGCGGTGACCGCCGGGGTCCTGCGCAAGGAGGCCGCCCGGCGCGAGGGCTGGTACGACCTGATCCACTCGCACTACTGGCTCTCGGGACAGGTCGGGTGGCTGGCCAAGGAGCGCTGGGGGGTCCCCCTGGTCCACACCATGCACACGATGGGCCGGGTGAAGAACCTCAGCCTCGCCCCGGACGACCGCGCCGAGCCCCAGCTGCGGATCATCGGCGAGCAGCAGGTGGTCGACGCCGCCGACCGGCTCGTGGCCAACACCGCAGCCGAGCGCGCCGAGCTCGTGACCCTGTACGACGCCGACCCCCGCCTGGTGGACGTGGTCCTGCCCGGGGTCGACCTCGACGCGTTCCACGGCCGCGACCGGGCTGCGGCACGAGCCGCCCTGGGACACGAACCCGAGGATCTCGTGGTGCTGTTCGTCGGGCGGATCCAGCCGTTGAAGGCCCCCGACCTCCTCGTCCGGGCGATGGCGCACCTGGCCCTGACGGACCCATCCCTGGCCTCCCGGGTGCGCCTGGAGTTCTGCGGCGGGCCGTCGGGGTCGGGCAAGGAGCACCCCACGGCCCTGGCCGACCTGGCCGCCGAGCTGGGCGTCCCCGCGGCATTCCACGCCCCGACGGACCGCGCCAGGCTGCGCCTGCGCTACGCCGCTGCCGACGTCGTGGTCGTGCCCTCGCACTCCGAGTCGTTCGGGCTCGTCGCGGTCGAGGCGCAGGCCTGCGGGACCCCGGTGCTGGCCGCCAACGTCGGCGGCCTTCCGGTGGCCGTCGACGATGGGGTCTCCGGGCTGCTGGTGGACGGCCACGATCCTGAGCAGTGGGCCTCGGCCCTGCGCCGGATCCTCGCCGATGACGCCCTGCGGGCCCGCCTCGCCTCTGGTGCGCGCGGCCACGCCGAGACACTGTCGTGGGACGCCACGGTCGAGGGGTTGCTCGCCAGCTACTCTGCTGCGCTGGCTGCCCCCCGGGACGCCCTGGGCAGGGTCGGCTGATGCCCCGGCAGGCCGCGGTGATCACCCACCTGGCCGCCCTGCTCGAGGCCGAGGGGTTGGAGCACGAGCGGCCCGAGCCCCACAGGTTCGTGATCGTCCTGCCCGGCCGGGCGAAGCTGCGCACCACGGTCAGCATGGCGGTCGGCCCACAGGCCCTGACCATCAACGCCTTCGTCGCCCGCCACCCCGACGAGAACGCCGAGGCGGTGTACCGCTGGCTGCTGCAGCAGAACACCCGGATGCTGGGCGTGGCCTTCGCACTCGACAGCCTCGGGGACATCTACCTGGCCGGACGGGTCCCGATCGCCGGGCTCGGCCCGGAGGACCTCGACCGGCTCCTCGGGTCGGTGCTGCGCGCCTCCGATGAGTCGTTCAACACGATCCTGCGCCTGGGCTTCGCCACCGCGATCCGTCGGGAGCGGGCGTGGCGGGAGTCCCGTGGCGAGTCGATGGCCAACCTCGAGGCGTTCGCCGACCTCGGTCCCGAGCCCGCCGCCGACTGATCCACGCACGGCGGGCCGGGTTCACCCGATGGCCATCCGCTCGCCGCGCGAGGGGTGGGTCGGCTGGGCCAGTATTGCCCCCATGACCTACACCCTGATCCTGCTCCGCCATGGTGAGAGCGAGTGGAACGCACTGAACCTGTTCACCGGCTGGGTGGATGTGAACCTGACCGCCAAGGGCGAGGCGGAGGCCGTCCGTGGCGGTCAGATGCTGCTCGAGCAGGGGATCCTGCCCGACGTCGCGCACACCTCGCTGCAGAAGCGCGCCATCCGCACCACCCAGATGGCCCTGGAGAACTGCGAGCGGCACTGGGTCCCGGTGCGCCGGTCGTGGCGGCTGAACGAGCGGCACTACGGCGCCCTGCAGGGCAAGGACAAGAAGGAGACCCTGCAGAAGTACGGCGAGGAGAAGTTCACCGAGTGGCGGCGCTCCTATGACGTGCCGCCGCCGCCGATCGATCCCGAGGACGAGCACGCCCAGACCCACGACCCGCGCTATGCCGACCTCGCCCCGGAGATCCGGCCGGCGGCCGAGTGCCTGAAGGACGTCGTGACGCGGATGCTGCCCTACTGGTACGACGGCATCGTCCCGGACCTCCGGCTGGGGCGCACGGTCATGGTCGGCGCGCACGGCAACTCGCTGCGCGGGCTGGTCAAGCATCTGGAGGGAATGAGCGACGAGGCGGTCATCAAGCTGAACATCCCCACGGGGATCCCGCTGGTGTACCGGCTCGACGAGGATCTGCACCCCACGGTCCCCGGTGGTGAGTACGTGGACCCGGAGGCGGCTGCCGCAGCGGCTGCGGCAGTGGCCAATCAGGGCAAGTAGGTCCCACGACGGGGGAATCCGCAGGCCCGGGCGAGGTGATCGCGCCCGGGCCTGCGGCCTGTTCGAGGAGGAGCCAGTGAGGGCCGTCATCGCCGACCAGTACGGATCCCCGGCGCAGTTGCGCCTTGGTGAGGTGGACCGGCCGGTGCCCGGCGAGGGGCAGGTCCTGATCCGGGTGCACGCCGCCTCGGTGCATGCCGACGTCTGGCACATGATCCGCGGGGTGCCCTACGCCCTGCGCCTCATGGGCGGCGGGCTGCGCAGGCCGGCCAACCCGATCCCGGGCACCGACGCGGCCGGGGTGGTCGAGGCGCTCGGACCCGGGACGTCGCGGTTCCAGGTCGGCGACCCCGTGTTCGGCGAGGTCGTCGAGGGCTTCCAGTGGCGCAACGGCGGGACGTTCGCCCAGTACGTGAACGCTCCTGAGGCCGCCCTCGAGCGCATCCCCGACGGGGTCTCGTTCGTCGACGCCGCGGCGGTGCCGACCTCGGCGCTGATCGCCCTGTTCACGGTCCGCAACGAGGCCAAGGTGCAGCCCGGCGAGCGGGTCCTGGTCAACGGAGCTGCCGGGGCGGTGGGCCAGTTCGCGGTGCAGATCGCCCGGGCGGACGGGGCGCACGTGACGGCCGTGGAACGCACGGACCGCATGGACCTGCTCGAGCAGGTCGGTGCCGACGAGGTCATTGACGGGACCCGCACGGACTTCACCGCCGGAGCGGCGCGCTACGACGTCGTGATCGACATCCCCGGCAACCACTCCTTCGCCAAGGTCCGCGGGGTGCTCACCGAGAACGGCCGCTACATGCTGATCGGGCACGACCGGTACGGCGCCGGGGGGCACCGGTGGCTGGGCAGCATCCCCCGGGTGTTCGCCCTGACGGCGCGCTCGGCAGTCAGCTCGCAGGTGCCCCGACCGGACTTCTCCGGTCCCGGGCCGGACGCCATGCGGATCCTGACGGCGATGATGGCCGAGGGGCACCTGCACCCGGTGGTGGGCCGCACCTACCCGCTCGACGAGGCGGTGGCTGCCCTGGAGCACCTGGAGTCAGGTCATGCCCGGGGCAAGGTCGTCCTGACGATGGTGGATCCGCCCGACTGAGGTGATCGCGGATCGCGGCTCACTGGCCGCTGAGGATCTCGGCGATCTTCGGGCGGATGTCCAGCAGGTAGACCGAGGCGATCACGATCGAGGCGATGCCCAGGATCCCGATCGGGCTGAACTGCGCCAGCGACACCAGGGTGGCCCCACCGGTCAGTGCCAGCCACAGCCCCTTGGACTGGCGCCCGATCGCGGGGAAGGCGTCGGGACGGGTGCGCAGGCAGTGGATGAACGCCCAGGCGCTGGCCACCAGCGTGGCCAGGCCGATGACCATCAGGATCCCGTTCGTCAGCAGGTTCATGACGTCAAGGGTAGGTGATGCAGCCCACGTGAGCCATCTCACGCCCCGAGTGCTTGCTAGCCGCTTGCAATTGCAAGCACTCCCCGGGATACTTGATGTGTGGCCAAGATCGACACAACGAAGCTCGGCGAGTACATCCGCGAACAGCGGGGTGCTGCCCAGATCTCGTTGCGTCAGTTGGCCAAGGCCGCGGATGTCTCCAATCCCTACCTGAGCCAGGTGGAGCGGGGACTGCGCAAGCCCAGCGCTGAGATCCTGGCCCGGATCGCCTCCGGACTGCGGATCTCAGCCGAGACGCTGTACGTGCGAGCAGGACTGCTCGAGGAACGCCTGGGTGACCTCACGGTCATCGGGGCGATCTCCGAGGACGCCACCCTCACCGAACGGCAGCGCAGGGCCCTGCTGGAGATCTACGCGGCCTTCCAGACCGAGAACTCGGCGCAGCAGCAGCTGGCCGACGACACCACAGAAGAGGAACTCTCATGACTGAGAACACCACCCCCATCACCGAGGCCGTCCAGGAGACCCTGGAGACCGTGACCGACGCGACGAACGCCAAGGTTGAGCAGACCGCCACCGCCGCCAAGAAGACCGCGACCACCGCGAAGAAGACGGCTGCCAAGAAGACCACGACCGCCAAGAAGACGGCCGCGAAGAGGACCACCACGGCCAAGAAGACCGCCGCGACCAAGACCACGGCTGCCCGCAAGGCTGCCGCTGGGAAGATCGCGCCGAAGCCCGAGGGTCGCCACATCCCGACCGTGGACGAGCTGCGCGAGCTGGTCGGCAAGTTCGAGGTCCCCAGTGTCGAGGACATCCGCGCCCTGGTGACCAAGCTCGAGGTCCCGACCGTCGCCGACCTGCGCGACCGCGCCGCCAAGGTGGAGCTGCCCAAGGTCGAGCGTCCGCACGTCTCGGTCTCCGAGATGCGCGAGCGCGTGTCCAAGGTGGAGCTGCCCAAGGTCGAGCTGCCGACCGTTGCCGATGTGCGCGACCGCGCCTCGAAGGTCGAGCTGCCCAAGGTCGAGCTGCCGACCGTTGCCAGCCTGCGTGCCGACGCGACCGACCTGGCCGCCGACGCCCAGGACCAGGCAACCGCCCTGTACCGCAAGGTGCTGGCGACCATCAAGTGACCCGGCCCCGCTGACGCGGGACCAGCAGATGCCCTGAAGGGGTCCGACCCGACGGTCGGGCCCCTTCCTGGCGTTCCGGGCTCCTGGCGTTCCGGGCTCCTGGCGTTCCGGGCTCCTGGCGTTCCGGGCCGGCAGCCCTTCAGAACACGGCCTCCACGGAACCGACCGGCAGACCGCCACCGAGGACGGGCGCTGGCCCGGACACCGCCAGGACCGCGGGATCGACGCCGAGGTGGCGCAGCAGCGCGACCGCCACGGCAGCACGTGCCCGCTCCGAGCCGTCGGCGACCTTCAACGCACCGGCGTGCCCGTCGGGCAGGGCGAACGCGTGGACCGACTCGGCCCCGTCCTTGGCGATGGCCCCGGGCAGGGCGGCCATGAACAGCGTGACGTCCCTGTCAGTTCCCCCCACATGCGCCGGGTGGGCCGCCATCGCGCGCGCGACCCGGCCCTCGGCTGTCTCCGGGCCGGCGAGGACCATGCGCGAGAACGCCCGGGCCAGGCCGACCAGGCTGATCGCCGCCACCGGGGCGCCGCAGCCGTCGACCCCGGTGGCCACGATCCGCTCCCCCGAGAGCCGCTCGATCCCGGCGGCCGCCGCACGCTGGACCGGATGCTTCGGGTCCAGGTACTCGCCCACGGGGGCATCCAGCGCGAGCGCGGTGCGCAGCATCGCTGCGTGCTTGCCCGAGCAGTTCTGGGTCAGCGACGTGGGACCGCCGCCTGCGCGGATCCAGGCGATCTGCGCCGCCGGGGCGTAGGGCAGGGCGGGGGTGTTGGCGAGGTCCGCCTCCGTCAGGCCCCCGCCGGCCAGGATGGCGCGCACCGTGTCGAGGTGGAACGACTCACCACTGTGGGAGGCCGCGGTGATCGCCAGCTGCTCCCCCACGAGGTCCAGCCCCGCCCCGACCATCCCCGTGGCCTGCAGCGGCTTGTTCGATGAGCGCGGCAGGACCGGGTCCGCGGGACGGCCCCACGCCTGCACGATCGCCCCGTCGGGGTCGACGAGCACCGCGTGCCCGGCGTGCACCGATTCGACCCAGCCGTTGCGCGTCACCCGGGCAAGCTGCACCTGGCCATCCATGGGGGTCACCACCTAGCCCTGTGCCGTGAGGCCGAGAATGAGGCGCGCCTCGTCGGGTGTGGCCGCGGGGCGGAACGCCTCTGCGGCCAGCCGAGCGGCCCGTTCGACCAGCTCGGCGTTGTCCCGAGCCGGGCGCTTGGGACCGTAGGTGAGCGTGTCCTCCATGCCGACCCGCAGGTTCCCGCCTAGCGAGAGGGCGGCGAGCATGACGGGCAGGCTGGACCTCCCGATCCCGGTGGCCGACCAGGTCGCACCGGCCGGCAGCATCGCCACGCCGGCGACGAGGGCGTCGGCCGTACCCGGCATCCCCCCGGGCACGCCCATCACGAAGTCGGCGTGCACGTGCCCGCCGGCCGGTGCCCCGTAGGTGTCGAGCAGGCGGTTCATGGCGGTGACGTGCCCGAGCTCGAACAGCTCGAACTCCGGCAGGATCCCCAGGGCCTGGGTGCGCTGGTACAGCTCGGCGACGAACGGCCAGGGGTTGGCGAAGACATCGTCGCCGAAGTTGACGGTGCCGGTGGTCAGCGAGCAGGAGTCGGGGGCGGCATCGAGGACGGCCAGCCGGGTCTCGAACGGGTCGGTCACCGCACCCCCCGTCGACAGCTGGACGATGAGGTCGGTCGACTGCCGAACCGCGGCGACCGTGTCGCGCAGGCGCGTGAGGTCCAGGGTCGGTCGGCCCTGGTCGTCACGGATGTGGATGTGCACCATCGCTGCGCCGGCGTCCTGGCAGGATCGCGCGGCGACCACGAGCTCGTCGAGGGTCACCGGGAGCGCGGGGTTGGCGTCCTTCTGGCTCTCCGCCCCGGTGGGCGCGACGGTGATCAGCGTGGCAGGGGGCATGGGCGCAATCTTGGCACCTCGATCCGCTCAAGACCCACCCGCGCAGATGCCGACGAAACCCCTGACACGGTTCCTGCGCGATGAAAGGACCTCCATGTCCATCGAGTCGTCGTCGCCTGACCGGCTGCCGACGGCCGAGACCATCCTTCGAGACCTCGGCCAGAGCGGCGCCTCTGGGGTGCTTGAGATCAACCACCCCGCAGGCGAGATGTCGCACGTCTGGGTCCGGGTGGGTCGCATCTATGCGATGCAGGTCCCCGGCTACCGGCCGGCCCTCGGGATCCGGCTGCTGTCCGGCGGCCTGGTATCCCCCGAGCAACTCAGCGCGGCAGCGGCCGAGCAGCGCGACCGCTTCCCGGGCCATCTCATCGGCCAGGTCCTGGTGGGCATGGGGTTCGTGGATGGGCAGGTCATCGATGCGTTCGTCCGCGACCAGGTCCGCGACCAGGTCGCCGACCTGCTGGACCTCGAGGTGATCAGCGCCGAGTTCCACGAGGGACGCCACGTCCGCCAGGACATCATCGAGCCCACTGACATCGAGCAGCTGCTGGCCGTGGCCCGGGAGAACCGGGATCGTCGCGCCGACGTCCTCAACCGGGTCGGGGGTGCGCATGTGACGCCCGTGCTCGGGCCCCCGGGCACGGGACCCGCCCAGACCCCGCTCGGCCCCTACGACTGGGCCCTGCTCTGCCGCGTGGACGGCCGGCGGGACCTCACCGAGCTGGCCCGGGTATGCGGGTTCACCGTCGTGGAGGCCGCACAGGTGGTGGCCGACCTGGCCATGACCGGCCTGCTCGCGATCCCCACGCCACCGCCCGAGGACGAGTCGGCCCTCGCCCCGGTCGTGGCGCTGCATGCGCCGACCGAGCCCGTGGATCCGCAGTGGCGCTTCGACGGCACCGACGCGGGGGAGCCCGACCCGGTGGCCTCGACCGTCCCCGACGCCCCGCCGGAACGCCCGAGCGAGCTGCTGGCCGAGTTCGGAGCGCTGCTGCGCGACGACCCGGCCCCGCCCGTGGCGGCCCCTTCGGCCAGCGAGCCTGCCCACCAGGACGTCGGCGAGCCTCCCCAACAGGAAGTCGGCCCGACGGAGCCCCAGCCCGAGCCGCCCGTCCCTGCCCTGGCCCTCGTCGAGCAGCCGGCCGAGCCAGCCCTTGCCCTGGTCCCCAGCGGGCCTGCGCCCGCGCTCAGCCTCGTCGACGACTCCCCGCCCCCGGCGTTGTCAGTCGTGGACCCGGCGGGGGCAACCGCGGCCGACAGCCAGTCGGACACCACGGCCTTCATGCGCGAGCTGTCCAGCCTCAACGACGACCCGGACAAGGCCGAACCGGTGGTCACACGACTGGTGGTGCCCCTGACCGAGCACCGGCGCAAGCGCCGTCCCTGGAGCCGGTGACCCGCGGGCCTGGGTGACGCCCGGGCCCGGTGGCGCCCCGGGCCGGGCGAGGACCGCGAGACCCTGCGACCCGCGCGGGCTCACATCTCGACGATCACCGTCACCGGACCGTCGTTGGTGAGCTCGACGCGCATCATCGCGCCGAACCTGCCCTCAGCCACCGTGGCACCCCGTTCACGCAGGCGGTCGGCGAACGTCGACACCAGGGGCTCGGCGACCGGCCGGGGCGCGGCCTGCTCCCAGGTGGGGCGCCGGCCCTTGCGGGTCTGGGCGTACAGGGTGAACTGGCTGACCACGAGGACGGGAAGCCCAGCGTCCGAGGCCGACAGCTCCCGACTGCCCTGCTCGGGAGGCGGCCCCAGGTCCGGCAGGCGCTGCCTGAGCGCGTCAGCATCGAAGATGCGCATGTCGTAGACCTTGTCCGCGAGCTTCTGGGCGATCGCAGGGGTGTCGTCATGAGTGGCACCGACCAGGACACACAGCCCGGGGCCCTCGATGCTGCCGACCACGTCGCCCTCGACGACCACCCGGGCGCCATCGACGCGCTGGACCACGGCCCTCACAGCTGGGCTCCCGATTCACGCATGGGCGCCATCCTCGCAGGAACCCTGGCAGCGCCGACACGGCACTCAGGGGACGACGACGACCTCCTGGGAAGCCACCACGTCTCCGTCTGCTGCCCGGATCAGCAGGTCCGCATCGGGGTCGGCCGAGCGCTTGAGCATCACGGTCGCGACCGGGCCGAGCTCGTGGTGCTGCGCGGCGGTGCCGACCCACCCGACGACCCTGTCGCCGACGAGCACCTCGTCACCGTGTGCCGGCAGCACGCCCTCGGATCCGTCGATGTGGGCCAGCGCCAGCCTGCGGGGAGGCCGGCCCAGGTTGTGCACCCGGGCGACGGCCTCCTGGCCGCGGTAGCAGCCCTTGGCCAGGTGCACTCCGGCGCCGATCCAGCCGACCTCATGGGGAAGCGTGCGATGGTCGGTCTCGAACCCCATCCGGGGCACGGCCGCGGCAACACGCAGCGCCTCGCGCGCCCACGTGCCGGCGGGGCGGCCCGCCGAGAGCCGGGCGGCCGCGTCCTCGCGCGGCAGCAGGACCTCGCGGCCCGGGAACCCGGCGGGCCGGATCGGGGCGTACCTCGTCGCGTCTCCCCCGCGATCGCTGCCCGAGTCCGTGGGCTCCCCGCCGATCCAGTAGTCACCGGGGACCACCCAGGTGGGGATGCCGGTCGGGTCGGGGGACGCAGTCGGCTCCCAGACCACGGCGAGGTCCGGGCGCGCCGCGACCTCGACCCGCAGCATGAAGCGCATGGAGTCCAGGTAGGCACCCAGGGCCGCACCCGTGCCCGGCTCGACGCTGATCAGGACCGTCTCGCCGGTCTCGACCAGGTGCAGCTCGTGCTCGACATGGCCGTGCGGGGTGAGGATCAGGACCAACCGCGACTGCCCCGGCTCCAGCCCGAGCAGGTGCGCCGTCGTCAGGCTGTGCAGCCAGGTGAGGCGATCGGCCCCGGACACCTCGAGGACGTCGCGATTGCCGAGGTCGACGATCCCGACGCCGTCGGCCAGGTCCCGCTGCTCCGCCAGCGGATCACCGTAGTGCCAGGCAACGGCCTCATCGACGGTTCCGGGTGGGGCGGGGATCGCGCGCAGGGTGCTCACGTCTGGGACAACGCCACCGGAGCGTCAGTGCTTCCCGCGCGCCTGGCCCCGTCGGTCTCCAGGCAGGTCGCGCAGAGTCCGTGGACCGCCAGGTGGGACACATCGACGACGAACCCCGTCGAGGCCCGCAGCTCTGCCGCCAGGGACGCCGCCACCGCGATGGGCTGCTGGCCGATGAACCCGCACTGGGTGCACACGAGGTGCACGTGCGGCTCCTCATCGACGGAGTGGTACGTGGGCGAGCCGTGGTGCAGGTGTGCATGCGTCACCAGACCGGCCTCATCGAGGGCCTCGAGCGTCCGGTAGATCGTCGACAGGCTGACGTCGGGCATCGTGCGCTGCACCTCGGCCGCCAGCTCGTCGACTGTGGCGTGCCGGGCCTCGAACAGGGCCTGCAGGACCGCGCGGCGCTGTGCGGTGCTGCGCAGGCCGACGGAGCGCAACCGGGCATCCCAGTCCGGGCGCGCCCCGGTCATGCCGACGGTGCCGTCGAATCGGCGATCGGCTCGAGGGCGATCGCGAGGTGGTTGCTCAGCGGGTGGCCCATCGCGGCCATGTCGTAGGTGCTCAGCAGCCTGCCCTCGACCAGGCCGTAGAGACGGTGCCCCGAGGCGACCTCCTTGGCCGACTCCGTCCGGACCACCGCATCGGTGGTCAGCTCGATCCGGGCGCCGATCACGCGCGCGTCGTGGATGCCGGTCACCTCCACGTGCCCGACCCATACCTCGACGAATCCCGTCGGATGGGCCAGCAGGAGCTCCACCCCGTTGTCCGGGCGGGGTCGCCAGTACCCGGACTCGGTGGCCGATCGCCGCACGCGCGCGTTGTTCTCATCCACGATCCAGGACACCGAGCGGTACTCCAGGAAAGGCCGGCCGTCGCAGGCGAACTCCACGACCTGCTCGTAGCGGAACGGATCGATGTCGGGATAGCCGCCCTCGCCGATCCCGCCCCAACGCCCGATCAGCCACGACAGGTGGGCCAACTCGACGGGGAGCGGCCCGCCCACGCTCAGGACTGGCCCCGGTAGAGCTTGTAGACCACGTAGCCCGCGAACCAGACGATCACGATGCTGACGAGGACCAGGAGGGTGGCGAAGAAGATCTCGATGGCGTCCACGGTGCAAGTCTAGCCCGGCGTGGCAGCGTCGGCCGAGGGCTGGCCGGGCCTTGGACGCGCCGGCTCGCAGGTGCCAGTCTTGGCCCATGACGCGCACCCTGGTGGTCAAGTGCACGACGACCGATCCGGAGCCCTGCTCACAGGCCTTCACGGTTGCGGCCACCGCCCTGGCGGCAGGCGCGACCGTCTCGCTCTGGCTCACCGGTGATGCCACGGACCTGGCCCGACCGGGTCGGGCGGAGGCCTTCTTCCTGCCCAGGTCCGCCCCGCTGGCCGAGCTGCGCGACGCGGTCCTGGCCGAGGGGACGGTGACCGTCTGCACCCAGTGCGCGGCCCGGCGGGACCTCACGGTGGCCGACCTGCTGCCCGGCGTCCGGTTGGCGGGCGCGGCGACGTTCGTCGATGAGGTCCTGGCCGAGGGCGCCCAGGCCCTGGTCTACGGGGCCGGCTGAGGCCACCGGAGCACTGCTCAGGTCCGGCGCAGGCGCTGGGCGCGCAGGTAGATCTCGCAGCCGATGCAGAAGTCGAATGCCGCGTTCAGGAACGCCGCCCCAAGGGCCAACCCGATCGCGCCGAGAGCCAGCCACTGCGCCCCGAGGGCGAACCCGAGCAGCCCCACGAGGCTGAACGCCAACCCGCAGGCCTGGGCGAACCGCGAGGACGCCGGATCCTCCAGGTACTCCGGGGGACCCAGGCGTGGGCGGACGAAGGTCCGGAACAGGATGCCGTAGGGCCGCCACTCGGGCCGGCTGGAGAGCGCGCCGACCGCGAACACCACGGCCTGGATGGCCAGCAGGACCGGCGAGGCGAGTACCAGCGCGGCCGAGAGCACGACCGTGGTGATGACCGCGGCGAACCGCGGGCCGCGGGGGTCGATGCCCGCCGAGCAGTCGGTGGCGGATTCCAGCGTGGACGAGGACAGCGTGGTCATGGGTTTCTCCGTGGGGTCTGTGGATGCGCGGAACTGGGTCGGGACGGGCGGACGACTCAGGGCATTCGACACAGACAGGTGCCCACGCGGCAGTGGTCGATGACCCGCCGCCGGGTGAGGAGCACCTGATACATGAGGCAAGGGTACCCTGATGCTCCGATTCGTGGGCGACCATTCCGCATGGTGAGACACGCGCACGGCGGTGCCCGGGCTGATCTGCGCGCGCAGGCGTGACAGGCTGGCCGCATGGCGACCCCCACGAAGCGCGCACCCGGCACCGAGACCGACGACACCCACCTGAGGCTGGCGGTCCTGATCGATGCCGACAACGCCCAGGCGACCGTGATCGAGGCCCTGCTGGCGGAGGTGGCCCGCTTCGGCGACGCGACCGTGCGCCGGATCTACGGGGACTTCACCGCCCCGACCAGCGCGTCATGGAAGAAGGTCCTGCAGCGCAACGCGATCAAGCCCGTCCAGCAGTTCGCCTACTCCACCGGCAAGAACTCCACGGACAGCACGCTGATCATCGACGCGATGGACCTGCTCTACACGGGCAACTTCGACGGGTTCGCGCTGGTCACCAGCGACAGCGACTTCACCGGGCTGGCGATGCGCCTGCGCGAGGAGGGCCTGATGGTCTTCGGGTTCGGCGAGAAGAAAACCCCGGAGGCGTTCCGCAACGCGTGCCACCGGTTCGTGTTCGTCGAGGTGCTGCGCAACAGCGGGAGGGCCACCGAGCCCGAGTCCGTGGAGCCGAGCCCGGCCGGGGCTGCCATCGCGCAGCCGCAGGAGGCTGCCGACACGTCCCCGCGGCCCAAGCTGCCCAAGAAGTTCGTGCTAAGCGCCCTGGAGCAATCCGTCGACGATGAGGGCTGGGCCCACCTCGGGACCTTCGGCAACTACCTGAACAAGCTGCAGCCCGACTTCGACCCACGACTCTACGGGTACAAGAAGCTCTCGGACCTCGTACGCGACCGCACCGACCTGTTCATGACGGAGGAGCGGCGCCCTGCCGGCTCCAACCAGCGGGTCCTCTACCTGCGGGCCCGCTGAACCGACACCCTCGTCCCCGCCACACACAGCGCGCCGCGGGGGGCATCGGTGCTAGCAATGGTCAATGACCACACCGGCTGACCCCACACCCCTGGACATCGGCGACCTGACGGTCGACGATCTGCCGGGCGTGGCCCGGGGTGGACGGCCGATCGTGCTCTCGCCGGACACACTGGAGCGGGTCGCCGCGGGGCGTCGACACATCGAGGACCTCGCCGGTCGCCCCGAGCCGACCTACGGCGTCTCGACCGGGTTCGGGGCGCTGGCCACGGTCGCGATCGCCCCGGAGCGGCGTGCGGCCCTGCAGGTCAGCCTGACCCGCTCGCACGCCGCCGGCATCGGCAGCCTCGTGGAGCCCGCCACCGTCCGCGCGATGATGGCGCTGCGCCTGCACACCCTGAGCACCGGGCGCACCGGTGTGCGCCCCGAGGTGGTCACCGCACTTGCCGGCCTGCTCAACGCCGGGATCATCCCGGCCGTCCACGAGTTCGGGTCCCTGGGATGCAGCGGTGACCTGTCGCCGCTCTCGCACGTCGCGATCGTCCTGCAGGGCGAGGGGCAGGTGGTCAGCCCAGACGGCTCGACCCGACCGGCGGCGCAGGCGCTGGCCGAGGCCGGGCTCGCCCCGGTCGTCCTGGCCGAGAAGGAGGGGCTGGCCCTCATCAACGGCACCGACGGGATGCTCGGGATGCTCGCCCTGGCCCTGGCTGACCTCGAGGACGTCGTCCGGATCGCCGACATCACGACCGCAATGAGCGTGGAGGCCCTGCTGGGCACGGACCGGGCGTACGCGGCCGACCTGGTGGCCATGCGCCCCCACCCGGGGCAGGCGGCCTCGGCGGCGAACCTGTGCCGGCTGCTGGCTGGCTCGCCGATCGTGTCCAGCCACCGGCACGACACGACCCACTTGGTCCAGGACGCGTACTCGATGCGCTGCGCCCCCCAGGTGGCCGGCTCGGCACGCGACACGATGGCGCACGCACGCGCGGTCGCGGAGCGCGAGCTGGACTCGATCATCGACAACCCGGTGATCACGGCCGACGGCCGCGTGGAGTCCAACGGCAACTTCCACGGCGCCCCCGTGGCCCACGTCCTGGACTTCCTCGCGATCCCCGTGGCCGATGTGGCCTCGATCAGCGAGCGGCGCACCGACCGGCTCCTGGACCGCTCACGCAACCAGGGCCTTCCGGCGTTCCTCGCCCACGAGGTCGGCGTGGACTCCGGCTACATGATCGCCCAGTACACGGCCGCCGGGATCGTCTCCGAGCTCAAGCGGCTGGCGGTCCCGGCCAGCGTGGACTCGATCCCCAGCTCGGCGATGCAGGAGGACCACGTCTCGATGGGGTGGGCAGCCGGGCGCAAGCTCACCGCCGCCGTGCGCGGACTGCGCCAGGTGCTGGCCGTCGAGCTGATCGTGGCCGGACGCGGCCTGGACCTGCGCGCCCCGCTTGCCCCCGCGGCGGGCACCGGGGCTGCGCTGGCCGCCCTGCGCACGGTCGTGGAGGGGCCGGGACCGGACCGGATCGTCTCCGAGGAGATCCGCGCCGCGGACGCCCTGCTCGCCTCGGGCGCGCTGCTCGACGCGGTCACCGCTGCGATCGGGACCCTGGACTGACCACCGAGAAGGAGATGACGATGGCACACGACCTCGGCACACCGGTCCCGGTCCGCGCCCCCCGCGGCAGCACCCGGACCGCCCTGGGCTGGCCCCAGGAGGCCGCACTGCGGATGCTGCAGAACAACCTCGACCCCGAGGTGGCCGAGCACCCGGACTCCCTGGTGGTCTACGGGGGCACCGGCCGGGCCGCGCGCGACTGGCCGAGCTTCCACGCCCTGGTCCGCACCCTGACGACCCTGCGCGACGACGAGACGATGCTGGTCCAGTCCGGCAGGCCCGTCGGGGTGATGCGGACCCACGAGTGGGCGCCCCGGGTGCTGATCGCCAACTCCAACCTCGTCGGGGACTGGGCCACATGGCCGGAGTTCCGCCGCCTCGAATCCCTGGGCCTGACGATGTACGGCCAGATGACCGCCGGGTCCTGGATCTACATCGGCACCCAGGGGATCGTGCAGGGCACCTACGAGACGTTCGCGGCCGTGGCCGCCAAGCGCTTCGGCGGGACACTGGCCGGCACCCTCACGCTCACCGCCGGGTGCGGGGGGATGGGCGGCGCCCAGCCGTTGGCCGTCACGATGAACGACGGCGCCTGCCTGATCGTCGACGTGGACGCCACCCGGTTGGCCAGGCGCGTGGATCACCGCTACCTCGACGAGTGGACCGAGGACCTCGACGTCGCCATCGAGACGGCCCTGGCCGCGAAGGCCGAGCGGCGCGGGCACAGCGTCGGCGTTGTCGGCAACGCCGCCGAGGTCCTCCCCGAGCTGCTGCGCCGCGGGGTGGCCATCGACATCGTCACCGACCAGACCTCCGCGCACGACCCGCTGGCCTACTGCCCGATCGGGGTCACGGTCGAGCAGTGGCACGACCTCGCGGCCGCCGATCCCGAGGGCTTCACCACGCGGGCGCGTGATTCGATGGCCCGCCACGTCGAGGCGATGGTCGGGTTCATGGACGCCGGCGCCGAGGTCTTCGACTACGGCAACTCGATCCGTGGCGAGGCCCAGCTGGCCGGCTACACGCGTGCGTTCGACTTCCCCGGGTTCGTGCCGGCCTACATCCGTCCGCTGTTCTGCGAGGGCAAGGGGCCCTTCCGCTGGGTCGCCCTGTCCGGCGACGCTGAGGACATCAGCACCACCGACGCTGCGGTGCTCAGGCTGTTCCCCGACAACGAGCCGCTCGAGCGCTGGATCCGGGCAGCGGGTCAGCGCATCGCCCACCAGGGCCTGCCGGCACGGATCTGCTGGCTGGGCCAGGGGGAGCGCGCGGACGCCGGACTGATGTTCAACGACCTGGTGGCCACCGGGGCGGTCAGCGCCCCGATCGTGATCGGTCGCGACCACCTCGACACCGGCTCGGTGGCCTCGCCGTACCGGGAGACCGAGGCGATGCTCGACGGGTCCGATGCGATCGCCGACTGGCCGCTTCTCAACGCCCTGGTCAACACCGCATCGGGGGCCTCCTGGGTGTCCATCCACCACGGGGGCGGCGTGGGGATCGGTCGGTCCATCCACGCCGGGCAGGTGTCAGTCGCCGACGGAACGCCGCTGGCCGCCCAGAAGCTCGAGCGGGTCCTGACCAACGACCCGGGCATGGGCGTCATCCGGCATGTGGACTCCGGGTACGACATCGCTGTGCGCGTGGCCGCCGAGAAGGGCCTGAGGATCCCGATGCAGGAGGGCGGCGCTCCGTGACGACCACGCTGCTCGACAGCATCGGCCTGCTCGTCACCAACGACCCGCACGGCCACGCCCCGAGCTCCCGACGCGACGAGTGGGCGCTGGGTGTCCTCACGGACGCAGCGATCGTCATCGAGGACGACCGGATCGCCTGGATCGGACCGGCGCAGGGGGCGCCCGCGGCTGACGAGCGCCACGACTGTGCCGGTGCGGCGGTCATCCCCGGTTTCGTGGACTCGCACGCGCACCTGGTCTTCGCCGGCGACCGGTCCGCGGAGTTCGCCGCCCGCATGACCGGGCAGGCCTACTCCGCCGGCGGGATCCGCTCGACCGTGGCCGCAACACGGACGGCCACCGACGAGCAGCTGCGCGCCGTGGTTCGGGGCCTGGTCGACGAGCTCGTGCGCTCCGGGACGACCACGTTCGAGATCAAGTCCGGGTACGGGCTGACGGTGGAGCATGAGGCGCGGGCCTGCCGGATCGCCGCGGAGTTCACCGACGAGGTCACGTTCCTCGGGGCGCACGTGGTGCCCGAGGAGTACCGCGAGGACCGCCGCGGATACCTCGACCTCGTCACCGGGCCGATGCTCGACGCCTGCGCCCCGCCCGCCCGCTGGATCGACGTGTTCTGCGAACGCGGCGCGTTCGATGCCGACGAGGCGCGGACGGTACTCCAGGCCGGCACCCGCGCCGGGCTCGGCACACGCGTGCACGCCAACCAGCTGGGCCCCGGACCCGGTGTCGCGCTGGCGGTCGAGATGGGGGCGGCCTCAGCGGACCACTGCACGCACCTGACCGACGCTGACATCGACGCGCTCGCCGGCTCCGGCACCGTCGCCACGCTGCTGCCCGGAGCCGAGTTCAGCACCCGCTCGCCCTATCCCGATGCGCGTCGGCTCCTGGACGCGGGCGTCCCGGTCGCCCTGGCCACCGACTGCAACCCCGGCACCTCGTTCACCACCTCGATGCCGTGGTGCATCGCCATGGCCGTGCGTGAGATGCACATGACCGTCGCCGAGGCCCTGCGGGCCGCGACCCGCGGAGGTGCTCGCGCCCTGCGTCGAGACGGTCCCGGCCGGATCATCGTCGGTGGGCCGGCGGACCTCGTGCTGCTCGCCGCCCCCAGCTACGTCCACCTGGCCTACCGTCCGGGCGTGGACCTGGTCGCGGCGGTGTGGCGCGCAGGCAAGCGCGTGACCGGCTGGGGCAACCGGCCCAGCCCCCGGCGGGGTGCGGGTGCGGCGCGGGTGCGGGCTCCGGCGCGGGTTGGAGTGACCGTGGCTGACGACCCGAACTGGCCGCGCGCCTCGGCGTGGATCCAGGCCTGCACCGACGAGCACGCGTGGCCGTCCGACCGCTCCCCCCGGCCGGTCCAGATGGCGCTGATCGGGGTACCCGCGCATGCGACCTCGATCTCGCCGACCCGCGCCGACACGACTCCTGACTGCCATTCGCGCCGCGCTGTCGCGCTACTCCACGTACGTTGCCTCCGCGGATCTCGACCTGGCCGAGCTGATGCTCGTCGACCTCGGCGACCAGTCCGACCCGGACACCCCCGCCGGCGAGCGCGCGACGATCGAGGCGGTCCGGCTGTTCCCCCGAGCCCCGGTGCTGGCCCTCGGCGGGGACAACTCGATCACGTTCGCCGTCGCCCACGGCGCCTGCGCCGACGGCCTGATCACCCTCGATGCCCATCACGACCTCCGCGACGGGCGCTCCAACGGCTCCCCAGTGCGCCGGCTGGTCGAGTCCGGACTCGACGGCCGGCGCGTCGTCCAGATCGGGATCAGCGACTTCGCCAACTCCGCGTTCTACGCCGCCCGCGCCCGGGAGCTCGGGATCACCGTGATCAGCCGTGAGGAGCTCGAGCGCCGCCCGATCGCGGACGCGATGGCTGAGGCTCTGGAGATCGCCGGGGGCGGTCCGACGGGTCGCGTCCATGTCGACCTCGACGTCGACGTCTGCGACCGCAGTGTGGCCCCGGCGTGCCCGGCCTCCGTGCCCGGCGGGATCAGCGCCCATGAGCTGCGCACTGCTGCGTGCGCCGCTGGCGCCGATCCACGCGTGGTCAGCCTCGACATCGCCGAGGTGGACGCCCGCGCCGACGCCCCCGATGGCCGCACGGTCCGGCTGGCCGCCCTTTGCGTGCTGGAGATCGCCGCGGGCGTGCTGCTTCGAGGGCGCGCGAGACCCTCGTAGCACCCGCGACGTCGCGACCTCGACCCGGGCTCGCCTGGCTGGCTGAGTCATCGCGCCGTGCGGTGCGCGCACCGGCGACGGTGGTGGCGCGAAGGCGGCACCTTGGCGCCACACGACCGATCCGGTCACTGTCGCCAGCGGGTTCGGGGGGTGCGGGTGATGGTCCAGGGTGCGTTGTGGTTGGCGGGCCAGGGGGTGCCGGGTGGTGCTCCGGGTTCGGGTCGGGGCACCTGGTCGCTTGGCTCCGCGGGGACGATGGTCCACATGCCGAGGTCGACTTGGCGGTGGTGTGCCCAGCACAGCAGTGCCAGGTTGGGTAGGTCGGTGTCGCCGCTCGCGGCCCAGTCCTGGACGTGGTGGGTCTGGCAGGCTTCGGCGGGGATCCCGCAGCCGGGGATGATGCAGCCCTGGTCCCGGGCGGCCAGTGCCCGGCGTTGGGCGGGGGTGGCGGTTCGGGCGGTGCGTCCGACGGCCAGCGGGATCCGGGTGCCGAGCAGGGTGCTGGCCAGGGCGGCGATCCGGGTCGCGGCCGAGGGGCTCAGGGTGCCGCCCACCTGGTCGGGGGTGTGGTCGACCGAGGTGCCGGTGGCCTGATCGGCGGCCCGACCGGCGTCGCTGGGTGCGGCGCTGCCACGGTCGGTGGCCTGATCGGCGCGGCCACCAGCACTGTCCGCGGCCATCGGCCCAGCGGCGGGCAGGAGGTCGGCGACGGTGTCGGGGCACCTCCCGGTGTCGATCAGGATCGGGGTGACCAGCGCGTCGCAGGCGGTGAACCGGGTCTCGGCCTCGGTCAGGGTGTGCCCCCGGGAGGTGGTCCACACCCGGTCGCCCAGGTGGTGGTGTCCAGGGTGACCGACACCGAGACCGGTAGCCCACCGCGGGTCGGGATCGACCCGGTGGCGTGGGCGGCGTTCACCAGCGCGACCAGCCCGTCGGCGCGGCGGGCTGAGGCGGGGACGTGGTCAGCCTCGGTGCGCAGCCGTTCGGCGAACGCCTCCACCGCGGCGATCACCGCCTCGCCCTCCACCCGGGGCAGCACCCCGGACAGGATCACCGCATCGGAGGTCACCGCGAACGACACCGACCGGGCCTCGTAGGCCCCGGCCTCATCAGGGTCCGGGTCCGGGGGTGGGTGCAACAGGCGGATCACCCGGGCCACGAACGTGGCCACCGCCTGGGGGGACAGCTGCCCCCACAACGCGCTGAGCTCCTCGACCACGGCAACGAGCTCGTCGGGCTTCAGCGGGCCGACGTTGCGGGCGATCGCATCCACATGATCACTGGTGATGATCCCCGCCGCCCACGCCGACGCCAGAGACGGGTGCTCCGCGGCCAGAGCCCCCGCCCGGGCCAACCGTTTCGCGTGCGGACCGGCCCAGCCCCGGGCGGCCAGCACCGCCCCCGGACCCACCAACGGCAGGGACCCGGCCGACGCCGCGGCTTGCATCCGACGGGCCAACTCGAACTCCACCACCGCCACCGCCCCCGCCAACACCTCGACATCGGCACAGGGCCGGTCCCCGGCCAGCAGCCCCATCCCGGGCAGCTCCCCGCCCGCCACCTCGGTGGCCCGCGCCCACAGATCGACCACCTCCGCAGAGGCCGACCCGATCGCCCCCCCTGCCCGCGGATCCACCACCCTGCGCTGATCCACTGTCGGGCTACTCACCCCAACCCCCCCCGTCCCGAACATCTGTACGAACACTATCAAGGGTGGCTGACAACACCAGAGGTCGCAGACCAGGCTGTGGACAAGCTGCAGCGGCCTCCTGTTCCAGCCGGAGGGCGAAACCTGGGCGGCCCCGTTCCAGCCGTCAGGCGAGAGGGGGCCGTCGCGCGTCAACCGAACTGAGCCGGCAACGTCAGCAGCGGCTGGGCGCCGCGTCCGACGGAATCGTCCACGTGGCGTGGCCCGATGGCGCCGTGGAGCCAGCCCCCAAGTGGCAGCGGGAACTGGCATGGTCGGTGTGCGTCAGATGCCGCAGCCCTCAGATGACCGCGCCGAGTGCGGCGATCACGTCGGCCTTCCGAGGGGCGCCCGTGGCGCGCGTGCGGATCCGACCCGTGGCGTCCAGCACCAGCACGGTGGGGGTCCGGGTGACGTCCAGCTGGCGCACGAGGTCGAGGTGCGACTCGGCGTCGACCTCGATGTGGACCACCCCGGGAACCATCTGGGCCACGTCGCCGAGCACCACCTTGGTGGCACGGCACGGCGCGCAGAAGGCAGAGGAGAACTGCAGCAGCGTGGCCTGCTCGCCCAGGGGCTGGCCCAGGTCGGCCGGTCCAAGGACATCGGCTGCGGGAATCACCGTGTGGTCGGCGATCTCGATGGGATGCCCGTCGATGATCAACGGCTCGGAGTCGTCCCCGGCCGGTCCGGCCGCCGGTCCGGTCGCCCCTGCCGGTGCCGCCCCTCCGGCCACCCCAGCCGCCGCCGAAGCGCCCGCCGCCGAAGCCGACGAAGCCGGGGCAGGGGCGGTACCCACGGTCCGCATCCGCCCATCGGTGCGCCGCCGCCACAGCCCGAACAGGGTGGCAGCGAGCAGCACGACGAGGAGCACGTAGAAGCCGGTCATGGGCGGTACAACACCTCCGGGCAGGGCGGGGATTCCCAACCTGGGAGTATCCTCTGCCCAGGGATTGCCCACATCGCGACGGATCGGAGTCCGCCCATGAGCAGGCTGCTGCTGATGACAGCCTCGCTGGGGCCCTCCGGGGAGGTCCTGCCGGCACTGGGATTGCTCGCCCACCACGTGCGGGTCCTGCCGGCCGAGGCCAGTGCCCTCCTCAACGCGCCGAAGTCCGACGCACTGCTCGTCGACGGGCGCCGCGACCTCGCCCACATCCGAGCCCTGACGCGGCTGATCCGCCAGACGGGCGTCGACTGCCCGGTCATCCTGATCACCACCGAGGGCGGGCTTGCCGCTGTCAATGCCGAGTGGGGCATCGACGACGTCCTGCTCGACGCGGCCGGGCCGGCCGAGGTCGAGGCCCGCCTGCGCATGGCGATCGGACGCATCGTCGTGGCCGATGAGGCCGACTCCGACGGGGAGATGCGCCTCGGTGACCTCGTGATCGACGAGAGCGCCTACAGCGCACGCATCCGGGGTCGCAGCCTGGACCTCACCTTCAAGGAGTTCGAACTGCTGCGGTTCCTGGCCAGCCATGGCGGGCGTGTCTTCACCCGGGCACAGCTGCTCCAGGAGGTCTGGGGCTACGACTACTTCGGCGGCACCCGCACAGTGGATGTCCACGTGCGCCGGCTGCGCGCCAAGCTGGGCGCCGAGCACGAGGGGCTGATCGGCACCGTCCGCAATGTGGGCTACCGGTTCGTGCCGCCGCGCCAGGACGACGTCCTGGATGTCGCGACCGCCGCGACCCTTCGCGAACCCGTGCGGTGAGTGCACCCGACGCTCGAATCCGGGTCGCCTCGCACCTCACGCACGAAGAGATCCTTGCCGCCCTTGCCCTGGCCGACGAATCCGCCCGCATCGACGGCGCCTACCCCTTGAGTGAGCACGTCGTGCTGCACCTGCGCCACGGCGGCAGCGACTCCGTGCACCTGCTGGCCGAGCAGCAGGGCACGCCCGGCCTGCTCGGATACGCCCACCTCGACCTCAGCGAGGCAGCCGAAGGGCCAGCTGCCGAACTCGCAGTCAGCCCCTCGGCCCGACGTCAGGGCCTGGGCGGCATGCTGGTCGACGAACTGGTCCGCCAGGCCGAGGCCCATCCGGGGCGCCTGAGGCTGTGGGCACACGGCGCCGATGCCGCGGCGAACGAGCTGGCGGCAGCTCACGGCTTCCACCGCGTGCGCCGCCTGTGGCAGCTGCGGCGCTCCCTGTTCGCCCCGATGGACCCCGTCGAGCTGCCTGCCGGCATCACCCTGCGCTCCTTCGACGCCGAGCGCGACATCGACGAGTGGCTGGCGCTGAACGCCGCTGCGTTCACCGACCTCCCGGATCAGGGCAGCTGGACCCGCGAGGACCTCGAACGGCGCATGGCCGAGCCCTGGTTCGACCCGGACGGGTTCCTGATCGCCGAGGCCGAGAACGGCCGGCTCGCCGGGTTCCACTGGACCAAGGTGCACAGCCACGGCCACGGCCACCCCCACCTCGACGACCCCCCACACACCCACCCCCACCTCGATGACGCCCCGCCCCCGCACACGCACGCCCACGCCGGCGACGACCCGGCGCCCTCGGGACATGCCCACGAACCGATCGGTGAGGTCTACGTCGTGGGCGTCGACCCGGGCATGCGTGGGCGCGGCCTGGGTCGGAGCCTGACGCTGGCGGGCCTGCACCACCTGCGCCACCTGGGCCTGTCCGCGGCACTGCTGTACGTGGATGCCGACAACGAGGCCGCGATCTCGCTGTACCGGGCGCTGGGGTTCGCTCCCTGGGACAGCGACACGCTGTTCCGTCGATAGACTCATTCGACACCGCTCTGGGAAGGGGGTTGTCGTGTCCGACACCGCGACGCAGCCGCACGTGGAGGAGCCGACGGCGCAGTCCGACGAGTCCCTGGCCCCCGCCAGCCCACCGGCGTCCGCCCCCCTGCCGGCCGATCGCTTCGCCGATCGCGAGCTCTCCTGGCTGTCGTTCAACGAGCGAGTGCTCGAGCTCGCCGAGGACGAGTCGCTGCCGCTGCTCGAGCGGGCCAAGTTCCTGGCCATCTTCGCCTCGAACCTCGACGAGTTCTTCATGGTCCGCGTGGCCGGCCTCAAGCGCCGGATCGACGCTGGGATCGCCGTGCGCGCGGCCAGCGGGCTCATGCCACGCGACCTGCTCGAGCTGATCCTGATCCGCACCCGCCTGCTGATGGACCGGCACGCGGCCTGCTTCGGCGACTCCGTGCTGCCCGGCCTGCGGGCCGAGGGGATCCAGCTCCTGCGCTACCACCAGGCCACCGACGACGAGCGCGCGCTGCTCCAGACGACGTTCGCCGAGAAGGTGTTCCCGGTCCTGACCCCGCTGGCCGTGGACCCGGCGCACCCGTTCCCCTACATCTCCGGGCTGAGCCTCAACCTCGCCGTCGTCGTGCGCAACCCCAGCACCGGCACCGAGCTGTTCGCCCGGGTCAAGGTTCCCCAGAGCCTGCCGCGCTTCCTTCAGGTCGGCCCCGAGCGGTTCGTGCCCCTCGAGGACGTCATCGCCGCGAACCTCTCGGACCTCTTCCCCGGGATGGACATCCTGCAGCAGCACTCGTTCCGGGTGACGCGCAACGAGGACGTCGAGGTCGAGGAGGACGACGCAGAGAACCTGCTCAAGGCCCTGGAGCGCGAGCTCAACCGCCGCCGGTTCGGGCCACCTGTCCGCCTCGAGGTGGAGCGCTCGATCGACCCGTACGTCCTCGAGCTGCTGGTCCGCGAGCTGGGGATCTCCGAGGAGGAGGTGTTCTCCCTGCCCGGCCCGCTGGACCTCACCGGGCTCTGGACCGTCTACGGCCTGGATCGCGAGGGTCTCAAGGAGGCCAAGTTCCTGCCGAAGACCTCCCCCCAGCTCACGGAGGTCGAGACCGCCGCCCCGCCGGATGTGCTCGAGGCGATGCGCGACCACGACGTGCTGCTGCACCACCCCTACGACAGCTTCTCCACGAGCGTCCAGCGCTTCCTCGAGCAGGCCGCAGCTGACCCGAAGGTGCTGGCGATCAAGCAGACGCTGTACCGCACGTCCGGGGACTCCCCGATCGTCGACGCCCTGATCGACGCGGCGCAGGCCGGCAAGCAGGTCCTTGCCCTCGTGGAGATCAAGGCTCGCTTCGACGAACGGGCCAACATCTCCTGGGCGCGCAAGCTGGAGCGCCAGGGCGTACATGTCGTCTACGGACTCGTGGGCCTCAAGACGCACTGCAAGCTGAGCATGGTCGTCCGCGACGACGGCGAGCGGCTGCGTCGCTACGTGCACATCGGCACCGGCAACTACCACCCGAAGACCGCGCGGCTGTACGAGGACCTGGGCCTGCTCACGGCCGACCCCGCCGTCGGCGAGGACGTATCGAACGTGTTCAACGTGCTGTCCGGCTACTCGATGAACACCACGTACAACCGGCTGCTGGTGGCCCCGCACTCGATCCGCACCGGCCTCGTGGAGCGGATCGAGCGTGAGGTCGCACACCATCGAGAAGGACGCCCGGCCCGGGTGCGCTTCAAGTGCAACTCGATCGTCGACGAGGGCATCATCGACGCCCTGTACCGGGCCTCACAGGCTGGAGTCCCGGTCGACATCTGGGTCCGTGGCATCTGCGCGGTGCGCCCGGGGGTGCCGGGCCTGAGCGACAACATCAGGGTGCACTCGGTGCTGGGTCGCTTCCTCGAGCACAGCCGTGCCTACGAGTTCGCCAACGGCGGCGACACCGAGACCTGGATCGGCTCGGCGGACCTCATGCACCGAAACCTCGACCGCCGTGTCGAGGTCCTCGTCCGCCTCGGCGCCGAGCACGCCTCCCAGGTCTCGGCTCTCATCGACATGGGCTTCGACGACTCCACCAAGGCCTGGATCGGCCAGCCCGACGGTGGCTGGACCCCGCACATCACCGACTCCGACGGCAGGCCCTGCCGCGACCTCCAGGAGCACCTGATCGGGGTCCGGGCCGCCCGGCCGCGACGGAAGACCGGCTGAGTCCTGTTCATCTTCGGGTGGCATGCTGCCCCCCTCAAGTACCGATATGCCCCTGGAAGGCCGATGTGAGCGAGTCCCCGACCACTGATCGGGCTGTGGTGAGCAAGTTGCGCGTCCACGCCCTGTTCCGCATGCCCGACCTGGTCGGCCTCGTGCCCGGCCTGGCCGGGACGACCGTCGACACCGGGATCACGCGGGTCGACCGGCGGCCTGCCGTGCAGGTGCGGGCCGTCTATCACGACACAGAGGACCTGCGCCTCATCCGCTGGGGGGTGACACTGCGACGCCGTGCCGGCGGATCGGACGAGGGCTGGCAGCTCACCCTCCCGTCCGACGGCGGCTCGGCGGGCACCCACGACGAGATGCGCATGCCCCTGGACGCTGGCGAACCCGGGCAGGTACCCCCGGAGATGGCCGACGTTGTGACGGCCCTGGCCAGGCGCAACCCGCTGATCCCGGTCGCCAGCCTGCACACCCAGCGCACGATCCTGGTCCTGCACGGCGCTGATGACGCCCCCGTGGCCGAACTCGTCGACGACATCGTCTCGATCATGGACGGCGAGGTCGTGGCCGGCCGATTCCGCGAGCTGGCGGTCCGCCCCCTGGGCATCGAGCTCAGCGCCCTCGACCCAGTCATCGACCTCCTGAAGGCCCACGGCGCGATCCCCGGGACGACCTCGAAGGCTGTCAGCGCCCTCGGCCCGGCGGCCAAGGGTGCACCGGACGTCGCAGAGCCGTCCCCCGTCAGCCCCGACGACCCTGCCGGGGACGCCGTCCACGCCCACCTGCTCACGCACGTGCGGCGCTTCCTGCTCCAGGACATGCGGGTCCGTCGTGACCTGCCCGACTCCGTGCACCAGATGCGCGTGGCGGCCCGGCGCCTGCGAAGCGGCCTGCGCGTGTTCTCCCCGCTGGTCGACGCCGACTGGTCTCGCCACCTGCGTGACGAGCTCGGCTGGGCCGCCTCGGAACTCGGCCTCAGCCGGGACTCCGAGGTGCTGCTCGCCCGGCTCGACGCCCACGCCGACGAGCTCGGCGACGCCGATGCCGCCACGATCCACGCCCATGTCGACCCCCTGATGCAGGCCAAGGTCGACGCCGGGCGCGCGGAGGCCCTCGACGCGATGCGCTCGGAGCGCCACCTCGCCCTCCTCGACGCCCTGGTCGACGCGGCGGCCAACCCGCAGCTCACCGAGGCCGCGGCCGCCCCCGCGCGCGAGGCCCTTCCGCCGCTGTTCGACAAGTCCTGGCGAAAGCTGGCCCGCGAGGTCAAGGCGCTGACCCTCGACGGCCCGGCCGAGGAGTGGCACGAGACCCGGATCACCGCCAAGCGGGCCAGGTATGCCGCTGAGGCGCTCGTCCCCGTGTTCGGCGCCCCCGCCAAGGGCCTTGCGACCGCGTTGAGCAACGTCACCGAGCAGCTCGGCGAGCACCAGGACGCTTCGATCGCCCAGGAGACCTGCCGGGAGCTCGCCGAGCACTTCGACGGCCCCACCGGCTTCTCCCTGGGGCTGCTGCATGCCTACGAGGTGGAATGCGAGCTGATCGCGCGCATCCGGATGAAGGAGCAATGGCCGGCAGTCCGGGGCCAGCGCACGCAGACGCGCCTGGGGTAGTGACATGTCCAGCGCATCGCACACCGTGATTCGCGCCGCCGGGGTCGTGCTGACCCGGGGTGTGGGCAAGGACCTCGAGGTCGCCGTGATCCATCGGCGCCGGCGGCGGGACTGGTCGCTGCCCAAGGGCAAGTTCGAGGCCGGGGAGCATGCGATCGAGACCGCCGTGCGCGAGACCGTCGAGGAGACCGGCTTCACCCCGGTCCTCGATGTCCCCCTGCCCACCCAGCACTACCGGGTCGACGGCGTGCCCAAGACCGTCGAGTACTGGCGGGCGAGCGTCGTCCGTGGCGAGTTCGCCGAGAACAAGGAGGTCGATCGGCTGCGCTGGCTGCGCCCCAAGGAGGCCGCCGCGGCAATGACCTACCCCCGCGACGGCCAGCTGATTGCGCTGGCCGTCCGGACCCCACCCACCATCCCCTTCGTGCTGCTGCGACACACCAGCGCGGAGAAGCGGGTGGACTGGGCCCAGCGCACCGGACGTGACCGCGCGGACCCAGCCCGGGGCCTGCTCGCGCACGGCGAGTGGGAGGCCACCCGGCTGATCCCGCTGCTCGAGGCCTTCGGAATCCGGCATCTGCACTCCTCGGCCGCCGAACGGTGCCTGGCGACCCTGCGCCCGGCCGCTGCCGCGCTCGGGTCCGGGATCCGTCTGGAGCCCATGATCAGCGAGGACGACTTCCTCGCCGACCCGGGACCGGGCCTGAGCCGCACCATCGAGATGTTCAACCAGCCCTGGCCGACCGTCCTGTGCTCCCACCGACCGGTGATCCCCAGCCAACTGGATGCCCTGCGCTCAGCCGCGGGCGGCCCGAAGTTCCTGCATCGCGTGGCCCCGGGCAGCTTCTTCGTGTTCCATCGCACCTGGGTCAACCGCCCCACCGACGAGACGGTGCGCACCGTTGCCGCCGAGCAGCACGACCTGCCGCCGGCGCACGTCTGAGGCCCACGATCACGTTCGATTCGCTGGTCGCCCGCTCGGATCCTCCTCGGATCTCGACGAACGCGATCCGCTCGAACCCACCCGATCCGGACAGGACGCCGGGCCGATCAGCCGAAGCGGCCGGAGATGTAGTCCTCCGTGCGCTTGTCCGACGGGTTCGTGAAGATCGTGGACGTGTCGTCCATCTCGACGAGGGTGCCGTACCGGGTGTTGGTGTCCTCCTCCACCTCCGCGGTGAAGAACGCCGTCCGGTTCGAGACCCGGGCCGCCTGCTGCATGTTGTGCGTCACGATGACCACGGTGTAGTCGGTGACCAGCTCGGCCATGAGGTCCTCGATCAGCGCGGTGGCGATCGGGTCCAACGAGGCGCACGGCTCGTCCATGAGCAGGATCTCGGGCTTGTTGGCGATGGCTCGGGCGATGCACAGCCGCTGCTGCTGACCGCCGGAGAGCGCGAAGCCGGACTGGTCGAGCTTGTGCTTGACCTCGTCCCAGAGGCCGGCCCGGGTCAGGGCCTGCTCGACCATGTCCTTCTCCTCGGACTTCTTCAGCTTCCAGCCGTTCACCTTCGGCCCGTAGGCGATGTTGTCGAAGATCGACTTGGGGAACGGGTTGGGCTTCTGGAAGACCATGCCGACCCTGCGGCGCACCTCGATCGGGTCCACGTCCTGTCCGTACAGGTCCTGGCCGTGATAGAGGATCTTGCCCTCAACCCGGGCACTGGGCACCAGGTCGTTGGTGCGGTTGATGCAGCGCAGGGCCGTGGACTTGCCGCAGCCCGAAGGGCCGATGAAGGCCGTGATCTCGTTGGCCCGGATCGACATGTCGACCTTGCGGACGGCCCAGAAGTCACCGTAGTAGACGTCCAGTCCCTTGATGTCCAGGATCGCCGGGTGCTCCCCCGGCGCCTCGACTCCCGAGACGTCGACGTGGGTCTCTGCGTTCATGTCGTCCTCACCAGCGCTTGGCGTACTTGTTGCGGATGTAGATGGCAATGCCGTTCATCGCGAGCAGGATGGCCAGCAGCAGGATGCTGGTTGCCGCCGCCAGCGTCTTGAACTCATCCTGCGGGGCGCTGGTCCAGTTGAAGATCTGGATCGGCATGGTCGTGAACTGCGACATCAGGCCGTTGGGGTCGAAGGAGATGTACACCGCAACGCCGAGCAGA
The DNA here is from genome assembly GCA_963706875.1 of uncultured Actinomycetes bacterium. Taxonomy (GTDB): domain Bacteria; phylum Actinomycetota; class Actinomycetes; order S36-B12; family CAIYMF01; genus Prado023. The sequence continues at coordinate 159,893 of CAVPNW010000014.1, read as the reverse complement.
AGCAGCGGGGCCGCCTCGCCCATGGCCCTGGAGAGGGCCAGGATCGTCCCGGTGGCGATTCCGGGCAGGCCCGCCGGCAGCGTCTGCTTCCAGGCCGTCTGCCACTGGGTGGCGCCCAATGCCAGGGATCCGTCGCGGATCTCCTGCGGGACCGCCCGCAGCGCCTCGCGGGTCGTGATGATGATCACCGGCAGGATCAGCAGCGCCAGGGCCAGCGCGCCGCCGAATACGATGTCGGTCTGCGAGAACCCGATGGCGCCCATCAGGCCCAGGGTGAGCAGGCCGTAGAGGATGGCCGGGACTGCGGAGAGGTTCTGGATGTTCAGCTCGAACAGCCGGTTGTACCACCGGTCGCGACGGGAGAACTCCTCGAGGTACAGGGCGGCTCCGATCCCGACGGGGATGGCCATGAGCGCCGTGAAGGCGATCACCATGACCGAGCCGAGAACCCCGGCGCGGGCGCCGGCATCCTCTGGGGTGGTGTTGTTGTAGTTGGTGAACATCCGCGAGTCGAACCGGCCGATGCCGTCGAGGAACGTGGTGACCAGAAGCACGATGAGGAAGCCGAAGGCCACCAGCAGGCTGAACCAGAGAAGGCCGAGGAAGATCAACGACTTCTTGTTGCTGTCGCTGTTGCTGGCACGACGGCCCGACAGGCTGACCTCGGCGCTGTACTTCTCGGTGGGTGCGGGCATCAGTAGGCCTCCCGGAACTTGCGGACCATCCGGATGCTGATCATGTTGACCACGAGGGTGAAGAAGAACAGCAGCAGGCCCACCGCGAACAGCGTGTCGTACTCCAGGGAGCCGACCCGGGAGTCACCCAGGGCCGCGTTGGCGATGAAGCCGGTCATGGTCTGTCCACCCTCGAAGGGGCTGGTCACCATCGTTGGCTTCTGGCCGGCGGCCAGCGCCACGATCATCGTCTCGCCCAGCCCACGGGAGAGGCCCAGGACAACTGCGGCGGCGATCCCGGAGATGGCAGCGGGGAACACCACCCGCAGGGTGGTCTGCATCCGGTTGGCGCCGAGGGCGAGGGACCCCTGCCGGATCGCCAGCGGGACTGCACTCAGGGCGTCCTCGGACAGCGAGGCCACGGTGGGGATGATCATGACTCCGAGGACGATGCCCGCAGACAGGACGTTGAACGTCCCCACCGGCAGGCCCAACCAGCCCTGGAGCACGACCTTCGTCATGAACTGGAGGGCGAAGAAGCCGTAGACCACCGAGGGGATGCCGGCGAGCAGTTCGAGCATCGGCTTCAGCTTGCGCCGAGTCGAGTCCTTCGCGTACTCGGCAAGGTAGACCGCCGCCCCCAGCCCGAACGGGACCGCCACGAGCAGGGCGATCCCGGTGGTCCACAGGGTGCCCATGACCAGGGGGAGGACGCCATAGGCAGGTGGCTTGAACCGCGGCGCCCACTTGGTGCCGGTCAGGAACTCCTTGACCGAGACCTGCTGGAAGAACTCGATCGCAGGCAGGAACAGCGCGATGGCGATGCCGATCGTGATGACGACCGAGAGTGCCGCGCACACGAAGAGGCTGGCGATGATGGCCTTCTCGCCCAGCCGCCGGTTCGTGCTCTTGAGCGAGAACCCCTCGGGCGGACCCGGGGGTCGGGAACCCGCCATCGGCGGGCCCCCGACCTGGTCGATGCTCACGATCTGCCTCTTCCTGGCACGTGGAGTCGATGTTCGAGATGAACCTAATGGACCGGGGCCAGCGCGGGCCTACTGGAGCGTGGCCAGCGCGGCCTTGGCCTCCTCGACCTGCGCGTCGCTCAGCGGGACGAACAGCGCCTTCTTGGTGATGTCGGCGTCATTGGTCACGTAGAACTCGACGAACGAGGCCACCTCGGGACGCTGCATCGCGGACTTCGACGGGTAGATGAACAGCGGCCGCGACAGCGGGGTGTAGGTGCCGTCGGACGCGGACTCCAGGGACGGGGCCACGCAGCCGTTGCCACCGTCGATCTCGACGGCGTTGACCTTGTCGGCGTTCTCCTCGAAGTAGGAGAACCCGAGGTAGCCCAGGGCGCCCTTGGTGCCCTCGACCCCGGTGAGGGTGATGTTGTCGTCCTCGCTCGGGGTGTAGTCGGTGCGCGAGGCGCCCTCCTCACCGTTGATGACGTCCGTGAAGTAGTCGAAGGTGCCGGAGTCGGTGCCCGCGCCGAACAGCTCGAGGGGCACGTCCGGGAAGCTGGGGTTGACCTGGTTCCAGTTGGTCACGGTGCCCTCGGCCTCGGGGGCCCACATCTTGTTGAGCTCCTCGACCGTCAGGCACTTGGCCCAGTCATTCTCCTTGTTGACGATGATCGTCAGGGCGTCATTGGCCACGGCGATCTCGGCGTACTCGATCCCTGCCTCAGCGCAGATCGCAGCCTCCTCGTCCTTGATCGAACGCGAGGCGTCGGAGATGTCGGTCTCACCTGCGCAGAACTTCTTGAAGCCGCCGCCGGTGCCGGACTGGCCGACGGTGATGTCGATGCCCTCGCCCTCGGGCGTGGCGTTGAACAGCTCCTTGGCGGCGGCGGTCAGCGGCGCGACCGTGGACGAGCCGTCGACGCGGACTGAGCCCGACGCCGCGGCGCCACCGCCGGCGCTGCCGGAGGCGGCGGGCTCGGAGGTCGTGTCCTGGCCGCCGCACGCGGCGAGGAACAGGGTGGGGACGGCCAGCGCGGCTGCCATCCGGATTCGGGTGTTGCCCATGGTGGTCCTCTTCTTGGTCTGGGGATGTGCGAGATGTGTACTCACGGGTCGCACCGTAGGCACCCATTCCGACGCGCAGGGGGGGCGTACGTGAACGGAGGGTGAACTCACCCCGACAAGTCCGTGCCACACCCCGCCTCACGCACCGCGAAACGGACGAATGTGACGCGCCTCACAAGTCGTCAGCGAGGCGGGAACACTCCCGCGCGCGGCAGGTACGCAGGCAGGTCCCGGCCCAGCTGGGTCCCGAGCCACTGGCTGGTGTCGATGGCCGCATCGAGGTCCACCCCGGTCTGGTACCCGCTGCGGTGCAGCGCGTAGATGAGGTCCTCCGTGGCGATGTTGCCCGTCGCACGCGGGGCGAACGGGCAACCGCCGATCCCGCCGAGGCTGGCATCCAGGACGGTGACCCCGGCGTCGGCAGCCGCCAGCGCGTTGGCGTACCCGGTGTTGCGGGTGTTGTGGAAGTGCGCGCGCAGGCGCAGGTCGCCGATGAGCTCGCGCACCGCGGCCACGCGGGTGGCCACGTCCCGCGGCACGGCCACCCCGATGGTGTCGGCGATCGCGACCTCCGCGACACCGGTCTCGGCGACCTGCTCCACGACCCGGCGGACCCGGTCCACCGACACCTCGCCGGAGAAGGGGCAGCCGAACGCGACCGAGAGGGTCACGGTGGGCAGGATCCCGGCGGCCCGGGCCAGGGGGACGACCTCGGCGACGACCGCGATCGCCTGCTCTGAGGTCATCGCCTGGTTGGCCTGCGAGAACTCGTCGGTGACGCTGACCACGCAGTTGACCTCGTCGACGCCAGTGGCCGCCGCCCGATGGAACCCCCGGGTGTTGAGCACCAGCCCGATCCACGACGAGGGGCCCTCCACTGCCGCACGCACTCCGGCCACGACGGCCTCCGCGTCAGCCATCTGCGGGACGAGCTTCGGGTTGACGAACGAGGCGATCTCCGCCCGGCGCAGGCCAGCCGCGGCGCACCTCGCGATGAGCTCGACCTTCTGCTCGGTGCTCAGCCGGGCGGAGTCGTTCTGCAGCCCGTCGCGTGCACTGACCTCGACGATCTCGATCGCGGACACGGCTCAGACCAGCGCGTATCCGGCCTCGTCGACCGCTGCCGCCATCTGCTCCCGGGTCGGGTCTGCGGCCGCAGCCACCGTCACGGCCCCGGTCTCCAGGTCGACCTCGACGGACTCGACACCCTCGATGGCCGACACCTCCTCGGTGACCGCCTTGACGCAGTGCCCACAGGTCATTCCAGTGACTGTCCAGATGCTGGTCGACATGGCCCAAGGGTACTCGTTCATCTCGGGCGCGTAGGGTGCGCCCAACGGAGGTGGTGGGCCATGGGGAAGGACGGCAAGGGTGACAGCCCCTTGCACCTGGTCGAGAAGGGCAGCTTCACCCAGGCGCGCTGCGAGTGCGGGTGGAACGGCCCGGGCCGCCGATCCCGCAAGAAGGCCCGCGAGGACGCCGCAGCCCACCTCGAGGACCGCTGCAAGGCCTTCAAGAAGAAGTAGTCCGCCCCTTCACCCCGCCGATCGATCCGCCATCGCGCGGCTCACCTCCGGACCGATCCGCTCCTGCGACCGGTGACGGTCGGGAATCCGGACCGATCCGGCCCTCGCCCTAGATCGTGATGCCCTTGCCGACGGCGACGATGCCGGCCTCGGAGACCGTGAACCGCTCGCGGTCGGCGTCGAGGTGCACGCCGACCTGGGCGCCATCGGGGACCACCACGTTCTTGTCCAGGATCGTGTTGCGCACGACCGCACCGCGCCCGATCCGCACACCGGGCATCAGGACCGCGCCCTCCACGTAGGCGCCCTGCAGGACGCGGACGTCCTGGGACAGCACAGACGAGCGGACATGCCCCCCGGCGATGACCGAGCCGGCGCCGATGATCGACTCATGGGCGTTGCCACCCTCGACGAACTTCGCCGGCGGGGGCGATCCGAGCGACGACGTGATGATCGGCCATTCGCGGTTGTACAGGTTGAAGATCGGGTGCACGCTCACGAGGTCCATGTGCGCCTCGTGGTAGGCGTCGATCGACCCCACGTCCTTCCAGTAGCCGCGGTCCCGCTCGGTCTGGCCGGGGATCTCGTTGGTGCCGAAGTCATAGACGTGGGCTCCGCCCTGATGGGTCAGCGCCGGGATGATGTTGCCGCCCATGTCGTGCACCGAGGAGTCGTCGGCGGCGTCGGCGCGCAGGGTGTCGACGAGCCACTCGCGGGTGAAGATGTAGTTGCCCATCGAGATGAACGACTCGTCCGGCGAGCCGGGGACGGCCGGCGGGTCGGCCGGCTTCTCGTGGAACGCCTCGATCTTGGTCGAGTCCGCGGCCTGCTCGATGACGCCGAACTCCGAGGCCTCCGACCGGGGCTTGCGGATGCCGGCGACCGTCACGGCAGCACCGGTGTCGATGTGCTGCTCGAGCATCTGGCGCGGGTCCATCCGGTAGATGTTGTCGGCGCCGAAGACCAGCAGGTAGTCCGGGTCCTCGTCCTCGATCAGGTTCATGCTCTGGTAGATGGCGTCAGCCGAGCCCGTGTACCAGCGCGGGCCGAGCCGCTGCTGCGCGGGGACCGCCGTGACGTAGTCGCCGAGGATCGCGGGCATGGCCCAGGTCTGGGTCACGTGCCGGTCCAGGGAGTGCGACTTGTACTGGGTGAGCACGGCGATGCGCGCGAACCCGGCATTCACCAGGTTGCTCAGGACGAAGTCGATGAGCCGGTAGGAGCCCCCGAACGGGACGGCCGGCTTGGCGCGATCGGCGGTCAGGGGCATCAGCCGCTTGCCCTCTCCGCCGGCGAGGACGATTCCGAGTACGCGAGGGTTTGGCATGGCAGCCACGGTAGTCACCGGACCGCCCACAAGGCGCGGCGGGCGGGGGCGTCCGGGCAGCGGTCCGGGCGGGCGTCCGGGCAGCGCGCATCCGCCCCGCGCCCGGTCCTAGGCTGCCGGGCATGAGGATCGGATTGCTGACAAGGGAATGGCCCCCGGAGGCCTACGGCGGTGCCGGCGTTCACGTCGAGTACCTCGCGCGCGAGCTGCGCAAGCTCATCGATGTCGATGTGCAGTGCTGGGGGGCGCCGCGCACCGACGCCAACGCCCATCTGGTGCCCGAGACCCTGGCCGGGGCCAACGCCTCGCTGCAGACCATGGGGATCTCCCTGGCGATGGTGGCCGCCAGCGAGGGGGTGGAGCTCCTGCACTCCCACACCTGGTACGCCAACTTCGCCGGCCACACCGGCGGGATCTTCCTCGACGTGCCGCACGTCATCTCGGCGCACTCCCTGGAGCCGAAGCGGCCGTGGAAGGCCGAGCAGCTCGGCGGCGGCTACCGGCTGTCGTCCTGGGTGGAGAAGACGGCCTACGAGGGCGCGGACCGGATCATCGCGGTCAGCCACGGGATGCGCGGCGACGTGCTGGAGTCCTACCCGAACGTGGACCCGGCGAAGGTCGACGTGGTGCACAACGGGATCGACACCGAGCTCTACCAGCCCGACCGGAACACCGACCTGATCGAGTCGGTCGGGATCGACCCGAGCCGCCCGTACGTGCTGTTCGTGGGCCGGATCACCCGCCAGAAGGGCATCGCGCACCTGCTCAAGGCCGCGGCCCAGATGGACCCGGACATCCCGCTGGTCCTCATCGCCTCCTCCCCGGACACCCCCGAGCTCGGAGCGGAGGTGGAGGCCGGAGTGGCGGCGCTGCGGGCCAGCAAGGGCGAGGCCAACATGCTCTGGGTCAACGAGCACCTGAGCCGGGCGCACCTGGTCCAGGCCCTGACGCACGCGGGCGCATTCGCCTGCCCGTCGGTGTACGAGCCGCTGGGCATCGTGAACCTGGAGGCGATGGCCTGCGAGACCGCGGTCGTCGCCAGCGACGTCGGCGGCATCCCTGAGGTGGTCGTCGAGGGTGAGACCGGGCACCTGGTGCACTACGACGAGTCCGACCCCGTCGGCTTCGAGACCTCGGTGGCCGACGCGCTCACGAAGGTCATGTCCGACCCGGCCAAGGCCGCGGCCATGGGCGTCGCCGGACGCCAGCGCGCCGTCGACGAGTTCGGGTGGGACAAGATCGCCCGGATCACGGTCGACGTCTACCAGAGGGCGATCGACGGACGCGGATGACCCGACCCGGAGGAGCACATGCCTGAGTTCGACCCCCAGCGCGGGATCGACTTCCCGATCTCCAAGGGCCAGCAGTCGTCCATGGGCACCGGACGGGCTGTGTTCGCCGACGCGGCACGCGCCACCGACCCCGAGCTCGCCCAGAGCATCGAGGACACCGACAACTGGCGCAAGGAGTACATGGGGCCGGCGCGGGACCTGGTCATCTCCGGGCTGAGGGCCGGTGGCGGCTCCGTGGCCATGAGCCGTGACGGGCTGGACTCCCTCTACCGGCAGTTCACGTTCACCCGCGACGGCACGGCCACCGACCTCGGCGAGGCCCTCGCGACCCACACCCAGCCCCGGTTCGCCACGGCTGAGGTCGTGGGCAAGGGCCGCGGCGTTGCGGACCTGGTGATCCCCTACCACGGGCGCAGGCTGGCTGGGCCGGACCTGCGCCACCAGCTCGACGTGTGGGTCGCAGACGGGATCGTGGAGCCGAGCTTCGCCCACGCCCTCGAGACGGTCATGGCCCACCCGGAGTGGCTGGACCTCACCGGCGTGGACTTCGCGGTGCTCGGCGCCGGGGCTGAGATGGGCCCGCTGGCCTGCCTCCTGGACTGGGGCGCCTCCGTGTGGGCCGTCGACCTGCCTCGACCGGACCTGTGGCGGCGGATCATCGCCGACGCCGAGGGCCGGGCCGGGCGGCTGCATGTCCCGGTCCCGATCGACGGGCCGGATCGGACCCAGCTGGAGGGGGCGGCGCTCGCTGCGGTCGCCGGTGCGGACCTGCTGACCCAGGCGCCGGAGATCCGGACCTGGCTGGCGGGCATCGGGCGGCCATTCACCCTGGGCAACTACGTCTACGCCGACGGCCCGTTGCATGTGCGCGTGTCCCTGGCCATCGATGCGATCAGCATGGACCTGGTCCGCGGCGGCCACGACGTGATGCTCGCCTGGCTGGCCACGCCCACTGACGTGTTCGCCGCACCGATCGAGGCGGTCGAGGAGTCCCGGCGACGCTGGCGCTCGGCCGGGGTCTGGCGCTATGCCCGCTCCCCCATGCGACTGGCCGGGCAGTTCGAGAAGAACTACCCGGACACCGTGTTCACCTCCACCGGCGTCGAATACGGCATCTGCGACTGCCTGGTCGGCCAGCAGGGGCCCAACTACCTGCTCGCCAAGCGCCTGCAGCGCTGGCGGGCGATGGCCGCGCGCGAGGACGGCGTGCGGGTGTCGCTGAACGTCGCCCCGAGCACGCGGACGAAGTCCGTCGTGAAGAACAAGGCCCTGGCCGCGGCCTACGCCGGCGCCGGGCGGTTCGGCCTGGAGATCTTCGAGCCGGACACGTCCAACGCCATCATGGCCGCGCTGCTCGTCCACGACCTGCGCAACCCGGCCTCGACGGCCAACCCGGCGGTGCCCATCTCGCACCCGATGCAGCTGTTCGTCGACGGCTCGTGCCACGGCGGGCTCTGGCGCTCGGAGTACGCGGCGCGCTCAGTGCTGGGAATCGCCGCTGTCGCGGGCATGTTCGAGCGCAACGCCTGATCGGGGCGTCGCGATCAGGGCGGTGGTCGAGCGATCCGGCGTGGTCCGCAACCCTGTCAGCGGGTCAGGAACCCTCGACGGCCACCGCCGCGCTCAGATCGTCGACGACTGCGCCCCACCATGCCCGAAGCTGCTCCTCGGTCATGTCCCAGGATTCCGGGGGTCGGATGTCGAGGCCTGCCATGTGAGCCATCGTGGCAGGCCCACCCGTGCCGTCGCTCGCTGACGGAGAGCGCGATCTCATCCGTCGGTGATCCGCCGAGGGCGGCCTGTCGTCGCGGACGCCGATGGGCGGCCGAGCACCGGGCCGGGTCGGGACCTCGGGCCCTGTCCAGGGGGCGAGGGCAGGAATAGCGTGGGCTGTGCCACAGAAGGAGGATCACCATGCCAGCACCGGATCCGACCGCCCCCGAGGTCAAGACACTGCTACACGAGGGGTACAGCCTCCAGGAGCTGAAGGACGAGCTCGTCCGCCAGGTCCATCGCCTCGACGCCCCCGACGCCGCATGGACAGACGACGAGAGGCACATCATCAACACCTGGATCACGGCGGTCCGCGGTGAGATCGTGCGCCGCGAGGTCGGCGAGTAGCTCTCGTCGCCCCGCTGCGCCTCGTCGGGGAGCACTGCACCCCTCGGTCGTGGCGTCCGCGGATGATGCGGGACTCACCGGGGCAGGACGTGCCGCGCACCCGGCCCTGATGGTGGCACTACCCTCGCCCCTGTGAGCGCGCCACACCACCTCCACCCGGGTCCGCAGGCCACGGGTTCCCTTCTGGGCGAGTCCCCGGGCCAGCATGGGTGAGCCGGACCGGATGGGCCGCCACGACGAGGTCATCGACCTGACCCGCAGCCTGCTGCGCGTCGACTCCACGAACGGCAACGAGACGGCGGTCGCCGAGGTACTGGCCGCGTACCTGGCTGCGCAGGGTGTCGCCGTCGAGTTGGCCGGCCCGGACCCGGCCCGCCAGAACCTGATCGCCCGCCTGCCCGGTACCGGGGGTGGGCCGAGCCTGGCGTTCGTCGGCCACAGCGACGTCGTGCCGGCCGACGCGCGCGACTGGACGCACCCACCCTTCGGCGCGGTCCTCGATGACGACGGGTACCTGTGGGGCCGGGGCGCGCTGGACATGAAGAACGAGGTGGCTGCCCGGGCGGTCGCGCTTGCGTCCCTGGCTCGGGAGGGGTTGCGTCCCCGCGGCGACCTGGTGCTGATCGTGGCCGCCGACGAGGAGGACGGATCTGCCGGGGTCGGCATGAACTGGTTGACGCCGAACCGACCGGACCTCGCGGTGGACTTCGCACTCAACGAGGGCGGCGGGCTGCCCTACCGGCTGGCCGACGGCCGGACGATGGCGGCCTTCGCCGTCGGCGAGAAGGGCACCTGCCCGGTCCGAGTGGACGCGGTGGGGGAGGCCGGCCACGCGTCGATGCCCAGCATCGGCCAGTCGCCCATGCCACGCCTTGCTGAGGTGCTGGCACGGATCGGCATCGGACTGCCTGAGCCCCGCGACCACCCCTCGATCCGCACCACTCTCGACGCACTGCTCGGAGCCGGGGCGATCGACCGCCTCGGGATCCAGGAGGCCCTCGACCGGGCCTGCGCGCTGCACCCGGTGTTCGCCCACCTGCTACCGGCCCTGTCCGGGACCACCATGGCCCCGACCCTCCTGCACGGCTCGGCGGCCTCCAACGTCATCCCCGCCCGCGCGGGCGTCGGGCTGGACTGCCGGGTGCTGCCCGGAACGCCCGACCACGACGTGCTCGCGGAGGTTCGCGCCCGACTTGGTCCCGGCGACGACCTCGAGCTCAGCCAGCCCGTGCCGTCCGTGCCGGGCAACTCCTCACCCGCGTCCGGCCCCCTGTGGGACACGTGCCGGGACCTCGTCGCCGGGTTGCTGGGCGCGCAGGTGCTCCCTGTGCTGTGCACCGGGTTCACCGACTCGGTGTACCTTCGCCGGGACTTCGGCACTGTCGCCTACGGCTTCAGCCCCTTCCGGACCACCCCGCCCGAGGTGGTCGAGGCCGGCTACCACAACCGCGACGAGCGCATCCATGTCGACGACCTGGCCCTGTCCGTCGAGTTCCACCGCGAGGTGGCCCGACGGATGCTCGGCTGACTGGCCCTTCGCAGGTCGCCGCCCGAGCCAAGGCCCATCACCGGCACCCCGCGCCGCGTCTAGACTCGCAAGCCGAGCACACCCCGGGAGGTGCCATGAGCACGGCAACCGCGACGGCCGATGCGCCCCAGCCCACGCCGGCCAGCCCGTGGGGCGGGTCCGACGAGGCCCGCCGATCCGGGCTGCGCCGGATGAAGGCGGTGGCCACCGGGCTGTTCCTGCTCGCCGCCGTGGTCTACGCCGTCACCCTCGTGACCGTCGGGACGAGCCCGGACGGGTGGCTCGGCTACCTGCAGGCCGGCGCCGAGGCAGCCATGGTCGGGGCCCTGGCCGACTGGTTCGCGGTCACCGCCCTGTTCCGCCACCCGCTGGGCCTGCCCATCCCGCACACGGCGATCATCCCCACCCGCAAGGACCAGATGGGGGCCGCCCTCGGGGAGTTCGTGGGCACGCACTTCCTCGCCGACGACGTGGTGCGCGAGAAGGTCACCGGAGCAGAGGTGACCCGACGGGGCGGCGAGTGGCTTGCTGATCCCGACCACGCCACCCGCGTGGCCGGCGAGCTGGGCCGGGCGCTGCGGGGCCTGATCGCGGTCCTCGACGACGAGCAGATGCGCACCATGATCGAGCGGCTCATCGCCGATCGCGTCGAGCACACCGAGGTGTCACCCGCCCTGGGCCACCTGCTCGGGCAGGTGGTCGCCGACGGTGCCCACTCCGGGATCGTCGACGTCCTGGCCGACCGCACGTACGCCTGGGTCGTGGCCAACCGGCGCTCCATCATCGAGGTGGTCACCAAGCAGGCACCGACGTGGACGCCCAAGTTCGTCGACGGTGTGGTCGGCGACAAGATCCACCTGGAGCTGGTCCGCTTCCTGGCTGCGATCCGCGACGACCCCCAGCACGACGTCCGGATCGCGATCGACCGGATGCTGGTCCAGTTCGCCGACGACCTGCGGGCCAACCCCAGCACCCGGGAGCGGGTGGAGCGGGCCAAGGTGGACATGTACAACCACCCCGACGTCCAGCGCTCCGTGGGGCGCATCTGGGAGACCGCCCAGCGCGTGGTGCTCGAGGCCGCAGACGACCCCAGCAGCGAGCTGCGCGTCCGGGCCTCGGGTGCGCTGGCCCAGTTGGGTCAGACCCTGGCCACTGATCCGGACCTGCAGGCCAGGCTCGACGGCTGGATCACCGACACCATCGTCGGGCTCGTCTCGGACTACAAGGTGGAGCTCACCAGCGTGATCACCGAGACGGTGGAGCGCTGGGACGGACCCCAGACGGCCGAGCGGATCGAGCTGGCCGTGGGCCGCGACCTGCAGTTCATCCGGATCAACGGGACGGTGGTGGGCGCCCTGGCCGGGCTGGCGATCCACGCCCTCACGCAGCTGGCCTGACCCCGTTCGGAGAACGCCGGGGATCAAGCAGATGAACGCAGGATGAACAAACAGCCCTGATGCCGCGCCGTGGGTTACCTGCAGGTGAATCGAGGGCGAACACAGCCCTAGCCTGTGACCAGCGGGCGGTGCCCGCACAGCTCTGGAACGAGGAGCCGGAATGGACATGGTCCAGGTCGCAGTCGTCGGCGTCGTCCTGCTGGCGCTCCTGTTCGACTTCACCAATGGGTTCCACGACGCCGCCAACTCGACCTCGACGGTGGTGGCCACCCGGGCCATGAAGCCCCGCCATGCGGTCTACATGGCGGCGTTCTTCAACTTCGCGGCCCTCTTCGTGGTCGGCACGGCGGTCGCCAACACGGTGGCCAAGACGGTTCAGGTCGAGGAGCTCGGCCTGCAGTCCGGCGGGGTTCCGGTCGGCCTGGGCGTCGCCTTCGGCGCCCTGCTCGGTGCGATCTTCTGGAACTACTTCACCTGGTCGATCGGGATGCCGTCGTCATCGAGCCACGCCCTGATCGGCGGCCTCATCGGAGCCGGGCTGTCGGCCGGCGGCACCGATGTCATCAAGTGGAGCAGCGTCGAGAAGACCGCGCTGGCCATCGTCGCCTCCCCTCTGGTCGCCTTCACGGTGGCGTTCGTGGCGATGTTCCTCGTCGGACTCCTGCAGAGGCTGACTCACTGGAAGGATGACGCCAAGCCGTTCAAGTGGCTGCAGATCATCTCGGCGGCGGCCGTGTCTTTCGGTCACGGCGCGAACGACGCCCAGAAGACCATGGGCCTGATCGCCTTCGCCCTGGTCGCCGGCGGCTACCTCGGAGTGGACGCCGGGATCCCGCTGTGGGTCGAGCTCGGCGCCTACTCCATGATCGCCCTGGGCACGATGTGGGGCGGCTGGAAGATCATCGAGACCATGGGCCTGCGGATCACCAAGCTGAACGCCAACTCCGGGGTCGCGGCCAACATCGGCGCCGTGACGTCCATCTTCGGAGCCACTGAGCTCGGCGTCCCGATCTCCACGACCCAGGCAGCCGCCTCCTCGGTCATGGGTGCCGGGGCCGCCGCAGGCACCGGGCTCAACGGGCGCAAGATCGGCGAGATGGTCATCGCCTGGATCTTCACCCTCCCCGCTGCCGGCGTCGTCGGATTCGTCGCGTTCAAGCTCACGACCTTCCCGGACCCGTGGGGATGGGTCGCCAGCCTCTCGGCGGTCACCATCCTGCTGGTCTGGGCCGGCCGGCTCATGCTGCACGCGGAGAACGCCGACGACATCGAGGAGATGCTGCCCAGCGAGGAGGAGCTGCACCAGTACCACACCGTGCCGCACCCCGACCTGCACTCCTACGAGGGCCCGGCGCACGTCAACCACCATGAGCACGAGGCGCACCACGAGCAGGCCCCGGCCAGCCCGAGGGACGCCAAGGACAGCCCCCTGCCCTGACCGGCCACCGGTCGTCGATTCGGTTGATTCGAACGGCCAGATCGACCGTCACCGCGTGCCAGCTCAGGGGGTGAAGGTCAGGAAGCTGCTGTTCACCCCGAGCGTCGACCGGATCGCGGAGTCCGAGGCCAGCGTGCACGTGCGTGCCGTGCCCACGATCTCCATCCGGGAGATCCGTCCGCCCCAGGCGCCAGCGCCCTCACGGGCGAGCACCCGCACCGCTGAGATGTCACCAGCACCTCGGCAGCGAGCCCGAAGCTGTGCGACGGGGATGCTGTCGGTCCACGCCAGGCGGGGGTTCTTCGCGGCTGTGGAGTCCCACGGGTCGGCCTGCGTCACCATGTAGGGCAGCGGTGTGGCCGCCGTTGCCCCTCCGTTGGACGAGCTGAACTGGGTCAGCGCCGGGACTCCGCCCACCGTCAGCTGCAGGCCCATGGTGTCGACGATGGCGGCATCGGTGTTGGGATGCTCGCGCGAGCGCACGACCCGCCAGGCCGAGTCATACCAGACGGCACCCGGGTAGGCCTGGGAGCGCGTGGAGTCGAAGACATCGAAGGACCGCTTGGCCTTGCCCAGGGCCTCGTGGGCGGCGTAGCTGCGTGCCGCCACGGCCTGGGCGCGCAGCGCCTCCACCGGCCACGAGGGCGACACCTCGGAAGCGACCACCGGGCGCAGGTACAGCTCCATCGGCAGCGTGTTGACGACCTGGACCGAGCGGCTCCCCGTGCGGATCGCGGTCACCGTTCCCCGGTAGCCCCGGCGGACCGAGCCGTTCTGGGTCCCGACGAGGCCATCTGGGCCAGCGAACTCCAGCGTGTTCCCGGCCACCTTGTCGACCGTGCGCCAACGGCCGCAGAACACCGCCAGGGTCAACCCGGAGCCGGAGGCACGGACCCGCCACCGGGACGCCTCGCTGGCGCAGCCGCTGGGGGTGACCGGCAGCTGGATGGGGTCACCACCGGCCTGCGTCACGGTCAGGCCCGGGGTGGCGCGCACCACCAGGTCACGACCGGTGTCCGAGGCGAGGAGCACTCGGACCAGGGCGTCGGGCATGGGCGCCAGGGCTGTTCCCGGGTAGTAGAACGACAGGATCTGGGGGTGCAGCACTCCGGTGGCCGCGGCCTGGTAGGCGCCCCACTGGCTCATCCCCCGCCCGTGGCCCCAGCCGGAACCCTGCATCCGGAGCACACCGTCGGCCGGCACCGGGTACACCTCGGGCTCGACGGCCGACGCGGGGGCGACCAGGCCCAGGGTCGTGGCCGCGAGGCTCGCGACGACGGCGAGGACACCGGCCTTGGGCCGCAGGGCAGGGACGCGCATAGTGGCATCATCGACCACGAAGCAGGCGAACCCAAGCAATTGCGACGTATCAACGACGCTATCGGCCGGCTAACGGGGTGCTCGCGGGCCAACTGGCCGCCGTGCCAGCCTGTGTGGCAGCGTTCAGTGAGCTCCGGCGTGCCCGGCGGCCGCGCGCTCGACCGGGTCGCCCCCGAGCTCGAGGAACCCGTCGGTGATCTCGAACACCCGGTCGGTGTACTCGACCATGCGCAGGTCGTGGGTGACCATGATCCCGGTCTTGCCCCGGTCCTTGATCTCCCGACGCAGCAGCTGCACCACCTGGCGGCCCATCGCGGTGTCGAGGGCGGCGGTGGGCTCATCGACAAGGACGAGGTCGGGGTCGTTCATCAGGGCACGGCCGATCGCGACCCGCTGGCGCTCGCCGCCGGAGAGCTTCTCCGGCACGTTGCCGGCCCGGGCTGAGAGGCCCAGCTCCTCGAGCAGCTGGTCCGCGCGCTGGCCGGCCGCCCTGCGTGCGGAGCGCCCCTTCTCCTTGCGCAGGCCCGCGACCCAGAGCAGGTTCTCGCGGGCGGTGAGGAAGGGCACCAGGTTGGCGGACTGGAAGACGAACCCCACACGTTCTGCGCGGAAGGTCGTCAGCGCCTTGGAGTCCAGGTCGCTGACCGTCACGTCACCGACGTGGATGGTCCCGGACGTCGGCGTGAGCAGCCCGCCGATCATCGAGATGAGCGTGGTCTTGCCCGAGCCCGAGGGACCCAGCAGGGAGACGAACTCACCCTCGCCGACCTGCATGGACGCCTCGTGCACGGCGGTGACGGCAGTGTGGCCCTCGCCGTAGGTCTTGGTGACGGCATCCACCGTGAGGATGGGCGGCGGCGCGTCGATTCCCGTGGCGACGGGCTGGGGTGTGGCGTCGGTCGTCACAGGGTGCCTCCTAGGGCGGTGGCCGGATCGATCCGGCTGATACGGCGAAGCGACAGTAGGGCGCCCACGACTCCTGCGGTCACGGTCAGCACGGCTGAGTTGACCAGGGTCTGGGGACGGAAGAGGAAGGGGATGTTGTCCGGGAGCAGCTGGCCGACGAGCCACGCGGCGACGGCCCCGATGATCACCGCGGTCACGGTCGCCCCGATCGCCTGCAGCACGACGCCACTGCCCAGCTTGCTGGTCGAGGCGCCCAGGGCCTTGAGTGCGGCGAACAGCTCCCGCTTCTCCAGCACGACCAGGGCGAAGAACAGCGCCACGACGAGCCCGGCCACCGCGAGGCTGGCGTAGATGATCGCGTTGAGGCTGGACTTCTGCTCCCTGGTGCCGGGGATGGACAGGTAGGTCTCCTCGGTGCTGGCCACCACGATCCCGGGCGGGGCGGTGATCTGCTCCGCCGTCACGCCATCGGCCAGAGCCAGGCCGAACACGGAGGGCTCCACCGGCTGGCCGGCGAACTCCGGGCGCACCGCTGTGCGCATCTCGGCGTAGGTGTCCAACGCGGTCCACGCGGTGGGCAGGCCCTGGTAGCCCGCGTCGTCGACGACCCCCACGACGGTCTGGGTGACCCCGCCGACCTCGAGCGTGGTGCCAAGGCCGAGTCCGGCATCGGCCAGGGCGACATCGACGGCCACCCCCGAGGGATCCTCAGGGGTGGGCAGTCGGCCCTCGAGGACCGTTCCCGGGACTCCCGCGGGCTCGGCCTCGGGGACGAAGCCCATCACGACGAGATCGGCCCCACCGGGGACGCTCGAGGTGGTCGTGATCAGCGCCCCGATCGCGGTGGCCTGCTCGACGCCCTCGATGGCCTCGAGCTCGGACTCCGCGGACAGCGGCAGTCGGGAGCGGATCAGCGAGCCCTCGGAGTCCGAGGCGAAGGCGTAGGCCTGGGCCGTGCTGGACCGGATCGCGCCGGTGCCGCCGAAGAACAGACCGTCCCCCAGAGCGCCGAGGATCAGCACGAGGAACACGATCAGCGACAGGGCAGCCGTGATTGAGGCGAAACGGCCCTTCGCGCGGCGGAACTCCGCGACAGCCAGGTTCATCGGGCACCCGCCGCCGTCGCCGGGTCGAGCTTCGCGATGCGCCGCACGGAGAGCAGCCCTGCTCCCAGGGAGGCGAGCAGGACCGCCGCGACGACCCCGCCCGTGGTCATCGGGTCGATGTCGACCGGCAGCCCGGTGGACAGGGCCTGCAGTGCGCCCCAGGCCAGGGCGACGGCGATCGCAGAGGCGATCAGGATCACCGCCGTGATCTGCCCGGTGACCGACCCGGCAAGCGATCGGGTGGAGGCCCCGGACGCCCGCAGCAGCGTGAAGGTGCGCAGCTTCTGGACGGTGAGGATCAGGAAGAAGAAGCCCACGACGACGACTCCGATGACGTAGGTGATGCCGACCAGCAGGCCGAACGTCTGGCTGACCGACTCGACACCGGGGATGGCATCGATGGCGGCACTGCGATCCAGCGCCTGGGTCCCCTCGACTGCCTGCTGCACCTGCGCAGCCACGGCCGCTGCATCGGCTCCCCCGTCGACGGTGAAGGCCACCGCGTTGATCGGAACGGCCGGCAGGCCGGGGTTCAGCTCGGTGAGCAGGGCCTCATAACCCGCGGTGGTCATCCAGGCCGTGTCGGTGCCGAACTGCGTCCCGACCAGCGTCCCGGTGACGACCAGGTCGGTCTGGGACCCATTCACCCGGATGGTGTCCCCGAGGGCCACCGTGGCGGTGCTGGCATCGACCGCGACCTCGGTCGGCGACTGCGGGAAGCGCCCCTGGCGCAGGCCCTCCGGCTGGCTGGGGCTGCCGGGGGTCACCCCGATCAGCTGCAGCTCATCGGGCTCACCGTTGATCGTGGCATTGGCCGAGAGGACCGCCAGCGGGCCCACGGCCGAGACGCCCTCGACAGCCGCCACCTGCTCGGTGACGGTGGGCTCCAGGCGGCTGGCCTGGATGTTGGCCCGCGCAGTCTCGGAGTACACCAGGCCATCCGCGGGCAGGGACTCGATGGCACCGGTGAACGACCGCAGCAGCGCGCCCGACAGGCTCGACAGGAAGACGATCAGGAAGACCAGGAGGGCCACTGCGGCCGTCAGCAGGCCGAAACGCAGCTTCGCGCGCCTCATCTCGGTCAGGGCCAGGTTCACACGATCAAGTGTGCGGGACCCCCGACCGAGTGTCAAGCGAACTTATCCACAACTTGTGCAATACCTGTGCACGAGTGACCCGAGTGACACCCCCGGACCGAAAATCGCTCACGTTCGGTGACGAATTGAGCGCAACGGGCGAGTCCGGGGAGCAGACCCGAACCTCGACCGCGTAGATTCGACACCGTGGCACCCCTGTGGCTCGACGGACTGACGTGGTGGCACGTCTATCCCCTGGGGTTCTCCGGTGCCGAGCCCGAGTCGGGCCAGGCGCACGGGGTGGTGCACCGGCTCCGGCACCTGTCCAACTGGCTGGACTATGCCCATGACCTGGGGTGCCGCGGAATCCAGCTCGGACCGATCTTCGCCTCCGAGACGCACGGCTACGACACCACCGACCACCTGCACATCGACCACCGACTCGGCGACGAACGGGACTTCGACGCCCTGGTGCGCGGCTGCCACGACCGCGGCATGCGCCTGCTGCTCGACGGCGTGTTCAACCACGTCGGATACGGCCATCCCATGTTCCAGGTGGCCCGGGCAGCCGGTCCGGACCCCCAGGGCGCCGGGGCCCAGGCCGCGCGATGGTTCGACCTGCGCTGGCCGGATCCCGGAGGTGAGCCCGAGTACGACGTCTTCGAGGGCCACGGCAACCTGGTGACGCTCAACCACGACGACCCAGCGGTGATCAACTACGTGGTCCACGTGATGGACCACTGGCTCACGCGCGGCGCCGACGGCTGGCGGCTCGACGCGGCCTACGCCGTCGCACCGGCGTTCTGGCGCGAGGTCCTGTCACGGGTGCGCGCCCTGCATCCTGATGCCTGGTTCGTCGGCGAGTACATCCACGGCGAGCCGCCGCAGATCCTCGACGAGACCACACTCGACTCGGTGACCGCCTACGGGCTGTGGCGCCCGCTGTGGCGCTCGCTGAACGACGGGAACTACTTCGACCTCACCTGGCAGGTCGAGCGGCTGGCCGAGTACGCCAGCGAGCATCCCCCTCTGACCTTCGTCGGCAACCACGACACGACGCGCATCGCCAGCAACCTCGAGGACCAGCGCCACTTCGGACACGCGATCGCCGCCCTGTTCACCCTGCCCGGAGTCCCGTCGGTCTACTACGGCGACGAGCAGGCGTTCCGGGGCACCAAGGAGGACAGGTTCGGCGGCGACGAGGCCGTGCGACCCATGTTCCCGGACCGCCCCGACGGGCTGGCCCCATGGGGATGGCCGGTCCACCACCTTCACCGCCAGCTGATCGAGATGCGGTCGCGGCACCCCTGGATGACCCGTTCCCAGGCAACCATCGCGCACGTCACCAACACGGCGCTGGCGCTGCAGGTCGCCCCATCGGTCGGGCATGGCCGTCGGATCACCACGCTGCTGAACATCGCCGACGAGCCGGAGACGTTCCCGGTCGAGCTGCCAGACCCCACGATCGAGGTCCAGTCCGAGGGTGCGGCCCACGAGCCGGACGTCCTGCTCGTGCCCGGCCATGCCTGGCGGGTCCTGTCGCACGGGGCGCCGCACTGGGCCTGAGGGCCGTCGGCGCCCGGCTCACGCGGGGACGACCAGCGCTCCCCCGCCGCGCCGACCGTCGGCGACCGCCCGAACCGACCCGTCGGGCATCCGCTGAACGGCGTTGACGCCACCGAAGAACAGGTTGTGCGCCGGCCACACGTTGACCGGGCTGATCGCACAGGCGCGCAGGCCGTCGATCAGCTCGTCCGGGAGCATCGGCTCGACCTGCAGGCCCCGGTCGTCGGGGTGGATGCGTGCCGCCGAGACCGCGTGCGCCAGGGACTGGCCGCCGTCGACGATGCGCATCAGCACCTCGACCATCGACGAGCGGATCCGTTCGGACCCGCCGGTCCCCAGGGCGAGGACCCCGCCGTCGGGCGCGACCAGGATCGAGGGGCTCATCATCGAGCCCATCCGCTGGCCCGGTGGGGTCGCGTGGAACCCGTCGGGGTTGAGGTCGGCCTCCCCCAGCATGTTGTTCAGCTGGATGCCCGTCCCCGGGACCACGAAACCGGACGTCACCCCGTTCGAGGTGGTCATGGAGGCGACCATCCCGTCGGCATCCACGGCGCTGACGTGCGTGGTTCCGGTCGCGGTCAGCGGCGTCGTGGCCCCGCTGCGCCGGTGGATCGTGGCCGCGACCAGGGTCTCGACGAGCCCGATCCAACCGCGCGCATCCTCGGGGTCGAACCGGGGCGCGACGGCGAGCGTGTCGGCGATGATCGAGCCGCCGAACGAGGGCGGCGGGTTGGTGAAGAACTCATGACCCGCGCGGTGCGCGACCACGGGATCCCGGTGGATCACCTCATAGCCGTCCAGGTCGGCGGCGGTGACCAGCCCGCCCTCACGCATCGCGGCCAGCAGCGGGGCGGCGAACGGGGCGCTCTCGATGGAGGAGACGGTCCCGTCGGCGAGCAGGTCGAGGAACCGCGCGAGGTCCGGGTTGCGGATGAGGTCCCCGGCGACCAGCCAGCGCCCATCGCGCTGCACGAGGCGGCGACTCTCCGGTGACAGCCCGACAAGTTCGCGGATCAGGCCGGTGAGGACGCCCTGGGCCGGTTCCATGACAACCCCTTTGGCGGCGAACCGGCGGGCCGGGGCGACGAGGGTCGCCATGGGCAGGCGGGCGAACTCGTCGTGGGCGGAGAGGATGCCGGCCAGCAGGCCGGGGACCGCGACCGAACCCATGCCCACGTGGAAGGTCTGCACGGTGCTGGGGTAGACGACGTCCATGGGCAGGAAGTGCAGGTCCAGGGCACCGACGGGCAGCCCTCGCCCCGGGGTGTCGACGAAGGAGTCGCGCACGTGCACCTGGCCATCAGGGCGGCGCACCATGAGGAAGCCGCCCCCACCCAGGGAGGCAACAGCCTGCTCGGCGACTGTGGCGGCGAATGTCGCGGCCAGCACGGCGTCCACCGCGTTGCCCCCGGCCGCCAGCACCTCGGCGCCCGCCCGAGCGGTCGCCGCACTGCCCGCAGCGACGGCGGACGAGCCGGGACCGCCGTGCGCCACTGCGCTGCCGACGGGATCAGGAACCACAAGCAGAAGGGTAGTGGGCCTAGCCTGAGGCCATTCACGCGTTGTTGCCGCAGGAGGACCATGCCGATCCAGTTCACCGGTTCCCCGGCTCACACCCTCGGGGTGGAGATCGAGATGGGTCTCGTCCACGACGAGACCGACGAGCTCGAGTGCGATGCCCCGGCGGTTCTCGCCGAGGCGGGGTCCGGCTACCCCGGCGGCGCGCACCCGCGGATCCATCAGGAGCTCTTCCAGTCGACCCTCGAGCTCATCACCGGGGTGTGCGCGACGCCTGCGGAGGCCCACGCCGACCTCGCGGCCACGGTCGCCGAGCTCCAGCCGATCCTGCGCCGGCGGCACCTGGCGCTCATCGGCACCGGCGTGCACCCGTTCTCCAGCTGGAACCGCCTGCGACTGACCGAGGACGATCGCTACGCCCGCCTCGTCGACAAGATCCAGTGGCCGGCCCGGCGCATGATGATCCACGGCGTGCACTTCCACGTCGGCGTCCCCTCGGGCGACCATGCGATCGCAGTCACCAACGCCCTGACGACCCTGCTGCCGCACTTCGTGGCGCTCTCGGCCTCGAGCCCCTACTGGTTCGGCGACGACACAGGCCTGGCCTCGATGCGCACGAAGGTGTTCGAGTCGATGCCCTCGGCCAGCCTGCCCCCCGAGCTGGCCGACTGGGCCGACTTCGAGCGGCTCGTCGAGATCCTGGTCCGCGCCGGCACGATCGAGACGGTCAAGGAGCTGTGGTGGGACATCCGCCCGAGCCCCGGCTGGGGGACCGTCGAGCTGCGCATGTGCGACGGGATGGCGACCCTGACCGAGCTCTGCGCGCTGGCCGCACTGGCCCAGGCGACGGTCGCTTACCTGTGCCGACAACTCGATGCGGGCGAGCTGTTCACCCGCGAGCCGGACTGGGTGCTGCGGGAGAACAAGTGGCGTGCCGCCAGGTACGGCATCGACGCCACCCTCGTGCACGGCGACGGCTCGGTGACCCAGTTGGCCGACGAGGTGGGCGAATGGGTCGCACGGGTCCGGCCCGAGGCGCTCGCTCTGGGTACCGAGGCGGACCTCGGCCGGGTGCTCGATATCCTTGACCACCGGCCCAGCTACGTCCGCCAGCGCGCGGTCGTGGCTGCGGGCGGCACCCTGCGCGACGTGGTGGAGCTGCTGCGTCGGGAGTTCGCCAATGACCGTGTCGGAGGATGAGTGTGAGCGTCACTGTGCCAGGGCCTCCGATCGAGGCCCTGGGGTCCGAGCTCACCGGGATGCCGATCGATCCCGACCTGCTGCACATCGTGCAGGCGATGGTCGAGCACAAGTCCGGCGAGCTGGTCTACACCCGCCGCTGGCTGCATGCCCGTCCCGAGGTGAGCCGGGCCGAGCATGAGACCACCGCCGCCCTGCGCGAGCGGCTCCAGGCGGAGGGGTTGGCGCCCCGGATCCTGAGCGTGGGCACCGGCCTGATCTGCGACATCGGGCACGAGGGCCCGCTCGTGGCGCTGCGCGCGGACATCGACGCCCTCGTGATGCACGACGCCAAGGACGTGCCCTACCGCTCCATGAACGATGGCGCCTGCCACGCGTGCGGGCACGACGTGCACACCGCCGTCGTCCTCGGGGCCGGTCTGGTCCTGCGCGAGCTGATCGAGTCCGGCCGGCTGCGCGGGCGCGTCCGGCTGGTGTTCGAGCCGTCCGAGGAGTCCCTGCCCGGCGGCGCGCTGGACGTGATCGCCGACGGGGGGATGGACGGCGTCCAGGGCATCTTCGGGGTGCACTGCGACCCCAAGATCGACGCCGGCCAGCTCGGCTGCCGCATCGGGCCGATCACCTCCGCCTCACACCACGTCGCGATCCGGATGACCGGACCGGGCGGGCACACCGCGCGGCCGTCGCTGACCGTGAACCTCGCCGACGAGGTGGCCCGGGTCGTGCGGGAGCTGCCCGGGGTCGTCCAGGCGGCCGCCGATGGGCTGGCGGCTGCGCCCGCCCGCGGCGAGGTGCGGCTCGTGTTCGGCACGATCCACACGGGCTCGGCGTCCAACGTCATCCCGGCCGAGGCCGACCTGACCGGCTCGGTGCGCACGCCGGACCCCACGGTGTCCGACGCCCTGATGAGCATCGTCCCGCAGGCGATCGCCACGGTGCTGGGCACCGACATGCGTCCCGATGCCGAGGGCCACGAGGGCTCGCGGGCCGACGGGCTGCACTGGTACCTGCGCCACCGGCCGGGCGTGACGCCGGTGATCAATGACGCGGCCGCCACCCGCATGATGGCCAGCGCGGCGCTCGTCGCCGGCGGCCCCGGCGCCGTCTGTGACACCGCGCACTCGTGGGGCGGCGACACCTTCGGCTGGTACCAGGGCCTCGTTCCGGGCTGCTACGCCCGCCTCGGCACCCACTGGCCCGGCCGCCCCGACCGCCTGGACCTGCACCGCCCCACGTTCGACGTGGACGAGAGCGCGATCGCCTTCGGCACGAAGTCGCTCGTGCTGGCCGCGATCGGCTGGATGAACGCACTGGGCTGAGCCCCAGGCCCACCCCGCACCCCGCAGCCCCGCAGCCCCTGCCCGGTGAAGACCGGGGCGGATGCGAGGCGCGACGGCGCCGGGGGTGCGACGATTGACCCATGGCTGATCTGACTGTGTACGGGGCCGATTGGTGCCCTGACTGCCGACGCTCCAAGAAGCTCCTCGACCGCCTCGAGGTCCCCTACACCTACGTGGACGTCGATGAGGACGCCGCTGCCATGGAGACCATGAAGGCGATGAATGGTGGGCGGCAGTCGATCCCCGTGGTCGTGTTCCCCGACGGGCACCATCTGACCGAGCCGTCCGACCCCGCACTGCGGGCCGACCTGGAGGCCGCCGGGCTCCTCCCCGGCTGACCGTGATCAGGGCCTCGACGGCACCGGGACCAGGCCTCGCCCAACGGGAGGCCAACGGTCCGCGAACCCGGGGCGACACGGCATGTGAGACCCGTCACATCCGACGACCATCGTGTGCTGCCGATGATCGTCGGGGCCTCGGACCCGGGGGAACCTGGCAAGCGAATGTGGTTTGGCTCACGCGCGGCCGGGTAGCCTGCTGCCACTTCACCTGCTCTGAATCCGCGTGGGCTCCCCTTCCGAGGAGCCCATTCCCTTGTCATGCGAAAGGTTCAACTGTCATGAGTCGCAAGCTCGGTGCCGAGTTCGTCGGCACCTTCCTCCTGGTCTTCCTCGCCGTCGGCGCGGCCGTGTTCGGCATCGCCGGTGGCGTCGGCTTCGACAAGTCCGGTCCTGGCTCAGGCGTCGTCGGCGTCGCGTTCGCGTTCGGCCTGGTCGTCCTGATGCTGGCCTACGCGTTCGGCCCGGTCTCGGGTACCCACGTCAACCCAGCCGTGACCCTCGCCATGGTCCTGGCCAAGCGCATGCCCGGCCGTGAGGGTGCCGGCTACGTCGCCGCCCAGTTCGCCGGTGCGATCCTCGGTGGCGCGATGCTCAAGCTGTTCGTGTCGTCCTTCGGCGTCACCGACCAGACTGGCGCCCTGGGCACGAACGGATACGACAACGGCGCCATCAACATGCAGGGCGCCTTCGTCCTCGAGGCCCTGCTGACCGCCGCGTTCGTCCTCGTGATCCTGTTGGTCACCGAGAAGGTCGCCACCCCTGCCCTCGCCGGCCTGGCCATCGGCCTGTCGCTGACCGCCGTGCACCTCGTGGGCATCCCACTGACCGGCACCTCGGTCAACCCGGCCCGTTCGTTCGGCCCCGCGCTGTTCGAGGGCGGCACCGCGCTGTCGCAGGTCTGGCTGTTCATCCTCGCCCCGCTGGTGGGCTCGTTGATCGCCGTCGGCGTCTGGAAGCTGACCCGCGTCGAGGACGCCGCTGAAGAGGTCATCGAGCTGCGTGGTGACATGGAGACCTCGGAGTCCCGCGAGGGCGCCACAGTCTGATCGCCGCCCAGGCAGCACCGCACGATGCCCGCCCCCGGACCCCCGGGCGGCGGGCATCGTCGCGTCGGGTGGCGGGGAGACGGGGTCGGGTCATCCATGGCCACGTCCCTCGGCAACAATCCCTCCATGGAGTTCACCCGACCCGACTGGGACGACTACTTCCTCGGGATAGCCACCGCGGTGGCTGCCCGGGCTGACTGCCGCCGACGGCGCGTGGGCGCGGTCCTGGTGTCCAACCACAGGATCGTCGCCACGGGCTACAACGGGGCAGCCTCAGGTGGCCCGTCCTGCCTGGCCGGGGAGTGCCCCCGGGGCCTGCTCGATTCGGCCACGGTCGCGCCCGGCAGCTCGTACGACACCGGGGCAGGAGCCTGTGTGGCCCTGCACGCCGAGCAGAACTGCCTGCTCTACGCCGACCGCAGCCGGGCCGAGTCGGCCACGATCTACGTCACCCACGAGCCGTGCGACGGCTGCCGCCGGATGATCGCCGGGTCCGGGGTGACCCGCGCCGTCTGGCCCGACGGCCAGTGGCAGGTGCGGGCAGTCTGAACGGCCGGGCGGGTTGAACCGCCTGCGGGATGGCGCGGTGTCACCGCCCGTCGGCGACGCGTGCCGGCGCCGACGCCCAGTGACCCCCGGACCGGTCAGCCCAGGTACAGGCGCTGGCGGGCCTCCCACACCCCACCCGCGGGCAGCACGACGGGCACCACAGCGGCCGGCTCGATGCACACGAACCGCGCCTCGTCACCTGCGGCAACGTCGGGCAACGCGTGGCCCGGTCCCGGGTTCCAGACCACCCGGTTCGAGAACCCCTCTGCGGCGACGTGCAGCGTTCCGAGGACCGCGTCGTGGAGCACCACCGGCGCCAGGGCCCCGTGGATCACGAGGTCCTGGGTGTCCAGGGCTGCGACCTGACCCCCGATGCGCTCGGAGAAGTGCGGCGACCCGGTCGAGACGCCGTCCCACGCGTGACAGCCCTCGAGGCCCTCGATCCACGCGTGCGGGTCGGCCACGGCCAGGTAGTTGTGCAGGCCACCGGTGAACCGGGCGACGTCCTGGCCCCGGTTCTGCACCCTCAGGATCATCGTCAGCTCGGTGTCCGACGCGCTGATGTCCAGCTGGGCGCGGAAGGCATGCGGCCAGACCTCGCGCGTCTCCTCGGAGTCCGTGAGCTGGAAGGACAGCGTGGCCCGTCCCTGATCCGAGGCGGCTCGGACCGGCTGCCAGTCGGAGGTCCGGGCGAATCCGTGCTTGGGGAGGTCGCCGAACGTACCGAACTGCGGGAACAGCACGGGCACACCCCCGCGCAGGGCCTCGGCCTGTCCGTGGTGCGACAGCGGGCTCATCCAGAGCCGGTCGACGCCGTGGGTCGTCCAACTCATCAGGTGCGCACCCCGGGCGCTCGCGGTGATCCGAACGCCGGGGGCCTCGGCGACGATCGGTCGGTCGGTGCTGGTCACGGTGCCGACCCTACGCGGGGAAGGGCCAACCTGCTCCTGCTCGGGACCAGGAGCGGCCTGCTCCGAAGGAACCGCCAACGCCAGTGCCGGGTGCCGCCAACGACCGTCCGGACACCTGTGCGACCCCGGAGGGCTCAGCGCCCCTGGAAGTGAGCCGGTCGGCGCTCGACGAAGGAGCGCAGGCCCTCGGCGGCGTCCTGGCTGGCCATCACGCCGGGCAGCAACCCCCGCAGGTGCTCGACGGCCGCCGCAGGGCCCTCCCCCCGGGCGACCCGGGAGTTCGCCAGCGTCGCCTGGACGCCCAGCGGCGCCTGCTCGGCGATGAGCTCGGCGATCCGCAGGGCCTCCGCGAGCTGCTCGCCGGGCGCGACGACTGCCTGCACCAGACCGATCCGCAGGGCCTCCTGCGCACCGAACTCCTCGCCTGTGAGCAGGAAGCGCATCGCGTTGCCCCAGCCGAGACTGGACTGGGCGCGGAAGGTGGCACCACCGAACGGCATGATCCCGCGTCCCACCTCCAGCTGGCGGAACCGCACGTCGGAGGCGGCGACCACGATGTCGCAGGCCAACGCCAGCTCGATGCTCAGGGTGAACGCGATGCCCTGCACGGCCATGACGACGGGCTTGGGCACCGGCGGGGCCCAGACCCCGAACGGGTCGAAGTCGTACCCACCGGAGAGCGCTGCGGGGCCCTTGGCCGCGACGGCGGGACCGACCTCGGCCAGGTCCAGCCCGGCGGAGAAGTGGTCGCCGACGGCGTGCACCACCCCGGCGCGCAGCTCGTGATCGCTGCCGAGCTGCTGGTAGGCCGCCCCCACGGCGTCGATCGTGGCCAGGTCCCAGGAGTTGCGCTTGTGTGGCCGGTTGATCCCGATCATCAGGACATGCCCGCGGCGTTCGACCACCACGGGAGCCTGCGAACCGCCGCCTTCCGCGCCCATCTGCTGCTCAGTCATGGGCCGATGATTCCACCGGCCCTCGAGGGCGGCTCGTGCGGGTCAGCCCACCCCGATCAGGCCCGCGTGGACAGCGCCACCACGAGTGCCCCCGCCGCCACGACCAGGGCGGCGGTGTCGCGCCAGGACCAGCGCACCGGCCGGGCGATCGTGCGCGGGGCATCGGGTCTCAGGCCGCGCGCGTCGAGGGCGACGGCCAGGCGTCCGCCCCGGCGCAGTGCCGCCACCAGCAGGCGGAACGTCATCGAGGAGAACTGCCGCGCTCGCGCCCGGATCCCGGAGCCGCCCAGGCCGCGCGCCCGGCTGGCCCGGCCCAGGACCGCCCACTCGTCGGCGAGCAGGGGCAGCAGTCGCAGGCCGGCCAGGGCGGAGTACGCCGGGCGGGCAGGCACCCGCAGTCGTGCCACCAGGGCATCGGCCAGTCCCGTCGGGTCCATCGCCACAGCCGCGACCAACCCGGGAAGCGCGACCGCCAGCACCCGGCTGGCCGGGAGCGCGGCGGCCGCCCACGAGGACGGATCGGCAACGCCACCGGCGCTCAGCAGCGCGTTCGAGAACGCCACGCTCAGCGCCGCGAGCAGCGCGGGGGCAGCCAGCAGGGCGACACGTCGCACCGGCAGGCCGCCGAGCAGGGCCGCCAGGACCGCCCCGAGCGCCAGGACGAGGTTCAGCCCCACGGACGCCGAGAGCAGGGCGGCCGTGCTCAGCAGCATCGCCGCGCCCAGCAGTGCCAGGGGGTCGAGCCGCCGAAGGCTGGCTGCCGGACCTTCCGGCTCCGGGAGGGCCTCCTGCTCCACGCCCGGCACGAACGTGGAGGGTTCTTGACCCAAGGACGACAAGTCGATCCCAAGTTCGTGGGGCGGGGAGGGCGAGGGCGGGGGGCGGGGCGCGGGGCCGATGGCGTCCCCCGCGGCGAGGCGCACCTCGCGGGCGGACAGGGCGGTTACCAGGTCGGGGTCGTGGGTGGCCATCACCACGGTGCCCCCGGCGTCGCGATGGTCGGCGATGATGTCGACCAGTTCGGCCCAGGTGGCCGGGTCCTGGCCGAACGTCGGCTCGTCGAGCAGGAGGATCCCCGGGTCGAGGGCAAGTGCTGTGCCCACGCTGAGTCGTCGCTGCTCGCCGCCGGAGAGGGTGAACGGGTCGGCGGCCGCCAGATGGGACAGGTGCAGCCGATCGAGCATCCGGGCCGCCCGGCGCGAGGACTCAGGCTCCGCGACTCCGGCTCCCACCAGGCCGTGGTGCACCTCGTCGAGGACCCGACTGGTGACGAACTGGTGCTCGGGGTTCTGGAACACGACGCCGAAGGCTCCCGCAATGTCAGCCGCCGGCCATCGCCACGGATCAGCCCGGAGCTCGACCCCGCCGGGTGCTGAGCTGATCCGCACTGTTCCCGCCGAGGGCTTGAGCAGCCCCGCGAGGCATGCCAGCAGGGTGGACTTGCCCGACCCCGGGGGGCCGGTCACGGCGACCACCTCGCCCGCGCGGGCCGTGACGTCCGTGGGCGGCAGCCGCCCGGCCACCGTGACGCCCTCGGCGGCCATCACGACCGCGCCGGGCTCGACGGCCGGCGGACGGCTGGGCAGATGCGTGTGGTCGACCCAGACCCGCGCCGCGGAGTCGGGTCGGCCGGCGAGGTGCGAGCCGAGGTCGGTCGGGGCGATGTCGAGCACCGAACCACCCTCGGCGAGCAGCACACGGTCGGCGCGCGCCAGCCACGCCTCGACCCGGTGCTCGATCACCACGACCGTGCTGCCATGGGTGGCCCGCACCACGTCGACCGCAGCAAGGACCGCGGCGGCTGACGACGGGTCGAGGTTCGCCGTGGGCTCGTCGAGCAGCAGCAGGTGGGGAGCGGCGACGGTGCCCGCTGCCACCGCGAGCAGCTGCTGCTGCCCACCGCTGAGCAGCGACGTGTCGCGCTCCAGGGGCACGTCGAGCCCGACCGCGTCCAGCGCGCCAGCTACCGCCGACCAGATCTCACCGGCCGGGACCGACGCGTTCTCCAGCGGGAACGCGACGTCGTCACCCACCCGCTCCATCACGATGTTGCCCTCGGGCTCCTGCTGGACGAGCCCGATCCGCGGCGACGACGGCCCGGGGCCGGCCACCACGAGGCTCCCGGAGGCCCCACCGTCGGGCAGCGTCCCGGCCAGGGCGGCCAGCAACGTCGACTTGCCCGACCCGGAGGCTCCCATCAGGACCACCAACTGCCCCGGCTCGATCGCGAACGAGACGTCCGACAGGGCGACCGAGGATCGGCCGGGGTACCGGAATCCCCACCCGAGCGCGGTGATCCCCACCCCTGCTGCGTCGCCCACGGACGTCTGCTGCCTAGACGCCGACTCGCTCCCGGCCGAGCGGGAAGGCGTCGAGGACGCCGGTGCGCGCGAGCCGGCGGGCCAGTACCCATGAGCCGAGCCCGGCGATCAGCGCCGAGGAGGCCATGCAGGCCAGCAGGTAGGCGACCTTCCACCCGGCGGTCCATTCCGGGTACCAGAAGACCGGGTCCAACAGGCCGGGAACCGCGCCTGCGGCGGCACCCGCGGCCAGTGAGGTCGCCCGGCCGAACGAGCGGTAGCGCAGGGCGGCGAACACCAGCTCAGGTGCCAGGCCCTGCAGGATCCCGTACCAGAGCACGGACAGCCCCCACCACGCCCCCAGCAACCAGGACACCGCGGCCGCGAGGAAGGCCGTGGCCAGGGCCGCGCCCGGCCGGCGCACGACCAGCATCCCGAGGACCCCCGGCACCAGCCAGACCCCGTAGAGCAGGGCCTGGGCCGGCGGGAAGGCGGCGAACGCCGGGCCGGTGGCGGTCCAGACCAGGTTCCACGCCCAGAACACCACCCCCGAGACGACCGCCAGCACGGCGACGGTGACGATGTCGATGGTGCGCCAACGGCGCGACGCGACGGACGAGTCCACGGGAACCTCCTGGTGGGACGGGGGCCACGCCAGGTGGGCGTACGACTTCCTTCGCCGGCATGACCCGGATCAGGTTCGAGGGTCTGCGGTCCAGCCGCACTCTCAGCGCTCGTGGCGCTCCCCTGTCGTGGTGGGACCACGGTAGCACCACCTCATTCGTCGGGGCACTGGACGAGAGGTGGCCGGCAGGAGGATGGTTGACCTGAGCCGAAGGGGGTTGCCATGGTCAACCGAACGGTCGTCGTGGGGCTCGGTCTGATTCTGCTTGCCGGCTGCTCGTCCACGCCAGAGCCATCGGACCCCTCGAGCTCGCCCAGCGGGCCGACCGCACCGTCGGGCGCCCCGGAGGGCAACGGGACCCTCTACACCTCGCAGTGGGACACCACCGCCGGGACATTGACGATCATGGGCCACGCGATCGGCGTGGACGGTTCGATCGGGTCCGCAGCCGAGCTGCTCACCGAGCCTGCCGACGACACGAGCTTCCCCGGCGTCATCGACGGTATCGGTACGTCCACACTGACGGGCAGCTTCACCGACTACTGGACCACCGACGTCCAGGTGCGATCCGCAGGCGAGGTGACCGCCGAGGCCGCTGCCCCCCGCTGGTGCGGTGGCGAGGGCCTGTCCTACAACGTGTGCACCCTGCTGGATGCGACCCGGATGGCGCGGACCACCGAGTTGGGTCGCGACCCGACAACCGGCGAGGGCCCCACTGAGGGGTCGATCCTGGTGTCGTCGTTGGCCGACGGGTCGACGATCTCCGAGTTCGGGCCCGTCGCCGACCTGGCCTTCATGCTCGGCACGAGCGCGCCGGACGAGGTGCTGGTCGTGACGTCGCCTGCCCAGTCCGCCGAGGCGCCCAGCACCCCCAGCACCGTGATGCGCATGAGCCTTGCCGATGGCACGACGACGTCGATGGGCGACTCACCGGCCGGCTGGGTACCGCTGTGCGCGATCGGTGCGGACTCCGTCCTGGGCTTCACCTCCGAGGGCACCGACTCATCGGCGGCAGTCGTCGGCCCGGCGAAGGTCGCGGCCATCACCTGGGAGGGGCAGGACTCGGTCGTCGGATGCTCGGCGGACGGCCGCTTCCTCTACCTGCAGCGGATCCCGCAGCCCCCCACGGAGGAGGTCGAGGACACCGAGCCGCCGAATCCGTCCACGGCCCTCGAGCGCGTCTCGCTGGCCGATGGAGCCCGCAGCGAGGTGCTGGTCCTGTCGCCCGGGGAGGTCGCCGGGCCAGTCACGCGCTAGCCGCCCGGGTGCCTGCCGAGGTGGGCCGCCGAACGTCCGGCAGCCGCCGCACTCAGCCGACCGCGCGACCGGCCGCCGTGCCCAGGGCCACGGCCATCAGCCCGAGCACGATCGTGAGCGCGGAGTAGACCAGGACCCCGCGACCCCGGCCCTCCCGGACCAGGTTCCAGGACTCCCATGAGTACGTGCTGAAGGTCGTCAGGCCGCCGGCGAAGCCGATCCCGACGATCAGTTCGATTGTCCGCGCGGACTCCACCTGGTCCGCCGATGCGCCCGCGGCCACCTGCGCCGACCATCCCAGGACGAACCCGAGGATGAACGACCCGACGACGTTGACGGTCAGCGTCGCCCACGGAAGACGCGTCAGGCCGACCCGGTGCGTCACGGTCCGGTCCAGGCCGGCGCGGCAGACGGCACCGAGTCCGGCGCCGAGCGCCACCCCGACCAGGTGCAGCTGGCTGATCTCCTCGATGAGGCTGCTCACGCCGCGAGCACCTCGGCGACCGGCGGGACGACCCGCTGCGCGGTCCACCAACCAAGTCCGGCCGCTGCGATCCCCAGGGCGCTCGCCCCGACCACGTAGACCGCAGCGAGGATCTCAGCGCCGTCCACGAACAGGCGGTAGGTGTCGGCCATGAACGTCGACCACGTGGTGAACGATCCGAGGATCCCGGTGGCCAGGAAGGGCCGCCACGGATGGGACGCATGCCCGCGTCGCACCCATCCGGCGAGCAGCAGCGCCATGACGAACGCGCCGACCAGGTTGACCCCGAGGATCCCCCACGGGATCTGACCCGGCTGGGCCGGGATCGCCAGGCCGATCAGGTAGCGAGTCGTGCCCCCGAGCATCCCGCCGGCGAACACCGCCGCGTAGACCAGCCATGCCGGTGGGGTCGCACGCGGCGCGAGCGTCAGCTCGGCGGGGTCCATGGGCACATGATGGCCCACGGCCCGCGGCGTCAGTGTCGGCGACTCACGCGGGCGCCAGGACGGCCCGAAGGACGTCGGCGGCCCCGGGATGGTCCAGCAGCGCCATGTGGCTGGCGTCGTCGATCACCAGACGACGAGCTGTGAGGTGCTCCTCGACTGCGAATGCGCTGTCGACGCTCACCATGCCGTCACCCAGCGGGGCGAGCAGGCCGGCACGGGCGCGAGCGACGATGCCCGCGGCGTCACGCGGGCGCAGGGTGGCTGCGACCAGGTGCCAGTCCGGACCCGCCGTGGCGGGCGCGACGTCGGCGATCCCCAGGTCCTTGATCCCGGTGCTGCGCTCATCGCCCAGCGCCGCGATGGGGGCCGCCACCGGCAGGGCCGAGGCCAGGGCGAGACCCCGCACAGCCGCCCGCTCCAACGGCGCCCCCGAGTGCGGCGTCCCCAGCGTTATGACGTCGGAGACCAGCCGGCGCCAGTGCCCTCCTGCGGCCAGCGCCTCGCGGATGACCAGTCCGCCCATCGAGTGGCCGACCAGCACGATCCGCTCGAGGGCCACCGGCCAGGCGCCGGCGAGCCGGTCGAGCAGGTCGGCGAGCTCCCCGCCCGAGTCGGCGATGGCCTGGCCCGTCGTGTAGCGAACCGTCAACGGGGTGGCACCGTGGACCTGGGCGAGGTCGAGGTACGACTGCCCCCACATCGACTCGTGGTTGCCCAACCCGTGCACGAACAGCACGACCGTGGAGGTGTGCTGGAGGGCAGCCCCGCCGTCCGAGGCGCCGGGATCGATCTCGACGGGCACGCCGCGGTCACGCAGCGACATCGGCACTGCGAGGGCGCGCACGCGATGGTCGTCGACCAGCCGGTCGCCGAACGCACCGCCGAGCGCGGCCAGCCAGGCCACCGCCGGTGGGTGCTCGGACGCCGGCCGAGCATCGGGCGCGGCCGAGGCCTCGAGCAGCGGCGCGGCCACCGAGCCGACGCCGCGGGCCACGGTCTCGACGGCGGCGAAGTTGAAGCGTGCCATCAGCGCCGAGGCCTCGAAGGGCAGGCGCCCGACCGGCCCGAGGGGGGTGAGCCCCGTGCGCACGGTGTCGGTGAGGACCTCGTGGGTGCCCGCCACGGCCCTGGTCACGCGGGCGACCGCGCCCCCGGCTGCGTGGGCTGCCGCGGCCCGTTCCCTGCCGTCCATGTGCTGTCCTCCGGGTCAGGCCGCAGTGGCCGCGCTGATGCCCGGGTCGCCGCCGGCCGGTGCGTCATCCTCGCCGTCGCCGTCGATCCCCCCGAGCGCCTCGATCGGGCGCGTCCCCAGGGCGATGAGCGACCCGATCGATGCGACCGTCAGCCGCTGGCCCATCCGTACCCAGCTGTGCGGGTCGGAGACCGACACCCGGGGGATCCGGGAGGTCTCCACGATCGGCCAGCCCCGCGCCTCGGCGAGGTCGCGCAGCTCCGGCTCGGGGTTGACCGCCACCGGGTGCCCCACCGCCTCCAGCATCGGCAGGTCGCTCAGGGAGTCGCTGTAGGCGTAGCTGGCCGAGAGGTCGTAGCCCTCCTGCGCGGCAATCGAACGCAGGATCTCGGCCTTGCCCGGGCCGTAGCAGAAGGGGCCGTCCAACTGGCCGGTGTAGCGACCGTCCGCGTCCAGCTCCGACGTCGTTCCGGTGCCCCGCTCGAGCCCCGCGGCGCCAGCGACGCGGGACACGATCTCGGTCGGGCTGGCAGACAGCACGATCCGGTCGCGGCCGGCCGCGGCATGCTCGCCGAGCACCCGGCGCATCGTTGGGGTGATGGACGCCACGAGGTCCGGGATGAACCCCTCGGACAGCGCGACCATCTCCTGGGTGGTGCGACCGGTCACGGCCGCCAGGATCCGGTCACGCACCGCCTCGGACCGCTCGTCGGTGGCACCCTGCAGCAGGAAGGACACGCCGTGACGCAGGTCCCGCACCAGCTCCGGCGGGGTCACCATCCCGGCCCGGAACGCGGCCCTGGCCAGCGGGATGTTGGCTGAGCCCGGGATCAGGGTGCCATCGAGGTCGAAGAAGGCCGCAGCGCGTGCACCGGAGCCCTCGGGGGTGCGCGGCGCACGCAGCGCCTGGGAGGCAGTCATCGTCATGCAACAAGTGTGCCCGCATGAACGGCCACCCAAGCCCGCCTGGATACAGAAACCGACCTGCCGATCTATCACATCGTTATAAACCGCGAGATCCCCGGACGCAGCCACTCCGCTCGGTGGATGTGGGCGCGATGCTCCCCACATGTGCCCGATCCGGTCCCGGGCGTGGCCGGATCGCGCCGATCGTGGCCGAGCGCGAGCACCTGCGGTCGGTAGCATCGACGGATGGACTCCCGGGACGAGGTGGCGCTGGCGCCCGGCCCGTCCGTGGATCCGGTGACCCATGAGGTGGTCTTCCGCGTCGACCTCGACGCGAGCTGCACGCCGCGCCGCGTGTGGTTCCACCTGCGCGACTTCGGCGCGGATCCGGAGTTCCACCTCGAGGGCGACCAGTGGGTGGCACGTATCCCCCGGCCCCCCGTCGACCGGTTGGAGTACCTGCTCATCCTGCAGTGGGCAGACGGCAGCGACTCGATGGTCATCGACCCGGCGAACCCGAACCGGGTCCGGACGGTGTTCGGCGACAAGTCCGTCATCGAGTTCCCCGGGTATGCCCGGCCATGGTGGCTGTCGGTCGCCGATGCCGCGGACGCCCAGGCCCGCAGGGACGCCGAGGCGCAGGCAGCTGCCGCCCGGCGCGATGCGCTGACCGGGCGGTCCCATCCCCGCGCGCGCCGATCCGTGTCGACCGGCCCGGGCACGCCGGCGATGGTGGCCGTGGCCAGGCCCTCGACACTGGGTGACGGGGACCCGTCGTCCGCGGAGCCGACCCTCGGTGAGGGTGTGTCCTCGGTGCGCCTGCGGGCCCCCTACCGGGGCACCGACGAGCGGATCCGCCGCTCGCCCGCAGCCCGGAGCCATCCGGCTGGGGCACTTGTGGTCGATCCCGGGACCGCCGAGGTCGTCGACCCCGAGGCCGATGTCGCCGTCGTCGGGCAGCTCCACGTCCCTGCCGACTCCGCTCCAGACGAACCCCTGCCCCTGCTGGTCGTTCATGACGGACCCGAGTACGCCGACCTCGCCCAGCTGCTGCGCTACGTGACGACCCTGGCGCGCATCGAGCCAGCGCTGCGCTGCCGCGTCCTGCTGCTGCAGCCCGTCGACCGTGACCGCAGCTACTCGGCCTCGCCGGCCTACGCCCGGGCACTGGTCACCCGGATGCTGCCCAAGGTCACCGGCGCGGTGGTGACGGCAGGTCGACCGGTGGGGGTGGGCGCGAGCCTGGGCGGTCTGGCGATGCTGCATGCAGCGACCAGCTACCCGGGCACCTTCGCCGGGGTGTTCAGCCAGTCCGGGTCGTTCTTCCGGCCGCGGACCGACGGGATGGAGCGCGGCTACCGCCACTACAACCGCATCGTGCGCTTCGTCGACGGCATCGACGCCGACTCCCAGCGCCTCGCGGACCTGACCGTGACGATGACGTGCGGGACCGGTGAGGAGAACCTGGCCAACAACCGCTCACTGACCCGCAGGCTGACCCGCCAGGGCGTTCCGACACAGCTGATCGAGAATCCCGACGGGCACAACTACACCGGATGGCGCGACTGCCTGGACCCCGGGCTGCGCCTGCTGCTGCGCGCCGCTTGGGGCCGGACAGGCAACACCCCGGGCTGACGCGACAGACTGCGCGCATGCGGCGTGACGAGTGGCAGGTCTGGTCCCCCACGCTCGAGGCCTCGGGTCACGTCGTGGCCTACGGCCACTGGGGAACCCCGGTGCTGTACTTCCCCTGCGAGGGCGGGAGCGCCTACGACATGGAGGATCACGGGATCATCCATGTCCTGGCTCCGGCGATCGAGGCCGGGCGGATCAAGGTCTACGCGGTCGACGCCAACGACCACGCGTCCTGGTCCAACACCTCGATCCCCAGCGAGGAGCGGGCCCGGCGCCACGACGCCTACCACGCGTGGATCACCGACCAGGTGGCCGCGGCGATCCACAACGACTGCGGCGGGTACGTCCCGATCGTGACCGCCGGGGCAAGCATGGGCGCCTTCCACGCGGTGAACCTCGCGCTGCGCCGGGCGGACCTGTTCCCGCACGCGATCGGGATGTCGGGCAACTACGACCCGGGCAGCTGGCATGCCTGGGGCGAGATGGGTGACGCCCTGTACTTCAACAACCCCGCGGCCTACGTCCCCAACCTGTACGGCGACCACCTCGACTGGCTGCGCAGTCGCGTGTTCATCCAGCTGGTGGTCGGCTCGGGGGCCTTCGAGGAGCACCCGACCCGGGCGCTGCCGTCGTCGTGGGCGCTCGCGCAGGCCCTGTGGGCCAAGGCGATCCCCTGCGAGCTGGACGTCTGGGGCACCGACACCCCGCACGACTGGCCCTCGTGGCAGCGCATGGCCGTCAAGCACCTGGCAGCACTCTGAGGACTCGACCCTCCCCACCGCCCCGACCACCCGACCCCCACCCGAGTACCGGAGGACACGATGGACGCCACGACCCGCTCGCACCTGGTGGGACTGCTCCTGGGCACCGAGAACGACTGGCCGGTGGCCTTCGAGTCCCTGGTGCGCGCCCTCGGCCCGATCCCCGACGCCCACGGGACCACTCATGTGATCGAGACCGAGCGGACGACCATCGAGCCGTTCAACCTGCGCGACAAGCCCCGGCAGGAGCTGGTCATCGATCGCCTCGCCTACTGGTACTACGTGCCCCGGGAGTGGCTGAAGAAGGTCGCCCTGATGGACGACGTGTACCTGCTCAACAGCCCCTTCACCTTCCAGTCGATGGAGAAGCACTCGGCCTACTGCGCGATGATGCGCCTGGGGATGAAGATCCCCGAGACCGTCCTTGTGCCCTACAAGAACCCGCTCGACCATGCGAAGTACGCCTACACCGCCGAGCGCTACAACCGGCCGTTCGACCTCGCGGCACTGGCCGAGCCAGTGGGGTACCCGATGTACATGAAGCCCTTCGACGGAGGTGGCTGGCGGGGGGTCTCGCGCATCGACACCCAGGCAGACCTGTTCCGCGCCTACGACGACTCCGGTGAGATGCTCATGCACCTGCAGGCCGCCGAGCCCCACGACGTGTTCGCCCGCTCACTGTCGATCGGGCCCGAGACGATGGTCATGCACTTCCTGCCCGACGAGCCGATGCACGCGCGCTACGCCGTGGACCACGACTTCCTCTCACCGCAGGCCGGCGAGGAGTGCATCACGATCAACCGGACCGTCAACGCCTTCTTCAAGTGGGAGTTCAACTCCTGCGAGATGCTGGTCAAGCGCGGCACGGACGGCCAGCCCGATCAGGTGTACCCGATCGACTACGCCAACGCGTGCCCCGACGTGGCGATCACCTCGCTGCACTACTACTTCCCGTGGGCGATGAAGGCGCTGGTCAAGTGGAGCGCCTACTGCCTGGTGACGCAGCGACCCACGACCGTGGACATGCAGTCCTCCCGGTACAACGCGATCGCCGACCGCGACGACCTGACCTACGAGGAGAAGCTCACCCGCTACCGCAAGCTGTCAGACGAGTACTTCGAGGCCGACCGGTACTACGACTGGTGCGACTCCCGGCTGCGCAACTTCGACCAGATCGCCCTCGAGTGGTTCAGCGGGCCCGAGATGGACGCCGTGATCGTGGACACCGTCCGTGCGACGTTCCCGCCGCACGAGCACGACACGTTCATCGAGCACTACCGCGGGCTGATCGCCCTGTGGTGCCGCGACGAGGCCGCACGGCTGTCCTCAGGGCAGTTCATCCACCCGTAGCCCGACCACCGTGGTCCGCTACTGGACCCGCTTGTATGAGGAGTAGCCGCCCTCCGGGTGGATCTCCGCGGCGAGGACCAGGAAACCGTCGGCCGGGAGTGAGACGCGGATCAGCCCGTTGCGCAGGCGCACGTCGGAATCGCCGAGCAGGTCGAGCATCCAGAACGGGTTCATCAGCTTCGAGTTCGGCAGCTGGACCCATTCGGTGACGTCCTCGCCCGATGGATTGGCCAGCACGAACACGGAGTCGGCGATCCGGTCGGTGTAGCGCTCGTATCCGATCAGCCGGTCGGTGGTCAGGGTCCGGAACTGCCCCACCCGCAACGCCCGGCGCGACTGGTGCAGGTCGATCAGCTGCCGGGTCCACGCCAACGAGGGGTTGTCCTCCGTGACCAGGTCCCAGCGCATGGGGGCCCGCATCTCCGGATCATCGCCGCCAGCCATGCCGACCTCGCAGCCGTAGTACAGGTTGGGCGCCCCGGGCAGGGTGAACTGGAGCACCTGGGCCATCCGCCTGGCGTCCGGGTCGGGCACCGTCGTGGCCAGCCGCGCGGTGTCGTGGTTCTCCAGGAAGATCCAGGACTTGAGGATGTGCTCGAAGTCGGCCTCGCCGATCAGGCGGTCGATCATCCGCAGCGCGTGCGCAGGCGCGATCCGGTGGTTGGCCGTCTCCAGGAGGATCTCGCGCAGGGCGAAGTTCATCACCGCGTCCACCGACGGGAACCACTCACGGGGGTACGTGGCGATCTCGCCCACGACCAGCGATCCGGGCTTCTCCTCGTGTGCGGCGTTCGTGAGCTGCTCGAGGTAGCGGAACCCGGTGTCGACAGCGACATCCAGGCGCCACCCGTCGGTTCCATCGCGCAGGTAGCTGCGCACGATCGAGTCGTGCGCGGCGTAGACGTACTCCTGGACCGCTGGGTTCTCCATCACCAGTTCCGGCAGGTTCTCGGCGAGCCACCAGGTGCGCACGCCGCCGGGGAACTGCTCACCGAAGTCGAACCAGTCCCGATAGCGGCTGCTCGGGTCGGACTCAGCACTTCGGAACATCTCGGAGTTGCGGCCCATGTGGTTGAACACCCCGTCGAGCACCAGCTTCATCCCGAGGCCGTGCAACGTCTCGGCCAGGTCGATGACGTCCTGGCGGGTGCCGAACTGGGGCGCCACCTGCGCGTAGTCCAACGAGTCGTAGCTGTGGTTGGTGAAGGCAAGGTGGATCGGGTTCAGGTAGAGCACGTCCGCGCCGAGGCCCTGGATGTGATCCAGTCGGCTGCGGGTGCTTGCGAGGTCACCGCCCCAGAAGTCGATCTCGTGGCTCCACAGCTTCGCCTCCTCGAGGTACTCGCCCCGGGTCGGCACCTCGTCCCAGGCGCGCAGCCGCTTGGGTGCCGGGTACAGGTGCCGCTTGGCCTCGAGGTCCTCGGGTGGGGCGAACCGGTCGACCAGCACCTGGTAGACCACCGCGCCGTTGCGCCAATCAGCCTCGCGGCGCTCGAACACCCCAGCCAGCTCACGATCGAAGTGGTTGGCGAAGTCCACCCCGTCACCGGGACCGAACGTGGGCTCGGGCGGGGTGCGCATCATCGGCCTCCTGGGCAGTTCGAACTCGCCCCAGGACGTTACTCCGGCGGTGGACCTGATTCAGCCTGTGCCATCCCGGCGGTCCGGGCGGCCCCACCCCGTGCCAGCTCGGCGGCGGTCAGGCCGTCGAGGTCCATGGAGTCGGAGTCCTGGCCCCATCGGGCGAACTGCGCCTTGACGGCGTCGCGGGCCGTGGCGAACCGCGAGGCCACCATCCGCCGGGTCGCCCACTCGCGCTCGTTGTCGCGCAGGGCCTCCTCGATGCGCTCGGCCTGCTCGTCGGTGGCGGGCAGGACATAAGTGCGCTGCACGGCCTCGCGCAGCTCGATCCGGTAGTCGTGGCCCTGGCGGACGAACTGCCCCGGCTTGGAGTTCATGCCGTTCTTGAGGTCGATCAGGGTGATGATGAACGTGATGACCGGCCGGAAGGCGGTCTCGCGCGGGACTCCGGGGGGACGGGTCTCAGCCGGACCCATCCACCAGGGGGCGCGCACCAGTGCGGCGTAGTCGAACTTGTTGATCGGGTCGTCGTGGTGGATCACCATCACGTGTCGCGCGCTCTCGGGGAGGTCGGCGATCTCACTGGCCTGGGAGACCAGACCGATCAGGCCCTTCGGATCGACCAGTGGCCGCTCGGAGAACCAGCTCGCCCACAGCGCCGTGCGGAACGGCGTGCCGAGGTAGAGGCCCCGCTCGACGCCGAGCTCCTCGAAGCGGTTCGTTCCCCCGGCCGCGACGTCGAGGGCCACCTCAGCGCCCAGGCTCTCACCGAACTGCACGAGGCGGGGGCGGCTGGACTCGGGCATCGCCGCGATGCGGTCGCGGATGCCCGCCAGGATCAGCTCCTGCTGGGCCTCGCCCTCGCGGGTCTCCTTGAGAGCCAGCGCGCTGGGCACGAGGGCGTACTGCGGGACGACGATGGCGCAGTCCCCCCTAGTCAGGTACTCGACCGCCTCGGCGAAGGAGTAGTTGACGTAGCCGACCCCCGTGGGCGCGGCCACAACGATCAATGAGCGCTCGAAGCCGCCCAGTCGTTCGAGCTCCGCCAGCGCGATCTTGGCCCGGTCCTGCGCGGTCGACGCGCTGCCGAAGCCGGCGACTGCCCGCACCGGGGACTTCGCCGGTTCCCCCATCACCTCGGTGATCTGCTCGGGGGTCAGTGTCATCAGCACGAAGCGCCGGCCCTCCTTGCCGATCGCGTCGAACGCCACGACACTGTTCGGCCCGGCGGTGACGTGCGGGTTCGTGGGCGCGTCGGGGTAGGCGGGCTCGACGACATCGTCGGCGCGCATCACGTGCCAGCGGACCCTGTTGAGCAGGATGCCCCCCGTCACGGCAATCAGCGTGGCGGCGGCGACGTGCCCGACCAGCGGCGTCACCGGGTTGGCCGGGCGGCCCATCAGCTTCGACACCACGATCGGGGTCCCCTCGGCGATCCCGAACTGGACGCCCGCCAGGGCGACCAACCCGCCCGCGACCGCCCCGCCCATGGCCACCGAGCGGCCCAGCTGCTTCGGGTTGCGCTCGACAGCAACGGCCTTGCGCTCGGCCGGGCGCCCCTCGCCGTGCTTCTTCGCGCGCACGTTGCGCAGGGCGACGGTGACCCCGCCCGTCGCCGCGCCCAGTGCCCCCGCGATCAGGAGGTTGACGGGCAGCGCCCGCTCGCCGACAACGCGGTCCAGGATCCGGTCCGAACCCACGACGAGGGCCCCGGCCACCGCCCCGACCGTCACCACGCGCGCCACCGACTGGGCCGTGGCAAGCGGCAGCGAGACGCTGTTGTCGTCGGGGACCGCGGCGATGACGGCGATTCCCCCCGCGGCAACGATCCCCGAGGCTGCGAGTGCGATGTTCTCCGGGTTCCCCCCCTGCCGGTTGTTCACGATGATCTCCGAGACCGCCTCGGCGATCGACAGCCCCAGGGCGGAGAAGCCCAGTGCGTAGGCGGCGGTCGCACCGGTGACCATCGCCTGGTCGGTGGTCGAACGGGGCAGCAGTCCACGCGCGAAGGACGGGCCGACGCTGGCCACGGCGGTCGCGACTCCTGTGCGCAGCGCGAGGTAGCGCCGCTCCCGGACGAACGTCCATGCGGGCTTGACCTCAACCATCGACGGACCTCCTGGGCGGGGTGTGCACGACCGTGGCCATGCTAGGCCACCTCGCCCGCGAACCGCCGACCCTCAGGAGGTGACGACCATTGCCACGGCGACCCTCAGGAGGTGACGACCATCGCCACGGCGACCCTCAGGAGGTGACGACCATCGCGACGGCGACGTACTGCACCAGGTAGGCCGCGATCGTGAACGCGTGGAAGAGCTCGTGGAACCCGAACCACTCCGGATGCGGGTTGGGCTTCTTCCGGGCGTAGACAACACCCCCGACGGAGTACAGGACGCCGCCGATCGCCAGGAGCGCGACGGTGGCGGCCCCGAGGTCCCGGTAGAAGGCCGGGAGGAAGAAGATCGCGACCCAGCCCAGCGCGAGGTAGGAGCCGGTCACCAGCCAGCGCGGGGCCGATGTCCAGGCGACCCGGACGATCAGCCCGACCAGGGCGATCCCCCACACCAGCGCGAGGATCGTCCACCGCAGCGTCGCGGAGGGAAGGGCTGCCGCGAAGGGGGTGTACGAGCCGGCGATGAACAGGTAGATGTTGGCGTGGTCCAGCTTGTGCAGGAAGTCGTTGACCCGCGCCGACCCGGCGCCCAGGTGGTACGCGGCACTGACCCCGAACAGCAGGACGGTGGTCAGCACGTACACCGCCACGGCCGCGCGCAGGCCCACGGTGGGCGTGACGACCATCAGGACGAGGCCGAGGACGAACGCGAGGGGTGCTGCGCCGAAGTGCAGCCATCCGCGCAGCTTGGGCTTCAGCGCCGCCACCCCGTGGACGGCCGGGGCACCGTCGTGGGGCGCTGCGGCAGCGTCAGGATCCATCCGCCCAGTGTGGGCGCTCTGGGTGCCACC
Source organism: uncultured Actinomycetes bacterium (assembly GCA_963706875.1). GTDB lineage: Bacteria > Actinomycetota > Actinomycetes > S36-B12 > CAIYMF01 > Prado023. Next base: position 117,221 of record CAVPNW010000014.1, on the reverse strand, counting down.
AGTCATCACGAACTCCTCCCCGGGCGCCACGGGCACCTCTCACGGTCGACGATCCAAGCGTAAGTTACGGTCGCGTAGGTTCCCAAATCCCCCGGGATCTCACGAGCTCACCTCGCGCCATCCCCGGGCAGCCCACGGCCTGCGGGCATCGGCGGCTGAGCCCGTCGGCGTAGTGTCGCTCCCACGCCGATCGGAGGTTCGCATGCTGCCGATGACCTTGACCATCCACCTGCCGGACTGGGTCGGCGACCTGCCGACTCCCGACCCGCTGGCCCACCTGACCGATCGGATGGAGTTCGTCCTCGACCTGGCGACGCGCAACGTCGACCGGGGCACGGGCGGGCCGTTCGCAGCAGCGGTGTTCGAGCAGGAGTCCGGCCGGCTGATCGCGGTGGGGGTCAACCGGGTGGTCCCGGAGGACTCCAGCCTGGCCCACGCGGAGGTGCTCGCGATCGGGCTGGCGCAGGCCGTCGTGGGCACCTACGACCTCGGGAGCCCCGGACGGCCGCGGTTCCAGCTCATCAGCAGCAGCCAGATGTGCGCGATGTGCCTGGGTGCGGTCGTGTGGTCCGGCGTTGCCGAGGTCGTGTACTCCACGACGTCCGGCGATGTGATCGCGACGGTGGGGTTCGACGAGGGGCCCACGCCGCCGGACTACTCCTACCAGCTCGCCCACCGCGGCATCACCGTGGTTCCCGGTGTCATGCGCGACCAGGGCCTCGCGGTGCTGCGAGGCTACGTGGCCCGCGGCGGCATCGTGTACAACGCCCACCACTGAGAGGCGGACATGCCCTGGTTCCTCGTCTACCTGGTCATCGCGAACGTCATCTCGTTCGCGATGTTCGGCGTCGACAAGCAGCGGGCGCGCGCAGGTCAGCGGCGGATCTCCGAGCGGGCGCTGCTGCTGTCCGCGGCGGTCTCCGGGACCGTGGGGGCCTGGGTCGCGATGAGCGTGTTCCGGCACAAGACGGCCAAGCGCTCGTTCCAGGTGAAGATGGCCGCGGTGACGGCGATGGACATCTCTGTCGTGGTGGCGGCGCTGCTCGTGACGCGCTGAGCCGGGGCCGGCCAACGAGGCCGGGACCGGCCTCAGCCCATCGTGGCCATCTCGTGGCGCACCGTGTCGGCCCAGCCGACCTCCAGGGGACGCGGGTCGTAGCCCAGCTCCCGACGGGCCTTGGCGTTGGATCCGAGGTACGTGGGGCCAGCGATGACCCGCAGGCCCTCGGCTGAGTACTCCGCAGGCAGTGGCACCACCCTGCCCAGCAGGCCGGTCACGGGCGCCATCGCCCGCATCCCACCCGCGGGGATCCCGATCGGCGCGCGCTTCCCGGCCACCCGGGCCGCCAGGCGCATCGCGTCCAGGACCGTGGCCGGCGGGCCGGCGATGATGTAGGTCTGCCCAGCGCTCGCGGTGTCCATCGCGAGGATGTGGGCATCGGCGATGTCGTCGACGTGGGCCCAGCAGTAGGCCGTGCCGGTCGGAACGGCGGGCAGGCGCCCGCGCAGCAGGTTGCGCAGGGACGCGCGGACGCTGCTGGTGTCCTCAGGGCCGTAGACCAGTCCCGGCATCACGATGACCAGCGGCAGTCCGCCGGCGATCCGGGCCTGCGCGATCCGGTGGGCCTCGGCCTTGGTGGCGTCGTAGAGGCTCAGGTGCCGGCCGACGAAGTGGTAGGACTCGTCCACCTCGACACCGTGCGTGTCGGAGTTGACCGCCAGCGTCGAGGTGTAGACGCCCTTGGCGATCCCCAGCTCGGCCATCACGTCCAGGACGTTGCGGGTGCCGTCGACGTTGGTCGCCCACGCGGCGTCGCGGTCATCGACCCCGACCTTGTACCAGCCCGCGATGTGGAACACCCCGTCCACACCGCGCATCGGGGGCACGAGCGAGCCGCGGTCGGACACATCGCCGCGGACCACCTCGACGCCCTGGTCCGCGAGGTGGCGGGCCCTGCCCGGGTACCGGACAGCGGCGACCACGTCGTCACCACGTTGGACGAGCTTGCGCACGACGACGCCACCGATGAAGCCGGTCGCGCCGGTCACGAAGTACCTCATGGTCGCGATCGTAGGACCGCCGCACTCCCACCGCCACGGGTTGCGCCCACTGCCTGAGGTGCGAGCATGGGCCCATGCCCGAGGCCTTGCCCGACGTCAGCGCGCCCCCACGGCCGTGCGCGCGCTGCGGCGGGGACGCCGACTTCGAGATCGCCGCCCTGTGGCTGTGCATCGACTGCTACCACATCGCGGGGTCCACATGTGCCGGCATCGGCCGCGTCCCGACCACCGAACCGGGCCAGGGCGGGGACCCGGTCACGGGCGGGGGCGCCACGATCGGCCCCATCGATCAGGTCTGCTGACGACGCCTGTCGACCCGCCAGAGCGCCAGGGCCATGAGCGCTGCCAGGACCGCCCCGACGAGTGTGGCCACGACCCGGTCCAGTGCGACGCCCACCGCGTCGTCGCCTCCCCCCGAGCCGACCAGCACGATGAACGGCGTGAGGAAGGTGACCTGCTGGGCGTAGCGGCCCATGAGGGCATTGGCGACCATGAGCACGAGCAGGGCGACCGCAACAGCCAGCGCCGCCCACCCAGGCAGCACCAGCGCCAGGCCCAGTGCCAGGACGGCGCCCAGGGTGGTGCCGACCACCCGCTGACGGGCCACGGACTGCGTCTCGGTGCCGTAGGGCCGCAGCACGACGGTCATCGTCATCGCGATCCAGTAGCCGTGCGGGATGGCCACGACGCCCAGGACCAGGACGATCCCGCCGACGACGACGGCCATCGCCACCGCATGGGTCCACGCCGTCCACGGCTCGACGCCGACCGGCTCGGCCGGCAGGCGCAGCCCAGTGAGGGCCGCGACCACCACGACGATCGCGCCACCCACGAGCATCCAGGCGCCAACCTGGGTCGGGTCCTGACGGTCGGGCAGCGTGGCGTAGACCGCGGCGATCGTGGGGATGCCGGCCAGCAGGCCGTTCTGCACGATGTTCGCGGGCGCGACGAGCAAGCAGGCGAGCGCGACGAAGCAGGCCGCGGGCAGGACCTGGCCGGCGACCCCTGAGGCGACGACGCCGGTCATCGCCGCTGGCAGGACCAGGGCCAGGGCGTAGCCCGGCCGCAACTTGAGTGCGGGGGTGAGGCTCCCGGCGTAACCCATCGCCACGCCGAGGGCTGCGACGGTCCCGACGGCCAGGTACGCGACCACCAGGGGCGCCATGAGGATCCCGGCAATGCCCATGGCCCCGATCAGGACGCGCCGCGGGACCAGCCACTTCGAGGCGGGCGAGGTGGCCGAGGTGGCCGCCGAACCATCAGCCGCCGGATCCGACGCGCTCGATGCCGGCGCGGGGCGATCCGGATCCATGGCGCCCAGAGTAGGCCCGCCGGAGGGTCGCCGACCGGGCACGTGGCAGCGGGATCGTCGGGGGGTTCAGCCGCCGGTGCGGCAGGTGGTGCACAACCCGAACAGCTCCAGCTGATGGCTCACGTCGGTGAAGCCGTGCTCGGCTGCGACGGCGTTCGCCCACTTCTCCACAGCCGGGCCCGCGATCTCGACGGTGCGCCCACACCGACGGCACACCAGGTGGTGGTGGTGCACGTCGCTGCACTGCCGGTAGAGGGTCTCCCCGTCGTCGCGCACGAGGGTGTCGAGCTCGCCGAGCTCCGCCATCAGCCCGAGGTTCCGGTAGACGGTGGCCAGCCCCACCGAGTCGCCACGCGCTCGCAGGGCGGCGTGGATGTCCTGGGCGCTGCGGAACTCCCCGGACTCCGCCAGGAGCGCTGAGACCGCGACCCGCTGGCGGGTGGTCCGCTGGCGCGGCTGGGCGGTGCTGGACATGCCCGAAGCCTAGCCCGTCCTGGGCTGGGCTGGCCGCGACGTGCCTGAGCCAGGCCCGCTCCCGCCCTGCGACATCCAAGTTGGCGGTACCGGCATCTTAATCTAGACTGATTCTCATTCGTTGCTGACGCCCTCCGCAGGACAGGACGCACCATGACCCGACGCACCACCCCGGTAGCCCTCGCCGGCCTCGCCGCCGCCGCCCTCGTCCTGGCCGGATGCGCAAGCTCCGACCCGGACACCGCGGCCTCCCCCTCCGGATCCGGCGGCGCGGGGGCGTCGGTCGTGGCCACCACGACGATCTGGGGTGACATCACCGGCCAGATCGTCGAGTGCGCCGGGGCCGGCGAGGTGACCACGCTCATGCCGGTCGGGGCCGACCCGCACGACTTCTCCCCGTCGTCGCAGGACGTCGCGGCGATGGTCGGCGCCGACCTGGTGATCACCAACGGCCTCGGTCTCGAGGGGGGCCTCGAGAAGAGCATCGAGTCGGCGAAGGCCGACGGGGCCACGGTGTTCGAGGTGGCCCCGCAGCTGGATCCGCTGCCGTTCGGCGGACACTCCGAGGGCGAGGAGCACGCCGAGGAGGAGGGGCACGCCGAGGAGGAGGGGCACGAGCACGGCAGCGAGGACCCGCACGTGTGGCACGACGTGACGCGCGCGGCCAAGGCGGCGGGCCTGATCGGCGCCGAGCTGACCAAGGCCACCGGGAACCCCGACTTCGCCGAGTGCGGCACGACGCTGCAGGGCGAGCTCATGACCGTCAACGACGAGGTGGCTGCGACCCTGGCCACGGTCCCCGAGGAGCGGCGCATCCTCGTGACCGACCACGACGCCCTGGGCTACCTGGCGGCCGCGTACGGCTACACCGTCGCCGGCACTGTGATCCCCGGTGGGTCCACCCTGGCCGAGCCGAGCTCCGCGGAGCTGGCGGCCCTGGCCACCACCGTCAAGGAGGCCAGCGTCACCGCGATCTTCGCCAACACCGCCAACCCGCAGGCGCTCGTCGACGCCCTGGCCTCCGAGGTGGGCGACATCGAGGTGGTAGCGCTCTACGTGGACAGCCTGGGCGAGCCCGGATCCTCGGCGGACACCTTCCAGGGGATGGTCCGCACGAACGCCCAGCGGATCTCCGATGCGCTGGGTGGCTAGGCTTCGCCCGTGCCCGTGATCGAGTGGTTCACCGAGCCGTTCGCGCTCGGCTTCCAGCAGCGGGCGCTCGTGGGGGGCATCCTCGCCGGGCTGATGTGCGCCGTGGTGGGGACATGGCTGGTGCTCCGCGGGATGGCCTTCTTCGGTGACGCGTTCACCCACGGCGTCGTGCCCGGGATCGCGGCCGCCGTGGCGTTCAGCTTCTCCCCCCTTCTCGGGGCGGCCATCGCCGCGGCAGCCATGCTCCTGCTGATCGAGACGGTTCGACGGCACAGCAGCCTCAGCGAGGACACGGCGATCGGGCTGCTGTTCGTCGGCATGCTCGCCCTCGGTGTGGTGATCATCTCCAAGGTGGACAGCTACACCGGCAGCCTCACCTCGATCCTCTTCGGCAATGCGCTGGGGGTGACCCGTGAGGACATCGCGTGGCAGCTGGCGCTGGGCGCGGTCGTGATCGTTGCCTCGATCCTGCTGTACCGCCCACTGCTGGCGCTGTCCTTCAACGAGCACAAGGCCTACCTGCTGGGGATGCGCCCCAAGGCGGCGCACGCCGCGCTGCTGGTCCTGATCGCCACCGCGGTCATCGGCAGCTTCCAGGCCGTGGGCACCCTGCTCGTCTTCGCGCTGCTCGTCGGGCCCCCGGCGACGGCCTCGCTGATCGCCCGGACGGTCCCCCGGATGATGCTCGGGGCGGCTGGGCTGTCGGTGGTCTCGGTGTGGCTCGGGCTGGTGCTCAGCTACCACCTGGGCACGGCCGCCTCGGCCACGATGGCCCTCATCCCGGTCGTCATCTTCTTCCTCGTGCTGCCCTTCTCCACGGCGATCCACGCCCGGCGGCAGCGGCGCGACAACGGCCTGGCCGCACCCCCCGGCGATGCCGTCGCGGCGGTGGCGTGATGGGCGGCGTGACTCCGGACACCGGCGGGCACGTCCATCGACCCGGCCCCGGGTCGCCCGGCGACCCCGTCGTCGTGGCCGAGGACCTCGAGCTGCGTTACGGCGCCTTCGTGGCGGTGGCCGCGTCATCGTTCACGATCCCGCCGGTGGGTGTGGTGTCGGTGATCGGCCCGAACGGGTCAGGCAAGTCCACGTTGCTCTCCGCGCTCGTCGGGCTCGTCCCGGTGGCCGCCGGCAACCTCCGGGTGCTCGGGGCGGACCCGGTCTCTGCCCGGGAGCACATCAGCTACGTCATGCAGGCCACCCCGGTCCCCCGGGTCACGCCCATCACGGTCCGGGAGGTCGTGGGGCTGGGCAGGTACGCCGAGCGGGGGGTGTTCGGCCGCTTCCGCGCCTCGGACCGCGCGGCGATCGACGAGGCCCTGGCGCGCATGGAGATCAGCCACCTGGCCCGGCGGCACATGCACGAGCTCTCCGGCGGGCAGCGCCAGCGGGTCCTCATCGCCCAGGGCATCGTGCAGGATCACGAGCTGCTCGTCCTCGACGAGCCCCTCACCGGCCTGGACATGAACTCTGCGGCGACGATCGACACCCTCATCCACGAGAAGCTGGCCGATGGGTGCACGGTGATCCTCACCACGCACGATCTCGACGAGGCCCGTGCCGCCGACTGGGTGGTGCTGGTCAGCGGCCGGGTCATCGCGAGCGGCCCTCCGGCCCAGGTGTGCACCCGGCACAACCTCGAGGTCGCCTACGGCCTGGGCAGCATGCACGAGTGGGAGGGGTTCCTCGACGATCCCGCTCACGACACCCACCAGCGCTGAGCTCAACGCAGGGGGAGGTCCACCAGCACCATGTTGTGGTCCGACGCTCGGTAGTTGTTGTCGAACTTCCCCTTCGCGGTCAGGTGCAGGACCACCTCATGGCGGATTGGTGGCGCCGTGGAGAAGATGTAGTCGATCCGCGTCGTGTCCCGCCCGTAGTAGTAGGGCCTGGGCGGGAAGCCCTTGTACTTGCGCGTCTTCGGGGTGTAGTTGACCGTCGAGTAGTTGCCGTTCACCTTGACCGGCGCAGCGAACCCATCGATGAGCCCCGAGCTGGCCAGGACCTGTTGCGCGCCGTTGGGCTGGCGACGCTGGAAGGAGTTGAAGTCCCCGCCGATGACGATGTTCACCCCGTCAAGTCCACTGCCCGCGATCAGGGAGTCGGCCCACGGGCGCAGACCCGACGCCACGGCGACACGGAGCCGCTCCCCCTCGGCGTCCTTCTCGGTCGGCAGGTGGGCTGAGATGAACAGGGTGGTCCGGGGGCTGCCCAGGGGTGTCAGGAAGGCGTAGGACGCGTTGCGGTCCTGGGTCCTGCCGAAGTCGACGTTCCCGATGGTGGACATGCCCGCCATCCCCGCAGCCGGAGCACCCGTGGGCAGGGTCGCCAGGCTCATCCGCGAGGGCTTGAAGAAGATATGAGCCCCGCGCGTGCACCCGAGGGTGCACTGGGAGTAGTCCGTCGAGGCAATCTGGTAGCCCACGGAGCCAAGGAGCCCGCGGACGTCCTCGAGGTGCGTGGCGCCACCCCAGCGCTGGAGGTTCGCCTCCTGGATGGCCAGGACGTCGGGCGAGACATCCCGGACGGTGTTCACCACTGCGCCACGGCGCTTGGACCACGACCACTTGTTCGCCAGGCGGGTCGTCTTCATGACGTTGTACGTGGCCACGCGGATCGCGTCGTCGGCGGGGGCGGAGCGCGGGGTGCTCGCCTGGGCGACCGACACGGTGCCGGCGAACAGGCTCATGGCCGCCGCCGCGGCGACCGCCGCGGTGCGCACGGATGCGTACACGCCAGGTGCCCCCTCGGTGTCGGTCGCGCCCCGGGGTTGGGGCCTGTGCTGGTCGTTGTCGGCACACCCTGCCGCAGAACTTGACCGATGGCACGCACATTCGCCCCCTCGCGGCGACAAGGGACGGCTAAGGCGGGCCCGGACGACGACCGGCCGGGCCCACCGTCAGGCGTAGAATCGCCTGAACAGGGTGCCGTCGTCGGCGCCCGTCGCCCCGGCTCCGAGGAGCAGGTGGGCCCGTCCGAGGAGCACCTGGGAGTCCGATGAGCGAGCCGTCATCCGGCGCGGGATCCGCCCTGACCGTGGGCGTCGGATCGGTGTCCGTCGAGGCAGGACGCCGCCGGACATTCGCCGTCATCAGCCACCCCGACGCGGGCAAGTCCACGCTGACCGAGGCGCTGTCGCTGCATGCTCGGGCGATCGGGCAGGCCGGCGCGGTGCACGGCAAGGCCGGCCGGCGCTCGACCGTGTCGGACTGGATGGAGATGGAGCAGGCGCGCGGCATCTCCATCAGCTCGTCGGCGCTGCAGTTCACCTACCGCGACATCGTGCTGAACCTGGTGGACACCCCCGGGCACGCCGACTTCTCCGAGGACACCTACCGGGTGCTGACCGCCGTGGACAGCGCCGTGATGCTGCTGGATGCGGCCAAGGGCCTGGAGCCCCAGACGATGAAGCTGTTCGAGGTGTGCCGCAGCCGCGGTGTGCCGATCCTGACGGTGGTGAACAAGTGGGACCGGCCGGGGCGCGACCCGCTGGCCCTGATGGACGAGATCCAGACCCGGACCGGGCTGATCCCCACGCCCCTGACCTGGCCGGTCGGCATCGCCGGGGACTTCCGCGGCGTGCTGGATCGCACGACCGGTGGGTTCATCAAGTTCACCCGCACCGCGGGTGGCGCGTCGATCGCCCCGCAGCAGTTCCTCGACCCGCAGGCCGCTCTGGCCAGCGAGGGTGACGCCTGGACCGAGGCGGTGGGTGAGCACGAGCTGCTCGACGCCGACGGCTACAACCACGACGAGGCCGAGTACCTGGCTGAGCGGACCACGCCGGTGCTGTTCGCGGCCGCAGTGCTGAACTTCGGCGTCGGCCAGCTGCTCGACGTGCTCTGCGACCTGGCGCCGCCCGCCGGCGCGCGGCCCGATGAGGCCGGCACACCGCGGCCGGTCGAGGCACCGTTCAGCGCCCAGGTGTTCAAGGTGCAGGCCGGGATGGACTCCGCCCACCGCGACCGCCTTGCGTTCGCCCGGGTGAACTCCGGGGTGTTCCACCGGGGTGACGTCCTGACCCACGAGCCGACGGGACGCTCGTTCGCCACGAAGTACGTGCACGCCGTCTTCGGCCGGACCCGCGAGACCCTGGAGATCGCCTACCCCGGGGATGTGATCGGGCTGGTGAACGCCGGGTCGCTGCGCGCCGGGGACACGTTGTACGCCGAGATCCCCGTCCGGTTCCCGCCGATCCCGAGCTTCGCCCCCGAGCACTTCCGGATCGCGCGCGCCAAGGACCCGTCGCGGTACAAGCAGTTCCAGCGCGGCATCGACCAGCTGGACCAGGAGGGCGTGGTGCAGGTGCTGCGCTCGGACCGGCGCGGCAACCAGGCACCGGTGCTCGCCGCCGTCGGCCCCATGCAGTTCGAGGTCGCCGCGCACCGGCTCGAGCACGAGCTGCACGCCCCGATCCACCTCGAGACCCTGCCCTACACGATCGCCCGGCGAACCCGTCGCGAGGACATCGCCGCGATCGAGGCCCGCCGGGGCACCGAGGTGCTCGAACGCGGCGACGGGGCGCTGCTGGCCCTGTTCACCGACCGCTGGCAGGTGCAGTGGGTGCAGCGCGACCATCCCGAGGTTGTCCTCGATCCGCTGGTCGCCGAAGTGGACGAGGCGAGCCGGTAGTCGAGCACGTCCTTGCGCTCACAGGGACTCGACACCTTCCTGGTCGCTACCCTGCGACCGCCCGGCGAAGGCCAGGGCGCCCGCCTCGGATGGGCCGTCTAGGGAGAAGGGACCGCCATGACCGACGAGTTGAAGACCTCTGTGCAGATCGACCCGGCCGTCAGCGCCGTCGAGGTCAAGATCACGGCGCGCATCGAGGACGAGGACCGCGTCCTGGCCCTCCTGGCCAAGGCCAACGAGGAGCCGGAGAGCCGCACGGTCTACTTCTTCGACACCCCGGGCCTGGCGCTGTTCGATGCGGGCCTTGTCCTGCGAGCCCGCAAGAAGGCCAGGGACGACGACGACAGCACCGTGAAGCTGCGCCCCGTCGATCCCGCGACGATCGACAACTCGTGGTTGGAGATCGAGGACTTCGCGATCGAGATGGACCGCGTGGGGGACAAGGAGGTCATCTCGGCCAAGCTGGGGTCGATCCAGGACCAGGGCGAGATCGACGACGCGGTCGCCGGCGGGCGCCCGCTGCGCAAGCTGTTCACCCCGGACCAGGAACGGTTGATCGAGGAGTTCGGTCCCGCTGACGTCGGCTGGGACGACCTGGTCGCGATGGGCCCGATCGCCGTCAGCAAGTGGGCGGCCGAGTGGGACGAGTTCGGCCACGAGGTCGTGGTCGAGCGCTGGCTGCTGCCCGACAAGTCGGACCTCGTGGAGCTCTCGATCAAGGTCGAGCCGGGACAGGCCACGACGGCCTCGGAGGAGTTCCTCGCGTTCCTGGAGTCCCTCGGACTCGAGGTGGACGGCGACATGCAGACCAAGACCCGCGGCGCCCTGACCTTCTTCACCACGGGCGAGGGCTTCGACGACTAGTCGCCAGACCCGAACGGATACGGCAGGAGACGGCACATGGGCGAGACCATCATCCCGCGTTGGGAGTGGCGCACGTTCGGCACGCACTTCGGCGCGGCTGAGGAGTACATCGCGAAACTGGAGCCGACCGGGATCCAGGAGAGCGACGAGACCTACCTGATCTCCCCGACCGGGGACACGGTCAAGATCCGTGCCGGCCTGATGGACATCAAGCTCCTTCGCGAGGTCGGGCGCAACGGCCTGGAACGCTGGGAGCCGGTGCTCAAGGCGGAGTTCCCGCTGTCGGGTGAGCATGTGGCCGCGGTCTTCGCGGCACTGCGCGAGCCGATGCCGCCGTTGGACCGTGAGCGGTACACCCTTGAGCAGTTCCTCACTGAGCTCGTGGAGCCGGCCCCGGGCGTCCGCGAGGTGCCCGTCTCCAAGCGGCGGGTGCGCTACCGCATCGAGGGCTGCACCAGTGAGCTCACCGACCTCGTGGTCGGCGACTGGCTCACGCGCACGATCGCCATCGAGTCCGAGGACCTCGACGCAGTGGTGGCCGGCGTGCGCGCCGTGGGCCTCGGTGCGCGGGTCAACACCAGCTACCCGCGCGGCCTGGGTGCGCTCTACGACGGGGAGCCGCCGCGCTACGCGACCATCGATGTGGGCACGAACTCCGTGAAGTTCCACATCGGACAGCCTGCCGGTGACGGGACGTGGCAGGCGCTGGTCGACCGGGCCGACGTGACCCAGCTGGGCGAGGGCCTGGCAGAAGCCGGGACGATCTCGGCGGACGCCCTGGCCCGGACGTCCGACGCCATCCGCGGGATGGTCGCGGAGGCCAGGGCACACCTGGTCCGTGAGGTCGCCGCAGTCGGCACCGCGGGGCTGCGCATCGCCAAGAACCAGGCCGAAGTCCTGGCCGCGATCGAGCACGCCACCGGCGTCGCAGTGCAGGTGATCTCCGGCGAGGAGGAGAGCCGCCTGGCCTACTTGGCCGCCCTGGCCGGACTCGGCCAGCCGGAGGGTGCGGTGGTCGTCTTCGACACCGGGGGCGGCAGCTCGCAGTTCACGTTCGGGCGCGGCACGCAGGTCGACGAGCGCTTCAGCGTCGACGTCGGGGCAGCCCGGTACACCGAGCAGTTCGGGCTCGATGGGGTGGTTTCCGACGACGTCCTCGCGGCGGCCCTCGCGGCGATCTCGGCTGACCTCGAACGTCTGGACGGGCGGCCGGCGCCCGAGGCCCTCATGGGGATGGGTGGGGCGATGACGAACCTCACGGCCGTCCGGCTCGAGTTGGCGACCTACGACCCGGACGCAGTCCAGGGGGCGGTCCTCGAGCGAGCCGAGGTGGAGCGCCAGATCGAGCTGTACCGATCGCAGGATGCCGAGAGCCGCAGGTCGATCGTCGGGCTGCAGCCCAAGCGTGCGGAGGTGATCCTGGCCGGGGCGTGCATCGTGGCCACGGTCATGGACAAGCTCGGGCAGGACCGGCTGACCGTCAGCGACCGCGGGCTGCGCCACGGGCTGCTCGTCGAGCGCTTCGGCCGCGGCGAGCAGGAGGCCATCGAGACGCCCACGCAGAAGTAGCGTGCGCCGAGGCACCGGCCCGGACTGTGCCCGCGGGTGCTGCTCGGCGCGCATCCCGGTCGGCGATTCGTGAATACTCCCCCGAGCCGCCATCCAGGCGGCCACCCCCGAGCGAAGGAGTCCAACATGGGCCTCGAAGACATGGTCAACCAGGCGAAGGACATGATCAAGGGCACCCCGGGTGCCGCCGAGCAGGTCGAGGGCGCAGCCGACCAGGTCGCCGACGCGGTCCAGGAGAAGACCCCCGACCAGGTCGACGGAGTCGTGGAGCAGGGTGCGCAGGCGATCAAGGACCAGATCTAGTCCCGCACCGCACCTCAGGAGCCCCCGCAGTCGAGAGATCGACGCGGGGGCTCCTGCCTGCCCGGATGGTCAACGCCCTTCGTCCCGCCCCTGGTCCGGGCCGGCCGAGCCCGGCTCACCGGGTGGGCCTGCGGACCGGATGGGCCTGGCGACCCGGCGCACGACGGCCACCGGGCGCTCCAGCACCGGAGCCAGGTCATGTGCCATCGGGGCACGCCACCCGAGCTTCACCGACAGCACCGCCAGTGTGGTGATCAGCAGGATGATCGGCCATTCGACGAGCCGCGTGGGCAGGTCCAACCCCGCAACCAGGACGACCATGATGACCGAGCCGACCAGGGCCGCCGAAGCGTCCCAGGGGCCTTCCTGCATGATCGCGGGGGCGTCACCGGCAAGGAGGTCGCGGATGATCCCCCCGGCGATGGCGGCGATCACCCCGATCAGCACGGCGGAGGCCGGCGGGTAGTCAGCGGCCAGGGTGCGCTCCACGCCGACTACCGCGAACAACCCGATCGCCAGGGAGTCGAGCAGGAGCATCGGCCACGCCAGGTGCGACGACCAGCGCGCCAGCAGCATCCCGCACACCGCCGCGACGGCCGCCGCCGGGAGGTAGGCGGGATCGGAGATCGCCAGGGGAGGCCCGACATCGAGCAGGACGTCGCGGATCATCCCTCCTCCGAGCCCCGCAGCCACCGCGATGAGCAGGACCCCGGTGACCGTGACCCCTCGCCGGGCCGCGAACAGCGCCCCTCCCAGAGCTGCCACCACGATCGTGAGCAGATCCAGCCACGTGGGCACATCGATGAGGGTGACGTCGCCGTCAAGTGGCATCACGACCTCCTTGCATCTGGTGGTCCGGCTGGCCCGCGGTCGCCGGTCATGGTCGGCTCGCCAGCAGATGGGATCGGCGGCGCGCGAACCCGAATCGAACCACGTGGGATGCCGCGACCGTGACCGGGGTGGCGGCGATGACCGTCAGGGTCGGGTCGTCCACCCGAGCGAAGACAGCAGGTGCGCGCAGAACCCGATCCTGAGGTGCCCCTCAACGTCCCAGACGCCTGTGCCGATACCAGCCATGAAGGGGGCCCGTCCCGGGTCATTGCCGGCCGGCGTCTCCCCAGGTGACCCCCGCTCCGGCCCATCACCCCTCGCGGGGGCCTCCTCCTGCCCGGTGAGCCCACCCGCCAGGCCCTGTCCCGGGCCGGGGGCCAGCTCAAGGCGCCAATGGGGGCCTAGGCTGATGGGGTGAGGAGCTGGAGGCCGCTCCGTGTGCGTCGCCTGTGGATGGGAACAGCCACCGCGCCAGGCGCCCTTGTGCCTATTGCCTTGGCGGCGCTGTTGACAGGTGCTTGCACCGGCCCCGACGCTGCGACCGCTGGCCAGCCGGACGCTCAGAAGGTAGCGGCCTCCATTACTGAGGAGGGCCTGCGGGCGCGACTCGAGGAGCTTGCCCAGGCAATGGAGGGCTCCGACCGGTTCCGGTCGGTGGGCAGTACGGGCTATGACGGTGCGGCAGCTGTTGTTGAACGGGAGCTGGCTGCCGCAGGCTGGTCTGTTGAGTCGGACACCTATGACGATGTGACGTTCGTCGACGACGGCGGATCGTCCCTCGAAGTCGGTCATCGGGTCTATGGAGTCCAGGACCTCCGGCCCCTCATCTTCGCCCCGGCCGGCGACGTTGCAGGACCGGTCGTAGCCATCGTCGCGAACGCCTCCGAATCGACGGGCACGGGTTGCCGAGTTGGCGACTATGGCGCACTCCCCGCTGACGCGATCGTGCTGGTTGGGCCGGGTGACTGTCTGCGCCGCGACCAGGTCATCGCCGCTCAGCAGGCCGGAGCCGCCGCCTTCATCGCAGTCTCCCCCGAGGTCCCGCCCGGCATCGTGCTGCGTCCAACCCTCCTCGATCCCCGAGGCCTGGCGATCCCAGCCGCGGCAGCCTCCCAAGAGGCTTCGAAGGCTCTTGTGGCAGCAGCAACGGGCCGCGCGACCGCGCGCCTGGTGACCAACGCCCACACCGAACAGGCCCCCACTCGGACGATCCTCGCCGAACTTCGGGGGATCCGGGACGGGCAGGTGATCATGCTGGGAGCGCACCTCGACTCGGTGATCGACGGACCCGGGGTCAACGACAACGGGTCGGGTGTTGCAGCACTTCTGGAGATCGCCCGGGCGCTGAGCGGAACGCGCCCATCGGCCACCCTTCGGCTGGCGTTCTGGAGCGGTGAGGAACTCGGGCTCCACGGCTCGCTCCGCTACGTTCAGGCCCTGTCGCAGAAGCAGAAGGATGCCATCCTCGTCTACGCCAACGTCGACATGATCGCCTCGCCCAACGGATTCGCCGGTGTCTACGACGAGCCGACGGCACCAGTGGGCTCATCGAACGCCAGCCGACTGCTGCGCGCTGCCGTGACCAGGAATGGCGGGACACCCGTCCCAGTCGACCTCCATAACGGATCGGACCACTACGGGTTCGTGGAGGCTGGCGTGGCCACGGCCGGCGTCTTCTCGGGATCCTTGGACCCTGTCTCGGTCGAGCAGGCCGATGCCTCCGGGGCAGATAGCCGGTCGGCCCGCCGACGACTGCTACCACCAGCCCTGCGACGATCTCAGGAACATCGATCTGGGCCTCGCCCGAGTCCTCGCGGCCGGTCTCGCTGACTTCACCGTCGAGGCGGCCAACCACCCGGAGCTCCTCACCAACTGACGCGATCGAGGACTAGGACGGCGCCCAACGCGAGGCAGCCTGGGGAGGTGCCGTGGGTGGAGGCGATGGCCGTGGGGAGTCGCTCGGGTTGGACGGCTCTGGTGTGCGCGATCGGGGTGTGGTCGAGCAGGGGCATTGGTACAAGTCAGAGGATGCCTGCTGCCGCACCCCACGGCGGGGATCCACAACACAGGAGTGGCCCAGCTGGGAAAGATGCTGTCGCTCGGCCGCGCTCGTGCTCAGTGGGCCCCGCGGGGCTCGAACCCGCAACCTACGGATTAAAAGTCCGCAGCTCTACCATTGAGCTAGAGGCCCTGGGTCTCGGAGAGGGTCGAAGAAGCCTGCCCCGAAACCAGGTCGTTGTGCCCGTTCGCATTGGCGGTGCGTGGAGGCGGGCTCATCATGCCAGACACGGTCATCCAGGGGTTTCAGAGCGTGTTCCTGGCCTTGCGATGGACCCATCAGGCCGGCGTAGGGTGCGGTGGGCTGCAGGTGGGGGCCGGGAGGTGACTACCCGATGGACTCCCTTGCCGGACTCCCCTGAGGCTGGGGCGAGTCGAACCGGCGAGGGAACGTCGACCAGATCGCCGGCAGCACGGCAATCGCGATGCAGATGACCGCGTACGTGAGGCGCTGAATCGTGCTGAGGATGAGGTCGTCAACCATGACGCTGGGTTGGGTCATCTGGGTCGCGGTATGCGCATCGATCACCGCAACCCACAGGAACGGCACCGAAGCCAAACCGAACAGGACACTCACCCACCGCAACCACCCCGGAACAACCCGCATGACACTCCTCCCCTGGATCAGGCGACTCCCATGATGCCAGAGGTGGGAGCACCACCGTCCCGGCGTCCTCCCGACGCGTCGTCGCCACGCGGCCCACCAGGCCCATCGCCACCGGCGCGCCCACCACCCACCGTCGCGTACGGTCGTGCCCATGACTCCGCACGTGCAGCATCCTGCCGACAGCCACGACCTGATCCGTGTCCACGGCGCGCGCGAGAACAACCTGAAGAACATCAGCGTCGAGCTCCCGAAGCGCCGGCTGACGGTGTTCACGGGGGTGTCGGGGTCGGGCAAGAGCTCGCTGGTGTTCGCCACGATCGCCGCGGAGTCGCAGCGGATGATCAACGAGACCTACAGCACGTTCGTCCAGGGGTTCATGCCCACGCAGTCGCGCCCCGACGTCGACGTCCTCGACGGTCTCACGACCGCGATCATCGTCGGCCAGGAGCGGATGGGGGCCAACCCCCGATCCACGGTCGGCACCGTCACCGATGCCAACGCCATGCTGCGGATGCTCTTCAGCCGACTCGGTGACCCCCACATCGGCTCCCCCAACGCGTACTCGTTCAACGTCCCCACCGTGAAGGGCAGCGGTGCGGTCACGATCGAGCGGGGCGCGAAGACGAGGGCTGAGAAGGCGACCTTCTTCCAGCTCGGGGGCATGTGCCCGCGGTGCGAGGGACGCGGCTCCGTCAGCGACTTCGACCTCACCGCCCTCTACAACGCGGAGATGTCCCTCAACGAGGGCGCCCTGACCATCCCCGGCTACACGATGGACGGCTGGTACGGCCGCATCTACCGCGGCAGCGGCTTCTTCGACCCGGACAAGCCGATCGCCAAGTTCACGAAGCGGGAGCTGCACGACCTGCTCTACAAGGAGCCGACCAAGATCAAGGTCGACGGCATCAACCTGACCTACGAGGGCCTGGTCCCGAAGATCCAGAAGTCGATGCTGTCCAAGGACGTCGAGGCCCTGCAGCCGCACATCCGGGCGTTCGTCGAGCGGGCCATCACCTTCACGATCTGCCCCGACTGCCGGGGCACCCGGCTCACAGCCGAGGCCCGTTCCTCCAAGGTGCGGGGCATCAACATCGCCGAGGCCTGCGCCATGCAGATCAGCGACCTGCAGCAGTGGGTGCGCGAGCTCGACGAGCCGACGGTCGCCCCCCTGACGGCCGGTCTCCAGCACCTCCTGGACTCCTTCGTGGAGATCGGCCTGGGCTACCTGTCCCTCGACCGGCCGTCAGGCACGCTGTCCGGAGGCGAGTCCCAGCGGACGAAGATGATCCGCCATCTCGGCTCCTCGCTGACCGACGTCACCTACGTCTTCGACGAGCCCACGATCGGCCTGCACCCACACGACATCCAACGGATGAACGACCTGCTGCTCCGGCTGCGGGACAAGGGGAACACCGTGCTCGTGGTCGAGCACAAGCCCGAGGCGATCGCCATCGCCGACCACATCGTCGACCTCGGCCCAGGTGCCGGTACCGCGGGCGGCCGGATCGTCTTCGAGGGCTCGGTCGAGGGACTGCGGGCCAGCGACACCATCACCGGGCGCCACCTCGACGACCGCGCCCAGCTCAAGGTTGCGGTCCGCAAGCCGACCGGCGCCCTGAGCATCCGCGGAGCCTCGACGAACAACCTCCGCGACGTCGACGTCGATGTCCCGTTGGGTGTCCTGGTCGTCGTGACCGGCCTGGCCGGCTCCGGCAAGAGCTCCCTGATCCACGGCTCGGTCGCAACGCGCGACGGAGTGGTGGCCATCGACCAGGGCGCGATCAAGGGCTCGCGGCGGAGCAACCCGGCGACCTACACCGGGCTGCTCGACCCGATCCGCAAGGCGTTCGCGAAGGCCAACGGCGTGAAGCCGGCCCTGTTCAGCGCCAACTCCGAGGGCGCCTGCCCGACGTGCAACGGGGCCGGGCTCATCTACACCGAGCTCGGGTTCATGGACACCGTCACGACAACCTGCGAGGACTGCGAGGGAAAGCGGTTCCAGGCCGCGGTCCTCGAGTACACCCTCGGCGGCCGGAACATCAGCGAGGTCCTTGCCCTGCCCGTCCGCGAGGCCGAGGAGTTCTTCGGATCCGGCGACGCACGGACGCCGGCCGCGCACGCGATCCTCGACCGGCTCGCCGACGTCGGCCTCGGCTACGTCACCCTCGGCCAGCCGCTCACCACCCTGTCCGGCGGCGAGCGGCAACGGCTCAAGCTGGCCACCCACCTCGGCGAGAAGGGCGGGATCTACGTCCTCGACGAGCCGACCAGCGGCCTGCACCTGGCCGACGTCGAGAACCTGCTCGCCCTTCTCGACCGGCTCGTCGACTCCGGCAAGTCGGTCATCGTCATCGAGCACCACCAGGCGGTCATGGCGCACGCCGACTGGATCATCGACCTCGGCCCGGGCGCCGGCCACGACGGCGGCCGGATCGTGTTCGAGGGCACACCGGCCGACCTCGTCGCCGGACGTTCCACCGTCACCGGCGAGCACCTCGCGGCCTACGTCGGCACCTGACCGGGCGCGTTGCGGGGACCGATCGGACGCCCCCACAGCGCGGAGCGCGGCGCGGCCGGGGCCTCCTGGACCGGCGACCCCGCCGCCCCGCTCTACCCAACCACCAGCTCGGGCACGTCCTGGCTGATGCGGGTGCCCCGCGTCCCGGCAAGCATCTGCTCCAGGTCGCCCAGCCCCCCGATGACGGCCACCCGACCCGGTCCGGACGCCGCGAACGCCGCCGCCGCCTCCACCTTCGGTCCCATCGAGCCCTCCGGGAAGCCCAAACCACTGAGGTGCGCAGGTGACGCCGCCCGGATCGCCCGCTGCGCCGGCGTGCCCCAGTCGAGGTACACCGCGTCGGTGTCCGTCGCCACGATCAGCAGGTCGGCATCGAGCTCCGCGGCGAGTAGTGCCGAGGCGCGGTCCTTGTCGATGACCGCCTCGACACCCACCAGCGTGCGGGGGTTGCGATCCTGCGGACCGGAGATCCGTTCCTCCGGCAAGTACATGGTCGGGATCCCGCCGCCGCCGGTGCAGATGACCACGACCCCGCTCTCGAGCAGTGTCCGGATCGGCCCGATCTCGAAGATGCGCCGCGGAACGGGCGAGGGCACGACACGGCGCCACCCGGAGCCGTCCGGCTTGACGGTCCAGCCCTTCTCGGCGGCGAGGCGGTGCGCGGCGTCCTGCGAGTACACCGGGCCGACGAACTTCGTCGGATCGGCCATGGCCGGGTCGTCGGGGTCGACCTCCGTCATCGTCAGGATCGTGGCCAGCTGCTTGTCGAACGGCAGCAGGTTGCCGAGCTCCTGCTCGATCAGGTACCCGATCATCCCCTCGGTCTGCGCACCGAGGACGTCGAACGGGTAGGTCGACTCCTCGTCGTAGGCCGAGGCCTGCAGGGCAAGGAGCCCGACCTGCGGCCCGTTGCCGTGCGAGATCACCAGCTCGTGCTCCATCGCCACCGGGGCCATCGCCTGGCACGCGACCCGCACGTTGGCCCGCTCGCGCTCGACCGTCATCGGCTCACCACGGCGTTGCAGCGCGTTGCCGCCAAGGGCCACCACGACTCGCATGGCAGCTCAGCGCTGCCGGGTGGACGGGGCGGCGACCCACGTCGGACCATCGACCGACGGGTTGCCGACCGGCACCTGCTGGGTGATGCAGTGCACGTTCCCGCCGCCGAGCAGGATCTCCCGGCCGGGCACGCGTGATGATGCGCCGGCCCGGGAACATCTGCTCGTACGCGGCGACGGCTGCTGCGTCATGGGGGTCGTCGAACACCGGCAGCACGACAATGCCGTTGCCGATGTAGGAGTTGACGTACGACCCGGCGAGGCGCTCCCCCTCCACGCGCGGCTGCACGCCCGGGACCTGGTCGACCCCGGCAGCCTCCTCAGCGGAGATGGTGATCGGCCCCGGCTGGTGCAGCTTCACCACCTGCAGGCGGCGCCCCCTGGCGTCCACGGCATCCTCGAGGATCCTCAGCGCCTCGTTCGAGGTCTCCCACTGCGGATCGTCCTGGTCGTCGGTCCAGGTCAGCATCACGACTCCGGGCGCGGCGAACCGGGCGAAGTTGTCGATGTGGCCGTCGGTCTCGTCGAGGTACACCCCGCGCGGCAGCCAGATGATCGTCGACGCGCCGAGGTGCGTGCGCAGGACCTCCTCGATCTCCTCACGGCTCATGCCCGGGTTGCGGTTGGGGTTGAGCAGGCACTCCTCGGTGGTCAGGACCGTGCCCTGCCCATCCACGTCGATCGAGCCGCCCTCGAGGATGAGCTCCGGCAGGTAGCGCTGCACCCGCTCGAGGTCGCACACCTTCGGCCCGACCACGTCGTCGGCGTCCCACGGGAAGTACAGGCCCCCGCGAAGCCCACCCCAGGCATTGAACCGCCAGGAGACGGCGCGCAGCTCGCCGGAACCGTCGACGACGAATGACGGCCCGGTGTCGCGGACCCACGCGTCGTTGGTCGACATCTCGACCACACGGATGTGCAGCGGAAGCCGCTCGCGGGCGTTGCGGTACTGGGCCGCCGAGACGAGGACCGTCACCGGCTCGGCCTGGGCGATCGCCTCCGCGACGCGGGAGAACGCCCCCTGAGCGGGCTTGCCACCGAGCCGCCAGACGTCGGGGCGCTCGGGCCAGACCAGGTAGCACCCGGCGTGCGGCTCCCACTCGGCCGGCATCCGGAACCCGTCCTCGCGCGGGGTGGAGGCAAGGGCGTGCATCATCGGGTCACCTCAGGAGCTCAGGGGTCGGGTGGCGGGTGTCTGGCCTGGTCCATGATGCCGGATGGGACCCCGGAAGCCCTGCCCGCGCGAAGGGTGGACCCCCACCGCGCGCATGGGTGGCCACGTCGCGCCCGGGACCGTGTCGCCCGCAGCGCCGCGCCGGCCCCGCTGCGGGCGGCCCCCAGCACCTATCCTGACGGCCGTGAACCTCACCCCGACGGAAGTCGACCGGCTGCTGCTGCACCTGGCGGCCAGCCTCGCCCGCGCCCGACGCGATCGGGGGCTGCGGCTCAACGTCCCGGAGGCCACCGCGATCATCGCCGACACCGTCGCCGAGGCCGCTCGTGACGGGCGCACGCATCCCGAGGCGGTGGAGGTCGGCCGCTCGGTCCTGGGCCCCGACGATGTTCTCCCCGGGGTGGCCGACATCGTCACGCAGGTCCACGTCGAGGCGGTGTTCGACGACGGGTCGCGCCTGGTCACCGTCGTGGACCCGATCGGCGGGGGCCACCTCGGCGCGGACGCACCCGGCGCGCTGCTTCCCGGCATCCACCGCGACGACGACGGCGTCCACGTGGGTGATGCCACCGTCAGCGAGGACCGCGTGACCGTGCAGGTCGTCAACCAGTCGTCGGTCCCGATCTCGGTCTCCTCGCACTTCCACTTCTTCGAGGTCAACCCCCGGCTGCGGTTCGACCGCGCCGCCGGCTACGGACGCCACCTGGACGTGCCCGCCGGGTCGACGGTCGCCTTCCCGCCCGCCGAGCCCGTCGAGGTGGCCCTGGTGCCGATCGGCGGCGCCCGGGTCGTGGTCGGCTTCGCGGGTCTCGTCGACGGCCCGCTGGATGCGCCCGGTGCCCGGGATCGCGCCCTGGCCCGGGCGCGTGCCTGCGGGTTCGCCGACTCCGGGGCGGCGGGTGGCGCGGTGTCCGCGGGTGGGGCGGGTTCCCCAGCGGACGTGGCGGACCCGGCAGCCGCCGTGCCCGCCCTCGTCCGCGAGCTCGCCGAACGGACCGATCGTGCGCACGAGGAGGTCCAGCCATGAGCCGCGGCCCGTGGAACGACATGGCGGTGCACGGCCCGCGCCGGGGCGACCGGGTCCGGCTCGGCGACACCGGACTGACCCTCGAGGTGATGGCCGACGACCGCCTCGCCGGTGACGAGCTCCTGCTCGGGTTCGCCAAGACCGGGCGCGACGGGATCGGCTTCCGGGCCGTGCGCGCCACCGAGTCCTGCGACGTGGTGGTCACGAACGCGCTGATGCTCGATCCCGTCCTGGGCGTGGGCGTGACCTCCATCGGGATCCGCGAGGGCCGGATCGTCGCCCTCGGGCGCTCGGGCAACCCGGACACCACCGACGGCGTGGACGTCGTGGTCGGCAGCGGGACGATCGTCATCCCGGGCGAGGGCCTCATCGCTACCCCCGGTGCTGTCGACCCGCACGTGCACGGGTTGAGCCCGCGAGTCATGGAGGCCGCACTCTCCTCGGGCGTGACCAGCCTGCTCGTGCAGGAGTTCGGGCCGTTCTGGGGCGTGGGCGTCGGGTCGGGCTGGGCGCTGCGCCAGGCCTACGCCGCGTTCGACGCCTGGCCCATCAACGTGGGGGTCCTGGGCCGCGGGTCGTCCGCGCAGCCGGGCCCGCTGCTGGAGGCCCTCGAGGCCGGGGTGTGCGGGTTCAAGGTCCACGAGGACACCGGTGCGCACCTGCGCACCCTCGACATGGCCCTGGCCGTGGCCGAGGAGCACGACGTCGCGGTCGCCCTGCACACCGACGGGCTCAACGAGGGGCTGTCGGTCGAGGACACCCTGGCCGTCCTTGATGGCCGCGCGGTCCACGCGTTCCACGTCGAGGGCTGCGGCGGCGGGCACACGCCCAACGTCCTGCGGCTGGCCGGCGTGGACAACGTCCTGGCCTCCTCGACCAACCCCACGCTGCCGTTCGGGGTCAACGCCCTGGCCGAGCACGTGTCGATGATCATGGTCTCCCACGGGCTGCACCCGGAGATCCCCGGAGACCTCGACCTGGCCCGCAACCGGGTGCGCGCCGCCACCATGGGCGCCGAGAACCTGCTGCACGACCATGGCGTGATCCCGATGACCAGCTCGGACGCACTGGGGATGGGCCGCGCGGGCGAGACGTGGCGGCGGACCTTCGCCCTCGCATCGGTCACCAAGGGGGCCGACGGGGCGTTCGTCGACGCCGAGGACGACGCCATCGGCCACGACAACGACCGGATCCTGCGCTACCTCGCCAAGCTCACGATCAACCCGGCCCTCGTGCACGGGATCGCCCACGAGGTGGGGTCCCTGCAGGTGGGCCGGATGGCCGACATCGTGCTCTGGCGCCCGTCGCACTTCGCGGCGAAGCCGCAGCTAGTGCTGAAGTCGGGGCTGCCGGCGTGGGGGCCGACCGGGGATCCGAACGCCTCGATCGACACGGTCGAGCCCCTGCGGATGGGCCCGCAGTTCGGAGGCTACGGGGCCGCCCCGGCGCAGCTGTCGGTGCTGTTCACCAACGGGTCCGCGGACGAGACGACGGCCCCGTTCCCCACGAAGCGGCGGCGGGTCCCGGTGCGGGGGACGCGATCCGTGCGGCTGTCGCAGCTCGTGCGCAACGCCCGATTGGCCGACGTCCAGGTCGATCCGCGCACGGCGGCCGTCACCATGGACGGGGCCCCCATGCGCTTCGGACCCGTCGAACGCACTCCCCTGCAGCGGCTGTACTTCCTCTGACCGAGCTGGTCGATCTCGGAGCAGGGCGCCCTCGCACCACGGCGCGCACGTTCGACACGCCTCGCCGCCAGCGGGACGCGGTCCGACCGCTCATCCCGCCGCGCCTCGCCGCTGGGCCTCTCCGCCGTCGCTACCCGCCGGACTTGCGGCGGAACATCCGCTGGGTCTGGGCCGCGCTCTGCGCGTGCCCCGAGGGGCCCGCATCCCCGTGACCCTGCTTGGCAGCCCCGGATGCCCCGTGCTTGTGGGCCATGGCGTCGCGGTACTTCTGCTTCATGAGCTCGTCGGGATCGGTGATCGCTGCCTCCGGCTCGGCTGCGAGGGCGTGCTCGGGACCTGTGTCGTGGGCTGGGTCTTTGTCGGTCACGGTGGCCTCCGGTGATGGGTGATACTGCACAACCTACTGCGCGGGACGCGGCAAGGACCACGCCCGCGACCGATGACCGGGGCTCAGGTGGCGCGGATGGTCCATCATGGGCAGAAGCCCGTGGTTCGACCGCAGCAGAGGAGCTCCCATGGCGCAGTTCTCGGTCAACACCCATCGCTACGACCCGTACAAGGGGTTCAAGTTCCGGGTGATCTGGGATGGCCGGCCGGTAGCCGGAGTGGATCGCGTCAGCGCCCTTCGTCGCAGCACAGAGGTGGTCCGCCACCGCGACGGTGCCGAGCCATCGATCGAGCGCCTGTCGCCGGGCCGCACCACATTCGAACCGATCACGCTGTCCCGCGGGGTCACCCACGACGCGGCCTTCGAGCAGTGGGCGAACAAGTCCTGGAACCTGGGCAACGGGCTCGGGTCGGAGGTGTCCCTCAAGGACTACCGCAAGGACGTCATCATCGAGCTCTTCAACGAGGCTGGGCAGGTCGTCCGCTCCTATCGGGTGTACCGGGCCTGGGTCTCGGAGTACCAGGCCCTGCCTGAGCTCGACGCGAACGCCGACGCCGTGGCGATCGAATCCATCACGCTCCAGCACGAGGGGTGGGAGCGCGACTACTCCGTGACCGAGCCTGCGGAGACGTCCTTCACCGAGCCGTGAGACTCGTCCTCCCCCACCGAAGGCGCCAACCACGCACTTGGTGCGGCTGCGCCCAACCCCCGCTGCCGAAACATGACTGACCGGCTCTTCGTCGCAGTGTGGCCGGATCCGGGCGCGAAGGCCGCACTCCGATCGGCCGTGGATGCCGCCGCAGTCATCCACCCCGGCCTGCGCTGGCAGCCTGACGACCGATGGCACATCACGCTCGCCTTCCTCGGAGATGCCGACCCCGACCTGGCCCGGCGGCGCCTGAACAGGTTGACGCTCCCGGCACCGGGCCCTGTGCGCCTGTCCGGTGCGGGCGCCTTCGGCCCGGTCCTGTGGATCGGCGTCGAGCATGGGCCGTGGCTGACCGACCTGGCCACTGCGCTGCGGCGCTCCCTGGCAGTGGCCGACCACCGGTTCCGAGCGCACCTCACTGTGGCCCGAGCCCGTGGGGTCGGGGCGCATCTCCAAGCCCGAGGCGCCGTCCCGGCACTCTCGTCCCATCGGGGCCCGCAATGGACGCCGGACGCCGTCACGCTCGTCGCCTCGCACACCGGTCCCCAGCCTCGCTACGACGTCCTTCAGCAGTGGGGCCTGCAGGACTACCCTGACGTCCCATGACACCGACCCACTTCCCCGCCGCCGAGCGCGTCCTGCACAAGGCGGTCACCGTGAGCGCCCCGGTCGAGGACGTCTGGTGGGCCTGGACCACCGACGCCGGGATCCGGTCCTGGCTGGTGGACGACTCCCGGATCGAGCTGCGAGTCGGCGGGCCCTACGAGTGGTACTTCCTGTCCGAGGCGGAGCCCGGCAACCGTGGCTCCGAGGACTGCCAGGTGATCGGATTCCAGGCCCCGACCATGCTCACGTTCACGTGGAACGCCCCGCCGCACCTGGCCGAGGCGCGCGCCCAGCGCTCGGTGGTCCTGCTCCGGCTGCGCCCGGACGACGCCGACGAGGGCACCCGGGTGGAGTTGACGCAGCTCGGATGGGGCGACGGCGGCGAATGGGACGAGGCCCACGACTACTTCGACCCCGCCTGGGACGGGGTGCTGCGCGCACTGCAGGCCTACTTCACCAGCGAGGACGAACCGGCGGAGCAGTGAGCGTCAGCGAGGGCGCCCCTCCCCGCCCAGTGATCCATTCAGGTTGCGGACTCTCTAGGCCACCGAACCTGAATGGATCACGCCAGATGGCGGCGCGGGAGTCGCCCCGGGGGACGCGAAGGGGGCGGGACCCCGCAAGGTCCCGCCCCCTTCGTGCAGCTCGTGGCCCTACAGGCTCTGGACGTCGGCCTGCTTGGCGCGGACCGCCTCGGCGGCCTCCTTGAGCCCGGCGAGCTCGGTCTCGGTGAGGTCGCCCTCGACCACCTTGCGCACGCCTTGGCGGCCGATCTCAGCCTCGACGCCGAGGTACACGCCCTCGATGCCGTACTCGCCATCGACCCAGGCGCACACCGGCATGACCAGCCCGGAGTCCTCGATCACGGCCTTGGCCATGCGCGCGGCCGCGGCCGAGGGCGCGTAGAACGCCGAACCGGTCTTGAGCAGCGCCACGACCTCGGCACCGCCGTTTCGCGTGCGCACGACGAGCTCCTCGATCTTCTCGGCAGGCAGCAAGTCGGTCAGCGGCTTGCCGTCGACGGTGCAGCGCGAGGGAACCGGGACCATCGTGTCGCCGTGCGAGCCGAGGGTCAGGGTCTTCACCGACCCGACGGGGACGCCGAGCTCGACGGCCACGAAGTTCGTGAAGCGCGCGGTGTCGAGCATGCCGGCCTGGCCGATGACCTGGTTCTTGGGCAGCCCGGAGGCGAGCTGGGTCAGTGCGGTCATCTCGTCCAACGGGTTGGACACCACGACGATGACGGCGTTCGGCGAGTGCGCGACGACGTTCTCGGCCACGTTGCGCACGATGCGCGCGTTGGTCTCGATCAGGTCCATGCGGCTCATGCCCGGCTTGCGTGGCAGGCCCGCGGTGATCACGACGACGTCGGAGTCGGCGGTGGCCTCGTAGCCGGCGCCCGTGGCGGGGTCGGTGGTCTGGCCGACGACGGTGGTCTCGAAGCCCTCGATCGGCCGCGACTGGTTGAGGTCCAGTGCGAGGCCCTCGGCGCGGCCCTCGAGGATGTCGGTCAGGACGACCGTCTCGAAGACGTTGTACTCAGCCAGGCGCTGGGCGGTGGTGGAGCCGTAGAACCCGGCGCCGACGACGGTGACCTTGCCGTTCAGGGACATTGGTTTCCTCTCTCGCGCGTCGGTCCACCGACGCTCTCAGGTGCCCGTCCAGCCTACTCGCCCGGGTTCCGCCGCCCTGATGGGGCTTCCGGCCCGTGCGGACCGCCGGACGGCCCTACTCCCTCGGGGATCGCCTGGCGGGTCCGGGCTCACCCACGCGGCGGACGCGGCACGAACGCGCTGGTGCGCGCCATGTACTGCTCGTACCCCGGGCGCGATGTGATCAGGTGCCTGTCGAGCATCGAGACGCCGGAGACCCGAATCAGCAGGAAGGTCATCAGGGCCGGTCCGAATGCCGTGGCCCAGCCCCAGGGCACGTCGAGCACCATGACCCAGAACCCCCACTGCAGCACGGCCTCGCCGAAGTAGTTGGGGTGACGGGTGAAGCGGAACAGGCCGGAGTCGAGGACCCGGCCGCGGCTGGCTGGGTCCGCGCGGAACCGGCGCAGCTGCTCATCGCCGACCACCTCGAACCCGAACCCGACGGCGAACACGACCAACCCGATCCAATCGGTCGCGCCGATCGGATCCGGCGCCGCGGCGGCGCCGCCGACCGCCAGGGGGGCCGACACGACCAGCGCCAGCACCCCCTGGAGCGCGAACACCTGGAACAGGCTGACCCACCAGTAGCGCTCCGGACCGTAGTGCTCCCGGAACGCGACGTACCGCGGGTCCTCGGGCTTGCCCCAGTTGCGCCGCAGCAGGTACGCCCAGAGGCGGACCGCCCAGAGCGCGACCACCGCCAGCAGCAGGACCTTGCCCGGGGTGATCCCGGTCAGCCGCACGGAGTTGACCACCACCAGCAGGAACAGGATCGACCACCACGGGTCGACGATGCTGGCGTTGCGCATCCGAACCGACACAGCCCAGAGCGGCACGAGCAGCGCGGCCAGGACCATCGCGTTCGACGCGAGCACGCTCATCGGCCTGTCCCCGACCCGTGCAGCCCGGTGCGCATCGTGCGGACCTACGAGGGCGGCGGGACGATGAGGGCGAACACCGACAGGCCGATGCCCAGGAACCCCAGGCACAGCAGGTCGATCCCCTTGCCGCGCACGGCGAGCCATCCGGCGTCCCGCTCCGGCAGGAACAGCCGCAGGAAGAAGGCCAGGACCACGAACGCGGCGAACAGCACCGATCCCCGGCGGAAGTGGTCGTCGGCCACGACGATCAGTGAGGCCAGCAGGCCCACGAGCACGATCATCAGCGGCCACTGGAACGGCGGACCAATGGAATCCCGGGCGGCCTCGACTGACAGGGCCGCGTCCTCCGCGAGGCGGTCACGGGTGAAGTCCAGCCCCGCTGCGCTCGCCGGATCCGGTGCGGCCGGGGGCCACTGCGCGCCGGGAGGGACATCAGTCATGACCGCGCCGCGGCCTCGACGACGTTGGCCAGCAGCATCGCACGGGTCATCGGCCCGACGCCGCCGGGCATCGGGGCGAGAAACCCGGCCACCTCGCGGACGTCGGGATGGACGTCGCCCACCAGGCCGTCGGGGGTACGGGTGATTCCCACGTCGAGGACCGCGGCGCCGGGCTTCACCAGGTCGGCGGTGATCAGGTGCGGCACGCCGGCGGCGGCCACGACGATGTCGGCCGAGCGCGCGTGGGCGGCGATGTCGCGGGTGCCGGTGTGGCACAGGGTCACCGTCGCGTTCTCGGACTTGCGGGTCAGCAGCAGCCCGAGGGGCCGGCCGACCGTCACCCCGCGGCCGATCACGCACACCTCGGCGCCGTTGATCGGCACGTCGTAGCGGCGCAGCAGCTCGACGATCCCGCGCGGCGTGCAGGGCAGCGGCGCCGGCGACCCGAGGACGAGCCGCCCGAGGTTCACCGGGTGCAGCCCGTCAGCGTCCTTGGCGGGGTCCATCGCCTCGAGCACGGCGTTGGCGTCCAACCCCTTGGGCAGGGGGAGCTGCACGATGTAGCCGGTGCATGCCGGGTCGGCGTTGAGCTCGCGCACCGCGGCCAGGACGTCGGCCTGGCTGGCGGTGTCCGGCAGGTCCACGCGGATGGACTGGATGCCGACCTCCGCGCAGTCGCGGTGCTTGCCGGCGACATAGGCGCGGCTCCCGGGGTCGTCGCCGACGAGCACCGTGCCCAGCCCGGGCACGACGCCCCGAGCGCGCAGGTCGGCGACCGCGGCCGCGAGGTCGCGCTTGACCGCCGCAGCGGTCGCCTTGCCGTCCAGGATCGTCGCAGTCACAGGGAGCATTGTCGCAGGCCGCGTACGGGGGTTCGCCCGGTCAGTGCCGGCACACGCAGAACACGTTGCCCTCCGGGTCGTGCATGACCTGCCAGGACTCATCACCGAGCTCGTGCCACCCGGCATCCGAACGCCGCGCACCCAGCGCGATCAGCCGCTCGACCTCAACGGCGAGATCGCCGGGCGCCTCGACGTAGAGGTCGAGGTGTAGCCGGTTCTTGCCCGTGGTGGGGTCCGCCACCCGCTGGAGCACCACCTTCGGGCCGACCCCGTCCGGGTCGCGCAGGCCACGGAAGGGCCCGAGCTCGCCGCTCACCTCGTAGCCCAGGGCGGCAGACCAGAAGCGCGTCATCTCGTCGATGTCCACGCAGTCCATGTTCACGTTCAGGGTGAATTCAGCCATCTGATCTCCTTGATCGTCACCTCAGTCGGGGCATCACGTACGTCGCGGTGACGCCGGCGTTGGCAAGCAGTTGCTCCGCACGCGGTACGGCGACCTCGTCGCCGTCCAGCAAGGACTCCCCGTGGATCCCGCTGGCGATGAACAGGGCGTCGAGCCCCTGCCGGTTGGCCCCCAGCAGGTCGGTCGCCGGCCCGTCCCCGATCGCCAGGACCCGCTCGCGGGGGATGACCCGGGCGGCCACCGCGGCGAGGGCCTCGAACGCGCGGACATAGATGGCGGCGTGCGGCTTGCCCGCCTGGACGACCCTCCCGCCCAGGGCGGAGTAGGAGTCAGCCACCGCGCCGGCGCACCAGCGCAGAGTCCCGCCGGACATGATCTGCAGGTCGGGGTTGGCGCAGAGCAGCTCAAGGTCCCGATCCCGGGCTGCCCGCAGGATGCTGGCGTAGTCGGCTGGGGTCTCCTCGGTGGTCCGCAGCCCGGCGATCGCCGCGAAGCGCGCGTGGTCGGGGTCTGCGACGAACTCCAGCCCCAGCCCCTCCCACAGCCCGCGATCCCCGTCGCGCCCGAGGCGCAGGACCGGCCCCGGGGCGCGTCGGGTGAGCTCGCCGCGGATCGCGTCCCCACTGGTGACGATCGCATCCCAGGCGTCGTCCGGGAACCCGAGCCGGTCGAGCGCAGCAGGCACCTGGCTGCTCGGCCGCGGCATGTTGGTCAGCAGGACGACGCTCACCCCGGCGGCGCGCAACCCGATGAGGGCCTCGGCGGCGCCCGGGAAGACCGACCTGCCGTCGTGGACGACCCCCCACACGTCGCAGAGAACGGCGTCGTACCGTCCGACCAGCTCCCGGACTGCCCTGATGCTCTGCACCTGCGCCCCGCTCCTGTGTGTCCCGACCAGCCTACGCATCGCACGTGCAGCCACACCCGGAAGCAGTCTCCACCCACGTGGACGCACTCAGAACCGGCCGTTTCACTGGGCTTCGGGAGGCCTCCGTCGCCCAGCGCACGCGAAACCGCCCGATAGACCCGGCCACCGACCGGGCTGAAGGGCGATTCCGTGTGCGGTCGTGGCGAACCCCGCCGCCACCGGCTTCATACGGGCCACTTCGTGTGCACCGCTTCCGGGGTGTGCGCTGCCGCAGCACTCGTGCCGGGAGGGGTTGGGCAGCCTCAGAATCGGCGGCGTTCATCGGTGGCTGCTGTCGCCGCGGGGCAATGGGTCGCACCGACGCTCGCGCTGGGAACGGGGCGCTGGGCGCGGCTGAACCCAGGAGTCCCGTCAGGCGGACCCCTCAGTGGAAGAAGTGCCGGGTGCCCGTGAGGTACATCGTGACGCCGGCGGCCTCCGCGGCGGCGATCACCTCGGCGTCGCGCACCGACCCGCCGGGCTGCACCACGGCGCGCACCCCGCCCTCGAGGAGCACCTCAAGCCCATCGGGGAACGGGAAGAACGCATCCGAGGCGGCGACCGCACCGCGCGCCCGCTCCTCGCCCGCCCGCGCGACCGCGAGCCGCGCGGAGTCCACACGGTTGACCTGGCCCATGCCGATGCCGACCGCTGCGCCGTCGCTGGCCAGCAGGATCGCGTTGGACTTCGCCGACCGGCAGGCCCGCCAGGCGAACTCGAGGTCGGCCAGGGTCGCGGCGTCCGCGGGCTCGCCGCAGGCGAGCGTCCACGTGGTGGGGTCGTCACCGGGGGCGTCGATGCGGTCACGGGCCTGCATGAGCAGCCCACCACTGATCGGGCGGATCTCCGCGCCGGCACCGGCCGGGACCGGGGGCGCGACGAGGATCCGCAGGTTCTTCTTGGCCGTGAGCAGCTCGAGGGCGTCGGCGTCGTAGCCGGGGGCGACGATGACCTCGGTGAACACCTCGGCGACCTGTGCAGCCATCGCGGCGGTGACCGGCCGGTTGGCGGCGATCACGCCGCCGAACGCCGACACCGGGTCGGTCTCATGGGCCCGGGCGTGCGCCTGGGCGATGTCCGCCCCGATCGCGATGCCGCAGGGGTTGGCGTGCTTGATGATCGCCACGGCCGGCTCGGCGAAGTCGTAGGCCGCGCGGTAGGCGGCGTCGGCGTCGACGTAGTTGTTGTAGGACATCTCCTTGCCGTGCAGCTGCTCGGCCGAGGCCAGCCCGCCAGGGAAGTGCGCCGAGGTGTAGAGCGCTGCCCCCTGGTGCGGGTTCTCGCCGTAGCGCAGGACAGCCGCGCGCTCCCAGGCGGCACCGACCCACGCCGGGAACCCGGAGCCCTCGTCGGTCGGGGCCACCACGTTGCCCATCCACGAGGCCACGGCGATGTCGTAGGTGGCGGTGTGCACGAATGCCTCCGCCGCCAACCGGGCGCGCTGGGCCAGCGTGAAGCCCTCGCCCTGCACGGCCGCGATGACCTCGCCGTACGCCGCCGGTGACGTGACGACCGCGACGCTGGCGTGGTTCTTCGCCGCGCCCCGGACCATCGACGGCCCGCCGATGTCGATCTGCTCGATGCACTCGTCGGGGCTGGCCCCGGAGGCCACCGTCGCGGTGAAGGGATAGAGGTTCACCACGACCAGCCCGAAGGGCTCGATCCCCAGCGCCTCGAGCTGCGAGTGGTGATCGTCGAGGCGCAGGTCCGCCAGGATCCCGGCGTGCACCTTCGGGTGCAGTGTCTTCACCCGCCCGTCGAGGCATTCGGGGAAGCCCGTCAGCTCGGAGACCTCGACCACCGGGACTCCAGCGGCGGCGATCCGTGCGGCCGTCGACCCGGTCGAGACGATCTGCACCCCTGCGGCGTGCAGGGCGGCAGCAAGATCGTCGAGCCCGGTCTTGTCGTACACGCTGACCAGCGCGCGGCGGATCCGTACGGTCCCGTCGGGGTTGCTCATGTCAGGGTCACCTTCCTGCCGGAGATGTGCACGTTGTGGGTGGCCAGCCGGCGGACGACGTCGACGAGCAGCTCGCGCTCCACGACCTTGATCCGCTCGTGCAGCGAGGCCTCGTCATCGTCGTCGTCGACCTGGACGGCTCGCTGGGCGATGATCGGACCGGTGTCCACGCCCTCATCGACGAGGTGGATCGTGGACCCGGTCACGCGCACGCCGTGGGCCAGCGCGTCGCGGACGGCGTGGGCGCCGGGGAAGCTGGGCAGCAGCGCGGGGTGGGTGTTCACGACCCGCATCGGGAACGCCGAGAGGACGTCGCTGCCGAGGATGCGCATGAAGCCCGCCGAGACCACCCAGTCGGGCTCGAAGGACTCCAGGGTGTCGCGCAGGGCGCGGTCCCAGGTAGCCCGGTCGGGGTACGCGGCGATCGCCACGGGGATCGCGGGGACGCCGGCGTCCCGGGCACGGGCCAGCCCAGCGGCGTCGGCCGAGTCGGCCACGACGCCGACGACCTCCGCCGGGTAGTGCGGGTCGGCGCTGGCGTCGAGCAGGGCCTGCAGGAGCGTCCCCGAACCGGAGATCAGGACGACGAGGCGGGTGCGCGGCACGCGGTCATCCTAGGGCGGGGGTGCGAGGCGGGTGCTGTGGGTGCCGATCGTGTGGTCGTTCTGGTCGGCTGGACTCACGGGACGCCCGATGGCGACGCATGAGGTCGGCAGTGCGCGGGCTGCGCACCGAGTCGGGGTCGTGCTCGCTCACCGGGTGCGCACGGCTCGGGTCGGGCCGTCGCCGGGTGTCGGCGCCTCACTGGGTGTTCGCGACGATCGCCTCGCGCAGCGCCACCCGTGCTTTCGCCTCGCCCGTCACGGTGATCCCAGCGCCCTCGGAGCGCCCCCACAGCCAGAGCAGCAGCTCGGCAGCCGACCCCTCAAGGACCGCGTCCGCTGGCCCATCCGGCCAGGTCACCGGCTGGTAGTCGGGCTCGTCGTGGCTCCGACCGGACGGGTCGACGCCGCGGAAGCGCCCAAGGCGGACCACCCAGGCCACCCTCAACCGCACCAGCTCCGGGGAATGGCCGGGTGGCTGCACTGGCTGGTCGGCCGGGTCCAGGCGGGACTCGCAGCGGACCTCGACGAGCATCCCCGAGGGGTCGAACCTGCCCCAGTCCGGCGGTTGGGCGCCGAACTGGGTGAGGAGCTCGTCCACGCCGTCCTCGGCGAGCTCCGGGTCGATCTCGCTGGGCAGCCCTGCCGTCAGCTCGGCATCGACGCGATGCATCAGCGCCTCCTGGGCCTGGCGGCGCCGGACCCAGCCGATCGTGTGGTTCGGCGTCCATGTCCAGACCGGATCGTCGTCGCTGGCGATGTCGAGCTTCATGGCCAGGTGGAAGGAGACCTTCTCGAAGAGCGCGATCGCCGCCTCACGGTCGACGGGGCGCCCGGGAGCGGTGACGGCCCCGACCTCCTCGTCGGTCTGCAGGCCCTGACTGACGATCGTGAGCCAGAAGCTCTGCACCTCCGTCAGGTGCCAGAGCAGGTCGGCGGCCGACCACTCCGGGCACGAGGGCACCCGGGCTGCACCCGGGACGCCGACCAGCACCTCTCGGAACCGACGGCTGTTGGCGGCCAGGGCCTCATCGAAGTCGATCATGTTCGCCCACCCTACGGACATCGCCGCCATGGCGTCTGCCAGCAGGAGCCTCTCGTGCCGCCTGCTCCACAGCTGCGGGGCGAATGCCTCGATGCTCCGCATCGGCGACGCTCCGCTCGTCACGAAGGCGGATTCCCCACGACCCGATCAGCGATGCGGCCCCGACCCGGGCGATCGCCGATGGGGTGGGCGGTCCACACTGGGACCGTGACGACCCCGGATGCCACCACGGCCTACCCGAACCTGCTCGCCCCCCTCGACCTGGGGTTCACCACCCTGCGCAACCGCGTGCTCATGGGTTCCATGCACACCGGTCTCGAGGACGACTCCAAGCGGTTCGCCGACCTCACCGACTACTTCGCCGAGCGCGCCCGCGGCGGGGTCGGCCTGATCGTGACCGGTGGCTTCGCGCCGAACATCGAGGGCTGGACCAAGTTCGGTGCCGGCACACTCTCCACGAGTGACGCGGCCCGCCAGCACAAGCCGATCACGCAGGCGGTGCACGCCGAGGGCGGGCACATCGCCCTGCAGATCCTGCACACCGGCCGCTACGGGTACCACCCGCAGATCGTGGCGCCGTCGCCGATCCAGAGCCCGATCACCCCATTCACCCCTCGTGAGCTGAGCGAGCGCGGGATCGAGAGCCAGATCGAGGCCTTCGTGACCTGCGCCGCCCTTGCTCGCGAGGCGGGGTACGACGGTGTCGAGATCATGGGCTCCGAGGGCTACTTCATCAACCAGTTCCTGGCCACCCACACCAACAGGCGCACCGACCGCTGGGGCGGCTCCTACGCCAACCGGATGCGGCTTCCGGTCGAGATCGTCCGGCGCACGCGCGAGGCGGTCGGCCCGGACTTCATCATCATCTACCGCCTGTCGATGCTCGACCTGGTCCCGGACGGCAGCACCTGGGAGGAGGTCGTCACGCTGGCCAGGGCCATCACGGCGGCCGGCGCGACGATCATCAACACCGGGATCGGCTGGCACGAGGCGCGCATCCCCACGATCGCCACCAGCGTTCCGCGCGCGGCATTCACCTGGGTCACCCAGAAGATGCGCGACGAGCTGCGGGCCGACGGCATCGACATCCCGCTGGTCACGACGAACCGGATCAACACCCCGGAAGTGGCCGAGCGGGTGCTGGCCGAGGGAGCGGCGGACATGGTCAGCATGGCCCGGCCGCTGCTGGCCGACGCGTTCTTCGTGACGAAGGCGGCGGCCGGCCAGTCCGACCGGATCAACACGTGCATCGCGTGCAACCAGGCGTGCCTGGACCACGCGTTCAAGGGCAGGACGGTCTCATGCTTGGTCAACCCGCGCGCCGGCCACGAGCGCGACCTGGTGATCGGCCCGACAACCACACGCAAGCGGATCGCCGTGGTGGGCGCCGGACCTGCCGGCCTCGCCGCCGCCACCACCCTGGCCGAGCGCGGCCACGAGGTGGACCTCTTCGACTCCGCTGACGAGATCGGTGGCCAGTTCAACCTCGCCAAGCGGATCCCCGGCAAGGAGGAGTTCCACGAGACCTTGCGGTACTTCACCAACCGCATCCAGGACACCGGCGTCCGACTGCACCTGTCGACCCGCGTCTGCGCCGACGACCTGACGGCCCTGGGCGTGGACGAGGTGGTGCTGGCCACCGGCGTGACGCCGCGCGACCCGCACATCCCCGGCCAGGACGGCCCCAACGTGGTCAGCTACATCGACGTCCTGGCCGGCGGGGTCCCCGTGGGTCAGCGGGTCGCAATCGTCGGAGCCGGTGGGATCGGCTTCGACGTCGCCGAGTTCCTCGTCGTGGCGCCCGGCGAGTCGCCCACGTTGGACCTTGCGGAGTGGCGCAGGGAGTGGGGGGTCGGCGACCCGGCCGAGGACCGCGGCGGGCTGGTGAAGGCCCAGCCTGTGCCCGCCACACGCAAGGTCACGCTGCTGCAGCGCAAGCGCGGCAAGCTCGGCGCCGGGCTGGGCAAGACGACCGGCTGGATCCACCGCTCGTCGCTGGTCGCCAAGGGCGTGACGATGCTGCCCGGGGTCAACTACGAGCGGATCACGCCGGAGGGACTGGTGGTGTCCTTCGGCGAGAAGCACGAGCGCGAGCACCTCGTCGAGGCCGACACGATCGTGCTGTGCGCCGGGCAGGAGCCCCTGCGCGAGCTCGAGCCGGAGCTGGTCGCCGCGGGGATCCCCGTGCACGTGATCGGCGGGGCCGACGAGGCCGCCGAGCTCGACGCCAAGCGCGCGATCGACCAGGGCACCCGGATCGCCGCAGCGATCTGAGGTGGCGCGGCGCCCAGCACCGTCGACCCGCACGATCCCGGTTCAGGTCCCTCCATGATCCAGGCAGGTTCTCGACGATAGAGGGACATCACCCTGCATGGATCATGAACCGGGGGCGGGACCCGAGGGGGACGACGGGCGGGAGCCGGGACCGGGAGCGACCCCTCACACCTCGAAGGTGCCCTCGCTGACCAGCACCGAGCTGCCGCCGATCCACACGCCGGCCACCTCGCCGCCGACCCGGCGGACCCGTGCATCCAGGACACTCGGGCGCCCCATCTCCACGCCCTGGGCGATCCGCCATGCCTGCTCGCCGTCGGTGTCGTCCAGGCTCGCGAGCAGGCCGGCCAGGGCGCAGTTGGCGCTTCCCGTGGCCGGGTCCTCGGTCACGCCGTCGAACGGGGCGAACATCCGGGTCCGCAAGGTCGAAGCCGTCCGCTCCCCGTCGGCCACGTACAGGTGGATGTCCGGCGTGGATGCCCCGAGAGCGACCAGTCGCTGGAGAGCTGCCTCGTCGGGGCGCGCCCGCTCGAGAGCCGAGCGGTCCGCGAGCTCGGCGACCACGAACTCGAGTCCGACCGAGGCCACACGTGGCCTGTGGCGGGCCGTGGATATGTCCTGCGGCAGTCAGTCCGACTGCCTCGGCGACCGCCGCGACCGGCAGCTCCGGACCGAGGGACAGGGCCTCGGGGGCCTTCAGCTCGCACCAGATCCGGGCGCCGTCGAGTCGCTGCACCGATACGGGCACCAACCCGGCGACCTCCTCGAAGGTCACCGTGAGCGGATCGTCGAGGGGTCCGAACTCCCCCAACGAGGCCAGGACGAACGCCGTACCCACGTTCGGATGCCCCGCGAACGGGACCTCCCGGGACGGGGTGAAGATCCGCACCCGGCGGTCGTGGCCCTGCTCGGCGGGCAGCACGAAGGTCGTCTCGGAGTAGTTGAACTCACGGGCGACCTGCTGCATCCGGGCATCGTCGAGGCCTTCGGCGTCCAGGACAACGGCCAGTGGGTTGCCACCGAAGCGGGTGTCGGTGAACACATCGCAGGTGACGAATCGACGGCGCACAGCGGCCTCCTTCCATGTCGGGTGCCCATCATGTCGAGCGACCGCCCCCACCGCACGCACCCACCGCCCACCGCCCACCGCCCCACCGCCGCCCGCCCACCGCCCCACCGCCGCCCGCCCACCGCCCCACCGCCCACCGCCCCACCGCCGCCAGGGCACGCACAGCCCGCTGCACCGCTGCCGATCCATGAGGGTTGTTGCTGCTAGAACGACAACAACCCGCATGGATCACGCCCGGGGAACCTTCCTCCCTACCGGGCGGGAACGCGACATTGGACTGTGGAGGTGGGAGGGCAGCGATCGCACGATGGCCTGAGAGACCCTCATCGCCCAGACGGCGGCGAACCTGGTCGGCCAGCCGCTCCCAGGCCTACCCGGGCGGGGCCAGCGGTGTGACCGAGCCGTCGGGGTCGATGGTCCCGAGCCACACGTCGCTGGTGAACCGGATCGGCGAGAACGACGGGTACAGGCTGTGCGGCCAGCGGGCCAGGGGCGTGCGCAGCCAGGGATCCGGCCAGGCCGCGGCCCAGGGCACGAGCTGGCGGGCGTCGGTCATCACCAGCACGTCACCACCCCAGGCGTCGCGGATCCTCGCCAGCTCCTCAGCCGTGGGCCGGGGGTCCACCTCGACGACGTCGACGTCGCACATGATCCGCAGGGTCGGCAGCCACGGCGGCCCGCCGTCGCGCACCACCACGACCCGCTTGCCGGTCACGGCGTCGCACACCTGCGCGACCTGCTCGGCACGGCCGCCGTACTCAGCGGTGACGATGAGCGTGCCCCAGGTCGCCAGCGGTGGCAGCAGGACGCCCGCCACGAGGACCCAGGCACCGACGCGCTGCCAGCGCGCCCGGGCCGCCCGATGGATCCCGGGCAGTGTCCAGCCGGCCATCAGAAGCGCAGCCGGGATCACCGCGGGCAGGAAGCGGCGCATCGCCCAGATGTGATCCGGGGTGATCGCCGGGCGGATCAGGTAGAGCAACGCCGGGATCCCGAGCGTGGCCAGCAGCACCAGGATCTCAGGGCGCCACCCGACGATGGAGCGCCGCATCAGCAGCGCCGTCCCGGCCACCGCGAGCACCAGCGTGAGCGGCCCGAGGTACCAGCCGAGCCACGTCACGGTCATCTCGTCGTAGCTGCGGGTCCCGTCGACGGCCACGCCTGCCGCACGCTGGGCTGCCGCGATGAACCAGGCCTGCCCGGAGCCGGGCTCGATCAGGTTCCGCTGCATCCACAGCGGACGGCTCGCCAGTACGACTGCGGCAGCCACGACCAGCCAGGCCGCGAGGGTGCCCAGCATCCCCCGGCGGGAAGCCAGCCAGGAGCGCAGCAGCCCCCAGCGCAGCACCACGACCAGGGTCCCGACCGCCACCAGGCAGGCCCCGAGCAGTGCCAGGAGCTGCACGTACAGGCTGCGGTGGTCCTCGAGGTATCCGGCGCTGTGCAGCGCCAGGTCGAGGTACCCGAGCCCGACCATGGCCAGGGAGGCGGCCGTGGCCACGAGCAGCCCCCAGATCCGGCGCCCGCGGTCAGCCGGACCGCTCACCGCGGCGACCACCCCGAGGCCGAGGATCATGCCCGCGGAGACAGCTGCCCCGTCGATCCGGCTGAGCGCGGTGGCTCCGACCATCGCCCCGCCGAGGGCGAAGCGCGACATCCGTGGGTCGCGGTACGCACTCCACAGGACGGCCAGGCCGCCGAACGTGAGCACGATGTTCGTCGGCTCGGTGAACGTGGAGCGGCTGAAGTAGATCATCGGGGTGCTCAGGGCCAGCGTCGCGAGCGGCACCAGGCCCCACCGGGGACCGATGAGCCGGCGCGCCAGGTCGTAGACGGCGAGCAGCCCGATCGCCCCGATCAGCAGGTTGCCGACCAGCACACCCCGCTGGCCCAGGACCCACCCGGCCATCGCCAGCAGGCCGGGGAAGGTCTTGGCGCCCTGGGCGTGGATCTCGTCGCCGAACTGCCAGAAGGCATCCGAGATGACCCGCACGTCGGGGACCTGCGCGGAGAGCTCGGCGGCCGACCGGATCGGGATGCTCGGGTCGGCGTGGGTGGTGAGCCAGATGCCCTCGAGGGCCAGGAACCCGGGGTCGCGCTGGACCAGGAGGATCTCGCCGGCGAACGCGATGTTGAGCAGGACCCAGGTGACCACGAGTCCCAGCGCCCACGCGGCCCCGTGGCGGAAGTCGCGGGTGACCGGGACGGCCTCGGGGGCCATCGGCCAGGTCAGCGCCACCACGAGCGCGATGGCCGGCAGCACGACGATCGGGCGGAACACCCCCGTCATGGCCGTCAGGCACACCACCAGCGCGCACCAGAAGAAGATGACCGGCAGGCGCGAGGGCATGGCGGTGACGACTCGCGTGGGCCACCCCGGCCGTGACGACGGGTCAGCCCCCGCATCCGGGTTCCCGAACGCCGCGGGCCCACCGTCCGCCCGGGTGGCGCTGGCCGGGGGAACGCTCACCGCACCTGGGGCTGCACGTCGAGGCGCCCCGAGGGATCCGCCGAAGCAGGGCTGGGGTCCGCTGCCATCTCGGGCTGGGGGTCAGCGACCACCTGCCGGGGCGCGGCCGACGGGGTGACCCGGGCGTCCGGCGTCGCCGTAGGGGTGGCCACCCGCGAGTCGGGCACGACCGACGGGGTGACCCGGGCGTCGGCGTAGAGGGTCCCGTAGTGCATCTCCCGGGTCTCTCGGAGGGTGCGGATGCCGATCGCGCGCAGGCTGGAGATCTGGTCGGCGATGACCCCGAGGGCGAACATCTGCACGCAGGAGATCGCCAGGACCGCGCCGAGGATGATCGACTGCATGTGGCCGCTGGCATTGCCGTCCTGGAGCCAGTCGAGGGTCCAGGGAAGCCATGCCACGATCGCCCCGACTGCCAGGAAGGCGGCCAGCGTCCAGAAGAACTTCAGGGGCGTGTAGTACGACAGGACGCGGAACAGCGCCAGGCTGTTGCGGCGCACGTACCCCCACATCGACCCGAAGAGCCGGCTCGGCCGCACCGAGTCGTTGCGGGTCACCGGCACGTTGGCCAGCGCAAGGCGGCTGTTGCCGGCCTGGATCAGCGACTCGAGGGTGTAGGTGTAGGGCGTGGTGATGACCAGCGACAACGCGGCGGCGCGGGAGTAGGCGCGGAACCCGCTGGTGGCGTCGCCGACCGACAGCCCCGACAGCGACCGGACCACGCTCGTACCGGCCGTCTGCAGCGCCCGCTTCACCACGCTGAACTCGGCAACGCGGCCCGTCTGCCTGTCGCCCACGACGATGTCGGCCTCGCCAGCCAGGACGGGTGCGACCAGCGCGGGGATGCAGGAGGAGTCGTACTGGTTGTCGGCGTCGGTGTTGACGATCACGTCCGCACCCCGGCGCAGCGACTCCTCGATCCCGTAGGAGAAGGCCGCCGCGAGGCCCCGGTTGCGCGGGAAGCCGATCACGTGGTCGACGCCGCACGCCAGGGCGACCTGCCGGGTGTCGTCCGTCGACCCGTCGTCGATGACCAGCCACTCCACGACGTCGAAGCCCGGGACCTCCCGGGGCAGGGTGCTCAGGGTCGCGGGCAGGTGGTCGGCCTCGTTCAGGCAGGGGATCTGGATGATGAGCTTCACGACAACCTCGCAGGGACGGACAGGCCCCGCGGCAGGGGCTCTGCATCGAGGATAACCGCCCGAACCGCGTGGCCCTAGTCCGTCGAGGGGACCCTGCCCCGCGACCGGACCGCGCGGGCTGCGCCCCCGACGCCGAACAGGCCGGCCATCACGAGGTCCACGGCCAGCAGGACCAGGCGCGATACGAGGCTCACGGTCAGGGCCGCCGGCGCCCCGATCGGCCCGGCGAGCGTGGCGACGAGGACCCCCTCGCGAACGCCCGCCCCGGCCGGCAGCGGTACCACCAGCAGGCCCGCGACGAACGCCAGCGCGAACCCGCCGATGGTCGGGGCGAGGTCCCAGGGGCCGGCTCCGAGAGGTCGGGCCAGCAGCCAGGCGTGCAGCCCGAAGAAGCCCCAGCAGGCGATCAGCCAGGCCACCGACGCCGCCAGGGCGCGACCGGGCAGCTCGACCGGCGGCGGGGTCCTGCCGGCCCGGGCGAACGCCCACGCAAGCCCCCGGTTCATCCACACAGGACGAAGGAGCGCAGCCCCCACAACGGCCGCCAGGAGCAGCATCCACAACGCCCCAGCGCGCGGGGCCCCCGCGCCGAAGAGGATCAGCAGCCCCACGAGGCCACCGGTGGCGACCGCGATCATCAGCGCGATCACGTAGCTGACGAGCATCGTCGACCCGGGGATGTTGCGCCGCCGGCCGAGGTCGGCCTGGATGGCCGCGGTCCACACCGAACCCGGGACGTACTTGCCCAGCTGGCCGGCGAAGAAGATCGTCAGCGCCGGATGTACGGGCACACGCTGGCCAAGGCCGGACAGCACGACCCGCCATCCCATCCCGGAGCAGGTCACCGCCAGGACCCCAGCGATCCCGGATGCCAGGAGGTCGACCCACGACAGCGCCTGCAGGTCGCTGCGCACTGCCTGCCAGTTGCGCACCAGAGCCACGCCGAGGAAGACGGCAACCAGCACGACCAGGACCAGCGACACCGTCCGCCCACGCCAGCCCCCAGCGCGGATCCTCCCCGATTCCCCGGATCCTCCCGGAGTCCCCGAAGGACCGTTCGAATCCGGCAGGGCGGACGGGTGCGGGGTGGGAGTCGGCGACGTGCCCGGAGCCGAGAGCTGACGCCCGTCGCTCGGCCCGGGCTCCCCGGTGGGGTCCGGTCCAGCGTTCGCGTCCGGCGCGGCGTCGGTCACTGCGGGGCGCGGGCGACCAGTACCAGGCCGGTCCCGGTGTCGGGCCGGCGGCGCTGCATCCAGATCCCCGGTGCGGAGGCCATCTGCGTGGCCCGACCCGACCACGACGGGGGCTGCAGGAACGAGCTGCTCTGCTCCGTGGCCGCGGCGACCGCGTCGTCGCTGCGCGGCGTCCCGGTCCGCCCTGGCCAGCCTTCGCGCGGCGACGGTGTTGCGCACCCTCTCCAGCAGGTAGCCGATCGGGTAGCCCACGTGGGTGACCCGGACATCGACCAGTCCGCAGTCCTCGGCCATCGCGGCGAGCCCCTCGGCCGAGTAGCGCCGGAAGTGACCGGCGATCTCGTCGGCGGCGCCCATGCGGTCCGGCCCGGAGGGAGTCGAGATCAGCAGGGTGCCCCCTGGCCGCAGGCGAGCCGCCCACGTGGCCAGCGCCTCCTGGTCGGTGTCGATGTGCTCGATGACCTCGAAGGCGCATACCAGGTCGAAGCGCTCGTCGGCGGGGAGGTCGTCCAGGGACGCGACCAGCCGACCCGGCGCACCCAGTCGCACCAGCCGCTGCTCGGTGATCGCCCGCGTGCGGTCGGACAGCTCGACTCCGGTGTACTCGCGGCCCGGCGCGAGCCGGCAGGCCACCGCCCCCTCGCCCGGCCCGATCTCCAGCACGCTGGTCACATCGCGACCAGCGAGCTCGCGGGTGATGACGTCCCAGCGCAGGTGGGCGTTGAAGGTCAGGGGCGGCAGGGCGGCGGGGCGTCCGGGGGCGGACTCCAGCCGGGCGTCAAGCGCCGCGGTCGACGACTCAGGTGAGAACTGCTCGGCGGCAGCGCGGGCACGGTCACGGGCCACGGTGAGCGACTCCTTGTCGAGGGCGAGGTGTCGCAGCGCGTCGGCGAGGGCCTGCGGATCACCCGGCGACACGGACACGACTGCGTCCCCGAGGGTACCTGCTGCCGGTGTCCGGGCGGTCACGACCGCGCACCCGGCAGCCATCCCCTGGTAGACCTTGGTGGGCACGACGCGCTGGGCCTTGGGCCCGGTGCCGAAGATGCCCAGGCTCACGTCGTGGGCGGCGACCACGTCCGGCAGGTCGCCGGAATCGACCCAGTCCAGCCAGCGCACACGGGCGCTGCCGCGGGTCAGCTCCCGGGCCTCCGCGAGGTCCTGTCCGTGCCCGATCATGGTGAACTCGATGGGGTCGTCGCGAAGCAGGTCGATCGCCCGCCCGATGGTCGGGGCACCCTGCAACGGGGTGAACAGGCCGAAGAAGACCACGCGCAGGGCGGCGGGCTCGTTCGGCTCGAGGGCTGGCCCCGACGGCTCAGGGGCCGGCTGCGACCGCACAGGGGCCTGCTCCGATGTGGGATGGCGGGCTGGGCCATCGGCGCGATGCGTTCCCTGGCCGGTCGAACCCGCCGCAGAGCCTCGCGCGCGCCCGGCCCGATCTGCCACCGCCCGATCTGCCGCGGCAAACCAATCCCGACCCGCCCCGACCGGCACAACCACCGCCCGCTCCCGGGCGTCCGCGGGCAGCATCTCAGCCTGCAGCGCTGTGTCGACGACCACCACGTCCGCGGCGCGCAGGGCACTGCGGTCCACCACGTCGAGGATGCGAAGCTTCGCCCCGCCGCCCAGATCGCGATCGCGGACGGTGTCCGCGAGGCCCACGAGATGGTCGAGGGCGATCACCGAGCGCCGGTAGCGCAGCCGGGCCAGGTGCACGTCGGCGTGGCCCATGTACCCGACCAGCACCACCTCGGGATCAGCGCCCCCACGCGAGCGTCGGACCAGCCCGGCCCAGGAGCGCACCTGCCGCCCGACCAGCCGCAGCGCCGCCGTGGGCGACCCTGCTGCCGCCACCTTGTCCGAGGTTGCCGCACCCAGGGGCTCGTTGAGCTCCCGGACCTGCCAACCCCGGGAGGCGAGCCCGTCGCGAAGCACGGCAACTCGGGGGTGCAGCGTGGCGTCGTAGGACCCGAAGACGAGCAGTCGCCTGCGATCGTCGCCCATGACCCACCTCCTCGCCGCCGAGTGAACCGAACCTGCATGTGTCATGGATTCGGTCCATCAAGTGGACCGAATCCATGACACACCCACCCGAGGTGGGCGCCGAAGGCTCGGGACGTCGCACGATTCTCCCGCACGCGCGGCGCACCCGCGGCCATCGAGCGACGTCCAGGCCCTGCCTCCCCGGTACGGTTCGGCAGGTGACCACCCCGGACGCACGAGAGGCCGCGGCGCGCACGGTCCGCGCAGGGCTGATGTGGGCGATGCTCGGGGTCCTGCTCTTCTCGTTCTCCCTGCCCCTGACGAAGGTGGCGGTCGGTGGCTTCGACCCCTTCCTCACAGCCACGGGCCGGGCGGTCATCGCCGGGTCGTTGGCCACGGTCGTGCTCCTGGTGCGACGTGTCCCGATCCCGCCGAGGCAGTACTTCCGCCCGCTGTTCTTCACGATGCTGGGCGCGGTCTTCGGGTGGGCGATCCTGCTCGCCCTGGCCCTGCAGCGCACCACTTCGGCGCATGCCGCGGTGATCGCGGCCTTCATGCCCCTGACGACCGCCGCGATCGCAGTGCGTCGGGCGCAGGAGCACGTGAGCCGGCAGTTCTGGGTCGCGGCACTGACAGGGACTGCCGCGCTGGTCATCTTCGCCCTGAGCCGTGGTGGCGCCGCCGGCGGGGACCTCGTGGCCGACCTGCTCGTGGTCGGGGCGGTGCTCTCGTCCTCCTGGTGCTACGTCGAGGGCGCGGTGGTGACCCGGGTGTTCCCCGGCTGGCAGGTGATCTCGTGGGTCGTGGTCCTCGCCCTTCCGGTGACCGTTCCGGCCAGCATCGTCCTGTGGGTGACCACGAGCGGCGACTACGACACGACCGCGGCGCAGTGGGCCAGCCTGATCATGCTCGGCCTGTCATCGATC
The DNA here is from genome assembly GCA_963706875.1 of uncultured Actinomycetes bacterium. GTDB lineage: Bacteria > Actinomycetota > Actinomycetes > S36-B12 > CAIYMF01 > Prado023. The sequence continues at coordinate 72,455 of CAVPNW010000014.1, read as the reverse complement.
TACCTGGCCTTCTTCGCCTGGTACCGGGGGCTGGCCACCGCCGGGATCGCCCATGCGAGCCAGACCCAGCAGCTGCAACCGTTGCTGACGCTCGTGTGGTCCGCGTTGCTGCTGGGGGAGGTCGTGACGGTGGGAACGGTCGCCGCGGCACTGGTGGTCATCGGATCGGTGACCTGGGCCCTGCGCAGCCGCCCACCCCTGGCGGTCGCGCCGGAGGAGTGAGGCTATCCGTCGAGTGCGGGGCTGTACCGGTCCTCGGCCCGCCACCAGTCGGCATCCGGCGAGGAACGCGGGACGGGGACCGGGGTTCCGTGCGCCACCTGCTCCTCGTGGGCCTGCAGCGCCGCGCCGACCCGGGCCATCGCCGCCCGCAGCCTGGACGCCCGCACCGCCTCCACAGGGACCGGACGTCTGCGGGAGATGTCGGCCAGCCGATGCTCCGCGCGGATCATCTGACCATCGGGCGCGGAGTGCATGTCGGCGTAGACCAGCGCATCGGCCAGCAGCGACCGCTCGCGCGCGAACTGGTGCTCGAGGTCCAGGACACCCTGCTGGACGGCCAGCATGTCGGCCTCGGAATGGTGCGCGACGAGGCTGCACAACCGCTCGGACATGCCGATCGAGCGCAGGTGGAGGGCACCATCGAGGGGATGGAAGCCGGTCTGGGCGATCCGCGGGGAGTAGCCGATGTCGTGCAGGGTGGCGGCCGCCACGAGCAGCGCCGCCTCGTCCGCGTCGAAGAGCACGCCGAGCCGGGCGGCCATGGACCCGGCGGTGTGCACGTGCGCCAAGCGGGTGCCCTCGTCACCGAGCAGGTCGCGCGCGATCGCCTCGGCCTCAGCGCGCGTGGGCACGTCGGCGGCAGCGGGTCTGAGCTCAGGGGTGGCCATCGCCAGAATCATCGCGTACCCCGGCGGCCGCCGACAAGGGGTGCCCCCACGCGATCGCGCGGCGGTCTATCGGGAGGTCGGCACCCACCGCGGGGACCGGCAGCCGGAGGCAGCCGGGCAGCCGATCGGCACGGACACCCGGACCTGAGCACTGCTAGCGTCATCATGGTGAGCACCGACGAGGAGGTTCGCCGGCGGATCATCGACGTGGCCGCGGAGCTCTTCGCAGAGCATGGCTACGAGGGCGTCGGCGTGCGCCAGGTCGCCCAGGAGGTCGGGGTCTCGCAGTACCGCGTCCGGAAGCTGACCGGCGGGCGGGCCCAGCTGTTCGCCGCCGTGATGGCTGAGAAGGTCACCTCGGACGCCGCGGACCGGATCGCGCGCGCCGTCGAGGCCCCCGACGAGCTGCCGCCCCTGGCCGCCATCGTCGCGGCCGGGGCCGCGGTCTTCGCCGCACCGGAGTACAGCTGGGACCTCCTCGAGCTCGAGGCCCTCACCCGGTCCCGTCGCGACACCGAGCTCCGCGAGATCGAGTCCGTGCGAATCCAGGAGCGCTGGGACAACATGCGTGCCGTCGTCCGCCGGGTCAGGGAGGCCGGCGGGATCGATGGGGACGTCGACGACGACGCCCTGGCGCACTTCTCCCTGACCCTGTCGGTCGGCCTGGCCATGCTCGATCCGGTGATCACGAGCAAGCCCACCCAGCTGAACTGGGACGCGATGATCGCGCGCATCGGCATTGCCATGGCGCCTCCCCGGATGCTGCTGCGCGCCGAGGAGGAGCCCCGCAGCTACTGGCGGATCCTCATCGACGTGCCTGACCGCCCCGGTGGGGTGGACATGTTCATCCGCGCCATGGCCGCGCTGTACGGGTACACGGTCGCGGTGTACGTCGTCGGTTCGGGCGAGGGGACCAGGACCCTGGACATGCGCATGACCGCCCCGAGCCACGTCACCGCGGAGACCCTGCTGTCGGCGGCCTCCTCGGCCGGAGGCAACGCCCGGATCTCGCCAGGGTCCCCCGACGACGCCCTGGACCTCCCGACCCGGATCCTCGATGCCAGCGCCGAACTGGTCACCAACCCCGGCTGGGCGCCCTACGTGGCGATGCAGCTCGTGGCGGCCGACCACGTCGAGGTCGTGCGCGCCACGAAGGGGCAGGACGACGGCCCAGACGTGCTGCGACTGCAGTGGACCCCGGAGCGTCACGTCCTGCTGCGACGCACCTGGGCACCGTTCACGCGGGTCGAGCAGGCGCGGGCATCAGCCCTGCTCCGGCTGTCTGCGGCGATCGCCGTCGCCGAGGGCGACATGGACGCGCAGGGTTGGGTGGAGCCGGTCAAGGACGGCACCGTGTGGATCCGCCTGGCCCACCCCGAGGATGCAGAGGCGGTCGGGGCGATGCACCGGCGCTGCTCGGACCGGACGCTGTACCTGCGCTACGTCTCCTCCGGGGACTGGCAGGAGATCCAGATGCGTCGCCTGTCCGGTGGCCACAGCGGTGCCACCCTGGTGGCCATCGGCGGCGATGGCACGGTCATCGGACTGGGCAACGTCTTCCCCGAGCGCCCCGACGACAACATCACCGCCGAGGTCGCGGTCCTCATCGAGGACGCCCACCAGGGGCAGGGCGTGGGCACCGCACTGCTGCGCCGGCAGTTGAAGCTGGCCGAACGCATGGGGTTCGGCGAGGTCATGGCCGTCGTCCTGGCCGACAACGGCTCGATGCGACGGATGCTCGAGCGGACAGGCCTGGACTGGACGACGCGCGTCGAGGACGCCAGCGCCACGATGCGAGCACCCCTGGCCGGCGCCGGGAACACGCCCCCCAGCTGAGCGGGACGGGCAAGGCACCGGTTCGCCGGTGCGGCGCCGCACTACGCCCGCTGTCCCTCGATCAGGGCCCGACGCCGCGCGGGCATCTGGTCGGCGGTCCACCGCTGGTCCCCCAACGAGGCCCGCGTGCTGACCTTGTGCGGCGCGGCGAACTCCACGGCGATGTCGATCGCGCGAAGGGAATCGGCCAGCCAGCGATCGCGCTCGCCGTGGGAGAAGAACTGGTAGGCCAACCCGTCGCGGAAGGCCGTGAGGATCGTGGCCAGCGCGTTGAGGTCGCTGTACTCCTCGCCGGCCGCCACGGAGATCTGCACCAGTCCGTCACGGGTGAACTCCCACGACGAGTCCCGCGTGTGCCGCAGCTGCAGCTCATGGGGATCCTCCGAGCGGCAGCCGAGGGTCATCTGGTAGCGCATCAGCTGCACGTTGGCGGCATCGCCCATGTGCTCGTACATGCGGGTGGCAGAGTTGGTCAGCTCATGTCGCAGCCCGCCGTCACCGACGAGGAACACGGCGGTGTAGGTGGCGTCCTCGAACTCCAGCAGCAGGTCGTTGAGCAGCGTCGCGGTGATCGAGTAGGCCCGGTGCAGGGTGCCCAGGGACCATCCCAGGTGGTCGGCGACGTCACGCAGGGTGAGGTCCTGGAACGCCGTCCCCGCGGCCAGCATCTCGCGTGCCGCTGCCCGCACGAGGGCTCGGCGCTCGGCCAACTTCAGGTAGGTCGCCACGCAGCAGACGCTACCCGGCGAGCACTAGAATCACAACTCAAGTTGCACATTGTAGTTATGATTTTGAGTTCTATTCGCTTCCCGGTTACCCTTTGCCTGCTCCGACCTCCCCGAGGGCATGGGTACACCGTGCGCCTCCGGGGCCAAGCGGAAGGGCACCGAACCCACGGGGGTGGCTCGGTGCCCTTCCGCTTGGCCAGCGAACCCTTGGCGAGAAGACCCGCCGAACGGCATCCCGGACGTGACCGAGGACACGCGAAAACGCCGACCCCATAGGCATTTCCGGCGTTCGACCTGGCGCACAATGGAGATATGGACACCGTGGTTCTCGGCTGGGACCCCGACCAGGGCGACCGGTGGAGCCCTTCCTACGCCGACTGCGTCCGCCGCTGCCGGGAGGCCGACGGTCTGCTCGGGCGATGGCCGGTGGGCGACTGGCGCCTGGCCCCTGCGGGCACCCACGTCCACCTGATGCTCCTGGGCCGCCAGCGCGGGCTGGTCGGGCGGGGAACCGTGCGCTCCGCCCCGTTCCTCTCGGCGGACCCGATGCGCCCGGGCCAGCTGATCCACCACGTGCTGGTCGAGTGGGACACCCTCCTTCCCCTGGACCGGCCGATCCCCGTGGCTGCCCTCGAGGCCGCCGTCCCGGAGGTGGCGTGGCGCGGCTCGTACTCGTCCGCCCTCGCGGTCTCCCCGCGGGGGGCACAGCAGCTGGACCTCATGTGGACCACGAATGCGGTGTCGCCTGCCAGGCGGCTGACCCGTACCGCCTTGAGGTTGCTGCGGCGGTAGCGTGGAAGGCCTAGCCACCATTCCGGTGGGCAGAAGGCGGTCACCATGCACGAGTTGTCCTTCCCTGCGGCGATCGAGCTGCCGATCACCAACACCCTCGCCTCGATCCCGGCCAGGAGAGCAGCCGAGTCCCCCAACAGGCCCATGTACGCCCTGCGCTCCGGCGACGGCTGGACCGATGTCACCGCCCGCGAGTTCAACGACCTCGTCCGGTCCGTGGCCCGGGGCCTCGTGGCGCGCGGCATCGAGGTCGGCCAGCCCGTGGCGATCCTGTCGCCCACCCGCTACGAGTGGACCGTCCTGGACTTCGCGCTGTGGACGGCTGGGGCCTTCGCCGTGCCGATCTACGACTCGTCCTCGGCCGAGCAGATCGAGTGGATCCTGCAGGACAGCGGCGCCGTGGCCGTCATCACCGACTCCGCACGCTCGGCCGACCGGGTCCGTGGCGCGAGCCTGTCCGACCCGCCGCCCATCTGGGTGATGGACGACGGGCTGCTCGACGCCCTGGTCGCAGACGGGGCCGAGGTCGCCGACGAGGTGCTGACCACCCGCACGGCGGCCGTCGGGCCCCAGGACCCGGCCACCATCGTCTACACCTCCGGGACGACCGGTCGGCCCAAGGGCTGCGTGATCACCCATGAGAACCTGATGTTCGTCGCGCGCACGCTGGTCGTGGGCACCGGTCCGGTGGTCACCACCCCGGGCGCACGCACCGTGCTGTTCCTCCCCCTGGCCCACGTGCTGGGTCGGGGCGCCCAGGTCTTCAGCGCCGAGGGCGGGATGCAGGTCGCCCACTGCCCCAACGCCAAGCTCCTGCCCGGGGACATGCTCAGCTTCAAGCCGACCTACCTGGTGGGCGTCCCGCGGATCTTCGAGAAGATCTTCAGCGCCTCCCAGCAGAAGGCCTATGAGGCGTGGCAAGGCGCGCATCTTCGACCGGGCCACGGCTGTGGCCATCGACTACGGGCGGGCCAGGTGGGCAGGGCGGCCCACACTCCGGCTGAAGGTCGAGCACGCCCTGTTCGACCGGCTGGTCTACGGCAAGCTGCGCGCCGCGCATGGGCGGGGAGCTGCGCTACGCGATCACCGGGGGCGCGAGCCTCGGGGAGCGCCTGGGCAACTTCTACGCAGGCATCGGGCTGACCGTCATGGAGGGCTACGGTCTGACGGAGACGACCGCCTCGGGCACGTTCAACCGCGCCGAGGCCCCGCAGATCGGGTCCGTCGGCCAGCCCATGCCGGGGACGAGCGTCCGGATCGCCGACGACGGCGAGATCTGGCTGCGTGGTTCGTATCTGATGGCCGGGTACCACAACAACCCCGATGCGACGGCCGAGGTGATCGATTCCGAGGGGTGGTTCCAGACCGGCGACCTCGGCAGCCTGGACGCCGAGGGCTACCTGCGGATCACCGGGCGCAAGAAGGAGATCATCGTCACCGCCGGCGGCAAGAACGTGGCGCCGGCGGTCCTCGAGGACCGCATGGGCGCGCACAACCTGATCAGCCAGGCAATGGTGGTCGGCGAGGGCAAGCCGTTCATCGGCGCCCTGGTGACCCTCGACCCCGACGCCCTGGCCGCGTGGGCGGCGGGGCACCACAAGACCGGCCGGACGGCCGCCGAGCTGCACGACGACCCCGACCTGCGGGCGGCGATCCAGGCCGCCGTCGACGACGCGAACGCCGCGGTGTCCAAGGCTGAGTCCATCCGGGCGTGGCGGCTCATCGATGCCCAGTTCACCGAGGAGTCGGGGCACATGACGCCCACGCTCAAGCTCAAGCGGGCCGTCGTCGCGAGCGATCACGCCGAGGACATCGAGGCCCTCTACACCCGCTGAGCCGCCCGATCAGCCCTCGCCTCAGTCCTCGCCGCCGGGCTCGGGGGCCGTCCCGCCAAGGCGCGCAGGGTGCCACCACTGCCCCGAGCCGTCGTCGGGGTAGCCCTCCTGTGCTCGACCGACCAGGTCGATGATGGATTCCCGCAGCCGTGCGGTTGCCTGCTCCGGGTCCCCGGAGGGATCCACCGGCTCGCCCACGTGGATCTCGACCGGGATGCCGTACTGCTTCATGCTCGACCGCCGGTCATAGCACCAGAGCCGTTGCGTGCCCCACAGCGCCATGGGGACCAACGGCACGCCGGCCTCGTCAGCCATCCGCACCGCGCCGGTCTTGAACGCCTTCGGCTCGAAGGACCGGCTCATCGTGGCCTCGGGGAACACGCCGACCACCTCCCCGGACTGCAGGGACTCCACCGCATGGGAGTAGCTGGCGGCTCCGGCGTTCCGGTCGACCGGGATGTGATGCATGCTGCGCATGATGGGCCCGGCGACCCGGTGGCGGAACACCGACTCCTTCGCCATGAACCGGACCAGCCGGTCGGAGGGGCGGGCCGCGTAGCCGGCGAAGATGAAGTCCAGGTAGCTGACGTGGCTGCTGGCCAGGACAGCACCGCCCGTGCGGGGCAGGTGCTCCCCCCCGTGGACCCGCACCTTGAGTCCGAGTGCGGCGAAGGCGCCGTAGCCGACGAGCAGGACGGGCGGATAGACGAGGTCAGCCATCCCGACAGCCTAGATCCGGTGGCCGGGGTTCGGCGAGCAGGAGGCCGGACCGGGCTGGAGGGATGCTCAGCCCGGACCCAGGACGAGCACCACGCGCGCCCCGCCGAGCGGACCGGTGCCACGCTCCAGCCTGCCGCCGGAGGCATCAGCAAGTCGCTCGGCGATCGCCAGCCCGAGGCTCGTCGATCCCGTCCGCTCCCCCGGCGCGCCCTGCGGGTCGAGGCCGGGACCGGCATCGTCGACGCTCACCTCGACACTGCCCCCGGAGTCCGCCCGCACGGCCAACCGAAGGGCGACGCCCTCGTCGGTGTGGACGAAGACGTTCTGCAGCAGGATGTCCACGGCAGTCGTCAGGTCGTACTCGGTCAACCGGACCGGGAGCGGGCCGGCCCCGGTGCCCTCCACCTGCATGTCGCGGCCCTGGTACTCGGCGAGGACCGCCCAGAACGCCGCACGGTCGGCCACGACGGCTGCGGCGTCGCAGGAGGCGTGCAGTCCCTCCCGGCTGGTGCGCCGTGCGCTGGTGATGATCTCGTCCGTGGTCCGCTGCAGGGTCAGGACATCGTCGTTGAGTCGCTGGCGCACGACCGGGTCGGCGACCGCGTCGACGTCCGCGGCCAGGACCGTCAGCGGCGTGCGCAGCTGGTGAGCCAGTTCCGCGGCCGCGGCACGCTCCTCCTCGAGAAGCTCCTGGACCCGGGCGGCCAGTCGGTTCAGGGCCACCCCGACATCGTCGACCTCGGGGATCGTCGACGGCTCTGCCCTGGCCGTGAGGTCCCCGGCGGCCATCACGTCGGCCGTGCCGGCGAGCCTGCGGATCGGTGCGGCGGTGCGGCGGGCCAGCTGCCAGGCAGCAAGCCCCGCCCCGACCAGCAGCAGCGCACACAGCCCCGCCAGCGCCAGCAGGCGGGGCTCGAGCCCCTCGTGCATCTGCTCGGGGCCGGCCACTGCGAGCACCACGCCGGTCTCCTCGTCGAACATCGCAGGAGCTGCCGCGTACCCGCTGCTCCCGGTGTCCACCGACGCCGCGTTCCCGCCCTTCGCCGAGGCCACAGCCTCCTGGGCACCGGCCGGCACCGGACCGCCCACCACAGCGCCGTCGGGGTAGACCAGGATCACCTCGCCGGGGTCCCCCGGGAGCCTGATGACCGGCGCCTCGCCATTGTCGTCACCCGTGCTCCCGGCGGCGGACTCCCAACCATCGGCCAGGGCGCGCGCCTGGTCGGTGAGCGTCGACAGGTTGGCCCCGCGGACGAGGTCGCGCGCCGACAGCGCCAGCGGGATCACCAGGACCGTGGCCGCGACGGTGACCACCAGCAGCGCGAACGTGACCAGGCGGCGGTACATCAGCCCTCGGCAGGAGCCGCGGCGGACCGGTCCTCGAGCATCACGCCGACACCGCGGTTGACGTGGATGAACCGGGGTTCGGCCGGCGTGTCGCCGAGCTTGCGCCGCAACCACGACAGGTGGACGTCGACCGTCCGGGCGGCGTCCGTGCGCTGCCAGACCTCGCGCAGCAGCTCGCTGCGGCTGACCACCCGGCCGGGGTTCTCGGCCAGGTAGGCCAGGAGGTCGAACTCCAGCTTGGTGAGCTCGACCGGGCGGCCGTCCACCTCGGCGGTCCGGCGGGACCGGTCGACCCTCAGGCCCCCGACCCGCAGGGGCGGCTCGATGACCTGGTCGCTGCCGGCGGAGACCCGGCGCAGCACGGCGCGGATGCGCGCCTCGAGGTGGGCCGGGTCGTAGGGCTTGATCACGTAGTCGTCGGCGCCGGCGTCGAGCAGGCGCACGATCAGCCCCTCGTCGTCGCGCGCCGTGGCCACGATCACCGGGACCTCGCTGACCGAGCGGATCATCCCGAGCAGCCGCTCCCCGTCCACATCGGGCAGGCCGAGGTCGAGCACGACCGCATCGGGGGACCCGGTGAGCATGGACTGCAGGCCGTCAAGCCCGGTGCCGGCGGAATCCACCGCGTGGCCGCGGCTGTGCAGGGCCCGCACGACGGCAGTGCGGATCCCCGCGTCGTCCTCGATGAGCAGAACATGGGCCACAGCGCGAGCCTAGGGCCTGGTCCGGCGCTCGAGCCGCAGTGCGGCCGCGGGGCACATGGCCACCGCCAGCCGCGCAGGGCGCACCAGGGAGTCCGGGATGACCTCCCCGCGCGTGGTGACCCCGATCGGGTAGCCCCAGGTGTCCAGGTCGATGCGCTCGCCGATCGCCGCCGCGCACACCCCGTGGCCGGCGCACCGCTCCCAGTCGACGGCCAGGACGTGCCCGGCGGTGTCCGCAGGGTCGCTGGGTCGGGTCGGGGTCATCGGTCCTCCCCGATCAGGTCCAGGGCGCTGCGCACCGCGGCAACTGCGGCAGACGGGTGGGCGCAGATCCCGCGGCCGTCCACCTGCGCCATCAACCCCTCGATCTCGGCTCGACGACCGGTCCCGGCCGCGGCGTCGGCGATCGCGCTGGCCACGGCCGGCAGCCCCCGCCAGCAGGGTCCGCACTGGCCCGCGGTGCCCTCGGCTAGCTCGCGGGCGACGCTGGCCAGGGCGTCCCAGGCAGGCAGGTCCTCGGGGATCCACACGAACGCACCGGCTCCCCAGCGCCCGCCCAGTTCGGCAAGTGCGTCCCGGGTGAGCTCGGTCCCGGCGGTGAGCCCGTCCCACGGCACCCAGCGCCCGTGCCAGCCCCCGGTGATCAGGGCGTGGGGAGCGCCGACGACCCCTCCGGCGACCGCAGCCAGGTCGGCCAACGTGCCGGTGTCGGGCATCTCGACCACCCCGGGGTCGCGGACGGCACCGGACGCGCTGGCCAGCGCGGAGCGGTCTGTGATGTCACGTGCGGCCAGTGCCATCCGGGCGAATGTCTCGGCGTTGCTGAGCAGCACATGGGAGCGCCTGCGCGCCACTCCGGTGCGGATCGAGGGGGGACGGCCGAGGTCGACCGGCAGGGCCGCGCCACCGGTGATCGCCCGGATCACGGCCGTCGCCTCGCCGGCGACGAACGTCGCCGGGCCCACCGACAGCTCGATCGGGAGGCCATCCCGGCGCTCGGCGAGGACGATCGCCAAGGAGGTCGCGAGGTCCGGGCGGTCGGCGCTGATCCGCACGATGATCCGGGGCGCCCCAAGCGCGCGGGCCGCCGCGACGGCCCCGTCGAGGACCAGGTGCGGGACGTGGCCGAGCAGGACGCCGTCCTTTCCGCTGGCGGTCTCCCCCTCGGCGCCGTTGACGATCACGTGCGAGACGCGTGAGCCGACCAGCGAGGCCAGCTTGCGGTCGGTGGGGAAGGCTGCCCCACCGGCACCGACCACCTCGCTGGCGGCCACGCGGGCGATGAGCTCATCGATGCCCAGGGCGGGGGCGACCCCCCAGCGACGCAGATGCTCCGGGCCGTTCACTGGGCGGCCGGGCTCCACACCCGCCAGGAGCAGCGTCCCCGGGGCAAGCAGCTCCCTGGGGAGCCGACCGGGAAGCCGGCCCGGGAGGGCGAGCCCGGGCAGTCCCGAGGCGGGTCGGTGACCCGGGATGGGCAGGGACCAGTCAGCGGCCCCCCTGGGCGCACCCGTCAGGTAGTCGGTCATCGCACGACCCCCGCCCCGACCACGTCGGGGCGCAATGCCGGCACGGTGCGCGGCCGGATCAGCACCCGAGCGGACAGGCCGAGCAGGACGACCGCGACGCTGATCATCGCCGTGGCCTGCATCACCGCACCATCGGTGCCGACGAGCAGCCCGTGACCCACGGACAGCGCCCACACCGGATAGGCCAGGAGATGGGCGCGGCGCCACAGCTGAGGCGTGCGCATCCGAGTGGCGGTCGTGATCAGGACGACGATCAGGAGGTCCACGGCCAGTGCACCCAGGGCGACCCCCCATCGCTCCCAGCTGGCGACACCGGGCAGCAGGGCGGCAGGCCAGTCAAGGACGATCCACTTGTCCAGCAGCGCCAGGATGATGTGCGCGACGATGAGCAGGGTCCCGGCGACGGAGGCCGCCCGGTGCACGCTGATGCTCGTGAGGCGGGCGGTGGGGCGCAATCGCGGACCGATCAACCCGAGCAGGACCGACACCGTCAGCAGGCCCACGGCGACCAGCCCGCTGGAGCGCATGACGAACCACGTCCACGGCACCTCGTTCATGCTGCCTCCTCCGTCTCGGGCCACTGGCCCACGGTGTGCGCGGTTGCCCGCCCTGATCCCGACCATCGTGTGAACAGCCCGTGCAGCCCGCGCTCCGCGAACCAGGCGGGGGCGTCGCCGTCCAGGAGCATCCCGGACGTGGCAGCCACATTGGCGGCCGTCGCGCTGGCGGCCAGCGCGGAGACCGCCCACCAGCCGGTGTCTGCGCTGCGACCCGTGCGCGGATCGATGAGGTGGTGGGCCGGGCCTGATGTCGTCAGCCACCGGCGCCGGCCCTGGCCACTGGTCGCCAGCCCACCATCGGTGATCCCGATCGCCCGCTCGGGCATCCCTGGGACCTCGTGGTCCGCGCTGACGACCCAGCCCGGGGCCTCGGCGATGACTCGCAGGTCACCCCCCATGTTCGCGATCACGTCGAGCCCGAGCTCGTCGGCGATCCGCTCGGCAACCTCGTCGGCCAACCAGGCCTTGGCCGTCGCCCCGAGGTCAAGGGCAACCCCGGCAGGGATCCGCACCCGCCCGGCGGACACCTCGACCTCGCGCCACGAACCCCCGTGGGCAGGATCCGTGCCCGCCGCCGGCAGGACTGCGACGTCACCTGCGGCCCAGGACCGGTACCCGGCAGCGTCCACCTGACGGCCGAGGCACGGGTCGACCAGGCCGCCCGTGGACTCAGCGGCGGCCAGGGCCACCTCGACCAGCTCCACGAGAAGCGAGCTGGCCGGGGCCCACTGCCCAGCGGCCCGGTTGACGCCCGAGATCTCCGAGTCGGACCGGAACCTGCTGGCCGCCCGCTCGAGTCGGGCCACCTCCCGGGTGAGGATCTGCTCAGCCCGGCGGACACTGGCCGCGTCGGCCGAACCCGGCAGGGTCACCGCCAGTGTCGTGCGCCAGCGGTGCTCCACGATCTCGACGACGCTCATGAGGTCTTCGACTTGGCCTTCGGGGCGGTGGCGGGGGCCTTGGGCGCCGCGGGAGCAGGCGCGACCACCGTGCGCGACGGCCGGGTCTTGGGCGCCGACCGGACGGGCTGGCGCTCTGCGCCCTTGGCCCGGGGCGTCTGGGCACGAGGAGCGCTGCCCTGCGCCGCCGGGACCCGGACGTAGACCTTGCGGTGGACCACGACGGGCTTGGGCGTGACGTGGCGCTCCTCGATCAGAGTGACCACCACGGGCCGCGGGACCGTCAGGTCGCTGACCGGATCCGGCACCACCTGTGCCGCCGCCTCCAACGCCGCCTCCTGCGACCACTGCGCCGACATGTCTGCGGCGAGGACCCCGACCGCGGCTCCCGCCCCGACCACGAGCGCACCACTGCTGACGACCGCCACACCACGCTTGACTGATTGCTTTCGGCTCATGTCCTCAATGGTCGGCCACAGTCCGGCAAGCCATCAGGGCCGCATGTGTCAAGGCTGTGTCAAGGCCCGAGGAACGCAGCCTTGACACAGGTATTCCCCCACCCGGACCCATGTACCGGCAGAATGTGGATCAGCCAACGACCCATGAGGGGGATTCGGATGCGCACAGTGATCGGATGGATGGCGGCCATGCTCGCCAGTGCCCTGCTGGGCGCCGCGGTCTACCAGACCGTGCTGAGCAAGCCACTGCCCGAGCTGGACCCCGCGGCCACGGTGGAGACGATCAGCCGCGACCCCAGCCCCGGTCCGACGCTGTACCGGACTGAGGTCCGCACGGTCGTGGAGCCGACCCCCACCGTGACCATCGAGGACAAGGTCGTGGTCAAGGAGGAGACCGTCCAGGTCAGCCAGCCCCGGACCTCCTCTCCCGCACCCGCCCGGACATCGGCCCCGAAGCCCAAGCCCCGGGCGACGGCCGAGCGCGAGAAGGACGACTCCGCCGAGCGCAGCGACGACTCGGAGAAGGAGTCCGAGGAAGCCGAAGATGCGGCCGAGGACGCTGAGAGGGCCGCGAAGAAGTCCGAGGAGCCTGAGTCCGGCGACGAGCCCGAATCGGACGACTGACGGATTCGGCGGTCGTTGCCTCAGGCGGGACCCGCCGACATGTCGTCGCCGAGCACCCCGGCTCGCTGGGCGGCCCGGATCCCGGCGAGATCGGCAGCGTCCACGGTGAGGTCCACCGTCGAATGGCCGTCCGCCACACCGTCGCCGGTCTCTGCCCGGTGCTCGCCCATCGCGACGGGGTCCGCCTCCACCGGCGCAGGGTCGGTCCCGGCCGACTGACCCGCCGTCAGGTCGACGGTCTCGGTCTCGGTCTCGGTCTCGGTCTCGGCTGACCCGCCGTCGGTCGACGTCTCGGTCTCGTCCACCGTCGGGTCGACCGTCTCGGTCTCGGGTGGGTGGACCGGCGACGGATCTGACCCGCCAGGCTTCGCGTTCACGGGGTCGGAGGTGTCGGGCGCCGAAGCCTGCTCGGAACCTGCCACCACGACGGGGATCGCCAGCGACTCACGCAGCGGCCGGGGCTCGCGTCGCGGCGACGGCTCAGAGGACGGCTCCAGGTCGGTCGTGGGGAGCACCGCCTCGGCCGACAGCTCGGGATCGGGATCCGTTCCCTCGTCCGGGTCAGCCACCCCGCGTGCGGCCAGCCGCACCCGACGGTCCTGCGCACGTTGCTCGGCCCGGTGCAGCTCCCAGCTCAGCCGCAGCGACTGGAACGCCGCCTCGGCGAGGAATCCCAGGACGACCAGGCCCGCAGCCGCCGCGGACACGGGCAGCAGCCGGGGGCCCACCTCAGCGAGCCGGCCGCCGCCGAGCGAGCCGGAAGCCAGCAGGACCAACCCGCCCACGAGCACGGCGACCACTGCCGCCAGGCCAGCACCGGAGGCCGCCGCACCCGTCAGCGTGGGCAGGTCGCGGCCCCACCGGATCCGCCCGGCAAGCACACCGAGAGCCACCGGCACCAGCATCAGCACCGGACCCCAGACCGGCACCGTGGTCGGGATCGCCGCCAGGATGGGCAGGGCGGGGAGTGTCTCGACCTGCCCGCCGAAGGCAGTGAGCGCCCCCGCCGATCCCAGGTCGAAGCCCGGACCGACGATCACGGACATCGCCCAGATGTCCAGAGTCGGCAGGCACAGAGCACCCAGCACGGTCAGCGCCAACTCGCCGACCGGCCCGGCATCCAGGTCAGCCATGGTCCCGGCGACCTGCCCGACGTGCCGGACCAGGCTCACCGTGACCAGCAGCGCTCCCGCGGCGAACAGTCCGACCACCGCGGCCAGGCCGCCCACGGCGGTCCGCCATGCCGAGTCCGCGACCTGTGACCTCGTCCGGGCCACCAGTTCCGCCTCACGCGCGATCCCCCACGTGGCGCCGACGAGGGCGACCGCACCGGTCCAGACGAACGCGACCGGCGGGCTCGCGCCCGTGCCCGGGCCGGCGGCCAGCCAGGCGACGCCAGCACCGCCGGCACCGTAGACAAGGGCGCAGGAGACGACGACTGCCACCGCCTCACGGGGTGTGGTCCCGGCGAGCAGGCGACCCGCCCATCGACCTGCGCGCCGGGCGAGCAGGAGCCCGAGCAGAAGGGCCCCGAGGGGCAGGAGGGTCAACGTGCGGTCGCCGATCTCCAGGGGGACCTGATGGGCGCCCAGCCAGACGGATCCCGCCGCTCGCCACGCAGCGGCCGAGTCGCCGGCCGAGTTGGGTGAGAGGGCCCACGCGAGCATCACGAGGCAGGTCACGAGGGCGACGCCGACGAGCAGCGCCCAGAGACCCGCCGCGGCACCGGCGACGACAGGTCGCCGGGACTGCTCGGCGGCGTCGACGTCGACGTCGAGCACCTCGGGATCGCGCACGCTCACCCCGGGATTCTCCCCCACCGGAGGTCGTGTCCGGCACCGACCGCCCGCGTGTCGCGTTCCCGGCCGGGTGAACATGGCGGTGCCCCGGCCACGACCGGCCGGGGCACTCACGCAGGGTCAGTGACCGAGCACCTCACGCATCAGGCGCGCGGTCTCCGAGGGGGTCTTGCCCACTCGGACGCCGACGGCCTCCAGTGCCTCCTTCTTGGCCTGGGCCGTGCCCGAGGAGCCGGAGACGATGGCACCCGCGTGGCCCATCGTCTTGCCCTCGGGGGCCGTGAACCCGGCGACGTACCCGACCACCGGCTTGGTGACGTGCTCGGCGATGAAGGCCGCCGCGCGCTCCTCGGCGTCGCCACCGATCTCACCGATCATCACGATCGCCTCGGTCTGCGGGTCGGCCTCGAAGGCGGCGAGGGCGTCGATATGGGTCGTGCCGATGATCGGGTCCCCACCGATGCCGATGGCAGTCGAGAAGCCGATGTCGCGCAGCTCGTACATCATCTGGTAGGTCAGGGTTCCGGACTTGCTGACCAGCCCGATCGGCCCGGCACCCGAGATCGAGGCCGGGATGATCCCGGCATTGCTCACGCCCGGGGAGATGATGCCGGGGCAGTTCGGTCCGATGATCCGGGTCGTGCCGCGGTTGACGGCATCCTGGAAGAAGGCAGCGGTGTCGTGCACCGGGACGCCCTCGGTGATGACCACGACGAGCGGCATCCCGGCGTCGATGGCCTCGGTGACCGCGCCGCGGGTGCCAGCCGGTGGGACGAACACCACCGAGACGTTGGCACCGGTGGCGGCCATCGCCTCGGCGACGGTGCCGAAGACCGGGAGCTCCGCGTTCGGGAAGGCCACGGTCTGGCCGGCCTTCTTCGGGTTGACCCCGCCCACGATGTTCGAGCCGGCCGCGAGCATCAGCGTCGTGTGCTTCATGCCCTCGGAGCCGGTCATCCCCTGCACGATCAGGCGCGAGTCGCCGTCAAGGAAGATCGCCATGGTCCTACCTCACTTCCCTGCTGCGAGCTGCGCCGCCCGGCGGGCGGCCTCGTCCATCGTCTCGACCAGTTCCACGCCCGGGATCTGCGCGTCGCGCAGGATCGCCCGGCCCTCCTCTGCCCGGTTGCCGTCGATCCGGCAGACCAGGGGCTTGTCGACGGGCTTGCCGGCCTCCTCCAACATCGCCAGGGCCAGCTTCACCCCGTTGGCGACCTCGACGCAGGAGGTGATGCCGCCGAAGACATTGACGAACACCGACTTGACCGACGGGTCGGTCAGGACGATGTCCAATCCGTTGCTCATGACCTCGGCGCTTGCGCCGCCGCCGATGTCCAGGAAGTTGGCGGGCAGCACCCCACCGAACTCCTCACCGGCGTAGGCCACGACGTCCAGGGTGGACATGACCAGGCCAGCACCGTTGCCGATGATCCCGACCTCGCCGTCGAGCTTGACGTAGTTGAGGTCGAACGCCTTGGCCCGCAGCTCGATCGGGTCCGAGTTCGCGGTGTCCACCAGGTCGGCGTGCGAGGCGTGCCGGAAGTGCGCGTTCTCGTCGAGGGAGACCTTGCCGTCGAGGGCGAGCACGCGGCCGTCGGTGGTCTTCACGAGCGGGTTCACCTCGACCAGGGTCGCGTCCTCCTCGACCAGGACGACCCACAGCCTCTCCAGGACGTCGGCAACGGCATCGGCGACCTCAGCCGGGAACTTCGCGGCCTCCACGATCTCGCGCGCCTTCTCCGGCGGGCAGCCCTCGAGGGCGTCGACGCGGATCATGGCCAGCGCCTCAGGGTTGTCCTTGGCGACCTGCTCGATCTCCACGCCACCCTCGACGGAGGCCATCGCCAGGAAGGTCCGATTGGCCCGGTCGAGCAGGAACGAGACGTAGTACTCCTCGGCGATCTCCGCCGCCTCGGTGACCAGCACCTTGTGGACCGTGTGGCCCTTGATGTCCATCCCGAGGATGTCAGCGGCGCGTGCGCTCGCCTCGTCCTCGCCGTCAGCCAGCTTGACTCCGCCGGCCTTGCCGCGACCGCCCACCTTCACCTGGGCCTTGACCACCACGGTGCCGCCGATGCGGCGCGCCGCGAGCCGGGCGGCATCGGGGGTCTCGCAGACGGCTCCGGGGACGACGGGGACCCCATGCTTGCCGAACAGGTGCTTGGCCTGGTACTCGTACAGATCCACGCGGGACTCCTCACCGACGAAGGGACGCGGACCACACTAGTCAGGTCCCCGTGCCCGCCTGACGGCCGGTCCCCTGTTCTGCGACGAGCGGTGGCGCTGGTGCGTCAGGCGGCGTGGGCGACGTTTTCCCTGACCCAGTCGACGATCTCGTCGGTGCGGGTTCCCGGGGTGAAGACGTGGGCCACGCCCATCTCGTAGAGCATCGGGATGTCTGCCTCGGGGATGATCCCCCCGCCGAAGACCCGGATGTCACCGGCGCCACGCTCGCGCAGCATCTCGATGACCGACTTGAACAGCGTCATGTGCGCACCGGACAGGATGCTCAGGCCGATCCCGTCGGCGTCCTCGGCGATGGCTGTGGCCACGATCTGCTCCGGGGTCTGGTGCAGGCCGGTGTAGATGACCTCGATGCCGGCGTCGCGCAGGGCCCGCGCGACGACCTTCGCGCCCCGGTCGTGGCCGTCGAGGCCCGGCTTGCCCACGATGACCCTGATGTGCTCGGCGTTCGGTGTGCTCATGGGCAAATCGTAGTCCTGCCCGATGGCCACAGGTTGCCCGAGGATGCGCTACCGTGCCGGGGTGCCGAGCAGCCACCAGGCCCCAAGGGCCCAGGACCCCAGCGGTCCAGGTGATGTGAGGGCATCCGGGGGTCGGATCCGCCGCGCCGGGCGCGCCACGGGCCGCGGCCTGCGCCGGGCCACGAACCCCTCAGTGATCCGCGGTTCGGCCATCGAGGTGGCCTGGACCGCCACCCACGTCGTGACGTACCCGCTCGGCGTGCTCGAGGAGCAGGTGCGCCACCCCGAGGAGCGGCTCAACCTCGACGGCCTCGACCCGATCAAGCGCGGCCTGATCATCGGCGACGTCGAGAACGCCGGCACCCCGATCATCCTGATCCACGGTGTCGTGGACAACCGCTCGGTCTTCGCGATGATCAAGCGCGGGCTGCGCCGACGGGGGTTCGGCCGCATCATCACCCTGAACTACTCGCCGCTGACCGACGACGTGCGGGTGGTCGCCGGGCGTCTCGAGGCCCTGGTCGAGGCGCTGTGCATCGAGACCGGATACGAACGCGTGCACGTCATCGGGCATTCGATGGGCGGACTCGTCGCGCGGTACTTCGTCCAGCGGATGGGCGGGGACTCCCGGGTCCACACGCTGGTCACCCTCGGCACTCCGCACCAGGGGACTGCACCGGCCAACTTCGTCCCGCACCCGGTCGCCCGGCAGATGCGTCCCGGCTCGGACATCATGACTGAGCTCGCCGCCCCCTCCCCGGGGTGCCGGACCCGGTTCGTGGCCATCTGGTCGGACCTCGACCAGATGATCATCCCGAAGTCCAACGCGCGCATCGAGCACGCGGACCTCAACGCCCGCAACGTGTTCGTCCCGTGCGTGGGCCACAACTCGCTGCCGGTCGACGGCCGCGTCGTGCACGAGATCTGCACCACGCTGGCCCACGTCGACCAGGACGGCTCGACGGTCGCCGAGGGCGCCACGTCGATCGCCAGCACCCCCAGCCGCCAGGGCACCCCGCGCACCACCCAGCGCTGAGGCGATCCTGCCCCCTACTCCCGACGACCCGCGGACAGGGCGTAGCCCATCAGGTCGGCCAGCTCGGGCGGGTAGGACAGCTGCGTGCGGATAGCCTGGCGGATCTCAGGATCCCTGAGCACCAGGCGCAGGGCGCGGCCCCATGCCGGCAGCAGCCACCGCCACCCGATCCAGCCGACCCGGCTGCGCACCTCGGCGCCCAGCTCGATGGGGTGCACCTCGAACGTGCGCTCCACCAGGCCACTGGCCTCCCACCGCTGCCGCCACTCTTGTTGGGTGGGCAGCCACGTCCCGAGGACGTCGCCCTGGTCGGCCACGTCGGGCGGCGGGCGCTCGCCGGACCAGACCGCCTCGTTCATGCCGACCCAGCCCCCCGGCCGGGTCACGCGGACGCACTCGGAGACCGCCCGGTCCTTGTCCTCGACGAAGGCGAGCACCGATTCGACGATGACCAGGTCGAACTGGGCGTCGGGCAGCGGCAGCGCCAGGACATCGCCCCGCAGGGTCCTGATGGCGGCACTGACGCCATCGCGCCGAGCCCTGCGCTCGGTCCATGCCAGCATCGCGGGGTCGAGGTCGAGCGCCGTGACCCGGTGGGCGTAGTGCCGCGCCAGGTGCGCCGGGCCCACACCGATTCCCGAGCCAACGTAGAGGACGTCGCGGGCGCGACGTGCGTGGCACATGGCGAGCAGCCGTTCGGTGGCCGGATAGCCGCCGTTGTGCTTCGTGATGCCGATCGCCGCCTGGACGTCCAAGTAGCTGGGCACGGTCGTGGCCATCGCGGAACTCCTTCCGCCCCTGGGGCGGGCATCCCGCCCGATTCCAGCCTAGGCGGGCAGGACCGGCCCCACACAGGGCCGAAGGACCGGACCGAGTGTGCAGCCGGCCGGCGCTACAGCTTCTCGACCGGGGCGTAGCGCAGCAGCAGCCGCTTGACGCCCTCCGAGCCGAAGTCGACCGAGGCCTCCGCCTTGTCACCACTGCCGAGGGTGCTGACCACCGTGCCCATGCCGAACTTCGGGTGCAGGACACGATCGCCGGCGGACAGCGAGACCACCGCCCGGGCGACCGGGCTGCGCTCGTAGCGCTCGGCCGCCGCCGACAGGGACGGTGCCGAGCCGTACCCGCCCGCGGTGGGGCCGGTGTAGCGGGCGGGCTCCTCGCGCTCCCAGCGGATCAGGTCGGTGGGGATGTCGGCCAGGAACCGGGACTCGGGGTTGTAGCTCGGCGCCCCCCACGCCGAACGGCTGATCGCGCGGGTGACGTACAGGCGCTCGCGGGCCCGGGTGATGCCCACGTAGGCAAGGCGCCGCTCCTCGGACAGCTCGAACGGGTCGGCCATCGCCCGCATGTGCGGGAACACGCCGTCCTCCATCCCGCTGAGGAACACCACGGGGAACTCCAGGCCCTTGGCGGTGTGCAGGGTCATCAGGGTGACCACGCCCTCGTGGTCCTCACCCTCGGGGATCTCGTCGGCGTCGGCCACCAGCGCCACCCGCTCGAGGAAGTCGCCCAGGGTGCCCGACCCGTCGCCGGCCTGCTCGGCGTCCCGGCTGAACTCCGCGGCCACCGCCTCGAACTCGGCGACGTTCTCGACCCGGACCTCGTCCTGCGGATCGGTGGACGCCTGGAGCTCGGCGAGGTACCCGGAGCGCTCCAGCACCGCGCGCATGATGTCGGCCGGACCCGCGCCGGAGTCCACGACGGCGGCGAGGTCGTCCAGGATCGCCACGAATGCCGCCACGACGGTGGCGCTGCGCCCGGCCATGCCGGGGATCTCCGCCGCCCGGCGCAGGGCCTCGCCGAAGGTGATCCGCTGTGCCTCGGCGAACCCGGACACGTAGGCCTCGGCCCGGTCGCCGATGCCCCGCTTGGGCACGTTGAGGATCCGGCGCAGGCTCACGTCGTCGGCCGGGTTGGCCACGACGCGCAGGTAGGCCAGGACGTCGCGGATCTCCCGACGCTCGTAGAAGCGCGTCCCACCGACCACCTTGTAGGGCAGGCCGGTGCGGATGAACACCTCCTCCAGGGCCCGGGACTGGGCGTTGGTCCGGTAGAACACCGCGACGTCACCGGGCGTGGCCAGGCCCTTGTCCGAGAGCCGGTCGATCTCGTTGCCGACGAAAGCCGCCTCGTCGTGCTCGGAGTCTGCGACATAGCCGACGATCTGCTCACCCGCGCCGGCGTCGGTCCAGAGCTTCTTGGCCTGCCGGTCGGAGTTCCGCGCGATCACCGCGTTGGCCGCCGAGAGGATCGTCTGGGTCGAGCGGTAGTTCTGGTCGAGCACGATCTGGCGGGCGTTGGGGAAGTCGGTGCTGAACTCCACGATGTTGCGCACGGTGGCCCCGCGGAACGCGTAGATCGACTGGTCGGAGTCACCGACCACCACCAGCTCGCCGGGCGGGACCTCGCCGCCGGGTCGTCCGACGAGCTCGGAGACGAGCCGGAACTGGGCGTGGTTGGTGTCCTGGTACTCGTCGACCAGGATGTGCCGGAACCGCCGGCGGTAGTGCTCGGCCACGTCGGGGAACCCGACCATCAGCGCCACCGTGTGACCGATCAGGTCGTCGAAGTCGACGGCCTGGGCGCGGGCCAGCCGGGTCTGGTAGGCGGTGTAGACGTCGGCGAGCGTCATCTCGGTGTCGTTGGTGGCCTGGGAGCGGAATGTGTCGGGGTCGATCAGCTCGTTCTTCAACCCGGAGATCCTGTTCAGCAGCCCCCGGGGCGGCATCCGCTTGGGATCGAGGTCCAGGTCGCGGGACACGAGGGTGACCAGGCGAAGGCTGTCGGCCTGGTCGTAGATCGAGAAGCTCGACTTCATCGCCAGGCGCTCGGCCTCCCGGCGCAGGATGCGCACGCAGGCCGAGTGGAACGTCGAGACCCACATCGCCCGTGCCCTGGGCCCCACGGCGACCTCGACACGGTCACGCATCTCGGCCGCGGCCTTGTTCGTGAAGGTGATGGCCAGGATCTCGCCGGGTCGCGCGTCGCCGGTGGCCAGCAGGTGTGCGATCCGGCGCGTGAGCACGCGGGTCTTGCCCGAGCCAGCCCCGGCGACGATCAGCAGCGGCCCACCGCGGTGCTCCACGGCCTGGCGCTGCGGCGGGTTGAGGTCGCAGACGAGGTCCACCATCTCAGCAGCCCGCTCGGCCTCGCGCTGGGCCCGCCGATCGGCCGCCTGGGCATCGGCACCCCCCTTGGCCGCGGCGACCGCGGCCCGGACCATGTCCGCGGCCCGTCCGGCCTCGGCTGCCCGGGGGCCGTCCTGGTCAGGGCCGGTCAGCGGGGCAGGTGTCGGGCCGGCGGCGAACAGGGCCCCCTCGTCCGCCTCACGATCGGCCTGCCGGTCGACGGCCTCGGCAGGCATGGTCGTCCGCGGGAGACGGGGCAGAAGGTCGTCCGCGAGCACCTGAGGAGTCTACGTTCCCGGGCCGACACCGCATGGCCGGGTGACCCCCGCCTCAGCGGACGCGAACCTTCTTGCGCGCCGCCCAGGTGGCCCCGCCCGGGTTGGCAACAGAGACCGACATCCAGTACTTGCGGCCCTTCTTCAGGCCCTTGATGGTGCACGAGCGCGCTGCGGGAGCCGCTGAGCAGGACCCGGCCACCGCGGCCCCGCGCCGGGCGCTCGTGAGCGCCTCGACGCGGTACCCGGTCACCTCCGCCCCGCCCGGCCGGCTCGGCGCCTTCCACCGGGTCGTGACCGCGCGACGGGTGGACTTGACCTTGATCGAACGCGGCTTGCTCGGCCGGGCGATGGGCGCCGGGGCCGGCGCGGACACCGCGAAGCTGCTGCTGCCCGGTGCGTAGCCGATGACGGTGGCCGAGAGGTTGGCCGCTCCCAGCGATGTGCCCAGCCCGACCGACCCGTCCGAGGCCAGCGGGACGACCACCGTGGCCGTCGTCGTGCCGATCGGGCTGGCGACCTGGCCGGGAGGTCGAGGGGCGCCCGAGGACCACACGGACAGCGCGGCCGGGGCATTGCTCGAGGAGGTGACCTGCAGCACCACCGCGCCGACACCCGCGGGCACCAGCCCGGCGACTGCGGCGCTCGGGTACAGGGAGCGGCCCGCCAGGCTCCGGCACCGACCGGTGAGACCGGCGCCGGCGCCGGCGCCGGTGTCGAGGATCACCGTCGGGGTGACCGGGACTGCTCCCGGGACCGCGCTGAGGTCGGCAACGACCAGGCCGTCCCCGGTGCCCGGTGTTGCCCGGGACGTCATCGTCGGGCAGTACGGCTGGGTCTGGGCCGTGCCGGTCCAGAAGCTGGTGAGCCCCGCGGCGCCGTCCCAGGACATCGACAGGTGCACGTGGTTGCGGTGGCACGTGTTGTCAAGGCTCGGTGCGGACCTGGCCGGGTCAAGGCAGTTGTTGTACTCCGTCCAGCCGCGACCTGGGTCGTACATCCGGATCATCCGGCTGTCCCAGATGATGTACATGATCCCCAGGCGCCGGGCCATGGCGTGCGGGGTGCCGTCCGCGGCCGGGGCGAGCAGCCAGGCCAGGAACGCGTCGGCCATCTCCTTCTCGGCCGGCACCCGCACGGAGCGCATCCAGTCCACCGCCCGGCCATCGAAGTGCTCGCTGGTGCTCGAGGTGCAGGTGCGCGGGATGTAGATGGTCGCCGGGCCGTAGGTCGCCAGCAGCAGGTTCTGCAGGGCCGTTGCCCCCGGGCGCGGGGTGGGGTCGCAGATCGTCTGGGCCTCGTAGAAGGCGGGGATGTCGAGCTCGACGGGCAGTGGGATCGCCGCGGCCGGGACCGGCGCGGCTGCCTGGGCGGGCACTCCGACGAGGGCCACGACCAGCGCAGCCGAGGTCGCAGCGACGAGCGCGCGCATCCCTGACATACCCCTCCCCTCGACACCTGCGCCCCCGCGCTTGACCCAACCTACGACGCACCCCGGCCAAATCCTGTGATTTCACAACGCTAAGGGCAGCCCATGATCTCGAGCTCCCTGCACGTTCACGCCCTCCTGGGCGAATCCGCCTACGATGTCCGGCGTGGAGATCCCCCCTGAGCTCACCCGCGTCCTGGTCGTCACTGCGCACCCCGACGACGTCGACTTCGGGTCCGCGGGCACGGTGGCAACCCTCGTGGCGGCCGGGGTCTCGGTCACCTACTGCATCGTGACCGACGGCGACGCAGGCGGATTCGACCCCGCCGTCCCGCGCTCGGAGATCCCCGGGATCCGTCGAGCCGAGCAGGTCGCCGCGGCCGCGGTCGTGGGGGTCACCGACGTCCGCTTCCTCGGCTACCGAGATGGGGAGCTGACCGTCAGCCATGACCTGCGCCGCGACATCTCCCGGGTGATCCGCCAGGTGCAGCCGCAGCGGGTGATGACGATGTCGCCGGTGCGCAACTGGGAGCGCATCGCCGCCTCTCACCCGGACCACATGGCCGCCGGCGAGGCGACCGTCCAGGCCATCTACCCCGACGCGCGCAACCAGTTCGCCCATCCGACCCTCATGACCGATGAGGGCCTCGAGGAGTGGCACGTCAAGGAGCTGTGGATGTCGGGTTCACCCACGCCCAACACCTTCGTCGACGTGACCGACAAGTTCGACCTGAAGCTCGCGGCCCTGCGCGCGCACGTGAGCCAGACCGAGCACATGGAGGACCTCGAGGGGATGATCCGCGGCTGGATGTCGCAGACCGCGCAGCGGGGCGGGCTGCCCGAGGGCCGCCTGGCCGAGATGTTCCACGCCGTCACGCTGGGCTGAGGTCGCAGCCGGACGTTTCGTCCGATTCGCCCGCCTGGCCTACCCTTGGGGACATGGAAATCGTCTTCGAGTCCCTCGTCGTGCTGCACTTCATCGGCCTCGCCGCCCTCCTGGGAGGCTGGCTGGTCCAGATGTCGGCGCCCACCAAGGTCGTCAACCGCGCCATGCTCGACGGGGCGTTCACGCAGTTGGCCACCGGCCTGGCGATGGTCGGCCTGGCCGAGACAGTCCTGTCCGACGACGAGGACATCAACCACATGAAGGTCGGCATCAAGCTGGCCATCCTGCTGGTGATCACGGTGCTGGCGTGGGTCAACCGCAAGAAGGAGTCCGTGCCGGTCGGGGTGTGGGGCGCCATCGGTGGCCTGACGATCGTCAACATCATCATCGCCGTCTTCGTCTGAGCCCCGGAGGGACGATCCGTGTGAACGGAATCGACGATCAGATGGTCGCTTCCGTTCACACCGTTACGTTTCGAGCGGCTCAGACCACGCCGCGGGCCTGGGCCCAGCGAGCCAACTCGTGGCGGTTGGACAGTTGGAGCTTTCGCAGGACCGCCGACACGTGGGTCTCGACGGTCTTGACCGAGAGCACCAGCTCCTTGGCGACCTCCCGGTAGGTGTAGCCCCGGGCGATGAAGCGCATCACCTCGCGCTCGCGTGGGGAGAGCTGGTCGAGCTCGTCGGAGACCGGCGCTGCGTTGCCCGAGAACGCGTCGAGCACGAACCCCGCGAGCCGGGGCGAGAACACTGCCTCGCCGGCGGCGACCCGGTGGATCGCGTCAAGCAGCTCCTCAGCGGTCACGCCCTTCGTGACGTAGCCCCGTGCACCCCCGCGGACCACGCCGATCACGTCGTCGGCGGCGTCGCTGACGCTCAGGGCGAGGAACCGGGTGCCGGGCAGCTCCGGCACGCACGCGTCGAGGATCGCGCGTCCGCCACCGCCTGGCAGGTGGACGTCGAGCAGCACCACGTCCGGCCGGGTGGCCCGGATCACGATGATCGCCTTCTCCACGTCCCCGGCCTCACCGACAAGGTCCACGGAGCCGGCCAGCTCGTGGGCGACCCCGGCACGGAACAACCCGTGGTCGTCGACGAGGACGACGCGGGGCAGGGGCGTCGAGGGCTGGGGCGTCGAGGGCTGGCCGGTCGGGGGCAGGGGGGTCGAGGGCTGGGCATCAGGGATGTCAGGCACGCGCGGCACTCCTGGTCGGGAGCACGAGCCGGATCTCGGTGCCCTCGCCCGGGGCGCTGCGCACGGTTGCCGAGCCGCCGACGGCAGTCATCCGGGCCACGATCGACTGGCGCACGCCGTGGCGGTCCGGATCCACGGCATCAGGATCGAACCCGCGTCCCCGGTCCCGCACGTTGACCTCCACCTGGTCCTCATCCACCTCGGCGTACACGGTCGCCGGGGCACCGGCGTGCTTGGCGGCGTTCACCACCGCCTCGCGGGTGGCCGCCACGAGTGCTGCAAGCCGATCATCCACCACGGCGTCGCCGACGGTCACCAGGTCGATCCGCGCGTCGTAGTCGGCCTCGGTGGCAGCCACCACCTCCGCGAGCGCGGCGCCCAGCGAGCCGGACGCCCCGACGGGGGCGTACAGCCACGAGCGCAGGGCGCGCTCCTCGGCGCGGGCCAGGCGGGTCACCTCCGCCGGGTCGTCTGCGCGGCGCTGGATCAGGGTCAGCGTCTGGAGCACGGAGTCGTGGACCCGGGCCGCCATCGCGGCGCGCTCCTCGGCGCGGACCGCTGCATAGCGCTCGGCCTCCAGGCCCTTGATCCAGGTGGAGATCCACGGCAGGGCGATCAGGACGAGCCCCGCGACGACGGCCCCCGCAGCGCCGATCGACTGCCCGGTCGTGACCAGGTCGAGCTGTGGGCCGATCACGGCCACCAGGCCCAGGAGGACCAGTCCGAGCCCGACGAGGACCCGGATCCAGCCCTGGCGGTCCGATAGCGCCCCAGTGGCCTGCACGCCGGACTCGGCCCGGTTGCGGATGGTCGCGCGCTGCAGGTCGTCACTCTGGCGCCACAGCAGGGCAACTCCGGCCCCCACGATCAGCACGGGACCCCACAGGGACACCCGGATGGGCACGCCGAGCGCGGCGAGCCCCAGCAGGAGGCCCAGCCCGAGGGCGAGGATCCCGAGCACGCCAGTGAGGTCCCATCCGCTGGTCGTCGCGGCCGAGCCCTGCGCCGGCTCGGACTGCTCGTAGCCCAGCGGCAGGAACACCCACATCAACGCGTACGCCACGACTCCCACCCCGAACAGGCCCGTCAGGACGAAGGCCAACCGGAAGATCCATGCGGGGGCGGAGAAGTGCTCCGCGAGCCCGCCGGCCACACCACCGATCCAGCGGTCGGACACGCTGCGGACGACGCGGCGGGTCTGCACGGCCTGGCTCATGACCCCATGATCGCCCGCACACCCATGGGCTGTCCTCAGGGACTCACCCTGAGACCGGCTCAGGGTCCGTTCAGGGTCGGATCAGGGGGAAACCGGGTACCAGCGAGGGTTGCACGGGCAGATGCTGGAGCCATGAACGAAACAGGAAACACCCCGCCCCCCGTCCCCGACGACCAGCCGACGAGCAGCCCACCACGGTGCTCGGCGAGCAGCCGGCAACGAGCCCGGTCCCCCCGGCCGCGCCGGACCAGCCGACCCAGGTGCTCGGCACCGACCCCACCCGGGTCGAGGCCGCGTACTCCGGTTCCCCGTACCCCGGCGCCCCGTACCCCGGCGCCGGGCCCGATCCCGCCGCCGGCCCGGCCTACGTCGGCGCCGCTGCTGCCGCCGGTCCGCCGGCCGGCACCTACTCGCAGGGCGCCTACCCGCCGCCCGGTGCCTACCCGCCCCCGGCTGGCTACCCGCAGGGCTCCTACCAGCAGCCCGGCGCCTACCCGCCCCCCGGCGCCTACCAGTCGCCCGGGAGCCAGGCGCCGGCGGGCTACGGACCGCCCGCGGCATACCAGCCCGGTCCCGCCCGTCGCCTGACCCGCAGCCGCGACCAGCGGGTCATCGGCGGGGTCTGCGGTGGTCTGGCCCGCTACTGGAACACCGACCCCACCCTGCTGCGCATCCTCACGGTCGTCCTGACCCTGGCCACCGGTGGCGCCTTCCTCGTCGGCTACCTGATCGCGTGGATCGCGATCCCCGATGAGCCGATGGGACCCACCGGACCGTACGGGCCGGCTGACCAGGTCGGCTACGCCGCGGGCGGCAACCCGGGCTACGCCGACGGCCGGGCCGAGTACATCCCCCCGGCCCCGCGGGAGCGCTCCTACCTCGGCTGGCTGGTCATCTCCGCGGCGATCCTCGCAGCCGGGATCCTGGCCCTGATCGGGTTCCTGGTCCCCGCGAGCGTGGGCATCTGGGGCGTGATCCTGGGCATCACCTTGGCGATCCTGGGTGTGGGGATGCTGGTCGGGACGAAGTACGGCCGTGCCCGCTGGCTGCTGTGGCTGGCGATCCCGCTGGCGTTCATCACGTTCGTCACGGTCACCGCGAGCAACTTCGTCGCGTCGAACCCGAACTGGGACCGCTGGACCGCCACCGTTGACGGCGACGGTCAGTGGGGCGGGCTGACCATCGGTGACCGCACCTGGCAGGTGACGCCCGCCGATGCCGCCGAGTCGCCGCTGGACTTCCAGCTCTCCGCCGGCACCGCTCTGCTCGACCTGACCGAGCTCACCGCGATCGGAGACTCGGAGCCCGCGGACTCCAAGCAGCGCGTCGAGATCGACGCCGGCGTGGGAGTCGGCGAGCTGATCATCGTGATCCCCGCTGACATGCAGCTGGACCTGACCGGAACCGTGGACATCGGCCAGTTCGATCTCCCGGGTAGCAAGCCGACGGAGGGTGACGACCTGAACGTCGACACCACCGTCAAGCCGCTGGCCGAGGGCCAGCCGGCCTACATCGTCACCGTCGACGCCGCGATCGGCGCCGGAAACCTGGAGGTGCGCCGTGAGGCAGCATGAGACCGACTACTTGTCCCTGGCCGCTGGCCTTCTGTTCACCGTCCTGGGCGTGCTGTTCGCAGTGAGCGCGGCGACGGGCTGGCAGATCGATGGGCGCTGGATCGCCCCCACCGTCCTGATCGCCCTGGGTGCCGGCGGGGTGGCCGCCTCACTGGCCGCCTCCAAGCGCCAGCAGCGTGACACCGAAGCCCTGGTCGCCGCCGAGTCCAAGGACAACTGGCCCACGGACCCCTTCGCCTGACCCGTCGCTCCCGGACAGGCCGGGACGACTCCCCCGCAGGACCCCCTCGGACCCCCTCGAGGGGGTCCTGCCACGTCCGGCTACTCCCACTCGATGGTGCCCGGGGGCTTGCTGGTGACGTCGAGGACGACACGGTTGATGTCGCGGACCTCGTTGGTGATGCGGGTCGAGATCCTGGCCAGCAGGTCGTAGGGCAGCCGCGACCAGTCGGCGGTCATGGCGTCCTCACTCGACACCGGCCGGAGGACCACGGGGTGGCCGTAGGTCCGCCCATCGCCCTGGACGCCCACGGAACGAACGTCCGCGAGCAGGACCACCGGGAACTGCCAGACATCGCGGTCCAGGCCGGCCGCGGTGAGCTCCTCGCGGGCGATCGCGTCGGCCTCGCGCAGGATGTCCAGCCGCTTGCGGTTGACCGCACCGATGATCCGGATCGCCAGGCCGGGGCCGGGGAACGGGTGCCGCCACACCATCGCCGCGGGCAGCCCGAGCTGCTCGCCGACGTGGCGCACCTCGTCCTTGAACAGCGTGCGCAGGGGTTCCACGAGCTGGAACTGCAGGTCATCGGGCAGCCCGCCGACGTTGTGGTGGCTCTTGATGTTGGCCGTGCCCGTGCCGCCGCCGGACTCCACGACATCCGGGTAGAGCGTGCCCTGGACGAGGAAGTCGACCGTCCCGCCGTGCTCGCCACGCTCGGCCACGACCTGCGCGGCGGCATCCTCGAACACCCGGATGAACAGTCGCCCGATCGTCTTGCGCTTCTCCTCCGGGTCGGTCACGCCGTCCAGCTCGGACAGGAACCTCTCAGCGGCATCCACCACGACCAGGCGGATCCCCGTGGCAGCCACGTAGTCGCGCTCGACCTGCTCCCGCTCGCCCTTGCGCAGCAGGCCGTGGTCGACGAACACGCAGGTGAGCTGGTCGCCGACCGCCTCGTGCACCAGCGCCGCGGCGACCGCGGAGTCCACGCCGCCGGAGAGCCCGCAGATCACCTGGTGGTCGCCGACCTGGGCGCGGATGGCGGCCACCTGCTCGTCGACGATCGAGGCCGTCGTCCAGTCCGGCGCCAGCCCGGCCAGGTCGTGCAGGAAGTGCTCGAGGATCGCCTGCCCGTGCTCGGTGTGCAGCACCTCGGGGTGGAACTGCACGCCGGCGCAACGCGTGGTGGGGTTCTCGAAGGCGGCGATCGGTGCCCCCGCGCTCGATGCCGTCACGGTGTAGCCGGCGGGGGCAGCGGACACCGAGTCGCCATGCGACATCCAGACCGAGATCTCCGCCGGCAGCCCCGCGAACAGGGCGCCGGGCTCCGCCACCTGCAGCGGCGTGCGGCCGAACTCGCTCAGGCCCGTCTGCGCAACCTCGCCGCCCAACGCCCGGGCCATCGCCTGGAAGCCGTAGCAGATGCCGAACACCGGGACCCCGGCGTCGAACAGGGCGGCATCGATCGACGGGGCGCCGGGGGCGTACACGCTGCTCGGTCCCCCGGACAGCACCACAGCGACCGGGTCCTTGGCCAGCATCTCGGCAACCGGCATCGTCGAGGGAACGATCTCGGAGAACACCCGCGCCTCGCGCACCCGCCGCGCGATCAGCTGGGCGTACTGGGCACCGAAGTCGACGACGAGGACAGGCCTGGGGTTGCTCACGGGGGGAAGCGTACGCGGCCCCGACCGACCGTGGCTGCGGGCATCAAGGCTCGCAGCCACGGACAACCCGCAGGCCCTGCGCCACGTGGCCATCGGGGCCATCGGGGCCATCCCTGCGGGTGCTGGCGGGCCACCACCCGGCCTGGCCACGACCGGGCGCGCGGGCACACGAAACCGCCCGTCTCAGGGGGCACTGCGCGACGTCCGACCTCCCACGCACACAGAACCGCCCGAAAGGCTGCCCCCAGCAGGGCCAGACGGGCGGTTCGAGGTGCGCCACCGCGCGCGCCCGCGACGACGGCCCCGTAACGGGCGGTCTCGTGTGCGGCGACCTCCGGCGCGCACCCGGGGGCCCGAGGTACCGCGGGTGAGGGGCGACCTCCGGCCGCACATCCAGGGGCCCGAGGTACCGCGAGTGTCGGGCGACCTCCGGAGTATCCGGGGGTCCGAGGTCCCGCCGGCGCCCTCGTCGCGCTGCTCGCCCAGGCCTGAGTGCAGCGCGACGCCCCCGGACCGATCGCAGTGCGACGCGCACACGTGGGACGCCCGCGGACCGATCGCAGGGATCAGGGGCCCGGGAGCGGGGGGCTACTGCTCGGGACGGACCGTTGGGATGCCGAGATCGACCGGGAGTCGCAGGGCGCCGGGGGCATGGTCGGGGACCACTGGGTTCTTCGGCTGCACCGCGGCGACCCGCACGTACTCACGACCCTGTTCCGGGCGCGGGTCCTCCTCGCCGGCGTTGGGCCACAGCGACATGGCTCGCTCGGCCATCGCCGTGATGGTCAGCGACGGGTTGACCCCGACGTTGGCCGTGATCGTCGAGCCATCGACGATATGCAGCCCGTGGTAACCGTGAACGCGGTGGTACGGATCGATCACGCCGTCGTCGGAGGTCAGGCCGATCACAGCCCCGCCGATGAAGTGCGCGGTCATCGGTGCGTCGATGACCTCGCCCCAGTTGCCGAAGGCATGCCCCCCGAACAGCCGGGCGAACCGGCGCATGGCCTCGTTGGCCACCGGGATCCACGTCGGGTTCGGCTCGCCCTCGTGCTGCTGGCTGCGCAGCCGGAACCGCCCCGACCTGGTCCGCTCACCGAACACGACGATCGAGTTGTTCACGTTCTGCATGACCAGCGCGATGATGACCCTGCGCGACGCACCCTTGACCCACATGGCCTGCAGGACGGCTTTCGGGTTCCGCCCTGCCTCGCGGGCCCACTGCCGGTAACGCGGGACCCCCTCGGCACCATCGCTCATGACCGTGGCCAGCAGGTACATCGCGTTGGAGCCCTTGCCGTAGCGGACCGGCTCGATGTGGGTGTTCGGGTCGGGGAAGAAGGACGACGTGATGGCAACCCCGTGTGTGAAGTCGCCGTCGCCGGGGGCGGTGGCGTTGGAGACCCCGACCAGGGACTCGGAATTGGTCCGAGTCAGCGCGCCCAGCCGCGCGGACAGGCCGGGCAGCTGCCCATCGTGCCGCAACCGGTGAAGCAGGCTCTGGGTCCCCCATGTCCCAGCCGAGAACACCACGTGCTGGGCCGTGAACGTCCGCGATGGTGTCATCGCCGACGCCCTTCGCGTTCGCCCTGCGCGCCGCCACCCTCCCGCGCACCTTGCCGGCCGCCTTCGACGCCAACGACTCGGTGGAGCGCGTGTCGACAGCCCACAGGCCGCCGGGCAGCGGGCGCACGTCGGTCACCGTCGTCAACGGGTGGACCACCGCCCCGGCACCCTCGGCAAGTCCCAGGTAGTTCTTCACGAGGGTGTTCTTCGCGTTGTGCCGGCAGCCGGTCATGCACTCGCCGCACTCGATGCAGCCGGTGCGCTCCGGCCCGACCCCGCCGAAGTAGGGATCCGGCGCGGTGACACCCGGCGAGTCGCCGAAGTAGACGCCGACCGGGGTCATCTTGAACGTGTGACCCACGCCCATGTCGTCAGCAACGGCCTTGAACGCCACATCTGCCGGAGTCATGGTGGGGTTGGTGACCACCCCGAGCATCCGCTGGGCCTGGTCGTAGAACGGCAGCAGCTCGTCGGCCCAGTCGGTGATGTGGTTCCAGTGCGGGTCCTTGAAGTACCCCTCGCCGGGAACGTACAGGGTGTTCGCGTAGACCAAAGAACCACCACCCACGCCAGCCCCTGCCAGGACGATCACGTCGTTGAGCCGGTGGATGCGCTGGATGCCCGTGCAGCCCAGCTCCGGGGCCCACAGGTAGTCGCGCAGCTTCCAGTTGGAGCTGGCGAACTCGGCATCGGCGAAGCGCCGCCCGGCCTCCAGGACCCCGACGCGGTAGCCCTTCTCCGTCAGGCGCAGCGCGGTCACGGATCCGCCGAAGCCGGAGCCGATCACGAGGACGTCGTAGTCAGTGGCGGGGGTGTCGGGTCCGCTGCCCGTGGTGCCGTCGAAGTCGCCCATGTGATCGACGATATCCCCGTCCGGACGGGTCCGCCGCACCGGGCGCACCGCCGCCCCGGGGCGGATTGCCCCGGACCTGCCGGAACCTGCGCGCAACCAGGGGAGATTCGGCCATATTGCGCTGATTCCGACGGGTGGCGAGGGACTCGGTCGGGGAGGTGGAGGGGGCGCGGGCGGAGCAGGCGCGGGGGGCCGATCGGTGGTGCGGGGTGCGCGGGTGGTGCGGACGGGCCTGGGGGCTGGGGGTGCGCGGTTGGCTACTTGAAGCCGACCGCCTTGAGGGCCTTGAAGCCGCGAATCACCAGGTCACCCCAGTCCTCGTGCTCCATCCCGAATGGGGTGCCCAGGCTGATCCCGCGCTGGACGGCGATGGTCTGCTCCTCGGTGTAGCGCGTCAGGCCGTGGTCGCCGTTGCGCCGGCCGAGCCCGGAGAGGCCGCGGCCGCCCATGGGCGCACGGGTGGAACCGAAGGTCGCCTCGTAGGCCTCGTTGACGTTCACCGAGCCGGTGCGCAGCTGACGGGCGATCCGCTCCCCACGGCCGTCGTCCTCGGTCAGCACCGAGGCGTTCAGGCCGTACGGCGAGTCGTTGGCCAGGGCGATCGCCTCCTGCTCGGAGTCCACCCGCTGGACCGCCACGACCGGGCCGAACGTCTCGGCGCCGAAGCAGGCCATGTCCTCGGTGACCCCGGTCAGCACCGTCGGGGCGTAGTAGAACGGACCGATGTCGGGCAGTGGGCGCCCCCCGGTCAGGACGGTCGCGCCCTTGGCGACCGCGTCATCGACGGCGGCGGTGGTGCGCGCGAGCTGCTCGGCGCTGATCAGCGAGCCGTAGTCGGTGCCCCAGCCGACTGACGCGTGCATGCGCAGGCCACCGATCCGGGCGAGGAACCGGTCCATGAAGGCGTCGTAGGCACCTGCGAGGACGTAGATCCGCTCGATCCCGACGCACAGCTGCCCGGCGTTGTCGAAGCACGCCCGGACAGCGATCTCGCTGGAACGTCCGGGATCGACATCATCGAGCACGATCATGGGGTTCTTGCCTCCGAGCTCCATCGAGCAGCCGATCAGCCGCTCCCCGCACCTGCCGGCGATCTGCGCCCCCACGGTGCTGGAGCCGGTGAACATCATGTAGTCGGCACGCTCGGTGATCTCCGGGCCGAGCTCAGGTCCGTATCCGAGCACGACCTGCAGGACCCGCCGGGGGATGCCGGCGCGGTGCATGAGGTCCACGGCCCACAGGGCGGTCAGCGACGTCTGGTGGTCGGGCTTGAGCACCACTGCGTTGCCCGCCATCAGCGCAGGGATCGCATCGGCCGCTGCGAGGAACAGCGGGTAGTTCCAGGGGGCGATGTCCCCGACCACCCCGACCGGATGGTGCTCCACCGACACCTTCGTGAGCAGCGGGAAGAGACCGCTCTTGCGGTTCGGACCCAGCAGCCGGCGCGCATCGCGGGAGTAGTGCCGGGCGACCGTGCACACCCCGAGGAGCTCCTTGAGTGCGTCCATCCGGGTCTTCCCGGTCTCCCACTGGATGAGGTCCAGGCCCTCGTCGCGGTGCGACAGGAGCAGGTCGTGGAACCGCAGGATCGCCCGCTTGCGCTCGACGACGGGCGTGGCCGCCCACCTGGGCTGGGCCGCCCGAGCGGTGTCGAAGGCCATGTCCACGTCCTCCACCGTGGAGTACGGGATCTCGACCAACGGCTGGCCGTCGAACGGCGCGATCGTGGCGTGCCGCGGGGCACCGGGGCGGACCGCAGGGATGGTCAACAGGGCCTCCATGAGGTCCAGGTCGAGTCCGGTGCGGGGGGTGCTGGTGTCGACGCTCATGCGATGCAGGCTACCGCGCGGGGCCGCGTCCGGACCGGGCCCCCGGGGCCGACCCATCGAGGTCCGGCACCCGGTCGATGTGGTTCACGGGGCGCGCCCCGTCGGGGCTGGTGCCCGAGCCCCGGCCCGGACCCGGATGGGCCAGCCAGGAGCCCGGGAGTAATCGTGTGCATGCGTTGCGTCACGATCGCGAGGAGCCCATTCTGCCGATGCCATCGGCATTCTCGCGGTTCGCCACCCTTGTGGACGACCCCGCCGGAAGTGTGGACGAAGCCCCACTTCCGTGCGGGGGAGGGCTCATCCGACCCTGTGGATAACTCCCCGGGAGATGTGGATATCAGCGACCTGGCGAGACCGTCACATCGACGCGCTGGAACTCCTTGAGCTCGGAGTAGCCCGAGGTCGCCATCGCCCGGCGCAGGGCGCCCACGAGGTTCATCGTGCCGTCCGGGACCCGGCTCGGGCCGTGCATGACCTGCTCCAGGGAGCCCACCGTTCCGGTCCAGTGCCGCTCCCCGCGGGGCAGCTCGGCGTGCACGGCCTCCATCCCCCAGTGCCAGCCCCGACCGGGCGCCTCGGCGGCCCGCGCCAGCGGCGAGCCGACCATCACCGCATCCGCGCCACAGGCGATCGCCTTGACGATGTCGCCGCTGCGACCCATTGCCCCGTCGGCGATCACGTGCACGTATCGGCCGCCGGACTCGTCCATGTAGTCCCGGCGGGCTGCGGACACGTCGGCGACCGAGGTGGCCATCGGCACCCGAACGCCGAGCACGTCGGCAGTCGTGTGCGAGGCGCCCCCGCCGAAGCCCACGAGGACGCCGGCTGCCCCGGCACGCATCAGGTGCAGGGCCGCGCGATAGGTGGCCACGCCGCCGACGATCACGGGCGCGTCCAGGGTGTAGATGAACTCCTTCAGGTTCAGCGCGTCGTCCTCGGCGCTGACATGCTCCGCGGAGACCGTGGTCCCGCGGATCACGAACAGGTCGACCCCGGCCCTCGTGACGATCGGGGCCAGCTCCGTGACCCGGTTGGGCGACAGCGCCCCGGCCACCGCCACCCCGGCGGCGCGGATCTCGGCGATCCGCTCGGCGATGAGGTCGGGCTGGACCGGCTCGGAGTAGAGCTGCTGCATCCGGGCGTTCGCCTGCAGCTCGGGCAGCTGGCCGATCTCCTCGTAGGCGGCGGCCGGGTCCTCGTAGCGGGTCCACAGCCCCTCGAGGTTGAGCACGCCCAACCCGCCGAGCTGGCCCATGCGGATGGCCGTCTCCGGGGAGATGATCGAGTCCATCGGCGCCCCGATGATCGGGTTGTCGAAGCGGTAGGCGTCGATCTGCCAGCCGGTGTTGACCAGCTCCGGGGCGCGGGTGCGCCGGCTGGGCGCGATGGCGATGTCGTCGAAGGACAGCGCGGCACGGCCCCGCTTGCCCAGGCCGATCTCGATGTCGTTCATGTGCTCCTCCTCGACGTGCGGCCCGCGCCTCAGCGGCCCTGGTAGTTGGGTGCCTCGACCGTCATCTGGATGTCGTGCGGGTGGGACTCCTTGAGCCCCGCCGGCGTGATCCGGATGAAGCGGCCGCGGGACTGCAGCTCGCCGATGGTGCGCGCGCCCACGTAGAACATCGACTGGTGCAGCCCGCCGACGAGCTGGTGGGCCACCGCGGACAGCGGGCCGCGGTAGGGCACCTGGCCCTCGATCCCCTCGGGGACGATCTTCTCGTCGGTGGCGACATCGGCCTGGAAGTAGCGGTCCTTGGAGTAGGAGACCCGCCCGCGGGAGGCCATCGCCCCCAGCGACCCCATGCCGCGGTAGTGCTTGAACTGCTTGCCGTTGACGAACACGAGGTCACCGGGGCTCTCCTCGCACCCCGCCAGCAGCGAGCCGAGCATGACGGTCTCCGCCCCGGCGACCAGGGCCTTGGCGATGTCGCCGGAGTACTGCAGCCCGCCGTCGCCGATCACGGGCACGCCCGCGGGCCGGCACACCCGGGCGGCCTCGAAGATCGCGGTGACCTGCGGGACGCCCACGCCGGCCACGACCCGGGTGGTGCAGATCGAGCCCGGGCCGACCCCCACCTTGACCGCATCCGCCCCGGCCTCGACCAGGGCCTGGGCGCCGGCCTTGGTCGCGACGTTGCCGCCGATGACCTGCACGTGCGCGGTGGCGGGGTCGGCCTTGATCCGGGCCACCATGTCCAGCAGCATGCGCGCCTGGCCGTTGGCGGTGTCGGCGACAAGCACGTCCACGCCGGCCTCCACGAGGGCGGTGGCCCGCTCCCAGGCGTCGCCGTAGAAGCCGATGGCGGCCCCGACGCGCAGGCGGCCCTCATCGTCCTTGGTGGCCATCGGGTACTTCTCGGTCTTGACGAAGTCCTTGACCGTGATCAGCCCGGTGAGCCGTCCGGCGGCGTCGACCAGGGGGAGCTTCTCGATCCGGTGCTTGGCCAGCAGCGCGGCCGCGTCCTCACGACGGATCCCCTCCGGGCCGGTCACCAGGGGCATGGGCGTCATGACGTCGCGCACCAGCGTCGTGGCGAAGCGCTCGGCTGGCAGGAACAGCAGGTCGCGGTTGGTCACGATGCCCAGCAGGGTGCGATCGGCGTCGATCACCGGCAGGCCGGAGACGCGATAGCGCCCGCACAGCTCATCGAGCTCGAGGACGGTGGCGTCCGGGCTGACGGTCACAGGATCGTGGATCATCCCGGACTCGCTGCGCTTGACGGTGTCGACCTCCGCGGCCTGGTCGGCGATCGACAGGTTGCGGTGCAGGACCCCGATGCCGCCCTGGCGGGCCATGGCGATGGCCATCCGGGACTCGGTCACGGTGTCCATCGCCGCCGAGACCAGCGGCACGGCCAGGGTGATCCCCCGGGTCAGGCGCGTGGCGGTGTCCACATCGGAGGGCACGACGTCGGTGTGGTCGGGCAGGAGCAGGACGTCGTCGTAGGTCAGGCCGGTGTAGCCGAACATCTCCTCGGCTGCGGCGCGGTCTGCTGGATCGATCACGTGGTGCCCCTCTCCCATTCGGGATCAGGGTATCGGCCCGGGGGACCGGCCCGCGTGGAGGCGCAGCCGCCGGTCAGCTCAGCAGGCCCCAGCGGAAGCCCAGCGCGACGGCCTGGGCCCGATCGGCGGCGCCCATCTTGCGGAACATCCGACGCGCGTGCGTCTTGACCGTGTCCTCGGAGAGGTAGAGCTCGCGACCGATCTGGGCGTTCGACTTGCCCCGCGACATGCCCTCGAGGACCTCCACCTCACGTCCGCTGAGCGAGGGGCCGCCAGCCATGGGGCGCACCGGCAGGGACACGACGTTGCCCGTCCGGTGGACCGGGGCCGTGGCCGCCAGGCTCAGCATGGTCGCGGTCTCCTCGCGGCTGGCGTCCTTGACCATGTAGCCCCGTGCACCGACGGCGACCGCAGCGGCAACTCCCTCGATGTCCTCACCCATGGTGAGCATCACCACCACGGCACCCGGATAGGCCGCCATCAGGCGGCGGGTGGCCTCGACGCCGCCCATCCCGGGCATGCGGACGTCCATCAGCACGACGCTCGGGCGCTCCAACGGGTAGCGGGCCAGGACCTCCTCGCCCGATCCTGCCGCGCTGACGCGGTCGACACCCGGCACCGAGGCGACGGCACGACGGACCGCCTCCCGCGCCAGGGGAGCGTCGTCGCACACCAGGACCGTGGTCATCGGGGTACCTCCTTCCCCGATCTGTTCGACACGTCGTGCTGCGCACTTGAGCCGCGGACCCGGACAGCGGACCCGCCCGGCGCTCACGTGTCAGGGCCGAGCAGACCTCGGACCGATCGGCTCAGCCCAGCAGCGCGCGGATGTCGCGGCGGGCCAGCCATTCCGCCGCCAGCAGCGGTGGGAGGTCGGCCGAGATGGCGCGGATCACGGCGCGAGCCGCCTCCAGGCTGCGCTCGGACTCCTCCGGGGAGGTGCCTGCCAGCAGGGCGCCGAGGAGCCCTCGACTTGGCCAGACCAAGGGGCGGGCCCCGAGGCCCTCAGCCAGGACCGCCGCACGGGCAAGGAGGTCCACGGCGGCCCCCTGCTGCCGGAAGGAGGTGGCCGCCACGCCCGCGAACAGCAGTGACTTGGCCACGTGGCGCGGGGCACTGGCCGCCTCAGCGGCGTCGAGGGCGCGCTCGGCAGCGGCCCGCGCCTGACTCGGGTCGCCGGCGAGCAGGGCCACCTCGGCGCGCACCCAGTCGAGCCGGATCCGGTGCCGCCACCACAGCGGCCGCTCGCCCAGCAGGAGCTCGACGCGCCGCACGGCATCCTGGGCCACATCGGGCTCGCCGAGACCGACGGCGTCCGAGGCCAGCCCGAGCAGCGCCTCACACTCGGCCTCCGGATCTCCGGACGCTGACTCGAGGGCGCTCTGGTCCCAGTCGCGGCCCTCGGCGTGCCGACCGAGCTGGCGCTGGATCGCGCCGACCGCAGACGCCGGCAGCGAACGCAGCTCCGCCGGCACCTCGGGATCGCTGGCAGCGGCGGTCAGCCCGGCCAGCGCGGGACCGTAGTTCCCGGTGGCCGAGCGGCACACGCCAAGCAGCCACGCGGCACGGGTTCGGCGGGCGATGTCCCCCCGCTCGCCGGCCAGGGCCTCGGCGCGCTCCAACGGCACCATGCCCTGCCCGGGGACACCGCGGAACACGGCCCGTTCCCCGGCCGCGAGAAGACCAGCAAGCTCCTCGTCGACCACGAGGCTCACCCTAAGAGGTCACAAGCCCATCGCTGCGCGCACCGCGCCGACTGCATGCTCGAGATCAGCCACGTGCTCCACACCGGCAACGGTCCCGACCCAGCCGGGTCCGCCCACCAGCAAGGTGGTCGCCGGACGTTGGACGGCGAGTTCCGGGATGCGCGCGCCGGGCATCTGCGCCCAGAGGAACACGACAGGAGGGCCGAGGCGCACCGCCGCATCACGCAGGGCATCATCCGGGGTTCGCGCTCCGATCACGTGGCTGCGGATCCCGACATCGGACAGGGCCGCCTGCAGGACCATCAGCGGCAGGTCGTGGAGCTCCTCGGGTGCGCTGGCCAGGAGGGCCGGTCGGCCGTTCCGGGGACGCTCGAGGCGTGCCGAATGGGCGGCCAGCGCCCCGACGACCACCATGGAGAAGGAGTGCTCGATCTCAATGCCCCGGCTGGTCTGCACCCAGCGCTCGCCGATCGCCACCAGTACCGGGCGGATGAGCTCCTCCCATGTGGGGATGACGCCGCGATCAGCCAGGGATGCGGTCACGGTGCGCTGGCAGGCATGGGAGTCCAGGGACATCGCGGCACGTGCCAGCCCGCGGGCGGACCGGGGGCTGCGGGGCATGGGAAGCACCCGCCCGCCTCCGTGGGATGCTGCGCCAGGCTCGGACGCCCGGTCGCGGCCCTCCGCGAGAGAGTGCTGCAGACCATCACCGGCAGCGGCGCCCAGCAGCGCGGCGTACGGGTTGGAGGCATCGACGGCCTCGGCCCCGATGTGGGTGTCGATCGCTGCCCTCGCCGCCTCGGCCGGGGGCACGCCCTCCTGGACCAGGCGGTGCATGACCCCCAGGCGCGCCAGGTCGACCGGCCCGTACCGGCGGTGCCCGCCCGGGGTGTGCAGGCTGGGCGCCAGTCCGTAGCGCCGCTCCCAGCTGCGCAGGGTGCCGGGAGCCACGCCCAGGCCGCGGGCGGCTCCGGCGACACTGAGTGCGACGCTCGGCTCACGATCGGTTGCATCATCGTCGCCGAGGCCCCCGGGGATGCCCGGGACCGATCCGGCGTCGGTCACCCCGCTCGGTTCGACCTCGGCGGCGGCTGCGGCAGGGGGCTGTGCCGCGGCCACGGGTCGCACTCCTTGAGGGGTCACGGCGATATTGTGCAAGAGTTTTGCAAAGTTCGCCTCTCGACGTGGCCGGATCAGCCCGGGGAACGGGAACATGGGGGACACCCACCGTGTTGTCACCAGTACGGGCGCTGCTCGAAATCAGTCCGCGGAGACACTTGCACAGGATTCGCACAAGTTCTAGGATGGAGTGAAGACGACGATGAGAGGACCAGCCATGGCAGATGTGTCGAGACTCCCCGGACCGAATGCGGACTTCTGGGACTGGCAGATGCAGGCTGCCTGTCGCGGTGTCGACTCCGAGATGTTCTTCCACCCCGAGGGCGAGCGCGGTGGCGCGAAGGAAGCCCGCGAGCGCGAGGCGAAAGCCCTGTGCGCGAGCTGCCCGGTGATGATGCAGTGCCGGGCGCACGCCCTGAAGGTGCGCGAGCCGTTCGGCGTGTGGGGTGGCCTCACCGAGTCCGAGCGTGCGGTGATCTACCAGTCGGAGGGCCGCACTGGAGAGCGCGTCACCGCCTGACGGACCCGTCTCCTGGCAGTCGGACCGGACCCGTCCTCCTTCCGCGCCACTGACTGCGAGACGCAACTCGGCCCCACCCTGACCAGGTCACCTGGTCGGGGTGGGGCCGATGTCGTTGCCGTGGGCCTCAGTGCGTGTGTCCGCCGGGGCCGTGGCTGTGGCCGTGCCCGTGGCTGTGGCCGTCGTCCTCGGTCTCGGCCGGCTTCTCGACGATCAGCACATCGGTCGTGAGCAGCATCCCCGCGATGGACACCGCGTTCTCCAGCGCCGAGCGGGTCACCTTGACCGGGTCGATGATCCCCGCGGCGACCAGGTCGACGTACTCGCCCGTGGCTGCGTTCAGGCCCATGCCCGGACCGTGCTCGCGCACCTTCGAGACCACCACGTAGCCCTGCTCACCGGCGTTCTCGGCGATCCAGCGCAGGGGCTCGTCGAGCGCCTTGCGCACGACGTTCACGCCGATCAGCTCGTCGCCGGAGCGTCCGAGACCATCCGAGAGCGCGGAAGCGGCGTGCACGAGGGCCGCACCACCGCCGGCGACGATCCCCTCCTCGATGGCCGCGCGGGTGGCCGAGACGGCGTCCTCGATGCGGTGCTTCTTCTCCTTGAGCTCGACCTCGGTGTGCGCCCCGACCTTGATGACCGACACGCCGCCGGCCAGCTTGGCCAGGCGCTCCTGGAGCTTCTCGCGGTCCCAGTCGGAGTCGGACTCCTCGATCTCACGACGGATCTGCGCGACCCGGTCGACCACGGCCGACTTCTCGCCGCCGCCGTCCACGATCGTGGTGTCGTCCTTGGTGATCACCACGCGCCGCGCGGAGCCGAGGACCTCGAGGCCGACCTGGTCGAGCTTGAGCCCGACCTCGGCGGCCACGACCTGCGCACCGGTGAGGATCGCGATGTCAGCCAGGATGGCCTTGCGCCGGTCGCCGAAGGCAGGGGCCTTGACCGCCGCGGAGTTGAACGTGCCGCGGATCTTGTTGACGACCAGGGTGCTCAGGGCCTCGCCCTCGACGTCCTCGGCGATGATCAGCAGCGGCTTGGAGGCCGCCATGACCTTCTCCAGGACGGGCAGGATCTCGGCGATCGCACCGACCTTGCCCTGTACGAGCAGGATCAGGCAGTCCTCCAGGACGGCCTCCATGCGCTCGGGGTCGGTGACGAAGTAGGGCGACAGGTAGCCCTTGTCGAACTGCATGCCCTCG
Organism: uncultured Actinomycetes bacterium; assembly: GCA_963706875.1. Lineage (GTDB taxonomy): Bacteria > Actinomycetota > Actinomycetes > S36-B12 > CAIYMF01 > Prado023. Next base: position 30,597 of record CAVPNW010000014.1, on the reverse strand, counting down.
GTGAACTCCATCTCCAGGGAGGTGGTGGAGGACTCCTCGACCGAGATCACGCCGTCCTTGCCCACGCGGTCGAACGCGTCGGCGATGAGCCCGCCGATGACCGGGTCCTGCGAGGAGATGGTCGCGACCTGGGCGATCTCGTCACGGCCCTCCACGTCGCGCGCCATCCCGGCCAGCGCCTCGGTCACGGCGTCGACCGCTGCGGTCATCCCGCGCTTGACCAGCACGGGCGCGGCACCGGCGGTGACGACCTTCAGTCCTTCGCGGACCAGGGCCTGGGCCAGCACGGTGGCCGTGGTGGTCCCGTCGCCGGCGATGTCATTGGTCTTGGTGGCGACCTCCTTGGCCAGCTGTGCACCGAGGTTCTCGTACGGGTCCTCAAGCTCGATCTCGCGGGCGATCGTCACGCCATCGTTGGTGATGGTCGGCGCACCCCACTTCTTGTCGATGACGACGTTGCGCCCCTTGGGCCCGAGGGTCACCTTGACGGTGTCCGCCAGGGCGTTGACGCCGCGCTCGAGGCTGCGGCGGGCACCCTCATCGAAGTCCAGGATCTTGGCCATATGTGCTTCTCTGCTCTTCTCGTCTATGCGATGCGTCGAGCCCCGGCCCCGACGTTCCGGAACCGGGGCTCGACGCGCTGGTGATCGTGATCGGCTACTTCTCGACTACCGCGAGGACATCGCGGGCCGACAGGAGCAGGTACTCCTCGCCGTTGTACTTGATCTCGGTGCCGCCGTACTTCGAGTAGATGACGACGTCATCGACCTTCACGTCCAGCGGGATGCGGCTGGCGCCGGCATCGTCGAAGCGGCCCGGACCCACAGCCAGGACCTTGCCCTCCTGGGGCTTCTCCTTGGCGGTGTCCGGGATGACAAGACCCGACGCAGTGGTCTGCTCGGCGTCGAGGGGCTGAACGAGGATGCGGTCCTCGAGTGGCTTGATCTGTGCCACGGTCTGACCTCCCTTGAGGGGGTTCGCAGGAACGGATGTGTGCTGCGGGCCGGTACGTTCCGTCGTCGCGGTGCCGGGACGACCTGCGTCGCTGCTGGCACTCTCTTTGCGTGAGTGCCAGACGGAACACTAACACCCTTTGGCACTCGGTGCACACGAGTGCCAGCGGTCCTCCGAGCCGGGCGACCCTGCTCAGGAACAGCGCGTGACCCAGGGGCTGGACCGTCCCGACCAGTCGATGGCCCGTACCCGGGCGCACACCCCGGATCCGGCTGCCTGAGCCGGAAGGAGCCACTCGCGCGCGCCCGCGGGGAGCTGGTACGGGGCCGACCACTGCCCCCGTCCCGACGCCGTGCGCACCGCGCTGCGGACCTCGACGACCCGGACCCCGCCGCGGTCGGTCGCCCGGAAGGTCAGCCGCGCCGAGGGGTCCCCGGACCGCAGGCGGACGTCGCGCACACGGGGCCTCGTGCTGTCGCGGACGGTGATCCGGATCGGTGCCGACGTCACCGCGGCCAGGTCGCGCGATCCGGCGAAGTCAGCCACCACCTGCTGCGGGTGTTCCTGCTGCACAGGGTAGGCGCGCAACGGCGCTGGCGTCACCTGTGCTCATCCGTCCGGGTGACAATGCGCAGGTGGACGCCACAGCCAGCGAGCGCGAGGCCCTGCTCACGCCCGAGGGTCGCGCACTGGTCGAGTCATTGATGCCCTACGACCAGGCCACGGCGATGGCCATGCTCAGCAGGGCCCGCAGCGACCCGCGCTGGGCGGACCATCCTCAGGTCGTGGCGGCAGCGGCCACCCAGGCCCGGCTGCGCACCAGGGCGACCGCACGGTTCCCGGGGCCGGTGCGCTGGTGGACCCCGGACGGCCTGGAGCAGGCGACCCGACCGGTTGTGGCCGCCCGGCATGCGGGGCGGTTCGTCCGGGCCGGCGTCGAGGTCGTGGCCGACCTCGGGTGCGGGGCCGGCAGCGACGCGCTGGCGATGGCCGCTGCCGGCCTGCAGGTGCTCGCCGTGGACCTCGACCCCGAAGCCCTCTGGGCGCTTGCGGCGACCGCCGCGGACCTCGGCCTGGGCATCACGACCACCTGCGGCGACATCCGCACGGCACCGGGACCCTGGAACGACCCCGCGCCGCCACCGGGCCTGGGATGCTTCGTGGATCCTGCTCGACGCAGCGGCGGGAGTCGGACCCTGGCACCCGAGTCCTGGTCACCCCCGTGGTCGTGGGTGCGGTCCCTGGCCCAACGCGTTCCTGCGACGGGGGCGAAGGTGGCACCCGGGATCGAGCACTCGGTGCTGCCTGCGGGCACGCAGACGGAGTGGATCAGCGTCGGCGGGGACCTCGTCGAGGCCGGGGTCTGGTGGGGGCCGCTGCGCGAGGGGCCCGCGACCCGCCGGGCCACGGTCCTCGCGGCTGGGAGGGGCGCGGACCGGCGCCACCCCGACACCCCCGCCGAGGAGTCCCTCGATGACACCGACGGGATCCCCGTACCGCCGGTCGGACCGGTGTCGGCGTGGCTGGTCGAGCCCGACCCGGCGGTGATCCGCGCAGGACTGGTCTCGGTCCTGGCCGCGCACCTGGACGGCCACCTGCTGGACCCCCGGATCGCCTACGTGGCCTGCGACTCCCAGCCCCGACCGGGCAGTCTCGGCGCGGCCTTCGCCGTCCTCGACGAGGTGCCGTTCGGGCGCAAGCCGATGCGGGCCTGGCTTCGCAACCGTGGCTATGGAGACGTCGTCGTGAAGAAGCGCGGCATCAATGTCGTCCCGGAGGAGCTGCGCACCGCCCTGCGCCTCACCGGGGACGGCCCGACCGCGACCCTCGTGCTCACCCGCACCGATGCCGGACCCCTGGCCCTCCTGGTGGAGCGCACCCCGCCGATCTCAGGCGCCCAGCCCCAGGAGGCCCGCGCCGTCAGCTCCGAGGAAGCCCGCGAACAGCCCCGGCCACCCGGCTGAGGCCCCCGGGTCGGGCGGCGCATCCTCCAGCTCTCCCAGCGCCGGACCATCCCCCTGTGCGCCGGCATCCCCGGCACCACCGGCCTCCCCGGCACCACTCCCGGCAGGCGTCCGCTGGCGCGCCAGGCTCACCGTGAACTCGGCGCGCTCCCCCCGGCCGAGGTCGATCAGGCCGGCACCATCGAGCCCGGTGCTCGCGACGAGCTCCACGGGAAGGTAGTCGCCGTTCTCGGTGCCCGGGTACACGATCAACGAGTACTCCCCCGGCGCGACCGGGCCGATCACGAACTGCGACGCCAGCCCGGGACGCGGCCGGGCTGGCCCGGGACCAGCCGCGCTCGGGGTCTGCGACGGATCGACGACCGACCCCGGCTGGCCCCGAGCGCCCGGCTCGGCGCCCCCGGCCTCGACGCCGCGCGAGAGGTAGGAGTTCAACGGGTTGTCGACATCCACCAGGTCGACCGTGACCCCCGGTATGGGATCGCCGGTCTGCCCGTCGAGCACCCGGCCGATCGCGACCGCACCCGCGGTGAGGGCGAAGTCGAGGTCGTCGCGCACCTGACCGCGGGCGAGGTCGAAGCTGTCACGCTGCTGGCCGGGGTCGGTGTACCACCTGCTCAGCAAGCCCGCCTCGGCCGCCTCGGCATAGGCGCGCAGCCCCGGTCCGGGTGGAACCCCTGTGACCTGATAGGCCCCCGAGTCGTCGGACACAGCGGACATGGGGCACAGCGCCGGGCACCCGACGATCGTCACGGCAGCGCCCGGGACCACGGCCCCCTGATCATCGCGGACGACTCCACCGACCTGCCCGCCCTCGCGCAGCCCGATCACGAGTCCCGTCGTCCCCGGCCGCACGGGGTCGGCCTCACCGTAGAAGCCGGCACCGTCGTACCACTGCCCGAGGTGGTTGCTGCCCACGGGTGGGCGCACCTGCAGGGCGACCGGGGCCGGCGGCAACCCGCCGATCACGAACTGCCCGGGCCCGGTGGTCAGCCCGGCCGATCCGACCTGCTCCCACCCGGGTGGGGCATCCACGTGGGCCAGGACCTGGGCACCGAGGATGGGGGCACCGGTTTCCGCATCGACCACCCGCCCGGAGACGGAACCACCGACCGCCAGGTCCACGTCGGCCGTCGATCCCGACGAGGCCACGCGCAGGGTCCCGGCTGCGGCGAACGAGTGGGCGTCGGGCCAGTAGGTGGTGGCCAGGCCGCTGAACGACGGGGCGCGCACCTTGACCTTCACGTGGAGGGCGTACACGTCGCTGAACTCGTAGCGGCCGTCCCGGTCGGTGGTGGTCTGGACCGGCTTCCCGGCCCAGTCCCCGGTGGGGGTGACGGGCATCAGGAAGACCCACGCGTTGGCCACAGGCACACCCGCCGCCCGCACCGTGCCCGACACCGGGCCCACGAGCTCTGCCGAGGCTGGGGCTGCCAGCCCCGCGCTCACCAGGACCGACGCGAGCAGTCCCACCAGGACTGGGCGGACCACGCGTGCCCGGGGAAGGGCACCGGGCTCGCGCGCAGCGCGCATGCGCACCCCCTCACGGACCGATTGCATCCCATCCTGCGCCGGGCCCGGCCGGCAGGCAAGTGGCCGCGAGCCCCGCGCCCGTGGGTCGTTGTTCCAGGCTCAGCCCGAGCACTGGCGGGCGATCGGTGCGATGGCCCCGGCCAGGTCGGCAACCGTGGATCGTTGGTCGTCGAGCACGGCCACGATGTCCCGAGCGACCGCGACCGAGACCCTCGACTCCTCCTTCGGGGCCGGGTCGGCGAGCAGGTCGGCCAGTCGGGACGCGCGCGCCCGCAGGACCGCCTGGTCACCCAACGAGGACAGGTCCAGTGCGTCCTGCAACTCGGCCACAGCCTGGCAGACCTGCTCCGAGGACGCGACGGGCACCGGCTCCGCCCACTGCCTGGCCACCAGCACAAGCGACCCGGCGGCCGCCAACGTGACCAGGGCCGCGGCGATGCCGGGACGGTTCACCTGGCGGAGGCCTCCGTGCCGGGCTCGGTGGCCAGGAACCCATCCTCGACGGCGGCCCGGCGCATGTCGGACTTGGTCCGGACCTCGCGGTGGGAGTTGGCGTACTTGGCGCGGACCCGGTCGAGGTACTCCTTGGCCGTGGCCGGGCTGACATTCATGCGCCGCGCCACGGAATCCAGCTTCAGGCCCGATGCGTAGAGGCGCAGGGCGGAGAGTTCCTGGATGCTCAGGTTCGGCACATCCTGGGGGGACTCAGCGAGGATGGACGCCATCTCCGGGGTGAGGAACCCCTCCCCCGAGGCCACGGCGTGGATCGCGTCGAGCAGGGCTGCAGGGTCCTCGCGCTTGGACATGTAGCCCAGGGCCCCGGCAGCCAGGCCCTGCCGGACCACCCGGGGACTCCCCAGCGCACTGACGATGAGCACCCGGCACCCGGCGTCCTGGAATCCGGCGACGAGCTGGGGGAGCGGTGGGGCCTGCGGACCCAGGTCCAGGTCGAGAAGGACGACGTCGCAGCCACCCGCCACTGCCAGCGCGCTGCTGACCTCCGCCCCGGCGTACGCGACCTCGATGCTCGGCCCCTGGGCCTGCAACCAGGACATCAGTGCCTGATGGAAGAGTGCGTGGTCGTCGAGGATGACCACCCGTGTCACTTCACCCATGGGCGGAATCTATCCCGTACCGACCCCCGGCAGTGGGATGCCGTCCCCCCAGGCCCACTCCACGGTGATTCCCTCCGGGTTCACGTCCTGCCAGGCGCCCCCCGCGAACCGGTCCACCCGGCTGGTCAACGCCCGCCCAGCACCGACCACGGCAGGCCCCGTCGCCGACAGCAGGATCGTCGGCGTGGGGTCCGACCACGCCGACAGGGTGACTGCGGCACCCGGCGCCTGGGTGCAGAGCATGTCGACGACCCCACCGATCTCGCCGACTGTGCCCGGCGGGACCTCCAGCTCCGCGAACGAGCCGCGGAGCTGGATCCGGCACAGGTGCGCGTGCAGCAGCCGCAACCAGATCCGAGCCGGACGTCGCAGGGTCATCGGCGCCTGCCCCACCGCGAGCAGGGCCCGCAGGAACTCCGCCTCGGAGGCGCAGGCCGTTCGCGTCCGGGGCTCCCGGGGATCCCGACGCCCCTGGGCGATGTCGTCGAGGAGCGCCTGCGCCGAGGCGAGGGTGTCGGCGACCCAGGCCTCCTCCTCGGCCCGCAGGGACAGCTGGGTGCCGATCCGGACCTGGGCCGCCCGCGCCTCCTCCCGCGCCGCGGCGAGTTCGGCGGTCAGCCGGTCGATGCGCTCGATGAACAACCAGGAGGCCCCCAGGACCGCCACCACGTAGACCCCTGCCTCGGCGGTGTCCGCTCCGCAGAGCACCCATCGCTCGGACCAGGCCAGCGCCGCCCCGAGGTGCGCGGCCCCGACTGTGGCGATGATCGCGGCCAGGACTCCCGGGCGCGGGGCGAGCAGCAGGATCACGGCCAGCATGGGCGCACGGGCATCGAGCATGACTCCCTCCCCGAGCAGGGAGGCGCAGTAGGGGTCGGCGAGCAGGGCCACGGCACCCACGAGGAGGTAGGTGGCGCAGGCAGCCAGGACCTGGCTGGAGCCGACGCGCAACCCCCTGCGCGCCCGCTCGGTGGCAACGGCCGCGATCACCACCGGGGCCATGGCGCCGACAAGGGCCAGCCACGGGTAGGTGTAGGCGGGCCATCCCAGGACGATCAGGGCCGTGGCCGTACCGGCCAGGAAGGTCGCGACCATGAGGACGATGCGCGCCGTGCCCAGGAGCAGGTCCGATCCCATGTCGAGACCCGCCAGCGGCTTGCGCTGCCACTCGAGAAGGACGACGGTCCCGCGACCCTCGGGCCCCGGGCCGGTCAGGGCCTCGCCGCCGACGGACTCCATCCGCTCCCGGATCGAGCGGGACACCCCGAACCCATCGACGGCGCCCGCAATGCCGACGCCCTCGTCCGCGACGAACACCTGCACCCCACCGCGGTCGTGGCGCACGAGCAGCGTCGCGTGCGAGACGCCCGCATGCTTGGCCACGTTGGTCAGCGCCTCCCCGCCCGCGCGGGCCAGGGCCGCGAGCACCGGGGCGGGAACTGACGGCAGGGCCGCCCCTGGTGCGCCGGCGGCGGATCCCGGATCGACGATCACCGCGGACTCGAGGTCCAGCCCCAGGTGCTGGGCGTGCGCCTCGAGTCGATCGCCGACGTCGGTCAGGTCCGAGAGGTCGGCCTGTTGGCGCCAGATCGACAGCTGGGCGTGGTCCGAGCGGCATCGTTCGGCCACGACCTGCGGGTCGAGGTGGTCGCCATGGGCGCTGATGGTCTCCAACGTGTTCAGGGCCGTGTCGTGCAGCGAGCGCTCCACCTCTGCGGCGACGTGGGCTGCCTCGCGGACCGCCTGCTCCCGGACCAGGACCTCGTAACGAACGTCGAGGTTCCGCTGCAGCACGCGCGCCGCCCGACCCAGGGCCCCCAGCGCGAGGGCGACGGAGAACCCGGCGGCGACCAGCGCGATCGCGGGCACGGCCGAGGCCAGCGACGTGCGCAGGAGCGGGTCCCCTTCCTCGACGGCGCCTGCCAAGGGCCAGAACAGGGCGAGGATGCCCAGGACAACTGCTGAGATCCCACCGGCCAGGGATCCGCCCCACACGGTGACTGATGCCACGAACAGGCCGGCGACGAGGAGCTGGGCGGGCCATGGCCCGCTGAGGCCGGCACCGAGCCGCAGAACCTCCAAGGAGACCAGGCAGCCCGCCGTGGTGATCACGCCCAACCAGCCGGGCGGGGGTTGGTCGGAGCCGTCGGGCCGGGTGCCGCGCAGGATCCCCATGGTCAGGCAGAAGGTCGCCCAGATCAGGCAGATCAGCCCGGTGACGATCCCGACCGCAAGCACCCCACCCGGCGGCCGGAGGACGGAGGTGACCGCCTGGCCCAGCAGGAGCAGGATGACCAGCCAGTGCACGAGGTAGGCCACGCCATCGGAGGCGACTGATGCCATCGTCCGCTCGGGCAGCACCGAGGCGGGCGCGCTGGGCGGCGCCTGCGGCGCCTGGGTCGCGGTCACACCCGCACCACGTCAACGGGAAGTGAGGAGTCCGCACCCAGGTCCAGCTGCGAGGCGGGCAGCCCGCGGGCGACCACCTGGGCGCCCAGGGCGGCCACCATCGCCCCGTTGTCGGTGCACAGTCCCGGGCTGGGGATCCGCAACCGGATCCCGGCGGACTCGCAGCGCGCGGCCGCCAGCGCGCGCAGCCGGGAGTTCGCGGCCACCCCGCCGCCGACCTGCAGGTCGGTCACACCATGGGCCCGGCAGGCGTCGATCGCCTTGCGCGTCAGCACGTCGACCACGGCCTCCTGGAAGGCGGCCGCGACGTCCGCGACGGGCACCGGCTCACCCTCGGCCTCCCGCGCCTCCACCCAGCGGGCCACCGCGGTCTTGAGCCCTGAGAACGAGAAGTCGAAGCGGTGCCGGGCCATGTCCTTGCCGGCCGTCAGCCCGCGCGGGAAGGTCACGAACGCCCGGTCACCCCCGGTGGCGATCCGATCGATGTGCGGGCCGCCGGGGAACGGCAGGCCGAGGACCCGGGCGACCTTGTCGAAGGCCTCCCCGGCCGCGTCGTCGATGGTGGACCCCAGCGGTTGCACGTCGCAGGTGACGTCTGGGACCAGCAGCAAGGAGGAGTGCCCACCCGAGACCAGCAGCGCCATCGTGGGCTCGGCCAGCGGGCCGTGCTCGAGGGCATCGACCGCGACGTGCGCGGCGAGGTGGTTGACCCCGAACAGCGGCACGCCCAGGGACAGTGACAGCGCCTTGGCCGCCGACACCCCCACCAGCAGCGCACCGGCCAGGCCGGGGCCCGCGGTGACTGCGACCGCGTCGATGTCGGCCAGCCGCACGCCCGCCCGTCGGCAGGCGGCCTCCAACGTGGGGACCATCGCCTCGAGGTGGGCGCGGCTGGCCACCTCGGGCACGACGCCGCCGAACCGGGCGTGCTCCTCGACGCTGGAGGCCACGACGTCGGCGAGCAGGGTCATCCCGCGCACGATGCCGACTCCGGTCTCGTCGCACGAGGTCTCGATCCCCAGGACCAGCGGCTGGTCAGGCATCACGCCCCACCTCCCGCGACCTCGACGGTGGCCGCCACTGCCGGCTCGCCCGGTCCGCCGGGCAGCCGCAGCGACATCAGCAGCGCATCGTGGCCGCGTCCGTAGTAGTCGCGGCGCCGGCCGTCGGCGGCGAAGCCCATCGCCTGGTAGAGCCCGATCGCCGCCGCGTTGTCGGCACGCACCTCCAGGTGCAGGACGGTGGCGCCGCATGCCCTGGCGCGGTCGACCAGTTCGCCGAGCAGGACCCGTCCCGTGCCGCGACCCTGTTCGTCCCCGGCGACGGCCACGGTCTGCACATCCGCCTCGGGGACGACGACGAAGACCCCGGCGTACCCGACGATCCTCCCGCCCCGCCGCGCGACGACGTACCAGCGGGACTCGGGGACGCGCGCGAGCTCGGACCAGAACTGCCAGGCGGTCCACGGGTCCCCGCCGAACAGCTCGCGCTCCAGGGCCTGCACCTCGTCGAGGTCCCACCAGCGCATGCGCTCCACGACCAGGTCCTCGGACGGCACCGGCGCGAGCGCCGCCCGGGTGCCCTGACCCCCCTGACCGCTCATGGCTGGGTCACCCGCTTGCGCGTGGCGCCGACCGTCGCATCCGGGCGGCGCAGGTACATGGGCGTCACGTCGGCAGGAACTCCGGCCACCACGAGCTCGGCGGCGATCCGGGCCAGGGTGGCCGGGTCCGGATGCAGCGGCGCGCGGTGCCCGGGGAGCTCGTCGGCGTACCTGACCGCTCCGGCGCCGACCGCCGGCATCCTCCGATCGGGGATGTCCGCAGCCGGGCCGACATGCGGGCCGTCGACGCGGATCCCGGCAGCGTCGTACCGGGCCCAGTAGACCTCGCGGCGGCGGGCGTCCGTGGCGACCAGGAAGGGGCCCAGGACACCGGCGGCCCGGGCCTGTGCCGCCAGCACGTCCAAGGTGCACACGCCCTGCACCGGGATCCCGAGGGCCCACCCCATGACGGCGGCGTGCACGAGCCCCACGCGCAGGCCGGTGAACGGCCCAGGGCCCCGCCCGACGCCGAGGGCACCGAGATCGCGGGGCTGGACCCCGGCCAGCTCCAGGGCCTGGGCCACGAGCGGCGCGAGCTGCTCGCCGTGCGCGGCCGGCCCGAGGAACCCTGCGCTGCCCAGGACCGTGTCGCTCGCGGTGTCGACCACGGCGGCACCGACTGCCTCCGTGGCGGTGTCCAGGGCGAGGATGAGCACGGCAACAACCTACTTCGGCTCGAGGCTCAGGTCCGCCCACCGTGGACCGACCCCGCGCACCAGCACGGTCCGCACACCCCCCGACGGATCCTCCGGGTCAACCGGCGCCCCGACGTCGCGCCGGATCAGCACCTCCAACCGGTCGGTCGCCAGGCCCTCGACCTTGCCCGCACCCCACTCGACCACCGTGACGGCACGCTCGAGGTCGGCATCGAGGTCGAGGTCCTCCACCTCGACCGAGCCGTGGAGGCGATAGGCGTCGACGTGCACCAAGGAGGGCCCGGGTCCGGGGTGGCTGCGGGCGATCACGAACGTCGGGCTGGTCACCGACCCGCGCACCGAGAGCGCGGTTCCGATGCCCTGGGTGAACGTCGTCTTCCCGGCACCCAGGGGGCCGTCGAGGATCAGGACGTCACCGGCGGTGAGGTGGGCCACCAGGTCGGCTCCCAGGGCCCGCATCTCCTCGGCGTCGCGCGCGGTGGCGCACCACGCCTGGCCGTCTCGGTGCCACCCGGTCACCGGCGACTCCCGGCAGGCGTGTCGCCCGGCGCCGGGTCGCCCCCCGCCGCGACCTCGGCGGACAGCTCGTCACGCACCCGTCCGACCAGTCGCCGCAGCTGGTGGTTCACCTGCGGGTAGTGCTCGAGGATCATCATGTGCCCGGAGTCGGGCATGATCTCCAGCTCCGAGCGCGGCAGGCGGCGGGCCATGTCCAGCGAGTGCTCCGCCGGGGTCATCCGGTCGCCCTGCCCGACCATGACCAGGGACGGCACGGCGGCCAGCGTGTGCAGGGCGGCCTGGCGCTGGTGGCGCTGCAGCGTCGGGAGGAACTCCGCGACCACGTCGATGGAGGTCTCGCCGAGCATCCGGTGGGTGAAGTCGGCCACGGCTGGCGAGGCAGTGGATCCGAACGAGTAGAGCCGGGTGAACAGCAGGCTCAGGTCATTGACCCGTGAGCGGCCCATCTCGACGAGGTCGGCGTTGCGGACCAGCAGTGCCGCGGTCACCGGCAGCATCCGGTGCAGGGGCCGGGCGGCGATCGCGGGAAGCCCGAGCGAGACGTCGCGCAGCCCACCCGGCGAGGTCGAGAGCAGGGCCACCCCCCGGATCCGGGTGCCGAACAGCTCCGGGTGGTCCAGGGCGAGCTGCATGATGGTCATGCCGCCCATGGAGTGCCCGACCAGCACGATCGGCCCCTCGGGGACCACCTGGTCCAGGACCGCCTTGAGGTCCCTGCCCAGCTGCTCGATGGTGTTGGTCTCGGCCACCGAGCGCGTCGACCGGCCGTGGCTGCGCTGATCCCAGAACACCAGATCCCCGAGGGCGCGCAGGTCCCGGCGCTGGTAGTGCCAGCAGTCCTCGTTCAGGGCGTACCCATGGCAGAACACGATCGTGAGCCGCTCCGGGTTGTCCCTGGTGCACCCGTCGATCTCGGCGTGGAGCGCCACGCCGTTGGAGTCCGTGACGGTGACGGGCGTCCCCCTGAGGTGGCCGAAGGGCTCGTCACCCTCCCGGTCGGCACGACCGGCCTTGGCCACGACGGCTCTCTCAGCCACGACCCCGGCGGCCGCGCCCACCACGAGCAGTCCTGCAGCCACGCCGACTGCACTGGCCACCTTGCCGTAGTCCGGCTGGTTCACGCGCCGGCCCCCCGTATCGTGCGCTCGATCCGGGGACCGAGCCGCGTGATGATCTCGTACCCGATCGTCCCTGCGGCGAGGGCCCAGTCCTCGGCCGTCGGCTCACCGCGAACGGCGCTGCCGAACAGCACGACCTCGTCGCCGGGCTCGGCGGGGTCGTCCCCGAGGTCGAGCACGAACTGGTCCATGCACACCCGGCCAGCGATGGTGCGGACCTTCCCGGCCGCCAGCACCGGACCGCGCCCGCCGGCAGCGCGGGGGATCCCGTCGGCGTAGCCCAGGGGTACCAACCCGAGGGTGGTCGGTGCACTGGTCACGTACTCGTGGCCGTAGGAGACCCCCTGCCCGGCGCCGACCCGCTTGACCCCGGCAAGGCGGGCCCGCAGGGTCATCGCCGGCGCGAGGCCGTACTGCTCGGGTCGCCCCAACTCACCACCTGGGGACACCCCGTAGACGGCGATCCCGGGGCGGACCAGGTCGTAGTGCGCGTGCGGGGACACCAGGGTCGCCGCGGAGTTGGCGATGTGGCGCACCCGCGGGGTCAACCCGGCTGCGGCCACGACCTCGAGAGCGGAGTCGAAGGCCACCAGCTGGGCTGCGTTGGTCGCGCTGCTCGGGGCGTCGGCGACCGCGAAGTGCGACCACACGCCGGTCACCTGCATCGTCCCGTTGGCCTCGAGCTGGGCCGCACGCTCCACGAGCGCGGGCCAGTCCGCCGCGGTCGCGCCGTTGCGACCGAGTCCGGTGTCGACCTTGAGCTGGACCCGGGCCCGCACCCCTGTGGCGTGCGAGGCCGCGGTCAGCGCCTCCAGCTGCCACAAGGAGCTGGCAGTGACGTCGATCTCGTCGCGCACGCACGCGACCAGGTCGTCGTCGCCCGGGGACCAGAGCCAGGCGAGGACCGGAACGGTGATCCCCTGCTGACGCAGCTCGGCGGCCTCCGACAGCAGCGCCGTGCCCAGCCAGTCGGCGCCCCCGTTGAGGGCCGCACGGGCCGAGGGGACCAGGCCGTGGCCGTAGGCATCGGCCTTGACGACGGCCAGGAGTGCCGCTGAGGGCGCGAGCGAGCGCAGCACCTCGACATTGGCCGAGATCGCTTCCAGATCGACCTCGCACACGGCTCGCGCAACCACGGCCCCATCCTGCCGCACGCCGTGACCGGGTGCGTGTCAGGCGGTGGCCGAGGCGGCCGCGGCGTGCGCCTCCCGCAGGGCGGCCAGGACCTCCACAGCGGTCACCGGTGCCTTGTCGGCGGCCGCCAGACGGCCGGCCAGGCCGTGCAGGCCCACGGCGCGGGCGGCGACCAGGGCCGCGGCGCCGGGGTCCACCTCCCCGGCCCGGGCGGCCCCTGCGAGCATCCCGGCGATGAGCCCGGCGAGGACATCTCCGGAGCCAGCCGTGGCCAGGGACACGTCACCGAAGGTGTCCACGTAGGTGGCCCCCGGGCCTGCCACGACGGTCCCGGGGCCCTTGAGGACCACGACCGCGCCTGTCTCCCGCGCTGCACGCCGGGCGGCTGCCAGCGGCCCGCCGGAGGAGTCGAATCGCATGCGGGCGAACTCGCCTGCATGCGGGGTCAGGACGGTGACCCACCCCGACTCCGAACGCTCGGCGAGGGCTCGCCGGCCATCCTGGCGGGCCAGGACCGCAAGGGCGGAGGCATCGATCACCACGGGAGCGGGGTCGGCCATGGCACTCAGGACGGCGCCCATCGCGTCACTCCCAGCTCCGATGCCCGGGCCGATGCAGCGGGCATCCACAGCGCGGCCGGGGGCCAGGATGACGTCGGGGTACGCCGCGACCACGAGGGCGGCGACCGATTCGAGGCCCGCCCTCCCGTGGGCGTCGGCGCCGCGGGGCGCGGGCGCCGGGCCGGGGCCGGGTTCCGCGGTCCCCGCGCTGAACGCCACCATCCCCACCCCGGACATGCGCGCACCGCCGACGGCCAGCAGCGCCGCCCCGGGGTAGGACGGGCTCCCCGCGGTGACCCCGACGAGGCCCCGGGAGTACTTGTGGGCGTCCGGGGCTGGGCTTTCCAGCGCCAGGTCCGCCAGGGACAGCGCCCACGCCGCTGGTTCAAGATCAGGTGCCCGCAGGCCGATGTCGACAACCGTGACGGAACCGGCCAGGGACCGCCCGGGCGGCACCACCAGCGCGGGCTTCAGCACGCCGAAGCACACCGTCACGTCCGCGGCCACGGCCAGCCCGGCGACGGCCCCGGTGTCGGTGTCGACCCCACTGGGGACGTCGACCGCCACGACCGGGACACCGGATGCGAGCACGGCACGAACCACACCCGCCGCCGGCTCACGAACCGCTCCGGAACCGCCGATGCCCAGGATCCCGTCGAGGACCAGGTCCGCACAGGCCAGCACCCCCGCGACCGACGGGTCGTCCCAGGCGATGATGCGAACGCCTGCCGACCTGGCTGCCGCCGCGCCCTGCGGGTGCATGCGCCCCGGGTCACCGATTGCCACCGTGGCCAGCCCGCGCTGGGCCAGGGACGCCAGGGCCCAGAGGGCATCACCGCCGTTGTTCCCGGAGCCGACGAGAGCCACCACGTGCGACCCACGCACAGCGCGGCGGCCGCTGCGCAGGAGGTCCACGCACACGACTGCGAGGGCTGTCGAGGCCCGCTGCATGAGCACCGGCTCGGGCACCCCGGCCCCCGCCTCAGCCCGACGGACAACCTCAACCGAACAGATCGGGCGCATGTGCACCTCCCTGACTCCTGCCTACCACATGGGCCCGACACGCGCCGAAGGACAACCCGGACTATCCATACCACCCGTCACATTGGTAACGTGCGCCACGGTCCCACCCGGGACCGCGTCGGAGGTCGCCGAATCCCGCCCCCTCCGATACTTCCCCAACCAGGGCGGGAGCGGGGGACCCAGGTACCACTGGGTATCCCACGGGTCACCAGCCCGTAGGAACCCTCGGGGTCCCGGCAGTACCCGGCGCACGACCGGCCGGGGGCTGCTGCGCGTGCACGAGTGCGCGCACGGGACCCGACAGCTCACCTCGCAGGCGATGAGGGATACGCGATGAACAAGACCGTGGGTGCCACGATCCTCTCGGCTGCGCTCGTGAGCGGGCTCGGAATGCCGGCGCATGCCCTCGGAGTTCCCGGGTCCGACCCCGCGGAGGGGAGTGCGGGCGGGACCGTGCAGGTCCTGGCCGGCACCGCGACCCCTGCGGCAGCAGCCCAGCTCCGCCCGTCCCTGCGCCTGGGGTCCCGCAGCCCCGCAGTCGTCTACATCCAGACCAAGCTCGGGGTGAAGCCCGCCAGCGGCTACTACGGCCCGATCACCGCCAAGGCGGTTCGCGCCGCCCAGCGCAGCCACGGCCTCAAGGTCACCGGCAAGGTCACCGCAAGCACCTGGAAGGTCCTGCTCCAGCCTGCATCGACCTCGGCCCCCGGTGCCGATCCCGCGCCCGAGCCTGCTGAGCAGCCCGAGGCACCGAGCCCGCAGCAGGCCGCCAAGAAGAAGCCCGCCCTCGGGCAGGGATCCCGAGGTCCAGCCGTCGTGTTCGTCCAGGAGAAGCTCGGGATCGCCCCCGCGACCGGGTACTTCGGCACCCTGACCGGGGCAGCCGTGAGCACGCTGCAGGACATCAACGACCTCAAGGTCACCGGCAAGGTGGGTCCAGCCACATGGAAGGTCCTGCTCGCCGCCGAGGGGGTCATCGAGCTGCCCCTCGGCGCCACCGAGGATCCCGCGTCGCAGCCCGTTGTCGACACCGACCCCGCCGCTCCCCCAGCACCTCCCGCTGCGCAGCCTCCCGCTCCCCCGGCACCCCCGGCGCTGACCCCCGAGCAGGCGGCCGCCGCCCGCCCGGTGCTGACGCCCGGGATGGGCCCGGGTGAGCCCGCCGTGGTCTACGTCCAGCAGTACCTTCGGGTGTCGCCCGCCACCGGCTTCTTCGGCAGGCTGACGACCCGTGCGGTCAGCGCCTTCCAGTCCGGCCTGCAGATCCCGGTCAGCGGGACGGTCGACGCAGCCACCTGGGAGGCCATCCTGACCGGACGCGTCGCGACGCCGGTGGCTCCCCCGACGGCTCCCACGCCTGCGAAGCCCGCGGCGCCGACGATCCCCACGCCGACCTTCACGCTGCCCGAGAACCCGACCGCAGGCGACCGGGCAGTCCTGTTCGCCCTGGCCCAGGTCGGCAAGCCCTATGTCCTGGGAGGAAACGGACCGGCGGTCTTCGACTGCTCGGGCCTGATCCAGCAGGCCTACCTGACCGCCGGCCTGAAGCTGCCGCGACTGGCCTCACAGCAGCGCTTCGCAGGCACCAGGGTCGAGATCGACCAGCTGCTCGTCGGCGACCTGCTGTACTACCAGGACGGCTCGTCCCCACGCAGGGGCCACATCTCGATGTACGCCGGCAACGGGCTGGTGGTCGAGGCCGCCAACCCGCGCCGCGGAGTGCGGATCCGCACCCTGCACGAGCCGTGGTACCGCGACCGGTTCGTCGCCGCCGTCCGGATCGGCTGAGCCGAACGACCCACGGATCCGCCGCCCCCTCGTGCACCCCCGCGATCGGTCCGCCATCGCGCGGCCCGACCTCGGATCCGTCCGGATTCGCGACGAGGAACAGTCGCAGATCCGGATGGATCGTCCTCCGCGCATCGGAGGGCGATCGCCCTACTCGACCGTGACGGACTTGGCCAGGTTGCGGGGCTGGTCGACATCGTGGCCCTTGGCGGTGGCCAGCTCGCAGGCGAACACCTGCAGCGGCACGGTGGAGACCAGTGGCTGCATGAGCGTGGGGCAGGCCGGGATCCGGATGATGTGGTCGGCGTAGGGGGTGACGACGTCGTCGCCCTCCTCGGCGATCACGATGGTCACCGCACCCCGGGCCCGGACCTCCTGGATGTTGGAGATGATCTTCTCGTGCAGCACCCCGCGCCCCTTGCGGTGACGGGACGACGACGATGACCGGCACGCCCGGCCTCGATCAGGGCGATCGGACCGTGCTTGAGCTCGCCGGCGGCGAATCCCTCGGCGTGCATGTAGGCCAGCTCCTTGAGCTTCAGCGCCCCCTCGAGGGCCACGGGGTAGCCAACGTGCCGGCCGATGAACAGCACCGAGCTGGAGTTGGCGAACTGCTGCGCGAGCGCGCGAACCCCCTCGACCGTGTCCAGGACGAGGTCGACCTTCTGCGGCATCGTCGCCAGCTGGCTCACGATCGCCGCGACCTCGTCGCCGAACTTGTTCCCGCGCACCTGCGCCAGGTAGAGCGCCACCAGGTACACGGCCACGATCTGCGTGAGGAAGGCCTTGGTCGAGGCGACCGCGATCTCGGGGCCCGCCTGGGTGTAGAGGACAGCGTCGGACTCGCGCGGGATCGTCGAGCCGTTCGTGTTGCAGATGGCCAGGACGCGAGCGCCCTGCTCGCGGGCATGCCGCACAGCCATCAGCGTGTCCATCGTCTCCCCGGACTGGCTGATCGCGATGACCAGGATCCGCCGAGTCAGGATCGGGTCGCGGTAGCGGAACTCGCTGGCGAGCTCGACCTCCGTGGGGATCCGGCACCAGTGCTCGATGGCGTACTTCGCGACCAGCCCCGCGTGGTAGGCCGTCCCGCAGGCGACGATGACGATCTTGTCGATCTCGCGCAGCTCGGCCACGGGCAGCCGGATCTCGTCGAGGCGCAGCAGCCCGTCGGGGGCGATCCGGCCCAGCAGGGTGTCGGCCACGGCCTTGGGCTGCTCGGCGATCTCCTTGAGCATGAACAGGTCGTAGCCGCCCTTCTCCGCGGCCGCAGCGTCCCACGTGACGGTGAACGGGGTGACCTCGACCGCCGCGCCGGAGAAGTCGGTGACGATCACCTCGTCCGCGCGCAGGTCCACGACCTGGTCCTGCCCCAGTTCGATGGCGTCGCGGGTGAACTCGATGAACGCCGAGACGTCGGAGGCCAGGAAGTTCTCCCCGTCGCCGATCCCCACGACGAGCGGGGAGTTGCGCCGCGCGGCCACCAGCCGACCGGGGTCGTCTGCGCTCACCGCGACCAGCGTGAACGCACCCGACAGCCGCTGGCAGGCCGCGCGCATGGCCTCGGCGAGGTCCCCGGTGTCGGCGAGAGTGGACTCCAGCAGGTGCGCCACGACCTCGGTGTCGGTCTCCGAGGTCATCACGACCCCGCGCTCGGCGAGCTCCCTGGTGAGCTCGGCGAAGTTCTCGATGATCCCGTTGTGGATGACCGCGACCCGACCGCCGTTCGACACGTGCGGGTGGGCGTTGATGTCGGTGGGCCCACCGTGAGTGGCCCAGCGCGTGTGCCCGATCCCGGTGGTCGAGGGCGCCATCGGGTCAGCGGCCAGCAGCGACCGGAGGTTCTCCAGCTTGCCCGCCTTCTTGCGCACGTCGAGGGCGCCGTCGGCCACGACGGCCACCCCCGCGGAGTCGTACCCGCGGTACTCCAGGCGCTTGAGACCCGCCACGACGACGTCCACGGCCTGCTGATGACCCGCATAACCCACGATTCCGCACATGGGCCCAAGGGTAGTCGGCGCATGCCGGCCGCCGGCCCGGGCGCGCCTACGGCAGGGGGATCTCCCGGGCCACGGCTCCCGCCAGCTCCTCGGCCACGTTCCGGGCCTCGGCGTCCGTGGGTGCCTCAACCATGACCCGCACCAGGGGCTCGGTCCCGCTCGGGCGCAGCAGCACCCGGCCGGTGTCGCCGAGGCGGGCCTCGGCTGCAGACACGGCCGATGCCAGGCCGGGTGCGGTGCCCACCGCCGCACGGTCCACACCGCGAACGTTGATCAGCACCTGCGGCAGCTTGGTCATGACCGAGGCGAGCTCCGACAGCGGGGTGTGGGTGTCGGCCATGCGCGCCAGCAGGTGCAGGGCCGTGAGCGTCCCGTCACCGGTGGTCCCGTAGTCCAACAGCACGACGTGCCCGCTCTGCTCACCGCCGAGCGTGTAGTTGTGGGCGCGCATGGCCTCGAGCACGTAGCGGTCGCCCACGCCGGTCTCGACCATGGTGATCCCGGCGTCGCGCATCGCCAGCTTGAAGCCCAGGTTGCTCATCACGGTGGCCACGACCGTGTCCTGCGCGAGCTTGCCCTGGTCGCGCATCGCCAGGGCGAGGATCGCCATGATCTCGTCACCGTCGACGACCTTGCCCTGGGCGTCCACCGCCAGGCAGCGGTCCGCGTCCCCGTCGTGGGCGATCCCCACGTCGTAGCCGTGCTCGACGACCGCCGCGCGCAGGTCGGCCATGTGCGTCGAGCCGCAGCCCTCGTTGATGTTGTAGCCGTCCGGGCTGGAGTGGATCGCCAGGACCTCGGCACCCATGCGACGCAGCGCGCGCGGCGAGGCTCCCGCGGCCGCACCGTTCCCGGTGTCGACCACCACGCGCAGGCCGTTCAGGCGGTTGGGCGTGCACGAGAGCAGGTGCTCGACGTAGTCGCCGAGGGCGTCGTCGTAGTGCACCACGCGACCCACGTTCGCCCCGATCGGGCGCTGCCAGCCCTCATCGAGGCGGGCCTCGATCTGCTCCTCGACCTCGTCGGCGAGCTTGTGCCCCCCGCGGGCGAAGAACTTGATCCCGTTGTCGGGCATCGGGTTGTGCGAGGCCGAGATCATCACGCCGAGGTCGACGCCGAGCTCCGCGGTCAGGTGGGCGACGGCGGGCGTGGGCAGGACGCCCAGGACCAGCACGTCGAGGCCGGCGCTTGCCAGCCCGGCGACCGTGGCCGCCTCCAGGAACTCGCCACTGGCTCGCGGATCGCGGCCCACGACCGCCCGCGGGCGCGCCCCGGGCCGCCCAGAATGGAGCTCGCCGAGCTCTCCGAGGACGTGGGCCGCGGCGCCCGCCAGGTCCAGCGCGAGGTCCGCGGTCAGATCACGGTTGGCCAGCCCCCGCACCCCATCCGTGCCGAACAGCGTTCCCACGTGGTACCTCCTGGCGTCGAGTGCTCCTCGGTGAGGATACCCGCCGACCAACCCCCTGCCCGGACGTGCGAACGCCGCCGCACACCCGGAGGGTCGGTGCAGCGGCGTTCGTACACTCAGCAGGACGCGCAGGCGCGACCTGCGTGGGTCAGCGCTTGGAGTACTGGGGAGCCTTGCGGGCCTTCTTGAGGCCGTACTTCTTGCGCTCCTTGATCCGGGCGTCCCGGGTCAGGAAGCCGGCCTTCTTCAGGGCGGGACGGTTGGCTTCCTCGTCGATCTCGTTGAGGCAGCGCGCGATGCCCAGGCGCAGGGCGCCGGCCTGGCCGGTGATGCCACCGCCGTCGATGCGCGCGATGACGTCATAGGCGCCATCGAGCTCGAGGGTGCGGAAGGGCTCGTTCACCAGCTGCTGGTGGACCTTGTTGGGGAAGTAGTTCTCCAGGGTCCGGCCGTTGATCGTCCAGACACCGGTGCCGGGGACGATGCGCACCCGGGCAACGGCCTCCTTGCGGCGGCCGGTGGCGGCGCCGGGGGCGGTCATGACGGGGCGCGGAGCCTTCGTCTCGGGAGTCTCAGGGGTCTCGGTGGAGTAGTCGCCCTCGATGACCTCATCGACGGCCTGCGTGGTCTCGGTGCTCACAGCCACGGGTTCCTTTCGTTTGACGGGGTCGCCGTGGCGCTTACTGCGCGACCTGGGAGATCGTGAACGGCACGGGCTGCTGCGCCGCGTGGGGGTGCTCGGGGCCGGCGTAGACCTTGAGCTTCGCGGACTGGGCCCGGCCGAGCTTGTTGTGCGGGAGCATGCCCTTCACGGCCTTCTCCACCGCGCGGCGCGGGTTGGTCTCCAGCAGGTCGGCGTACGAGGTGGCGCGCAGGCCGCCCGGGAAGCCGGAGTGCCGGTAGTCCATCTTCTGCTCGCGCTTGGCGCCCGACAGGGCCACCTTCTCGGCGTTGATGATGATGACGAAGTCACCGGTGTCCACGTGCGGGGCGAACGTCGGCTTGTGCTTGCCGCGCAGGAGGACGGCGGCCTGGGAGGCCAACCGGCCGAGGACGACGTCGGTCGCGTCGATGACGTGCCACTGGCGGGTGATCTCGCCAGCCTTGGGGCTGTACGTGCGCATCAGAGCCTTCGTTCGTGTCCGTGTGATGGTCGAACGGCTCGGGCATCGGCAGTGGCCGCTCTCGCGACCCGTCGATCGCGCTCCGGGACCGTTCAACATGCGCAGGATGAACCCGCGCAATGCTCCCTCTAGGGTACCGGGGCGAGGCGGGGGCGCCAAATCGCGGCGTTGGGGCACAATCGAGTGCCGCCGAGCACGGTGCTTCGTCGACTCATCAAAGGATGCCCGCGTAGGCCCCTTCGTCGACTCATCGAGGATGCCCGCCTAGCCCCCTTCGTCGACTCATCCCGAGGAGTCCGCGTGGGCGACGATGCGCGACACTGGGCGCGTGCTGCCCACGCCGTTCGCCGAGCGCGTGCTCGACCTGGTCGCGACGATCCCGCCGGGGCGCGTGCTCACCTATGGCGACGTCGCCGAGCGCCTGGGATCCCGCGCCCCCCGGGCCGTGGGCACGACGCTGTCGCGGTTCGGCGGCGGGGTCCCGTGGTGGCGCGTTGTGCGTGCAGGCGGGCTCCTGGCACCCGGCCACGAGGTCGCCGCGACCGAGCACCTGGTCGCAGAGGGGGTCGAGTTGCTCCCCAGCGCGAACGGCCCGCGCGTGGACCTCGCTCGCCACCGCTGGACGACGGACAACTGACCGGCCCCACGCACCCGCACCCGACCCTGACCCCAGCCCCCAACCCCCTTCGGCCGAACCTGGAGGGTTCTTGCCGTTCTTGCGGCAACAACCCTCCACGATCTCTGGGGGGGCGCGTGGGCACGGGTCAGGAGTTGCCGCGCCGTCGCCAAGCCAGCGGGCGGCCCGTCCCCCTGCAAGGTCAGCGGGCTGCCCGGGCCTCGTCCCACACCGGGGCGTCGGTCTCGCGCACCCGGCCGTCCGCGCCGAACACCAGGAACCGGTCGAAGCCCCGGGTGAACCACCGGTCGTGGGTGACCGCCAGGACCGTCCCGGAGAAGGCGTCGAGCCCCTCCTCCAACGCCTCGGCGGAGGCCATGTCGAGGTTGTCGGTCGGCTCATCGAGCAGCAGCATCGTCGCCCCGGACAGCTCGAGCAGCAGGACCTGGAAGCGGGCCTGCTGGCCGCCGGAGAGCAGCTCGAATGCCTGCTCACCGGCCCGGGCCAGCTCGTAGCGGTCCAGGACCCGGGCCGCGGCCTCACGCCCGAGCCCGTCGCGGTGCTCGTCCCCGCGGTGCAGGATCTCCAGCAGCGTCCGGCCGAGCCACTCCGGATGGGCATGGGTCTGTGCGAACCAGCCTGGTCGGACCCGCGCCCCCAGGCGAGCCTTCCCCGAGTGCGCGACCGGCTCGATCACCACGTCGGAGACCGGCTCGTGCTCCAGGTCCGGATCCGAGCCACCGGCCGCGAGCAGTCGCAGGAAGTGGGACTTCCCCGAGCCGTTGGCACCCAGCACGGCCACGCGGTCACCGAACCAGACCTCGAGGTCGAACGGCGCGACCAGTTGCTCGCCCGCCGGGGTCGACAGGGACAGCGCCTGGCACACGACGGCCCGCTTGCCCGTGCGCCCACCACGCAGGCGCATCTTCACGGCCTGCTTGATCGGCTGCGCCTCCGGCGGGCCCGCCTCCTCGAACTTGGCCAGACGGGTACGCGCGGCCTGCAACCTCGAGGCAAGGCCGTCGTTGTACGCCGCCTTCACCTTGTAGTACTGCACCAGGGCCTTGAGCTTGGCGTGCTCCTCATCCCAGCGCCGGGTCAACTCGTCCAACCGGTCGAAGCGCGCAGCACGGGCCTCGTGATAGGTCGTGAAGCTGCCCGGATGGGTCCACGCGGTGTTGCCTGCCCCTCCGAGCTCGATCGTCACGATCACATCAGCGGCGTTGGCCAGCAGCTCGCGGTCGTGGCTGATGAGCAGGACGGTCTTGGGCGTCTCCTGGAGCCTGGCCTCGAGCCACTGCTTGCCGGGGACGTCGAGGTAGTTGTCGGGCTCGTCGAGGAGCAGCACCTCGTCCGGCCCGCGGAACAGTGCCTCGAGGACGATCCGCTTCTGCTCCCCGCCCGACAACGTCGCCAGCTCCCGGTACTGGGCCTGGGCGAACGGGACGCCCAGGGCGGAGACGGACACGACGTCCCAGACGACCTCGAGGTCGTAGCCACCGGCCTCCGCCCACTCGGCGATCGCGTGCGCATAACGCATCTGCGTGGCCTCGTCGTCGGCGTCCATCATCGCCAGCTCAGCTGCGTCGAGCTCGGCTGCTGCCGCAGCCAGGCTCAGTGGCGCCACGGCCAGCAGGAGATCCCGCAACGTGCCGGCCGCCATGTGACCGACGAACTGGCGCATGATGCCGAGCGAGCCGACCCGCGTGATGGCCCCGGACTGGGTCGGCTCGTCCCCGGCGATCATCCGCATCAGCGTCGACTTGCCCGAGCCGTTGGCGCCGACCAGGGCTGTGACCTTGCCCTCGGCCACCTTGAACGACACCTCGTCGAGCAGCACGCGCCCGTCAGGCAGCGCGAACGTCACGCGCGAGATGTCCAGGTGACCCATCGGGACATCGTCGTGGGCAGACGGGCGACTGCCAAATCGTCGGTACCTCGACAGCCCATCGACAGCGACCCATGACCGATCAGAGCCGCAAAGCCCCCCTCACCGCCCGCGCCAGCGTCGGGCCCGCTCGGCCTGGGTCGCGAGGTCCGCATCCGGCGGGTAGCCGACCTCGACCAGGGTCAGGGGGTGCGCAGGCGCCGTGGCGATCACCGGGACGCGCTGTGCGGCCGCGAGCAGCTCCGCGGGGCGCTCGACGGGCCAGCGACCGTCCCCCACGGCGATGAACGCCCCCACGAGCGCGCGGACCATCGAGTGGCAGAAGGCGTCCGCCCTGACCGAGAACTCCACGGGCGAGGTGGCACCGGCGCTGCGGCCGACCCGTCGCCACCCGATGTCGTGGATGGTGCGCACACTCGACGCGCCCTCACGTGCGCGGCAGAACGCGGCGAAGTCGTGCTCCCCGACGAACGGTGCCGCGGCGGCGTCCATCGCCTCGACGTCAAGAGCTCGGGGGTGCCACAGGACGTGGCCCCGCGTCCGGGGGTCCTGACCGGCGGGGTCGTCGGCCACGAGGTAGGAGTAGCGCCGCCATGACGCCGACCACCGCGCATCGAAGCCCGCGGGCGCCACGCCGACCTGCCGGACGCGCAGGTCCGGGGGCAGCAGGCCGTTCAGCCGACGTCGAACCGCGAGGGACGGGTCAGGGGCACTGACCGGCGAGGTCCCAGTCGACGACCGCTCAGGTTCGGCGTCAGGCCCCTGACCCGCCAGGTCAGGTTCGGCACCCGGCCCGCGCACCGCCGTGGCCCTCGCGACGTGCCGACCGGGGGACGCCGCCCACGCCGCGAGGGGGACGTCGCTGTGGCAGACCTGCCCTACGGCGTGCACCCCGGCGTCGGTACGTCCGGCCACGGCGACCCGCACCGGGATCCCCGGAGCCACCCGCAGGACCGCACGCAGGGCTGCCTCGACCTCGGCCTGGACCGAGCGCAGACCCGGTTGGCGGGCCCAGCCGCAGAACTCCGAGCCGTCGTAGGCGATCTCCAGGCGCAGCCGGACGACCGATTCGGCAGGGCCCGGGACGCCGACGAGCCCGCCAGGACCGGATTCCTCCGGGGTCCCAGCGGGCTCGATGTCGGGCGTGGTCACGCCTTGGTGTCGTCCTCAGCAGCAGCCTCGGCCGCCTCAGCGACCTCCGTGGCGTCGGCCTCGGCAGCGTCGGTGGCCTCGGCAGCGTCGGCCTCCACGGCCTCGACGACCTCGGACTCGCTCGCCTCGACGACCTCGGTCTCGACCTCCGGCGAATCGACCACGTCGGACTCAACAGCCTCGACGACCTCGGCAACCACCGGGGCAGCCGCAGCCGGGGCGGCGGCCTCCTTGGCGGCGCGCTTCGTCGCGGCCGTGGCCTCGGAGACCGTGCGCTCAGCCAGGGGCTCACACAGCTCGATCACGGCCATGGGGGCGTTGTCGCCCTTGCGCGGCCCGATCTTGGTGATGCGCGTGTAGCCGCCCGGGCGGGTCGCGTAGCGCGGCCCGATCTCCTCGAACAGCACGTGCACGACGGACTTGTCGCGGATGACGGTCATGACCTGACGGCGGGCGTGCAGGTCGCCGCGCTTGGCGAACGTGATCATCCGCTCGGCCAGCGGCCGGACGCGCTTGGCACGCGCCTCGGTCGTGGTGATCGCTCCGTGCTCGAAGAGCGCGGTGGCCAGGTTGGCAAGCATGTGCCGCTCGTGGGCCGGGGTGCTGGCCAGACGGGGGCCCTTGCTGGGCGTGGGCATAGTTACTGACTCCTACTGTTGAAACAGGTTCGTTCGAGGGCGGTGGCTGCTCAGAGCTGCTCGTCCTCGGCGAAGTCCCCGTCCTCTTCGTCGACGTATGCCGGCACGAACCCGGCGGGGCTGTCCTTGAGCGCGAGGCCCAGGGAGAGCAACTTGTCCTTGACCTCTTCGATCGACTTGCTACCGAAGTTGCGGATGTCCATCAGGTCGGCCTCGCTGCGGCTGATCAGCTCGCCCACGGTGTGGATGCCCTCACGCTTGAGGCAGTTGAAGCTGCGCACCGTGAGGTCCAGGGACTCGATCGGCGTCGAGAGCTGCTCGGCGACCAACTCGTCGGCCGGCGAGGGACCGATGTCGATCCCCTCGGCGTTGACGTTGAGCTCGTGGGCCAGGCCGAACAGCTCGACCAGGGTCTTGCCCGCAGAGGCCACGGCATCGGCCGGGGTCATGCACGGCTTGGTCTCGACGTCCAGGATCAGCTTGTCGAAGTCCGTGCGCTGCTCGACACGGGTCGCCTCGACCTTGTACGTCACCTTGAGCACCGGCGAGTAGATCGAGTCGACCGGGATCCGGCCGATCTCCTGGCCGGGCAGCTTGTTGGCTGCCGAGGTCACGTACCCGCGGCCGCGCTCCACGACGAGCTCGATCTCGAGCTTGCCCTTGGCGTTGACCGTGGCCAGGTGCAGGTCGGGGTTGTGGACCTCCACCCCGGCGGGCGGGGCGATGTCGGCCGCGGTGACCACACCGGGGCCCTGCTTGCGCAGGTACATCACGACCGGCTCGTCATGCTCCGAGGAGACGACGAGCTCCTTGAGGTTGAGGATGATCTCGGTGACGTCCTCCTTGACACCCGGGATCGTGGTGAACTCGTGGAGGACGTCCTCGATCCGGATGCTGGTCACGGCCGCACCGGGGATGCTCGACAGGAGCGTCCGGCGCAGCGAGTTCCCCAGGGTGTAGCCGAAGCCCGGCTCGAGGGGCTCCAGGACGAACCGCGAACGGTGGTCGCTGACGCGCTCCTCAGTGAGGGTCGGACGCTGGGCAATAAGCACGGGTTACCGTTCCTTTCCGTGGCGACCACCATTTGACGCCACGTGCTGCAAGGCTGGGTCGGGCGGCGGCAGGGACCGTCACCCGACGGGGGTCACTTCGAGTAGAGCTCGACGATCAGCTGCTCCTGGACGGCGGTGTCGATCGCCCCGCGCTCCGGAACCGCGTGCACGAGGATGCGCATCTGGTTCGGGGAGACCTCGAGCCACGCCGGCACCGTGCGCTCGCCGGCCTCCGCATGGGCGACCACGAACGGGGTCAGCTCACGCGAGGACGGACGGACCTCGACGATGTCCGACGGGGACACCCGGTAGGAGGGGATGTCGACCTTCTTGCCGTTGACCATGATGTGGCCGTGGCCCACGAGCTGGCGGGCCATGTCGCGGCTCTTGGCGAAGCCGCCGCGGTACACGACGTTGTCCAGGCGGGTCTCGAGGATCTTGAGCAGGTTCTCACCCGTCTTGCCCTGCTTGCGCTGGGCCTCCTCGTAGTAGCCACGGAACTGCTTCTCCAGGACCCCGTAGATGCGTGCGCACTTCTGCTTCTCGCGCATCTGCAGCAGGTACTCGCTGTCCTTGGTCCGGCCACGGCCGTGCTGGCCGGGCGGGAACGGGCGCAACTCGATGGGGCACTTGGGCCCATCGCACTTGCTGCCCTTCAGGAACAGCTTGGTCTTCTCTCGGCGGCAGCGCTTGCAGTCTGCCCCTGTGTATCGAGCCATGATCTCAAATCCTTCGGGTCAGACGCGGCGGCGCTTGGGCGGACGGCAGCCGTTGTGGGCCATGGGGGTGACGTCGGAGATCGAGCCGACCTCCAGGCCGGTCGCCTGCAGCGACCGGATCGCGGTCTCCCGGCCGGAGCCGGGACCCTTGACGAAGACGTCGACCTTCTTCATGCCGTGGTCCATGGCGCGACGCGCGGCGGCCTCGGCCACCATCTGCGCGGCGTACGGGGTCGACTTGCGCGACCCCTTGAACCCGACCTGGCCGCTCGAGGCCCAGGCGATCACCGCACCCGAGGGGTCCGTGATCGACACGATCGTGTTGTTGAACGTCGACTTGATGTGCGCGTGGCCGTGGGCCACGTTCTTCTTCTCCTTGCGACGGACCTTCTTGGCCGCGCTCGGACGAGTCTTGGGAGGCATTGCGTTCCTTTACGTGAGGTCGTCGGTCCGCTGGTCGACGTGCCAGCCCCTCGGGGCTGGGCCGCCGCGGTGGGCAGGTGCCCACCCGGACCAGTCGGACTACTACTTGCCGGCCTTCTTCTTGCCGGCGACCGTCTTGCGCGGACCCTTGCGGGTACGTGCGTTGGTGTGCGTGCGCTGCCCGCGGACCGGCAGACCCCGGCGATGCCGGATGCCCTGGTAGCAGCCGATCTCCACCTTGCGGCGGATGTCGGCGGCCACCTCACGACGCAGGTCGCCCTCGACCTTGAGGTTGCCCTCGATGTAGTCGCGAAGGGGGACCAGCTCGCTGTCCGTGAGGTCCTTGACGCGGGTGTCGGGGTTGACCCCGGTCGCGGCGAGGATCTCAGCGGCACGGGAACGGCCAATGCCATAGATGTAGGTGAGCGCCACCTCGACGCGCTTGTCGCGCGGGAGGTCGACGCCGACGAGACGTGCCATCGGGCGGACCTTCTTCCTGTTTCATCCGGAGGTTTCGGTGCGTGACCGGTCCCACCGCCCTTTGTGGTGGGTCCCCAGCCTCCGAGCCGGGGGTGACGTCCCCGAGGGCCCTGGCAGGGGCCCGGAGTCGGGATGACGGGATCACGCGTGTTCTGTTGTGGCCCCCACTCCGGTCTCCCGGGTGGGACGCGCCGGGTGGCGCGCTGCCTGTGGTGCTGTTCTGCTGTTGTGCGCGGTGCCGGAGGACCGGCGTGCGGTCAGCCCTGGCGCTGCTTGTGCCGGGGGTTCTCGCAGATCACCATCACGCGACCGTGACGGCGGATCACCTTGCAGTTGTCGCAGATCTTCTTGACGCTGGGCTTGACCTTCATCGCTCTTTCCTCGCAGCCTTCACCACCGGTGGAACCCGGAGGGCATCTGTCACTTGTACCGGTAGACGATCCGTCCGCGGGTCAGGTCGTAGGGCGAGAGCTCCACGACCACCCGGTCGTCGGGCAGGATGCGGATGTAGTGCTGACGCATCTTGCCCGAGATGTGGGCCAGGACCTTGTGGCCGTTGTCGAGCTCGACCCGGAACATGGCGTTCGGGAGCGACTCGCGGATCGTGCCCTCGAGTTCGATGGCACCCTCTTTCTTGGCCATAAGCTGGGAATCCACACCGTTCTGTCGTCGGGCTGGGCTCGGGCGGCCGCGGTTCGGTCGATCGAGTTCCGTGCTGTGCTGTCTTCGGCTGGGCCGACGCACTCCGCAGGCAGCCCGATGAGGGCTGACGTACGGGGACGCGCAGACGCAACGCTGGACAAGTCTACGGCCTGCGCAGCCTGTGGACCAAAACGAGGAGTTCGCCATCAGCCGCAGCGCGAACCCCCCGCGGTCCTGGGCGCTCAGATGACCGAGAAGTAGGCGTCCACGGCGCGGTCCACGCTGTCCATCGTCAGGGCCGGGGAGATCCCCAGGTACCGGGACTCGTTGAGGACCTGCAGCAGGAGGTCCCGCGGGTGACAGAACCGCAATGACCTGTGGGTGCCGTGGTAGTGGTGGCGGATCAGGTGGTCGATCGCCGCCGGCTCGACCGGGACCCCGAGCTCGTTGCTGACCATGGCGAACAGCTGGCGGAACTGCGCCTCCGTGGGGTCACCCACCGGGATCTTGTACGGGATGCGGCGCAGGAACGCCTCATCCACGAGATCCCGGGGCTCGAGGTTGGTGGAGAACACGATGACCTGCTGGAAGGGCATCTGGATCCGCCGCCCGCTGCTCAGGCTGTAGAAGTCGTAGCCCGCCTCCAAAGGGACGATCCAGCGGTTGAGCAGATCGTCGATGCGCATCCGCTGGCGACCGAAGTCGTCGATGACAAGGGTCCCGCCGTTGGCCTTGAGCTGCAGCGGGGCCTCGCTGATGCCGGTGTGCGGGTTGGTGGAGACCTCGAGCTGGTCCATCGTCAGCTCGCCACCCACCGACACCGTGGGGCGCTCGATGAGCACCCAGCGCTTGTCGACCGGGTGCGGCATGCCGTGCTGGTAGTCCCAGTCGAACGGTGCCTCGACGTGGAAGTGCGGGTCGAAGATCCGCACGATGTCGCCGTCGACGCCGATCGAGCGGGGCACCCAGATGTTGCCGCCGAGCGATCGGGTGATCCGCTGGGAGATGCTCGTCTTGCCGTTGCCCGACGGACCGAACAGGAACATGCCCCGTCCGGAGGCGATCGCCGGGCCGAGGCGGTCCACGACGCCCTGGTCGAGCAGGAGTCCCTCGAAGGCGTCCATCAGGTCGGCAGGGCCGGGTGCGCGGTCGGTGATGCCCTGGGCGACGACGGCGTCGACGTAGTCCTCAAGCGAGACCGGCGCCGCGCCGAAGTAGGTGCACCGATGGGCGAGTCGACGTGCGGTGTCGCGGCCGTGGTCGGTGATCTGGTACAGGAAGTCGTTGACGCCCGCGGAACTGCGGTAGGCGATCAGCCGGGCGTCCTTGAGCTGGTTGAGGCACCCGACGACGAGGCCGTAGGGGAGACGGACCTGGTCGGCGATCGCCCAGCCGCTGGCATCCCCCCGCGCGGCCAGTAACTTCAGGATCAGCCCCTCGACCTCGCTGTCCGTGAGCCCCGCCTCAGCAAGCGTCGCCGGTTCCATCGGCGTGAACGCACGCAGTTGTACCGCCTCAGCGACCACGTTCCAGTCCCTCCGCTCCGGCTCACTCATCCTCAAGGCCCCCCGGCCCTGGTCCGGTGTCACCGGGACCCATGGGCTGAGCCTCCCCGAGGGGCCACCCTCATGTCAGATTGTCGGACGCGCAATCAATCGACTGAACCGATCTGGACCCCCCATTCAGCCAGACCCCCTGCCCCACCGTCCTCGGCGGTCAGCACGAACGGCCCTGAGTAGGTCAGCGCCACCGAGTGCTCCCAGTGCGCGGCCACCGACCCATCGACCGTGACCACCGTCCAGTCGTCGGCCAGGACCGTCACCTCCGGGGACCCGAGGGTGATCATCGGCTCGATCGCCAGGGCCATGCCCGCGCGCAGGTGCGGGCCGCGTCCGGCCGGCCCGACGTGGGCCACGGAGGGCTCCATGTGCATCGAGGACCCGATGCCGTGGCCGACGTAGTCCGCCACGATGCCGTAGCGCCCACCGATCGCGGACTCGCATCCGGCCCCGATGTCAGAGAGCCGACCGCCGACCAGCGCCCGGGCGATCCCGGCCCACAGGGCGCGCTCCGTGGCCG
>CAVPNW010000013.1:0-25560 GCA_963706875.1 uncultured Actinomycetes bacterium | reverse complement strand
GTTCGACGACGTCTTCCTCGCGCCGCACTCCCGGCACACGACGGTCAGCGTGGAGGACATCCTGGCCGAACCCGACCTGGAGCTGCTGGCTGTCTCCCCGGAGGCAGGTGTCTACCTTGCCGCCTCCCGCGATGGTCGCAGGGTGTTCGTGACCGGGCACGCCGAGTACGACGCCGAGACCCTCGATGTCGAGTACCGCCGAGACCTCGCTGCCGGGTTGGAGATCGAGATGCCGCGCAACTACTACCGCGATGACGACCCGGCGAAGCCCGGCCGATCGTCGGATGGCGCGCGCACGGCGACCTGCTGTTCACCAACTGGCTGAACTACTGCGTCTACCAGGAGACGCCCTACGACCTGCACGAGTTGGCTGCCCAAGCCGCGGCCCGCGGGGCAGGCAACGCACGTCGTGGACCACTACCGTCGAACCACGCGACGAGGACGGGGAGTGGTCATGAAGCTGGTCGTGGTCGGAGGCGTGGCAGCAGGCGCATCGGTCGCAGCACGGGCTCGGCGCCTGGACGAGTCCGCCGAGATCATCGTCTTCGAGAAGTCCGGCAACGTCTCGTTCGCCAACTGCGGGCTTCCCTACCACATCGGCGAGACGATCAAGGATCGCTCACGGCTGCTCCTGCAGACCCCGCAGAGCCTGCGCGAGACCCTCGACATCGACGTGCGGGTCACCACCGAGGTCACCGCGATCGACCGGCAGCCCACACGGTCACCGCCCGGGACCTGATCACCGGTGAGGAGTACACCGAGACGTAGGACTCCCTCGCGCTGTGCCCCGGGTCCTCACCGTTCCGCCCGCCGCTGCCCGGCCTGGACCACCCGGACATCCACGTCCTGCGCACATCGAGGACATGGACGACATCAAGGCCAAGGTCGACGCGATCGCCTCGAGCCCCGACAGCCTCAAGCACGTGGTCGTCATCGGCGCGGGCTACATCGGCCTGGAGATGGCCGAGAACCTGCATGAACGCGGGCTGGCCGTGGAGATCGTCGAGATGGCCGACCAGATCATGCCGCCGCTGGACAAGGAGCTCTCCACCCCGATGGAGAACTACCTGCGCTCGCACGGGATCGCGCTGCACCTGTCGACTGCGGCCGCGGCGTTCACCACGGACAAGTCCGGGCAGCTCACCGTCGAGCTGACCAGTGGCCGGTTCCTCAAGACGTCGCTTGTCATCATGAGCGCGGGGGTCCGACCCAACACCCAGTTGGCCGTCGACGCGGGGATCGAACTCGGGCCGCGCGGCGGGATCAAGGTCGACCGGCACATGCGGACCTCGCACCCGAACATCTGGGCGGCCGGTGACGCGGTCGAGGTCGAGCACACGGTCCTGCCCGGCTCGTGGATCATCCCGCTGGCCGGTCCCGCGAACCGGCAGGCACGTGTTGCCGCCGAGAGCATCTGCGGGCGGGACACCGAGTACGAGTCCACCCAGGGCACCTCGATCGTGAAGGTGTTCGACATGGTCGCCGGCGGGACCGGCGCTACCGAGAAGCAGCTCAAGGCCGCCGGGATCCCCTTCCTGCGCGCGCACGCCCATCCCTCGGGTCACGCCGGCTACTACCCGGGCACCGCGCAGATGGACATCAAGTGCCTGTTCTCGCCCGACGACGGTCGGGTCCTGGGCGCGCAGATCACCGGCTTCGACGGCGTCGACAAGCGCCTCGACGTGTTCGCCACCGCGATCCGGCTGGGCGCCACCGTGTACGACCTGGAGAAGCTCGAACTGGCCTACGCGCCGCCGTTCGGCTCGGCCAAGGACCCGGTCAACATGATCGGCTTCGTCGCCTCGAACATCCTGCGCGGCGACCTGGTCCCCTGGTACTCCACCGACTACCCGGATAACTGCCAGGGCGCGCGGATCATCGACGTGCGCGGACCCAGCGAGTTCGACATCTGGCACGTGCCCGGTGCCGAGAACGTGCCGCTGAACACCCTGCGCGTGGCCCAGGCCGACTGGGACCGCGAGACCCCCATCCGGCTGTACTGCGCCGTCGGCTTCCGCAGCTACCTGGCCTACCGGATCCTGGTCCAGCGCGGCTT
Organism: uncultured Actinomycetes bacterium; assembly: GCA_963706875.1. Lineage (GTDB taxonomy): Bacteria > Actinomycetota > Actinomycetes > S36-B12 > CAIYMF01 > Prado023. Next base: position 23,504 of record CAVPNW010000013.1, on the reverse strand, counting down.
CACCGACGTGAAGATGCTCGTCGGCGGCATCCAGACGTTCCGCGCGTGGCACACCGTGGCCCCCGAGGACGTCCCCGATCCGCTCGTCCCGGTCACCAACTACGCCGAGGAGGAGTCGCTGCGCGCCGGCGGCGTGCTGCCAGCGGCCCCGCTCGTCGGCACCGGGGTCGAGGTCGACCTGGACTGCACCGGCCTGGCCTGCCCGGGGCCGATCATGGCCCTGCAGAAGAAGATGGGCGAGCTCAACCCGGGCGACGAGGTCATCGCGCACGTCTCGGACATCGGGTTCCGACTCGACGCCCCCGCCTGGGCGGCCAAGAACGGCCACGAGGTCCTGGACATCAAGCCGGAGGGCCCGGGCGTCGTCGCCCGGATCCGCAAGGGCGGGGCGGTGGTCGGCGCCCGGGGCGCGACGATGAACCCAGTCGCGGCACGCCTGAAGGACAAGAAGGCGTTCGTGGTGTTCTCCGGGGACTTCGACAAGGTCCTGGCGGCATTCATCATCGCCAACGGCGCTGTCGCCATGGGCGACGAGGTCTCGATGTTCTTCACGTTCTGGGGGCTCAACGCGCTGCGCCGCCCAGATGCGCCGGACGTGGACAAGTCACTGATGGACAAGGCCTTCGCGACGATGATGCCGGCCGGGCCGGACAAGATGAAGCTGTCGCAGATGCACATGCTCGGCGGGGGCACGGCCATGATCAAGAAGATCATGAAGGACAACAAGGTCCCCAGCCTGCCCGAGCTGATCGCCTCGGCTCAGGACGCCGGAGTCCGGCTGGTCGCCTGCACGATGACCATGGACCTGCTCGGCCTGCACGAGGACGAGCTCATCGACGGCGTCGAGTTCGGCGGGGTGGCCATGTACCTCGGCGAGGCCAACGAGTCCAACGGGAGGTTCTTCATCTGATCGGCGCGGCCTGGGCCTGCGACAGTTGGTGCCAGCCCTGTCCGGACTGGGCACTCGAGGTCTGCGCGAGCACCGAGAAGGCTGTGCCCAGGTCGACCCGCGGCTGTGGGGTCAGGTCCAGCCCTGAGCTGTCGAGCACACGGAAGCTGCGTGGGCGACCGACTCCCGTACCCACGATCGTGCCGGCCCTGCTGGCGAAGACGGTGTGCTCGTAGCCGATCACCGCCCCACCTCCTCCGTTGAGGCCACGTGCCCGACTTCGACGTCAGGGGCGCTACTCGTCAGTGCGCCCAGATCGAGCCCGACCGGATGCCGACCGCGGTCCGGGTCGCGACGTACCCCCAGAGCCCAAGAAGGGCAGTGGTGGCGATCCAGCCCAGCGCGGTCACGAGGCCGGAGTCCCACGCACGGCCCAGCACGATGGTCGCGATCGTCCACGCAGCCAACGGGAAGGTGAAGCCCCACCAGGACAGTGAGAACGGCAGCCGGGCGTAGCCCCGGCGCAGGACGACCAGGGCCGCGACCATCCACCACAGCCCGAATCCCCACATCATCGTGGCGGCCGGCAGGATGCTGGTGACCAGGCTGGCCTCAGCGACCCCGACCTGGACCGAAACCTGGGACAACCGCACCATGTCCAGGCCGATCAGGCCCGCCGGGCCCATGCCGATGAACAGGGTCGGGGCCAGCCCGGCCGGCGGAAGGGGGTGGCTGATGCTGCGCATGAACAGCGTGGCCGTCACAACCAGGTAGAGCACCGCGCCCATGCCCAGGAAGGCCCACGAGAGGGCCACCAGGTCGGCGGCGATGCCGGGGTTGCCGGCGATGACCGGCAGGAGCGCGAGCGGGACGATGATCGTCACCACGGGCGGCACGAACCACGCCCCGGACATCTGCACGAGCGACGCGTCGGTCGAGGTGAACATCTCGCCCAGGAACTCCCAACCGATCACCAGCGCCAGCAGGGCGCCCACGACGGCGAGCGCGGTGACGCTCGGCAGGATGATCGCCTCCGGGAGGAAGCCGGGGCCAACCCTGCCGATCGCCACGGCGAGGGTGAGCAGGGCACCCGCAGCTGTGGCGGTCATGCCGCCCTTCACGGGGTGACGCAGGTCGGCCCGGGCCTCGGCACGGAACCGCACCCAGCGGGTGGTCGTCGCCCCGAGGACGAGCACGCCGAGGAGCAGGGCGATCACGAGGATCACACGGGCCGCCACCTGGGTCACGCCCGCGGTTGACGTGCCCTCGCCGACAGCGAGCAGGGCGACCGACAGTGCCGAGGTGCCCATCACGGATGCTCCCCAGCTGGGGGCGAAGGACTTCAGCTCGAACGCGCCCGGGGCGCCGGGGGGCTCGGGGGCGGCAGGGTGGTCGGTGGGCACGGGGCTCCTCGATATCTGGCTCATGCTGGCGTAACCAATGATACCCCCAGGGGTATTCCTGCTCCTGCTCACTGGCCGCCCCATCCGCGCGATCGACTGGCAGGATGGACATGGGCCCACGCCCGCCGACGCAGGCCCGTTCGCGCGAGGAGGCACCGGAATGGAACGGATCCTGGAGTCGCACCAGTTGGGCCCGCACCGCGTGGACATCGTCGAGTCCCTCGACGATGACGGGCAGGAGTACGTGGCGGTCGTCATCGACGGCGCGGTCGTGACCGACCCGCCCCTTGCAGCCGTCCCGGACATGGACGAGTTGATGCACATCTACGCCGACTGGCAGCGGGCCCAGGGCGTGCCGGGGTGAGGTGGTGACCCGCCCGGAGCAGCTCCTGGACCACGACCTGGCCGCCCCGGCGCCGAGCAGGGCCATCCGGCCCTAGTCATGCGCATCCCACGGGCCTAACGTCCATATTGGAGGTGGGAATCATGAGCGATACCACAGTCCCGCTGATCGTCGTCGGAGTCGATGGGTCAGCCCTGAGCGTGGAGGCGCTGCGATGGGCCGCCGACCATGCGCGCCGGATCGGCGGTCGCCTGCTCGCCGTCACCGGCTTCGAGGTCCCGTGGACGATCTTCTTCGCACCCACGGCCACGGAGGCCGACTATGCCGACGCCGCGCGAGAGATCCTGGACAGGACCGTCACGGAGGCGCTGGGCGAGGACCCGGGCGTCCCCGTGGAGACGCACCTGGCCCAGAACCGACCGGCGCAGGCACTGACCGACGCGTGCGCCGGGGCCACCCTGCTGGTGGTCGGCAGCCACGGGCGGGGGGAGTTGCCCGGCATGCACCTGGGATCGGTCGCGGGGTACTGCGTGCACCACGCACCGTGCCCCGTGCTGGTGTTCCGAGGGGAGCACACCGGCCGGTGAGCCGCGCTGGCCAGGAGCGGACCGGGCCGCCGGACCTGGACGGGGTCGCACGACGCGCGGGTTCAGCCCACAGGTCCGCTGCTCGATCACACGGCCGCACACATCGCCGCGCGGGCGTCGCCACGCATGCCCTCACGCAGTTCGACGCCCATGCTCGTCAGCATCCGGCGCATGCCGTCCCCGACGTGATCGACCAGGACCATCTCAACGCCATGGGTCCGAAGGAACGTGACCACCCGGGCGTGATGGGCCCCCGGGGTCCCCTCGTCGTGCAGCAGGTCCCAGCAGACCTCGTACGGCCGCCAGTCGGCGACCTCGTCGTCCTCGACCGTGGCGACAACCACCGACCTCGCCTTGCCCCAGGAGTGGCCCACACTCCCGTCGGGCTCCACTGCGGCTGCGATGATCACGGCACCACTCCTGCCCTCGACGTTCTGGGCAGCCTATGCGGCCGGGACCCGTCCGCGGCCGGTGCCCCGAGACGAAACCCCCCGGGGCACCGGACTAGGCTGACTCAGGATCCACAGATAGGGAGTTCCTCATGGCGCGCATCGTCATCCTCGGGGCCGGGATCTCCGGTCACACCGCCGCCCTGCACCTGCGTCGGAAGTTGGCCAAGGAGCACGACGTGGTGGTCGTCGCCCCCAATTCGAAGTGGAACTGGATCCCGTCGAACATCTGGGTCGGTGTGGGCCGGATGACCGCGGAGCAGGTCACCTTCCCGCTGGCGCCGATCTACCAACGCAAGGGGATCGAGTTCCATCAGGCCCTGGGTGTCGCCCTGCACCCCGAGGGCGACGCGGAGCATGCCAGTCCCTTCGTGGACATCACCTACACCGACCCCGCACGTGCGGGCCAGACCGCGACGCTGGAGTACGACTACCTGGTCAACGCCACCGGGCCCAAGCTCAACTTCGGCGCGACCCCCGGGCTCGGCCCAGAGGGCAACAGCCTGTCGGTGTGCACCGCAGGCCACGCGATCGAGGCAGCCGACCGGCTCGCCCAGGCAATCGAGAAGATGCGCGCGGGGCAGCGCCAGACGATCGTCGTGGGCACCGGGCATGGCACCTGCACGTGCGAGGGCGCAGCCTTCGAGTACGCGTTCAACGTCGAGCACGAGCTGCGCCAGGCTGGGGTCCGTGACATGGCTGACCTCGTGTACCTGACCAACGAGTTCGAGCTCGGAGACTTCGGGGTCGGGGGCATGGTCTTCACCCAGAAGGGGTTCCAGACCACGAGCAAGACCTGGACCGAGTCGCTGTTCCGCGAGCGCGGGATGCGCGCGATCCTCGGGGCGCACGTCGAGAAGGTCGAGCCCGGGGTCATCTCCTACGAGCAGCTCGACGGCACCAAGCACACGCTGGACTTCGACTTCGCGATGCTGCTCCCGCCCTTCCGCGGGGCGGACCTGAAGGCCTACGACGCGCAGGGCGAGGACATCACCGCCGAGCTGTTCGCTCCCAGCGGCCTGATGAAGGTCGACGCCGACTACACGTCCAAGCCCTTCGAGGAATGGCGAGCTGAGGATTGGCCGAAGACCTACCAGACGCCCGGGTACGCGAACGTCTTCGCCGTGGGCATCGCCTTCGCACCGCCGCACCAGATCTCGCGGCCGCGCACGAGCCCCAATGGGACGCTGATCGCCCCGGCCCCGCCCCGCACCGGGATGCCCTCCGGGGTCATGGGCAAGGTCGTCGCGGAGAACATCGTCGAGATGATCGGCGACGGCTCCACGACCCCGAAGCACACGGCCTCGATGGCCCGGATGGGGGCGGCGTGCATCGCCTCGGCGGGCGCCGGCCTGCGCAAGGGGACAGCCGCGGCGATGACGATGTACCCGATCGTGCCCGACTACCAGAAGTACCCCGAGTCGGGCGGTCGCAGCGCGAAGGACACCTACGGCGAGATCGGCCTCGGCGCACACTGGATCAAGGCGGCGCTGCACTTCATGTTCATCTACAAGGCCAAGGCCAAGCCGGGCTGGTTCCTCATCCCCGAGTGACGACCTCCAAGCCGGCCCGACTCCCCAGGAGGACTCCCATGGACAACGCAGAAGCCAGCATCGCCCAGGCGCCACTGCCGACCGAGAAGACGGTGAGGAGCCGGACCAACCTGGCCGTCCAGGTCTGGCGGTTCGCGGCCATCAACGTCCGCATGGTCAAGATGATCCGAAAGGGCCACAGCTGACCCGACCGCGGCGGGCCACACCCGCGCAGCGGTCGCACCGACGTCAGGAGCCATCGTGAACGGCACCGGACCCGCAACCCGCGACCGGCCGGTGCTCCCGATTCTGCCGATGACGTGGACCTCTCTGACCTCGCCCCCTCCCCCACAGGATCCCCCGATCCTGCCCGGCCTGAAGCCGCCGCGCCCAGCCCTGCCCGACCCAGCCCTGCCCGATCCAGCCCTGCCACGTGGGTCCCGGACACGTCGGGCCCGGTCACTCGTCCTGGCCATCCTCGCCCTGAGCCTGCTGCTCACGATGAGCCTGGGAGCACTGCCCGCTGTGTTCGGTCCGGCACGTGCCGCCGCGGCCCCCCTGGCTGATTCCGGCGAGTCGTCCGCGACCCTCGTGCTGTTCCACGGCGAGGGCTGCCCCCACTGCGCATCAGAGCGCGCCTGGCTCGAGGACCTGGCCGCCGCTTACCCGCAGCTACGGATCGAGCAGTACGAGGTCTGGAACGACGAGGCCAACCGCGAGGTGCTCGACCGCTACGCCGCCGACCTCGGGTTCGAACCGACCGGCGTACCGGTCACGATCGTCGGCGACCAGGTGTGGATCGGGTTCAGCGCGCCGATCGCCACGGAGATCGAGGCGAGTGTGGCCGCCGCGCTGGCCGCCGGGCCGCCCGCGAGCACTGGTCCTTCGGCCCGGCCAACCGCGACGGGGCCGCCCCAACCCGACGAACCGTCCGCCAGCACCGGTCCGAGTGTCGAGCTGCCCCTCCTGGGCACTGTGGACCTCGGAGGCTCGTCCCTGCTCGTCAGCACCCTGCTCATCGGGTTCGCCGACGGGATCAACCCGTGCTCATTGTGGGTACTCGCGGTGCTGCTCGCGATCGTCCTGCACAGCGGGTCGCGCGGGCGGGTCGCCCTGGTCGGCTCGACGTTCCTGATCGTGACCGCGGGAATGTACGGGCTCTACATCGTCGGGATGTACAGCGCCCTGGACTACGCCGGGCAGTTGGGCTGGATCCGTGCCGGCGTCGCCGTGGTGGCACTGGCGTTCGGCGTCCTGCAGCTCAAGGACGGGCTGACCCCGGGGGTGGGACCGTCGTTGTCGATCTCCCCGTCCCGGCGACCGCGCATCTACCGGGCCATGCGTGGGGTCGCGCGACCGGACCGGGGCCTGACTGCCACGCTGGCAGGCACTGCGGCACTGGCAGTCGGGGTGTCCTTGCTCGAGACCCCGTGCACGGCCGGGCTACCCCTGCTGTGGACCAGCATGCTGGCTGACCAGGCGGTGCCCACTGCGACCGCCGTTGCGCTGTTCGCGGTCTACATGACGGTGTTCCTGATCGACGAGTTGATCCTGTTCGGCGCCGCCGTGATCACCATGCGGGCCCGCCACATGCAGCCCCAGGAGGGACGTGCGCTGAAGATCGTGTCGGGCTCGCTGCTGGTCACCCTTGCCGTTGTCATGCTCGTCGCGCCTGAGGCCATGGTTGGTCTCAGCAGCAGCCTCCTCGTGTTCGCTGCCGCGGGGCTGCTGGCGCTGATCGTGTGGGCCGTGGCCCGCGCCCGCCCGCCCGCACCCACCCCCGGCCAGCACCGGACGCACTAGCCCGGCAGGGACCGCGCCGGCACCGGAACTGGCTGGCCCGACCACCACGTGCGCCTCCCCCGGGCGTGGAGTGGCGTCAAGCAGAACCGAGGAGGAGACACGACGACGTCGCCCACCACAACCGTCCTGAGCGGCACTGCAGGAGACCCTCGTCGAACTCATCGACCTGTCCCTGCAGGCCAAGCGGGGTGGCAGCGCGACTCGGATGCCGTCTCGGCCATGCAGGGTCGCCTCGAGGAGGTCGCCGGTCGGATCAATGCCCGGGCAGCGGCCATCGAGGACGACCTGATCACTCAGGGCATCCTGCTGGAGATCTCCGGCGGGCTGGCCAAGCACGCGTGGATGATGCGGGTCTCACGCCGCTGAGAGACGCCTGACGAGCGTCCGTTGCCTCACAGCCGCCAGCGGGTTCGGGGGGTGCGGGTGATGGTCCAGGGTGCGCCGTTGTTGGCGGGCCAGGGGGTTCCGGGTGGCGCGCCGGTCTCGGGTCGGGGCACCTGGTCGCTTGGCTCCGCGGGGACGATGGTCCACATGCCGAGGTCGACCTGGCGGTGATGTGCCCAACACAACAGCGCCATGTTCGGCAGGTCAGTGGTTCCGCCGGCGGCCCAGTCGTCGACATGGTGGGTCTGGCACGCTTCGGCGGGGATCCCGCATCCGGGGATGATGCACCCCCTGTCCCGGGCGGCCAGCGCCCGGCGCTGCGCCGGGGTCGCGGTCCGGGCGGTGCGCCCGACAGCCAGCGGGATCCGGGTCCCCAACAGGGTGCTGGCCAGGGCCGCGATCCGCGCCCCCGCCGACGCCGGCTCACCGCCCCCTGCCGGGTCTGATGATGCCGAGGCCGACGATCCAGCGGCGGCCACGCAGGTCGGCGATGGTGTCCGGGCAGTGACCGGAGTCGATCAGGATCGGGGTGACCAGCGCGTCACAGGCAGTGAACCGGGCCTCGGCGTCGGTGAGGGTGTGCCCCCGGGACGTGGACCACACCCGGTCCCCCAGGACGGTGGATTCGAGGGTGACCGACACGCTCACCGGCAGCCCGCCGCGGGTGGGGATCGATCCGCTGGCGTGGGCGGCGTTGACCAGGGCGACCAACCCGTCGGCGCGGCGGGCGGACGCGGGCACGTGGTCGGCCTCGGTGCGCAGCCGTTCGGCGAACGCCTCGACCGCGGCGATCACCGCCTCGCCCTCCACCCGGGGCAGCACCCCGGACAGGATCACCGAATCCGCGGTCACCGCGAACGACACCGACCGGGACTCATGGGCCCCGACCTCGTCGGGGTCCGGGTCAGGGGGTGGGTGCAACAGGCGGATCACCCGGGCAACGAACGTGGCCACCGCCTGAGGGGACAGCTGCCCCCACAACGCGCTGAGCTCCTCGACCACCGCAGCCAACTCATCGGGCTCCAGCGGTCCGATGCTGCGGGCGATCGCATCCACATGATCACTGGTGATGATCCCCGCCGCCCACGCGCCGGCCACGGTGGGGTGCTCAGCAGCCAACGCCCCCGCGCGGGCCAACCGTCGGCCGTGCGGACCGGCCCACCCCCGGGCGGCCAGTACCGCCCCCGGACCCACCAAGGGCAGGGACCCGGCCGACGCCGCGGCGTGCATCCGACGCGCCAACTCGTACTCCACCACCGCGAACGCCCCGGCCAGCACATCCACGTCCGCCATCGGCCGCTCCCCGGCCAACAGGCCCATACAGGGCAGGTCACGGACCGTGACGCCAGTGGCCCGCGCCCACAGATCAACCACCTCCGCAGAGGCCGACCCGATCGCCCCGACCGCCCGTGGGTCCACCACCGTGCGCTGATCCACTGTCGTGCTGCTCACCCCGAACCCCCTGTGCTTCGAACGCCTGTACGAACACTATCAAGGGTGGCTGACATTGCCAGAGGTAGCGAACCATCCTGTGGATGACCGCGCGGACCCCGCGGTCAGGGAACACACGGGGCCACCTCGACACCACGACCCAGTTCCGACGCCACCCACGCCCTGTTCAGGGACGTGCTCGGATGGCCGCCCGCTCTCACGAATCCGGGCTGCGCGGGCTTCACCCCTCCGTCCGGTCCCCGCGACCTGTCGAGGTCTTCGGCCCCGACATGACCAACGAGTCCGTCGCGCCAGAGGAGTCCAGCGCGGGACGCTGGTCGCGTTCGCTGTCGAGGGCATCGTCAGTGCTCGTGCCGAACTCGCCTCAGCGGACGTCCAGCTCATCGACGGCAGCCGCACCCAGCCCGGCACAAGGCCCTCCCCGCCCGCGCACCCGCCGATCGCGACCCGCCGATCGCACCCGCCGATCTGGACCCGCCGCCGGCCGCAAGACCACCGCCTCAGGCGCCGAACCACTCCCGCACCCGCGCGGCGATCGCGCGGTCGAACTGGTCGTCGTCGTGCCGGGCGCCGAGCCACTGCACGAAGTCCCCACCGGCCGCCTGGTCGAGCTCGCGACGGCAGGCGTCGGTATCCGTCACGGCGCGGTAGAGCATCGCCTCAGCCTCAGCCGGCGTCCTGTAGAAGAACGGGTAACGCTCCGGGAGGATCGCCCGCGCCCACGGGCGGTCCGGGAACACCCCAACAGCACCGGCGACCAGGGCCTCCACGTACTCCAGGCCGTACGACTCATCGCGCGCCGTGGCCAGGAACGCGGTGGTCCGGGCCAGCGCGTGCCAGTAGTCCTCGCGGGTGGCAGTCAGCGGGCCGACCCACGCCCAGTCCTTGCGGGACAAGCGCATGGCGCGCTCGCTGATGAGGTGCGACTCGTGCAGGCGCGCCTCCACCTTGATCGGCGTGCGCTTGTGCACCTTCTCGACGGTGTCGAGGAACAGTTGCGGCTGCTTGCGCTCCGACAGGTAGATGGCCGGGTAGAGCACGACAGGAACGCTCGACTCCCGACGTGGTTGGACGTGCTCGAGCCGGATGCCGAGGTTGACCCACGCGATCCGGGCCTCCTCCCAGATCGACTTGATCGTCCAGCCGGAGACGATCTCGCGGATCTCGTTGGCGGTGCGCTCGGAGTTGGCGAACGTCGGGAACAGCCCGCACGACAGGCCCAGCGCCGACCGCTGCACGCGATGGTCGTACTTGACCGTGTTGAACCACACGAAGTTCATCAGCTTCGGCTCGTCGCAGTTCTGCTTGAGCGTCTGCCAGACCCCGACGGAGTCGATGACGTCCATGTTGATGACCACGGTGTCCGAGCCGTCGACGAACTCCAGCGGGATGACGTCGAACCCGTCGCCCTGCCGCGGGCCCGGGCCGATCAGCCGCGCCTCGGGGAACACCCGGAGCAGCCGCCGGACGAGCGTCGCTCCTGCGTCGTGACCGCTCACGTGACCGTCCGCGTCGACGATCGCCGCCCCATACCGGATCGCGATGTTCACCTGACCCCACCTGCTCCCTCGTACGCAATTGCCGAGCTGCCCTCAGGAAGGGCGCCACTGCCACCGAAACCGGCCGAGCCGTCGGGCTCCTCCGGGTACTCCTCGTCATCGACCAGCGGCACCTCGATGCGCATCCCGTAGAACGAGCGGTGCACGAAGAACACAGACACCGCGAAGAACACCGCGGCCAGGACCTTGACCAGGACCTCGTTGCCCTGCCCGTCGAGGCTGACCGCCAACTCGACTGCCAGCAGGCCGAACAGGGTCGTGAACTTGATGACCGGGTTCAGCGCCACCGAGGACGTGTCCTTGTACGGGTCACCCACGGTGTCGCCGACGATCGTGGCGTCATGCAGCGCGGTGCCCTTGGCGTGCAGGTCGATCTCAACGATCTTCTTCGCGTTGTCCCAGGCGCCGCCGGCGTTGGCCATGAAGATCGCCTGGTAGAGCCCGAACGCGGCGATCGAGATCAGGTACCCGATGAACAGGTACGGCTCGAGGAACGCGAAGGCCAGCGTGGCGAAGAACACCCCGAGGAACATGTTGATCATGCCCTGCTGGGCGTACTGGGTGCAGATCTCGACGACCCGGCGCGAGTCCTGCTCGCTGGCCTTGGTGACGCCGTCGAGCTTGATCGTGCCCTTGATGAACTCGACGGCGCGGTAGGCGCCGGTGGTCACGGCCTGGATGGAGGCGCCGGTGAACCAGTAGATGATCGCCCCACCGCTGATCAGGCCCAGCAGGAACGGCGGGTAGAGCAGGGACAGGTTCTCCATGCCGGTCGTGAGGCCCTGGGTGAGCCCCATGATGATCGAGAAGATCATCGTGGTGGAGCCCACGACCGCCGTGCCGATCAGGACGGGCTTGGCCGTGGCCTTGAACGTGTTGCCGGCGCCGTCGTTCTCCTCGAGCATCTGCTTGGCGCGGTCCCACTGCGGGGTGAACCCGAAATCCCGCTCCAGCTCGGCGTCGATCGCCGGGATGTCCTCGATCATCGAGAGCTCGTAGACGCTCTGGGCGTTGTCGGTGACCGGGCCGTAGGAGTCCACGGCGATCGTCACCGGGCCCATCCCGAGGAAGCCGAACGCCAGCAGGCCGAACGCGAAGACGGCTGGCGCGATCATGATCACGTCCAGGCCCATGTTGCTGATCAGGTATGCGCACCCCATCAGGCCGACGATGGCCATCCCGAGCCAGTAGGCCGAGAAGTTGCCGGCGACCAGCCCGGAGAGGATGTTGAGCGAGGCGCCGCCCTCCCGCGAGCTCTTCACGACCTCCTTGACGTGCTTGCTGTTCGTGGAGGTGAAGACCTTGACGAGCTCGGGGATCAGGGCGCCGGCCAACGTGCCCAGCGAGATGATCGCAGCCAACTCCCACCACAGTTCGCTCGTGGCGCCGACCCCGAGCACCAGGTAGGTCGTCAGGAACGTGGACAGGATGCACACCACCGAGGTGACCCACACCAATGAGCTCAGCGGCTCCTCGAAGTTCATCCGGTCGGCGGTCGCGTAACGGCGGCGGGCCCACATGTCGTTGAGCAGGTACGAGGCGCCCGAGGCGATCACCATCACGGCGCGCACCACGAACAGCCACACCAGCAGGCTCGCCTGCACGCCCGGGTCCTCGACCGCAAGGAGGATGAACGTGATCAGCGCGACGCCGGTGACGCCGTAGGTCTCGAAGCCGTCCGCGCTGGGGCCGACCGAGTCGCCGGCGTTGTCCCCGGTGCAGTCCGCGATAACCCCGGGGTTGCGCGCGTCGTCCTCCTTGATCTTGAAGGCGATCTTCATGAGGTCCGAGCCGATGTCGGCGATCTTCGTGAAGATGCCACCGGCGATCCGCAGCGCGGCGGCTCCCAGGGACTCGCCGATCGCGAAGCCGATGAAGCAGGCGCCGGCGATCTCGGGGGGCAGGAACAGCAGGATGACCAGCATCATCAGCAGCTCCAGGCTGATCAGAACCATGCCGATCGACATGCCGGACTTCAGCGGGATGCGGTGCAGCGGCAACGGCATCCCGCGCAGCGAGACGAACGCCGTGCGCGAGTTGGCGAACGTGTTCACGCGGATCCCGAACCACGCCACGGCGTAGGAGCCACCCATGCCCAGGAGGCTGAACGCGAGGATGATCGCCACCCGCTGCCACGTGAACCCGACGAGCACGCCGTAGTACACGACGATCACCGCCGCGATGAACACCCACAGGATCAGCAGGAACCGGCCCTGCTTGAGCAGGTAGGCCTTGCATGTGGAGTAGATCAGCTCGGAGATCTCACGCATCGACTCGTGCACGGGCAGCCGCTTGAGCTGCAGGTAGGCCAGCAGCCCGAAGCCCAGGCCCAGCACGCAGACCAGCAGCCCGAACATCAGCAGCACACGGCCGGAGCCACCCCCCACGACGGAGACGGTGGAGAGGTCGGGCAGGACCAGGCTGGCCTCCCCACCCCCGGTGCTCTCACCGTCGGCCTCACCCGTGGCGCATCCAGCCAGCGCGGTAGCGGTCAGGAGGATTCCAGCACTTCGGGCCAGACGGCCCCGGGACTTCACCATCGGGGATTACCCCTCAGCTCGGGGTGCCGATCGGACAGGCACCAACGCCCGACACGCTAGCGACCGATCCCCCGCGCCACGCCGGGCAAAGGTCCCGGTCCGGGGGGCATGCGTCCCGAGCATCCCCCACGGAGGAGACGCCGTTGGACCTTACCGACGGGTAACCAGGGGCTCCCCGGTCACGGCCTCTCTGGCGTGGAGCCCCCCAGCGGGTGCTCCAGGGGGGCGTCCTCGACGTGGCTGAGGTGATCGGGGTCCTCGGGGACGACGTGGACCTGGTGCGCGGCATCGAGGTCCCCACCCGTTGCGTAGGGGTCGTCCGGATCCTGCCCGGCAGGCCCTGCCCCTGGCTGTCCCGGAAGGGGGGCGGAGGTGCCGCCTGCCTTCCAGGCGACAGCCTCAGCCTGCGCCGGGAGCCAGACCAGGATGATCACCAGCGCGATGAGCAGGAGACCCAGCGCCATGTAGGCGGCGATGTGGAAGGCGGGGATGAACGCAGCGTCGGCCGCGGCCCGCAGCATGTCCGCCTGTTCGGGGGTCGCGTTCCCCGAGGCCTGGATCCCCGCCGCCACCTCGTAGGTGGCGCCGACGCTGTCGGAGGCCTTCGCCTGGAGGTCGGCGGGCAGCGGGCTGCCCTCGAGCGCGCTGGACATGGAGCCCGAGTACTTGGTGGCGACCACCGACGAGATGACCGCCACGCCGAGCGTGGCCCCGACCTGGCGCACGGTGTTCTGCACCGCCGACCCGGCGCCCGAGCGTTGCGGCGGGGTCGCCAGCGTCATCCGCGTGGTGCTCGGGGCGACGACGTTGCCCATGCCGAACCCGAACACGAACGGGATCAGCACCAGCAACCAGATCGGCGTGGTCAGGTCGAGCCGCGTGAACATGAACATCGCCACCGAGGCCAGCACCAGGCCGAACGGGATGACCCGCCGGGCGCCGAACCGGGCCACCATCTTCCCGCTGCGAGGCGCGGACAGCAGCTGCCCGATCGCGAACGGGACGGTCAGCGCGCCGGACTGCAGCGGCGACCACCCGCGCACGACCTGGTAGTAGAACGCCAGGAAGATCAGCGACCCGCTCAGCGCGGCGAACGTCAGCGACGTCGCCGACAGTGGGACGGAGAACGAGCGGATCGAGAACAGGCTCAGGTCCATCGAGGGATGGTCGGTGCGCGACTCCCAGAACAGGAACCCGGCCAGGACCGCGACGCCGAACGCGATCCACGCGTACGTGACCGGCTCGCTCCAGCCAGCCTCCTGGATGCCGTACACGAGGGCCAACAGGCCGACGACGGACAGCACGAGGCCGAGGGGGTCCAGGCGCCCGGGGTGCGGATTGCGCGACTCGGGGACGTTGGCCAGGATCCCGGCGATCCCGACGGCGATGATCGGGATGTTGATCAGGAACACCGATCCCCACCAGAAGTGCTCGAGCAGGAATCCGCCGAGCAGCGGCCCGAGGGCGACCGCGCCACCGACGGCTGCGGCCCAGATGCCGATCGCCTTGCCGCGCTCCGCGGGCGGGAAGATCACGGTGATGATCGACAGCGTCACGGGCAGCACCGAGGCCCCGCCGATGCCCATCAGTCCGCGCGCGACGATCAGCTGCATGGGGGTCTGGGCGAACGCGCTGAGCAGTGACGCCAGCGCGAACAGCACCAGGCCGATGATCAGGATCTTGCGCCGCCCGTAGCGGTCGCCGAGGACGCCCCAGGTGAACAGCAGTGCGGCGAACACCAAGGAGTAGGAGTTGATCGCCCAGATCAGCTCGCTCTGGGTGGCACCGAGGTCATCCTGGATCGTCTTGAGCGCGACGTTGAGCACTGTGTTGTCGAGCACGACGACCAGCAGGCTGACGACCAGGGCGGCCAGCGCGCGCCACCGGTGCGGCGCCACGACGGGTGCTGGGGGCGCGGCGGGGCTCGGGACGGGCTGGCTCGGGGTGCTCATGGCGGCTCAACCTACTCCGGGTTGGGCGCATTCCCTCCCGGCGTGTGGGGGCGGTCACACGAGCGGACCGAGCGCCCCGCGCCGGCGACGGACCCGCGGGTACTGCGGCTGCAGTACATGGGGATACCGCGGGCGGTGGGCGCGCGGGGGCAGCCGATGCCCCTATCGTGATCGGCATGCAGGGCTGGGCTGATCGGATGGCGGCGCGTCTGGGCTCGCGCGTCGCGCCCGTCGACCTCGCCATCGCGGCGGGCGTCCTGGTCGCGTGCATCTACCTCCCGCCGGCAGGGCGCGCAGGTGTTGGCACCGCTCGCCTCGACCCCGCCGACCTCGCGACCAGGGGCTGGGACTCCCTCGCGCTGGTGTTCCTGGCGTGCCTCGCGCTGGTGTGGCGACGACAGTGGCCGGTGCCGGTCTGGCTGGGGACCCTCGCGCTGGCCGCGACGGACACCCTCCTCACGCACCTGCCGTCGCGCTGCCTGCCAGCCCTCCTCGTCGCGGTCTACACGGTCGCGGTCCACACCAATCGCAGGACGACGCTCATCGTCGCGGCTGCGACGGCCGTCACGCTCATCATCCCCACGCTCACCGTCACGGGTGGGTCGATCGGCAGCGACGCGACCTATGCCCTGGCAGCGTTCAGTGCGCTGGCAGCGGCAGTCGGGGACTCCGTGCGCAACCAGCGGGCGTCGGTCGAGTCCGCCCTGGCCCGCGCCGAGGCTGCGGAGGCCTCTCGCGAGGAGGAGGCCCGCCGCAGGGTCGCCGAGGAGCGATTGCGGATCGCCCGCGAGCTCCACGATGCGGTCGCCCACCACGTGTCGGTCATCAACGTCCAGGCCGGCGTCGCCTCGCACCTGCTCGAGGCCGACCCCCCAGCCGCCCGCACGGCCCTCGTGCACGTGCGCGCGGCGAGCCAGGAGGTCATCGAGGAGATGCGCGTGATGGTCGGCCTGCTGCGCACCGACGGGAACGCCCAGCTGGTCGAGCCGCCGACTCCGGGGCTCACGGAGATCCCAGGACTGGTCGCCCGGATGCGCTCGGCAGGGCTCGATGTCGAGCTCGACGACCGCGTGGGCGCTCGCGACCTGCCGACCACGACCGGCCTCACCGCGTATCGCGTGATCCAGGAGGCCCTGACCAACGCGGGCAAGTATGGGCTCGGAACTGCGCGCGTGGTCCTTCGAGGAGGACGGTGCCATGCTGCACATCGAGGTGAGCAACCCGGTGGCTGCGCCCGCTGCGGCAACGGCGCCTGCCGGAGCCCCGGGGCGGGCGGGAGCAACGGGGCAGGCGGGAGGTCCGGACGCCTCCGGCCAGACGACCGGCCACGGGCTGATCGGCATGCGCGAGCGGGTCGCCGCCGCGGGCGGCACCATGACGGTGACATCCGACGCGGTCTTCCAGATCCGCGTCGACCTCCCCCTGCACCGGGTGACCCGATGATCCGAGTCCTCATCGCCGACGACCAGGCGCTGATCCGCGCCGGCTTCGCCGCCCTGATCAACTCCGCACCCGACCTCGAGGTGGTCGGTGAGGCGATCGACGGCGCCGACGCCCTGCGCCAGTGCGTCGCCCTGACCCCCGATGTCGTGCTCATGGACATCCGGATGCCGCAGCTCGACGGGCTGCAGGCGACCCAGGAGATCAGCGCCAACCCCGACCTCGCCGGCGTGCACGTGCTGATCCTGACCACGTTCGAGGCCGACGACTACGTGGTCGCCGCGCTGCGCGCCGGCGCCGGAGGGTTCCTCGGCAAGGGCGTGGAGCCCAACGAGTTGCTCGACGCGGTGCGCGTCGTGGCGTCGGGGGACTCCCTGCTCTCCCCGCGGGCCACTCGGACCCTCATCGACCGCTTCCTCGCCCAGCCGTCGGAGGTCCAGCTGACCACCAGCCCCGCCGAGCTCGAGGTCCTGACCGATCGGGAGCGAGAGATCGTGGCCATGGTCGGCCGCGGACTGAGCAACGACCAGATCGCCGAGCAGCTGTACCTGTCTCCTCTGACCGCCAAGACGCACGTGAACCGCGCCATGACCAAGCTGGGCGCCCGTGACCGCGCCCAGCTCGTGGTCATCGCCTACCAGAGCGGCCTGGTCCGCGCCGGCGACGCCTGAGCCGCATCGCACTACTGCCGGCGCAGTACGTGAAGGAGCCTGCATCTGGCAGACGCGGACTGGGCGCCCCGATTGCGAACCTTGATCCATGTCCACCGGAGGAGCCGGCGGGCCTGGACCAAGGAGAGATCGTGATCGAGGTTTCCAACCTGACCAAGCGATACGGCGACTTCCTCGCCGTCGACGACATGAGCTTCACTGTCGAGCCCGGCATCGTCACCGGGTTCCTCGGACCCAACGGGGCCGGGAAGTCCACGACGATGCGGATGATCCTCGGCCTCGACCGGCCGACGGCGGGCACCGCGACGGTCAACGGCCGCCCCTACGTCGAGTCCGCGTCGCCGCTGGCGGAGATGGGCGCGCTGCTCGAGGCGCGGGCGATCGACAAGGGCCGGACGGCCCGCAACCACCTGCTCGCCCTCGGGGCCACCATCGGAGTCGGCGCCAAGCGCGTCGACCACCTTCTCGATGTCGTCGGCCTGGCCGACGTGGGGAGCAAGGGCGCCGGCGGCTTCTCCCTGGGCATGGGCCAGCGCCTGGGCATCGCGACCGCGCTGCTCGGTGACCCGCAGACGGTGATGCTCGACGAGCCGGTCAACGGCCTGGACCCCGACGGCATCCAGTGGATCCGCACCCTGCTCAGGGAACTGGCGGCCGAGGGCCGCACGGTCTTCGTCTCCTCGCACCTGATGAGCGAGATGGAGATGACCGCCGAGCACCTGGTGGTCGTTGGTCGGGGCAAGGTCCTTGCGGACGTGTCGATGGCCGAGTTCATCGCGGCGTCGTCGCAGAACGCCGTCCGCGTGGCGTCCCCCGACGCCGTCCGGCTGACCCACCTGCTCGCCGGACCCGGCGTCACCGTCACCTCCGAGTCCCCCGGCCACCTGGAGGTCTCCGGGATGCCGGCCGCACGGGTCGGCGAGCTCGCCGCCCGCGAGGGGCTCGTCCTCCACGAGCTCGTCGACGTCGCCCCCTCACTCGAGGAGGCGTTCATGGAACTGACCCGCGATGCCGTGGAGTACCACGGCACCACCGAGACGACCGGAAGGACGGCAGCCTGATGAGCGCCGCAACTCTCAACACCCCGGCGATCCGCACGCACGCGATCACCGCGGCGCGCACCACCACTCCTCGCGTCATCAGGAGCGAGTGGATCAAGATGCGCACCCTGCGCTCGACGTGGCTGACCATCGGCGGGATCCTCTTCGCGCTCGTCGCCTTCGGCCTCCTCTCCGCGCTCACCGCGAGCGGCCAGGTCGAGGTCACCGCAGGCGAGGGCGGGCCGCCCGCGTTCGGCGGGACGGACCCTGTGTCGACCGTCCTGTCGGGCGCCAACTTCGCGGTCCTGATCGTTGCCGTGCTCGGTGCGATCGTGGGAGCACGGGAGTACTCGACCGGCATGATCCGCACGACGTTGGCCGCAGTACCCAAGCGCCTGCCGGTCCTGTGGGGCAAGCTCGTGACGTTCGTGGGAGTGCTCGCGCCGGTCGCCCTCGTCGGGGTGCTGGTCTCGTTCTTCGCGGGCATGGCGATCCTCGACGCTGGAGGTGCTGCGACGGTCTCGTGGTCCGACGACGGGGTGGCGCGGGCCGTGATCGGGACGGCCGTCTACCTGGTCGGGCTGGGCGTGATCGGTGTGGCCCTTGGCATCCTGCTCCGCAGCACCGCCGGCGGCATCGGCACGGTCATCGGCGCAGTCCTCTTCGTGCCGACCCTGGCCTCAGCACTGCTTCCTGACAGCTGGGACGGCGTCCTGAAGTACCTGCCCTCCAACGCCGGGCAGTCCTTCACCTCGCTGAATCCGGGCGCCACGCTGCTTGACCCCGGTGCCGGGATGGCGGTCTTCGCCGCCTGGGTGCTGCTGGCGATGGCCGGTGCGGCCCTGGCCCTGAAGCGACGCGACGCCTGACCCCGTCGCGCCCCTGAACCCGGCCCCCCGGCCCGAACCCGGGGGGCCGGCCCATGCCCGCTCGGGGACGCGGCACCCTGGCGAATCCCGGAAGGGACGGGGCCACGTCGGTTCCCATCCCCGCCGAGTACCGTGGAATGGTCGCGTGTGCGCACGAGAGACGCGGTCACGCCCATGGCCAGGAGGTTCGAGTGACATTCCCCGCTCCGCAGCCGCCCTCACCGGCGACCTCCGAGAACGATCACGAACCGACGACCTCGCCCCACCACCGGCGGACGGTCGTGGTCGAGGTCTCCGATGCAGCAGATGGCCTGATCGAGGTGGCCGGCCGGATGCGCGACGAGCGGCCGTGGGCGACCGACCCCCTCGACCTGCCCGTGGTCCACGACCTCGGGCTGGCGGTCACTGTGTCCCTGGCGGACTTCGTCGTCCGCGATGTCCGGGTGGACTTCTGGACCTACCCGCACGCCGAATGCGTGGACATCGCCGCGGCCCACCAGGCACTGGTCGGGGTGACCCTCGGTCGGGGCTGGAACGCCGCCGTCCGGGAGCGACTCGGCGGGCCGGCCGGCTGCACCCACCTGCGGGAGCTTGCCAGGTCCTTGGCCCCCACGTTGCTGCAGGCGGCGTTCTCCGCCCGGCTCCGGGTGGGTGGACGCGATGATCCGGAGTACCGCGAGGCTCGCGCCATGCTGCCCCTCATCGCAGACACCTGCCACGTCTGGGCGGTGGGCGGTGTGGCCGAGCAGAAGCTCGAGCGCGGGTGGCGGCCGGGCAGTTCCCTCACTCCCATCCCCTCCCTGGCGGACCTCGACTAGGGACTCGGCAGCGAGGTCGTCGACGACGAGCGTCCAGAACCACCAGGCGCGGGATCCTCCCGTCGGGCGGTGCTACCGTCACGATTGCCGACCCGGATGGGGGCTGGCATCGGAGCACGTCGGCGAAGGGTCCTGATCATGCGCGTTCGAACCGTGGCCACGATGGTGATGCTGCTCGCGCTGCCGCTCGCGGGGTGCGCGAGTTCGAGTGACTCCGGATCAGCCGGGGCGGCGAAGACCCCGGCCCAGTTGCTGGCCGACACGGCCTGGGACCTGGCGCAGTACGCTCCGGCCGGGAAGTCGGCCCTGACCGCCGTCCCCGACAGCGTCAAGGCGACCGCGGAGTTCACCACCGACCAGATCTCCGGCTCCAGCGGCTGCAACCGCTTCAGCGGCGGCTACACGACCGACGGGAACACCATCGACATCGGACCGCTGGCATCCACCCTCATGGCCTGCGTCGGAGAGGCCATGGCCGTGGAGGCCGACTACCTGGCCCGCCTCGACGAGGCAGCCACGTTCTCGATCGGTGACGGCACCATGACGATGAGCGACAAGGACGGCCAGGTCGTGCTCTCGTACACCGTGGCCGTCCCGATCACGCTCACGGGGACGAACTGGTCGGCCAACGGGATCAACACCGGCACGGACGCGGTAGCCTCACTGGTCGCCGACACTGAGGTGACGGCGGTCTTCGGCGACGACGGGACCATCTCCGGCAACGCCGGGTGCAACACCTACAACGGGACCTACGAGGTGTCCGGCGAGAGCATGACCATCGGGCCGCTGGCAACCACGCGAATGATGTGCGAGCCGGACGTCAGCAAGCAGGAGGCCAACTACCTGGCAGCTCTCGGCCGGGTCACCACGTACACGATCCGCGGCGACCAGCTCGAGCTGCGCGACGACGAGGGCGCCCTCCAGGCGGGGTACGTCGCCGGGTGACCCTCCAGCGCCGGACGAGCCGCCTGGACATCCCTGCGGGCCGGGAAGGGTCGGTCGACTCTGGCGCAGAGCACAGATCTGCGCTCTGCTGGAGGTGGAGACAGAGGAGGTGCCGACCATGAGCAGCGTGCGATCCGGGGGGCGACTGTTGGTGCGATCCTTCGATGAGGGGCGCGGCGTCCATGCGCGGCGGCATGTGCGCAAGCCGGGCCGGGTCGTGAAGCATCGCATGGGCCACACCCGGCGCCGTGAGCGCTCGTAGGGGCCACGGCCGCCACGGCCAACATGGCCGACGACCTGAGGAGGTCAGACCATGCAGCCAGTGACGTCGACAGGTTCTCGAGCGGCGCGGGTCGCCCTCGCTGTGGCCCTCGCCGTTTCGGCAGCCGGTGCGTGCGGCTCGTCGGAGGAGCCCAAGTCCCCGACGCCGAGCGCCTCCACGTCCGGGTCGAACCAGATCCCGGCTCCGATCTTCGTCGCCCCCGATCAGACGACGGCGGAGGCGGCCGTCGGCGAGACGATCGTCTTCACCCAGCCGGACCCGGCGAACACGACCATCAGCACCGACAAGCCCGATGTCCTCGAGATGATCCAAGGCAGTGACGACGGCAGCGCGGTCTTCAACCCGGCCGCCATCGCCCGCGCCCCCGGGGTCGCCGTCGTCACGATCGGCGCCGCCGACGGATCGACCACCCAGGTGACCGTGACCGTTCGCTAGCTCTGGCTGATCGGGATCTGGGGGGCCGGAGCAGATTGGGGTGACTTGTCGGACATCCACGCGCCCCTGCACGACCTCCTCGCCGCCGGGTCGATCGGGGTCGTCTACCCGGCCGTCCCCGACCCGGGCCGCGAAGCCGTCGCGTGCTTCCGCCCGGCCGCCGTGGCGAACGTGCGTCCCGGCGGGCGGTTCCGCCTCACCTGGTCCGGCGGCCCGGAGCCGGAGGTCAGCGAGCTCCGCTGACGCGCCGCGGGTCGATCCGCCTTCCTTTCGTCGAACTGCTTTCCGCAAAGGGGAAGCGGGTCATTGTGGGGGAAGCGCGAGCCCAGAGGACAGGAACCCCGCACGTCACCCGAGGCGAGTCCGTGTGATCCCCGCGTCCTTGGCCTTGATCGCGGCTGCGGTGCGATCGGGGACCTGGAGCTTGAGCAGGACACCGGACACGTGGTTGCGCACCGTCTTCTCCGACAACCCGAGGCGGGCCGCGATCTCGTGGTTGCGCGCACCGCCGGCGAGCTCGCCGAGGACCTCCCGCTCCCGGGGGGTGAGGTCGGGGAAGGGATCACCGCCGAGCGTCCCGGAGTGGAAGGCGAGGATCCGGCGGGCCACCGATGCGCCGTAGACCGCCTCCCCGGCTGAGACTGCCCGCACGGCCCGGACGATCTCGGCGGAGTCCGCCCCCTTGACCAGGTACCCGAGAGCGCCGGCTCGAAGGGCTGCGAACACCGACTCGTCGTCCTCGTGCATGGTCAGCGCGATGACGCCCGTGGCCGGTGCGGTGTCCCGCAGCCGGTGCATAGCGGCGATGCCATCGAGTCCCGGCATCGTCAGGTCAGTGACCGCGACGTCGGGGGTGTGCTGGGCGACGGCTGCCAACAGCTCGTTGCCGTTGCTCGCCTGGGCCACGACGTCGATGTCGTCGGCCTGGGCGAGCACGGCAGCCAGGCCCAGCAGGTACATCGGATGGTCGTCGGCGACGACGACGCGGATGCTCATGTGGACACCAGCGCGACGGGGAGCATGGCCGACACCTCCGTGCCGGTGGGGTCGACCGGGAGGACGGTCACGCGCCCGCCAAGCATGGCTGCACGTCGACGCATGGACGCGAGCCCCACGCCACTGGTCGACCGCTGATCCGGGATGCCCCGGCCGTTGTCGCGAACCGAGAGGGAGAGTCCCTCCGGGACGCGACCGACACGCACCCAACAACGGGTGGCCCCCGAATGCCGCGCCACGTTCGTCAGCGCCTCCGCAGCGATCCGGTAGGCCGTGGACGCGACGTCGGGCGGCAAGGTCGTGAGGTCACCCTCCAGCTCGACGCTGACCTGGGCAGCCACCCGGTCCGCAGCCAGCCCGATCGCCTCGCCGAGGGCCGCGGAGTCAAGGGCGGATGGGCGCAGGTCGTCGATCACCCGACGGACCTCCTCCGTCGCCGCAGTCGCCTCGACACCGATCCGATCGATCAAGGTCGCCGCAGCGTCCGGGTCGGTCCGGACCAGGCCCTGCGCGGCTTCGGCCCCGAGGGCGATACCGCTGAGCGCCGGGCCGAGGCCATCGTGGAGGTCCTGGCGCAGGCGGGCGCGCTCGGACCCGGCGGCGAGCAGGACCTGTTCACGCTCGGACTCGAGGTCCCGAGCCAACGCCTGTGCGCGCAGGGCCGCGACCCAGTACGGGGTCACCGCGGCAAGCAGTCGAGCATCTGCTGGATCCAGGGTCCGTTCACCCCGCCGGGGCGAGACCACCAACTCCCCCGCGGACCCGTTCCCGAGGGGCACCGACTGGGCGCGCTCGGTGAGCGTGCCGACAGTGGCCACGGGCGCCCCGGTCGCGTCGCGCAGTTCCACCCCCGGGGAGCGCACTGATTCGGCCAGGACGCGCAGCAGCGCCTCGGGAGCCTCGGGGTCAGCGCTACCGATCTGGCCCATCACGGCGACGGGGTCGTTGCGCCGGCCGTAGAGCAGCCGATCCGTGGCCCGCATGAGCGCATCCCGAAGCGGCAGCACCAGCACGGCGATGGCGATCGCCGCGATGACGATGCCGTACTGCGACCCCTCAGTCCGCTGGCTGATCATCGCCGAGATCGCGCCCACCAGCAGCGCGACCACCAGGG
>CAVPNW010000012.1:30000-65291 GCA_963706875.1 uncultured Actinomycetes bacterium | reverse complement strand
GCGGCGATGCGGTGCAGCCCCATGAAGACGTCATAGATGCCCGACGCGAAGTCGGCGGGCTGCGGGGTCAGCACGGCGACGGCGACCGGCGGGGCGCCGGTCCAGACGACAACATGGTGGTGTAGGTCCGATTCGGCCGCCACCACCGGATGGCCGACCATCAGGACGCCCCTCTCGGTCATCACCATGGTGCCCAACCCGTACAGGCCCACGTCCGAGTCCTGCGGGTCGGCCTCCATCTGCTCGACCAGGGTCGAGTCGATGACCTGACCGCCGTAGAGCAGGTAGCCCCACCGGGCGACGTCGGCCGCGTCCGCGGCAATGGATCCAGCGCCGAGTTGAATGAGGCGAACGAGCGGGACGGCATGAAGGGACCTGCGGGGTCGACGATGTCGGCGTACGCCGCTTGCCCGCCGATCGTCAGTGGCGCGGTCGGGGTCTCACCGGTCTGCACCCAGGTGCGGCCCAGACCGGCCGGGTCGAGCAGGTCTGCGCGCACCGCCTGCGCGAACGTCTGCTTGGTGACCCTCGCGACCAGCTCGGCGAGCAGCTGGTAGTTGATGCCGTTGTAGAGCGCCCGACCGCCGACGAGCCCGCCCGGCGTGCGTCCTCGGGCAGGGTGGCCAGCGCTTCGCTGACGGTCCACTCCCGGTCGAGGTCCTCGGCGATCGACATCTGTTGCTGCTCGATCGTGTAGTCGGGGAAGCCGCTGCGCATCGCCAACACTTGGCGGACCGTCGCGCCCTGGGTGTCGAACGGCACCTCGATGTAGTCGGTGATCGGAGCGTCGAGGTCAACCAGGCCACGGCCCGCGAGCAGCATCACCTCAGCGGCCGTGAAGGTCTTGGAGATGCTCTGCAGAGATAGAGCCGAATCGGCCTGCAACGGGGTGCCCGCGGCGTCGACGCCAGCAGCCCCGGACCACACCCCGTCGGGTGTGACCACCGCGGCAGTCATGCCTTTGAGGCTGCCCTGGTCGACCCACTTGTCGAGTCGCGGCCTGCAACTCGTCCGCGGCCTGCGCGCCCAGGTCCCCCAATCCCGGTGGGGCCCACAACGCGGCCGAAGTCATGGTGGCTGACGCCGCGGTCGGCGTCGCGGTGTCGATGTTCGAGCTGGTGCTGCACCCTGCGATCCCGAGCGATGCCACCGCCAGGACGACAAGGGTCATACGCGCAAACCGGTGATTGATCATGACGATCGCCTCCGACCCGATCGTCGCGCCGGGAACGGCCACCCGGTAGGGGCTTTGGGCCTCGCGCTCGATTGCGTCCGCCGCTTAGGTCAGCGGGGCACCCCGTGGGCTGTGAGGCGCGCC
Organism: uncultured Actinomycetes bacterium; assembly: GCA_963706875.1. GTDB lineage: Bacteria > Actinomycetota > Actinomycetes > S36-B12 > CAIYMF01 > Prado023. The sequence goes on along the minus strand of CAVPNW010000012.1, from coordinate 63,973 downwards.
CGGCGAAGTGTTCCAAGCGGCTTGCCTCGAAGTTGAACGACACCGCTGCCGGCGTGCGCGACGGGCGATGCCGACCTGCGCGTCCTAGTGGGCGGTGTGCAGCGCCCGGGTGTCTCAGCATGGCGGTCGACGGAAGGGCCGGCCCAGGCGGGTCGCCAGCCACCCCGAGTGATCGCTGACACCCCAACCCGACACTCCGGCTGTCTACTCACCTCGCAGTCTGGGCGGCTCCCGGCTTGGTCACGTTGGGTGAGATCAGCCAAGTGAACGGCCGACCACAGTTGCGTCCATGGCGTGGCTTAACACCGCGGTCGTACTGGGCCGCTTCGCCGATGTGACGCGGTTCCCTCCGCACCCTCGGATCGCTAGTAGCTAGTAGCGGGGCGAGCGTGGCGCCCGACTCACCGCATCCTCCGCCGTCGATGAGCCGCGATGGTCCGCGCCAGGCGAGAAGATGGCCATGGCGGTTGTGTCAGGCAGCGCAGCAGGTCCCGAAGGCGGGTCGATGGCCGGAGGGTGGAGGAGCTGGCGATGGACGCGGCGATGAGGGTGCGCAACGTAGTACTCGCGCTTCTGGGCGCGCCATCCTGGTCCTCAAGCTCGAATACCACGGCCCTGGGGAAGCTGTCGTCCAAGGCTACGCGGGCAACGTCGCTGTCTCGTTCGCGCTGTACTTCGCTGCGATCAACGCCACCGAGCGATTCCGGCGTCCCCGGCTCCTCGCGTCGCTCGGTGTGCTTGTTGCCGTCGAGGCGTTCGAGCTCTCCGACGGCTTCGGGGTAATGGCCAACGTGGTCGACCCGGTCGACCTTTGGGCCAATGCGGTCGGAATCGCGCTCGCGGTCGCAGTCGACGTCCTCACAGCACGTGTCCTTCGCCGCAGGCCTCGGAAAGCGTCGACCGACCCGCAGGCACGCTGAGGACTCAAGCCGATGTCGTGAACTGGAAACGACGCGAGTGGTAGCGAGGTGATCTGGACACTGGCGACCTGGAAGGTGATTGGGGTGATGACTTCGCGGCAGCAGTGACGCAGCCGCCGCTGACCGGGATGGTACGCGGCAGAGACGCATCGGGCACCGCGACACCGGGACGGTAAGCGGCTACTAGATGTGGGTCACCCGCGATCGGAGCGTGAGCCGGGGAACGCAAGTGCGGGACTGCCCCCGCACGGCTCGGTCGGTGATCGGGATCCTCCCCCGTCCTCGGACCCCGCGCCGCGACTTAACGACTATCGTGGTTTACGATCATCGTAAAGTCGAACGCGGGAGGAACCATGTCCGAGAAGCCCACCGGCCGACTGGCACGCACCGAGGCCGCCACCCGCACCGTCGTGCTCGACCTGCTCGGCGCGCTGATCCTGATCGGGTCGATCGGGGCTGCGGTGGTCGCGGTCGTGCTGCCGGTCAACCAGCTCACCCAACCCGGCGGTGCCTCCCGGGTGGAGCTCAGCAGCGAGGCCCAGGGGCAGGCCGCCGCCGCAATCACGGGGGTACCGGAAGGGTCGTGGTTGGAGTTCGTACCCGATCTGTATTCGATGTCTCTGCACGTGTTCAGCGTGGCGTGGCCGCTGCGGCTGCTCTCCGAAGCGGGGACCAGTCTGCTGCTAGCCTGCCTGGCCGGCGCCGGGCTGCTGCTATCGCGCACCTTGCGCACCATCCGCGCCGGTGCCCCGTTCGACCCCTCCAACCCCCGCCGGCTGCGCCTGATCGGGCTGCTGGTGCTCGTCGGCGGCCTCGGCGGACAGGTCCTCGACGCATTCGCCCGGTTCGCCCTGCTCGACGCCGCCGGCCCGGTCACCCCCAGCCCGATCGTCACCTCGGCCACCCTGGACCTCACCTGGGCAGTCGCCGGCCTGGTGGCCCTGGCCCTGGCCGAGGCGTTCGCAGTCGGCCGGCGGCTCAGCGACGACGTCACCGGCCTGATCTGACATGCCCGCCACCCCCACCGAGGACCACCGCGTCATCTGCCACATCGACACCCTGTTGGCAGGGCGCGGCATCACCCAGACCGAGCTCGCCGAACGGATGGGCCTGAGCCTGGTCAACCTCTCCATCCTGAAGAACAACCACGCCCGCGCCATCCGGTTCACCACCCTGACCGCCCTGTGCGACGCCCTGGACTGCCAACCCGGCGACCTGTTCACCGTCACCCCCGCCCAGCAGCCCTAGGCATCACGAGCCAGGCAAGCGGCAACACAACCAACCATGCCGACCGCACTGTCAGACACTCCCCTCCCGCGGGACAGGCGGCGAAGGGGGCTCGCTTCAGCATCGCCAGGGGGAGCGCCAGGACTTGCACGATGCGGTTGTTCCTAGAACATCGTGGTCGCTGGGAGGTCCGTGTTGGGAAGGCCGCTGGTCACCGAGACGAGGGCTCCGGTCTGCCTGTCGATCGTGATGGTCTTGGGGGCGTCGCTGAGCAGGAAGTTGTTGAGTTGCTCTCGCGTCGTGATAGGGGTGGTGACGCTGATGCGAATGCCGTCCAGGTCGTCTGCGTTGGGCGCGGCTTGTTCGGGCACCACGCCCGGTGAGCCAGTCAGCAGGACTGCCAGTACCGCAGCACCTATTCGCTGGATTGACATCTGAACTTGCTGATGGCAGGTGCGCATCTGGGTTCCCCCGTTTCGTTGGGTCAGTTGTCGGTCAGTGGTTCCAGGCTGCTTTCGGGTAGTCCGATGTCGGTGCACTTGGCGATGGGCAGCACGGCCAGGGCACCGTCGGGCAGCACGCATTGGCTGACCGGGTCAGGGATCGGCTTCATGGTCCCGTCACCGTTGGAGTAGCACAGATCGATCGCCTGTTGGGCGGTGCTCGGCCCCCCGGGCTCGACCCACAGCACCCCGAACCGGGCGGTGTCATCGGTCAGATCAGTGGGCACCCGGGTGTAGCACCAGACCAGGTCCTGCTGGGCGGGCTCGCGGTGCAGCAGCCCCCCGGTGGCCGCCCCCACCCCGGCCAGCAGCACGGCGATCCCAGCGACCAGGGCCACCCACCAGCGGCGGATCCCGGCCACCTGCTCCCGCCGGGCCTCCCGGGCGATCCGCCGCGCCGTGTGCCGGGCCCGACGGTCGAGCTCCCGCTCGTCGACCAGGGTCACCATCGTGGCCCCCGAGAGGGCGTCGAACAGCTCGTCATCGGTCATGACGCCACCTCCCCCTCGATCGCTTCGGACAAGACGTTGCCGGGCACGGTGCAGGCGCACCCGCACGGTGCCCGCGGGCACCCCGAGGGTGATCGACGCCTGGGCCGGGGTGAACCCGAACAACCCACACAACTCGAGAACCTCACGGTCCTCCTCACCCAGACGCAGCATCGCCGCGATCGCCGCGGACAGCTGCTGATTGGCCGCATCCACCTCCACGACCCGCGCCGTGAAGTCCTCCGCAGCAGGAGGCACGATCCGGGCGTTGCGAGCCCCAGCGGCAACTTGCGCGGCGACCCACGCGTTGGACATCCGCCGGGCCACCGTGAACAGCCACGGCAACCACCCCCGGTCCTCGTCGACGATCACATGATCGCGCTGCCGCCACGCCTCCACGAACACCTCGGCCCCGAGGTCCTTGGCGTCCTCCACCGGGATCCGGCAGGCCAGGAACGCGACCACGGTCGGGTAGTGCGCCCGGAACAGCGCGTCATGCTCGGCACGCTGCGCCGCGAGCAGCCGCCTGGCCTGCCCCATCCCCCACCTCGCTCCCACCTGCCGCTGCGACCCTACCCAGCCCACCAACGCTGGCTGGCGACTCCCGCTGGCCTCCCTACACCCGTACCCCGAGATCCGGTGAGGTGCAGGGAGGCCTCCACCCCGTATATGGGAGCCCACCCACCAGCGTTACAGTGATCTGCGTCACACCCGGGTCTGGTGAGGTCGACTCGGCCATGCATGGGTGAGCGCCAGCGCTGCCGCGCAGGGCAGCGCCTCGTCGAACCACTAGGGAACCTCCACAAGCGACCCAAGACCCTGGAACCAGTCGGGGTGTCTACTGCATGAGCCGGCCCCGGCGAGCGACGGGGGGACGCTCAAGCCGGGGCCGGATCTCGTTGCACGGTACGCCGGAGACACGCTCTCGGCCAACCCGGCGGATCCCCGGGCTGGGCAGGGCTGAACCGTCTACGGGTGGTCGACGGTGTCCTCGTCGAGGGCGTGCTCGGTCAGCCGGGGGTCGTCGGCGGGTACCGGGGCCAGGGAGTCGACGATCGCGGTGAGGACCCCGTAGGGGGCCGGCGCAGCAGTGGGGTCGGTGTCGTTGCCGAGCATCGGCCCGTTGCCCGCGGAGATCGTCAGCCCGTCGCGCCAGACGCTGATCTGCTCGACCTCAGCCAGCCCCGGTCGGTCCATCCGCGCCTCGGTGCCGTCGGCGGAGACGACGACGCCCGGGTGGGTCGCTTCGAGGGCCAGAGTCGGGTGCTCGGGCTGGTAGCGCACGTAGTAATGCGCGGCTCGCCCGTCGGGTCCGGTGAGGTCGACGTACCACTCCAGATGGGCGGTCCGGTAGGTGGGGAGCGGCCCGGGGCGCTGGGCGACCACCTGCAGACCGAGGTCGTCACCGGTGGGCTGCCAGTCGGCAGTGGACCCGGTTGTGGTGATGCCGGCGGCGACGAGTTCACCCTCGTCGGCGGTGAGCTCTCGGGCCTCCATGACCCAGGTGTGCTCGTCGGAGGTCCACACCCATCGTTGGAACCCGGCATCCGGACTGTCGAGCAGCAGCCCGGGGACGCCGGCGACCTGCACGGTCGAGCGGGAGCCTAGGAACGACTCGGCGTCGACCTCGGCGAACGGCCCGTGCACGGTCACGTCTCCGGTGATGACCCGGTCGTCGGCCAGGCGGACCAGGCTCAGCGCGGGGACTTGGCAGGCGGCGGGGTCGTCGCTGGTGGACCAGCGGGCGGCGATCCGGTCCAGCTGCCACCCGTCAGGCATGGTGGCCGGCAACAGCCGCAGGTCCGCGTCGCGAGGTGCGATCGGCGCCGCGAATCCTTCGTTCGAGCATTGCAGGGACCCGTCAGCGGCGATCGCGACCCGGGCGACATCCGGGTCGGGCGGTGTCCAGGGCGATCCGCCCGAGGGGAAGCAGCGCCAGAGCAGCCGCAACTGCAAGGGACCGGTGCACCCACCGGCGGCGGGCCGGCCGGCCGAGCGGAACCACGGCCCCGGTCCCCGTGGTGGGTTCGGCGGCGATCGCGGCGTCGAGCTGGGTGCGGGCCGCTACCAGGGCGTCGGGGTTGGTTGGCACCTGCCCGGCACGGGTCAGGTCCTCGATCCCGGGGATCGAGGAGACGTCGAACAGCTCATGTGCGGGTCATCGGGGGCCTCCAGACGTGGGGCGGGCGAACAATGACACTTCAGAGCGAGCCGGATCGGGCTCGTCCTCAGTGTCGGGTGGGTGTTCAGTTTCCAGAGCGGTACGCATCCGGGACCTGGCCCGATGCAGCCGGGTCCGGGCCGTAACCGGTGGGATCCCGACGACCGCGGCGGCCTCGGTGGGGGTGAACTGCTCCCAGGCGATCAGCAGTAGCATCTCCCGGTCGACTTCGGGTAGGTCGGCCAACGCGGCCCGCAGCGGCCCAGCCAGCGCGGCACTGTCCAAGCGGGCATCCACCTCGTCCCACGGGTCCACCGGCGTGGTCGTGAGCATCGGGTCGCGCGGATCGGGTCGCCGGTCACGCCAGTGTCGCAGCAGCACGTGCCGGGCGACCCCGAACAGCCACGACCGGGCAGAACCGCGCGCGGGATCGAACGAGCGGCGAGACGCGTATGCCTCCACCCACACCCGACCCAGCAGGTCCTCGGCGTCGGCCGGGGCGCGGCGAACCAAGTAGGCGTAGACGTCCGGGCCCTCACGATCCACCAACGCGGTGAAAGCTACCGGATCGACCACGCCCGCCTCCTGCGCTCCGTCAGTCATCCAGTCCCCTCCCCCAGCATCCCGCCAGCATGGCCTCTACCCCCTACTTGCCGAACCGCGCCCCCAGCGTTCGCGGCTGCCCCCTCGAAGGGGTGTCGGGGGGCATCGGCGAAGGCGATTCAGAGGGCGCACTCGGAGGCAATGCCGCCCCGTTTGAGGCCAACCCAGCACGCATACAGCACTCTCTCAGCTCGTCCCCCAGCCTTCACACGGGGGCCCAGGGCCAGGGGACGGCGACCGGGTCGGCACCAGCCCAGCCCCGGATTGGCGGGCGAGGGCCAGTCGATGTCGGTGGGCGGGTTGGGGCACCAGCGCCCGGATCAGCGATCCAGTTCACGCGTTGCCGGGTGGGGGCCCCGTCGAAGCAAGGCGGTGATCAGGACGAGCAGTCCGGCGCAGATCAGGGCTGCGGGCACCAGCATGCCGAGGTCGGGGGTGGTGTCGGTGAAGACCAGCACAGCGAGCAGGCCGGTGATGGTGGCCAGGATGATGCCCCACACGAGGGAGGTCAGGTCGACGGGGTGGGTGCGCATCAGGACTCCTGTTCGATGAGGGTGAGCTCGCCGACGCCGACGTGCAGGTCCAGGTAGAGCGGCTGCCCGCCAGCGGGCACGGCCATGTCGGTCGGACCTGTTGAGCGGACTGCCGCCCGGAGCGCGCCACGCTCGCACCGCCGGAGGTGAGGTTGTTGCGCCCCAGCATCACCTCCCCGTAGGCCTCGGTCCATTGGTCGGTGGGGATGATCACGGTCAGCGACCCGCGGTCCACGGTCAGAGCCAGGACCCGCGAGTCGAGCTCCTTGGTGCTGGTCAGGTCCACGGTGACCGCTCCTTCCTCCCAGCCCATGGCGAACTGCTCGTCCTCGGGTAGTTCCTTCGGGCGCGATCGTGATCGGCGGCGCGGCGGCGGCCTGGTCCAGGGCGTCGGAGGCCAGCCCACCGGCCGCGATCAGCCCGGCGAGCAGCAGGGCGGGGGCGATCAGCCAGCGGGCGGACCCGAACCAGGCGCCGACCAGCACCCCGGTGGTGAGCAGGGACAGGCAGATCATCGCGATCCCGGCCCAGCCGAGGGTGGTGACACCGGCCCGGTCGGTCAGGACCAGGGTGCCGGCGGTGATCAGGGTGACCGCGGCGACCAGCCAGCCCCACCGGTTGCGCTCCCGACGCTCCGCCCGTCGGGCCCGGCGCGCCTCGGCGCGGGCCCGCCGTTGAGCCTCGGCGGCGGCGGCCCGGGCGTCGGCGGCCGCGGTGGCCGCCGCCCGGGCCCGGTCCACCGAGTCGAGCACCAGGGTGGGCTCCCCAGCGGTCTGGCCCGGGTCCGGCAGGGTGACCGTCGGCTCGCCGTCGACGTCCAGGACCAGTGTGGGATCCGCATCTCCGGGAGCCGGATCGACCCATGCCGCGGGTGCGAGCGTGTCGGTGCGCCCGAACCCGGGCGAGCCGAGGCGGTGCAGCGCGTCGCGCAGGTCCCCACCGCGGGCCAGCCACACCCCGAGCGTGGCCAGTCCGCCGACCGTGACGAGCATGCCGGTCACGTACACCAGTGGGCTGAGGTCATCCAGCGCCCCCACGTACCCGAGCGTCCCCAGTCCCAGCCACCCAAACCCGATGAGCAGCACGAACCCGACGGTCAGCTTCGCCAGGGTGCCCAGTGGCCCGCCCCAGGCGAGGAACCGGCGGGCCAGGCTGGCGGCGTCGGGGTGCGGGATCAGCATCCAGCCGATCAGATACGCCGCGATCGTGCCGGCAGAGATCAGCCACAGCAACTGGGTGACCGGGACCGTCCAGTACAGACCCAGGACCACCTGCCCCACGAAGGCGACCATCGCCGCCAGCAGCGGCGAGGCGGCCAGCACCCGGACCAACAGTGGGTCCACTTCCCAGAACTCGGCGAACCCGCCGGCGACCCCGCCGAGGAGGCGGGAGCGGGAGCGGCGCAGGCCGGCGAACCAGCGGGGCCGTGTTGGGGCAGCAGCATGCATGGTGTCCATACCGACATTCCACCCCGTAGCCTCCGGGGTCGGTATCCGGGACGAACCCGGAGAAAACCCGGAGATCCCGGCACCAGCATTCCAACCACGCCGACGCGGCGGGGACAATGGCGGGGTGGGGATGCAGCGCCGACCGGACCGGGCACACCTGGCTGGTGTGTGCGCTGAGGTGGCCGACGAGCTCGGCGCCCCCGTGCTGGCGGTCCGTGCCGGGTTCACCCTCGCCGCGCTGGCCGGTGGGATCGGGCTGGTGGCCTACCTGCTGCTGTGGCTTCTGACCCCGGCCGCTGAGCCCGACCCGGACGCCCCACCCCGCTCCCCGTGGCCCCCGCTGGCGTTCGGGCTGCTGGCCACTGGTGCGATCGCCCTGGTGCTGGGTCCTGTCCCGGCGTTGATCGGGGCGGCTGCCGCCGGTGGCGCGGCGCTGGTCTGGTGGGCCCCGGCCGCGAAGGCGCTGAGGGTGAGCCGGATCGGGGCCTGCTGCGTCGCAGTGCTGGGATCGGGCTGCTCGCCGCCGCGGCGGTGGTGTTCATCGCCCGGCAGGTCGGGCTGTCGTCGCTGACTGCCGCGATCGGCGCCGTCGCGGTGATCCTGGGCGGGGCCGCGCTGGTGGCCAGCCCGTTCATCGTCCGCCTGGTCCGCGACCGCGATCGGGAACGCGCCGAGCGGCTCGCGGTGCGCCAACGTGCCGAGATCGCCGCGCACCTGCACGACTCCGTGCTGCAGACCCTGTCGCTGATCCAACGCGAGCACACCGACCCCGACACCGTCCTGCGCCTGGCCCGCGCCGAGGAACGCGGCCTGCGCACCTGGCTCTACGCCCAGCAGCCCGACCCCGGGCAACCCGCAGGGCTGGCCGACCAGCTGCAGGACGCCGCCGCCGGCGTCGAGCAGGCCGAAGCCGCCCTCATCGAGGTCGTCACCGTCGGCGACCTCACCGCCCACACACCTGCCACCGATGCCGTCGTCGCCGCCGCCCGGGAGGCCATGCTCAACGCCGCCCGGCACTCCGGCGACCCCCAGCCGATCCAGGTGTTTGCTCGCATCTCCCCCGACGACGTCGCAGTGTTCGTCCGCGACCGTGGAATCGGGTTCGATCCCGAAGCCCTTCCCACCGACCGGGGTGGGGTGCGGGACTCCATCATCGGGCGGATCGCCCGTGCCGGTGGCACCACGACCATCCGCTCGACCCCAGGTGCGGGCACCGAGGTCCAGATCCGGATGCCACTATGACCGACCCCACCCGGCCCGCTCCTGCGACCGCCCCGATCCGCGTGCTGATCGTCGACGACCACGCTCTGGTCCGCTCCGGGGTGCGCGCCCAACTCGACGGACACGTCACCGTCGTCGGTGAAGCCGACGACGTCGCCCCCGCCGTCGAAGCGGTCCTGGCCACCCAGCCCGACGTGGTGCTGCTCGACGTCCACCTGCCCTCCGGCACCGGTGCCGACGTGATCTCCGCTGTCGGGGACCGTGCCCCCGGAACCCGGTGGCTGGCGCTGTCCATCTCCGACTCCCCCGAAGACGTCGTCACCGTCATCCGCGCGGGGGCAAACGGCTACCTCACCAAGTCCGTCAGCGCCGAAGGCCTCGTCGATGCCGTGCACCGGGTCGCCGAGGGCGACGCCGTGTTCTCCCCCCGATTGGCCGGATTCGTCCTGGACTCCTTCCGCGCCGACACCCCACCCACCCCCTCCCCCGACACCGAGCTGGACGTGCTCACCGCCCGCGAGGTCGAGGTCCTGACCCTGATCGCCCGCGGCTACACCTACCGCGAAGCCGCCACCGAACTGTTCGTCTCGGTCCGCACCATCGAGACCCACGTCAGCGCCGTCCTCCGCAAACTCCAACTGTCCAACCGCCGCGAACTCGCCCGCTGGGCCCACGCCCGCGACCTGCACTGACCCGCCGGCATCCATGTCAGGGCCGAGACGGAGGGTGCGCGAGCGGGTGAACCCGGACCTCGACGGCGCTTCTTGTGACGTGGCCAAACTCAAGCGGTAACCCCCAACCCGACCACCAAGCACCGCGTCCTTCTGGGCTGCCGGTATGCCGCGCCCCCGGTCTCTCCGGACTGATGCCGGCGGCACCGAGGCGCGGACCCGCTAATCGCCCCGAGGCGTTCGTCTAGCCTCGTCGCCCCCGGGCGCGAGGGTGGGCTCCGTGCCGATTAGTGCCGCGCCCTCGCGGCCCCCGTAAAGGGTGAGTTTGCTTAACTCGCTGTGCCCTCCCCCAAGCGCGCACTTGACCGCCCCTCACGCAATTGGCGCAGAAATTGGCGCAGGACAGCCGAGAGGCCAGTCTCCGAGGGGCGGAAACTGGCCTCTGACCTGCTCTGTTACTGGTCGGGCTGGCGGGATTCGAACCCACGACCCCTTGACCCCCAGTCAAGTGCGCTACCAAGCTGCGCTACAGCCCGAACTCCCCTCGCGGGGCCCGGCAAGGATATCCCAGCCGAAGGCCGACCCGAAATCGCACCCCGAACCAGCGAGCGAGTTGCGCTGCATCTGCTGCTCCCGACACCGGGTTGCGCTGCACCTCGGACGCCGAATCGTCCCAGGTGCAGCGCAAACGTGGGCCGACCGGGCTGAGGCGACCGGCGAGGTCGGGACCATCGGCCTTCCCGCCGCGCTCGGGGGCCCCATAGCGTGGTGAACGGCGCCGATCGTCGGCGCCATCTCCCAGGAGCCACAACGATGATGCTCACCAAGGACGCCGCCACCGAGTTCCTCGCGCTCAAGCGCGTCGCCGTCACGGGCGTGTCGGCCAACCCCAAGGGCCACGGCAGCAACGCCGTCTACACCCGCATGCGCGAGCGCGGGTACCAGGTCTTCGCGGTCAACCCCAACGAGCCGACCGCTGAGGGCGACCAGACGTACCCCGACCTGCACTCGATCCCCGGTGGGGTCGAGGCGGTCGTGATCGGCACCCGCCCCGAGCGCGCTGAAGCGACCATGCGCGAGGCCATCGACCTGGGCATCACCCACGTGTGGATGCACCGCTCGTTCGGCGCGGGCAGCGTCTCAGAGACCGCCACGGCGCTCGGCCGGCAGAACGGGGTGACCGTGATCGACGGAGGGTGCCCGCTCATGTTCGGGCCCACGTCCGACGGCGGCCACCGTGTGATGTGCACGCTGTTCACCCTGTTCGGGAAGGTCCCCAAGGAGGTCTGACCCCGCCGACGCCCCGGACGCCCCGGACCCGACCAAGCCCCGATCGCCCCGGGCCCACCACCGTCGCGCGCCGGGACGACCCCAGCAACGCCCGGACTGACGCCGGACTGACCCCACGCCTACCGCCCGGCGCCGCGCTTCTCGCGGATCCGCAGGTTGATCCGGATGGGCGTGCCGACGAACCCGAACTCCTCGCGAAGGCGCCGCTCCACGAACCGCCGGTAGCCAGCCTCGAGGAAGCCCGTGGTGAACAGCACGAATGTCGGCGGCCGGGTCGCGGCCTGGGTGCCGAAGAGGATGCGCGGCTGCTTGCCGCCGCGCAAGGGGTGCGGATGTGCTGCCACCAGCTCCTTGAGGAACTGGTTGAGCCGCCCTGTCGACACACGTGTCTCCCAGCCCGCGAGCGCCGCGTCGAGTGCCGGGACCAGCTTGTCCACCGAGCGCCCGGTGAGCGCCGAGACGTTGACCCGCGGGGCCCACGCGATCGGAGCCAGGTCGCGCTCGATCTCACGCTCGAGGTAGCGGCGGCGCTCCTCGTCGACCAGGTCCCACTTGTTGATGGCCAGCACCAGGGCACGGCCTGCCTCGACCACCATCGACGTGATCCGCAGGTCCTGCTCGCTCATCGGCTCACCGCCGTCCACGAGCACGACCGCCACCTCGGCCTTCTCGAGAGCCGCGTGGGTGCGCAGGGATGCGTAGTACTCATGCCCACTGGCCACCCGGACACGGCGGCGGATCCCGGCCGTGTCGACGAACAACCACTCGCGGTCGCGCAGGAGCACGATCTCGTCGACGGGGTCCACCGTCGTCCCGGCCACCTCGGACACGACAGCCCGCTCCTGCCCCGAGAGCTTGTTCAGCAACGAGGACTTGCCGACGTTCGGCTTGCCGACCAGCGCCACGCGCCGGGGTCCAGTGTCGTGCGACCGGCCGGCCCCCTGCTCGGGCAGCACCTCGAGGACCGCGTCCAGCAGGTCGCCACTGCCGCGCCCATGCAGCGCGGAAACCGCGTACGGCTGCCCGAGCCCGAGGGACCACAGCATCGCCGCATCGGCCTCAGCGCGCTCATCGTCGACCTTGTTCGCCGCGAGCACCACGGGCTTGCCCGAGCGCCGTAGGACCTTGATGACGGCTTCCTCGGCGTCGGTGGCCCCCACCGTCGAATCCACGACCAGGATGACCACGTCGGCGATCGCCACGGCGCGCTCGGCCTGGTCGGAGATCCGTGCGGCCAACCCGCTGGCGTCCGGGTCCCAGCCACCCGTGTCGAGCAGCACGAATCGGCGCCCGGCCCAGTCGGCGTCGTAGGCGACCCGGTCGCGCGTCACGCCCGGGATGTCCTGGACGACCGCCTCACGGCGCCCGAGGATCCGGTTCACGAGCGTCGACTTGCCGACGTTGGGGCGCCCGATGATCGCGACCACGGGCAGCGCGTGCCCACCGGCCTCGGCCAGGTCGTCCTCGTCGAGCTCGACGCCGAACTCCTCGGCCGCGGCGGCCAGGGCTGCGCGCTCGGCCTCCTCGTCGAACTCCCACGCCGCCTCATCGACCACGAAGGTGCCATCGCCGGCAGTCGGATCGACGTCGCCGAGCGACACCCACTCCCCGGTTTCGGGGTCGGATGCGTCCTGGCCAGGCGTGTCACTCATGTGACAAGGGTAGTTGAGCAACGCCCCACCCCCCGCCGCCCGCGCCCCCGCCCCCCTCCCAGCGCCACCAAGCGGATCGCGTCGGGTTTGGGGTGATCGCGTTCGTCGAGACCCGACTCGATCCCGCCCAGCACCCAGCAAGCCCGACGCGATCCGGGGAGGGGTGCGCGGCGGGCGCGCGGGCGGGGCGGCGCCGGGGGGACTGCCGTTGGGCGGATGCGCGCGGGCCGGGTCAGTCCCGCGCAGGCCGGTCAGTCCGCCGCGCAGGCCTGCTCGACGATGCCCACGATGGCCGCGATCACCTCGTCCAGGGTCAGGTACGTCCCGTCGACCTGCACTGCGCCGTCGGCGCGACGCAGCGGGGCCACGGCGCGCCCGGAGTCGATCGCGTCCCGTTCGGCCAGTGAGGCGGCCGTCGCGGCGACGTCCCCGGCAGCGGGGGCGGCGGCACCCGTGCGTCCCGCGTCCTCCAGCGCCCGGCGGGCTGCGCGCGCCTCAGCATCGGCGGTGAGGAAGATCTTGGCCGTGGCATCGGGCAGCACGACGGTCCCTATGTCGCGGCCCTCGACGACGATCCCGCGCCCCTGGGCGAGGGATGCCGCCACCCCCGCGCGCTGGATCTCCACCAGGCGGGCCCGCACCTCGGGCACGGCAGCCACCGGGCTCACGGCACCCGTGACGGCCTCGCCGCGGATCGGCTCACTGACGTCGACGCCGTCCACTGCGATCGTCGGGGCATCAGGGTCCGTGGTGGAGGTCAGGGCCGGCTGATCGGCCAGGGCGGCGACCGCTGCCGGATCGAGGACGTCGACCCCGCGGTCGAGCATGTACCAGGCCATGGCCCGGTACATCGCACCCGTGTCGAGGTAGTCCAGGCCCAACGCCCGCGCGACGCCCCGGCTGGTGCTCGACTTGCCGCTGCCCGAGGGCCCATCGATGGCAACGACCGCACGACTGGTGTCCACGACCGCTCACCCTACTGGCCCGAACGTCGCTCGAGACGGACGAGGGCCGGCGCCGAGGATCGCCTCGAGCACCGGCCCTGCGTGGTTCCGGTCGAACGCCTGGTCAGCCGCCGCTCACGAAGGTGAGGATCTGGTCGGGTCCGGCGAACAGGTCCAGGAGCCCTTCGGCGTTCACCGAGTACGCGGTCACGCTCTGCAGCGCCTCCAGATACGCTGCCTCGGCATCCATCGCGGCCTGCTCGCCGGCCATCTTCGTCGTGGCGATCGGCCCGAACGTCAGGGCCCCGTCGGCCGACGACGTGTAACTGGCGTTGTAGGTGTTCACCCCAGCGTTCCCGCTCGCGTCCGCCGCGGCGAAGTCCAGCGTGATCCCGTTCGCCTCGGTGACGGCCGTGTCGTACGCCGCACCGCTCAGCTTCCACTTGGTGCTGGCCAGCTCCGCGCCACCCGTCGGCAGCGGCGCCGTGCCCTGGCCGGCCGCCGGCGCCTCGGAGGCGGCCGGCGTGGTCGTGGTGCTCGCCGAGTCCGAGCTGCACGCGGCGAGCGTGGGGATGAGAAGTGCCGCCGCAATCGCGGCCAACAGCCTCGAGGTCTTCATGTCGACTCCCTCCCGGTGGGTTGCGAGCCACGCACCCTGCGCAGCTCCGTGGCGGGCAGCATCTCCCACCGGTCCCCCCGGACAACAGAACAGTACGCGACCGCCTGTTCGAAGTCAGGTAACTTCGAGTTCGCGCCCGGTCAGGCGCGCACGTCCCAGCCCTGCTCGCCGAGCGCCTTGGACAGGGGCACCGCCGACACCTCCCCGACGGTGATCTCCACCACGCCCGTGGGTCGTCCGAGCACGTGCTCGATCCGCACGTCCTCCACCGAGTACCCGGCCTCCGCGACCGCGGCGAAGAGCCGGCCGAGCTCGCCGGGCCGGTCGGGCACCGCCACCGGTACGACCGCCGTGGGCGAGGGGCGCGCGCCGTGCTTGCCCGGCACGCGGTCACGGCCCGCGTTGCCCCGGCGCAGGGCCTCAACAAGGACGTCCTGGCCGCCCTGGTCGATGCTGCCCAACGCGTGGAGCAGGGCGTCGAGATCAGCCCGCAGCGCGCCCAGCACCGCCGCCACTGGGGTCGCGTTCGCCGACAGGATCTCGACCCACAGGTCGGCGTCCGAGGCAGCGATCCGCGTCATGTCACGCAATCCCTGCCCGGCGATCGAGACCACGGTGTCCGAGGAGTCCAGCAGTCGTGCCGCCAGCAGGGAGGACAGGATCTGCGGGGTGTGCGAGACCACCGCCACGGCACGGTCGTGCTCCGCGGCAGGCATCACGATCGGCAGCGCCCGAGCGTAGAGCGCCAACTCCTGGACTGCGTCGACGGCCGCTTCGTCCGCGCCGGGATGCGGGGTGATCACCCACGGCCGGTCATCGATCAGGTCCGCGCGTGCCGCGGCCGGGCCGGAGACCTCGCGCCCGGCCATGGGATGGCCCCCGACATAGCGGGAGGCGTCCACCCCGGCCGCCACCAGCGCCCGATGGATCGGCACCTTCACCGAGGCGACGTCCGTGACGATGGCGCCGGGGAACCGCCGCAGCCCGTCCGCGACCACAGCCGCGGTCACCGCAGGCGGAACGGCCACGACCACCAGCCCTGGCTGGGCCCCGCCCGCTGCGCCCGCTGCGCCCCAGACATCGCCGGGGACCGGCTCACCAGCGCCGCGAGCCACCGCCACGGCCACCGCGTCCGGGTCCCGATCGACCAGCCATACGACGACGTCACGTCGGCGAAGCGACAGGGCGAGCGACGTCCCGATGAGCCCGGTGCCCACGATCAGCACCGGCTCAGGAAGCCCGCTCACTGGGCCAGGTCCGTGCGCAGGGCCTCGGCACCGCGCAGGTACACGTGGGTCACCTCGGCGCGCGGCAGGTCGCACTCCACGTGGGCCATGACCCGCACGACCCGCTGCATTGCACCAGCGACGTCGATCTCCTGGGCACAGATCAGCGGGACATCACCGATGTCCAGTGCCCGGGCCGCCCCCGCAGGGAACGCCGACACCAGGTCCGGCGTCGCGGTGAACAGCACCGAGATCAGGTCATCGGTGCTCAGTCCATTGCGCTCGAGCATCGCCGTGACGAGCTCGACCACGGCGTCACGCATCTCCTCGGCGTCGTCGGCGCCCAGGTGCGTCGCCCCACGCACAGCCCGCACGGCCATCTCGCCTCCCCAGGATCGTCGGCGCCCAGCCTAACGGTCCCCGACGCGACGCCCGCCGAGGCGCCCGGGGACACGACCGGACGCCCCGGGCGGGCCACCCTCGGAGCCGGGGCTGGTCCTCAGTGCAGTGACGGTGCGGCCCGGCGCCGGGCACGACAGGTAGCGTGGCCCCGGCGGCACAGCAGGGCCGCCATTGGCGAGCGGAAGGTCATCATGCGAACCCTCAAGGACAAGCGCGTGCTCATCACCGGAGGCGCCTCCGGCATCGGCTACGCGATGGCGCAGCAGTTCGGCGCGCAGGGAGCCCGCCTGGTGCTCACCGACATCAACGAGCCGCTGCTGGCCCAGGCCGCGGAACGCCTGCGGGATGCGGGCGTGGAGGTCGCGGAGTACCGACTCGATGTCACCGACCCCGACGACGTGGCCCGCGCACGGGACCGCATCAACGCCGACGGCGGCCTGATCGACGTCCTGGTCAACAACGCCGGAATCGTGTTCGGGGGCTACTTCCTGGACGTCCCCCTCGAGCGGCACCTGACCACCCTCGGGGTGAACCTGCTGGGTCCAGTGATCCTCACGCACGCCTTCCTGCCGGACCTCATCGCCCGTCCCGACGCCCACCTGGTCACCATCGCCAGCCTGGCCGGTTACGGCGGCGCACCCGGTGGCTCGACCTACGGGGCGAGCAAGTGGGGCGTCATCGGCTTCTCCGAGTCCATCGAGCTGGAGCTGGCCAAGCAGGGCCACAAGCACGTCCACGTCACGACCGTGTGCCCGGGAGTCGTGTCGACCGGCCTCTTCGACGGCGCCCGGCCGTTGCGCCTGACGAGCATCCTGACCCCCGACGACGTCGCCGAGGCTGTGGTCACCGGCGTGCTGCACGACCGCGGATACGTGCGCACCCCGTGGCTGGTGAAGGTCGCACCGGTGCTGCGCGGCGTCCTGCCGCACCGGGCCTTCAACGCCGTCCACGGGTTCTTCGGCGGGGCCACCACGATGGACACCTGGACCGGACGGGCAACCGGTCGCGAGGAGACGACCGACTACAGCCCCACCTCGGTGTAGAGCGCCCGCTCCTCCCCACCCGAGATCACCCGGACCGTGCCGGGCCGCTGCTGGCCCAGGACGATCGGGCCGATGCGAGTGCGCACCAGGGACAGCACCGGATGGCCGACAGCCTCGAACATGCGCCGCACGATGTGGTTGCGGCCCTCGTGCAGGACGATCTCGATCAGCACCTGGCCCGGAAGGCTCTGGACGACCTTGAACGAGTCCGCCCGGACCGGTCCGTCTTCGAGCTCGATGCCGGTGGTCAGCTGCCGCCCCACGCCGCGCGGCAGGGGTGCGGCCACGGTCGCCAAGTAGGTCTTGGCCACCCCGTACGAGGGGTGCGCCAGCCGGTTGGCCAGCTCGCCGTCGTTGGTCAGCAGGATCAGGCCCTCGGTGTCCGCATCCAGCCGACCGACGTGGAACAGCCGCTCGGAGCGGTCGGCCACGAGGTCACCCAGGCAGGGACGCCCACGATCGTCGGACATCGTGGAGAGCACGCCGCGGGGCTTGTTGACGGCCACCACGACGGTCCCGGCAGCTGTCGGCACCCGCTGGCCGTCGACGCGCACCACTGCGGTCTGCGGATCGACCCGCATGCCCTGCTCGCGCACGACCTTGCCGTCGACCTCGACCCTGCCCTGGTCGATCAGGACCTCGCACGCGCGCCGGCTCCCCAGGCCGGCCGCAGCCAGGACCTTCTGCAGGCGCACGCCCTCACTGGGCGTGTCGTCGCGCGGGCTCATGGGAGGTCCACCAGGTCGCCGATCTCGGCGTACGTCGGCACGTGGTCGGCCAGCGGGGGCAGCTCGGACAGGCTGGCGATGCCCAGGCGTTCGAGGAAGTACGGCGTCGTCCGCAGCATCGTGGCATGCCCTCCGGGCTCCACCCCGGCCTCCTCGACCAGTCCGCGGGTGATCAGCGTGCGCACGACCCCGTCGACGTTCACGCCGCGCACCGCGCTGATCCGCCCCCGGGAGATGGGCTGCCGGTAGGCGATGATCGCCATGGTCTCCAGGGCAGCCTGCGTGAGCCGGGCCTGCTGCCCATCGACGACGTACCGGCTGACGACCTCGGCGCAGTCGCCCCGGGTGTAGAACCGCCACCCGCCGCCGACCTCCCGCAGGTCGAAGCCACGGCCGTCCTCGGTGTACTGGGCCGAGAGCCCGCGTACGACGGCCTCCACCTGATCGGCGGGGCGACGCACGATGGTGGCCAGCGTGACCATGTCCATCGGCTCGTCGGCCAGCAGCAGGACTGCCTCCACGGCCGCCTCCAGAGTCGGGGCGCCCAGGGCGTCGGCCAGCAGGGCACCCTCGGTCCCCTCGTCGAGGTCACCGGCCCCCTCGGCGCGCGCCACCTCCAGCGGGTCCGCCCCGGTGTCGTGCTCAGCCTGGTCGAGCTCGGTCACTGTTCCTCCTCGGATCGGGCATCGATCGGTTCGACGACACCCCTGAACTCATCGGTGACCGCACGCTCGGCGATCGCGGCGGCATCGGCCTCGTCGTCGGGCCCCACCCAACGCACGCTCAGCTCGCCGAGGGCCGCTGCCTGCTCGAAGGTCACGACGCCGTCGCGGTAGAGCTCCAACAGTGCCAGGAAGCGCCCGACCACGACCAGCGTGTTGGGCGCGTCGTCGGTCAGCGCGCGGAAGGTCGAGACACCGCGACGGCGCAGCCGCTCCACGAGGATCGCCGCCTGCTCCCGGACGCTGACGGCCGGGGCATGGATGTGCGTGACCGAGACGCCGGGGTCCGGCGGGCGGGGCTCGAACGCGGCCTCGGCGATGGCGGCGAACTCAACCGGCCCGAGGCCGAGCAGCACCTCCGGCAGGAGCTCGGCAAGCCAGGGCTCGAGCGCAGCCTCGCGGGGGCGCCGAGTGGCGGCATCGGCGAGCATGCCGTCGAGGAGCGCTGCGACCTCCTTGAAGGCCCGGTACTGGAGCAGCCGGGCGAACAGCAGGTCGCGCGCCTCGAGCAGGGCGAGGTCCTCCTCGTCCTCCACCGATCCGTCCGGGAGCAGACGCGCGGCCTTGAGGTCCAGCAGCGTCGCAGCGATCACCAGGAAGGAGGTGGCCTCATCGAGGTCCCACTCGACGCCCTGCGCGCGCACGTGCGCGATGAAGTCGTCGGTGACCACATGCAGGGCCAGCTCAGTCACCTCGATGCGGTGCCGGGCGATCAGGCTCAGCAGCAGGTCGAACGGACCCTCGAACCCGCCCACCCGGACGGCGAACGCCTTGGGTCCGGCCAGCTCCACCTCGGGCGTCACCACCACCTCGGGCGTCACCACGGCGCACCGCGGCTCATCCGAGCGCCAACTGCTCGGCAGCCGGGCCGTCGCCCGCAGACCCGTCCGGGTCAGCGGCGACAGGTCCGATGCTGGCGGGATCGACGCGGCCGAGCACCTCCCGCGCCAGCTGGCGGTAGGCCCTTGCCGGCGCGCTGGCCGGGGCGTACACGGTGATGGGCACCCCGGCCACCGACGTCTCGGGGAACTTCACCGTTCGACTGATCACCGTGTGGAACACCTTGTCCCCGAAGGCCTCGACCACACGGCCGAGCACATCCCGGGCGTGGACGGTCCGGTCGAACATCGTGGGCAGAACCCCGAGGAGCTCGAGGTCGGGGTTGGTGCGCTCCTGGATCTTGCGGATCGTGTCCTGCAGCAGCGCGACCCCGCGCAGGGAGAAGTACTCGCACTCCAGCGGGATCATCACCCACTGCGCCGCGGTCAGGGCGTTGACCGTGAGCAGCCCCAGGGACGGCTGGCAGTCGATGAGGATGACGTCGTAGTCGTTGCGGACCGGACGCAGGGCGCGCATGAGCGACTGCTCGCGCCCGACCTCGGAGACCAGCAGCAGCTCCGCGCCGGAGAGGTCGATGTTCGCCGGCATGAGGTCCATGCCGGGCACGGCCGTGGGGCGGATGACCTCCCGGGCTGTCGCATCCCCGGTGATCATCACGTCGTAGATGGTGTGCTCGAGGGTGTGCGGATGGATCCCGACGCCGGCGCCGAGCGCGCCCTGGGGGTCGAAGTCCACGAGCAGGACGCGCCGTCCGTACTCGGCGAGACAGGCCCCGAGGTTGATCGTGGTGGTGGTCTTGCCCACTCCGCCCTTCTGGTTGCACAGGGCGATGATGTCCGCCGGGCCCGACGTCGTGCGGGGACCGGGCACGCCGAACTCGGGCAGCGGCCGGCCGGTCGGGCCCAGGCCGTCGCTGGCCTTGCGTGATGCCACCATGCGCGCACCTCCCGGGGTGGTGAAGCGGCCCCAGCCTAATGGACCCCACGGGCCGGCCGACCCGCCGTCCTCAGCCTCGGGCGCGCGGGTGGGCCAAGGCGTAGACCTCGCGCAGGTGCTCGACCGTCACCTTGGTGTAGACCTGCGTGGTCGTGACCGAGGCGTGGCCGAGCAGCTCCTGGACGACCCGGACGTCCGCGCCGCCGTCGAGCAGGTGCGTGGCGAAGGAGTGGCGCAGGGTGTGCGGCGAGACCTCGGCGGTCACACCCGCCCGCCCGGCCGCGGAGCGCAGGATCGTCCATGCGCTCTGCCGCGAGAGCCGACCGCCACGGGCGTTGAGGAACACCGCGGGCTGGGCTCCGACCAGCAACCCGGGGCGCGAGCGCACGAGGTACGCCGACAGCGCCTCGCGCGCCTTGCTGCCGAGGGGCACGAGCCGCTGCTTGCCGCCCTTGCCGTGCAGGTGGGCCACGGCGTTGTCCACGTCGAGGTCGTCGAGATCCAGGCCGACGGCCTCACTGATGCGCGCGCCGGTGCCGTAGAGGAACTCCAGCAGGGCACGGTCGCGCAACCCCAACGGCTCAGCTGCCACGCCACCGGTGCTGGTCAGGATCGCCTCGACCTCCTCGACCGTCAGGGCCTTGGGCAGGCGCTTGGCGGCGGCCGGGGGCTTGACCTCCCGACCGGGGTCGGTGGTGCTGATCCCCTCCTGGACGGCGAAGCGATGGAATCCCCGGACCGCGACAAGCGTGCGGGCCGCACTCGCCGCGGCCAACGGCGCGTGACCGGGGCTGCCCTGGCGCAACCACGCGAGGAAGTCACCGAGGTCGGACTCGGTCACCTGGTCGGCGGCCGTGATCCCCCGGCTGGCACAGAACTCCAGGTACCGGCGAAGGTCACGGCTGTAGGCGGCCAGCGAGTTCGGTGCCAGTCCGCGTTCGACCGTCAGGTGGTCCCGATACACCTGTGCCGAGCGCACGAGGGCGATCGGTCGGGGCACTGTCCCGGCTGTCCTGGACTCGGGCACTAGGCGAGGACCGACTCCAGGGTCCGGTGCTCCATGCCGAACTCCTCAGCGACCGCTCCGTAGACGACCTGCCCCTCGTGGACGTTGAGGCCCAGCGCGAGCGGGTGGTCGTCCAGACAGGCCTGCTTCCAGCCCTTGTTGGCCAACTCCACGGCGTAGGGCAGTGTCACGTTCGTCAGGGCGTAGGTCGAGGTGTGCGGGACCGCGCCCGGCATGTTGGCCACGCAGTAGAACACCGAGTCGTGGACCTTGTAGGTCGGATCGGCGTGCGTGGTCGGCCGGGAGTCCTCGAAGCACCCACCCTGGTCGATGGCGATGTCGACCAGGACCGAGCCCGGCTTCATCCGCGAGACCAGCTCGTTGCTGACCAGCTTCGGGGCCTTGGCCCCCGGGACCAGCACCGCTCCGATCACCATGTCCGCGTCGAGGCAGGCGCGCTCGACCTCGTAGCGGTTGGACGCGATCGTCTGCATGTGGCCGTGGTAGATGGCGTCGGCCGCCCGCAGCCGGGCGATGTTCAGGTCGAGCAGAAGCACCTCGGCCTGCATGCCCAGGGCGATGGTCGCCGCGTTCATCCCGGCCACGCCGGCCCCGAGGACGACCACCTTCGCGGCGTAGACGCCGGACACACCACCCATGAGTGTGCCTCGGCCACCGTAGGCCCGCATGAGGGCATGGGCCCCGACCTGTGGGGCCAGCCGGCCGGCCACCTCCGACATCGGTGCCAGCAGCGGAAGCGAGCGATCGGGCAGCTCGACGGTCTCGTAGGCGATGGCCGTGATGCCGGAGTCGATCAGGGCATCAGTGCACTCCCGTGAGGCGGCCAGGTGCAGGTACGTGAACAGCGTCTGCCCGGAGCGCATCCGGTGGTACTCCTCGGCGATGGGCTCCTTGACCTTCAGGATCAGGTCCCCGGTGGCCCACACCTCGTCGGCCGTGTCCAGGATCGTGGCACCAGCGGCGAGGTACTCCTCGTTGGTGATGGAGGACCCGAGGCCGGCGTCACGCTGGACGTACACGTCGTGGTCATGCAGCCGGAGCTCGTTGACGCCGGCCGGCGTGATCGCAACCCGGAACTCGTTGTTCTTGACCTCGCTGGGGATGCCGACCTTCATCTGTGCCGTCCTCTCCTGACCACCGATAGCGAGCATGCCCTAGCAGCAGGCCCGTGACAATCAACGCCACTCGACGATACCAACCACGGATTCCTCAGTCCCGCTGGGCCGCAAGTGCCAGAATCGCAGCAACGGCGGTGGCGTTCGTGATGGATCCGTCGAAACAGCGCTCGACCGCTTCGGAAAGCGCAACCCAGAGCTGGGGCAGCTCGCGCTCCTCCGCCTCCCCCGTGTGCTGGCGGGACTCGGGCTCCACCGTCAGGCCGGTGGCACGGAAGACGGTGATCCGCTCGCTGGTCCCACCGGGACTCAGCGCCAGCTCGAGCAGCGGGCTCCACTGCGTCGCGGTGACCCCGGCCTCCTCGGCCAGCTCGCGCCGGGCGCACTCGACGAGCTCCTCCCCCGGCTGGTCGAGCAGCCCGGCCGGGATCTCCCACATGAAGGCCGCCACCGGGTGCCGGTACTGGCGGATCAGCAGCAGGCGCCCCTCGTCGTCCACCGCGGCGACGGCCACCGCCCCGGGGTGCCGCAGCACGTCGCGGACGACGACATGCCCATCGATGTCCACCGTCTCGGACCAGACCGACCACTTGGCGCCGGAGAAGCGCTGCTCCTCGGCCAGCACCGGGAAACGGTGCGGCTCATCGGCCAGGGGCAGGTCGTGACCCGAATCGGTCATCCCGCGGTCCGCCGAGCCAGGGCCGCGGCGATCAGGCCCACGAACAGCGGATGCCCGCGCGTGGGCCGCGACCGGAACTCCGGGTGCGCCTGGGTGCCCACGTAGTAGGGGTGCACCTCGCGCGGGAGCTCGACGAACTCCACCAGGTGGCCGTCCGGCGAGGTCCCCGAGAACACCAGGCCCGCCTCGGCAAGGCGCGGCCGGTAGGCGTTGTTGACCTCGTAGCGGTGCCTGTGGCGCTCATCGACGTGCGTGGTCCCGTAGGCCCCCGCGACGACGCTGCCCTCGAGGAGGTCGGCCGGATAGAGCCCGAGGCGCATTGTGCCGCCCATGTCGCGCTCGCCGCTGACGACATCGACCTGGTCTGCCATGGTGGCCACGACCGGGTCGGGCGTGTTCTCGTCGAACTCCAGGGAGTTCGCCGCCGGCAGGCCGGCGAGGTTCCGGGCAACTTCGATCACCATGCACTGAAGGCCCAGGCACAGCCCGAGCGTGGGAGTGCCGGACTCCCGCGCCCAGGTCAGCGCCCCGAGCTTGCCCTCGATCCCACGGACCCCGAACCCACCGGGAACGCAGATGGCATCGACCCCGCCGAGGGCCTTCTGCGCACCAGCGGGGGTGGAGCAGTCGTCGGAGGCGACCCAGCGGATGTTGACCCGCGAGTCGTTCGCGAACCCGCCGGCACGCAGGGCCTCGGTCACCGAGAGGTAGGCGTCGGGGAGGTCGACGTACTTGCCGACCAGGGCGACCGTCACCTCGTGCGCCGGCGAGTGCACCCGTCGCAGGAGCTCACCCCACGCCGTCCAGTCGACGTCGCGGAACGGCAGGCCCAGGCGGCGCACCACATAGGCATCCAGGCCCTCGGTGTGCAGCACCTTGGGGATGTCGTAGATCGAGGGCGCGTCGACCGCGGCCACGACGGCCTCGTCGTCGACGTCGCACATCAGCGAGACCTTGCGCTTGATGCTGTCGGGCACCGGCCGGTCGGCGCGCAGGACGATCGCGTCGGGCTGCAGGCCGATGGAGCGCAGGGCGGCCACGGAGTGCTGGGTCGGCTTGGTCTTCAGCTCACCGGAGGGCCCGATGTACGGCAGCAGGGAGACATGCAGGACGAACGTGTTGTCCCGGCCGACCTCGTGGCGGATCTGGCGCACGGCCTCCAGGAACGGCAGGCTCTCGATGTCACCGACCGTGCCACCGACCTCGGTGATGACCACGTCGACGCCGGGCTCAGCCATCTCCAGGATTCGCCGCTTGATCTCGTTGGTGATGTGCGGGATGACCTGCACGGTGTCCCCGAGGTACTCCCCGCGGCGCTCCTTGGCGATCACCGTGGAGTACACCTGCCCGGTGGTGACGTTGGCCGAGCCGTGCAGGTCGGTGTCGAGGAACCGCTCGTAGTGCCCGACGTCGAGGTCGGTCTCGGCACCGTCGTCGGTGACGAACACCTCGCCGTGCTGGAACGGGTTCATCGTCCCGGGATCCACATTGAGGTAGGGATCCAGCTTCTGCATCGTGACCCGCAGGCCACGGGCCTTCAGCAGGCTGCCCAGCGAGGAGGCCGTCAGGCCCTTCCCGAGGGAGGAGGCGACGCCTCCGGTCACGAACACGTGCTTGGTCGTCTGCGGCGCACCCATGGGCCACCAGACTATCGCGCTACGGACGCAGGTCCGGCCTATCCGCGCCGCGACGCGCTGTGGGCGAGTTCCAGCAGCTCGCTGGCGTGCGCACCGGCAGCCTCGGAGTCGGCCAGGCCGGCGAGCATCCGGGACAGCTCCCGCACCCGCTGCTCGCCCTCGACCACCTGCACCGAGGACTCGGTCACCGACCCATCCGAGTCCTTCGTGACGACCAGCTGCCGGTCGGCGAACGCCGCCACCTGCGCCAGGTGCGTCACGACGATCACCTGGGTGCGGGTGCTGAGTTGCTGCAACCGACGCCCCACCTCGATCGCCGCAGCCCCACCCACGCCGGCATCGACCTCGTCGAAGACCATCGTGGGCACCGGGTCGGCGCCGGCCAGGACGACCTGCACCGCGAGCATGACCCGGGAGAGCTCGCCACCGGATGCCGCCTGGGCGATCGGGCGCAGCGGGGCGCCCGGGTTGGCCGCCAGCATGAGGGCGACGTCGTCGACTCCCGTGGCGCGGAAGGCAACGGGACCGGTCGGGCCGTCCTTCCCCGATGCGTCATCGATTCGGGCTGCTCCGTGGACCGGATCCATGACGCTACCGGCGGCCGGGGCCGGGAGAACCAGACCGTCGGGGTCCGGCGTCGTCGTGACCGTGAACGCGACGCGAGCTCGGGGCATGGCCAGGGCCGCCAGCTCGGTGGCGACCTCATCGGCGAAGCGCTCCGCGGCAGCGCGGCGGGCGGCGCTGAGCTCGGCACACAGGCCCGCTGCTCGCACGCGCAGGTCCTGCACGCGTGCCTCAAGGGCCTCGATTCGGTCGTCCGCGCCAGCCAGCTGGGCCACCCGTGCGGCTGACGTGGCCGACCACTCGAGCACCTCGGTGATGCTGGAGCCGTACTTGCGGGTCAGCCTCGACAGGTCCGCACGTCGGTCCTGGATGGCGGCCAGCCGGCGCGGATCGGCGTCGATGTCCTGGGCGTACTGGGAGAGGTCCGCGGCGACGTCCCCGAGCTGGGCCATCGCCGAGCGGATCGCCGCGGCGGGCGCCGCCAGATCCGGGTCATGCACGGCCGCTGACTCCAGCGCACGACGGGCGGCCGACAGGAGACCCATCGCGTCGGAGGCGCCGTCGAGATCCGCGTCGGACGTGATCGCCTCCCTGGCGGTGTGCGCCGCCCCCACGAGGTCATCGGCGTTCGCCAGCCGCTCTGCCTCGGCCGCGAGCAGGACGTCCTCGTCGGGCTGCGGGTCGATCCCCGCGATCTCGTTCAGGGAGAACTCCAGAAGGTCGAGCTCGCGGGCCCGCTCCTGCTCGGTCGTGCGCAGGTCGGTGAGCTCCCGTTCGAGGCTGCGAAGTTCGCCATGCAGCTGCCCCACCTGACGGACCAGGTCTTGCGTGCCCTCGCCCGCGAAGGCGTCCAGGAGCGCCAACGCTCGGCTTCCGATGCGCGTCTGGTCGTGCTGTCCGTGGATGACCAGCAGCTGGCCCACCACGTCGGCCATCACCGCTGTCGGCACGCCGCGGCCGCCGAGCACGCTGCGCCCGCGGGTGGCGATGATCCGCGCGGCCGTGAGCCCGTCCTCGTCGAGGACACCGCCGGCGTCGGTCACGATCTCGCCGATCTCCTCCTCCGGTGCGTCGAACCAGCCCTCGACCGCGGCCTGGGGCTCCCCCACCCGGACCAGCCCCACATCGGCGCGTCCGCCCGCGAGCAGGCCCAGCCCGCTGACGACCATGGTCTTGCCTGCTCCGGTCTCGCCGGTGACGGCCGTGAACCCGGGTGCGAACCTGCACGTGGCGTCAGCGATGACCCCGAGCCCGGTGATCCGCAGCTCGTGGATCACGGCCGCTCCGTCGGTGCCCCGCGCCACCCCTGGATGGGCAGCGCGAACTTCGCGACCAGGCGGTCGGTGAAGGGCGCATCGCGAAGGCGGGCGAACGAGACCGGCTCGGGGTGCCGGCTCACCTCGATGCGCGCGTTGTGCGGCAACGGGAACGACCGGCGGCCATCGGCCCAGAGCACCCCCTGCTTCTCGGGGGCGACGCTCTCGACGACTATGCGCGTGGTCGGCGCGGTGACCAGCGGCCGGGCGAACAGCGCGTGTGCGCTCAACGGCACGAGCAACAGTGCCTCCACCTCGGGCCACACGATTGGGCCTCCGGCGGAGAATGAGTACGCCGTCGAACCCGTCGGGGTGGCGCAGACCACTCCGTCGCACAGCCACCGTGACAGCGGTCGGCCGTCGACCTCGACCATCAGGTCGAGCATCCTGTCCTCCGGGGCCTTCTCGATGGAGACCTCGTTCAGCGCCCAGGTGTGGACCACCTCGACGCCCTGGTCGAGGATCCGGGCATCGACGGTCATGCGCTGCTCGACGATGTAGTCGCGGGCGGCGACCGCCTCCACGACCTCCTGCAGGTCCTCGCGCTCGAGCTCGGCGAGGAATCCGACGTGCCCGAGGTTCACGCCCAGCAGCGGGACGCCACTCCCGCGGGCCCTCTCAGCCCCCCGCAGAACGGTCCCGTCGCCGCCGAGCACAACGACCAGCTCGCACCCCGCGGCCGCCGCGCCCTCGGGCATGGCGTCCACCGGCACCACGCCGGGGACATCGAGGACCTCCCACTCGTCCCGGGTGGCGGCCACCCCCATCCCCCGGTCGAGCAGCGCCTCGGCAGTCGCCCGGGCGGCGGTGACAGCCTCCTGGCGGCGCGTGTTGGTGACCAGCAGGATCCTTCGATCACTCATCGCTGCACCCTCCTGACGCGCGAACCCGGTCACTGCGGACCCTCCTGCACTGCGCGGCGGACATCCGCCGGATCGGGCGGACCGGCATCGGCCCGCAGATGGAGAAAGTACTCGACGTTGCCGCTGGGACCCGGCAGCGGGCTGGCCACGACCCCGGCCGTCCCAAGTCCTACCTCCCACGCGCATCGGGCCACGTCCAGGACGGCGGACTCCCGCAGCGCGGGTTCGCGGACGACGCCACCGCTTCCAAGGGACTCCCTGCCCACCTCGAACTGCGGCTTGACCATGAGCAGCAGGTCTGCGCCCTCGGCCACGATCCCGGCGAACACCCCGAGGACCAGACGCAGCGAGATGAACGACAGGTCGGCCACTACGAGGTCAGGGCGGTGGGGCAGGTCCTGCACCGTCAACCCGCGGATGTTCGTCCGGTCCATCACCGTGACGCGCTCGTCGCTGCGCAGCGACCACGCGAGCTGCCCGTAGCCGACGTCCACGGCGATGACATGCGCGGCTCCCCGGCGCAGCACCACATCGGTGAAGCCGCCCGTCGATGCCCCGGCATCCAGGACCCAGCGCCCGGCGACCATCCGACCGGTGGGATCGAACCTGTCCAGGGCGCCGATCAGCTTGTGGGCTCCTCGGGAGACGTAGTCGGGACCTGTCGCCGCCTCCACGACCACCAGTGCAGCGGCCTCCTCGACCTGCGTCGCGGGCTTGGTCGCGGTGGCGCCTGCCACGCGGACCCGACCTTCGGCCACGAGCTGTTGCGCGTGCTCGCGGGACCTCGCCAGGCCACGGCGGACCAGCTCGGCATCGAGCCGCCGTCGGGCCATGCGGCTACGCCTGACTGTCAGGATCGGCCAGGACACCGGCCAGGCGTCGGTGGATGTCGGTGTAGACCTCAACCTGCTCGGTCAGGGGTAGGCCGTCGATCTCCGCCAACCGCGACAGTGCGTCATCGACCCTCGGGTCGGCGGTGCTCGGGGTGGGGGTCCCTGTGGTGGGGGTGGGGGTGGAGGTGGGGGTCGGCGTGGAGGTCGGAGTGGGGGTCGGGGTTCCGTCTCCGGACGCTTGCTCGGCATCGGACCGCTCGGCATCGGACCGCTCGGCATCGGACCGCTCGGCATCGGCCGACCCGGCATCGGCCGACCCGGCATCGGACCGCTCGGCATCGACCGACCCGGCATCGGACCGCTCGGCATCGACCTGCTCGATCCCGGTCCCCGCAGCCCCCGAGAGCTCGGCTTCAACCGCTGCGGCCCGGGCGTGCTCGGCCGGCTGCGCGGTCTCGCTCATCGGTCCCCCCGCAGGTCGGCGATGCGGCGCTCGAGGCGCTGGACCTGCTGGCGCAGGGCACGCACCTCCGCCTCCGACACGAGTCCCAGTCGCTCGACCGCGCGGTCGATCTCGGCCTGGAGGTGGGCGGCCAGGGAGCGGGGTGCGCGGACCACGGATCCGATGAAGCCGGCGTGCGACTCTGTCCGGTCATCGGCCTGATCGGGGTGGCCCCAGGTGCTCACCCACGCGGCGCCGGCATGCGCCGCCCCCAGCACGCGATTGGTGGTCGCCTGCGCGCTGCCCATGCCGATGGCGGTGTAGTCCCTGACGATGTCGATCATGCGGCCCCTTCCCTCCCCGCAGGGTACCGCCCACGCGCTGCATCATCCGGTCGCGGCATGCACCTGAGCCGGTCCGGCGATCGCCATGCCCGAGTCGGCGATGAGCCATGCGGCCGCGACAACGGCACGGACCGCATCGAGATCCACATCTCCGGCGTCGCCTTGGTGGCGGCCGCCATCGCGCAGGGCCTCGGGAAGCCACCACGGCTGGGCGTGGACATCCACTCGTCCTCCCGGGACGTCCGACCCGGCACCCACGTCCGGCCCACGTGTGCCCGCCATCGCTGTGGGGATCCGCACTACCACCCGCCCACACCGGGCGTGCACCACGTCGTCACCCGATCGCAGCTCGACCGGCGGCGCGGGCGCGAGGAGTGCCCTCAGGTCAGGTCCCAGGTAGGTGGGCCGATGCAGCGGCGCCGCGTCGAGGAGTTCCTGCCAGTCGGTCACTCCTGTGAGCACGAGCAACGAGGGGATCCCTGACCGGTTGGCCCCCTCGATGTCGGTGTCGAGGCGGTCGCCCACCACGATCGGACGCACCGCACCCGATCGCTGCACTGACTCGATCATGAGCGGTGGCTCGGGCTTTCCCGCCACGAGCGGCTCGGCGCCCGTGGCGTGCCGAAGTGCTGCGACCATCGACCCGTTGCCCAGGACCCGTCCGCGCGGGCTCGGGATGGTCCGGTCCAGGTTGGTCGCGACCCACAGCAGTCCGCGCCCGATGGCGAGCGACCCCTCGGCGAGCGAGCGCCAGCCCACCTCCGGACCGTAGCCCTGCATCACGGCCACTGCCCCGTCGTCGACCGACCCCACCGGGACCAGCCCGCGCTCACGAAGCGCCTCACCGACACCGGGCCCACCGATCACCAGGACGTGCGAGCCGCGCGGAAGCCGCTCGGCGAGCATGCGCGCCCCCGCCTGTGCCGAGGTGACCACGTCCGCCGGCGTGGCCCGCAGGCCGAGCGCGACCAGGTGCGCTGCGACCGTGGCGGGGGTCCGAGCGGCATTGTTCGTGACAAAAGCCGAGCGCATCCCGTGCACATCAAGGGCCGCATCGAGGGACTCCGCCGCGTGGGCGACGGCCCCGGCACCCACGTAGACCACGCCGTCGAGGTCGAGCAGCGCGACGTCGTGCACCGCGGCCAGCGCAGCCTCAGTGGATCCGAAGCCGCTGATCACCGAAGCGATGCCGGGAACTTCCGAGTCCGCGCCTGACGCCATGGCCTGCGGGCCGGGACCGGACTCATCGCCCATCGAGGTCCTCGCGTGAACGACCCTCACCGGTCCGGCCCTCGACGTCAGGAGCCCGCGATACGGGTCCCTCGGATGGCCCGGCCTCGCCCTCGGGGGAGTCACCGAGCTCCGAGACCTCCTCGAGCTCCTCGAACGTGATCCCGTCGATCTCGCCCACCCGCTCCTGCGCGTCAGTGGATCCTTCAGGATCGACCTCCGCGGCCCGGACGAACCACTCACGGGCCTCCCGAACCCGACCGACCTCGAGCAACGCATCGGCATAGGCGTACCGAAGTCGGGCCAGCCACTCCCCCTGCCCACGGGACTTCAGGGCCGGGACCTGCAACGTGAGGACCGCGGCCTCGGGCTGACCGAGGTCGCGCCGCGCACCGGCTGCCACGATGAGCAGCTCGACCTTGCCCGCCCGGTCCAAGGTGCTCGCCTCCGGCGACGACGCAAGGGCCAACGCCCGCTCCGGGCGACCCAGTCCTCGCTCGCAATCGGCGATCATCGGCAGGTAGTCCGAGGATCCCGAGATCCGGGAGGCGGCCTTCAGCTCGGTGAGCGCGGTCCCGTAGTCCCCGGCCGCGTAGGCAGCCACGCCAACGGCCTCACGCACGATCGCCACCCGACCTGCGCGCCGCGATGCGGCCTTCGTATGGGCCAGGGCGAGTTCCGGGTCATCGGCGAGCAGGCGTGCTGCTGCCGCGAGATGCAGGGCCACGATCTCGGCCAGCCCGTCGGGAAGCGTGCGCAGGGAGTTCAAGGTCACGCGATCCAACTCGGAGACGTCGACGCCCTCGGGGAGCTGGGGGTCCTTGACACCGGAGTCACGGGGCGCTGGCCGCGAGTCGGGCCTCGACCCGCGCGAGTCACGCTGACCCGACGCGCGAGGCGCCCGGTCCCCACCGGCACTGCTGGGCGGCCCTGCCGCACGGGAGTCCCGGGAAGGCCCGCTGGAGCGGCCGCCCGAGGATGAGCGACCCGAACCCGTTCCCGAGGGCGCCCGGTTGGATGCGGCACCCGACGAGGACCGGTCGCCGCCGGCGCGATCCGAGGTCGTACGTGGACTTCCCGACCTCGATGAGCTCGGCCGGTCGGAACTGCTGCGCGAATCCCCGCCCCTCGATGACGGCGCCCTGTCGGAGCGTGGAGCCCGAACCTGCTCGTCGGATCTGCTGCGTCCAGTTCCGGTGGTGGACCCGCGAGACCCGGAACCGGAGGTCGACGAACCAGAGCTGCTGGTGGACGGCCGGCTCGATGAGGAGCGACTGGACCCCGATGACGGCCGGGACGTGCCTGACGGCGGCCTCGAGCCCGAGGAGGCCGGACGACCAGAAGCCGGGGCGGAACCACCAGGGCGAGAGGACGACCGACCGCTGGAGCTCGACGGTGGACGCGAGCTGCCTGACGGTGAACTCGACCGCGAACCGCCCTTGGAGGATGCCGACCCCGTGGAGCGCGACGAACCGGAGGCTGGCTTCCCGCCGGAGGACGGTCTCCCCTGGCCGGACGACCCCCCATTCGAGCGGGGCTTTCCCGTGCCCGACGAGGAAGGTTGCGATCCCTTGCCCTGGCCGCTCCCGCTGCGAGAACCGCTGCTGCCACTGGGGCTGGAGCGGCCCGAGGAACCCCGAGACCCCCCAGACCCACTGGAGGAGCTGCGAGGGGATCCCCCACCGGACTGCTTGTCGCTCATTGACCATCCCTCTCGACCGGGTCAGCCTACCGAGGTCTGCACCTCCGCCGCCCCACTTCACCGGGGGGCTGCGCACCCCGATCCCTTCACCACGCACCGACCCGCCGCGCCGTGGCATCAGCACGCCCGATGCGCTGCCCGCCCGCCACCACCTGAAGCAGACCACGTTCGTACGGAAAGCAAAAAGGGCCACCCCAGATGGGGCGGCCCTTTTTGAAAGAATGTCCGGCAGCGTCCTACTCTCCCACAAGGTCCCCCTTGCAGTACCATCGGCGCTGAGAAGCTTAGCTTCCGGGTTCGGAATGGGACCGGGCGTTTCCCTCTCGCTATGACTGCCGAAACTCTATTGAGATATGATCCCCGACCGTATCTCGGGAACCGCACAGTGGACGCAAACATAAGAAATGATTGTGAGTGGACAAGTCCTCGGCCTATTAGTACCGGTCAGCTGCACACGTTGCCGTGCTTCCACTTCCGGCCTATCAACCCAGTAGTCTACTGGGGGCCTTACCAGGTCAACCCTGTGGGAGTCCTCATCTTGGAGCGTGCTTCCCGCTTAGATGCTTTCAGCGGTTATCACTTCCGAACGTAGCCAACCAGCCGTGCCCTTGGCAGGACAACTGGCACACCAGAGGTTCGTCCATCCCGGTCCTCTCGTACTAGGGATAGCCCTCCTCAAGACTCCTGCGCGCGTGGCGGATAGGGACCGAACTGTCTCACGACGTTCTAAACCCAGCTCGCGTACCGCTTTAATGGGCGAACAGCCCAACCCTTGGGACCTACTCCAGCCCCAGGATGCGACGAGCCGACATCGAGGTGCCAAACCATGCCGTCGATATGGACTCTTGGGCAAGATCAGCCTGTTATCCCCGGGGTACCTTTTATCCGTTGAGCGACACCGCTTCCACATGCCGGTGCCGGATCACTAATCCCGACTTTCGTCCCTGCTCGACCCGTCGGTCTCACAGTCAAGCTCCCTTGTGCATTTACACTCGACACCTGATTGCCAACCAGGCTGAGGGAACCTTTGGGCGCCTCCGTTACATTTTAGGAGGCAACCGCCCCAGTTAAACTACCCACCAGGCACTGTCCCTGATCCAGATCATGGACCGAGGTTAGACATCCAATACGATCAGAGTGGTATTTCAACGATGACTCCACCCGAACTGGCGTCCGGGCTTCAAAGTCTCCCACCTATCCTACACAAACCGAATCGAACACCAATACCAAGCTATAGTAAAGGTCCCGGGGTCTTTCCGTCCTGCCACGCGTAACGAGCATCTTTACTCGTAGTGCAATTTCGCCGAGTTCATGGTTGAGACAGCGCGGAAGTCGTTACGCCATTCGTGCAGGTCGGAACTTACCCGACAAGGAATTTCGCTACCTTAGGATGGTTATAGTTACCACCGCCGTTTACTGGCGCTTAAGTTCTCAGCTTCGACCCGAAGGTCTAACCGGTCCCCTTAACGTTCCAGCACCGGGCAGGCGTCAGTCCATATACGTCGTCTTGCGACTTTGCATGGACCTGTGTTTTTAGTAAACAGTCGCTTCCGCCTGGTCTCTGCGACCACTGCCAGCTTCGGGAGTAAATCCCTACACCGGCCTTGGTCCCCCTTCTCCCTAAGTTACGGGGGTATTTTGCCGAGTTCCTTAACCATGATTATCTCGATCGCCTTAGTATTCTCTACCTGACCACCTGTGTTGGTTTGGGGTACGGGCCGCCATAACACTCGCTAGAGGCTTTTCTCGACAGCATGGGATCACTGACTTCGCCTAATCGGCTCCCTGTCCCGTCTCAGGCACATGAGGTGCGGATTTGCCTACACCTCGCCCTACGCGGTTAGCCCGGGACTACCATCGCCCGGGATCAGCTGCCCTCCTGTGTCACCCCATCGCTTGCCTACTGCCACTCTGGTTCGCGCGCTCCACATCGCAGTCCGAAGACCGCTCCGCTTCAGGCACTTAGCATCGGTGGGTTCAGCATGGGCGTGTTAAAGCGGGTACGGGAATATCAACCCGTTGTCCATCGACTACGCCTGTCGGC
>CAVPNW010000012.1:0-25000 GCA_963706875.1 uncultured Actinomycetes bacterium | reverse complement strand
TGAGCGTCTGGGCCAGGTGCCCGACGTGCAGGCTCGACGCTGTCGGGTCGAACCCGCAGTAGAGGGTGATCGGCCCCTGGGCCAGCTCGGCGCGCAGCGCGTCGAGGTCGGTGCTGTGCGCGATCAGCCCGCGCCAGGCGAGGTCGTCGAGGACCGAGGCCCCTTGGAACGGGCCGCCCTCGGATGGGCGCTGGTCGAGTGTCATGGCTCGCATTCTCCCGCATCGGCGCACGCGCTGGTGCCAGCCCGGGGCCAGCCGCTGCTGCCAGCCGGGGCCAGCCGGGTCCCCGCACGTGCAGCCGTGCCAGCATGGGTCCGTGACCTCCTTCGCCGGCGACTGCGGCCCTCGCGTCATCCACGCTGCCCCCCTTGCCCTCGACTGGGCGCCGGTTGATCCGACCCAGTCGGTGAGCGGCGATCCCCGCGCAGGGTCGGCAGAGGTCGCCAGAGCACCGGGCATCGAGGTGGGCGTCTGGGCCCACACCCCGGGCGTGAGCACCGACACCGAGGCCGACGAGGTGTTCGTCGTGCTCTCCGGGCGGGCGACGATCGAGTTCGCCGACGGCACCGTCCTCGACGTGGGAGCCGGGGACATCGGGATCCTGCCCCGAGGTGCGCAGACCACGTGGACGATCCACGAGGAGCTGCGCAAGGTCTACGTCATCCGGTCCGGGGCCGGGGCCTGAGCCGCCGCCCGCCCAGGCGCCGAGCCGGGTCGGCGGCACGCCCCCGCGCCCAGGCGCTGCCCCGCGCTCGGCTGCGACTAGCCCAGCGACGGAACCGGGTTCGCCCGGGCCCAGTCCGACCACTGCTCGGCCTGCACCCGCAGGGCAGCCAACTGCTCGGTGACCCGGACGGGAGCGGTTCCACCGAACCTGGAGCGGGCATCCACCGCCGCCTGCGCGCTGAGCCGCTCGCGGACCTCGGGCGTGAGTGCCGGCGAGATCGCCGCGAGCTCGGCATCGGTGAGGTCCCAGAGCTCGACCCCGCGCACCTCGGCCGCGCGCACGCACGCTCCGGAGATCTCATGGGCGTCGCGGAACGGCACGCCGCGCTGCACCAGCCACTCGGCGATCTCGGTGGCCAGGGCGAACCCCTCGGGGGCGCTGGCGGCCATCCGGGCGGTG
Source organism: uncultured Actinomycetes bacterium (assembly GCA_963706875.1). Lineage (GTDB taxonomy): Bacteria > Actinomycetota > Actinomycetes > S36-B12 > CAIYMF01 > Prado023. The sequence continues at coordinate 23,873 of CAVPNW010000012.1, read as the reverse complement.
TCGAAGCGCAGTGTCGCCACGCTGCCGGCCATCGCCGGCAGGACCAGAAGCAGCGTCTCCACCGCGTCGAACGTCGGCTCCTTGTCCTCCTGCAGGTCGCGGTTGTAGGCGAAGGGCAGCCCCTTGAGCGTGGCCAGCAGGCCGGTCAGGTTGCCGATGAGCCGCCCGGACTTGCCGCGTGCGAGCTCAGCGATGTCCGGGTTCTTCTTCTGCGGCATGATCGAGGACCCGGTCGACCAGCCGTCATCAAGCACGGCCCAGCCGAACTCGCGCGAGGCCCACAGGCAGATCTCCTCCCCGAGCCGTGACAGGTGCACGCCGATCATCGCTGCCACGAAGAGGAACTCGGCGACGAAGTCCCGGTCGCTGACCGCGTCGATCGAGTTGGCGATGGCACCGGAGAATCCCAGCTCGAGGGCGACGGCCTGGGGGTCGAGCTCGAGCGCGGACCCGGCCAGGGCGCCGGCACCCAACGGGGATAGCGCAGCGCGGACGTCCCAGTCGGCCAGCCGGTCGAGGTCCCGGCCGAACGCGTGGGCGTGCTTGGCCAGCTCGTGGCCGAACGACACCGGCTGGGCGTGCTGCAGGTGGGTGAACCCGGGCGCCGGGCAGTGGATGTGCGCCTCCGCCTGGTCGGTCAGGGCCAGCACCAGGTCGACGAGCGCCGCGGCGATGGCCCTGGACTGGTCACGCAGGTAGAGCCGGAGGTCGGTGGCGACCTGGTCGTTGCGGCTGCGCCCGGCACGCAGCTTGCCGCCCACCGGGCCGAGCAGCTCGAGGAGCCCGCGCTCGATCGCGGTGTGGACGTCCTCGTCGTCCGGGGTGGCACGGAACGTGCCGCCGGCGACCCGGGCTGCGAGGGTGTCCAGGGCAGCGGAGACCTGGGCGAGCTCGGCGTCATCCAGCAGTCCGGCCCGGTGCAGCACGCCGGCGTGGGCGCGGGTCTGCAGCAGGTCGTAGGGCGCCAGGCGCCAGTCGAAGTGCACTGACAGGCTCAGGGCGGCCATCTCCGGGGAGGGCCCCCCGGTGAACCTGCCGCCCCACAACCGGGTCGGCCCCCCCGCACCCGGCCCGACTGCGTCGGGGGGCTGGGTCACTCGACGCTCCGGCCGATGCGCAGGTCGCGGGCCGCAGCCATCTTCGAGGGCAGACCCCAGAGCTCGACGAAGCCCTTGGCCAGGGACTGGTCGAAGGTGTCGCCGGTGTCGTAGGTGGCCATCCCGAAGTCGTACAGCGACTCCTCGGACTTGCGGCCGGTGACCGTCGCGCGGCCGCCGTGCAGGGTCATCCGGACATCCCCGCTGACGGTCTCGTTGAGCTCGTCGAGGAACCCTCCGAGGGCCCGGCGAAGCGGGGAGAACCACAGGCCGTCGTAGACCAGCTCGGTCCAGCGCTGCGTGACCCCGCGACCGTAGCGGGCCAGGTCGCGCTCCACCGTGACGGCGGCCAGCTCCTGGTGTGCGGTGATCAGGGCGATCGCCCCGGGGGCCTCGTAGACCTCGCGGCTCTTGATCCCGACGAGGCGGTCCTCGACCATGTCCAGCCGACCCACGCCCTGGGCGCCCGCGCGGTGGTTGAGCTCCTGGATCGCCTCGAGCATCGTGACGGGCCGGCCGTCGATCGCGACCGGGACGCCTGCGGCGAACGTGATCACGACCTCGTCCGCCTCACGCACGACGGTCGGATCCTGGGTGTAGGAGTAGATGTCCTCGATCGGACCGTTCCAGATGTCCTCGAGGAAGCCGGTCTCGACGGCACGACCCCACACGTTCTGGTCGATCGAGTAGGGCGACTTCTTGGTCACGTCGATCGGCAGGTTGTGGGCCTCGGCGTAGTCGATGGCCTTGTCGCGGGTGAGCGCCAGATCGCGGACGGGGGCGATGCAGGTGAGGTCGGGGGCGAGGTTGGTGATCCCCACCTCGAACCGAACCTGGTCGTTGCCCTTGCCGGTGGACCCGTGGCTGACGACCGTCGCGCCGTGCTTGCGCGCGGTGGCGACCAGGTGCTTGACGATCGTGGGCCGGGACAGGGCCGACACCAGCGGGTAGCGGTCCATGTACAGCGCGTCGGCCTTCAGGGCGGGCAGGCAGTAGTCCTCAGCGAACTCCGCACGGGCGTCCACGACCTCGGACTCGACGGCCCCGCACGCGAGGGCCCGCTCGCGGATGACCTCGAGGTCCTCGCCGTCCTGGCCGACGTCCACCGCGCAGGCGATCACCTCGGCACCGGTCTGCTCGGCGATCCATCCGATCGCCACGGAAGTGTCCAGCCCACCCGAGTAGGCCAGTACGACGCGGTCAGCCATGGTCATGTCTCCCAGTCAGTTCGTGCGCGGTTCCCGCGCGTCCGGGACCAGTATACGCATATGCGCATAGTCTCCATCATCCGGCTGGCAGTGACCGCGCGCACGAAACCGCCCGATCCGCCCAGGGTGCCATGGCCGCCCAGCGTCGATGCACAAGGAACCGCCCGAATGAGGGGTTCCGCCGTAGCCATTCGGGCGGTTCCGTGTGCGCACGCCAGGTCGGGGCTGCCCCTCCGCCCGCAAAGCGGCGGAGTCATGTGCGTCGAACGTCGCGCGGTCGGGCGTGTCGCAGTCGTGCTCGAGAACTGACTTCGAGGCGGCACGCGGGGACGACCACAGGTCCGACCTGAGCGCGGTCAACGGCGCGGGTCGATCAGGCTGAGGATCGCGGCGGCGACAGTTGCTCCTCCGTCGGGCGCCCGGGTTATCAGGATCACCGTGTCGTCGCCGGCGACGGTGCCGATGACGTCAGGCCAGTCGGAGCGGTCGATGGCAGAGGCGAGGTACTGCGCGCCGCCGGGGGGCGTGCGCAGGACCACGATGTTCGCCGAGCTGTCGACCCCCACGAGCACATCCTGCGCGACCTTCGCCAGCCGTGCGCCGGAGTCTGTGTCGGGTGCGTGCGGGCGGGTGTCGCCACCCTCGGCGGGAACGGCGTAGACCTGCTCGCCGGAATCGGTGGGGACCTTGACGGCCCCGAGCTCGTCGAGGTCGCGCGACAGGGTGGCCTGGGTGACGGCGAACCCGTCGCTGGCGAGCAGCTCGGCGAGCGCCGCCTGGGAGCCGACGGGGACGCGGTCGAGCAGCTCGACGATCCGGCGATGACGGGCGGCCTTCGTGTTCGGGATGGTCATCACGGGCCCTTCGAAGCAGATCCGACATGCCCCTGGTGAGGCGCTTTGAGGTGATGATCGTCGAGTGGCTGCGTGCGCACGGCCTCGATCGCCAGGGTTAGCTTCGCGATGCCGTGGGCGACCTCGTCGGCGGTGATGGTCAGCGGCGGGGCCAGGCGGATCACGTCCGGGGCGGCCGCGTTGACCAGCACGCCAGCGGCGCGGGAGGCTGCCTCGACCGCCCTGGCGATCGGGTCGGCGAGCACGACGCCGAGGAGCAGCCCCGCGCCCCTGACCTCGACGACTCCCTCGACCAGCTCGAGGCCCTCCCGGAACTGCGCGCCCCGTTCGGTGGCGTTGGTGAACAGGTCCTCGGTGGCGATCGCGTCGAGGACAGCCAGGGCAGCAGCGGCGCTGATGGGGTTCCCGCCGAAGGTCGATCCATGCGAGCCCGGCGCGAACTCGGGAGTGTTGGGGTGATCGAGCCGGATCATCGCGCCGATCGGAAGGCCGCCGCCGAGGCCCTTGGCCAGCGTGATGAGGTCGGGACGCATTCCGCCGTTCCCCGCTGCCTGATGTGCCAGCCAGCGACCCGTGCGCCCGATCCCGGTCTGGACCTCGTCGAGGATGAGCAGGGCGCCTGCATCGCGGGTGATCCGGCGCGCAGCGGCAAGGTAGCCCGCAGGTGGCACGACAACTCCCGCCTCCCCCTGAATCGGCTCGAGGACCACGGCGGCGACGGTCTCGTCCACTGCCTGCGCGAGCGCCTCGACGTCGCCGTATGGGACGAAGTCCACCTCGCCGGGAAGGGGCCGGAACGGATCGGCCTTCGCCGGCTGCCCCGTCAGCGCTAGCGCCCCCATCGTGCGGCCGTGGAACCCGTTGGCCGCCGCCACCATCCGGGTGCGCCCGGTCAGTCGGGCGAGCTTGAACGCCGCCTCGTTCGCCTCCGCCCCGGAGTTGCACAGGAACACCCGGGCACCGCCACTCGGGTCGGCGATCAGGGCCAGTCGTTCGCAGAGCTCGAGGGCGGGCAGCGTGATCGCGAGGTTGGAGGTGTGCCCGAGGGTTCGAACCTGCTCACCGACCGCCGCCACGATCGCCGGGTGCGCGTGGCCCAGCGCGTTCACCGCGATGCCCCCGAGGAGGTCGAGGTACCGGTGCCCGGCGTCGTCGGTGACCCAGGACCCGGCTCCGGAGACGAGCGTTGTCGGCGGGGTCCCGTAGTTGTCCTGCATCACGGCCGCCCAGCGATCGGCCGGGGTGCCCCGATCGGCCGGGGTGCCCCGATCGGCCGGGGCGCCGCGCTCGGCCGGGGCGCCGCGCTCGGCCTTCTCGGACGGCCCCCGATCGCCCGGATCGGGGTCGTGCGGGAGGCCCTGCTCGGGCGTCCGGCCGGTCATGCGGACACCCCGTCGGAGGACCCAGCGATCGACCCGTCAGGAGCCCCATCGAGCAACTCGTCGGGCAGGACCATCGTTCCGATGCCCTCCGTCGTGAACACCTCCAGCAGCAGGCTGTGCGCCACGCGGCCGTCGATCACGTGCGCCCGCTCGACCCCACCCTGGACCGCCCGCAGGCAGGCCTCCATCTTCGGCGCCATCCCCGAGTCCAGGGTCGGCAGCAGCTCCGTCAGCTCCGAGGCACGGATCTCGGCGATCAGGCTGCTGCGGTCGGGCCAGTCGGCGAACAATCCCTCGACGTCGGTGAGCACGACGAGCTTGTCCGCGCCCAGCGCGACGGCCAGTGCGGAGGCGGCGGTATCCGCGTTCACGTTGAGCACCTGGCCGTCGTCGGCGACCCCGATCGTGGAGATGACCGGGATGAACCCGTCGTCGAGCAGGCTGGTCACGAAGTCGGGGCGAACGCCGGTCACGTCGCCGACCAGCCCGAGGTCGAGGTCCTGCCCGTCGGCGGTCACGGTGCGCCGCTCGGCTGCGAACAGGGCGGCATCCTCCCCGGAGATGCCGACGGCCAGGGGGCTGTGCGCGTTCACGAGCCCGACGAGGTCGCGCTGCACCTGGCCGGTGAGCACCATGCGGACGACCTCCATGATCTCCGGCGTGGTCACGCGCAGGCCGCCACGGAACTCGCTGGTGACCCCCAGCCGGGAGAGCATCGCGTTGATCTGCGGGCCGCCCCCGTGAACCACGACAGGTCGCAGGCCGGCGAGCCGGAGGAACACGACGTCGCCGGCGAATGCCTGCTGCAGCTCGCGTGAGGTCATCGCGTTGCCGCCGTACTTGACCACGACGGTGGCTCCGCGGAACCGCTCGAGCCACGGCAGCGCCTCGGCCAGGACCTCGGCCTTGGCCAGCGCGTCAGCGGTCGGCACCGCTCGGGACCTGCTCATCGGGGGCTCCCTGGATCGGTCGGAGGATCAGGTGGAGTAGGCGGAGTTCTCATGGACGTACATGGCGGTCAGGTCGTTGGTCCAGAGCGTCGCCTCTGCGTCGCCCACGCGCAGGTCGATGGTGATCGTGACCTCGCGACCGGACATGTCGACCTCGCTGCGGTCGCCGGAGGAGGCACCGTCCCGGCAGACGAGCACTCCGTTGATCGCGACATCGATCGCGTCGGGCTCGAACGCGACGTCGGTGGTGCCGACCGCCGACAGGATCCGGCCCCAGTTGGGGTCCTCGCCGTGGATCGCGCACTTGAGCAGGTTGCTTCGTGCGACCGACCTCGCCGCGGTGACTGCGTCGTCCTCGGTGGCGGCGTTGACGACGTGGATCCGGATGTCCTTGGTCGCCCCCTCGGCGTCGCCGATGAGCTGGCGGGCCAGCATGGCGCAGGTCGACTTGACGGCGGCGGCGAAGAGGGCCGGGTCCGGCGCCACGCCGCTGGCCCCGGAGGCCAGGAGCAGCACCGTGTCGTTGGTCGACATGCACCCGTCGGAGTCGATCCGGTCGAACGTGGTCCGGGTGGCCTCGCGCAGTGCAGCGTCGAGGTTCGCAGGGTCGACCACGGCGTCGGTGGTGAGCACGACCAGCATCGTGGCCAGGCCTGGAGCGAGCATGCCCGCACCCTTGGCCATCCCGCCGACGGCCCAGCCGTCGGAGTGTGCCGCAGCGAGCTTGGGCACCGAATCCGTGGTCATGATGGCCTGCGCGGCAGCCAGCCCGCCGTCCGCGGACAGGGCAGAAGCTGCCGCATCCGCCCCGGACAGCAGCTCGGCCATGGGCAGGCGCTCACCGATCAGTCCGGTGGAGCAGACAGCCACCTCGATCGGGGCGACGCCGAGCAGCTCCGCCACGTGCTCCGCGGTGCGGTGGGTGTCGGCGAACCCGGCCGGACCGGTGCACGCGTTGGCGCCGCCGGAGTTGAGGATCACCGCCCGGAACCGGCCCTCGAGCGCGCACTGCGCGGTCCACAGCACAGGGGCCGCCTTGACCCGGTTCGACGTGAACACCCCAGCCGCGTCATGGCGCGGGCCGTCGTTGACGACCAGCGCGACGTCCGGCCGCCCTGAGGCCTTGATCCCGGCCGCCAGCCCGGACGCGCGGAAGCCAGCGGGAGCCGTGACCCCACCGGTCTCGGGCCCGCCCATCGTGAGGACGGAGAGCCCCGGCCGATCTGAAGGGACGTGCTCACTCATGGGGCCACTCCGTTCACGGGGAGTCCGAGGGCCTCGGGAAGGCCGAGGATCCGGTTGGCGTTCTGCAGCGCCTGGCCGGCCGCGCCCTTGACCAGGTTGTCCTCGGCGGCGATCACCGTCGTGCGCCCGGAGTGCAGGTCGAGGGCCACCTGCAGGTGCACGCTGTTCGACCCGACCGTGGCGGCGGTGCTCGGCATCCGACCCGCGAGCAGGACGTGCACGAACGGCTCGCTGTCGTACGCGGCGTGCAGGGCGTCGCGCAGGGTCGCCTCGTCCACGCCCGGGCTGGTGCGTGCGGTGCAGGTGGCCAGGATCCCCCGCGGCATCGGGGCCAGCGTGGGGGTGAACAGCATCGTGACCGGCTCCCCCGCCGCGACGGACAGGGCCTGTTCCATCTCGGGAGTGTGCTGGTGGGTCCCGCCCACCTTGTACGGGCTCATCGAGCCCATCACCTCACTGCCGAGCAGCGACTCGGTGGCCTTGCGCCCGGCGCCCGAGGTGCCCGAGGCAGCCACCACGACGACGTCCGCGGGCTCGACCAGGCCGGCGGCCAGCAGGGGGGCCAGCGCCAGGGCCACGGCAGTGGCGTAGCAGCCGGGGTTGGCCACGCGCGGGGCGTCGACCAGCCGATCACGTTGCCCGGGAAGCTCCGGCAGGCCGTACGCCCAGGCTCCCGCGTGCGGCGTGCCGCCGTAGTAGCGGTCCCAGGCGCCGCCGTCGGCCAGGCGGAAGTCGGCGCCGAGATCCACGATGGGCAGGTCATCTGGGAGGGCCGCAACCAGGGCGGCCGACTCCCCGTGCGGGAGTGCCATCAGGACCAGGTCGGCCTGGCCGAGGGTGTCGGCATCGGTCGGGACGAAGCTCTGCCCGGCCAGGGACACCAGTTGCGGATGCGTCGCGATCACCGGATGCCCGGCCCGGTTGCCGGCTGCCAGTGGGCCGAGCCGCAACTCGGGATGGGCGGACACCAGGCGCAGCAACTCACCGCCGGCATACCCGGAGGCCCCAGCGATCGACACGGTGAAGGTCACGGGGCGAGTATACGCATATACGGATATTGCTCGGCTCAGGGCGCCACTCGGGGAATCTCCACGTGTGGCCGGACTCTCCCGTAACGCCGGGAGTTCCTGCACGTTGCGGAGATGCTGCGGAGGGTGGCGAGCGCGCGGGCCGGGCGCGAGCGGGCGGGAGGGTCAGTGCGGCGGGGCCGTCGCCTTGGCGAGCAGGGCCTCACGGTCGTCGCGCACGTGGATGAACCGGCCGCTGAGGGCGTCGAACCGCCCGCTGGCCAGGTCGGCGACCAGGAGAGCTACCGCCGAGGTGGGCAGGTAGGCAGACTCCGGCATCTGGGCCAGGTCGGGGCGGTAGGTGACCAGCGCGTCCGGCCAGTTGGTCATGTCCGTGTGCACCATCCCTGGGCTGATCGCGAAGACCGACACACCCGTCCCGGCCAGCTCGGCAGCCACCGAGGACGCCAGGTGTGAGACGGCTGCCTTGCTCGCGCCGTATGCCGAGGTCCACGGTGAGGGGAAGCGACCCATGCCCGACGACATGACGATGACCCGCCCGCTGCCCCGCGTGACCATTGCTGGCACCACGTCGCGCATCGTCGTGAACACGCCCCGGACATTGACCTCCATGTCGTGCCACCACGTGTCGGGGTCCGCCTCCCAGGTCGGACCGATCGCGGTCAGCGCACCGGCGTTGGCGACCACGAGGTCGGGGGTCCGCCAGATGGCGTGCAGGGCGGCCACAGCCTGGGCCATCGCGGTCCTGTCCGTGACGTCGGCCACGAGGGGCAGCACCTGATCCGCAGGTGACGCGGCTGCGAGCCCCGCCAGGAGGTCAACGTCCCGGCCGAGGGCCGCCACCCGCCACCCACGCGAGACGAGGTCCTCGGCGAGCGCTCGCCCGATCCCGCGGGTCGCCCCGGTGATCATGGCGACGGGCATGTCTGGCACGTCGATCCTCCATCTTCCAGGCGTGGTCCCTCACAGGCCATGTGGCCCGCCGGGCAGCGTAGGCCACGGGCAGGAGGGTTCGCTCCCTCGCGTCACCCGAGACCCCGGTCACCACCTGACCAGCCCCCGCCCGCCATGGGGCATGTCGCGCTAGGAGTCGTCACCGGCTCCGGGCTCGAGGCCCCGTCGCTGCTGTTCCTCCAGAGCCTTGCGCTCCTTGCGCTGCAACCGCTTGCGCTGCTCCTCCACCTGGTCGGCGCGCATCACGAGCAGGCGCAGGAGGTGCAGGCCCGTGCCCAGCATCACGAAGACGGGCCAGGGGAAGCCCCCCGCGGAGGTGACTCCCCAGATCACCCAGCAGATGATCGAGGCCGACACGAACCCCCAGGCGGCCTCCCGGACGTCCGCGCGGTAGGCCGCGACCGCCCGGGACTCGAGCGCCGCAGCGTCCGGCGCGGGCACGGAGCGACGCGCGGGGAGCCCCGAGACAGGGACCAGGTCGGACATCAGGACGGGCAGCTCGGCGAGCGTCCGAGCCCCGAGGACGGCCTCGCTGCGCTCGTCGAACTCCTCGCGGTTGATCCGCCCGTCGGCGTAAGCGCCACCCAGGAGGCGGTGGACGACATCACGGTCCGCGTCAGAGGCTCGCAGCGGACCGTACTGGGGGCTGCGCGGGTCGAACTCGAACTCGTCCCAGACAGAGGTCGACGCCACACCGGAATCCTAGGCGTGCACGTGACCCACACGCATGGGCACGCCCCCGGGGCACCGGCGGCCGGATCAGGCCCTCAGCACAGCACCGCACTTCTCCTCGGCCGAGGCCAGCGCGTTCTGGCGGACCTCGGCGACCTCGGCCGCCGACAGGGTCCGGTCCGGGGCGCGCATCCGCAGGGCGAAGGCCAGGGAGGTTCGCCCGGCCCCCACCTGCTCGCCGGAGTAGGTGTCGAACAGCCGGACGCTCTCCAGGAGCTCGCCACCACCGCTGACAAGGGCGCGGCGCACGTCCTCGGCCGGCACGTCCTCGGCGACGACGACGGCGAGGTCCTCCTTGGCGACCGGCATCGTGGAGAACACGGGGGCAGCCGCCGCCTCCGGTGCTGCGGCGAGCAGCGCATCGAGGTCGATCTCGAAGGCGACCGTCCGTGCCGGCAGGCCCGTCTCACCGATCACCCGTGGGTGCAGCTCGCCGGCATGCCCGATCACCTGACCGTCGACTGAGATGGCCGCGCACCGACCCGGGTGCCAGGGGGCGCTGGAACCGGCGGCCACGCCGATCGCCACACCCAGCTCGTCGGCGAGGTCGCGCACGATCCCGATCGCATCCGACCACTCGGCCGTACGGCCCGCACCCCACCATCCGGACCGGTCCCGCTCACCGGCGAGGATCCCTGCGGCGTGCCGGGGCTGCTCGGGGAGCAGCGCCTCCAGAGCGGCCACCTCGGCGTCACTCGGACGCCCAGCCACCGAGGGCCGCGGCGGCTCCACGGACGAGCCCGTCCCGGAACCGCGGAACACCAGCCCGACCTCGTAGAGGGCCACCTCCGCAGCACCGCGGCTGAGGTTGCGGCGCGCCGAGGTCACGAGGCCCGCCAGCAGGGTGGTGCGCATCGAGGGCGCCTCATCGGACAACGGGTTGGCGAGATCGACGAGCTCGCAGCGCGGGTCGTCGGCGGGGATGCCCAGGGCCTCGAGGTCCTGGCGGCCGATGAACGGGTAGCTCAGGACCTCGACAAGCCCGGATGCGGCCAGGGTGCGGCCCACCCGACGGCGCAGGCGCTGGCCGGCTGTCAGCCCGTACCCGGCACGGACGACCGGCAGGGTCGAGGGCAGGTTCTGGTACCCCTCGAGCCGCACGACCTCCTCGACGAGGTCCGCAGGGTCGGTCAGGTCGGGACGCCACGTCGGGGGAGTCACGAACAGCGACGTGCCCTCGACCGTCAGGGTCGCGCCAACCGATTCGAGCCGGTGGATGGACTGATCGACGGAGAGCGCCAGGCCGGAGATCCGCTCCGGCAGGTCGGCAGGGATCTGGACGGGCGCAACGGGGGCCACCGCATCGACCCGAGAGGTCCCGACGTACGTGGCACCCCCGAGCTCGATGAGCAGGGCGGCGGCGCGCGCCGACGCGATGGCCGGCAGCTCGGGGTCAACCCCGCGCTCGAAGCGACGCGAGGCCTCACTGGAGAGCTTGTGCCGGCGCGACATGCCCGCCACGGCGTGTGCGGAGAAGTGCACGGCCTCGATCGCCACCGAGTGCGAGCCGTCGTCGATCTCGGACTCGAGGCCGCCCATCGTCCCGGCCAGGGCCAGCGGGCCGGTGGGCTCGGCGATCACGATGTCCTCGGCGCTCAGCGTGCGCTTCACGTGGTCGAGGGTCTCCAACGGCTCCCCCGCGACCGCCCGGCGCACCGTCAGCGGACCGGACAGCTTCGCGCGGTCGAAGGCGTGCAGCGGCTGGCCAAGCTCGAGCATCACGTAGTTGGTGACGTCCACGGCCAGCGACACCGGGCGCATCCCGCACGCGACCAGCGCGCGGCGCATCCACTGCGGGCTGGGCGCATTGGGGTCCAGTCCAGCGATCGAGCGCAGGACGAACCGGTCGGCGGCACTCGGGTCAGTGATCGAGCAGCCGTGCGGGGCCTCCCCCGACGGCGCGGGCAGCAGCGCCTCGGGGTCGACAAGGGCCGGGTCGGCGAACGGCAGGGCATAGGCCGTGGCCACCTCGCGGGCGATGCCGCGGATGCTCAGGGCGTAGCCGCGGTCGGGGGTGACGGCGATGTCGAGCACCTCGTCGCCGAGGCCGAGGACCTCGTACCCGGAATCCCCGGGATCGGCGGACCCGTCGGGCAGCACGATGATCCCGTTGTGGTCCTCGCCGAGGGCGAGCTCACGCTCGGAGGTGATCATCCCGTCGGACACGCGACCGTAGGTGGGCCGCGTGGCGATCTCGAACCCGCCGGGCAGCACCGCACCGGGCAGCGCCACCACGACGAGGTCGCCGGCGACGAAGTTGCTCGCCCCGCAGATGATCCCGCGCTCGGTGGTCGCGACCCCGTCGACGACCTCGCCGTTGCCCGCGCCGACCTCGACCCGGCAGAACCGGATGGGCTTCTTGAACTCAGTCAGCTCCTCGACGGCCAGCACACGTCCGACGACCAGCGGACCGGTGACCTCGGCACCGAGGACGTCCACGGTCTCGACCTCGAGCCCGGCGGCGATCAGGCGGGCGGCGACATCCCGCCCGGTCTGGCCGGCGGGCACGTCGACGTACTGGCGGATCCAGCTCATGGGTGCGCGCATGACCTCAGACCTCCGAGCCGAACGCGGTGGTGAACCGGACATCGCCCTCGACCATGTCGCGCATGTCGGTGACGCCGTGGCGGAACATCAGGGTCCGCTCGATGCCCATGCCGAACGCGAAGCCGGTGTACCGGTGGGCGTCGACGCCGCACGCGGTGAGCACGCGCGGGTTGACCATGCCGCAGCCGCCCCACTCGATCCAGCCCTCCGAGGAGCAGGTCCGGCACGGGTTGGCCGGGTCGCCGACCGAGGCGCCCCGACAGACGAAGCACTGCAGGTCGACCTCGGCGCTGGGCTCGGTGAATGGGAAGTAGCTAGGGCGCAGCCGGGTGACCAGGCCCTCGCCGAACATCGCCGAGGCGAAGTGGTCCAGGGTCCCCTTGAGGTCGGCCATCGTGATGCCCTCGTCGACGACGAGGCCCTCGACCTGGTGGAAGACGGGGGTGTGGGTCGCATCGAGCTCGTCGGTCCGGTAGACCCGGCCGGGGCAGATCACGTAGATGGGCAGCTCGCGGGTCAGCATGGTGCGGGCCTGCACCGGCGAGGTGTGGGTGCGCAGGACGACGCCACTCTCGGACGAGCCGACGAAGAAGGTGTCCTGCATGGTGCGCGCTGGGTGGTCGGGTGCGATGTTCAGTGCGTCGAAGTTGAACCACTCGGCCTCAACCTCGGGGCCCTCGGCGACCTCGTAGCCCATCGCGACGAACACGTCCTCGACTCGCTCCATCAATGTGGTCAGCGGGTGCCGGGCTCCTCGCGGACGTCGGTCCGTGGGAAGCGTGACGTCGACCGACTCCTCCACGAGCACCCGCTCGTCGCGCTCCGCGGCGAGGACGATCTCGCGGTCCTCAAGAGCCTTCTTGACCGCCGCACGGGCCATGCCCACGCGCTTGCCAGCCTCGGCCTTCGCCGCCGGGGGCAGCGCACCGATCTCACGGTTGGCCAGGGCCAGCGGCGAGCGGTCGCCGGCATGCTCGAGGCGGACGGCCTTCAGGGCGTCGAGGTCAGCGGCGCCGGCGATCGCGGTGAGGGCAGCGGCCTGCGCCGCGGCGACCGCGTCATCGGACAGCGCGCTCACCTCGACCGGGTCATAGGTCTTGTTGGGGGCGGACATGGCCTCTTCCGGGGTTCGTCTCGACTGCGGGCAACAGGGGCCGATTCTACCGGGGGCGCAGGGCCCGGCGTGCCGACCGATCCGGTGGCCTGCGGGCAGCGATGGGAGCAAGCTCCTCGGTCACGACGACACGCCGGCCAGCTGTCCTGCGTCGGGCCCGGCGATGCGGCCATACTCCGTTCACAGACGGTTCATCTGCGGTTCATCTCGGACCCAGGAGGACGCCGATTCCATACCGCACGACGGGAGGTGCACCGCTTGGACCAGCCCTCGCGGTCTGATGATCTGCCCACCGCGGACGCAGCCCCCGAACCCAGCGAGTCGACGCCCTCCCGGACTGCGACGCCCTCCCGGACTGCGACGCCTGCCCGAACCGCGACGGATCCCGCAGACGCTGCCGACCGCGCGCAGGAGGACCGCGACCTCGTGCCGGTCGCCAGGGTCTACCGCGGCCGCGCCGTGTTCGCCCCGCCCACCCGGACCCGGGGTCCCAGCCGGCTGGTTCCGCTGCTCTCCCAGGTGCGCGGGTACTCGGGGGGGCGATTGCGCATCGACACCCTCGCAGGCCTGACGGTCGCCGCGCTGACCCTGCCGTCGGCCATGGCCTACGCCGAGGTCGCTGGCGTCCCGGTGACGACCGGCCTGTACACGTTGATCGCACCCGTGCTGATCTATGCGTTCCTCTCCTCGACACCCCGGACGGTCGTCGGCCCGGAGGGCACCGTCGCCCTTGTCACGGGGGCCGCGGTGGCTCCCCTGGCGGGCGGCGACCCGGCCAAGTGGGTGGCGCTCGTCTCCATGCTGGCGGTCATGACAGGGATCGTGTTCCTGATCGCCCGCATCGCCAAGATCGGCTGGATGGCCGACTACCTGTCCCACGCCGTCCTCGTCGGCTACATCGCCGGTGTCGCCATCGTGCTCATCATCGGTCAGGTCGGCAAGCTGACCGGAATCCCGTCGGCGGACGGCAATGCCCTGCGCGAGCTCTGGGGATACGTCACGGACCTCGGCGCGGCCAACCCCGCGACCCTGGCCGTCGGGCTCGGCGCCATGGCGCTCCTCGTGGTGATGCGCCGGGTGCTGCCGACCTGGCCCTCGGCGCTCATCGTGGTGGCGCTGGGAATCGCCGTCGCGTGGGGCTGGGACCTCGCGGCCGACGGTGTCGCCCTGGTCGGCGAGGTCCCCTCCGGACTGCCACCGCTGGAGATCCCGGCCGTCGGGCTGGCCGACGTCCAGTCGCTGATCGTCCCGGCCATCGGCATCTTCCTGGTCAGCTTCTCCGACGCGATCCTGATCTCGCGGGCGATCGCCGCAAAGAACCACGAGACCGTCGACGCCAACCAGGAGCTGTTCGCCTTCGGCACCTCCAACATCTCGGCCGGGCTCACCGCGGGCATGCCGATCGGGGCAAGCGGCTCGCGGACCGCGGTCAACGACTCGATGCGCGTCACCAGCCAGGTCGGTGGCCTCATCAACGCACTGGCGGTTGCCCTGATCCTGCTGTTCCTGACCGAGCCGATCCAGTACCTGCCGACGGCCGTCCTCGCCGCGATCATCATCGTGGCCTCGGTCGGGATCATCGAGGCCAGCGCCTGGATCACGTTGCGACGCAGCAGCCGCGCCGAGGTCCTGATCGCCGTCGTGACGATGCTCCTGGTGCTCGCCGTGGGCGTGCTCCAGGCCCTCTTCGTGGCTGTTTTCCTGTCCATGGCCGAGGTCGTTCGGCGGGTGGCCAACCCGCACGACGCCGTCCAGGGATTCGTGCCCAGCATCGCCCGCTTCGGCAACGTCTCCAGCCACCCCGATGCCGAGGTCATCCAGGGGATCGTGATCTACCGCCTCGACGACCGGATCTTCTTCGCCAACAGCCAGCGGGTCAACGGTCGCATCTGGTCGGCCATCTCCGGGGCGCCGAACCCTGTGCACTGGCTCGTCTTCGACGCGGCAGGCGTGCCGGACACCGATTCCGCGGCGCAGACAGCCCTTCTCGACCTGAAGCGCGGGCTCGACAGCGCCGGGATCGGCCTGGTCTTCGCGACCATGCGCGAGACCTTGCGCCTGGACCTCGCCGAGGCGCAGGTCCTGGATCAGATCGGCGAGGACAACCTGTTCGAGACTGTCGAGGCAGCTGTCATCGCCTGCCTGGAGCGGATGGAGGCTGATGGCCTGGTGCGCGGGGCCGAGGTCCCCTCCGACACGTCGGCGACGCCCGGCGACCCAGCACCGCTTCAGGAGCCCTCCGGCGGTGCCGCACCAAGCGCGGCACCCGGGGTTGACCCGCCAGGGTGATCCTGGTGCTGGACCCGAGCCGCGGCATACAGGCACACTGCCGCAGCGGTGGCCAGGTTGAGGCTCTCCGCGTGACCGAGGATCGGGATCCTGATGACGTGGTCGACCGCCTCGAGGACGTCATCGGGTAGGCCATGGGCCTCGTTGCCCAGGACCCAGGCGATGCGTCCGGCGAGCAGCCCCCGGCGCTCGGCGGTGAACAGGTCGGTCGACTCCGACGTGACGTCAGCGGCCAGGGTCCGGAAGCCGGCGTCCCGCAGGGCGGCAACCGCCTCGAGGGTCTCCCCCGCGTCGACGACCGGCAGGTGGAACAGCGAGCCGGCGGTGGCCCGCACGCACTTGGCGTTCGTCGGATCGACGCTGCGCGCCGACAGCGCCACACCGACGGCCCCGGCCGCGTCGGCCACGCGGATCAGCGCGCCGGCGTTGCCCGGGTCGGACATCTCGTGGGCGAGCACCAGCTGGCCGGGGCCGAGGATCGCGGTGACGTCAGCCAGCGCAGGAGGCTCCCAGCGACAGACCGCAACGACTCCCTGGGGGGTCTGCGCCGAGACCAGCCCGGCGAACCCCGCCGCATCGACCACGTGCAGCGCCACACCCGAGGCGTCGCAGGCCGCGATCACCTCGTCGCGACGGTCGACCCAGCCCTCGTCGACGAACACCTCGACCGCCATCCCCGCGGCCAGTGCCTCCCGGACCGCCTGCGGGCCCTCGGCAAGGAACAGCCCCCGCGCGCGCCGGAACTTGGCCACCGTGAGCGCCCGGGCGTCGCGGACGCGCGCCGATCGGGCGCTCAGCACGGGCTCGTCGGCGGACACGCGGCACAGCATGTCAGGTCCCCGCCGGACGCCAGCCGCCCGTGCGTGATCCGCGTGCCACGTGCTCCCCCGGACATGCGTGGGCCCCGCCGCTCCCTGGGGAGGGCGGGGCCCACGGGCCGACCAGGTTGGCTCAGGCGGCGGGGGTCGAGGCCGGCAGCGCGGCGCGCGCCGTCTCGACCAGCGAGGCGAACGCCGCCTCGTCGTTCACGGCCAGCTCAGCCAGCATGCGACGGTCAACCTCGACGCCGGCGGCCTTGAGGCCCTGGATGAACCGGTTGTAGGTCATGCCGTGCGCGCGGGACGCGGCGTTGATCCGCTGGATCCACAGGCGGCGGAAGTCGCCCTTGCGGTCCTTGCGGTGGTCGTAGGCGTAGACACCCGAGTGGGTGACCTGCTCCTTGGCCTTGCGGTAGAGCCTGGAGCGCTGACCGCGGTAGCCGCTGGCCTTCTCCAGGATCTCGCGACGCTTCTTCTGGGCGTTGACTGCCCTCTTCACGCGTGCCACGTGTTACTCCTTCGTGTTCGAGTTCGGGGACAGTCAGCGCATGCCGAGCAGGCGCTTGACGTTCTTGGTGTCGGCGGACGAGACAGGCGAGTCCGCCTGCAGCTTGCGCGAGCGCTTGCTTGACTTCACCTCGAGGCGGTGGCGCTTGTTGACCTGCTCGTGCATGAGCTTGCCCGAGCCGGTCCTCTTGACCCGCTTCTTGGTGCCGCTGTGCGTCTTCATCTTCGGCATCGTTGCTCTCCTAGGTTCACCGCGTGCGGGTCGTACCGCTGCGGGCTTGTCCGCGATGGTCACCCATCGCGTGGTTCGTGGTCAGGCCCCGGACTTGTCCAGGGCCTCGGTGGTGTCAGCTCCCGTGCTCTTGCGGGCCGCCTCGCGCTCGGCGCGCGCGTCCGCCTTCTTCTTGGTCGGGGCCACCACCATGATCATGTTGCGGCCATCCTGCTTGGGAGAGCTCTCGACGATCCCGTACTCGGCGATCTCCTCAGCCATCCTCTGCAGGAGGCGGTAGCCGAGCTCGGGCCGGGACTGCTCGCGGCCGCGGAACATGATCGTGATCTTGACCTTGTCGCCCTGCTTGAGGAACCGCACCACGTGACCCTTCTTGGTCTCGTAGTCGTGCGGATCGATCTTCGGACGGAGCTTCATCTCCTTGATGACCGTGTTGACCTGCTTCTTGCGGTCCTCACGGGCCTTCACGGCCGACTCGTACTTGAACTTGCCGTAGTCCATGAGCTTGCAGACCGGCGGCTTGCCGTCCGGGGCCACCTCGACCAGGTCGAGATCAGCCTCGACAGCCAGTCGCAGGGCGTCCTCGATGCGGACGATACCGACCTGCTCGCCGTTGGGGCCGACGAGTCGTACTTCAGGAACGCGGATCCGATCGTTGATCCGGGGCTCGACGCTGATGGCGCCTCCTTGGGTCGCATTTCTTGTTCGCGACCGCCGCCGCCCTCGTCCAGGGCAGCCGTGCCTCTCATGGGAAGAGGCCCGCTCACGGGCAGGTGAGCAGGCCTCGAAACGCCGGCGCAGCACCGGCACCGGACGGACTGGCCATCCGGTTCACTACCCGACTGCCCTGGGGCTGTCCGGGTGGGAGTTCGAGACCCCTCTTCTCCGCCAACCACCCCTTCAGCGCGTGCACCGAGTTGGGGCAGATCGGTCGTCCATGACAGGGTATCAGGATGACTGAGGTTCCCACGAATCCCGATGGACCCGACCAGGCCGGCCCGGCAACGCCCGGCCCGGACGACGTCGACCAGGCGGTTCGCGACATCGGCGAGGTCCCGGCCGTCGAGGTGATCACGACGGTGGCCCTGCACCTGATGAGCGCGGCGGCCGTCAAGTGCGGGCTCGGCGAGGAGGGCGACGCGGGCACCGACCTCGACGAGGCGCGCAAGCTGATCAACGCCCTGGCCGGCCTCGTCGTGACCTCGGCACCGGACCTGGGCACGTTCCATGCCGGGCCGTTGCGTGACGCCCTGAAGTCATTGCAGCTGGCCTTCCGGGAGGCCTCGGAGTTCCCGGACCCGCCCGGTCAGGGCCCCGGCGAGAAGCTGACCGGCCCGGTCGTCTGAGTCGGATCCGCTTGGAAGGATCAGGTGCACTCAGCGCACGACCTTGACCGCCAGGGTGCCGTCGAAGACCTCTCGCAGCGTCGCCGACTGCGACATCTTGGTGGCTATGACAGTCGCACGCTGCTCGGCCTGGTCGGCGGGCAGCTCCCCGGGGAACCGGACCTCCAGCAGGAGGCCGGGCGCGCGTTCAGGCGATTGATCGCCACTCGAGCCCGCGGCCGGTGCGACGATGTCGGGGCCTGCCAGGCGCACCTGGATCTCGCCGCTGGCCAGGACCGGACCGAGCTCGGCGATCACGGCGTCTCGGATGGCCGGGTCCTCCCAGGGATCGGGCCACGGTTCACCGGTGGCCAGTCGCGCCAACCCCTCGCCGCCGATGCGCAGGGCATGGGGCGATCCGACGTCGACCAGCAGCGCACGGCCACCCTCGGCCAGGATCGCACCGGCGACCCGGGTGGCCTCCACAGGCAGCGGACGGGCGGAGGCATCCCACTCGACCAGCGGCGCCATCCCCGTGAACGCCAGGCCGAGGGCGCTGCCGTCGGGCTCCCGCACCGACACCGCGGCCACTGCCCGGTCGGACCCCGCGCACGGGTCGGCGTCGTCGCCCTCCAGCAGGTCACCATCGACCTCAAGCAGGGGGACGAGCAGGCGGTGGATCGCCAAGCAGGTCACGACCTCGCGGATTCCCGCCGATCCTGTGGCTCGCCGGGCGAGCACGTCGGCCACCTCTGCCGGGACCGACCCGTCATCGGCGGCGAACGCCCCCGGACCTGTCAGGTCGCCCATGCATCGAACCTCTCGAACCGCCGTCGGGGATCGTGCCCCGCGATGACCTCCCGCAGGGCCGCGGCCACCTCATCCGCGGCCGCCGACACCCACCCGGGATCGGACTCCCGAACGACACGATCGATGAAGCCTAGCTCGGCCAGGGCGTGCACCCCGATCCGCTGGTCCCAGGCGATCTGCGCCGGATCGTGGGTTCCCCCGTGGCGGATGGCCGCGGCTCCCTCGGGCGCCAGCGGCGAGACCCACGTGTGTGAGCCGGCCACGATCCGATCGGTCGCGAGCAGCGCCAGGGCCGCTCCCCCGGTCCCGGCGCCCAGGAGAAGCGCCACGGTCGGAGTGGGTGCGGCCACCAGTTCCAGCATCACGCGCGAGATCTCGCCCGCGATACCGGACTGCTCGCCCTCGACGGAGAGCTGAGCGCCCAGGGTGTCGACGACGGTGAGCACCGGAAGGCCCCAGCGCCCGGCCAGGGCGATGCCTCGGCGTACCGTCCGCAGGCCGCCCACCGTCAGCGGCACACCCGACCGGCGATCGGTGGTGGCAGCGACGACCACGGGGATGCCATCCAGGCGGCCCAGCGCCACGATCGCCCCCTGCGCGAGCTCTCCGGTCATCGTCCCGGGGAGGACCACCACGTCTGCCAGGTGAGCAGCCAGGAACTGGGCGGAGTCGATGCGGTCGGGCAGGCGGGAGAGCGCGACGTACTCCCAGAGCTGGGCTGCGGACTCCGGGCGGCCGGGCACGGTCGTCCTCGACCGCGGCCCGGGGCCTTCGTCGACCACGGGGAGCAGCCTGGCCCGGTCGGCCCACATGCCCAGGATTCTCGCCCAGAGGTCGTGCAGCTCGTCCCAGGGCACGATCGCGTCGATCAGTCCCCGGGAGAGCAGGTTCTCAGCGGTCTGGATCCCCTCCGGGAACACCTCGCCCGTGATGGCGGTGAAGGCGCGGGGCCCGAGGAAGCCCACCATCGCGCCGGGTTCGGCGGAGGTGATGTCACCTGCCGAGCCGAGCGTGGCCAGCACGCCGCCGGTCGTGGGGCCACACAGGTGCACGAGGTAGGGCAGGCCCGCGGCACGATGCTCGGCGAGCGCGGCGGCTATCGCCACCATCTGGACGAAGGCGGGTGCGCCCTCCTGCATCCGGGTCCCACCGGAGCGGGGCATTGCCACCAACGGCATTCCCTGCTGCGTCGCCCGACGCACGGCGGCGACGACCCGGGCGGCCGTCGCGACCCCCACCGACCCGCCGAGGAATCCGAACTCCCAGGCAAGGACGGCCGTGTGAACTCCACCGATTCGGGCATCTCCGGCCAGAACGGACTCATCCGAGCCGGAAGCCGAACTGGCCGCCGACAACTCCTGGGAATAGCCCACCGACAATGGGTCGGATGCGCTGAATGGTCCATCCCATCGGCAGAATGAATCCGGGTCACTGATTGCCTGCACGGCCCTGAGGGCGGAGAGCGCGATCACCCCTAGACGGTATCGCGCGTAACAATCTGGCCTAAATGCGGGTTCAACGCGCATCATTACCCCAAACGGGTGAATCGTTGTCACCCGTACGGCCGAATTTCAAAGCCAGATGGGCGTGGGGGGCTTCATCGGGGGGCGGTTTCGGTCCGACATGGGACGTGGACAACCCAGGGAGGACAAGACCATGAGCACAACAGCGATCCGGACGCGGGGAGCAGTGCCAACCCGAATGGCAGCAGCACTTGCTGCCATCTCACTTCTCGCCATGCCCGTACCGGCAGGGGCACAGGGGTCGGGTCGGACTGTCCTTCTGACGTTGACGGAGGGCGCGAGCCTGACGCAGCTGGCCGACACCGTCGGGGCAGTGGGCGGTCGGGTGCTGGCCACCCTTGAGTTGTCCGACTCCCTGCTCGTCGAGCTGCCCAAGGGCGTGGGCGCCCCGGCCGGTTCGGCTGAGATCCCCGACACCCCGATGAAGGTGAACGGGACGCAGCTGGAAGAGGCTGCGTCAGCGCCGACCTATCGTGGAACGATCGGTGTCCAGGACGGCTCCTCGTACGGCAACGGCGTCACGGTTGCGCTGGTGGACACAGGCGTGGCCCCCACCGCGGTGGGCTTGGATGGCGTCACTCACATCACGGTCCCCGGCGTGGATGATGTCGGGGATGGCCTCGGCCATGGAACCTTCCTTGCCGGACTGATCGGCGGGAACGGGGAGTTCCCAGGCGTGGCCCCGGGCGCCACCCTTCTCGATGTCAAGGTGGCCAACAACGACGGCAGCACGTCGCTGAGCAAGGTCCTGGCTGGCCTCGAACTCGTTGCTGATCGCGCCGACGTCGATGTGGTCAACCTCAGCCTGTCGACCGACAGCCCACTTCCCCCATCCTTCGATCCCCTGACTCGCGCCCTTGAACGGCTCTGGGACAGGGGCGTCACCGTGGTCGCTGCAGCAGGCAACGACGGGGCGGCCGGCGAGGTCAGTTCGCCCGGCAACAGTCCGGTCCTCCTCACTGTGGGCGCCCTTGACGAGGCGGGCACGGCCTCACGCAATGACGATGCGGTCGCGTCCTTCAGCTCCCGTGGCACTCAGTACGGCGCGGTGAAGCCCGATCTCATTGCCCCCGGCGTGTCCTTGGTGTCCAGCACCGCTCCCGGCAGCATCGCCGCGGGTGCGGCCCAGTGGACCTCGCAGGACGGCTACATGCCGGGTTCAGGAACATCGATGTCCGCGGCCGTGGTGGCCGGCGCTGTCGCAGCCGTCCTCGAAGTGAATCCCAAGCTGAGCCCGAACGGCGTCAAGAGACTGCTCACCAGGACCACGTACAGCCTCAAGGATCCCAGTGGATCGGGCAGGGGTGCACTGGACCTGGGTGCAGCGATCTCAGCTGCACCCAAGGCGCCCGCACGGCCGAAGCAGACCGTTCCTTCCGCTGATCAGGGTGGGTGGGGCCCGAACGAGGATGACGCGGCGGCATGGGGCGAGTTCGCCGAGGCCTGGGAGGCCGGGGACTTCGACGCGGTCGCAGCAGCGTGGAAGAAGCTGAGCTGGCAGACCCAGCAGTGGGCGGCTCGCTCGTGGTCCTTCGCCGTACTCATGGCTTCGATGAACCTCTCCGAGGACGACTTCAAGGCCCGCTCGTGGAGCGCGAGATCGTGGTCCCTTGATGAGTGGTTGGCCCGGTCGTGGAGCGCACGCAGCTGGAGCGCCCGGTCGTGGTCCTTCGAGGAGTGGTTGGCCCGGTCGTGGAGCGCACGCAGTTGGAGCGCACGGTCGTGGAGCGCACGCAGCTGGAGCGCTGACGAGTGGCTGGCTCGGTCGTGGAGCGCGCGATCCTGGAGCCAGACGGACTGGGCGGCGCGGTCGTGGAGTGCACGGTCGTGGAGTGCACGGTCGTGGAGCGCGCGATCCTGGAGCGACTTCTCGTGGGAGGCCCGGTCATGGAGCGCACGGTCGTGGAGCGCGAGGTCATGGAGCATGACGGCCTGATCTGCTTGACTGGAGACAGGCCGGCGGGAGCACCCGCCACGACCGTGGGAGACCTGTGACGACCACCGCCGAGCACGGATCGATCAGACGGGTCGTGGCTCGAACAGCACTGCTGGGCCTGGCTGCAGCATCGCTCGTCGTCGCCCTTGGGGCAACCCTCTGGTCCAGTACGCCAACCTTCATGACGGCGTTTCCGGTCGGGATCCCGCTCTTCTGCGCCCTGACGCTCATCGGTCAGCTGGTCTACGTCAAGGTCCGTCACGGTGCCACCAACGAGGAGCTCGGGTTCTTCGAGGTCGTCCTCGCAGCGGCCATCCTCACCCTGAGTCCCACGGCAGCGCTCGTGGCGACCATGGTTGGGATGCTGATCGGTGAGTTCGTGATCCGCCGTCCGCGGATCAAGGTCGTCTACAACCTCGGCATGTACGCGGCGTCAACCAGCGTCATGATCATCACGTACCACGTGCTCTTCCCCCTGCTGCCATTCGCACCCACCGAGCCCACCGAGGTCGGCACGGGCTCGTCAACGCAGTCGATCGCGAGCTATGTGTTCTCGTGGCAGTCGATCGCCAGCCTTCTGATTGCCTCGATCGCCTTCACCGCGGTCAACCTGACGATCCTCGCGAGCCTCCTGCGGGCTGCGAGCGGGGTCTCGCGAGGATCGGTGTTCCGTGAGGAGTGGAGGCTGTCAGCCTTCATGGCGATCGGTTCCGCGGGCATCGGTGCCATGGGGGTCGCTCTGGCGAGCAACCCCGAAACCCGGGCTCTGGTCCCCTTCGTGTTCCTGCCTGCGCTTGCGCTCTGGTACGCGTACGGGGCTGCGGCGCAACATGCCGAAGCACGTGAGCGCAACAAGTGGTTGGTCAAGTTGGGTGGGCTGCTCGCCCAGCATGGCCAAGGGACAGCCACCCTGGATGAGTCCGCGGAGGCGATCCGTCAGATCGTGGGCGCGCCTGAGATGCTGGTCCTTCAGCCCGGCACCGGCAGTGCCGACGGGGACGTCTGGGCCGAACGCATCCTCTCGTCGACCTGGGCTGATCAGGGACCCAGACCCCTCGGCGCGGAGGAACTGCCGGATGGGTGGCAGACCGGCTTCGTGACCCGCCTTGACATGGGCACCGCCAACCCCGGAGCGCTGCTCATCGGCTCCACGGACCACTACCGCCGCAGCCGGATCGCCGGCCGCACCCGCGGCTGGTCCCTGGAGGAGGCCGACGCACCTGTCCTCGGCGCGCTGGTCGCCGCCGTCGGGAGCGCCATGCGAGCCGGGGCAGCCTTCAACGCCCTGTCCGAGGAGACCGCCAAGCTCACGGCTGTCGTGG
>CAVPNW010000011.1:0-38225 GCA_963706875.1 uncultured Actinomycetes bacterium | reverse complement strand
CCCTTCGCCGTCAGGTTCCGGAACGCGAACCACCCGGGGACCGTCGGCAGCCAGAACGTGACCAGCCGGAACAGCAGCGTCGCTGACACCGCCACCGCCGGGTTCAGCCCAGCGGCCGTCAACCCCGCTGCCAGGGCCGCCTCCACGACGCCCAACCCGCCGGGCGTGGGCGCGGCCTGGCCCAGCGTCGAGCCCGCGAGGTAGACGAACGAGATCGCGGCGACTGTGAGCGAGTCGGAGAACGCCCGCACCGAGGCCACCAGGCACAGGCAGTAGGCGACGTTCAGCAGCAGGATCCCGCCGAACCCCTCGGCGAGCTTCGCCGGGCGCTGGGCCACGGTCGCCAACCGGGGGATGACCTGCTCGATCATCGGCCGGATCCGGTCGGTCAACCAGCGGCGCACGTGTGAGATCGAGGCCAGCCCGCCGATGATCATCGCGACGATGCCGACGCCGATGATCACCCCGCGCGGGGGGTTGAACTGCAGGTCGGCCTGCGTCCCGGCGGCGATCGCGGTCAGCAGCATCAGGGCGACGTGCACGATGAACGCGGCCACCTGCGAGACCCCGACCGTGGCCGCAGCGGCCGCCGGGGGCAGGCCCGAACGGTTCAGGAACCGGGCGTTGACCGCCACCGCGCCCAGCGTCGGCGGCGACACCAGCGTCGCGAAGCTCGCCGCGAACTGGGCCTGCAGCGTGCGCAGGAAGCTCAACCGGTCGGGCACGAACCCGCCGAGGGCCATCGTGGCCCCCACGTAGGTCACGAACGACAGGGCCAGCGCGACGCCCGCCCACCGCCAGTCCGCCTCCGCCACGACCTCGGCCACGTTCACCTGCGCCAGCTGCGACAGCAGCAGGTAGGCCGCGACCGTTCCCAGCATGAGCGTGACCACGGTGCGTGGCTTGAGCCGTTCGAGGTCGATCGGCTCGATCTCGACGGCCGGGTTGATCGCCAGCAGCTCGGCGCGCAGGTCGTTGAGCAGGGACTTGTCCGAGCGCAGCGCCGCCCGGGTCTCGCTGCTCAGGGCCACCCGCTGGAGCACGGGCAGGGCACGCAGCACCGCCTCGTCGCCGATCACCCGACGCGCCGAGGCGACCGCAGTGGGGACGTCGGTCTGCATCGACTGCGTGACCAGCAGCTCGGCGACGTCCAGGCGCAGCACGACGTCGCCGGCGGCGACCGTCCCGGACTCCAAGCCCGTCGAGGTAGGTCCCCGCGCCGGCGTAGAGGACGTTCTCCGCGTGCAGGTTCTGGTGGGCCAGGAACCGCGCCTGCATCGCAGCAACCGCCCGCCACGCGATGTCGAGCTCCTCGTCGGTGGGGCGGTCGCTCTGCATCCCCGAGCCCGGGATGACCGCGCGCCCGTCGAGGCTCTCGTAGGCCAGCAGCGCGGAGTCCGCGCTCACCATCGCGGCCAGCTCCAGCCGCGGGCTCGGCACCCCCGCGGACTTGCGCGGCGTAGGCCATCATCGCCGCCCGGTCGAGCTGGCTGCGCATGGACAACCCGCTGGCCGAGTCGTTGGCCTCCCGCAGCCGGATCGTGCGCCACAGCGCCAGCGCCAGCCCGGAACCCTCGAGGTCGCGGTCGAGGACGACGACGTCGAGCTGCCCCCCGTCGGCCTTCACCGCCATGTAGTGCCGGCCGGTGAAGGTGCCCCCGCGCGCCCGCAGCATCACCAGCGGGATCCCCGCGGTGATCAGCGTCGTGGCCACGTCGGCCCCCGAGGGTCGGGTCGTGGGCGTGCCCAGGATGTAGCGGGTCAGCAGGCCGATCGCCAGGCCGACCAGGAAGCTCAGGGCCTGCGCGGTGCTGGTGCTGCCCGCGCTGACCGATCCGACCAGCGCGGTCGAGGCCACGATCAGCCCGGTGACGACGTTCCAGCGGGGCCGGCTCATCAGGCGGGCCACGGTCACGAACGCGACCGTCCCACCGAGCAGGGGGTTGGTCGGGTAGGCCAGGTCGTCGTTGATCGGTGAGCCGGTGAGTGCCGCGTAGAGGGTGTCGTAGCCGGAGTCGCGCACGGCCGTGGAGATCAGCGTCAGGACGATGGCCGCGACGGTCATGGCCGCGATGGACTCGAGCAGCTGCCGCCCGCGACGTCGCACCAGCATCGAGACGGCGGCCACCAGCGGCAGCATCACCACGCCCAGGCCCGCCAGGGCGCTGAGCAGGCCCCAGATCACCTCGGGCAACGAGCGCTGGGCGTCGGCGAGGTCGTCGTCGATCGCGATCACGGTCTGCTGCGCGGTGACCGCCAGGAGCACGACCGCGACCGCGATCACCAGGGCCAGGACGGCGCCCAGCAGGTCGCGCGGGCGGCGCAGGCGCGAGCGGAAGAACCCCTCCTCGACCACGAGGGTGGTGTAGTTCGGGGAGGCGGGGAGGGGGGAGGGGGTGGGGTCGAGGGTTGGGGAGGGGTGTGCGGGGGCTGCGGCCTCGGTGGGGGGGCCGGCGGTGGGCTCGCCGGCGGTAGGGGGTGCGGCTTCGGTGGGGGGCGCCAGGGATGCGTCGGTCAGGGCGCCCAACCCGCTCGGCACCGGCTCCTGCAGCAGATCGGGCGCCACTGGGTTCGTGGGGCGCTCGGTCACTCCCCGATGTTGTCACGTTCCCGCCGGTCGGGTGGGGATTGGCCCGCGCGGTGGGCACGGAGCTCGACGTCGCTCGCTTCCTCGAGTTGCGCTGCATTTGCTTCGCCCGACACGGGTCTGCGCTGCGTTTGAGACGTGGATTCGACCGAAACGCAACGCAACTCCGAGACGCTGGGGAGGAGTGCGCGCAAGCCCGGTCGCCGCGCACCCGACCCGCCCGTCCGGTCACTCCTCGAGAAGGGCGCCGCGCCAGGTCAGGGCGATAGATCCAGTGCGGCCATGAGGCCCTGCCGACCGCTTCCATGGCTCGGGGGCTGAGGGCGCCGAGGTCGCGCGTCACCTCGTCGTGCCAGATCTCGACGATGTCGTCGCAGATCACGCTGCCGGTGAACGCCTCGGGCGGACCCAGTCGCACGATGCTCGGAAGGTCAGGCTTGGGTGTCGTCGTCAGCCGCACGGCAAGAACCTGGGGGAGCTGTCTGTTGCGGCGATTGTTCGAAACCACGAGGAAGTACTTGTCCTCGCCCAGGTTCGATAGGCGGGCCGCGTAGACGCGCCCGCGAAGCACCGGCCACAGGGTCGTCACCGCTGGATCACTCCTCGTGCGCCCATGAGGGGGTACGGCGCCGCGCCTCGGCCCGGAGCTGGGCTGCCGCACCGGCCTGCTCGGCAGCGAGCTGGGCGTAGCTGGCCTCTTCTACTGCGCTCCGGATGGTCGCGAGCCCCACTTCGAAGACCGCGTGCAGCATGGCCGCCTCGCTGACGCTGGACGGTGCCTCGAGGCCGCTGAGCCGTTCCAGGGCCTCGCGGTGCCCCGGTGACGAGGAGAGCAGCGCGAGGTCCTGCTCGTCTCGTTCGGTGAGGGGAAGCGACGGACGCCGCACAATGCGGGCGCGCAAGCGGGTTGCCATGGGCCATATAGTGCGGTAGATAGTGAAGCGAGTCAACCCCGCATCGAAGGGGTGGGGATGTTCGTTGGCGTCTGGGGCCAGGGTGGAGCTCGGCGTCCTTCTGCGCGCGGCGCAGCGCCACAGTCGCGGGCGGTGCGGTGGTCGACGGTGGTCGCGGCAGGGAGTGTCGGACCCCTGTGGTTGCCTTGCGTCCGAGGGGAGGGACATGGGCGGCAGGGAACGGCAGTCGGGCACGGCTGGGTCGGGTGCCTGGCCAGGCGGTGCGGGTCGGTCGGGCGGTGCCGGGCAAGGTGGTGCGGGTCGGTCGAGCCGTGCTGGGTCGGGCGTGGCCGCGCGGTCGGGCGGGGTCGGATCGAGCTCGGCCGCGTCGGGTGTTGCGGTTCGCCTGGATCGACGTGCCCCGGAGCCGCTGGCCCCACTCACCCTCGACCCCCAGCAGCGCGCCGTCGTCGAGCACCGCGACGGGCACCTGCTGGTCCTCGCCGGCCCCGGCACCGGCAAGACCGCCACCCTCGCCGAACTGGTGGTCGCCCGCATCGCCGACCCGGTGGACCCGATCCCGGCCGACCGGATCCTGGCCCTGACGTTCGGCCGGCGCGCGGCACGCGAGCTCTCCGACCGGATCAGCGGGCGACTCGGCGGCGGCGCGGTCCCGGTCGTGAGCACGTTCCACTCGTTCGCGTACGGCGTCCTGCGTCAGCACGCCGACCCCACCGCGTTCGCCAGCCCGCCGCGCCTGCTCGTGGCTGCCGAGCAGGACGCGCGCCTGCGCGAGCTGCTCACCTACTCGATCGAGGAGGGTCGGCTGCAGTGGCCCGAGTCGTTGGCCCGGGCGGTCGGCACCCGCGGGATCGCCGAGCAGGTGCGTGCGCTGCTGGCCCGGGCGCGCGGGCAGGGCCTCGACGGCAAGGACCTGACCCGGATCGGCAAGCGCGAGGGCGTGCCCGTGTGGGCCGCGCTCGGCAGCTTCTTCGAGGAGTACCTCGCGACCCTGGAGTTCGAGGGCAGCCTCGACTACGCCGAGCTGATCCTGCGCGCGGCCGTGCTGGCCAACGACCCCCGGGCTGGGCGGCAGCTCCGTGAGGCGTTCCGGCTCGTCGTGGTGGACGAGTACCAGGACACCGACCCGGCGCAGGTCGCGCTGCTCAAGGGGCTGGCCGGCGGTGGCGCCCAGGTGGTTGCCGTCGGTGACCCCGACCAGGCGATCTACGGCTTCCGCGGCGCCGACGTGCGCGGCATCCTCCGGTTCCCCGACGTGTTCGCAGGGCCCACCGGCCAGCCCGCCGCGATCGAGGTGCTGCGCACGACCAGACGGTTCCCGCGGGCGATCGCGGAGGCGGCCTCCGGTGTGCTGGGGCCGGTGTCGCTGGCGCCGCTGCCCGCGGAGGTCCAGCGCCTGCATCGGATGCCCGAGGCGCAGGACGGCCCTGCCCACGTGCAGGTCCGCACGTTCCCGACCGCTGCCGCGGAGGCCTCCGGGATCGCGGAGACCCTGCTGCGAGCGCATGCCGGGGACGTGGATCGCCCCGGGCTGGACTGGTCGCAGATGGCCGTGCTGGTGCGCAACCCCGCCGTGAGCGGTCCGGTGCTGGCGCGCGCGATGCGGGCCGCCGGGATCCCCGTGTGGCTGCCGCCGGACGAGACCCCGCTCGGCGATGAGCCGGCCGTCGGCGTCCTGCTGGCGGTCCTCGGCCTCGCGCTCGACCCGTCCTCCGTGCCCGAGGAGACCGGGCGGGCGCTCCTGGCCGGACCGCTCGGGCGTGCGGACGCCGTCGCCATCCGGGCGCTGGCCCGGGCGGTGCTCAAGGAGCGGCGCGGGGCGGAACCCGCGGGGGAGGCCCCCGAGGTGGATGGGTCGGGGCGCCGCGAGTCCTCGGATGCGCTGCTGACCGCCGCGCTGGCTCGCGGGGAGCTGCCGGCGGCGTCAGCGGACATCCCGCGCTCTGCGGTGACTGCCTTCGCCCGCGTGGCCAAGTCGGTCGCTGCCGGGCGGGCGGCGATGCAGTCGGGCCAGATGGTCAGCGAGGTGCTGTGGGCGGTCTGGAGCTCCACGGACTGGCCGGAGCGGCTGCGGTCGGCCGCGCTGCGCCCGGGCGGCGGGTACACCGCGGCCGCCTCCGCCCATCGCGACCTCGATGCGGTGGTGGCCCTGTTCGAGTTGGCCAACAGGCTGCCGGCCCAGCGTCGGGGCGAGATCGGCATGGCCTCGTTCCTGGACGACATCAACGCGCTGCGGCTGCCCCAGGAGGTGCGCGGGGCCCAGGAGTCCGACCGCGACCATGTGCGACTGCTCAGCGCCCACCGCGCCAAGGGCCTCGAGTGGGAGCTGGTGGTGGTGGCCGCGGTCCAGGAGGGGCAGTGGCCCGACGTCCGGCTGCGCTCGGACCTCCTGCGCGTCGCAGAGCTCGGACCCCGGGGTCGCATCGAGGGCCTGACGCATGCCGACCTGCTGGCCGAGGAGCGCCGGCTCATGTACGTCGCGTGCACGAGGGCACGGTCGTGGCTGGTCGTGTCCGCCGTTGCGGAGCGTGTCGAGGGCGGCTTGCAGGCGTCGAGGTTCCTGGCTGAGCTCGGCCAGGAGGTGGAGGCCATGGCGGTGCGATCGGCGTCGCCGATGTCCGCCGAGGGCCTGATCGCCGCGCTGCGTGAGGCGGCCGAGGCGCCGGCGACGGTTCGTGCGGACGGGTCGGGTGACCCTCAGGTCGAGGCGTTGCGGGGAGCGGCGATCCAGCGGTTGGCTGCGCTGGCCCTGCGGGCGCGGGAGTCGGGGCCGCTGGGGCCCATGGCGGCCGCCGACCCGACCCGGTGGTGGGGCGCGCAGCCGCTGACGGGCGTCGCGGGAGTGGGGGTCGGGGTCGGTGGGCGCGCCAGTGAGGCCCGGGGAGTCGGATGGGCCAGGGGAGTCCGCAGGCTCGGGGGAGTACGCGGCGCTAGAGGCCCCCGACGGGCAGGACGGATCCGCGGGCTCCAGAGAGACCCCGCGACCGTTGCGGCTGTCGCCGTCGGCTGTGGCCGCCCTGCGCGACTGCCCGCTGCGCTGGTTCCTCGACAGGCGCGTGGGGGCGGGCAACCCGTCCGGCGGGGCGGCTGTCGTCGGGCTGGTGGTCCACGCTGTGGCCGAGGCGCTCGCCCGCGGGGACGTCGCTCCTGACCCGCGCGAGATCGGCCCGTTCGTCGACGAGATCTGGGCCTCGGTGCCCTTCCCCGCGCACTACCAGCGCGTCCACGAGCGTCGCCGCGTCGACGAGATGATCACCGCCCTGCTCGCCTGGGACGCGTCGACCGGACGCTCCGTGGCCGCCACCGAGCTGACGTTCCACCTCCCGGTTCCCGGGGCGTCCAGGCCCGTCAGCGTCTCGGGCTCGATCGACCGTGTGGACCGCTCCGAGGACGGTCGACTCCACGTCGTGGACTTCAAGACCGGGCGCACGGCGGCGTCCGCGGCAGCCACCGCGGAGCATCCGCAGCTCGGGATCTACCAGCTGGCGATCCGGCTCGGCGCCCTCGACGGCGGTGGGGACGCGCCCGTCCCGGGAGCGGCCGAAGGTGCCCGCGGCGACGAGCAACCAGACGCAGTTGTCCTCGGCGCGGGCGCGGGCCAGGGGCCGGCCGATCCGGATCCTCGCGGCACCCATGAAACGCCTTCTGCGCCCGACTCGCCTGGTCGAGGACGAGCCAGTGGCACCCGTTCTGCTCGGGCAGGCGGAGCTGGTCCACCTCGCGGACCGGTTCGCCTCGGGCATGCCGAAGGTGCGCATCCAGGCCCCGATCGATGACGGCTGGACCTGGGTCAACGACCTGATCGTCGACGCCGCGCGGCTTGCCGACGGCCCGGAGTACCCGGCACGGCCCAACGGTCACTGCAAGTCCTGTGCCTTCCGCTTCATGTGCCCGGCGCAGTCCGCGGCAGCCGCTGGGCAGCCGGCGGTGGCTGCCACGCCCGCCATCGCTGAGTCCCCGGGCGAACGGGCGGATGTGCCGGCCACCCCGACCCGAGCGCGGACCGGCCCCGACCTGCCGGTCCAGGCCGTCGACCAGCCCCGCCCGAGCACGCCCGCGGTGCCGGTCCAGCAGTCGCTCTGGGGGGACGACCTCTGATGACGCCACCGACGCCACCGACGCAGCCCGCCCCCACGGCCCCCCAACCGATGCCCCGCGCCGAGCTCGACGCCCTCCTCGGCCTGACCCTGACCGACGAGCAGTGGGAGTGCGTCAGCGCCCCGCTGGAGCCGTTCGTGATCGTCGCCGGCGCCGGCACCGGCAAAACGGCCGTGATGGCCGCGCGCGTGCTGTGGCTGGTCGCCTCCGGGTTCGTCGCCGAGCATGAGGTCCTCGGCCTGACGTTCACCAACAAGGCGGCGGCCGAGCTCGCCCAGCGGGTCACCGCCCAGCTGAACCATTGGCGCGCGCAGCACCCCGCCGACCGCGGCGAGGCGGTCGGCGAGCCGACGATCGCCACGTACCACTCGTTCGCGCGCCGGCTCATCGACGAGCAGGGCCTGCGCGTCGGCATCGAGCCCGGGGCCCGCCTGCTGTCCGGCCCCGCGGTCGCCCAGCTCGCCTACCGCGTCGTCTGCCACGCCACCGGCCTGGTCGTCACCCGGCACGGACCCAGTCGTGTGGCCGCCGACGTCGTCCGGCTCGACGCCAACCTCGCCGAGCAGACGATCAGCACCGACGAGCTGAGGGCCCACGACCGCGCCGTCATCGCGGCCATCGACGCGTTGCCGAAGGCGACCAAGGCCGTCAAGGACATCCGCGAAACCGCCGAGCGACGCCTCGAGCTCGCCGACCTGGTCGACGAGCTGCGCCTGGCCAAGCAGGCCTCCGGTGGGCTGGACTTCGCCGACCACATGCGGCTGTGCGCCGAGCTGGTCCGCAGCTCCGACGAGCTCGTCCAGGCGATGCGCGCCGCGTACCGCGTGGTCCTCCTCGACGAGTACCAGGACACCTCGATCGCCCAGCGCGTGATCCTCTCGACCCTGTTCGCCGGCGGCGGAGTCACGGCTGTCGGCGACCCGATGCAGGCGATCTACGGGTGGCGCAGCGCCTCGGTCGCGAACATCGACGCGTTCGCCCAGCACTTCGGCCGGGACGGCGTGGCCCCGGTGCGCGTCCTGTCGGTGAACCGGCGCTCGGGGACGCCCATCCTCGACGCCGCCAACCGCATCGCCGCCGGCCTGCGCGCCCAGCACCCGCAGGTGGCCGAGCTCCGCCCGCCCGCGCCGCTGGGTGCCGTGGTGCGGGCGGCGCTGCTGCCCACGGTCGCCGATGAGCGTGAGTGGATCGCCGACCAGGTGCACGCCCTGGTCGAGGCGGGCACGCCGCCCGAGCGCATCGCGATCCTGGGCCGCGCCAACGACCAGCTCGGGCCGCTGCAGCGGCTGCTCGTCGAGCGCGGGGTCCCGGCCAGCATCTCGGGGACGGCCGCCCTGACCGCCAGCCCGTACGCGACGGCCGTGCTGTCCACCCTGCGCGTCCTGGCCGACTCGGCGGACAACACCTCGCTCGCGGCACTCCTTGCCGGACCTCGG
Organism: uncultured Actinomycetes bacterium; assembly: GCA_963706875.1. Taxonomy (GTDB): domain Bacteria; phylum Actinomycetota; class Actinomycetes; order S36-B12; family CAIYMF01; genus Prado023. Next base: position 29,190 of record CAVPNW010000011.1, on the reverse strand, counting down.
TGGCGGATCGGACCCCGCGACCTGGAGCTGCTCGGAGCCAGGGCGGTGCAGCTGGCGGGCGGGCGGCCGACCCGCTCGGACACGGTCGCGGGGCACGGGCGGTTGCGCGAGCGGCTGCGCGAGGCCAGCGAGTTCAAGGACCCAGTCGAGCGTCCGAGCCTGCTCGAGGCCGCGGCAAGTCCCGGCCCCGGGGTGTCGGCCGGCGCGGCTGACCGGCTCGCCGAGTTCCTGGGGGAGTTGCGCCTGCTGCAGTCCCAGGTGGGAGCCCCGCTGGCTGATCTCGTGGGTGCGGTGGTCACGGTCACGGGCGCCCGGGTCGAGGCCGACCTCGCCGCCGGCGTTCACGGCATCGGCGACGTGGGTCTGGCCGGCCTGCTCCACCTCGTCGAGGGGTTCAGCGACGCCGACGGCCGCACCGGGCTCGGGGCGTTCCTGGCCTACCTCGACGCGGCTGAGCAGCTCGGATCCGGCGAGGACGTGGACCTGCCGACGATGCCGGGCTCGGTCCAGCTGATGACCATGCACAAGGCCAAGGGCCTGGAGTTCCCGGTGGTCGTGCTGCCGCACGTGTGCCGCGACTCGTTCCCCGGCGGCAAGGGATCCGAGCGATGGACCGGCTACGCCCATGTGGTCCCCAGCGAGCTGCGCGACGACCGGCACGTCCTGCCCGTGCTCGACGGGTACACGTCCAAGGAGCTCGCCGCGTTCGTGGAGTCCTGCCGTCGCCACGACCGCACCGGCGACGACCGACTGGCCTACGTCGGGGTCACGCGGGCCAAGCAGGTCCTGATCGCGACAGGGCACTGGTGGGGCCCCACCCAGAAGACCGCGCGCGGACCCTCGGAGTACCTCGAGGCGCTGCGCGATCAGGCCACCGGCGAGCTCGAGGACCCGTGGGCCGAGGAGCCCGCGGCCGAGGACGCGGCCGCGGCGGAGGAGCGCGCTGGCGAGCCCGCGGCCGAGGACGTGGCTTCGGCCGGCGCTGGGGGGTCGGTTGGCGACGCGGCGAGCGCCGAGACCGGAGGCGGTGCCGGCCGAGCGGCGCTCGACCTCACGAATCCGATGCTGGAGCAGGCGATCGAGGTGCCGTGGCCCGCACCCGATGGTCCGGACGATGCCGGCGTCGTGGGTGCCGCACGGGTGGTCACGGCGCTGATCGAGTCCGGCCAGGTCGGCGAACCCTGGGCGGCCTCGGGTGGAGCGGTTACGGAGACGGACGCGGGTCGCGTGCGTGGGGTGGGGACGGTGACGGCGCCGGGAACCCATGCGGCGACCGCGGGAACGGGAACCCATGATGCGACCGCCGGAACCCCTGCGGGAACTCCAGCGGGGCCGGACCCGACCCGCCGCGCCCCAACCGCCCCGGATCCGACCGTCCGCGCCGCCCCAACCACCCCCGATCCGGTCGCGCGGCAGATCGCCCAGTGGGACGCCGCGATCCTCGCACTGCTGGCCCGCACCGACCGTTCGGCCGACGATCGTGTGGTCGCGTCCCTGCCCGGCGTGCTGTCGGCGTCGGCCACGATGGAGCTCGCCGAGGATCCGGTCACCTTCGCCGAGAGGCTGCTGCGTCCGATGCCCCGACGCCGCAACCAGCACGCCGAACTGGGGACGGCGTTCCACGCGTGGGTCGAGGCCCGCCTGGGCGTCCAACCCCTGATCGCTGATGACGAGCTGCCCGGGGCCGCGGACGAGTCCATCGGCTCACCGGCGGAGTTGGCGGCCATGAAGGAGGCGTTCGAACGGCTGGAGTACGCGCAGCGAACGCCCGCAGGACTTGAGGTGCCGTTCTCGCTGGCGATCGCCGGACGGCTCATCCGGGGCCGCATCGACGCGGTCTTCCCCGCAGGCCCGGACGCGCCGCCCGGGCAGCTCTGGGAGGTCGTCGACTGGAAGACCTCGAAGCAGGACGTCGCCGACCCCCTGCAGCTGGCCATCTACCGGCTGGCGTGGGCCGACCTCGCGGGCGTGCCGGTCGAGGCGGTGGGGGCGGCGTTCGCGTTCATCCGGTCGGGGACGATCCTGCGACCCGACGGACTGCCCGACGCGGAGGCGATCGAGGGGCTGCTGGCCGGTGATCCGGAGGAGGTGGTCATGGGGGAGTAGCGAGGCAGCTTTCGGCTGCGGCGCGGCAGGTGCACCCCTCGCCGGCGGACGGACCGGCCGCGAGGGTCGTCGGGCAACGCCTCGTGGGTGGCTGGGTCAAGGCTGGCCCGATGGCCGGACTACGGCTCGAGGAAGTCGGCGATCAGTGCGCAGTGGTCGCTGACGGGCAACGGCACGGCCCGCGCGGAGGCACGTGCATGCTCCAGGGCATCGGCGGTCCAGCCGTCGGCCATGATGTGGTCGAACTGCACCCGGGGCCTCATCACCGGGTACGTGGGAACCCGCGCGACCTGGTCCCAGCCGGTCACGAGGCCGGGGATGCCGCCGGGGGTGTTGAAGTCGCCCATCAGGATCATCGGTCGGGGCATCCCGGCGACGAACGCACGCAACCCCTTGAGCTGCTTGGTGTTCACGCCGGGCACGAAGGACAGGTGCGCGGTCGCGACAGTGACGTCGGCATAGGGCAGCTCGACGATGCCGGCGACGGCCGAGCGTGGTTCGTCGGGGACCCGGATGGCCTTGGGTCGGCCGTTCTCGGTCGGGGCCAGCAACGGCATCGACACCGGTGCCGGTGGGTAGCGGATCACCCGCCACCCGCGCACCGGATACCGGCTGATCAGGGCGATGCCGTACCTGGGTCCACTCTGGGTCGGGGTCTCGGGTTCGGACTCGTCAGCGGGCAGGTCGTCGGCGTCGGTGGCCGGCACCCAGGCCGCGCCCTCCGAGGCGATCCCCGGGGTGCCGCGCACGCTGGGCACGAAGCGCCAGTACTTGGCACCGATCGTCTCGGCGACGAGGCGCGCCTGGTCGACACCCGCCGTGCGGTCCTGCGCGCGGTCGACCTCCTGGAGCGCGATCACGTCGATCGGCCCGGACTCCATCAGCTCCTCGATGGAACGGACCAGGTCGGCCGGGTCACTCACCTCCGGGGACCACACATGCCGCTCGGTCGGGGCGACGCCGTCGTGCGCGGCATCGGAGGCGGCCTGGGCGGAGGCGGACTGGGCGGAGGCGGCGCTGGCGCCCTTCGCTCGCTCGGTGGGGCTCCCCGCCGCTGAACGCCCGCCGCCCGCGCCCGGCATCCGTCCCCGCAGGCCCCGACTTGCCCGCAGGCCCCGACTTGCCCGCTGCGGCATGGGCCGCCGCCCGGTCACGCAGGGGGACCCCATGAAGGAGGTTGTAGGTCGCCACACGCACGGGCCACAGCCTGTCACATCACGGGCAGGTCCTCCGGCTCGACGCCCACTACGGTGAGCCCATGTCCGCCGGCTCCCCGCTCGACCAGGTGCGCCTCGCGCTGGGCCACGACCCGCTCGATCGCCGGGCGGACCTGCGGACGGCCGACTGGTCGGCGGTCCCGGGCGGGCGGGTGCTGGTCCTGCTCGATGAGTCCGGCGACGTTGCCGTCACCCGGGGCGTTGACCGGTCAGCCCGCCTGGTGACGGTCGCCGTGAGCGGTCCCGGACCGACCGCCGGCCCGACCCCCACGGCCGGCCCCGCCCCCGCCGCCGACCTCGACATCCTCCTCGGGTTCGACCCCACGGGACTGGTCTGGTGCGGTCGCGTGGTTGCCCGCGACGACCCGGCCGTGCCCTCCGACGTCGAGTGGGCAGGCCTGCGCGACGTCGGCCTGCGACTGCCCGAGGACGAGCGTGGGATCCTCGCCGAGTTCCTCGCACTGGCCAACTGGCACCGGACCCACACCCGCTGCCCGCGGTGCGGCGCCCCCACCGAGGTCGCAGGACTGGGGTGGTGGCGGACCTGCCCGCAGGACGGCTCCGAGCACTACCCGCGCACCGACCCGGCCGTCATCGCCCTGCTCATCGACGACGAGGGCAACGCCCTGCTCGGCCGCCAGACCCGGTGGCCCGAGGGCGCGTTCTCGACTCTCGCCGGCTTCGTGGAGCCGGGGGAGTCGGCCGAGTCCGCGGTGATCCGGGAGATCACCGAGGAGGTCGGCCTGCGCCCCACCGGCTCCACCTACATCGGCAGCCAGCCCTGGCCGTTCCCCGCGTCGCTGATGCTCGGCTACCACGCGACGATCAGCGGCGTCCGACCCGACCCGACGCCGGACGGGGTGGAGATCGCCGAGGCCCGCTGGATCAGCCGCGACGAGTTGCCCGCCCTGTGCCAGTCACGCGAGGTGCGCCTGCCGGGGCGGCTGTCGATCGCCCATCACCTCGTGCGCCTGTGGTTCGGCCAGCCGCTGCCCGACGAATGGTGCCGCTGGTAGGCCGCCCCCGCCCCGCCCCTGCTCCTCCGAAACCCTCCGCGAAGGCTCAGATCCTCCCGGTCGACGCGGAGATTCTGACCTCATGCGGAGGGTTTGCGGACGCGTCGCGGCGCGGAGGCGCTGCGCGACCGAACGCCCACGGCTATCGCCCAGCCCGTACGGCCAGGAGTCGGCGTGTTCGGACTCGGCCACTCACCGCCAGTCCTCGACCTCGCCGCCATCGTTGGTGTGGTGGAACTCCCACGCGCCCAGCATCATCGGCCACGAACCCAAGCCCGGCACCATCCCGCCGGAGGCCATCACCAATGCCGACGCCCATGACGACATCCGTCCGATACGCATCACGCACCCCCTTCCGAGGGCTGGGAGGAACTCCTCCCAATTCCTGTATAGCACCACCGTCGGGCGCCCACCAGAGGCGTCCAGCACCGGCTGACCCTGTCGGACCCGGCTGACACAATGCGGCCATGCCCGCCCACGTCCTCGACGGACTCGACCCCGAGCAGCGCCTCGTCGCCGAGGCCCTGACCGGACCGGTCGTCGTGCTCGCGGGCGCCGGCACGGGCAAGACCCGCGCGATCACCCACCGGATCGCCCACGCCGTGCAGACCGGCACGCACGCCGCCGGCAACGGGCTGGCCGTGACGTTCACCAACCGCGCCGCCGGGGAGATGCGCCAGCGGCTGGCCGGGCTGGGCGTGCCGAGCGTCGCGGTGCGCACGTTCCACGCTGCTGCGCTGAGCCAGCTGCGCTACTTCTGGCCCACTGCGGTCGGCGGGCAGTTCCCCGAGCTGGTGTCCAGCAAGGTAGGGCTGGTCGGCCAGGCGTGCCGCGAGATCGGGCTCCCCTCGGGCAGGCCACTGGTGCGAGACCTCGCCGCCGAGATCGAGTGGGCCGGGTCCACCATGGTCTCGGCCGGGGACTACGCAACCGCTGCCGCGGCGGCGGGTCGGATGCCCGTGGGCTCCGGGGACGGCGTCATCGACCTGCCCGGTATCGCGCGGGTCATGTCGGCCTACCAGGACGTGAAGTCCCAGGCGGGCGCGATCGACTTCGAGGACGTCCTGCTGCTCATGGTCGCCCTGATCGGCGATCGCCCCGACATCGCCGACATGATCCGCTCGCAGTACCGCTGGTTCACCGTCGACGAGTACCAGGACATCACCCCGGCCCAGGACCGGTTGCTGTCGGGCTGGCTCGGCGAGCGCGACGACGTCTGCGTGGTCGGCGACGCCAGCCAGACCATCTACTCCTTCGCCGGGGCCAGCCCCGACGCGTTGGGGCAGTTCTCGCGCCGGTGGCCCAACGCCACCGAGGTTCGCCTGGACCGGTGCTACCGCTGCACGCCGGAGATCGTGGCGGTGGCCAACTCGGTCATCCGCGGAACGCCAGCCCGGGGGCGGGGCGGCGTTGGGGTCGGTGGAGGGGTGAGCGCGGCGGGGATCGGCCCGGGTGGGCTGGGTGGCGGCGGGGCTCCCGGGTCGGCCGGGGTCGGGACCGGCCTGGGCGATGTCCCAGCACCCGCCGTCGGGTCGGGCACCGGGACGGCTGTGTGGTTGCGCTCCCAGCGTCCGGCCGGGGTGGAACCCGAGATCGTGCAGTGCGCCGACGACGCCGAGGAGGCCACGGCGGTCGCCACCCGGGTCGCTGACCTCGTCGCCAGCGGGTTCGCGCACCGAGACATCGCGATCCTCATGCGCACCAACGCCGCCTCGGAACCGTTCGAGGTCGCGTTCGCCGAGGCGAACATCCCGTACATCATGCGCGGCGCGGAGCGGTTCTTCGACCGCCCGGAGGTGCGTGAGGCGATCGTGCGCATGCGCGGCCACGCCGTCGCGGGCGGCGGGCGCCGGAAGGGGAGCGCGGCGAAGGCTGCACAGTCGGACACCGCCGTAGCGGCAGCAGTGGTGGTGGAAGCCAACAGGGTGGCAGCCGCAACACCCAATGGACCGGCCTCGGCTCAGTCCCCTTCAGCCACGTCGTCGGTGAGGTCCACAGCCTCGACGCACCCCTCCGCCGACGTCGCCCTTCCAGGCCGAGCTCGGGGAGGCGGGGACCGCGCCCGCCACCCGGCCCGCCAAGTCAACGGACGCGACCAACGGCCTGGTCGAGCAGACCCACGCGGTCCTGGCCGGGATGGGCTGGCTGTCCAGCGGCCCGGCCAGCGGGGGTGCCACGCGCGAGCGCTGGGAGTCCCTGGCCGCGGTCCTCGCCCTGGCTGAGGAGGTCGCGGCCTCGGGGCGCAGCACCATGTCGGAGCTGGTCGAGGAGTTCGAGCGCCGCGCGCAGCTGTCGCACGCACCGACCGCCGACGGCGTGACCGTCACCACCCTGCACTCGGCCAAGGGCCTCGAATGGCCGGTCGTGTTCATCGTCGGGGCGGCGGAGGGCAACCTGCCGATCGTGTACGCCGACACCGAGGAGCGGATCGAGGAGGAGCGGCGGCTGTTCTACGTCGGCGTGACGCGTGCCCAGGATCGCCTCGTGGTCACCTGGTCGCTGACTCGTCCCGGGTCCGGGCGGCACCGCCAGGCCAGTCGCTTCCTGGCCTCCATGCGCACCCGGGGCGCGACGGGTGGCGGCGCGACCTCCGCCGGGCTGGTCCGGCAGGGGCGCTCGGCTGCCTCGAGCGAGCCGTCGGGCCGCAGGCCGCCCGAGCGGTGCCGCGTGTGCGGCGCCGGGCTCGTCACCGGGAGGGAGCGCACCCTTGGCCGCTGCCTGAAGTGCCCCGGCACGCCGGACGAACGCCTCGCGACGAGCCTGCGCGAATGGCGGGACGCTGAGGCGCAGGGGCGCGGTCTGCCCGCCTCGATCGTGCTGACCGACGAGACCCTCGCGGCCCTCGAGGAGCGCCGCCCGGCCACCGAGGCGGACCTCCGCGACATCCCCGGCTTCCGCTCCGACAAGATCGCGGACTACGGCAGCCAGGTCCTTGCGATCGTGGCCGCGGCGTCCGGGCCGGAGGTTGACTGACCGTCAGGCTGGTTCGGACACCGCCACGGCGAACCCCGGGACCCAGCGCTCGAGCTCTGCACGCATCGGCACCTCGGCGTTCAGCTGGCACATGACGCCGATCGCCCCGAGCCACACGCGGTGGATCAGCAGGTAGTCCGGCGGCAGGTTCATCTTCAGGCCGATCGCGAAGTCCGGGTTGCGGGGGTCGTTGAGCCGGGCGAACTGACCGCGCAGCCACTCCCGGCTGAACAGGAACGTCTCGGTCCGGGCCGGATCCACGAACGGGTCGAGGAAGTCCAGCAGCCCCTGCGCCTCGAGCTTCGTGGTGGTCTTGACGAACCCCTCCTCGCGCAGCCCCGCCAGCACGGCCTCCGAGTCGCCCTTCATCGCGATCCGCAGGAGGTTGCCGACCATGGGCGGGAAGCCGTCCGGCAGGTGCGCGACGGCGCCGAAGTCCAGGACGCCGAAGCGCCCATCGGGAGTGATCCGGAAGTTGCCGGGGTGCGGGTCGGCGTGCAGGAGCCCCGCGCGCCCCGGCGACGAGAGCAGGAAGCGCAGGTAGTGCAGGCCCGCCTTATCGCGCTCCTCCTGCGTCCCGTCCGCGATGATCCGCGACAGCGGAGTCCCCTCCAGCCACTCGGAGATGATCACGGTGTGCCCGGCGCCCAGGACATCGGCGACGACGACTTCGGGGTCGTTGCGGAAGGCCTTCGCGAAGGCCCGCTGCGACGCGGCCTCCTTCTCGTAGTCCAACTCCTCCTTGACCCGCTCGGCGAGCTCTGCCAGCAGCGGCTTGAGGTCCACGCCGGGCACCCACGCGGTCATCATCCGGGCCAGCCGCGAGGCGTTGGCCAGGTCGGACATGAGCGCCTTGTCCGCCCCGGGGTACTGGATCTTCACCGCGACCGGTCGGCCGTCCTTCCAGACGGCCCGGTGCACCTGGCCGATGCTCGCCGCTGCGGCGGGCTTGTCGTCGAAGGACTGGAACTTCCGGCGCCACTGCTTGCCGAAGTTGTCGACCAGGACCGTGTGCACCTTCTCGGCAGGTAGCGCGGGCGCCTGCTCCTGCAGCTTCGTCAGGGTCGCGCGGTAGGGCGCGGCCACATCCTCGGGCAGGGCCGCCTCGAAGATGCTCATCGCCTGGCCGACCTTCATCGCCCCGCCCTTGAGCTCACCGAGCACGCGGAACATCTGCTCGGCGGTGCGCGCCTGCAGCTCGGCTGCGACGGCCTCGGCCGGGGCGCCGCCGATCCGCTTGCCGACTCCCAGGGCCGCCCGGCTCGCGTGCCCGATCGGCAGGGCCGCCATCTTGGCGCTGCGAGTGAGGGCACGCACAGGTAGGTCGGGCATGGGTCCATTGTGCTGCCCCCCGCGGGAACCCGCGACCGCCATCCGACCCCGGTGGCCGTGGGCGTCGGCTGGGTGCGCGGCGGGAGCAGGACAGTCGGTAGGCCGGCGCACACGAAGTCGCTCGTTTCGAGGCGGTTGGCCCGTGACGCCCGCCGAGTGCGCATCAGATCGCCCGAATGACGGGCCATCAGAGGTCCATACGGTCGGTTTCTGGTGCGTCCGGGAGTTCCCGGCCGATCGCCTGGAGGTATCGGCTGGTTTCGTGTGCGCCGGCGGGGCCGGGAGGGGCCGGAGGGGGCCGGGAGGGGCCGGAGGGGGCCGGAGGAGGGCCGGGAGAGGCCGGGAGAGGCCGGGAGAGGCCGGGAGAGGCCGGGAGAGGCCGGGAGAGGCCGGGAGAGGCCGGGAGAGGCCGGGAGGGGCCGGGAGGGGCCGGAGGGGCCGGAGGGGCCGGAGGGCTCGGGGCCGAGGGGCCGAGGGTGCCCCACGGTGGTCACGGTCGGGCCCGGCACCTCGCCCATTGCCCCCGGACGCGACGAGGGGCGCCCTGGTGATCAGGGGCGCCCCTCGGACCGGGCCGTGCCCGGTTGGCGTGCGGTGCTGGAGTCACCTCCAGCGCGTGCCGATCAGCAGGTCACTTGGCCTTGCCGAGGATGCGGGCAACCTTGGTGCCGCAGACCGGGCAGATGCCCTTGGCCATGCGACGGTTGTTGACCTCTTCGACGTGCCCGGTGAACTCGCGCTTCTCCTTGCACTTCACGCAGTAGGCCTCGCCTGTGTACGACTCTTCCGACATGACGCCTCCGTCAGTGGGGGGCCGGGCCCTCGTGGCTTCGGCCGTGCGTGCAGCACCCTACGGCAGGCGCCCCCCGATCCGGTAAGAGGCTCCCCGTTAACCTGACCGCATGTCTGCCGACCTCCCCAGCACGGCTGCCCCCACGACGCCCCTCACGAGCCCCGGACCGGTCGCTGAGGCGAGCCCCGCGCCGACCCCCGCGTACGCCAGCCCGGCCGGGGCGCACGTCCGCCTGGACGTCGATGCCTTCGACCCGGCGGTCGACAACCTGGCCGTGCGACGTGACGGTGACCTGGTCGTGGTCGAGCTCGCCGACCCCGACAGGCGCAACGCGATGGGCCTTGCGATGACCACCGCGTGGAGTCGGCTGATGTCCGGGATCGCAGCGGACTCCGAGGTGCGGGCGGTGCTGCTGACGGGCCGGGGGTCCGCGTTCACCTCGGGCGGCGACACCGCGTGGATCGGTGCCGACTCCCACGAGCCTGTCTCGGTGCTGCGCGAGCGGATGCTGTCCTACTACGCGACGTGGCTGATGATCCGGGACCTGCCGGTGCCGACCATCGCGGCGATCAACGGTCCCGCGATCGGCGCCGGTGCCGCGCTCGCCCTGGCCTGCGACATCCGCTGGGCCGGCGAGTCGGCGAGCATCTCCGTGCCCTTCGTGCGCATGGGGCTGCACCCCGGGATGCTCTCGACGTACCTGCTCACCGAGGTGGCTGGCGTCGCGGCTGCACGCGACCTGCTGTTCACCGGCCGCCGTGTAGGCGCAGCGGAGATGCTCTCGCTCGGACTGGTCAGTCGCGTGCTGCCGGACGAGGATCTGGCCGCCGAGGCCCTGGCCGGTGCCCAGGGCGTGGCTGCCGGCGCCCCGGTGGCGGCTCGGTTGACGAAGGTGGCGCTGCGCGATGGCGGCCCGCGCGACCGGGCGGCGGCGACCCAGTGGGAGGGCCTGGCCCAGGCGGTCACGCTGGCCTCCGACGACCTGGCCGAGGGCCTGGCGGCGCTGCGCGAGAAGCGCACGCCGCGCTTCACCGGCCGCTGACGAGGGCGGTCCCAGCGCAAGCGGGGAACACCGAGGCCCGGGCTCGTCGGGGTCAGGGGAGGGTGGGTCCTTCTCGCACCTCGCAGGCGCTGCCGACCCCTCCCGACGGGCGCCGCGACCCCTCCCGACGGGCGCTGCCGCCACCCCTTCAGTCGGGCGCTGCCGAGGACGATGCTCACCTGCCGTCCGGATGCCTCGGCGTGTCGTGGCGCGTGTCGAGAACCGGTACGGCGTGTCGCGCGAAGTTCTTTTCCTCCACATAATCCACAGCGCGTCGTCGCAGGTCAGAGGGTTTTCGCTCAGTTGTGCACAGGAGTTGTCCACAGTTGTCCCACGACACATCCACATCGACACGCCCAGTCATCCCCAGATGATCCACAGTCCATCCACAGGCCAGTTACCGGGGGGTATTGACGTGTGAACTGCAGGTGAATACGTTCACCTCTCGAAGGACCCCCGGAGATAACGGGTGCACGCGAGGGCTCGACCCCCGTGCGCCAACGCGCCTCCGGGGGTTCCGTTTGTCCGGGGTGCTGACGGAGGGTGCATGGCCGAGCGGATGAAGGACTCGTACGGCCCGGAGGTCGCCGAGTGGGTGGGCCAACGACTGGCCGGAGCCGTGCCGGACCTCGATGCCCGGGCCTTCGCTGCTGAGTGCATGCCGGGCTACGAGGACCTCGAGCTGATGGACCGCGCCCGGCGCATCACCGACGTGATGGCACGGCACCTGCCGGCAGATCCTGCCGCGGCCGTGCCGATGATCACAGCTTCGCTGGGGCCAGTCGAGGAGGGGCTCACGGGGATGCAGCCGTTCCGGTACCTGCCGTTCGTCCTCTACGTCGGCCAGCACGGCCTGGGGGCGTTCGAGGAGTCGATGGCCGCCCAGTACGAGCTGACGCGGCGGTTCACCGCGGAGTTCAGCATCCGGCCGTTCCTGATCCATCACCAGGTGGCCACCCTGGCTCGCCTGCGGCAGTGGGCGGGCGACCCGGATCCGCACGTCCGCCGCCTCGTCAGCGAGGGCACCCGACCGCGGCTGCCGTGGGCGCCGCAGCTACCGGGGTTCATCGCAGACCCGGCGCCCGTCCTGGAACTGCTCGAGCTGCTTCGGGACGACCCCAGCGAGTACGTCCGGCGCAGCGTCGCCAACAACCTCAACGACATCAGCAAGGACCATCCCGAGGTCGTCGTGGAGCTGGCGGAGCGCTGGTGGGCTGACGGCGACGACCAGCGACGTCGCCTGGTCCGGCACGCGCTGCGGACCCTGGTCAAGCGGGGTGATCCGACCGCCCTCGAGGTGCTCGGCCACGCCGGGGCTGACCACCTGGTGGTCCGGGACGTGTCGATCGAGCCGGCCCGCCCGGTGATCGGGGGCCGTGTGCGGATGACCGCGACCGTGGTCGACACCCGCTCGGCGGGGGAGGTGGGGCCGGGCGTCGACCCGGATGCCGCTGACGAGCGGGTGGCTGTCGACTTCGTGGTCCACTTCGTCAAGGCGAACGGATCCACGTCGGCACGGGTGTTCAAGGGCGCGGTGCGCGTTCTGGGGCCCGGAGGGTCGACGGTGGTGACGCGCTCGGTGTCGCTGGCGCAGCAGAGCACGCGCACGCACCACCCCGGGGTGCACCGGGTGGAGGTCCAGCTCAACGGCCGGCGCAGCGACGCCGGCTCCTTCTCGCTGGGCCGACCCGGCTGACCGTCGCCCGGATCGGCAACTGACTGACGCCTTGTGGCCGATGGAACTGCCCGAACTGGTAGTCGATCCGGTCGGTCCGACTCGACCGGATCGACCACCACAACAGCGGACGAGCGGGAACGCGGCGGTGCCGGCCGACGATCAGGCCAGGCCCAGGTCGCGCACGCGCCGGATCAGGGCCCTGACGACGTCGTCGGCGCCGTCCGGGAGCGCATCGAGGGCGAACCACGCGAGGTCCAGGGACTCGGCGCTGCGCAGGTGCTCCGCGCCGGGCGGGGCGACGGCGACGTACTCGAAGTCCAGGTGGCTGCTCAGCCCGAGCGCCCGCGCCGAGTCCCGGCAGCGTGTCGGGTGCCAGTCCAACCCGATCAGGGTGGGGTGCAGGTCCAGCCCGTCGATCCCGGACTCCTCGGTGGCCTCGCGCAGGGCAGCGGCGGCCATGGTCCCGTCGGCGGACTCGACATGCCCGCCGAGCTGGAACCACCTGCCGGCCAGCGGGTGCAGGGTCAGCAGCACCCGCCGGCGGGCGGCGTCCAGCACGACCGTGCTCGCGGTCAGGTGTCCGGCGCGCAGGTCCCGGCTGGCCGCGTCCGGGTGGGCTTCGAGGAACGCGAGGTACCGGGCCCGGAGGTCGTCCTGGGTCGGTGAGGGCGACTCCCAGTCGCCGAGGACCCGTCGGGCGTCGGCAACCAGCGGGTCCTCGGTGACGTGGTCGGCGACGGAGCCGATGGGTGGCGCGCTGCCGGAGGTGGCGTCAATGGTGCCGACAACGGGGGTTGTCGGGTCGGTGGGTGCCTTCGCGCCGGCTGGGCGGCTCAACGCACGGGCAGGATCAGGTGCGGGCGCACCTGTCACTCGCGGGTGCCGGGCTCGTCCGAGGGGTCGTCGACCTCGCGCTGGGGTTCCTCGACCTCGAGGGCGTCGGCCTCGACAGCGTCGACAGCGTCGGCCTCGGGCGCGGCCTGCGCGTCGGGCTCCACCGCGTCGACCGCATCGGACTCGTCCGCCTCGGCCTCCACGCCCACCCCACCCTCGAGCGCCTCGGGGACCACCCCGGAAGCCAGCGCCTCCAGCTCGGCGTCCGAGATCGAGGAGCCGGACACGAAGGACGTGGGGTCGTCGAGGTCGGCCGGTCCGGGCAGCAGGTCTGGGTGCGCCCATACGGCGTCGCGCCCGGACACGCCGCGCACGCGCTCGAGCTCGGCCCACAGCGCCGCGGCCTCGCGCAGCCGCCGCGGGCGCATCTCGAGGCCGACGAGGGTCTGGAACGTCTTCTCGGCCGGGCCGCCCACCGCACGGCGACGGCGGACCGCCTCCTGCAGCTTGTCCGCGGTCGGCAGCCGGTCGGCGATGGCGGCGGCCACGACGTGGTCCACCCAGCCCTCGACCAGCGCCAGAAGGGTCTCCAAACGGGCCAGTGCGGCCTTCTGCTCGGGGGTGTCCTCCGGGGCCAGGACCCCCGAGGCCAGCGCCTCCTGGAGGTTGGCCGGGTTGCTCATGTCGATGTCGCGCAGCTTCTCCTCCATCGCGCCGGCGTCCAGGCCGATGCCCCGGGCGTAGGCCGCAACGGCGTCGCGCACGGTCGGGCCCAGCCACGCCACGTGCGTGAACAGCCGCTGGTGGGCGACCTCGCGCAGCGCCAGGTACAGCGCGATCTCGCCGGGCTCGATCTCCAGCCCGGAGCCGAACGCGGCGACGTTCTCGGGCAGCAGGGTCGGGACACCGTCGGAGGTCAACGGCAGCCCGACGTCACCGGCGCCCAGGACCTCGCCGGCGAGCGCGGCCAGCCCCTGGCCGGCCTGCATCGCGAACATGTTGGCGCCCATCGCCTTGACCATGCCCATCATCGGCCCGAGCATCGCAGTGAGGTCGACGGGCATGTCGGCCGGGAGCATCGCCTTGAGCTCCTCGGGCAGGCCGCCGGCGAGGTCCTCGGTGCTGGGCATCATCGTCGTCATCGAGGTCTGCACCTGCTCGGCGATGGGCGTGATGATCTCCTGCCACGCGGGCATCGTGGCCTCGAGCCACTGGGAGCGGCTCCACGCCCGCGCACCGGCCCCGGTGGAGGGGAACTCGGTGGCCGGGTCGAGCCACAGGTCGGCCAGGCGCACGGCGTCCTCGACCGCACGGCGCTGGGCGTCGGCGACCACGGGGTCACCGTTCGCGGCGATCGCCTTGCGGGCGACATCGGTGGCCGACGACCAGTTCACCGCACCCGGGTCCGGGTTGCTGGACATGCCCTGGAGCATCGCTCCGAGCTGGGAGAGCGCGGACCCGAGGTCGCCCATGTTGAAGGGGTCCTGCGGCTGGCCCTTGTCGTCCGGATCCGGGGGCGTGAAGCCGAAGGGGACGTTGCTCATGGGCGCTGCCTTCCTGTCGCGGGTCGCGGTGACGGCCCAGGTTCCAAGCGTAGGCGTGGGGCCGCCCACCTGCGCGGCGCCGTCGGCCGACGCAGGCTCCTTCCCCGCGTTCGGGTCCGGTAAACGCGTCTCCGGATCGTCGGCGGGTGCTCGTTGCGGGCGGTAGGCTCGCCGGCGCAGGAGTCCGGACCGGGAGGAGGCAGACGAGATGACCTGGTGGATCATCCCGATCCTGGCCACCCTCGCGGCGTGGGCCTACACCCGTGTGGCCGGCTCCTGGGGCGGCCGGGTCCGCCCGCGCCCTGAGCCCGGATCGCCGGAGGATGCCCGGGACCTCGCGCGGTTCGCCGATGCGCTGCGGCGACCGTTCCCCGGCGGCCAGGGATGACCGACCCGATCGACGGCGCTCCCGAGCCGGCACGGAGTCCGGAAGCCCTGGCACCCGCCCCGGCTCCCGCGATCGACGACGCTGCCGAGCCCCGGCCGGGCTGGTGGGACCGGGTCATCCTCTGGTTCGGCGGGCATCCGCCGACCACCCCGCGCCAGCGCGCCAGGTCGCGGGCGATCCGCAGGGGAGTCGTGGCCGGCACGGTGCTGGTCGTGGTCGGGTCGATCGTCCAGCTGCCCCTGTTGGTCCTGAGCCCGGGGCCCACCTACAACACGATCGGCGAGGTCAACGGCCAGCCGCTCATCACGATCTCCGGCACCACGACCTTCCCGACGGACGGGGCGCTGGACATGCTCACGGTGTCCGAGCGCGGCGGCTCATCGGGCGGGGTCTACCTGGGGGAGGCGCTGATCGGCTGGGCCTCGCCGGCGGACTCGGTGGTTCCGCGGGAGTCGGTCTACGGCCCCGAGGTCACCGGCGAGGAGATCTCCGAGCGCAACGACCAGCTGTTCGCACTCTCCCAGTCGGACTCGATCGCGGCGGCCATGAACGAGCTGGGCATCCCGACCGAGGAGTCCATCGTCGTCACGGTCGTTGCCGGCGGGTCACCGGCCGACGGGGTCGTCGAGGCGGGCGACCAGATCGTGTCGGTCAACGGCCAGGAGGTGTCCACGCCCGCACAGGTGGGCGAGGAGGTCCGCAAGGGTGAGGTGGGCGACACCGTCACCCTCGAGGTCCTGCGCGCCGAGGAGCCGGGTGCCGATCCGACGCCCACGACCCTCGAGGTGGTCACGGTCGCCAACCCCAACCCCGAGGATCCGGCCGCCGCGCCCCAGCCGTACATGGGGATCATCGTGGGGGTGGCCTACGAGGCGCCGTTCGACATCGAGTTCGGCGACTCCAACGTCGGCGGCCCCAGCGCCGGGATGATGTTCTCGCTGGCCATCATCGACATGCTCACCGAGGGCCAGCTCAACGGCGGCAAGCACGTGGCGGGCACCGGGACGATCGACCCGGAGGGCAACGTCGGACCGATCGGCGGGATCCAGCAGAAGCTGGTCGGGGCTCGGGATGCCGGCGCCGAGCTCATGCTCGCGCCGCAGGACAACTGTGCCGACGTGGTCGGCAACATCCCCGGCGGGCTGACCGTCGTGCCGGTGAGCACCCTGAGCCAGGCGCGCGACACCGTGGAGAAGTGGGTGGCCGACCCGGACGCGGACTTCCCGCAGTGCGGCGACGGCCTGGCAGCCGCCGGGCGCTGACGCCCGGAACGCTCGCCGCGCAGCCCCACCGCCGGACCTACCGGTCGCGCGCCACCGGAACGCTCGCCGCAGCAGCTCCAGAACCGCCGGGACCTACCGGAACGTCGCGATCAGCGCCTCTGCAAGTCCGGGCACCAGGTCATGGCCGGTCAGCACGGCGTCCTCGGAGTCGTCCGGGGTGCCGTCCGCACCGGGGGCTCCGCGCAGGCGCAGCACGCTCATCTGCTGGCCGTCCTTGGTGACGGCCACGACGATGCGCATGTCCTGGGCCTTGGGATGCTCGCGCGCGACAGTCGCGGCGTCGGGGCGGTCGGCGACGGCAGCCTCGGCCTCGGGGGGCAGGACGATGCGCTCCACCACCAGGGCTGCCCCGACGATCTCCGGCGGCCACTCGATCCGGGCCAGGAACACGTCGAGCTCCTCGTCATCCGGGGGAGCGGGTTGCTCGAACGTGGTCAGCGCCGGGCCGCCGTCAAGGACGCCGAGCTGCGCGGCCAGTCCCGGCTGCGCGGTGCGGACGTGCTCGGTCGGCACGAGGGCGAACAGCAGGGTGGGCTGGTCCCACCCCTGGCTGGCGACGTGCCGCTCGATGTCCAGCGCGGCGGCAAGCAGGTCCTGGGGTTCCATGCGCCCAGTCTCCCAGCCCGACGAGCGCACGCACACCGGCCGACGCCTACTCGAGGAACGACTCGTGGCTGACGCTGACCATCACCCCGTACTGGCCGTCGGCCAACTC
Source organism: uncultured Actinomycetes bacterium (assembly GCA_963706875.1). Taxonomy (GTDB): domain Bacteria; phylum Actinomycetota; class Actinomycetes; order S36-B12; family CAIYMF01; genus Prado023. The sequence goes on along the minus strand of CAVPNW010000011.1, from coordinate 12,269 downwards.
GGGTGCCGGCAGCCCGGTGTAGATGTCGAAGTTCTGGAACCCGAGGTCGAGGTGGAACAGTCCGTCGTCGCTTCGATACCCAGCTCCCGGGAAGGTGCTGCTGTCCGGCGGCTCCAGACCGGCAGCCCGGGCGTCCTCATCGGCACGCTCGAGGGCCCGCGGCAGCCCGGAGTACTCATCGAAGGGCTGGTACCCGTTGGCCGTCAGGGCCCGGTCGAGCGCGAGCATGTCCGGGCGGAACGACTCCTCAGCCCCGGCGACGATGGCCCGCCGGATCTCCGTGCAGAGCAGGTCGTAGGGATCGTCGCGCTTCCAGTCGTGGGATCCCACCTCGCAGCCCGAGTCGAGTCCGACCCCGCGATCGGTCATGGCCTCAGGGCCCGACAGCGCCTGCTGCGCCACGCGTCCGTCGGTGAGGGCGGGCACGACCACCTCGGTGACGACCCTGTCGAGTTCTGCCTCAGCGGCCGCTGCCCCGACCTCGCGGGCGGCTACCACCTCAGGATCACCGGGCAGCGGGTGGCTGCGATCGAAGACCTCGTCCCAGCCCCCGCTGATCTGGGCGGCGACGTTGGCCACGAAGAACGCGGCCACCAGCACCACCGCCACCAGGACGCCCAGAACCCACCGCAGGACCCGCCGGTGGGAGGCCTTCATGGTCGTCAGGGTAGGGCGGGCACAGGGCCGGGTCACCCCCCTGCGCACCCCCCTCAGCCGGTCGGGTGAGTGTCAGCGTCGTGTCAGGATGCCCCGGCCCGCACGTAAGCCGCTGGTAGGTCGTCGGTGGGATGTCCGGAATGAAGGTAGTTTTGGAACCGTGAGCTTCGATCCGTCCGCCTCGCCCAGCCGCCCGCGCCCGACCACGACCGCCAAGCGGTCCGGTCCCCTCGCCCCGACCCTGATCATCCTCGGGGTGCTGGCCGTCCTGTTCATGATCTTCACGACGTTCTACACCGACTTCCTCTGGTACTCCTCTGTCGAGAAGTCCTCGGTCTTCACCACGCTGCTGGTCACCCAGCTGGCGCTGTTCCTCATATTCGGCCTGATCATGGCCACCGCGATCGGCGTCACCATGCTGATCGCCTACCGGTCGCGTCCCGAGATCGGCGTGATGTCGGCCGAGCAGATCTCCCTGGAGCGCTACCGGGCCAGCCTGGAGCCGTTCCACAAGGTGATCCTGATCGGCATCCCGACCATGTTCGGCGTGATGGCCGGGATGTCGGCGTCGGCCCAGTGGCAGTCGTGGATGACCTTCCGCTACGCCACGCCGTTCGGGACGACCGACCCGCAGTTCAACACCGACATCAGCTTCTTCGCGATGCAGTACCCGTTCCTGCGATTCGTGCTCGGGTTCATGGTCGCGGTGCTGATCCTGTGCATCCTCATGGCGGCGGTCACGCACTACGTGTACGGCGGGCTGCGGCTGCAGGGCGCGCCTCCCCGCACCAGCCGTGCGGCGCACGTGCAGCTGTCGATCCTCGGTGGGCTGTTCATGCTGCTCAAGGCGGTGGGCTACTGGCTGGACCGCTACGGCCTGGCGATCAAGTCCGAGCCCCTGGTGGAGGGCTTCACCGGGCTGAAGTACCGCGACGTCAACGCGGTGCTGCCCGCCAAGAACATCCTGGTCGTCATCGCCCTGGTCTGCGCGATCCTGTTCTTCGTCAACGCCTTCCGCCAGGGCTGGACGCTGCCACTGGTGGGCACCGGGCTGCTCGTGGTGTCCGCGCTGGTCATCGGTGGCATCTACCCCGCGCTGGTCCAGCAGTTCCAGGTCAAGCCCTCCGAGCTGGTTCGCGAGCAGGAGTTCATCAGCCGCAACATCGAGGCCACGCGTGCCGCCTACGGCCTGGACAAGGCGCAGTTCTCCGACTACACCGGCACGGGAGCGCCCACGGCCGACACCCTCAAGGAGGACGCAGGCACGCTGACCAACATCCGCCTGCTCGACCCGGCGGTCGTGGCGCCCACGTTCCGCCAGCTCCAGCAGATCCGCAGCTTCTACGCGTTCCCGGATGCCCTCGACGTGGACCGCTACCCCCTGGACGACGGGCTGCGCGGGGCGATCATCGCCGTGCGCGAGGTGAACCTCGACGGGGTCGGGGAGCGCAACTGGGCCAACGACCACGCGGTGTTCACCCACGGGTTCGGTGTGGTGGCGGCCTACGACAACACCGCTGGTGCCGATGGCCGGCCCAGCTTCATCGCCTCCGACGTGCCCGTCACCGGCGAGCTCGAGATCGACCAGCCGCGGATCTACTTCGGCGAGCAGTCCCCGGACTACTCGATCGTGGGCGCCCCGGAGGGATCCGAGCCCCGCGAGCTGGACTTCCCCGACGACACCTCGCCGACCGGTCAGCGCAACAACACCTACACCGGCAAGGGCGGCGTGGGTGTGGGGAACATCTTCCACAAGCTGCTGTTCGCCGCTCGGTTCCAGGACCCGAACATCGTGCTGTCCTCGCTGGTGAACTCCGAGTCCAAGATCCTGTTCGACCGGGAGCCGGTGACCCGCGTGGCCAAGGTCGCCCCCTGGCTGACCATCGACGGCGACCCGTACCCGGTGGTCGTCGACGGCCGGGTGAAGTGGATCGTCGACGCGTACACGACGACCAGCTCCTACCCGTACTCCTCGCGCACGACGCTCTCGGATGCGACCGCTGATGCCCTGACCGCCACCACGACCTCGGTGGCGGCCCTGCCGAGCAACCGGATCAACTACCTGCGCAACTCGGTCAAGGCGGTCGTGGACGCCTACGACGGCACCGTGACCCTGTACGGCTGGGACACCGAGGACCCGCTGCTGAAGACCTGGACGAAGGCGTTCGGCAGCGTGGTCACACCGGTCTCCGAGGCCCCGGCCGAGCTGGTGGCGCACTTCCGCTACCCCGAGGACCTGTTCAAGGTGCAGCGCACGATCCTGTCGCGCTACCACGTGGAGGATGCGGCCAGCTTCTACAACGGCCAGGACTTCTGGACCATCCCGATCGACCCCACCAACCGGTCCGTGAACGCCCTGCAGCCGCCGTACTACCTGACACTGCGGATGCCCGGGACCGCGGACCCGAAGTTCTCGCTGACCACGACGTTCGCGCCGCAGAAGCGACAGACCCTCGCGGCGTTCATGTCCGTCGACTCGGTGCCTGGGCCGACGTACGGGACGATCCGCGTGCTCCAGCTCCCGCGGAACACGACCGTGCCGGGTCCGACCCAGGTGCAGAACAACTTCGAGTCCGAGCCGGCGATCGCCGAGCAGCTGACGCTGCTGCGCCGCGGTGGGGCCGACGTGGAGTTCGGCAACCTCCTGTCGCTGCCGGTCAGCGGCGGGATGCTGTACGTGGAGCCGGTCTACGTGCGCGCCACCCAGGGTCAGGGCTTCCCGCTGCTGCGCAAGGTGCTGGTGAGCTTCGGCGACACGACAGTCCTGCGCAACACCCTGCAGGACGCGCTCCTGGCCGTGTTCTCCGGCACCGCAACCGGGACGGACGGCGAGACCGAGGACGGCGACACCGGTGGCGGCGACGCGGGCCAACCCACCGACGACGCGCAGGCCGACCTCGTCAAGGCCATCGCCGATGCCCAGGCGGCCTACCAGAAGGGCGAGGAGGCCCTGGCCAGCGGTGACTTCGCCGCGTACGGCAGGGCGCAGGACGAGTTGAAGGCCGCCCTCGACCGGGCCGCGGCGGCGCAGCGCAGGATCACCGGGGAGGCCGCGCAGGCTCCCCCAGAGGACGGCTCGACGTCCGGGGAGCCCCCGGCCACCGACGCCCCGGGGACCGACGCCCCCAGCGACGCCCCCTCGGCCAGCGCCACCGACACCCCTGCCGATGCCTGACCGGATCGGACCAGTCAGCCGATGGTGCTGAGGATTCCGACAGCTGGAACGTCGGAATCCTCAGCACCATCGCTCGGGAGTCTCCACCGGCGCGATCCGCGGGGCCCGGGACGGTAGGTTTCGACCGGGCGACAGGGCCCAGTCGGAAGGGTTCGACGTGGAAACACCACCGGACGGGCACGCACCCGGCCACGATCACGGGCACCAGCACGCGGACGTCGAGGCCCATGACCTGAGGGACAAGGGCCTGCGCAAGGGCTCGGTCTCCCTCGTCGCGGCCGTGGCGATCGGCCTGGCGGCCACCGCGCCGGCCTACTCCCTGACCGGCGCCCTGGGCTACGGAGCGCTGGAGTCCGGCTACCAGCTGCCGATCGTGTTCGCGATCTCCGTGATCCCGATGTTCTTCGTCGCCCTGGCGTACAAGCACATGACGACCGTCGCGGCCGACGCCGGGACCGTCTTCACCTGGGGCTCCATGGCCATCGGGCCGCGCACGGGCTGGATCGGTGGGTGGGGCCTGTTCCTGTCCAGCACGCTCGCGGGAGTGGGTGCCGCGGAGGTGATGGTGAACTCCGTCGTCACCATCTCCGGCCTGGACGAACCCCCGCTGCTGATGCGCATGGCCATCGGGACGGCGTTCATCCTGATCACCACGGCGCTGGTGGCTCGGGGCGCTGAGGAGTCCTCGCGCACCACCCTGGGCCTGACGATCATCCAGTACGGCGGGCTCATCCTCTTCGTCGCACTGCTCGTCGCCGCCATCATGGGCGGCCAATCAGCGCCGACCGCGGAGCCCTTCTCCTGGCAGTGGCTCAACCCGATGGCCATCGACGGCTACGGGGCGATGCTCGGTGGATTCCTCGTGGCGCTGTTCATCTTCTGGGGGTTCGACGCCTCCCTGGCGATGTCCGAGGAGTCCGAGGGCAACTCGGCCCAGGCCGGGCGCACGGGTGTCATCGCCATGATGATCATCCTGGTCACCTATGTCGTGTTCACGATCGCAGCGCTGGCGTTCTCGGGCATCGACGAGTCGGACCCGATGAGCCTGACCTTCGAGGACAACATCGACGACGTGTTCCTGGTGATGGCCACGGAGACCGTCGGTGAGTGGGGTGCGGTCGTCGCCGCCCTCATCGTCGGGGTGTCCGCGTTCTCGGCGACGATGTCCACGGTGATGCCCACGGCGCGCGGCGTGCTCGCGATGGCCACGTACAAGGCACTGCCGAGCCAGTTCGCGAGCGTCGACGAGGCCACGGCGGCCCCGAAGGTCGCCACCTGGTTCATGGGCCTGCTCACCCTGGCGATCTACCTCGGCCTGTCGCTGACCAGTGACGCCATCGTGCAGGACTCGGTCTACAGCGTGGGCATCTCGATCTGCGTGTACTACATCGTCGCGGCGCTGGCCAGCGTCATGTACTTCCACCGGACTGCGTTCTCGTCGGTGCGCACGGCCCTGGGCCAGGTGATCCTCCCCGCTGTGGCCGTGGTGGTGCTGTCCTACGTCCTGGTCGTGGAGGCGCAGAACATGATGGACCCGGAGTACGGGTCGGGCAGCTCGGTGCAGGGCATCGGCACGGTGTTCATCGTGGGCGTGATCGGCATGCTCCTGGCGATCCCGGTGATGGTCCTGTGGAACCTCAAGTCGCCGGCGTTCTTCCGCAACGAGACCCTGCCCAAGCAGCGCGCGCACTGGGTGGAGGACTCAACCCCCTAGCCGCGAGTCCTGCCTTCGCGCGCCGATTCTGGGATAGTCCCGACATGGCTCGATCACGGAAGCGCCGTCGGTGGCCCTGGGTCATCCTGTTCTCGGCGATCGCACTGGTCGGCGTGTTCTACGTGGGCGGTGCCTGGTACTTCTCGGGACTGGTGTACGCCGACGCGCTCAAGGCTGACCCGTACAACCCCTCGGACCTGCAGCGTGGGACGGTCCAGGCCTTCGACGGGACCGGCGAGCAGGCGACGGTCACGATCCTTCCCGACGAGGCTGACCGGGAGGAGACCAAGTTCGATGACGCCGTGATCGGGCTGGCGCTCGACGAGTCCCTGCTCGTGGTCGGCCCGGCCACTCGGGATGCCGACGGCGCCCAGACCCGGCCGGTCATCGACGTGATCGGCAGCGCGCCGAACGTGGGGGATCGGTACGGCCTGACCCGAGACGTCTGGCTCGACCCGGAGCAGGCCGGCCTCGATGCGCAGGACGTGGTCATCACCACGCCGGACGGCCGGCAGTTCCCGGCGTGGGAGATCCCCGTGGAGGGATCGACGAAGTGGGCGATCCTCACCCACGGCAAGGGTGCCGCTCGCTCGGAGATGCTGCGCATGGCCCGCCCCCTGCACAAGGCGGACTACAACGTGCTGGTCATCACCTACACCGGCGATGTCGGGGCCCCGCCCTACGACGACGGCATGGTGAACTTCGGGCGCACCGAGTGGCAGGAGCTCCAGGCTGCGGTCGAGTACGCCGACGCCCGGGGCGCGGAGACCATCGTCCTCGGTGGGGCCAGTCACGGGGGTGCCGTGACACTCGGTCTCCTCGCGCGCGGTGAGTTGGCCCGACGGATCGACGGGGTCATCCTCGACGCCCCTGCCTCCAGCTTCGAGGACGTCATCGACGAGGCTGCCGAGTTCCGCAGCCTCCCGGTCGTCAACCAGCCGATCCCCGAGTCGCTCGAGGACGCGGCGAAGCTGGCCGCCGCCTTCCGCTTCGGCGTGGACTACTCGGCGATCGACTACACCGACATGTCGGGCCTGATCGAGGTGCCGCTCCTGACCTTCCAGGGCGTCGAGGACCGGACCGTGCCGAAGGCCGTCAACGACCGCTTCATGCGCGAGGCCGGGGCGGGAGGTACCTACGAGGTGGTCGACGGTGCGGATCACGTGCTGTCCTGGAACGTCGACCCGGAGGCCTACGAGCAGGCGATCAAGGAGTTCACGGAGAAGCTCGACACAGCCGGCTGACGCCCCCGCCCCCCGCCGCCCGCCCCCCTGCCCCCGATTCGTCCGTCATCGCGACAATCGGTGGTCGGAGATCCGGACGAACTCGGGGTTGGGCCGCGCGATGGCGGATCGATCGCGAGGGGGTGGGGGGTCAGTTGCGGGCGCGTTCGGCTATCACCACGCCGGCGAGGATCACCGCGCCGCCGAGCATCTGCGCGGGGGTCAGGATCTCGCCGAGCACGACCCAGGCCACGAGCGAGGCGATGAACGGTTCGGTCATGCCGATGATGCTGGCTCCGGCCGCGCCGATGTGGCGGATCGCGGCGAGCACCAGCCAGAACGGGACGATCGTGCCCAGCACCACCATCCAGATGGCCAGCGCCCACAGCGGGACGGCGGTCGAACCCTCGCCGAGGGGGGTCGCCGAGCCCTCGAGGGACGCCCACGGGTAGCGCCACCAGGGCAGCACAACGGCCCAGAGCAGGGCGGCGAACCCGAAGCCCCACAGGGTCAGTGAGACCGGGTCGCGCTCCTGGCCGCAGGTCTCGCCGAGCAGGTAGTACAGCGCCAGGGCCACGGCCGCCCCGAACGCGGCGGCGACCCCGAGGGAGTCCAGCGTCAGGCCCAGCCAGATCTGGGCGACCATCGCCAGGCCGACCATCGCCAGGGCCAGGCCGAGCCAGACGGTGTTGCGCACCGGTCGGTGCCAGGCGTAGCGCACCCACAGCACGACCATGATCGGTGCGGTGAACTCGATGAGCAGGGCGATGCCGATGGGCATCCGCGTGATCGCGACGAAGTAGAGCCACTGGGTCATGGCCACGCCGAGGATGCCGTACGCGGCGATCGGGCCGAGCTCGTGGCGGCGCAGCGGAAGGGAGCGCCGGTTGGTCAGGGCTACGAACACCAGCAGGATCAGGAACGCGGACGTGACGCGCAGCTGGGAGACCCGTGCTGCGTTGTCCACGGCCGTCAGCAGCACCTTGCTGACTGTGCCGTTGATGCCGAACAGCAGGGCGCCGGTCAGGTAGAGCGCGTAGCCCAGGGCGGGGCGCTTGTGGAAGCCCACGGGGGCAGCGCCAGGGGCGGGGGAGGACACGCCAGCCTCGGCCTCGGGGACCGGCGGCGCGGGGATGCCCGACAGGACGTCCGGGGGTCCGGTGGTCAGGTGCCCGGGGATGCCGGTGGGCGCGTCCGGCGGGTCACTCGTGGAGTGATCGTGGGTCACGTGGCCACCGAGTGGATCAGGTCGGCGAGCAGGTCCACGGTCGCGTCGGGGGCGTCCCGGCGGACGTCGTGCCCGGCGGCCAGGCGGTGGACCGACCACCCGGGCAGGGATCGCAGGCTCGCCTGCGCCTCGGGTGCGACCAGGCCGCCGAGCTCAGGGAGCCCCGCAGCGACCACCACGGGGGCCGGCGCGTTGCGCAGCAGCCGTTCGGTGTCCGCGTGCACCCAGACGACCGGCTCGCGGAAGGCCGAGCGATCCACCGACTGCTTGGCGCGTGCCCAGAGCTCGTACTCCTCGTCCTCCCAGCTCGGGTGGTCCGCACGGGCGGACGCCACGACGTCGGCCAGCGGGATCGACTGCAGTTCGGCGAACCAGTCGCCGAACTCGCTGACGTCCACTGGAACGGGCGGGTCGGCCGCCCCGTCGGGCGAGGACCCGCCTTCGTGGCGGTGTTCGCCGACGGGTGGCCCCCCTGAGGGCTGCCCGTGGAAGGCCTGCTCTCCGAGCCAGTGCCTTCCGAGGCGGTGCTCCCCGATCCCTGGCTGTCGGGGGAGCGCTCCTCCTCGGGCAGCCCCTGCATCAGGGGCGGATCCTCGAGGAACGTGGCCACCACCAGGTCCGGCCGGTTGGTCGCCACCCCGAGGGCGACCATGGAACCCATCGAGTGCCCCCCGACCACTATCGGGCCACAGGTCCGCGCGACGAGCTCCTCGGCAGTGGCGATCGCCTCGGCGAGCAGGTCGGGCCATGCGATGGTCTGACCCGGTTGGGCAAGTCGACCGCCGTGGGCCGGGGCGTCGGGGGTGGCGACGAGGAGGTCAGCCAGTCCCGGACGCGAGTGCAGCCGTCGCACGAACGGCCGCCAGCAAGCTCCGTCGTCGCCCACCCCGTGCATGAGCAGCAGTGCGGGCAGGGCGGTCATGAGCAGCTCCTCAGTTCGTGATGCGGGGATGAGCCTAGCGGCGACGTGTGCGGTGCAGTGCCGGCCAGTCGTGGGCCCAGGCTGCACCGCGCCGCCGCCAGCGTGCCCGGCGGCGGGCGGTTCGTCCTCCGATCTGGGGGCGGCCTGCAGACGGTGAATGCTCCACGCGCCCCGAGCTCGGCTTGCGCCACGAAGAAACCTGGAGCCGTGTTGCTCTTCTCGGGGCAGAAACGCACCCAGATTCGCCCGGGTCCTACGCTGTGCCGATGAACCCGGTTCGCGCCACGAGGTACGTGACCCCCCTGCGCGAGGGTGGCTCCCTTCCCGGCCTCATGGAGGCCGACGACCTCGGGATGTACGTGGTCAAGTTCTGCGGCGCCGGACAGGGACCGCGGGCGCTCGTCGCTGAGGTGATCTGCGCGGAGATCGCGGGTGCGATCGGCTTGCCGGTCCCGCGGTGGGTGCCCGTCCTCGTGCCCGAGGAGCTGGCGCCGGCCGAGCCGGACGAGGAGGTGCAGCACCTGCTGAAGCTCTCGGTCGGCATGAACCTCGGGATCGACTTCCTGCCCGGCGCCCTGGACGTTGGCCCGATGCCGAGCGTGGATGCGGGTCTCGCAGGGCGGATCGTGTGGTTCGATGCGCTGATCGCCAACGCCGACCGCTCATGGCGCAACCCGAACATGCTCGTCTGGCACCGCGCGCTGCAGCTCATCGACCATGGGGCCGCGCTCACGTTCCACCACGCGTGGGCGCCGGACCGGGCCGACCAGGTGCAGCGCTTCGCCACGCGGGCCTACGACGTGGCCGACCACGCTCTGCTCGAGAACGCCCCCGACGTCGCGGCCGCCGACGCGGACCTCGCCGGTGTGGACTGGGCGTCCGTGGTCGGTGACGCCGTGGATACCGTTCCCGACGAGTGGCTCGTCGCGGACAGCGCGGCGTGGGGCGGCACCAAGGCAGTCCGGGCCGCCTACCGGACGTTCCTGAGGGCCCGAATCGAAGCCCGGCCCGCGTGGGTCCCGCAACTGGTGCAGGCCGTCGAGTGGGGGCCGGTGCGTGATGCGCTCGGCCATCGGATCTCGGCCCGGCGGAGCTCCGGTCCACCGGAGTGGATCCCCGAGCTGACGATCGGCCAGGGGGAGTCATGAGTGCGATGCCGTTCGAGTACGCCGTCCTGCGGATCGTGCCCCGCGTCGACCGGGGGGAGTACGTGAACGGTGCGGTGCTGCTCTACTGCCAGCAGGCCGAGTACCTCGGGATGCGGATCCGCGGCGACCTGAGCTGCGTGACTGCGCTGTGGTCCAAGGCTGACGTCGTGGCGATCGCCGATGCGCTGGCCGCGGCGAACGCGGTGGCCGAGGGCAGTCGCACCGTTGGGGAGGCGGGACTGGCCGACCCGGGGCGGCGGTTCCGGTGGCTGACCGCGCCCCGCAGCGTGGTGATCCAGCCCGGACCGGTGCACACCGGCGTGACCGAGGACCCCGACGCGGAGCTGGACTGGATCGCCGAGGGGATGCTGGACTGACGCGCTCGGCGCGCCAGCCGACCCGCCCGCCGGCCCGCGACCCTGCACCGGTCGGGCGACCCCCGCAACGCGCCGCGCCGCCCGTCGCGGCCGGCGCGGCCAGCGCGACGGGTCAGAAGAACTTGCGGATGACCCCCAGCGGCGCGTAGCGAGCTGCCGTCCCCAGCGGCCACCACGGCCATGTGGGGACCTTGGCGTCGGCCTTCTCCTGCTCGATGGCGTCCACGATGGCGCGGACGCCGGTCTCGGTGTCGACCATGAACATCGCGTTCTCGACGTACTCATTCATCTCCGATCGGATGTATCCGGGGTAGATGGTCGAGATCCGTATGTCGAGGTCAGGAGTTGCCTGCATCTCGCTGCGCAGCCCCTCGGCCAGGTTCGCGACTCCCGCCTTCGTGGCGGCGTACACGGCCATCGACTTGGGCATCCCGCGCATTGCCGATACCGACGAGATGAACACCAGGTGCCCGCGCTGCTGCGCCCGGAAGACCTCCATGCCGGCCTCGGCCTGGCACAGGGCTGCGACGAAGTTGGTCATGGCGGTCTGCCGGTTGGCGTAGTACTTGCCCGTTCCGATCCGTGCGCCCTTGCCCAGGCCGGCGTTGATGATCACCCGGTCGAGGGTGCCGAAGTCCTCGGCGAACCCGCGGAAGACCTCGAACACCGCGTCATCGTCGGTCACGTCCAGCGCCCGGATCTCGATGCGGCACTCGGGGCTCACGGCCTGGATCTCGGAGCGCAGCTCCTCGAGGCGTTCCACCCGTCGGGCGGCCAGGGCAAGGTCGTGGCCGAGGGCGGCGAACTGGCGAGCCATCTCGGCTCCGAGCCCGGAGCTGGCACCGGTGATCAGGATGGTGGCCATGGGGTCCTTCCGTCGTGCACTGGGAATCGGGAGCCGGGAATCGGGCCGTCAGGCGTTGGCGTGGTCGTCCTGATCGTGGCTCATCTCGCGGGGATGGCGTTCCTTGGGGGACAGTCCGTCGCCGCTGGACACCCGCCGGATGCGCCGGCCGACCCAGGGCACGAGGTGGACACGAACCCATTCGACGTCGCCGGCGAGGTCGTCGCGGCGTGACCGCGGCGGTGCCGGCGGGAGTGGCTCGGCCCACCAGCCGACCGGTCCACCGAGGACGTGCGCATCGGTGATCCCCAGCTCGGCGAGGACTGCGGCGGCGACGCGGGCATGACCGAGCTCGTTGAGGTGCAGCCGGTCGGGGGCCCAGAAGCGCCGGTCGGTCAGGGCGTGGATCTCCTCGAGGTCGACCAGCGTCGCCCCGTGCCGGTCGGCGACCTCCCGGACGTTGCGGTTGAAGGCATGGAACGCCCGCTCCAGGCGGTCGGCGAAACGACCGGAGCCGCCGGCGCGGGCCAGCGAGGTGAACAGGACCACCGTGGCAGCGGTTGCGGTGAGCTGCTCGACGGCGGCGTCGTAGCGCGCGTACAGGTCGGACAGGTCGGTCCCCGGGCGCAGGACGTCGTTGGCCCCTGCGTGGAACGTGATGATGTCCGGACCGAGGGTCAGCCCGGGGCCGAACTGCTCGCCGACGACCTGGTCGAGCAGCTTGCCGCGGATCGCGAGGTTGGCGTATGTGACGGGGTAGTGGGCGACCCCGGACCGGTCGGCGGCCAGGCCGGTGGCGACGCGGTCGGACCATCCCCGGTGGCGGCCGTCAGGACGCAGGTCATCGGACATGCCCTCCGTGAAGGAGTCCCCGAGGCAGATCAGTCGAGTCACGGCGAAACGGTATCCCGACTCGTCCCGCCCGACCGAATGGCGGGTGCCCCTGCCGGCGCACGAGCCCTGGGCGATCGCCGAGCGGCC
>CAVPNW010000010.1:0-85707 GCA_963706875.1 uncultured Actinomycetes bacterium | reverse complement strand
ACCTCAGAGGCGGATCGACCCGCCCTTGGAACGGATCGCCCGATCCGATCGGCTGACATCCACCCCGCAGGCCCCGCAGCACCGGGCTCGCGGGTGGTTCAGAACGGCCAGATGACGGGCACGAGGAGCACGGACACCAGTCCGAACAGGATCGTGAGCGGCAGCCCGAGCTTCCAGTAGTCGCCGAACCGGTACCCGGCAGGTCCCATCACCATCATGTTCGCCGGGGTCGCGACCGGGGTCAGGAAGGCGACCGCGGCACCGACGCACAGGCTCATCAGGACAGGCCGGGCGGAGATGTCCAACTGGGCGGCGGCCGAGACGCCGATCGGGATCATCACCAAGGCGGTGGCGGTGTTGCTGATCAGCTGGCTGAACACGACCGTGATCACGAACAGCCCCGCGAGCAGGGCCGTGGGACCGGCCGGGCCGACGAGGTCGACGATCCGGGTGGCGATCATCTCCCCGGCCCCCGACGAGGTGATCGCCGTGGACATCGGCATCATGCCGGCCACCAGCAGCAACGTGGTCCAGTTGATCCCCCGATAGGCCTGCCCCATGCTCACCACCCGCAGGACCACCATCGCCCCGGCAGCGAGCAGCGCGGTCACCGACGCCGGGATCGCGCCGGTGGCAAGCAGCACGACCATGACGACCAGGATCGCGATGGCCGCACCGCTGCGCTGGGACAGCGGCACTGCCTGGCGGCGCAGCAGCTCCGGGGAGTCCACCACGAGCAGGTCATGGCGGCGGTCAGCCTCGTCGAGCAGCGACCAGGGGCCCTCGACCAGCATGGTGTCCCCCACGTGCAGCGCGACGGGCCCCGGCCCCAGGTCCTGGCCCTCCCGGGTGATCGCGAGCACCACCAGCCCGCCGCCGATCACCTGGCTGGTACGGACCTCCTGGTCGGCCAGCGGGGAACGCGGTGGGATGACGATCTCCGCGGATCCCGTGCGCGGCGTGAGCAGGTCAGCCTGCACATCCTCGGCGGAGCGCACGCGCTCCACGAACAGCCGATGCGCCACGGCGAACCCATCCACCGCCGCCTGGTCCCCGATCAGGGTCAGCCGGTCACCGGGGTGCACCGCGCCCTCGGTCGAGGGCATGTCGGTCGCGCCGTCGAGCACCGTGACCAGCCGGATCCCCGGGTGGTCGGAGACCTCCCCGAGGGTCCGTGGCGAGCCCACCAGGTCCGAGTCCGACTCCACCCGCAGGTGCGCGACGTCGTCCAGCCCGTAGTGCGACACCAGGGTGCCCGCGTGCCCGCTCAGGTCCGGTGGAAGGTCGTCGCTGCTGCGTCGCGGCACCAGGCGGTCGCCCACGAGCAGCACGATCAGCAGGGTCCCGATCACCAGGGGAACGCCGACCAGCGCGAACTCGGCGAACCCGAACTCCCCACCCGCGTAGTTCGCCGCGGCCTCGGACACCACCACGTTGACCGGTGTCCCGGTCAGCAGCAGCAGGCTGCCCGCCCCTCCTGCGAAGGCCAGGGGCATGAGCAGCCGCGACGGAAGCATCGATCGGCGCATGGCCACAACCAGGGTCATGGGCAGCAGCGCGGCGATGGTCCCGTTCAACCCGATCACCGCGGTCATCACCGCGGCCAGCAGCATCAGCAGCAGCAACAGCCGCCGGGAACTGGACCCCGCCCGCGCCACGACCGCCTGGCCCAGCCACGTGGTCACCCCCGTGGCATCCAGGCCCTCACTGACGACGAACAGCCCCGCGATCAGCAGCACGGCCGGATCTGCGAACCCAGCGAACGCCTCGGACAACGTGATGATGCCCAGCCCATAGAGCACCAGGGCCGAGCCCACAGCCGCGATCTCCACCGGCACCTTGTTCGTCACGAACAGCAGCACGACCCCCGCCAGGGTGAGCAACGTCAGAGCAGCCTCACTCATGAGCAACTCCTCCTCGTCGCAGACGCCCGGCCCCGATCCCCGACACCCTGCGGGCCGTTGAACGCGACACCGCCTGCATGGACGCGCTCAGCGCCGGAGCACACCATCGGAGCCGGCTCCGATGGTGTGTACGCGCATGCTGTTGGTGGTGCCGGCGATGCCGGGTGGGACGCCGGCGATCAGGACGCACAGCTGCCCGGGTTGGGCGCGGTCGCCGGCGAGCAGCTCGGCGTCGATCTGCTCGACCATCTGGTCGGTGTGCGAGGCCGGTGGGACCAGGAAGGTCTCCAGGCCCCAGACGACCGCGAGCTGGTTGCGGATCGCGGCGTTGGGGGTGAACACCATCATCGGGATCTTCGGTCGGGAGGCGGCCATGATCTGGGCGCTCGTCCCGGTCTCGGAGAACGCGATCAGGTAGCTGGCCTTCAGCGCCTTGGCCACGTCCACGGCCTCCTTGGTGACCGCCTCGGCGACGCTCATGTCCTTCTTCTTCGCCAGCTTGGGCAGCCGCTCGAGGCCCATCTCCTCGGTGTAGTCCACGATCCGGGCCATCGTGGAGACGACCAGGTTCGGGTGCCTGCCCACGCTGGTCTCCCCGGAGAGCATCACCGCATCCGCACCGTCGAGGATCGCGTTGGCCACATCCGAGGCCTCGGCCCGGCTGGGCCGGGAGTTCTCCATCATCGACTCCAGCATCTGGGTGGCCACGATCACCGGCTTGCCCGCCTCCCGGCACATCTGGATCGCGCCCTTCTGCACGATCGGCACCTCCTCAAGGGGCAGCTCCACGCCCAGGTCGCCGCGGGCGACCATCACCCCGTCGAAGGCAGCCACGATCCCGGCCAGGTTCTCCACCGCCTGGGGCTTCTCCACCTTCGCGAACACCGGGATCCGCCGACCCATCTGGTCCATGATCGCGTGCACGTCCTCCACATCCGCAGCCGAACGCACGAACGACAGGAACACGAAGTCCACCCCGATCCGCAGCGCCCACCGCAGGTCGTCCTTGTCCTTGTCCGACAGCGCCGGCACGCTCACCGCCACCCCGGGCAGGTTGATCCCCTTGTTGTTGCTGACCGGACCACCCTCGACCACCCTCGTGCGCACCCGCGGGCCCACGACATCGATCACCTCGAGCTTCACCTTGCCGTCGTCGACCAGCACCGTGTCGCCGGGGCTGCAGTCACCGGGCAGTCCCTTGTGGGTCGTGCCGCACTGGGTCACGTCACCGAGGATGTCCTCGGCCGTGATCGTGAACTCCGCACCGTTGACCAGCATCACCGGACCATCGGCGAACCGACCCAGCCGGATCTTCGGGCCCTGCAGGTCCGCGACGATGCCCACACCCGCACCCAACTCCGTGGACGCACGGCGCACATTGGCATAGGACTCCGCATGCACCCCATGCTCACCATGGGACATGTTCAGCCGCGCCACATTCATCCCCGCCTCGATCAACTCCCTGATCTGCTCGTAGGACGAGGTGGCAGGACCCAGGGTGCACACGATCTTCGCTCGACGCATGCCACGAACGGTAGCCAGCACACGGCCGGGCTGCGCGCCGAACGCCCACCTCGGCGGGCTCCGTTCACTGCGTTTCGCCGGTCACGTCCACACCGGCGACCGCGAGCACGGCGGCACGAACGGTCGGGAAGCGGTTGTCGGGACCGAGCACATCGGTGAGGTCGAACCGGTCGATCTGCTCCACGACCACGTCACGGGCGCGAGCCACCACGAAACGGATATCGCGGGCGCTGAGCCCGGCGATCACCTCGCGCAGCACCTGGGTCGCCGAGGCATCCAGGTGGGAGACCGCCTCGGCGTCCAGGATGAACCAGCGGACCCGGTCGGGGGCTGCGGTGATCGCCTCCTCGACGCGGGCGGCGAAGTAGTGGGCGTTGGCGAAGAACAGCCGGTCATCAATGCGATACACCACCACACCCGGCACGAGCAGTCCCTCGTGGTCCTTGTCCAGATCGACGAACCTGCCGTGACGGGGGCTCCAGCCCAGCACCGCGTCGCGGGGTTGGGCACTGCGGCGGGCGGCGTCGACCAGGGACAGCAGCACCGCGAGCAGCAGGGAGGGCAGCAGGCCGACGGTCAGCATGCCCGCCACCGTGACGGCGGCGATCAGCAGCTCGCCGCGCGACCCAGCGGCCAGTGCTCGCCAGGCGGTCAGGTCGATCAGTCGCAGGGCGGCGTAGATGATCACCGCGGCGAGCACCGAGCGGGGCAGCAGGGCCAGCGCAGGGGTCAACAGCAGAAGCACAACCACGACCGTGGCGGCCTGAACCAGGCTCACCACCTGGGTGCGCCCGCCGAGGCTGGCGTTGACCGCGGACCGCGACCCACTGGAACCCACCGGGAACGACTGGGTCAGGCCAGCGGCAAGGTTCAGGCCGCCGAGGGCCAGCAACTCCTGGTCCGCGTCGACGGTGGTGCCGGTGACCGAGGCCAGGCTGCGCGCGGTCAGGATCGCATCGGAGAACCCGACGACGGCGATCGCCACAGCACCCGGCAGCAGCAACACCAGGTCGTCCCAGGCCACACCGGGCCACTCCAGCCGTGGCAGGCCTGCCGGGATCTCACCGATGACCGCCACGCCCTCGGCGGCCAGGTCCCGGGCCCACGAGAGGGCGATCATCGCGACGGTGAGGGCCAGCAGCGTGGGGAACCCGGGCGCCCAGCGACTGCCGGCCAGGAGGATCAGAAGGCTCACCAAGCCGATGGACAGGGTCGTCCAGTGGACACCGCCGGTGACGTTGGCGAAGAAGGATCCGTACTGCTGCAAGGGGCTGTACCCGGTCACCTCCACCCCGGAAAGGACCCCGATCTGGCCGGCGATCAGGGTCAGTCCCAGCCCGGTCAGGAATCCCAGCAGGACCGCTGAGGAGAAGTAGTCGGCCATCCACCCGAGGCCGGCCAGGCGAGCCAGCCCGAACACCGTGGCCACCAGCAGCGCCAGCATGGCGGCCAGCGCCGGGTAGTCCGAAGGATCGTCACTGACCGCGACGAGCACGGGCGCGACCATCAGCGCAGCAGTGGTCGTCGGTCCGGTCATCAGCACCCGTGAGGAGCCCAGGGCCGCATACACGACCAACGGCAGCACGAGCCCGTAGAGCCCGGCGACGACGGGCAACCCCGCGGTCTGTGCGTAGGCCATGGCCTGGGGCACCGCCAGCGCAGCGATCACCACACCGGCCAGCACATCGCCACGCAGGCTTGCGTAGCCGCGCAACTGGGCGACCAGCGGGACCAGGTGCCACCGCGTGGCGGCCCGCTTCGGGGCGACGAACATCGGCCCGGTCGACCGCCGGACCGGCTCGGGCGAGCTCCCGTCGCCGGGCTCATGCTCGGGGTGCATCGCGTCGCTTCCGCTCACCTGCGGTCACCGCCTCACAGATCGCCGACCCGCGGGCAAACTAGCAGCAAACAGTCGGCAGACACCTGCCCGAGACGCAGCCCACGACCGCAGGTGGATCCGTCGCGTGCTGCGCGCAGCACCTCGGGGTGGCCTGGGTTCCACCCGTGGAAGGGGGCGCTGTTCGCCGGACCTCGGTGGGGGTTGCGGGCGTACCCTCGCCGCATGGTTGAGCACTTCCACCCCCTGGGCACCCTCCCCTCCGCCTCGACGAGGTCCGCGCAGGCAGCGCAACGTGCTGGCCTGCCGTTCGACGACGACCGGGACTTCACCGAGGCGCGGCGCGGGTTCCTGGTCGCGCCGGGGTACCGGCAGATCATGGCTGAGGCTGGGCATGTCGCCTGGAACATCGGTGCCTATGACTTCCTGCTGTCCGGCGAGCAGTTCGACAGCATCCACCCGTCGCTGCAGCGGCAGGCGCTGCTCAACATGGAGTACGGCCTGTTCGAGGTGGTGCCGGACCACATCTACCAGGTGCGTGGCTTCGACCTGGCGAACATCTCGTTCATCCGCTCGGCCACCGGGTGGATCGTGTTCGACCCGTTGACGTGCAAGGAGACGGCGGCCGCGGCGCTGGCCCTCGTCAACGAGCACCTCGGTGCGCGCCCGGTTGTCGCGGTGGTCTACTCGCACTCGCACGGCGACCACTTCGGCGGCGCGCACGGGGTGGTGGACGTCGCGGATGTGGCCAGCGGAAAGGTCCCGGTGATCGCGCCGGTCGGGTTCCTGGAGCATGCCGTGGCGGAGAACGTGTACGCGGGCAATGCCATGAACCGGCGCATGTTCTACCAGTACGGCTCGCTGCTGGACCGCAGCCCGTTCGGGCACGTCGACCAGGCCATCGGCAAGGGCGTCGCGGCCGGCACCTCGGGCCTGATCGCGCCGACCGTGGACATCGTCGACGACATCGAGGAGCTCACCATCGATGGTGTGCGGATGGTGTTCCAGAACACCCCGGGCACCGAGGCCCCGGCCGAGATGAACACCTGGTTCCCGGACCTCAAGGCCTTCTGGGCTGCGGAGAACATCACCAGCACGATCCACAACATCTACACCCTGCGTGGTGCGCTCGTGCGCGACGCGCTGGAGTGGTCCCGGCAGATCAACAAGGCGCTGTACCTGTTCGGCCGCGAGGCCGAGGTGATGTTCGCGTCGCACTCCTGGCCGCGGTGGGGCAATGCCCGCATCCAGGAGGTGATGCGGGTGCAGCGCGACACCTACGCGCACCTCAACAACGGCGTGATGCACCTGGCCAACCAGGGCGTGACCATCAACGAGATCCACCGCGTCTACCGGGTGCCCCAGTCGCTGCAACGGCAGTGGGCCGCACGCAGCTACCACGGGTCGGTGGAGCACAACTCACGTGCCGTGATCAACCGCTACCTCGGCTACTGGGACGGCAACCCGGCCACCCTGATCCCGTTGAGCCCGAAGGAGTCCGCGCCGCTGTTCGTGGAGATGATGGGCGGGGCCGATGCGATCGTCGCCCGTGCCCGGCAGCTCATGGAGAGCGGGGACTACCTGCTCGCCATCGAGATCCTCGACAAGATCCTCCACGGGGAGCCTGACCACGTTGCCGGGCGCCGGCTGCTCGCCGACGCCTTCGAGCAGGTGGGCTACCAGCAGGAGAGCCCCAGCGTGCGCAACAGCTTCCTGGCCGCTGCCCTCGAGCTGCGATCGGGGATCCCGTCCGGGGCCGCCCCCCACAGCACCGGCCCGGACCTGGTCCGGGCGCTGAGCACCCTGCAGTTCCTGGACTACCTGGGCATCCGGCTGGACCCGACCCGCGCCGGCGACGCCGCGTTCGTGGTCAACCTGATCACCCCGGACAACGGCGAGTCCTTCGTCGTGGAGCTGAGCAACAGCACCCTGACGAGCCTGCAGGGGTTCCTCGCCGAGGCACCCGACCTCACCATCACCATCAACCGGTCCGACCTCGAGCTGGCGATGACCGGTGCCGCCCCCCTGGCCGCGCAGGTCGCCGACGGTCGGGCCGCCCTGGACGGCGACCCGGGCGTGCTGCAGGTTCTGGCCGGACTGCTCGTGCACTTCGAGGTGGGCTTCGAGATCCTGCCGGGCACCGGAGCGGGGCACCTGAGCCCAGACCTCGACGAATTCGCACAGGAACCCCTCGGCGACTCCGCCGGCGGCTGAGAGGACGACGATGACGACTGTGCCGATCGCCTCGGCGGATCTGACCTGGCTCAACATGGACCTGCCGACCAACCTGATGGTCGTCAACGGGCTGATGTGGTTCGACGAGGAGCCGGACTGGGAGGCGGTCCGCGAGATCCTGCGGACCCGGCTGGTGGAGGGGTTCCCGGTCATGGGGCGCCGGCCGCGTCAGGTCGATGGGGGGTGGGTGTGGGAGGACGACCCGGACTTCGACTTCGATCGTCAGGTGCGCCATGTCACCCTCCCGGCGCCTGGGGATCGCGCTGCTGCCCAGGACTACATCTCGGGACGGGTCAGCCAGCCGCTGGATCGGGACCACCCGCTGTGGGAGTTCGACCTGATCAGTGGGTACACGAATGCCGAGGGCGGGCAGGGGGCGCTGATCCTGGCCCGGTTCCACCACGTGCTGGCCGACGGGATCCGGATCGTGCAGCTCATCCTCGGCCTGTGCGACGTCGACGAGGATGTGGCCCCGCCGGCGGTGGGCCGGACGTCGTCGGCGAGGAACCCGGTCACGATGGTGGCCGGGGCGACCCGTGATGTCGTGGGCAACGTGGCCTCGTTCGCCGGTGACGTCGCCTCCGCAGCGGTGTCCGCGGTCCCCAGGGTCCCCGGGCTGCTCGGGGGCCTCGGGCGCAGCACCTTCTACGAGGGGTACGGGCTGGTCGTGAAGCCCACGAAGGTCACTGACGCGGTGTCGGCGCTGTCCTCGGAGGACAATCTCGCGCTGAACACATGGCGCTCGGCGAGCCGGTTGGCCCTGTGGGGTCACGAGTCGAGGCTGGTGGCCGACCGAGCCCCAGACGTCGCCAAACGTGTCAGCTGGGTGTCCGGGATGGACCTCGACCAGGTCAAGGCGGTGGGCGCCGCGCACCACGCCACGGTCAACGACGTGCTGCTGGGCGCCATCTCCCTCGGGCTGTCGGCCTACCTGCAGGAGCGAGGTCGCGCGGTCCCGTCGGAGACCAACTTCCTGGTGCCGATCTCGCTGAAGCCGATCGACATGTCGCTGCCCAAGGAGCTGGGCAACCACTTCGCGATGGTGATGTTCCCGATGCCCCTGGGGATCACCGAGGTCGACGTGCTCCTGGCCGAGGTGCGCTCCCGGATGGCCCGGATCAAGAACAGCGCAGAGGCGATGATGATCTTCGGCGTCCAGCGCGCCGTGGCCGAGACGCCCAAGAGCATCAGCCAGAACCTCACGAGATTCGTGGCCAACAAGTCGGTGGGCCTGCTCACCAACGTCCCGGGGCCACGGGCCCCGATCTACCTGGCCGGCCACAAGGTCGCCGGGATCCTCGGCTGGGTGCCCACCTCCTCGGACCAGAGCATCGGCCTGTGCATCTTCAGCTACAACGGTCACGTGAGCATCGGCATCGCCACCGACGCGGGGATCATCCCCGACCCGGACCGTCTCGAGGACCTCATCCAGGAGGGGTTCGCCGGCATGGTGGCCGGGTCCTAGCCAAGGCCGGTTGCCAGCCCTGACGGTGCCCCGAGGGGGGTGACCGCGATTTGTCCGATTGGATTCTATGTAACGCTCGATATAGAATAGTCCTCCCCGCTACAGGAGGATGTGCATGGACCCGATCGCGATCGACCGTTCCCTCGATGGCCTCAGCCAGGTCAAGGACCGCTGGGCCAAGCTCCCGATCCGGGAGAAGATCCGGTACCTGGAGCAGGTTCGCGATCGTCTGGTGGACAACGCCGATGCGTGGGTGGCCGCCGGGGTGCAGCTCAAGGGCCTGGATCCGAAGGCGCCGATCGTCGGGGGCGAGGAGTGGCTTGGAGGGCCGTACCCGACGGCAGCGTGGCTCACGGACATGATCGGGACGCTGACCCGGCTGAACACCGGCGCGGACCTCTTGGAGGGCGTGCGGATCCGGACCCGAACTGACGGCCAGGTGATCGCCGGGGTCTTCCCCTCGAACGCCTACGACCGGCTGCTGCTCAACGGCTACGAGCTGGACGTGTGGATGCAGCCCGGGGTGACCCCGGCCACGGTGCGCGACACGGTCGCCTCCTTCTACCGCGAGTCCGATCCCACCGGTGCACTCACCCTGGTGCTCGGAGCGGGCAACGTCGCCGCGATCCCGATGCTCGACGCGCTGTACTGCCTGTTCGTCGACGGGCACGTGGTCGTGCTGAAGATGAACCCGGTCAACGAGGAGTACGGACCGGTGTTCGCCCGGGTCCTCGAGCCGCTGATCCGCGACGGGTACCTGGCCATCGTGTACGGCGGGGCGGACGTCGGGGAGCACCTGACCGGCAGCGGCCTCGTGGACACGGTGCACATCACCGGCAGCGAGCGCACCCACGACACCATCGTCTTCGGTCCCGGTGAGGCCGGGCAGGAGGCGAAGGCGACGGGGACGCCCAGGTTCGGCAAGCCGATCCGCTCCGAGCTGGGCGGGGCCAGCCCGACGATCGTCGTCCCCGGCCCGTGGACCAGCGCTGACATCGCCTACCAGGCCCAGCACCTGGCCACCCAGAAGCTGTTCTCCGCCGGGCACACCTGCGTGGCGTCGCAGGTCCTGATCCTCCCCGAGGGCTGGGACCGCAAGGACCAGCTCCTCGACGCGCTGCGCTCCGCGATGGCCGGCGCACCGGACCGTGCCCCGTTCTACCCCGGGACCCAGGAGCGCCAGGACGCCTTCCGGACGGCCAACCCCGAGGCGGAGGCGCTCCCCGGACCCCAGGAGCGCACCCTGCTCGTCGACGTGGACCCCGACAGCGACCACCCCGGGTTCCACGACGAGATGTTCGGCCCCATCTACCTCACCACCGCGATCGACGGTGCGGATCCGGGGGACTTCCTGACCAAGGCGGTCGCGTTCGCCAACGAGCGCCTGCACGGCAACCTCGGGGCGAACATCCTGATCCACCCGCAGACCGCCAAGGAGCTCGGCCCGCAGCTCGAGGCGGCCATCGCCGAACTGCGCTACGGCTGCATCGGGGTCAACGTGTGGTCGGGATTCGTGTTCCTGGCCCCCCGCGCAGCGTGGGGTGCCTACCCGGGGAACACCGCGACGGACATCCAGTCCGGCACGGGCGTGGTGCACAACACGCTGATGTTCGACCGCTCGCAGAAGTCCGTCGCCCGGGCGCCGTTCCGCCCCTTCCACCGCTCGCTGCGCCATCCGCTCGAGGGTCTGACGGTCAAGCCGCCGTGGTTCCTGGACAACAGCACCGCGCGCAGCACCGCGCGCGCGTTCACCATGTTCGCCGCCGACCCCAACCCCACTCGGCTGCCCGGCATCCTGCTCCCCGCGGTCCGCGGATGAGCGAGGTCGCGGCCCGATCGGCCGAGACGCGCATCCTGCGGGCGACCATCGATGGCCTCACCCGGCTGGACCCGGCAGCGCTGACGATCCAGCAGATCTGCCGGGCCGCCGAGGTCACCGCACCCACGATCTACTACCACTTCGGCAACAAGGACGGGCTGCTGGCGGCTGCCGTCGAGCAGCTCGTCACGGACTGGCTGGCCATGATGGACGCGGCCGTCAGCCGCGAGGGCAGCCTCGAGCAGACCCTCGAGCAGGCCATCGGGGCGTGGGAGGCGACGATCACTGCACCCACCCGGCCGATCACCGTCTTCGCCTGGGCCACGCTGCTGCTCGCAGGAACCTCCGAGGAATGCCGGGACGCCCTCCTGCGGGCCCGTGACCGCAGCCTGGTCCTGGTCACCGAGGCCCTCGCACAGTACGTCGACGAGGTGCTCGCCGGCGAACTGGCCAGCCTGGTCATCGACGCCGTGGTCGCGGCCGCCCTGCAGTACGAGCTCGACAAGGACCGGGCCGGGCTGCGGACCCGGCTCGGCGGGTTGGGTCGACTCGTCAGCGGTGCCGCAGCCCTGGATCGGCTGGGCTGAGCCCGACCGATCCCACCCTGAACCGGGACCCGACCAGTGCTGCGCGAGCGGAACTGGCGCTCCCCCACCCGCCACCCGCATCCACACAACGAAACCACCCCCCACCACAAGGAGCTCCACCCATGGACATGTTCGACTACGTCATCGTCGGTTCCGGCTCGGCCGGATGCGTCCTGGCCGCCCGGTTGACCGAGGACCCGGATGTCACCGTCTGCCTGATCGAGGCCGGCGGCTCGGACCGCAACCTCAAGGTCAAGGTCCCCGCTGCGTTCCCGCAGCTGTTCAAGTCCGACCGGGACTGGGGCTACTACTCCGACCCGGAGCCCGGCCTCATGGGACGCAGGCTGTTCATGCCCCGCGGCAAGATGATCGGCGGCTCGTCGTCGATCAACGCCATGCTCTACGTGCGGGGCAACAGCGCCGACTACGACGGCTGGGCCAAGGACGGAGCCGTGGGCTGGTCCTACGACGAGGTCCTTCCCTACTTCCGCTCGCTGGAGAACTTCTCCCGCGGGGCCAACGACTACCGCGGCGCCGACGGTCCGCTCAACGTCACCGATCACCGCAGCCGGACCGCCATGACCCAGGTCATCATCGATGCCGCGGTCGAGGCGGGGATCCCCTTCAACGACGACTACAACGGTGCCCACCAGGAGGGCGTGGGGTACCTGCAGGTCACTCAGAAGAACGGCAAGCGGTGGTCTGCCGCCGACGCCTGGCTGCGCCCGGCGATGTCCCGCAAGAACCTCACCGTGCGCACCGGCCTCCAGGCCCTGGGGGTCGTCATCGAGGCCGGCCAGGCAACGGGCGTGTCGGTGTGGACCGGCAGCGACTCCGAGGTCGTGCGGGCTGGACGCGAGGTCATCCTGTCCGCAGGCAGCATCGGCACCCCGCAGCTGCTCATGCTGTCCGGGATCGGACCGGCCGATCACCTCGACGAGATGGACCTCGAGGTCATGGTCGACAATCCGAACGTCGGCGCGCACCTGCAGGATCACCCGCTCTACCTGTTGAACTTCGAGACCACGGCCAAGGGGACACTGGCCGAGGCGGAGCACCCCAAGCAGCTGCTGAACTTCCTCCTGCGCGGCCGGGGCATGCTGACCTCGACCGTGGCCGAGGGGACTGCCTTCTTCCGCAGCAACGACGAGCTCGCAGCCCCGGACATGCAGCTGCACTTCGGTGCGGCCTACTTCCACAACCACGGCTTCGACACCCATGACAAGCCCGCCTATGCGATCGCGCCGACCCTGGTCGCGCCGCAGAGCCGCGGCCACGTCCGGCTGCGCTCCGCCGACCCGCTGGATGTCCCCAGCATCGTGGGCAACCACCTGACCGAGAGGGCCGACATCGACGCCATGATCACCGGCGTCGAGCGGACCCGGGACATCGCTGCCCAGGCAGCCCTGCGGCCGTTCACCGGCAGGGAGATCCACCCGGGGGCGTCCGTGGTCGGGGCTGCGGCGATCGAGGCAGACCTGCGCCGGGACACCGAGCTGATCTACCACCCGACCAGCACCGCCCGCATCGGCTCCCCGGAGACCGGCGTCGTCGACGCCGAACTGCGCGTCCACGGAGTGGCCGGCCTGCGCGTGGTCGACGCGTCGGTGTTCCCCACCATCCCACGGGGCAACACCAACGCCGCCACCTACATGGTCGCTGAGAAGGCTGCCGACATGATCAAGGCCGGCTAGCCCTCCGAACGGTTCGACAAGCAGCAGCCCGGCCAGTCGACCCATCGGATACCTTCAGGTCATCAGGGAACGAGAGGTGTGGGACCGTGAGCGCACGGATCGTGGTGTTCGGAGCAACGGGGTACACCGGGGAGCAGACCGCGCGCGAGCTCGTGGCCCGTGGGGCCCGGCCGGTCCTGGCCGGGCGGTCGGCAGCACGGCTCGAGCAACTGGCCACCGACCTCGGCGGGCTCGAGACCCGCGTCGCCGATGTCGAACGGCCACGGTCGGTGACCGACCTCGTCGACGCGGGCGACGTCCTGCTGTCCACGGTGGGGCCCTTCACCCAGTGGGGTGGCCCGGCCCTCGATGCGGCGATCGCACGCGGCGCCCGGTACCTGGACTCGACCGGCGAGCCGGCGTTCATCCGGCGGGTCTTCGAGCAGTACGGACCACGCGCCGCGGCGGCTGGCACCGGCTTGGTCACGGCATTCGGCTTCGACTGGGTGCCGGGCAACCTCGCCGGTGCGCTGGCCCTGGCTTCGGCCGGCCCGGCAGCTGACAGCGTCGACATCGGCTACTTCACGAGGGGTCCGGGCGGGCTCAGCGGGGGCACTCGCGCGAGCATGGTCCAGGCCGCGCTCGAACCCGGCTTCGCCCACCGAGGTGGGCGTCTGAAGACCGAGCGCATGGGCGCGCGCGTCACCGGGTTCACCCTGGACAGCGGCAAGCGCCGGGTCGGCGTCAGCGTGGGGGCCTCCGAGCACTTCGGGCTGCCAGCGCTGCACCCCACACTGCGCGAGGTCAATGTGGTCCTCGGCCAGGCCCTTCCGTTGATCCAGGCGGTGCCGGTCGCCACCGGGCTGCTCAGCGCGGCGATGCGCGTGCCCGGGGTGCGCCCGGGCGTCACCGCGCTGGCGCAGAGCCGGGTCAAGGGCTCCACGAGCGGCCCCGACCAGGCATCGCGGGCACGCGGCGGCTGCTCCATCGTCGCTGAGGCCCGCGCCTCCAACGGGGACCTGCTGCAGCGAGTCCAGCTCGACGGACCCAACGCCTACGACTTCACCTTCGCGATCCTGGCCTGGGGCGCGATGACCGCGGCCGAGCATGGCCTGCAGGGCACCGGTGCCCTCGGCCCAGTGCAGGCCTTCGGGCTGTCGGGACTCACCGAGGGGGCATCCGCTGCCGGGCTCACGCAGGTGTAGGGGGGCACCGATGAGGGGGCTGCCTTCCGGGGTGTCTCCGGGACGCGGATTCCTGCGCGGTCCACCTGCTTGACGGCGGTCGCGACGCGGGTCACCCTTGCTCAATGGCGACTGAGTCCACGACCGTGATGAGTGTGCAGTGGCGCGCAGCAGGCCACGCCGCGCTGTCGGATGTCGGCCGGTTGCGGGTGGTCGACTCCCTCGAGGTGGGCGACGTCAGCCCGCGGGACCTCGCCGCGTCGCTGGGGATGACCTCGAACCTGCTGGCCCACCACCTGAAGGTGCTCGAGGCCGCCGGCCTGGTGCGGCGGCTGCCCTCGGAGTCCGATGGACGACGGACCTACGTGCGCCTGGTCCCAGAGGCACTGGCAGCACTGGGCCGGTTCCCGTCGCCGGCCCTGCCGGCCGGCCGGGTGGTGTTCGTCTGCTCGGGCAACTCCGCCCGATCGCAGTTGGCGGCCGCGCTCTGGGCACATCGCACCGGGCGCCCGGTCGCCTCGGCGGGCACTCGACCTGCGGCCCGGATCCATCCGGGCACCGTCCGGGTCGCCCGGTCCCATGGGCTGCGGCTCCTGGCCGACCGGCCCGCCTCGACGACCGAGGTCCTGGACGCGGACGACGTGATCATCACGGTCTGCGATTCGGCCGACCGCGAGGTCGAGATCGGGCACACCCACTGGTCGGTCCCCGACCCGGTTCGGGTCGGCACCCCCGCCGCCTTCGAGCGGACCCTGGGGGACCTCACCAGCAGGATCGATGGCTGGGTGCACGCCGCGGAGGAACGCGCGGGCTGAGGCCGGGGCGCGCTGCTACTCGGGACCTTCGGCCCATCACGGCCCTGCGATGCAGGACTACGCTTCAATCATGATCGAAGTTATGGCGATCGATAGATCACCGCTCCAGCAGGAGCAGGCTGTGGCCCTGTTGGCCATTGCCGCCGACCCGGTGCGCTGGCGGTTGCTGGCCGAGTTGGCCGCTGCGGGCACCCGGTGCGTGTGCGACCTGCAGCCCGTCGGCGGGGTCGCGCCGAACGTGCTGAGCTACCACCTGAAGGTGCTGCGCGAGGCTGGGCTGGTGACCTCCGCCAAGCGCGGCCGGTGGGTCGACTACACGATCGCCGAGGACGCACACGCCCGGATCGCTGCCGCCCTGCCGACGACAGGTGCCCTCCAGGGACTGTCGCGGGGCTGACATGGACGTCCTCGAGCGGGTTCCCACCGACCGGCGCGGTCAGGTCGGCGCCCTTGGCGTCGCCGCCCTCGTGTGGTGGCTGCTGTACAGCCTGAACCTTCCGTTCTGGGACTGGCTGCTCTACGACGTGTTCGGGATGGACCCCGAGGCCCGGGTGACCGAGACCCTGCACTTCTTCGTCTACGACACGCTCAAGATCCTGCTGCTGCTGTGCGGGATCATCTTCATCGTCACCATCCTGCGCTCGTTCATGAGCGTGGAGCGCACCCGGGCCCTGCTCGGCGGCAAGCGCGAGGGGGCCGGCAACGTGATGGCTGCCGGCCTCGGCGTGATCACCCCGTTCTGCTCCTGCTCGGCGGTCCCGGCCTTCATCGGGTTCGTCGCCGCCGGGGTGCCGATCGGGGTGACGTTGAGCTTCCTGATCGCCTCCCCGCTGGCCAACGAGATCGCCATCGGCCTGCTCTGGTCGCTGTTCGGCTGGCAGATCGCAGCCATCTACGTCGTGGCTGCAGTGAGCATCGCCATCGTCGCCGGGTGGATCCTGGGCAGGCTGCACGTGGAGCGCTGGGTCGAGCCGTTCGTGTTCGAGACGAAGCTGCGCGGCCAGGCGATCGACCCCGCCGCCGGGCTGACGTTCGACCAGCGGATCGTGATGGGGATCGAAGAGGTGGCCACGATCCTGCGCAAGATCTGGCCCTACCTGCTCGTCGGCATCGGCCTCGGGGCGATCATCCACGGCTGGGTCCCCACCGACTTCTTCACCACCTACGCCAACGCCGACAACCCCTTCGGGGTCCTGGTCGCGGTCGCGATCGGCGTACCGCTGTACTCGAACGCAGCCGGGATCATGCCTCTGGTCGAGGTCCTGTACGCCAAGGGCATGCCGATGGGCACCGTCCTGGCGTTCATGATGAGCGTGGTCGCCCTCTCGCTGCCGGAGATGATCCTGCTGCGCCGCGTGCTCCAGCCCAAGCTGCTGGCCCTGTTCGTCGCGGTGGTCGCCACCGGGATCGTCTTCGTCGGCTACCTGTTCAACGCCATTCTGGGCTCCGGCCCCACCTGACCATCACCATCGAAGGGAACCCTGATGATCATCAAGATCCTCGGCTCCGGCTGCGCGAACTGCGTGCGCCTGGAGGCCAACACGAAGCAGGCGCTGTCCACCCTGGGCCTGGACGCCACCGTGGAGAAGGTCACCGACTTCGGTGACATCGCCTCCTACGGGGTGATGAAGACCCCCGGCTTGGTCGTCGACGAGCAGGTGCTGGTGTCCGGGCGGGTCCCGGACGCCCGGGAGATCGCGAAGCTGCTCGCCCCGACGGCCTGACCGCGCCGACGCACCGAAGCAGGGAGCAGGGAGCAGCACGTGAGCACCGAACCGACCTCGGACAGCACCCCGTCCCCGGACGTCGACCTGGTCGAGGCCGACGTCCTGCACCGGCTGTCCACCTTGGACCGGTTCCTTCCGGTGTGGATCCTGCTGGCCATGCTGGCCGGCCTGGTCCTGGGGTGGGCGCTCCCCGGCATCCAGGACGTCCTCGACGCGGTGAAGGTCGGCCAGACCTCGCTGCCGATCGCCATCGGGCTGCTGCTGATGATGTACCCGGTGCTGGCCAAGGTCCACTACGAGGACATGAGCCGGGTCACCGGCGACAAGCCCATGCTGTGGAGCTCCCTGGTGCTCAACTGGGCGATCGGCCCCGCTTTGATGTTCACCCTGGCTTGGGTGTTCCTCTACGACTACCCGGAGTTCCGCACCGGCCTGATCGTCATCGGCCTCGCGCGGTGCATCGCGATGGTGCTGATCTGGAACGACCTGGCCTGCGGGGACCGGGAGGCCGGCGCCCTGCTGGTCGCGATCAACTCGGTGTTCCAGGTCCTCGGCTACGCCCTGCTGGGCACGTTCTACCTGCAGACCCTGCCCGAATGGCTCGGCCTGCCCACCCAGGACGTCACCTTCTCCACCTGGGAGATCACCAAGTCGGTGCTCATCTTCCTGGGCATCCCGCTGGCCGCCGGCTACCTCACCCGCCGCATCCTGCGCCCACGCCGCGGAGCCGACTGGTACGACAACACGTTCCTTCCCCGCATCGGGCCGTGGGCGCTCTACGGGCTGCTGTTCACCATCGTGGTCATGTTCGCCCTGCAGGGCGAGGCGATCCTGACCGACCCGCTGTCGGTCCTGCTGATCGCGATCCCGCTGCTGGCCTACTTCGCGATCATGTGGAGCGTCTCGGTCGTGGTCGGCCGACGCGCCCACCTGGGCTACCCCAAGACCGCCACCCTGGCCTTCACGGCCGCTGGGAACAACTTCGAGCTCGCGATCGCTGTGTCCATCGGCGTGTGGGGGGTCACCTCCGGCCAGGCCCTGGCCGGGGTGATCGGCCCACTCATCGAGGTCCCGGCCCTGGTCGCGCTGGTGTACGTGTCGCTGTGGCTGCGCCGACGCCTGGCCTGGCGGCGGACAACGGGACAGGCGAAGGCGGTGGAATCCTCCTGAGCACCCCGAGGCGCTCCCACGCCCACGTCGCGGTCAGCATTGAGAGCCACTGCCCGGTCCTTGTGCGGCGGACTCGATCGCCGGTAGCGTCCTGACCCCCTGGCGAGGAGGCCGCGATGAAGGACCTGACCCCGTACCTCAACTTCGATGGGACCACGGAGGAGGCATTCGCCTTCTATGCCGAGGTCTTCGGCGGCCAGTTGCAGGCAGTGGCTCGGTTCCGGGACTTCGGCTCGATGGCGCAGTTGCCGGAGGCTGACCTGGACAAGGTGGCCAACGCCGCCCTCACGCTCCCCAACGGAACCATGCTCATGGGTACCGACATGCTCGCCTCCCTCGGGCAGCAGTTCGCCTCGGGCAACGACTTCGCGCTTCACGTCGAGGCCGACGACGTCGACGAGGCCCAGCGGTTCTTCGATGCCCTGGCAGAGGGCGGAACGGTCTCGATGGAGCCTGCACCCACCGAGTGGGCCGAATGGTTCGGCGGATGCACCGACCGGTTCGGCGTCGAGTGGATGATCAGCTACACAGGCTCGGTCGTGTTCCAGGGCTGAGAACTCGGCGATCTGGGTCTCGGACTGCAGTGGCCGGCGAAATCCGGCCGAGGCCGACAAACCCCCCCGGCCGGCATCTCTTGCGAAGTCTTGGCAACTAGCTAGAGTGGGGGCCATCCACCGGACCGACGATTGGGAGCCCTCATGCACATCCCCGACGGATTCATCGACGCCCCCATGTCTGCAGCTGCCGCGGTGGTCGCAGTGGGAGGGATCGCAGTCTGCCTGCGCCGTTCCAGTCGCGAGCTTGACGACCGGACCGCACCGATGGCGGGGCTGGTCGCCGTGTACATCTTCGCCGTCCAGATGCTGAACTTCCCTGTGGCCGCCGGAACCAGCGGGCACCTTCTGGGCGGTGCGCTGGCCGCGATCCTGGTCGGCCCCTACACGGGTGCGCTGGCCGTGTCGGTGGTGATCATCGTCCAGGCGCTGATGTTCGCTGATGGTGGGCTCAGCGCGCTGGGCTTGAACATCATCAACATGGCGTTCGTGACCGTGGCGGTGGCCTGGCCGGTGTTCCGCCTGCTCGTGAAGGTGCTGCCCGCCTCGAAGGGCGCGTGGATGGGGGCAGCGTTCGTCGCCGCCCTGCTCTCAGTCCCCGCCTCGGCGCTGGCCTTCACCCTGGAGTACGCCCTGGGCGGCACCGGGACGTACTCGATCGGCACGGTCCTGGCCGCCATGGTCGGCACCCACGTCCTCATCGGGCTCGGCGAGGCGCTCATCACGGCGCTGACCGTCGGGGCGGTCCTCGCCGTGCGACCCGATCTCGTACTCGGGGTGCGCGACCGATTGCCCAAGCCCGAGTTGCGGCCCTCGCCGCAGGCAGCCTGAGGAGCCGACCATGGCCGTGCGCAAGGGTGTGTGGATCATCGTGGGGATCGGGCTGGCCGTCTCCCTGCTGCTGGCCGGCGTGGTGAGCTACTACGCAAGCAGCTCACCGGACGGCCTGGAGAAGGTCGCCGGGGACATCGGCTTCATCGAATCCGCGGAGGACTCGGCAGTCGCGGGCTCCCCGCTGTCGGACTACGGGGTCTCAGGGGTGAGCTGACGAACGGCTGTCCGTCGGTCTCGCCGGTGTGGTCGGTGTCGCGCTGACCGCCGCGATCGCGTTCGGTCTCTTCACCTGGCTGGCCCGCCGGCGCCGGGATGAGCCCGTCGAGGCGACCGTGGGCGGCTGATGCCGAGCACCCCGGCGGTCGAGCACCGGCACGGCCATGATGTCGGTGAGCAGCTCTACGTCCACCGACACACGCCGATCCACCTGCTGCCGGCCGAGGTCAAGATCCTGGCGCTCGTCTCGTTCATGTTCATCGTGATCGCGACCCCGGTTCAGGCGATCTGGGCGTTCGTGCTGTACGCCGGCCTGCTCGCCTGCCTGGCGGCGATCGCGACCTTGCCCCCGCTGGTGATCCTGCCGCGGATGGTGGTCGAGGTGCCGTTCCTGCTGTTCGCGGCACTGATGCCGTTCACCGGCCCGGACCCGCAGGTGCAGGTGCTTGGACTGGAGCTCTCCGAGCCCGGGTTGTGGGCGGCCTGGGGCATCATCGCGAAGGGCACGATCGGCGTGCTGGGGGCGATCATCCTCGCGGCCACGACACCGGCGCGCGACCTGCTGACGGGGCTGAGGGAGCTGCACGTCCCGCCGATGCTGGTGCAGATCGCCTCGTTCATGCTCCGCTACATGCACGTCGTGGGAAACGAGATGGCCCGCATGAAGGTCGCCCGCGAGTCCCGCGGGTTCCAGGCCACCGGGATCAGGTCCTGGCCGGTCGTCGCCCAATCCGCTGGGGCACTGTTCATCCGCTCCTACGAGCGCGGGGAGCGGGTCCACCTGGCCATGCTCAGCCGCGGGTACACCGGCAGCCTGCCCACCATGGACAACCAGAAGGCCAGCCGGGCGCAGTGGCTGACTGGCCTCGGCCTGCCCGCGATCGCACTGGTCATCTGCCTGGCCGCGTGGGCGGTCCAACCGTGAGAGAGGTCGACGTGGACCCCGAGATCAGCACCACCGGCTCCGACATGCCCCCGAGCCTGGCGGTGAATGGCCTGGCGTACTCCTACCCCGACTCCAACCAGGCGCTCTTCGGCATCGACCTGGAGGTCGGTCACGGCGAGCGCGTGGCACTGCTCGGGCCGAACGGGGCCGGCAAGACCACCCTCGTGATGCACCTGAACGGGATCCTCTCCGGAGGCATCGGAGAGGTGCACGTGGCCGGGGTCCGGGTCGACCCCGAGAACCGCGAGACCCTGCACGAGGTCCGCCGCCGAGTGGGCATCGTCTTCCAGGACCCCGACGACCAGCTGTTCATGCCCTCAGTCCGCGAGGACGTCGCCTTCGGCCCGGCGAACATGGGCCTGCGCGGCGAGGCGCTGGAGGCCAGGGTCGGTCATGCCCTTGACCTGGTCGGCATGAGGGACTACGCCGACCGCCCGCCGCACCACCTGTCCTTCGGCCAGCGCAGACGGGTCGCCGTGGCCACCGTGCTGTCGATGGAGCCCGAGATCATCGTCCTCGACGAGCCCTCCAGCAACCTCGACCCCGCCAGCCGCGCGGAGCTCGCCGACATCCTGCGCACCCTCGACGTGACCATCCTCATGGTCACCCACGACCTGCTCTACGCGCTGGAGTTGTGCCCGCGCTCGGTGATCATGTCGCAGGGCGCGATCGTCGCCGACGGACCCACGCGCGACCTGCTCAGCGACACCGAACTGATGGCTCGCTATCGACTCGCGCTGCCCTACGGTGTCACCCTCGAGCCGAGGCCGACACCCAGCTGACCAGCTAAGACCTGCGCTGCCAGTACGACGCCGGGGTGAGCCCCGGGGGATGGCCGGGGTGCCCCCCCGGGGGGATGGCCGGGGTGCTGCCGCCCGGACAGCGACCGACTCGCCGCCTCACGGTCGCCGGGCCACGAAGAACTCGTAGGCGTAGAACGCGGAGTACCGGCGGTGCAGCTCCGGCTCCTCGGCCAGCTGATCGAGGATGCCGGAGGCCTCAGGATCCCCGGCGTACGTGCCGCGCAGCTCCGCGATGCGCCTCTCCATGGGCGTGTAGAAGTCGTCCCACCAAGCGTCGTCTGGCAGCGTGAAGTGCCCCACGAGCGTGAACCCGCAGTCCCGGATGGCCGCCAGGTCGTCCTCGAGCCGTCCCATGGTCGGGTAGTCCAGGTCGAAGCTTGCCTTGACCGCGGGCGGTGGATCCTCCCGGCGCCAGATCGCATCGGTGAAGGCCAGGTATCCGCCCGGTCGAAGCAGACCATGGCACAGGCCAAGGGCCGCGCGGAGCCCGATGCTGTAGAGCGCACCTTCGGACCAGACGAGGTCGAAGCCGCTGAGGGGCTGCCCCGAGTCGGACATGTCCGCAACGATGGGGCTGACCCGGTGCGCGAGCCCTCGCTCGACAACAGCCGACTTCAGCCGGTCGATGCTCGGCGCGTGGCTGTCGACGGCCACGATCGACCCGCGCGTCAGCTCCGCCAGGTGCAGCGTCTGCCCGCCGACACCGCAGCCGAGATCGAGGATGGCGGGCTCGTCGGGCAGGTCACAGGCACAGCTCGAGTGCCCGGGCGGCGCAGGCGCGACTGCCCGGCCCTTGGCGGGGCAGGTCCTCGTAGACCTCGAGGAAGACCTGCCAGAAGCGAGGGCTGGGTTGGCTCATGGTTTCCCTCCATGAGGACCGTACGCCCACGGCGCGCCGCCCGTCGCCGCTAACCGCAACCGGACATCCCTCGGGGTCGGGACAAGGGTCCACCGTATCGGCCGACGCGCCTGCTGCCCCGGCTAGCCTTGGCCGGTGGCACGGGCGACGGGGTCGAGATCGGGGGCGCGGCGCAGCGCACTGCACTCGCGCGGGGTGGACCTGCTCCTTGACCGCGACGGGCTGTGGTGCACCGCCCCCGGCGGCGGCCCAGGCGTGCTGCGCTCGGTGCCGGTCCCCGGCGGGATGGCGCCCGGGCGGGTCTGGGGGGTGCCCGTGGACGCGCAGCTCGGGCCCCGGGTGGCCGACCTGCTGGATCCGGCATCGGGGAGCAGCCCCGGACCGCCCACGGTCAGGGCGGTGGCGCTCGGGCGACTCGTGGCGGCCGCATTCCGGGCAGCCGCCGATCACCCGGTGCCGATCCCGCAGGGGGCTGGGCTGGGGGTGGCGGGCCGCACCGGGCCCTTCGCTGGCGGGGGCCCTGGAAGCCGCCGTTGCTGGGTGCCTCGCGGCCGGGGTGGTGGTCGACGACGACCCCGAGGGGCGGCTGCGGGACCTCGTCGATGACGTCGTGGACGCTCGCGATGACCGCCGCCCTGGCCGGCGGCGACGTCCCGTTCCGCGCGTCGGTGGCCACATCCGGGCAGCGCGGGGCGACGCTCTGGGCAGATCATGTGGTCGCCCGAGCGGGGGCGAACGCCCGGACCGCCCTGGTGCTCAGCCCGCCGGACCCCGAGGCGCTGACGAGCCGTTCGGCCGCGTGGACCTTGTCTGCGTTGGCGATCCGGATCGACGAGCCGACCACCCGGCTGCCCTGGGGCAGCGCGGACTCGGCCCTGTTCGGGGCCGCGCCCGGGGCTTGGGCGAGGTGGGCCGATACGGAGACGAGGATGCTGCTGCCGCGCGTGGGGCACCCGCCTGCCCGGGTTGGTCGAGGAGCTGGGCGGCGGTTCCTCGGTCCGCCTTGCCGACGTCGACGTGCTGGAGTTCGTCGACCAGGTGGCGCCCCGGTTGCAGGCGGCCGGGTTCGACGTGATCGCCCCGGGTGGGCTGTTGCGCCCGTCCCCGGTGCGCCGCCGGTTGTCCTCGCCCGGCTCGGGCACCGGTGCGCTGAGCGTGGACGGGCTGGGCCTGGAGGCCCAGGTGCTCGTCGATGGCGAGCCGCTGACCCCCGAGGACTTCGCCGCCCTGGCTGCATCGAAGTCCGAGCTCGTGTCGGTCCGCGGGCGCTGGCTGCGGATCGGACCACAGGACGCCCAGCAGGCTGGCGGCGCTGGTCCGACGGCTGCACCGGCCGGTGACCCCCGGCGACCTCCTGGCCGACGAGGCATTCGAGGGCATCGAGCTCGACGCCGAGCAGGTCCTGCCCTCCGGGTTGCGCCCGGCACGCTCGATGCCGCTGCCCGACGGGGTCCTGGCAACCCTGCGCCCCTACCAGCGCGCCGGTCTGGA
Organism: uncultured Actinomycetes bacterium; assembly: GCA_963706875.1. Taxonomy (GTDB): domain Bacteria; phylum Actinomycetota; class Actinomycetes; order S36-B12; family CAIYMF01; genus Prado023. The sequence continues at coordinate 62,064 of CAVPNW010000010.1, read as the reverse complement.
CTGGCTGTCGTGGCTGGCCGACAACCGGGTCGGCGGGATCCTGGCCGACGACATGGGGCTCGGCAAGACCCTGCAGGTGCTGGCCTGGATCCAGGCCGACCACGAGGGCCCCACCCTGGTCGTCTGCCCAGTGACCCTCGTGGACACCTGGGCGCGCCAGGCTGCCCAGTTCACCCCGGGGCTGCGGGTGGCCACCTTCCACGGTGTGGCCCGCGGGTCCATGGCCGAGGCCGCCGCCGGGGCCGACATCGTCGTGACCACCTATGGGTTGCTGGCCCGCGACGAGTCCCTGGCGCGGGTCGCGTGGCACCGGGTCGTGCTCGACGAGGCGCAGGCCATCAAGAACCCCGACACCCGGGCTGCTCGCGCGGCGCGCACCCTGACCTCCACCCACCGACTGGTGGTCACCGGCACACCTGTGGAGAACCACCTCGGTGACCTGTGGTCGCTGATGGCGTTCGCCCATCCCGGGCTGCTTCCGCGACGCAAGCAGTTCACGGCCCGGTACACCGGGGGCGATCCCGCCGAGGTCGCCCGGTTGCGCGCCGTGGTCGGACCGTTCCTCCTGCGCCGGGTCAAGACCGATCCGGGCATCCTTCCCGACCTGCCTGATCGCCAGGTCATCCGCGCGGACTGCACGTTGACCCGCGAGCAGGTCGGCGCCTACGAGGCCGTGGTCGCCGACATGCTGGGCGCCCTCGAGGAACTGCGAGCGGCCGCAGCCTCGGGGAGTCCCGGCGATGTCGCCGACACCCCGAGCGGCCAAGGCGAGGGCGGGCAGCGATCCCGAGCTGATGGGCCGCCGGGCCGCGGTGCTCGGCGGGATCTCGCGGCTCAAGCAGATCTGCGTCCACCCCGCGCTGCTCACCGAATCGCGGCGCTCCCTGGGTGACCGGTCGGGCAAGGTGACCCGCCTGGTCGACCTCTGTGCCCAGATCGTCGACGAGGGCCAGGCCGTGGTCGTCTTCACGCAGTTCGCGTCGTTCGTACCGGACCTCGCGGCCCACCTGCGTCACGAGCTGGGGGTCGAGGTGGCGACCCTGACCGGCTCCCACAGCCGAACGGCCCGCGCGGCGACGGTCGCCGCATTCAGCGACCCTGCGGGCCCGCCGATCCTGATCGCCTCCCTCAAGGCCGGCGGCACGGGCTTGACACTCGTGCGAGCCAATCACGTCATCCACCTGGACCGCTGGTGGAACCCCGCGGTCGAGGACCAGGCGTCTGACCGCGTGTGGCGCATCGGCCAGCAGCAGAAGGTCTCGGTGCACGTGCTGGTCTGCCCCGGCACGCTGGAGGACCGCATCGACGAGGCGCTGACAGCGAAGCGTTCGCTGGCCGCCTCGGTGGTCCGCTCCACGGAGTCGGCCATCACCGAGATGTCGGACGCCGACCTGGCCGCGCTGGTCGGCCTCGTCCGGGAACGGGTCCTGGAATGAGCCGGGGACGCTGGGACTTCTACGACGCACCCCCGCGGCGGGCCGTCGAGGGCGGGGTCGTCGTCGCCAAGCCCGGCAAGGTCAGCGACGCACTGGCCGCGGACCTCGTGGCCGCCGCCGAGATGGAAAGCGCGCCGCAGATTCTCGCCCGCGGGCGCACCTACGCCCGCGCCGGACAGGTCGTCGCCGTCCACGTGGAAACCGAGGGCTTCTCGGCGCAGATCCAGGGCACCGGGTCAGAGCCCTACCAGGTGCGCCTCGACCGCACCACCATCTCCGGCTCGGAGCGCGTGGCCGCGGACTGCACCTGCCCCTACGGATGCGACCACGGCTGGTGCAAGCATGCCGCGGCGCTGGCCTACGTTGCCGCATTCCTTCTCGACCGCGACCCGATGGCCCGGGCGGCGTGGACCGGGGCGCCCTCCACCGAGCCCCCTGACCCGGGAATCCCAGGGACCATCGCGGGCACGGCCGTGGTCGCGGCATCCGCCCTGACCCTCGACCCCGACGACCTGACGACGTTGCGCAGCCCACTCCCCCGGCAGGATGCACAGGAACTGCTGGCGGCGGCCGAGGCTGTCGTCCCCCACCCATGGCGCCCGGTGGAGCCAACTCCCTAGCCGAGCCACCCGCGTAGTCGTCGACCGGGCCGGCAGGCTGGTGCCCCTGCGCCACCTCGCACGGGACTGCGGCAGACTGCGATGACAGTCTCGGGTCTGGGACGTTGGCCTCTGGTGCGACCCTCCGCGGGCGCGAAGTATCAGCGTCGTGGAGCGGGCGGCGGTCGTCGAGACCCATATCTCGGTGCTGTTCTTCATGGGCGACCGGGTGTACAAGGTGCGCAAGCCGGTCACGACGCCGTTCCTGGACTTCTCGACCCGCGAGCTCCGCCTGGCCGACTGCCGGCGGGAGGTGCAGCTGAACCGGCGGTTGGCTCCTGACGTGTACCTCGGGGTGCACGACCTCGTCGACGAGGACGGGTCCCCCGTCGACCACCTGGTCGTGATGCGCCGCCTCCCGGCCGATCGCCGGCTGGCCACGATGATCGCCGATCCCCACTTCGACGACGCCCCCCTGCAGGCCGTGGCGCGTCAGGTGGCCGCGTTCCATTCCCGCGCCGCCCGAGCACCGGCCATCGACCTGGCGGGTTCGGTCGAGCACCTGACGATGCTCTGGTCGACCAACCTAGAGGAGACCGCACCCTTCGCTGGGCGGTTCCTGGACGGCGCTCTACTCGATCGGATCGGTCGCCAGGCGCTGGAGTACCTCGACGGCCGACACCCGCTGCTGGCCCACCGGGTGGCCGAGCGACGGATCGTCGACGGCCACGGCGACCTGCTCGCCGAGGACATCTTCTGCCTCGACGACGGCCCCAGGATCCTGGACTGCGTCGAGTTCGACCCCCGGTTCCGCTGGGGTGACGTGCTCTACGACACCAGCTTCCTGGCCATGGACCTTGAGCACCTGGGCCGGGCTGACCTGGCCCGCAGGTTCCTGGCCGCCTACCGGGAGTTCGCCGGGGAGACGCACCCGGACTCCCTGGAGCACTGGTACATCGCCTATCGCGCCCTGGTCCGGGCCAAGATCGCCTGCCTGCGCGCCGACACCGGTCAGGCGGGTGCTGCCGAGGAAGCGACGGCGTTCCTGACCCAGGCCGGCCGTCACCTCGACGAGGCCGAGATCCACCTGGTCCTCGTCGGCGGCCTTCCCGGCACCGGCAAGACCACCCTCGCTCAGGGGCTGGCCGACCGCCTCGGATGGCCCGTGCTGCGCAGCGACGAGGTGCGCAAGGAACTGGCCGGCCTGGACCCCACGGCTCCAGCCGGTGCCGCCCCGTTCGAGGGGATCTACACCCCCGCGTTCACCGCCGGGGCCTACCGAGAGCTGCTGCGCCGGGCGGGGGTGGCCCTGAGCTGGGGGGACTGCGTCGTGCTCGACGCGACCTGGCTCGACCCCGACCAGCGCAACGCAGCCCGAGCGCTCGCCCGGCGGGGCCACGCCCACCTCCACGAGATCCGCTGCGAACTTGAGGTGGAGGAAGCCGCCGCCCGGATCCAGGCCAGGGCAGCAGCCCTGGGTGACGCATCGGATGCCACCCCCGACGTGCTCGCGGCCCTCGCGCAGCGGGCCCCCGCACCCTGGGCTGCTGCGCGGCACGTCGACACCAGCCGACCGCCGACCACCGTCATCGACGACGCCGTGAGACTCGTGCGACCGGACCGCTCAGACCCGACACGCTGCGTGGCTGGGAAGCGCGTGTGACCCTGATCGACCGGCCATGAACCCCTCAGCTGTCGTGATGGCGAGGGGGCAGCTCAGTGCCAGATGACCGCAGTGGGCCATCGGTCGTCACGGCCGAGGCTGGGGTTGCCCATCTCGGGTCCCGGGACGACGAGGTGCGGTTCGAGGTCGCCGCGCAGATGTGCCGCGATGAGGGCGGTCACCGTGGCACGGGCGCGCTGCGGGTCTGGTCCCCCTGAGCACAGGGTCCGACCCCAGCGCAGAGCCTGACCCGTCAGCACATCAGCGTGGCCGCACCCAGGGACCGTGGCGTGGATCCGACGAGGTGCTGCGGTGGCGAACCGCTGGTGGTTCACCCCCACGGGAGCGCACCGGGAGCCGGCCCCGGCGCCGATCACCAGGCATTCCAGGGAGAATCGCGGGGGTCGCGACGCCACCGATCGGGAACCTGCGGTGTCCACCGGGTCGATCAGGACCAGGCCCGCAGGCCTGGCGTACTCCTCGAGGGCCTCGGCTGCCAGCCACGCAACCTGCCCTCCCCGGGAGTGGCCAGCCAACCACACCGGCACCCCCTGTCGGGCGAGGTCCCGAACCAGATCCACAGCCTCCAGCACCTCCTGCGCCACTGAGTACCGACCCGTGAGCACCCCCGGGCCGATGCGGTACAACTGGGGGACGACCACCCGCAACCCGGGATCGGATACGACCAGGGGGCTGACCAAGCCGGCGTAGGAATGCGCCGGGGTGACGAACCCCGGCAGCAGTACCAGCACCCGATCTCCCCCGGTCCCCACATCGAGGCCACGCGGCATCGGGCACCTCCAGGACCATCATGCCCAACCGCCGGCAGCCGCGCGTCACGGCACCTGGAACAGCGGCAAGTCCGGCGGCGCGATCGTCAACAGGGCCCCGACTGCCAGCATCCCGACAACCAGGACGATGCCCAGCCACGTGGGCACGGCGGGTCCCACCTGCACGAGCAGGTCGAACGTCCGGACCGCCACCCACACACAAAGGAGGAACAGCGCGATGTCCATCGCCAACTGGTGGGCGCCCAACACGCCCACATAGGCGTAGAACCCCACGACCATGACCACCGAGCCTGCGAGTGCTGCTGCCACGGCCGCCAGAGGCGCCCGTGAACGACCGACTGTCCTGCCTCGGCCGCGGCGATGGGCGGACCACAGCGCCCACCCAAGGATCGGGACTGAGACGAGTTTCGTGTGCTCCCACACGCTCTCGTTGACCGGGGCGACCAGCCCGACCAGCCAGGAGCCACCCGACAGGTCGTAGACGTAGTGCCACGCCGTGCCGACGACCGCCACGAGCACGAAGCCCATGGGCCAGTAGCGCGCGCGCACTTCCCGCACCCCGGACCCGACTGCCGTCGATGTGCCCATGTCGCACTCCCACGGCCATCGTGGCCCACCCGCGACGGCCAGCGCAACACACCGGGACCCCGCACCAGCCAGGAACCCCCGGACCGAACCGAGGGCGAAGGCCGTGGCGGTCCGTGGTTGTCCTGCCGCAGTTGTCGCGCCGCGTCCATCCGGATGGGTTCTGCAGCGCCCCGCGTGGTAGACGTTGGGGTGTGGCCGTCATCCGGACCGAACACCTGACCAAGCACTACGGCGGGTCTCCCGCCCTGGTGGACCTCGACCTGGAGGTCGCAGCGGGTGAGGTGTTCGGCTACCTGGGCCCCAACGGGTCGGGCAAGACCACGACGATCCGCCTGCTGCTGGGCCTGATCCGTCCCACGGCGGGGCGGGCAGAGGTCCTCGGCGGGGATGCCCAGCGCGACACCGTCGCGATCCACCGCCGCCTGGCGTACGTTCCCGGTGATGCCGCCCTCTGGCCAGCGCTCACCGGTGCTGAGACGCTGCACCTGCTGGGCCGGATCCACGGCACTGTGGACCTGGCCTACCGCGACGAGCTGGTCGAGCGCTTCGAGTTGGATCCGGGCAAGCGGGTGCGGGCCTACTCCAAGGGCAACCGGCAGAAGCTGTCCCTGATCGCCGCCCTGATGACCCGCGCCGAGCTGCTCGTCCTCGATGAGCCCACGGCGGGGCTGGACCCGTTGATGGAGCAGGTGTTCCGGGGCTGCATCCGCGACGCCCAGGCCGCAGGGCAGACGGTGTTCCTGTCCTCGCACGTGCTGGCCGAGGTGGAGGCCCTGTGCGGCCGGGTGGGGATCCTGCGCTCCGGGCGGCTGGTCGAGGTCGGCTCGTTGGACTCGATGCGGCTGCGCTCCGCGCTGAGCGTCGAGGCCGCCTTCGACGGCCGTCCGGTGCCCGATGTCCGTGCGGTGCCCGGGGTGTGGGACGTCACGGTGGAGTCCGGGACGCTGCGCTGCCAGGTGGATGGGCCGGTGGCCCCCCTGCTGCGGGTCCTCGCAGAGGCCGGCGCCTCCCGCCTGATCAGCCGGGAGCCATCGCTGGAGGAGCTGTTCCTGACTCACTACGGGTCTGCGCCGTGACGGCGGGCACGGCCCCGGCGGCGGTTGGCACCCCGACAGGGACGGTCGCAGGGTCGATGGTGGCCCGGCTAGCCATCCGCCGGACGTGGAAGGGTGCCGTCGCCGTCGCCGTTGCGAACGTCCTGGTCACCGTCACCGCGGTGATCGGGTACGTGGCCGCCTACCCGGACCCGGCGGACCGGGTGACACTGGCACGCAGCATCGGGTCCAACCCCGGGCTCACGGCGCTGTTCGGGGAGACCCGGTCGTTGGAGACCGTCGCCGGCTTCACCGAGTGGCGGGTCGTCCTGGTGCTGGCCCTCGTCGGGGCAGTATGGGCGATCTTCGCGGTGACCCGGATCCTTCGCGGCGAGGAGGACGAGGGGCGGGCCGAGGTGGTGCTGGCCGGACCGATCACTCGGCCTGGGGCGACCCGCGCGAGCCTGCTCGGGATTGCTGCATCGACCGGGCTGATGCTCCTGGTCACCGTGATCGGCATGACTCTCGGTGCTGGGGGGGACCTCGGCACGGATCGGGCTGTCCTGCTCGCGGTCACGGTCGTGAGCACCCCCGCGGTGATGGTCGGCGTCGGCGCGGTCACCTCGCAGCTGGCCGACACCCGCCGCCGGGCGGCGGGGATGGCTGCCGCCGTCCTCGGCGCGAGCTACCTGCTCAGGGTCGTGGCCGACTCCTCGGAGGGCCTGCGATGGCTGCGCTGGGCCACACCCCTGGGCTGGCTGGAACTGGCCCATCCGTTGACCGAGCCGCACCTGCTGCCGATCCTGTTGCCCTACGCGGTGGCCCTCGCGCTCGGGACGCTGGCATGGACGCTGGTGGGCGCCCGCGACACCGGGGCGGGCCTGTTGGCGCAGGCAGGTGCGCGGCGGGCACGGACCGGCGGGTTGGGCAGCCCACTGGGACTGGCCGTCCGCCTGGCCGAGGGTCCAGCCCTGGCGTGGGCGCTGGGTCTGGGGCTGTTCGGGATGCTGATCGGGTTGGTGGCGCGGACCGCGGCCCAGGCCATGGCGGACTCCACCGATGGGGACCTGCTGGGCCAGTTGGGGATCGAGGAGTCCGGCACCCGGGCCTACGTCGGGGTCTCCTTCGTCTTCATCACCCTCGCGCTGATCACCGCCGCCGCGGGCCAGGTCGCGGCCACACGCGAGGAGGAGGCGACCAGCAGGCTGGACAACCTCCTGGTCCGCCCGGTGGACCGGGGACACTGGCTGGCCGGAAGGCTGGCGGTCTCCGTCGGCGTGCTCCTGCTGGCGGCCACGGCCGCGGTCCTGGGCACCTGGGCGGCCGGGAACGCTGGGGGCCTGGGCGTCGGGGTGGCCGACCTCGCCGCGGCGGGCGTGAACACGATCCCGGCAGCGCTGTTCGTCCTCGGTGCGGGGACGCTGGCCCATGGGATGCTCCCCCGGATGGCGGTGACGCTGACCTACACCCTGGTCGCGGCCTCCTTCCTGCTCGAGGTGGTGGGCGCCGCGGTGGCCCTACCCTCGTGGCTGCTGAACCTGTCCGTGCTGCACCACGTGGCACCGGCACCCGCCGTCAGCCCCGACTGGAGGTCAGCCGTCACGCTCGTCGCCCTCGGGGTCCTGCTCGCCGCCGGCGGAGCCGCCGCCCTCCGCCGCCGCGACGTCGAACCCGCGTGAGTTCACTGGACGGCGGACACTGAGGATGGAGCGCAGGCCCCGGCGCAGCTCGGGGACGAGCCGGGCCCAGTAGGCGACGTTGGCCACGACCCCGAACGCGAGGATGTCACCCCGGCCACGTGCCGCCCCCCACAGCGGGACGGTCACCGGCCAGAGCATCATCAGGCGCCGGTCGTGGCTGACCAGGATCACCGAGCTCAACCCGGCCGTGGTCACCACGAACCCCGCCGGGTCCAGGACCAGGAAGCCGCCGATCATGGGCGACATCCCGTAGCCGCCGCGCCACCCGCTCCACATCGGGAAGATGTGGCCGATCACCGCGCCGGCCGCCGCAGCAGGGGCTGCCGGGGTGCCCGGCATGAGCACCCGGGCAGCCAGGGTGGGGGCCGCGGCCTTGGCCGCCTCCATCGCGATGCTCAGCATCATCGCCCGGTTGCCGGCATGCTCCTTCACGCTGGTCGGGGTGATCCCGTGGAACTCCACGGTGGTGCCGGTCTCGGCGACATCGATCAGCGTGACGTTCAGGTCCTGGCCCGGGGCCGCCCGCTCCCCGACCAGCCGGGAGAAGGACACCGACCCGGCCAGGTAGCCGGCGGCGGCGCCGGCGATCACGGCGGTCGACCCGGTCACACGACGGTCACTGTTCACGACTCCACCATCCCCTCGGCCACGATCGGCAGGTCGGGCACCTCTCGCGGGTCGGGTTCGGTGGACGCGCCCAGCACGAGGACCTCGCCCGACGCGCCGTCGACACAGACCATCGCCCCCTCGGCGATGTCGGTCGCGCCCTCCACCGAGGCCACGCAGGGAAGACCCAGTTCCCGAGCCACGATCGAGGCATGCGACAGCATCCCGCCGGTCTCGGTCACCACCGCACCCGCCCTCAGGAGCAGCGGGGTCCACGTGATGTCCGCCGCTACAAGGACCAGGACATCATCGAGCCCGATGTCCCCGGCCCTGGCCAGCGAGGTGACGATCCGGGCCGGGCCGGTGTGCCGGCCCCTGGACGTGGGGACCCCCGTGAGGACCCGCGCTCGAGCGCGACCCCGGATGGGGACGGGGTCATCGCCCACGATGGTCTCCGGCCAGTGCAGGTCGGCGGCCTCGGCCATCTCCGCGCGGCGGGAGGCCACCAGCCGCGCCGCATCGGGCAGGTGGCCGTCGAGGGCGTCCTGCACCTCCCCCAGGGTCAGCAGGAACACGTCGTCGGCCCCGTCGAGGACAGCACGTGAGGTCAGCCGGCGACCGACCTCGAGGAACGTCGGGCGGAACAGGGCGTACACCCGCGCGTAGGCGTACCCGGCCTCCTCGCGGGCCAGCCGCAGTCGCGCCGCCCGGGACCACTGACGGGCCACGAACGGACGCCGCACCGGCGACGCGGTGGCGAGAAGCCGTGCCCGAGGGCCGCCCGCGGGTTCGTCGACAGGCGCACGGACCAGCCGGGTGCTGCCCTGGCGTGCCAGTCGGCGCACCGCATCCGGGTACTCAGCCCAGGTGGGCTGGGAGCAGTCGTTCGGGCTGTCCGACAGATGGCCGAAGCGGTCCAGGAACTCCGCCCAAGCCCGCTCATCATCGGCATCGATCCCGGTCATGGCGTGCGCCGGATCGAGGGCCCGCACGGCCGGGAGCTCCTGCCCGGGATCGATCGTCCCCGGGTCGAGGCCGAGGCCCGTGGCAGTCCGGCGCACGGAGGCCGCCCACGCGTCGGCCAGCAGGGGCGTCACGATGTTCAGGCGCCCGGCACGCCCCAGCAGGAGCCGCAGGCGTTCCACCCGCGCGAGCAGGTCCTGGTCGGACATCTCCGCCAGGACAGCCGAGTCCTCGATCCGCCTTTGGCGGTCGATGTCGGCCAGCAACGGCCGGGTCCTGCGCTCCCAGGTCCCCAGGGTGGCTGCGAACCGCACCAGCCGGGGAGTCCGTCGCAGCAGGACCGAGGTGGGAGGCCGGATCGCGGAGCGGCTGGTTCCCTCGCGCATCCGCTCCAGGGCGTCAGCGGGCATCCCCAAGGAGGCGAACACCGACCCGAACGCACTGGAGTTGAAGTAGGCGCGATAGCCGAACGAGCGGACCAGGCCGTCAGGGTCCAGCTCGCTGTGCCCCAGGGCCTCCTCGATGAGGTCGACCCAGGTGCGACTGAGCACCGGGACGTTGACCGACCACACCAGGGGCGGGATCAACCCGGGAAGCATGTCCTTGGCCATCCGCGAGGACCAGACCCGGGTCTCGATGGACAGCCCCGTGACCGGCCGCCACTGGACCAGGTGCAGCCGGGTGCCGTCCCATACCCACTCAACATCCACCGGCTCGCCGCTGGCCGCTGCGATCCCCCGGACGGACTCGACGATCTGGGCCACGGCCACGGGCCCCAGCATGGCCACGTCAGGCTCCTCGAGGATCCCGGCCGGTCCACTGACCCACCGCTGGGGTGTCAGCCCCCGTCCCATGAGGAGGTCCCCGCCGCCCATCACCGCCTCGATCACGACATGGTCGAAGCCGGTCACCGGATCCCGGCTGAATGCGACTCCGGAGACCACCGGGGGCACCATCTCCTGCACGATCACGGCCATCCGCAGGAGTTCTGGGTCCGCGCCGACGCGCGATGCGTACTGCCGCACACGATCGGAGCGCCCCGACGCCACGACCTCGCGTATCGCCGTCACGATGTCATCCACGCCGGCAACGCCGGAGATGCTGGCGAACTGGCCAGCGAAGGAACGCTGACCGTGGTCCTCGACGTTGGCCGACGATCGGATCACGTACCGCAGCCCCGGGTCGACGACCGCGACGAGCCCTGTGCGGACGGCCTCAGCCCCCCGGGAACCACCAGCGTCGGCGAGCACGTTGGGCATCGTCGAACGGGGCCACCACACCAGGCGGGACCGGCCAGCCCCGGTCGATCAGCCAGCCCAGGCGCGCGGCCTTTGCCCCGACGAGCAGGGCCGGGGGCTGCGCGGACAGGTCAATCAGCATGGTCGCACCTCTGCGACCAATCTAGGGCCCCCGACCGTGGGACCGCGCGCAGGAAGTGCCCCGGTGCGTGGCCCGCGGCCCTGATCGACCGAACGGCAGGCTGCGACCTGCCCAATGGCTGCACATTGGGACCTTGCGCCCTGCGGCGGCCGCCGCGGCTCGGCCTCCCGTTCGGGCGTGCGAGGATTGGCCACCCCTTCACGACCCGAGGAAACATGACTGATCGGCCCTCGGCCGCTGATGCGCCCGGCCCCGACCGAATCTCGCAGTCGGAGTGGGAACGCCTTGCCCTGGCGGTGACCAACAGGTTCGCTGCGCACCTGCACGCCGCTGCGACAGCAGTGCGCGAGGCGGACCAAGCCCTGGCTGAGGCGCGCGAGGCGTTGGCCCGCGCCGAGCAGTCGGCGGCCAACACGCGCTACGTGTCCGACCCGCTGGTATTCATGCGCGTCACGGTCCGCGAAGAGCTCGACGGGCTCTCGCGCAAGACGACGCCCAAGAAGGCCCGGGCCAGCTTCCGCTACTTGCTCGCGCGAGCATCGGAGCTGGCCGAGGGCGAACTGCACGGCTACCGCACAGACCTCGAGGCCGCCCGCCGCGACCGATCACAGGGGGTGGGCGCCTGCAGGCAGGCCGAGCAGGTGGCACTCGGCGAACTCGAGGCTGCTCGAGCGATGCACCAACGGGTCCAAGACGCCGAGCGAGCCGCCCGCGATGGCCTCGCGGTGCTCGGCGAGAAGACACTGCCCGGGCCGACGTGACCGGGCCAGGTGGCCGAGCCAGAGCCCGCTGACACGATCCGGGGCGTTCGTGCACCCCGGGGTATGAGCAGGTCGACGGGGACTAGACAGTGGTAGAACCATGGGGCCAGTCCGCGTTCGGCCTCCGACAGCCCTCGGCAGGCCATGGCTGCCGACCGCCTGAACAGGTCATGGAGGAGACATGGAGCTCGGAGCATTCTCGGTATCGCTGTCCGTCAGGGACATCCACGCGTCGCGCACCTTCTACGAGGCGCTCGGCTTCTCCTCGATGGGGGGGAACATGGATGAGAACTGGGTGATCCTCACCAACGGCTCCACGGTCATCGGGCTGTTCCAAGGGATGTTCGAGGGCAACATCCTGACGTTCAATCCCGGGTGGGACCAGGCGGCCCAGGAGATGGACCCGTTCACCGATGTGCGCCAGATCCAGCATCATCTCAGGGCGGCCGGCATCGCCCTGTCGGTCGAGGCGGACGAGGCCACCACCGGCCCCGCCCACATCGTGCTGACCGACCCCGACGGCAACACCATCATGGTCGACCAGCACCGGTGAGGAGCGCGGCACGAGTGGACCTACGGATCTCGTCGGCCACTGGGAGACATGCTGTCAGTCATCGGGCTCATCGAGGCGCCGGCGAATGTCCTTGAGGTTCGCTCCCGCCTGGAGCACCGAGGGTACGAGGTCGAACCCGGACAGGTAGGCCCACACGTAGCCGATGGTTGCGAAGATGATCCCCGCCTCGGAATCGGTACCGGTGACCCGGACCAGAGCGAAGACGGCCAGCCCCGTGCCGATCACCTCCACCGCACCCCAACTGGTCGCCTCCGCGTCCGAGAGCCGGATCCAGTGTCCGCGCAGGATCCGGAAGTGCTGGTGCACATCGACCGCCGACCCCTGGTCGATGACCGTGACCTCCACCTCGAGCTCGTCGTTGAGCCGTCGGTAGATCCGACGGGACCGCCGCACGAGACGCCGGTTGAGCAGCGCGACCGGCATCGCCACCGCGGCAGCGGCAACACCGAGGATCGGGTCGTACAGGAAGAGCATGATCAAGGACCCGATGATGGCGAACCCAGCGGTGATCGACGCGACCACGTCACGTTCCAAGAAGGCCACGTACTCACCGGCCAGCGCCGAGCGGGCAGCGACGGTGGAGGTCGGCACGCCCATCTGGCGGTGCTGGGCCACCAGATCCGTGGCCAGACCCGCGTACAGGTCGTTGAACGAGCGCGCATCGAAACGCTGCCGCGCGATGCTGATGGCCGTGTGGAACAGCGCGATCCCCGCGAATACCGCCACGCCCGCCCCACTGGCCGTCCAGCAAGTCATCGACGGCCAGCCCGATCGCAGCCGGGTAGAGCAGCTCGAGCCCGTTCTCCACAGCGGCAGTGCCATAGGTCACCGACAATCGCCCACGATGCCGGCGGACGTGGGTGGACACCAGACTCACGGGGCCATACTCCCCTACCACCCCGTGCTCGCACCCGGCGCAGCGGCCGCACCGCACCACAACCCTCGTGATCGGGTCCCCGGTTCACACCCGCGCCGGTAGCCGGGTCCGCGTGGACTCCTTGTCCTGTGGGGATCGTTCCCCGTGCGACAGTCCGACGGACGCCATGGCGCAGGGAGCGTCGCGCCACACCCGATCCGGCCGGGGGCCTGAGCTGCTACCGGCCGGATCGGGGCGATGCCGCGAAGTCCCGGTCAGGACTCCATCGGGCTGGGGGACTCCATGCCCTCCATGGTGTCCATGCCGTCCATCCCGTCCATCCCGTCGCCGACGTACTCCTCCTCGGCACCGGTGAACGGCTTGGCCGGGGCGGTGAACGAGGTGGTGGCCCCGTCTGCGCAGGTGAGGGTGATCTCAACCTGGTCCCCCGGCTCGATGGGTCCGGTCAGGCCCATGAACATCAGGTGGTAGCCACCCGGCTCCAGGTGCAGGTGCTCCTGCGCAGGGACGGTGAACCCACCATCGACCGGCTGCATCACCATCTCGCCGTCCTTGTCCACGACCTCGTGGAGCTCCATGGCCGTGGCCGCCGACGAGGAGGCCGCGGTGATGGTGAGGTCCTGATCGGTTTCATTCTCCAAGTGCCCGAACGCAGCGGTCATGCCGGAGTCGGCAGCCTTGACCCACTGGTCGGTGATCTGAACCGGGCAGCCCGCGGGGGCGGCGCTGCTCGGGGACGCGCTCGGGGAGGCCTGAGCCTCGGTTTCGGACGTGCCTGCGCACGCGGACAGACCGCCCACCACCAGCAGCGATGCGGAGGTGACGGCCATTCGTCGGATGAACATGGGGTACAGCCCTTCTGAAGGTCTCGTGAGATGACGTGCTGGTCCCGCCTCGACGGCAATGTCTCGCCCCACCCCATCAGAGTGGGCAGCGCGCGGCAGTGCGCGAGCCGGGAGGACGACCCGGGGCACCGAGGCCACAGGCCGGGAGGACGACCCGGGGCGCGGAGGCCTCAGGCCGGGAGGACGATCTGGGTCCGGCCCAGGCCTGGGGGACCGCGGCGCTGCAGGGGCAGCAGCGTCACCCTCAATCGGGGGCGCACGTCCACACGGCCCCAGGACCAGGACAGATCCCCGAGCCCGCCCGTCGGCAGCGCATCAGGCACCAGGATGGCCGCACGGAGAGCCCCGAGCCACGACGCCATCGGCGCGCGCACGAATCGTAGGACCTGGAGCACGCCCAGGATCGCAGCCTCGACCCACCGCAGGGCCACCGCAACCATGAGACCGGCTACAGCGTGCACCGCCAGCATCCCCGGGCCCGTGGCCGAGCCAGCATGGTGCGACACGACAGCCTCAGCGGAAGCGACACCGGCGTGGACATGGTCGCCCGCAGGCAGGGCGACCGCCTGGGGTGCACCCACCGGGATCACCAGCCAGTGCACCAGCGCCTGGCCAACCACCAACGCCACGGCACCGGCCAGATCCTCGACTGGGAGCAGCCATCCACGCCGCCGTACCCACCGGCCCGCCCCGTGGCCCGCGGCCAGCAGACCGCCGACCAGCATGACGACCAGGACCACGATCACGAACAGCGATCCGGGTCGCGGCAGGACACCGGCCATCGACCCGTGCGCCAGGACGCCCAGCAGGACCGAGCTCACCGACACAGCGGCCACGCGCACCGGCAGCGGCGAGGCCGTGCGGGGATCGGACAGCATCGGCGCAGCGTAGCGGCTCAGGGGGCGCCGGGCATCCGGGTGGCGATCGCACACCCACAGGTCAGTCGAGGGCCACGCTCGCCAGGAGGTCGGCATCCGCCTTGCGATCAATCGACCGGATCGGCGATGACCACGATGTTGTCCTCGTAGCCTCCGGCGTCGGGGAGGAAGAGCCCCCCACAGGTGACGACCACGAGCCGGTGGGCGACATCCGGGGCGAACAGCCGGTCGACCGGCAGTGCCGCCTTCTCAATCCGCTCCACGCTGGTCACCTCATAGCGGATTCGCTGGCCATCAGCGCCGGTCACGGTGATCCGCGCACCTTCGCGCACCGCGGCGAGGCGGGCCAGCGGGCCGGTGCCATAGCGCTCGGAGTCCACGTGACCACCGAGCACCGCGGAGCCCCGGGCGTCCCCGGGCAGCGCGCCGAACCGGTACCAGCCGATCCTCCGCGGGTCGTCGGGCAGTTCCATCTGCCCATCGCGGGTCACACCAGTGGCAGTGATCGGCATCGCGATATCCACACCCGCGATGCTCACCCTGCGAGGTGGTTCCTTCTCGTCAGGGGCCTCGATCCGGGTGGCATCGACCACGGGCACGTCGGCGAACGTCGGCAGCGTCGCGGTCTGCCCAGGCTCGGATGACCGGGCCGGACCCTGGTCTTCGGAGCTTCCCGCATACGCGTCGACGCCGGCGGTGGCCAGCGTGACCTGCTCCAGGTCCGTGCCCACACCCTGCCCGCGTGACGACATCCACGCACCGAGGGAGACGACAACCAGCGCCAGCGAGGCCATGAAGGCCACGACGGCGCTGCGACGGCTGCTCATCCTGACCTCCTTGCGAGTATGGGGCCGGGGCCCTGTGCCCCCAACCCATCGACCTGTGCTTGTCCTCTGCAGCCCAGCATGGCTGCGGGGTGGTTGACGTTGCGCGCAGAGGGGGTGGGTGACGGATCACCCACCCCCTCTGTCGGCTTGCTGTCAGCGGTCCGCAGTCACCAGGCGACGACCCGACAGGGCCAGCCCTGCCGCGCCGAGACCAGCAGCCAGGAGCAGCCAACCGGCGTTCCCACCAGCCGCGGAGCCGGACTCGCCTCCGGGGACGCCACTCGGGGAGGAGTGGCCGAGCTTCACCGTCTGGACGGCGATCTGCAGATCAGCGGCGGTGCCCCATGCGTAGGCGATCGTGCTCTGGCCGGCAGCGACCGGCACGGCCGATGTTGCCGGGGTCGTCTTCACAGCCTCCCCACCAGCCTGGATCTCCACGTCGTAGTCATCAGCAGGAAGCGCGGCAGGCCCGATCTGCTCCGGGTTGCTGAAGGAACCGACGCTGTCGCCGTTCACCAGCACCTCGACCTCGGGAGCCTCAGCCACGTGACGGGCCACGAGCGTTCCCTGGCCAGCGTCCACAGCTTCGGTGTCGTTCTCGAACGGGGTCGCGGTCAGCTCTCCATCAGCGGTGAGATGGGCCACGATCGTGTAGCTCTTGCCCGCAGCCACCGTCACGTCCGCCGGGCCGATCAGGGCGTCGGCGTCACAGTCGGTCGCCCCCTCGCCGGCCACGACCTTGATCGTGTAGGTGCCGGCAGGCAGGTCCAGCGGGCCGGCCAGCGTCCCGGGCTTGAAGTCAGGAATCAGCTCGTCGCCGTTGGCGCAGACATCGACGGTGGCATCGGGAACGCCGTGCAGGACGGAGACGCTGGCAGTGTCAGCGGCAGCAGCAGGCAGCGCGAAGACGGCACTGGCAGCCACAAGGGCTCCCGTACCGAGGAGGGTGGCAGCAACTCTCATGATGACTCCTTCGTCGGGGAAGCCCGTAGTGGGACCTCACCCATACTTCGGCCGCACCGCCCTCGACGGATGCACAATCCCTGCACAAGTTCTCGCGGGTTGGGTGTGCGAATGGAACGCCGCCTGCACCGTCCTCACAGGGCTCGGCTGAGCGTCACCGTGCCGCATCCCACCACTGCAGGACCCGGGTGGCGTACAGGGTGAGCCACTCGGACGCCTCCCCCTCGGCCGCCCCGCAGGCGAAGCATCGGGGCCAGCGCCCGGCAGGATGGGACCATGAAGGTCGCCGCCCGGGCCCAGGTGCCGCCGTTCGCCGTCATGGAGATCATCGCTGCTGCGAACGCCCGCCGAGCCGTGGGCCAGCATGTCCTGAACCTCGCTGCAGGCGAGCCGGCGGCGGGCGCCAGCGAGGTGGTGCGCCAGCGTGCGATCGACCTGCTCGACGGCGGTGGGGGCCTGGGGTACACCGAGGCCCTCGGGGTTCCGGCCCTGCGTGCCGCCATCGCCGCCCACTACCGGGACTGGTACGACCTCGGCCTCGAGCCGGTCAGCGTCGCGGTCACGACGGGCTCCTCCGGGGGCTTCACGCTCGCCTTCCTGGCCGCCTTCGATGCCGGTGACCGCGTCGCGCTGGCCCGCCCCGGGTACCCCGCCTACCGCAACATCCTCACTGCACTGGGCTGCCAGGTCGTAGAGCTGCCGTGCGGCCCACAGACTCGTTTCCAGCCCACCGTGGAGATGCTTGCGGCGGCCCACGCGCAGCAGCCGCTCGAGGGCCTGGTCCTGGCCTCCCCGGCGAACCCGACCGGCACGATGGTCGACGGCGCCGAGCTCGCGGGCATCGCTGACTGGTGCGCCGCGCACGGCGTGCGCCTGGTCAGCGACGAGATCTACCACGGGATCACCTACACCGGGGCGCAGGTCCCCACCGCTGCCCGCTTCCTCGACACGGGGGCGATCGTGGTCAACTCGTTCTCCAAGTACTGGGCGATGACCGGGTGGCGCCTGGGCTGGCTGGTCCTCCCCGATGACCTCGTGGCACCCGTCGACGCCCTGGCCGGGAACTTCTCGCTCTGCCCGCCGACCCTCGCCCAGCACGCCGGGATCGCGGCATTGAGCCCGCCCGGGATGGCCGCAGCACGACAGAACGTCACCGGCTACGCGGCAGCGCGGGAGCTGCTGCTGGACCGGCTGCCCGAACTGGGGTGGACGCGGGTCGCCCCAGCCGATGGCGCCTTCTACCTGTATGCCGACGTGTCGGCCAGTGGGCTGGACTCGGTCACGTGGTGCGCTCGACTGCTCGACGAGGCGGGCGTTGCACTCACCCCCGGCACCGACTTCGACCCGGTCGACGGGCATCGGTCCGTGCGGTTGTCGTTCGCCTCCCCCGTCGACGTGGTCCGCGAGGCGGTCGACCGGATCATCAGGTGGCAGGAGGGCCTGTGATGGACGTCGGGCGGCGACAGGTGCTGGCCGGTGCCGGGTGGGCGGTCGCCGGGGCCGGTTTGACGGGCCTGGCGGGGTGCACCGACGGGGCTGGGGAGGCGACCGCCTCGGTCACGCCCTCCCCCTCGCGGTCCGGTTCGGCATCATCGGGATCGGGTGATGCGGTGCTGGTGATCGGCGCGGGAGTGGCGGGGCTGACCGCTGCCCGCGACCTGGTCGCGGCCGGTGTGCCGGTGCAGGTGATCGAGGGTCGGGACCGGGTCGGGGGTCGGCTGTGGACCTCGGACGCCTGGCCGGATGTGCCGATCGACCTCGGAGCGTCGTGGATCCACGGCATCACCGGGAACCCGATCACGGCGCTGGCCGAGCAGGCCGGGGCGACGCTGGTGACGACCTCCTACGACAGCGCCGTGGCCTACGACGCGTCCGGGCGCCAGCTTGGCCGGGCTGGGGAGGCCGCGGTCGCCCGCACCACGGACGAGGTGTTCGCCGCCCTGGTCCGCGCGCAGGATGCGGACGCCGACCAGTCGGTGCGCTCGGCGATCCGACGGGGGCTGCGGTGGGCCGACCTGGGCGCAGAGCAGCGCCGCCTGGTGGACTTCGTCACCGTCAGCAGCATCGAGGCCGAGTACGCCGGGTCGGCCGAGGAGCTCTCGACCTGGTGGTTCGACTCCATCAAGGAGTTCCCGGGAGCGGACGCGATCCTGCCCGCCGGCTACTCCGCGATCAGCGACCTGCTCGCCGCGGGGCTGCCGATCGCCACCGGGCAGGTCGTGACCGACATCGCCTGGGACGACACCGGGGTGCAGGTCACGACCACGACCGGGCGGTTCACCGGATCGCAGGTGCTGGTCACCGTGCCCCTGGGCGTGCTGCAGTCGGGAGCGATCCGGTTCTCGCCCGGCCTGCCCGCCGAGACCCGGGAGGCGATCGGGGCCCTGGGAAGCGGGGTGCTGAACAAGGTGTTCCTGCGCTTCGAGCAGGTGTTCTGGGACGACGACGTCGACTGGATCGAGTTCATCCCCGACGGTGGCGAGCCGTGGGTCGAGTGGGTCAGCTTCGCGCGCCCCACCGGCCAGCCGATCCTGCTCGCGTTCGCCGCTGCCGACCTCGGCCGCACGGTCGACACCTGGACCGATGGCCAGGTCGTGGCCAGCGCCATGACCGTCGCGCGCACCATGTACGGCCCCGATGTGCCCGACCCGATCGCCTGGCAGATCACCCGCTGGGGTGCCGACCCGTTGGCCGGCGGCTCGTACTCCTTCAACGCCCTGGGCAGCCACCCGCGGATGCGCGACACCCTGGCCACCCCCATCGACGAACGGCTGTACTTCGCCGGCGAAGCCACCGAGCGCCAGTGGTTCAGCACCGTCCACGGCGCCCACCTGTCCGGGAAGCGCGCCGCACGCGACATCCTGCGCACCTGACCCGGCCTGCAGCCCTGTGCGGGTCCGCCCTCCCGCCCGACCTCGGGGCGGTCAGTCGACCGTGCCGGGTGCGAGCCAGCGCATCGCTGCCACGAGCGCGCGCACGGTCAGTCGGGTGGCGCGGAGGCCAGGAGGTCCAGGCCCAGGGTGCGGGACAGGATCTGGGCGACGAGTTGCCCCTTGACGCTGTTGCCGGCGGGGTCCAGCGGCGGGGCGAAGGTGCCCAAGCCGCCCTTGCCGGGTGAGACGGTGACGATCCCCCCACCGATGCCGCTCTTGCCGGGCAGGCCGACGTCGCACAACCAGTCACCGGAGGTCTGGTACAGCCCGGCGGTCATCATCGCGGCCAGCACCAGCCGGCAGGTCGGGGCGGTGATGACGCGCTCACCGGTGACCGGGTTGATCCCGCCATCGGCCAGGGTGGCGCCCATGATGGCCAGGTCGCGTGCCGTCACCGACAGCGAGGACTGGCGGGTGTAGATCTCCACCGCGTCCTGCGGGTCACCCACAACCCGGCCGCGGGCGTTCAGCGCCTCCGCGATCGCGCGGTTGACCAGGTTGGTTGCCGCGGCGGAATCGTGCACCTCGTCGTCGAGATGCAGTTCGTGGCCGGCGAACCGGCAGATCCCGTCGCGCACGAACGCCCACCGCTGGTCGACGGTGTCACCCGGGGCGAGGCTGGCCGTGGCGATCGCACCGGAGTTCACCATCGGGTTGGTGCGCCCGTCGGGGCTGATATCCACGGCAGCGATCGAGTTGAACGCCATCCCGGTGGCGTTCAGCCCGACCAGCTCACGGATCCGGGTGAAGCCGTACTGCTCGATCATCAGCGCGAGGACGAACGGCTTGGCCACGCTCATCAGCGCGAACCGGTGATCAGCGTCCCCGGCGGCGTGCATGGCGCCCCGCACCCCGACGACGCAGACCCCGAACAGGTCCGGTGACATGCGGGCCAGGGCGGGGTAGACGGTGGACACCTGCCCCCCAGGGACGCGGGCAACCTGCTCGTGGACCTCGGTCACGAGTCGTTGGACCTCGTCGGCCTCGGGAAGCCGACCGGTCGAGACATGCGCTGCGCGCCCGGAGGTGGTGTCATCCATGGCGTCATCGTGGCCGATGGGCCGGCCGTTGTCGCCGCCTGGTTGCACCCGGGCCTGCCGCTGCCTGGTGACCCTGGCGCCGATGTGCGTCGCCGCGATGTGAGGACGAGGCGTCGACCAGGAGATCGCCGGACGCCTGGTGGGACCCGGCGATCGGTCAGGCGCGGACGTCCACCGTCGAGGGCCCGTCAGGTCGGACCCGGCGCACGGTCAGCCGCTCGGCGATGCGCTCCTTCAGCTCGGGAACGTGGCTGACGATCCCGATGACCCGCCCGTTGCCCCGAAGGTCGTCGATGACGCCCATCACGTCGTCGAGGGTGTCCGGGTCGAGGCTGCCGAAGCCCTCGTCGATGAACAGGGTGTCCAGCTGGGCTCCCCCGGCCTGGGCCACGACGACATCTGCCAGGCCGAGCGCCAGGGCCAACGACGTGTAGAACGTCTCACCCCCGGAGAGGGTCCCGGGACTGCGCTCGCGGCCGGTGTGCCGATCGAGGACCGCCAGCCCGAGCCCGACGCGGGCGTCCTTGCGGGCGGCCTCGTCGATGCGCAGCAGCTCGTACTTGCCCGCCGACATGGACTCCAGGCGCACGTTGGCGGCCGTCACCACCTGCTCGAACCAGTACCGCAGAACGAAGGTCACCAGGCTCATGCGTGGCGATCCGGCCATGCCGCGGGCGTACAGGTCCAGGGCGACGAGCTCCTCCCCGGAGGCCGCCAGCTCAGCCCGCTCGGCAGCGCTCGCCTGGACCTCCGACAGGCGCTCGGTGAACCGCTCGCGCTGGCGTCGTGCGACAGTCGCCTCGTCCTGGGCAGTCCGGGCCGACAGCTCGACCCGCTGGAGTTCGGCGGTCGCGAGGGCAACTGCCTGCGCCGCCCGCCCCGGGTCGACCCCCGCGACGGCCCGGAGTTCCGCTGAGTCCAACTGCGTGCGGGCCGTGGCAACGGACTCCTCCCACTCGGCGACCGCGCGCTCGAGACGCTCGAGCTCCGCCGAGGCAAGAAGCGCTGACCGCGCATCGACCAGGTCGACGAATCCGGCACGCGTCGCCTCCCCGTCCGTGCGATCGACGGCTGATGCCAGGTGCGCGAGACCCTGGGACAGCTCGAGCACCGAGGCCGACTGCGCCTCCAAGGAGGCCGCGGACGACACGAGGGCTGCGGTCCGCTCGCGGACGCTGCCGTACGTCTCGCGGCCGGCGGCCACCTGCGCCTCACTCGCCTCGAGGTCGGCAACCGCGTGGGCCGCCTGGGCCTGTGCACCGGCCAGGGACTCAGCCAGGGCAATCAGCTCGGCACCGACCTCAGCCTGCTCCGCGCCAAGTTCGCTCACGCGAGCCTCCAGACCCGCGACGGCGACCTGCGCGAGCTCCCCGGCGGCCACCTCGGCGTTGGCCTGGTCGATCCGCGCCTGCCACTGCTCCGTGGACATGCCACCGGCCGTGC
The DNA here is from genome assembly GCA_963706875.1 of uncultured Actinomycetes bacterium. Taxonomy (GTDB): domain Bacteria; phylum Actinomycetota; class Actinomycetes; order S36-B12; family CAIYMF01; genus Prado023. The sequence continues at coordinate 40,163 of CAVPNW010000010.1, read as the reverse complement.
GTGTCGCGTGTTCGAGGTCTGCCTCGGCGCGTGCCAGGCCCACCTCAGCCTCATCCAGGACCAGCCGGCACTCGTCGCGATGGGCCACCGCGCTGCGGACCTGCTCCTCGGACACCCCGGCCGCCACCCCTCGGGCGGGAGCCGGGTGCTCGGGCGAGCCACAGACCAGGCACGGGTCCCCGGAGACGAGTCGCGCGGCGAGCTCGCCGCGGACGTCGGCGAGCCGCTGGTCGACGAGCAGCTTGTGGTGGTCGTCAGCCTCCTCATAGGCCCGACGCGCGGCTCGCCGCCCGGACCGTCGCTCGTCCAGGGCGGCACTGAGCTCGGGGATCCGGCGCGCGGCGTCCGCCGGTCCAGCGATCGCCTCCAGGACCGCACGGGCCGCAGAGGCACCCAGTGCGGCGTTCTGGGCGGCGGTGAGGGCCACGCGCGCGCCGGCGAGCTCCTCGGGGATCTCCGAGCCCCGCACCTGCGTCTTCGCGACCGCGGCCCGGAGCTCCTGGACGCGTGCCCGGTGCCCTCCGAGGACGGCCCGGCCCTCGGCAAGCCCGTCCTCGATCACGACCAGGTGTGCCAGCTCCCCGGCTGTGGTGCGTGCGACGGCTGCTCGCGCGGCCAACTCCTGCCATCCCTCACCTGCCAGGTGCGTGGAGTCCGCGGCATCGCCGGATCCGGCGGCGACAACGGCTGCCTGCAGGATCGTGACCTGCTCGGTGGCCCCGTCCACGAGTTCGATCAGGGGTCGCACCGGGATCGCCCGCCGCGCACGCTCACCACGCTCGCACCGTGCCTCATGGTCCGCGCGCTGCTCCTCGGCCGCCACCAACGACGCCTCCAGGAGGGCTCGCTGCTCGAGCCTGCCAGCTACGTCCTGGGCGTCGGCCAGCACCCCACGCACCACGACCTCAGCGTCGTCGGCACGGTCAGCGGCCTCCTGGGCTGCCTGGGCCTGCCCGGCCAGGTGCGCATCCAACTCCTCGAGGGTCTCCAGACGCTGCGCCACCGGGAGCTCTGCGAGCCCGGCATGCTCATCGGGCTCCATCCCGGCGGCCTCGCATGCGGCGGACACCCGCGCGCGCAGGTCGGCATCGGCGCCCTGCACTGCGCGGTTCGCCTCCTGGGCGCGCGCCTGCAAGGAGTCGGTGATGCTGCGGAAGAACTGGGTGCCGAACAGCTTGCCCAGCACCTCGCGGCGCTCGTCGTCACCGGCCCGTAGGAAGGTCGCGAACTCCCCCTGCGGCAGCAGCACCACCTGGCGGAACTGCTCGCGGGTCAGGCCCAGGAGCTCGCCGATGATGGTGCCGACCTCATCCTTGGCGTGCGAGCGACTCTCCCAGCCGCCCGCCCCCAGGCGCTCGAGGTGGACGCTTGCCTTCTCCTTGGTGACGCCGGTCCCCCGCTTCTTTGGCCGGGCGTACTCGGGGGATCGGGTGATCCGGTGCCGTCCGCCGCGTACCGAGAACTCCAGCGTGACCTCCGGGCGGTCGTCGGGCCCGGCGAAGTCAGAGCGCAACCGAGCAGGGTCGCCGGAGTCACTGGCCAGGCCGCCGTACAGCGCGAACGTCAGGGCGTCGAGGATCGTGGACTTGCCGACGCCGGTCGGTCCCTCGAAGAGGAACAGCCCGCCGGCCCCGAGGCGGTCGAAGTCGATGACCTGCTCGTCGGCGAACGGGCCGACGGCGTGCATGCGCAGGGTGTGCAGTCGCATCAGGCCGAGGCCTCCACCCGCTGGGCCGTGAGGACGACCTCGGCCAGCACCGCACGCTGCAACGGGCTCGGAGGACCCCCGGATACGGCCGTCACGAACTCCGCGCAGATCTCGACCGGATCGCTGGCCTCCGACATACGGGTGAGGCCCATGGGGGCGCCATCGCGCTCCGGGGCGAACTCGAGGACCAGCGTGTGCGGCCAGTGGGCCCGAAGCTGCTCCATCGGATTGGCCACCCGGCCCGGATCGGTGAGGATCACCTTGACCCAAGCCTGCGCAAGGTCAGCCAGATCACTCCGGGCCCGGTCGAGGAGGTCAGCCAGCCGACCCGTCACCTGGACCAGCGGGCGGGGCACGGGCGCCGGAACCCGCCGGGTGGCCACGATGCCCGCCGCATCGATGTCGACGAGGGTGACCGACTTGGTGTGGTCCCGCTCGGAGAACGAGAACGCCAGCGGCGACCCGCTGTACTCGACCACCGTCGACGACCCGGCCAGGCGGACCGCCTGCGGTCCGTGCAGGTGACCGAGCGCCACGTAGCTGACCCCGTCGAACACCTCGGCCGGTGTGTCGCCGACGCCGCCGACGCGGATCTCGCGCTCGGACTCGCAGGCCGAGCCCCCGGTGACGAAGGCGTGTGCCATCACCACGACGCGCTGTAGGCCCCGCGCCCGGGCATCGCTGCGGATCCGCTCGGCGAGCGCGCCCAGGACCGCTGCGTGCGAGCGCTCGACCTCCAGTTGCGCGACCACCGCGTCGGGCAGGACGAACGGGATGCCGTACACGCCCACCTCACCCGCCTCGTCGCGGAGCAGGACCGGATCGGTGACCTGCTCGATGGAGGTGCGCAGGTGGATCCCGGCCTCGGCGAGGACCTCACCTGCGTACTGCAGGCGCACGGCGCTGTCGTGGTTGCCGCTGGAGATGACCAGGGGGATCCGGGCACGCGAGAACGCCGCGAGGGTCCGGTCCATGAGAGCGATGGCATCGGCCCCGGGCTGGGCGCGGTCGTAGACGTCGCCGCTGACCAGCACCGCATCAACCCGCTCCGATGCTGCGCGCTGCAGCATCCATTCGAGGAACGCAGCCTGCTCGGCCAGCAGCTCCGCGCCGTGCAGGCGGCGGCCGAGGTGCCAGTCGGAGGTGTGCAGGAATCGCATGCCGACACCCTGACATGGGGGTCTGACACAACGGTCGCATGTGCCGGCGGAGCTGCCCTGGTGTCGCGCGCCAACAGCGCCCGACCTGCCCCGCCGAGCACGCGGCCGGTCAGTGTCCGAGCCTCCGGATACGCTCCGGGGCGGAGGTGCCCATGGCCCAGACCAACCCCGGTGAACGGCGGATCCGCGCTGCCCGGATGACCAGCCTGCTGCTGGACGATCGCCCGACCGCCGGCCGGTCGGTCGCCGACGTCGTCGAGTGGTTCGGGGCCATGCAGGGCCAGGACTTCGCGAGCGTGACGTGGTCGCTCGGCCTGCGAACGGGCAGCACGCGCGACGAGGTCGCCTCCGCGTTCGAGTCCGGGCAGATCCTGCGCACATGGCCCATGCGGGGCACGCTGCACGTCGTTCCCGGCCGGGATGCGCGCTGGATGCTCCAGCACCTCGGCGCCCGGGCGCTGCGCGGAGCGCAGGCCCGTCGGCAGTTCCTGGGGCTCGCCGAGGAGGATGCCGACCGCGCCGCCGCCGTCCTGCGCGAGGCGCTGGTCGGCGGCCTTGCGATGACGCGCGCCGAATGCGTGGCTGTCCTCGAGGCCGCCGGGATCCCCAGCGCCGGACAGCGTGCCTACCACCTGCTCTGGTACGCAAGCCAGAAGGGTGTCACCTGCGTGGGGCCGCAGCGCGGCAAGGAGCAGACCTTCGTCCTGCTCGACGACTTCACCCCGCCGGGCCCCGCCCTGGACCGCCCCAGCGCCCTGGCCGTGATCGCCGAGCGCTTCGTGCGAAGCCACGCTCCCGTCAGCGCCCACGACCTTGCCCGCTGGGCCGACATCACCGTGGCTGACGCCCGTTCCGGGCTGGCCGCCGCAGCGGGGGTCGTCCCGCGAACGATCGACGGCCGCGACCTGTTCGTGACCGAGGCCCTGCTCGACGCTGGCACCCTCGAGGCCGAACCGACGGAGCCGTTGCCGGCGCGCGCCCTGCCCGGTTTCGACGAGCTGGTCCTGGGCTACCGCGATCGCACGGCCCAACTCGACGCCGCCCACGAGAGGCTCGTCGTCCCGGGCGGCAACGGGGTGTTCTCGAACACGCTCGTCGTGGACGGCCGCGTTGTCGGCACCTGGAAGCGCCGGGAGCTGGCACGGACCGTCGACGTCGTTGCCTCGCCCTTCCACAGGATCACCGCCCCAGACCGTCGGCGCCTGGCAGCGTCGCTCGAGGAGTTCGCGCGGTTCGTCGGAAAGCCCAGCCGGATCAGCTGGGCCGACAACGCCCCCGAGGACTCCCCTGGGTGATCCATCCATTCCCCTTGCCGACCGTCCAGCCCACCGAACCTGGACGGATCACCGGCCGGCGGGGATTCGGGGATGGCGGGGACATCCTCACCCCGGCTCCGCCATCAGGTCGCCGAGGCGGGCGAGCCGCTCAGGCATGGTCCGCACGTCAGCGGGCACGGGGGCGCCAGACTCGACCTCCACCCAGGTCAGCGGCGTCGCGACGTACGGATGTGCACGCCCGCGCGGCGAGTACGGCGTGATGGTGGTGCGCGCGGCCAGGTTCTGCCCGACGTCCACGAAGACCCGGCCTGGCCGGCGGTCCCTTGCCATCTTCAGCTCCACAAGCCCGGGCAGCGCCACCGCCAGCGCCTCAGCCATCGTGCGCGCCAGGTCCACGGCGTCACTGCTGGGGACCGGTCGCGGAAGCGGGACGTACACGTGCAAGCCCTTGGAGCCGCTGGCCACCGGAACCGCCGTGAAGCCCGCGCCGGCCAGGATGTCGCGGGCCACCAGGGCCACCTCGGCGCACTCCGCGAGCCCGGCCGGCGGCCCGGGATCGAGGTCCAGCACCATACGGTCGGCCGGCCCGGGTGTCCCGTGCACGCCGAACTTGCGCCCGATCCGCCACTGCGGCGTGTGGAACTCCAGGGCTCCCTGCTGCACGAACCAGACGAGCGCGGCCGCATCCTCAGGCGTCCCGGCGAGCATCGGATGGTCGATGTACCCGGAGTAGTCATCACCCGAGCGACGCAGGTGCACATGCCCCATCCAGTCGGGGGTCCCGGGCCGTACGGCCTTCTCGAAGAAGTCGGGCTTCTCGACGCCGTCGGGCCAGCGCCGGCGGGTGATCGGCCGGTTCGCGAGTTGGGCCAGCATCGGTGCGCTCACGGCGAGGATGTAGGCGAACACCTCCGCCTTGGTGGTCCCGGACTGCGGGTACAGGACCTTGTCGAGGTTGGTCAGGCGCAGCCGCCGCCCGGCCACGACGGTCGGGACGGGATCCGAACCTGCGGGGCTCACCACGTGCTCCCGGGCAGGTCATGCGGCGCGAGGTCGGGTCGCATCCGGGCCAGCGTGGGCTGGCGGAGCGATCCGGACTCCATGCGCCCGAGGTGGCGCACCTCGGCGACGAGCAGCGGCTCCACCCAGGTGAGCCGGTCACCGAAGCGGCGCAGGAAGGCGTGAGCGTCGGCGCTGACGTGGACCGCGGGGTCGGGTTCGCGACGGGCGACACCGGCGAGCACCTCGACGAGCGCCGCGGACAGCCGGTCGGTCATGCCGCTGCCCACGGTGCCCAGGAACTCCCCCGTCGGACTGGCGACGGCCAGCGACGCGACCCCGCCGCCGGACTCTGCGCGGACCCACCCCACGACCACCACGTCCGTGAGCGTCCGGTGCGGCAGCTTGATCCAGTCCCGACTTCGGACCCCACAGTCGTAGCGGCTGCCCTCACGCTTGGCCATCACCCCCTCGAGGCCCTGCTCCCGGGTCGCGGTCAGCAGCGCGTCACCATCGTCGAACACCGCCGACGGCAGCCACATCCCGTCGGTGAGCGCGGACAGGTCCAGGGAGTCCAGGAGGGAGCGGCGCTGGGCCAGGGACTCACTCCGGACATCCCGACCCGCCCAGGCCAGGACGTCGAACACCACCAGGCGCACCGCCGCCCCGCCACGCAGGGCGCCCTTGAAGGACGGCCGGCCGGCCGGGTCGAACAGGACGCACTCACCATCGAGGATGGCCGGGGCCGCCAGCGGTGCCAGGGCTGCGCCCACGGCGGGGTCGACGATGGCGGGGTACCTCCCGGCCAGGTCCCCACCGCTTCGGCTGCGCAGGGCGATCACACCGTCCTCACGCACGAGGGCCAGGGCGCGCACACCGTCCCACTTCACCTCGAAGCTCCACCCCGGACCGGACGGCGCCGCGACCGGCTCGGGTGGGCCCGTCGCGAGCATCGGCACAGCCGCGACCCATAGATCCTCGACCGTCCCGGCGCCCGCCACGGGACCATGATGGCCGCGTGGGTGGCCCATAGCCCTGCTTCCCGGCCCCGACTGCCCCACAATGACCGGATGCGCGCCATGTGGAGTGGGAACGTCGCCTTCGGGTTGGTCCACATCCCGGTGAAGATGTACGCCGCCACCGAGGACCGCGACGTCAAGTTCCACCAGGTCCACATCGCCGATGGCGGCCGGATCAAGTACCAGCGGCAGTGCCAGACCTGCGAGCAGACCGTCACGTTCGCCGAGATCGGCAAGGGCTACGAGGACGAGACCGGCCGGCGGGTCATCGTCTCCGAGGAGGAGCTCGACGGGCTGCAGGTGCCGCACGGCCGCGACCTGGAGATCATCGAGTTCGCCCCCGCCCAGCAGATCGATCCGCTCCACTTCGACAAGGCCTACTACCTCGAGCCGGCCACCGGCGCAGCCAAGCCCTACGTGCTGCTGCGCCGCGCCCTGCAGGAGACCGACCGGACGGCCGTTGTGCTGATGACGATGCGCAAGCGCACCCGCCTCGGGCTGCTTCGCGTGCGCGACGACGTCCTGGTGCTCCAGACCCTGCTCTGGCCCGACGAGGTCCGGGTCCCGGACTTCGAGGGGATCGCCGACGAGGACATCACCGTCCGGCCCCAGGAGCTGGCAATGGCCGGATCGCTGGTGGAGAGCCTCAGCGCGGACTTCGACCCAGGTGCCTACACCGACGAGTACCGGCAGGCTGTCCTGGACCTGGTCACGCAGAAGCTCGCCGGGGAGGACGTGATCCTGCCCCGCAGCCCGGAGGCCGCTGACGACTCGGGGACGGTCATCGACCTCATGGCCGCCCTGCAGGAGTCCGTGCGCCGAACCCAGGCCGCCCGGGCCGCGAGCGGCGCGACCGAGCCGGAGTCCGAAGCCGGCGAAGCCTGACCCCGGTTGGGGGGTTGGGGTCAGCTTGGCTTGGTGGCTTGGAGGGTGTAGCTGGCCGGCAGGCGCTCGGGGCGGTCGATGAGGCGCAGCTCGCCGCCGCCGATCGGCTCCATCAGGCCCGGCAGGCCGTCCCACGGGATGCTGTCGTGCTCCTCGAGCCCAGTGATCTGCAGGCCCTGGTCCAGCAGGGCGGTCACGATCTCGCCCAGTCCGTGGTTCCACTCGTAGCTGACGTTGTGCTGGAACTCCACGTCCGTCTGAACGTAGGTCCCGCCCTCGTCCCAGCGGGTGGGCTCCGGCCGTTCGAAGTACGGGTGCTCCACGCGCAGCGTTCCCGAGTCGTCGGGGTCGGCCAGCGCCCAGAGCATCGGGTGACCCTCCCGCAGGAACAGCCGGCCACCGGGGGCGAGCAGGTCCGAGACGACACCGGCCCACCGGCGGATGTCGGGGATCCAGCACAAGGCACCGATACCGGTGAACACGAGGTCGAACGCACCCGGCTCGAGGACGTCGACGGCCGCGTACACGTCGGACACCACGAACTGCGCCGGGGTCCCGCACCGCTCGGCCAGCGCCCGGGCCTGACCGATGGCAACTGGCGAGAAGTCCAGCCCGGTCATGCGTGCGCCGAGTCGGGCAAGGGAGATCGTGTCGGTCCCGACATGGCACTGCAGGTGCACCCCCCGGCGGCCACCGACGTCGCCGAGCCGCGGCAGGTCGAAGCGCACGACGTCGGAGATGTACCGGGGATCAGCCACGAAGTCATCGAAGTGGTAGTCCGGGGAGGCGGCATGGGCAGGCGCGCGCTCGTCCCAGGAGGCGAGGTTCACGGCAGCGTGGTCGTCGAGGGCCGCGTCGCTCGCGGATCCGCCATCAAGGGATCCGCCCTGCGCGGAGCTGTCCATCGGGTGGGTGTCCATCGGGTCATTCAACCCTGATGTCGGCCGGGTGGGTGACAATCGTCGTGCCATCACCAGAGGGGAACCCCGTTGAGCAGCCGCACCGCGACACCCGGTCCCGGTCCGCGGGTTCGGCGTGCCCCCGAACCGCCCACCCGGCGCCGAAGGACACGTGCGGAGGTCCGCCGGCGGCGGCTGGGGTGCCTGGGGTCGTTGATGGTCAGCCTCGTGGCGTTCCTCGGGCTCGGCTTCGCGATCATGACCGGCGCCAGCTCACTGGGCGGCGCCCTCACCGATCCGATCGAGAGCGGACCGGCGGACATCTCGGGAACCCCCGAGGTCGAGGCCGTCGCCTGGGAGGGCGACCAACCCGCCTACGGGGTGGACCTCTCGTTCCCGCAGTGCGGCCGGACGTTCAAGGACATGGACAACGGCTACGCGATCATCGGCCTCGACGGCGGCATGCCCGACCGGCCGAACCCGTGCTTCGCCGTACAGTGGCGCTTCGCCTCACGCCAGGCCGGCGCAGCCGTGTACGTGAACACCGCCGACAACAACACCGGCGACCCTCTGAAGGTCGGCCGCAGGGCAGCAAGGGGCGACCTCGAGGCGCTGGAGGACCAGGGCGTGCCCGCGGGTACCCCGGTCTGGTTGGACGTCGAGCTGCCCGAGGTGTGGAAGGGCTCGCAGGCCCGGCACCGAGCCGTGATCACCGAGCACCTGAGAGTCCTGGCCGAGGCCGGCTACCCGGTCGGCATCTACTCCGCCCCGGCACTCTGGGAGGAGATCACCGGTGGCGCTGCCGTGGATGTGCCCACGTGGGTGGGGATCGGGACGGCCACCGCCGAGCGCGCGGCCGCGACGTGCGAGCGCACCTCGTTCGGGGACCGCACGCCCGCGATCGTCCAGCGGATCGGGACGGGCAGCGACGGCAAGTCGCTGGACCGCAACCTGACCTGCCCGGGCACGGACCTGACCGGGCTCGTGCGCCCGAACTCCCCCTGAGGCAGCACCACCCGGCCGTACGCTCGCGGGCCGAGCAGCCGACCCACGACGGCTGGTGCAACCCGGCACCAGCCGAAGCCCCCGACCCAAGGACTCAGCGCGCGTCGCTCGACCGCGGCAGGACCGCGGGGGCGATCCGGCAGGAGTCCCCCTCGTCGGCAACCGGCGCACGATGACCCGCGCGCAGATGGTCGTACCGCGGTGACGATCGCGCCATGAGGCCGTCGACGTACCAGCAGCTCGGGATGACGGTCACGCCTGCCTCATCGGCGGCGTCGAGCACGAACCGCGTGAGCCGTGAGGCGATCCCCTGCCCCTCGTATGCCGGGGCCGTGACCGTCCGGTAGATCTCCCACACACCGTCGGAGACGGCCAGCGACGCCCAGCCCACCTCGACGTCACCCAGCGTGGCGACATACGAGACTTCGCTGACGCGGCGCACGACGAGCTGCGGATCCGGCATGCCTGAACGGTAGTCGCCCGGATCACGAGCCGCACCCGAAGCCGGTCAGTCCAGCAGGCTCGCGATGCGTGCAGCCAGCTCCGGCGGGACCACCGAGTCGGGATCGGGCTCCGCGCTGATCGCGGTACGGGTGGCGACCAGCGACGCGTACAGCGGCGGGCACGTCCGGCAACCGGCCAGGTGCGACTCAAGGGCCCGCGCACCATCGGCGTCGAGGTCCCCGTCGAGGTAGTCGCTCACCCGCGAGCGGGCCTCCCAGCACCTCATCGGGACCCCTGTCCTGATCGGCGCAGCGGCGGCGTCCGCCAACTGCGTCACGAGCATCATCCGCCCGCGCCGGATCCGCTGCTTCGCGCCCGGCAACCCGACGCCCATGGCCTCGGCGACCTCGGCCGAGGTCAGCCCCTGGGCATCGTGGAGCACCACCGCCGTGCGGTAGATCGCCGGCATGTGGGCCAGCGCGTCGAGCAGGTCGTCGCGTTCCTCGGCGCGCTGGACGACCACCGAGGCATCGACCGTGTAGTCGTCGTCGCGCCATCGAGTCTCCACCAGCGCGACTATGTCGTCGCTGGGATCCTCGCGGCCGGCCCGCATCCGGTCCACCCAGAGGTTGTGCATGATCCGGCGCAACCAGGTGGCCAACGAGGACCGTCCGTCGAAGGCGGCCGCCCTCTCCAGGGCCCGGACCACGGTGTCCTGGAGAAGGTCGGCAGCGTCGTGCTCCGATCCGGCGAGCATCCGCGCGTACGGGGCGAGCGCCAACGCCGCGGCGGGGAGCTCGGCGCGCAGCTCAGCGGGGTCCACGGGTCGGAAGCCTACTGACCGCGGCCCGGCTCAGTTCTTCGCGACCGGGCAGGTGTTGATGCCGAACACCCGGTACAGCGGGCAGAATCCGACCGCGGCGGTGACGAGCAGGACCGCCCCGACCACCAGCAGAAGGACGAAGGCGACGCTGCCCGAGCCCATCGCGAATGCGCCCAGCAGGGCGGCGACGCCGACGACGGCGCGGATGATGCGATCGACGGTTCCCTCATTGGTCTTCATGGTTCCTCCTCAGTTCCAGCGCCCGTTGTGGCGCATCACCTCTCAGACGGATGCGGGCGGTCAGGGATACCGGACCCCAGTGTGAGTGTCGTCACATGCAGTGACCTCAGGCACGGTCGCCACGCCGAGGGGGCTAAGCGACACCATGACGTCGGATAGGTAGCAGGGGGTCTACACTGGCGCCGAGCACCCCCATACCCAACGAAAGGCACATCATTGGACTTCAACAGCACCAACTTCTGGGACGTCCTCGCTCTGGAGCTTCCTCTTCTTCATCTGGATCGCGTTCATCTTCATCTGGATCCGCTGCGTCATCGACCTGTTCAGCGACAACACCCTCGGCGGCTTCGCCAAGTTCCTGTGGGCCGTCTTCTTCATCTTCTTCGCGCCGATCACCACGCTGGTCTACCTGATCGCTCGCGGCAAGAGCATGGGTGAGCGCCAGATGGCCCAGGTGGCCGACGCGCAGGCCCAGCAGGAGAAGTACATCCAGAGCGTCGCCGCCAAGACCAAGACGCCGGCCGAGCAGATCAACGACGCCAAGGGACTCCTCGACTCCGGCGCCATCACGCAGGCGGAGTTCGACGCCCTGAAGGCCAAGGCCCTCGCCTCCTGATCACAGCCCCGCCAGAAGGCCCCGTGACGAACATGTCCCGGGGCCTTCTGCATTCCCCGGCGGGTATCCGATCGCGACGCGCCGAACGGGTGGATCGGAGACGCGGGCGCCCTGTCTACTTGACTAGACTGACCGCATGACCGCCGCCACCGCAGAGCGACCCGACGAACTGATCGACGCTGGGGAGGTCGCGACCATCCTCGGGCTCGCTCACCGCAACAGCGTCTCGACCTACCGAAGCCGCTACGTGGACTTCCCCACCGGCCGCCCGGCTCCCGGCGGGGGTCGCAGCCGGTTGTGGACCCGCGAGGAGATCCTCGCCTGGCACCGCGACTTCCGGGCCCGCCAGCGAGCGGCCAGCGACCAGCCGAGCGCCCGCCTCGAGGACCTGGTTGCGGCCACCGTCCGCCTGCTCGTGGCCAACCCGGGGCAGGAGATCAGCATCCGGCAGATCGCTGCCGAGGCCGGCGTCGCCCACTCGGACCTCTACCGGTACGCCACGTCCAAGGACCAGCTCGTCGACCTGGCGATCGCCCGCCTCGAGGAGTCCGTCTCCACGGCGCTGCCCGACGACTTCGACGGGCTCTTCGACAACCTGGAGAGGATCCTGGATGCGTCGCGCGCAGGCGCCGGCGGGATGCGCGTCCTGACCGACCGGGCCCTGCAGGGCAAGCTCGGCAAGCCCAACACGCCGCTGCCGATCAATACCATCGCCGAGGTCATCGCGCGCCATCGAGATCAGCAGGGCCTGTCATCGTCTGTGGACCCACGCGTGCTGTCGGCATGCATCGCGTCGGTCGCCTGGGGCCTCAACGTGCTCGAATCGCGGTGGCGCGAGTCACTCGAGCTCGATGAGATCCCGAACGACCAGGTGGCCACGGTCATCCGGGCGATGCTCACGGCCTGAGGCGCTGGGGCGCCGGCGGGTCGACGCTGGCCGGGGTGGGCGACGCCCTAGCCGCCCAACCCCTGAACGCGGACGACGGCCGGCGCGGCTGGATCCGGAGCATCCCCGGCGACGATGACCTCCAGGTGCACGACCTCACCGACTCGCACGTGCGCCCAGGCGCCGAGATCGGCCGTGGCGACGACGCCTGCGATCGGGTAGCCCCCCATCGTGCCGGCGTCCGGCCCGAGCAGCATCCAGTCCCCGGACGGCAGGATCTGCACGGCCCCGGGCAGGACCCCGAGCGAGGGCAGGTCGGATCGGACCTGGGCACCCCCGCCGTCCAACCTGCCCGCCGTGAGCCGTACACCGATCCGGGAGGCGTCCAGCACACGCACGTCGCACGAGGCGACGCGCAGGTGCGGCCCCGGGACCACACGCACCCCGGCGCGCGGATCCGGAGCGCGGACGAAGTCCCCGGCCGTCCCGGACGTGCAGGTCGCGGCCAGGGGCAACGTGTCACCGATCCCCACCGGGGGCGGTCCGATCGGCCCGAGCAGGCAGGTGGAGCGCGACCCGAGCATGGGGGCGGGCTGGAACCCACCAGCCACGCTGAGATACGCCCGGCCCCCGGCGTGGACCTGCACCCGCACGCCCGCCTCCACGTCCAGGGCCGTCCAGGGCGCGGCCGGCCGACCGTCGACCGTCACCGTCGCTCGCCCGGTCACCGCACAGGTCATGCGCTGGTCCGGCACCACCTCGATCATCCCGACGATCTCGAGGGACGCCTGCTCGCAGCCGCCGCCCACGAGGGCCGCCGCCGCCGCGTGCGCGTCCCGGTCGAATGCTCCCGAGACCGGCACCCCGCTGTCGATGTGGTGGCGCCCGGAGTCCTGGAACAGCGCCGACCCCGACAGCCCCACCACGCGCACGCCAGCCATCAGGGCACCTCGACGAACTCCACGCGGTCGCCGACCCGCAGAAGCGCGGGGTGCTCGGCCGCGACGTCGAACAGCTCGGCGGTGGTGGACCCGATGAGCTGCCATCCGCCCGGGGTCGCCGACGGGTAGACGGCACACATCTGGGCTGCGAGGGCAACCGATCCCCTGGGGACCTTCGGTCGCGGGTCCGCGAGGCGTCCGACCGCGGCGAACAGCGGGTCCGGGGTGGTCAGGTAGCCGAACCCCGGCGAGAACCCGACGGCCGCCACGGTCCAGGTCGCGGCCCGGTGCCGACGCACGACCTCGGCGGACGGGAGGTGGAGCATCGCTGCCACATCGGCGAGGTCGGGGCCGTCGTAGCGGGTGGGAAGCGTGTGCAGCCGGGGGGCGGCCACGGAGAGGACCCGTCCCGATTCGGTGTCGAGGTCGGAGTCCTCCTGGGCAGTTGCTCCGCGATCGGCCGGAGTCTCTGGCGACAGGACGGCCAGGACATCGGTACCTCGGGGATCGGGTCGATCCGACGGGCGCTCGAAGGCCACCAGCACGCTGGCCAGCCCCGGGACCACAGTCGCCCGGGGCCAGCGCCGGCGGGCCCGGGCGGCCACGCGCAGCACCCACTCGGTGCCCGGCGGTCGGCGCTCCCGCGGCTCGACCAGCAGTGCTCGGTCCCCGAACTCAGTGATCGCCAGCAGATCACCAGCGATCCCACCCGCGTCGCTCGCGGCCACAGGTGTGGGCCCGCTGCCTGGCCGATCCTGATCCTCGGCGGCCCCGAGCGATCCGTCCGCCACCTCCGCGCGCTCCCTGGTGGCCACCTGCCCGCTCGGGGCCACCACCAGCCAGCCCTGCTGCTCCAGGGCCGCCCGGATCGCCCGTGCCGCGGCAACAGCTCCCGGGGTGTCGCCGTGGACGCACAGCGAGTGAACCTCGACTGCGATGCGCGGACCGTCCAGCGGATCAACATGGCCACCAGCGAGGTCCAGTGCCTGCGCGACCATGGAACCGGTGTCCGCATGCACCGCCCCGGGCTCGCCGCGGGGCACGAGCTGACCCGTGCTCGAGTACCCGCGGTCGGCGAACCCCTCCGGGATGACGACCATGGCGCGACCCCCTGCTATGCGCGCCAACTCCCCACCCGGTTGGGTCATGACCGAGATCCGGTACCCGAGCGCGTGCTCGGCGCCGAGGACCGCGTCGGCCACGACCTGCGCGGCCACCGGGTCATGGACAGCCTCGTTGTAGAGCGAGCCGTGCGCCTTCACGTGGGCCAACGTGACGCCGTGACGCTCGGCCTCCCGGGCCACCACGAGGATCTGCGCGACGAGGTCACCGACCAGCAGCGAGCGGGCAGACACGTCCCGGTGGAGCACGCCGAGGTGCGAGGCCCGGCCGAATCCGACCCGGTCCCGGTACGAGGGGTGGGCGCCGATCGCCACCCCCCGTCGGGCCGCCGCGGCGACGGCGCGCGCCAGCACCGCTCCCCCGCCGGCATGCGCTCCGGTGGCGATGTTGGCCGACGTCACGATCGCCAGCAGGGCCTCGTCGTCGCCGACGCCCTCGCCGAGGTCGGCGTTCAGGTCGATCCGCATCCGACCCCCCGCCTCAGGCCAGCGCCCGCGGGCAGCCCGCGCGGGCCGCGCTGACGTTCAGCGTGGACATATGGTCCCCTCCTCGCAGCCCCCTCGGGACCGGTCCCGCCCAGCATGGCCGTGCGTCACCTGCCGGTCAACGTCCACGGCCGGGCGCTCGCGCCGCGCCACCCGGATGTCAGTGCGTCGCCCTAGAGTGATCCCGTGGCCGCCACCCAGCAGACCCATGACCAGCACCCGCATCCTGTGCGGGCGGGCGTCTCCTCCTGGGTGCAGCGCGCGCACGAGGGTGCGGCCGTCGGGGCGGCCGTGATCGGCCCCGACGGGACCCTCCTGTGGGTGAATCGGGCGATGCTCGACCTCGTCGGGTTCCCAGAGGCCGAGCTGGTCGGCCATTCCGTCGCCGAGCTGGTCCACGAGTCCGACCGGGAGCGGATGACCGACGCCCTGGCGGCCCTGGGCGAGCAGCCGATCTCCATGGCCAGGGTCCAGGGCCCGACCCCCGGGAGCTGGCTGCACGTGTCGCTCAGCCTGCTGCCCGCCGAGGGCGACCACGGGCCGGCGATCCTCGCCCAGGCGGTCGATGTGACGAGCTCCGTGCAGACGCAGGTCTCGCTCGAGGTGATGAGCGAGAACGTCCTTGACGTCGTGACCCTGATCGACGATGCCGGCCGGATCACCTGGGCCTCGCCCTCGGTCCGGGCCGTCCTGGGCCCGGAGTCCGACTCCGCCGAGATCATCGGGCGTGAGATCACCAGGCTGATCGCCCACGAGGACCTCCAGGGATTCACCGACGCGCTGGCCGGCTCCGAGCCGGGCCAGGAGCCGACCACCCGCACCGTCCGGTTCCGCTCGAGTTCCGGCGCCTACCGCTACATGTCGGTCACCGCCCGCCCGGTTGCCGACGCCGGGACCGGGCGCCGCACCGCCATCGCCATGCGCGACGTGACCGAGGAGCTACGAGCCAAGCGGGAGCTCGCGCGCAGCGAGGAGCAGTTCCGGATGGCCATGCTCGGGGCGCCCGAGGGCATGGCCGTCACCGACTCCCAGGACCGGATCGTGCAGGTCAACCCAGCACTCTGCGAGCTGCTCGGGACGTCGAGCCAGGCACTGATCGGGCACCGGTTCCGGGAGTACATCCCCGAGGAGGAGCGAGAGCAGGTCGACCAGTGGCGTGAGCGCCTGCTCTGGGGCAACATCGCCATCGAGCGATGCCAGCACCGTCTGACAAGCCACACGAGCGAGGTGTGGGTCGACCATTCGGTCGGGATCATGCGCGACGACCTCGGCAACCCGGCGCTCTTCGTCCACCAGTTCGCCGACAGGACCGCCGCGCGGCGACTGGAGGCCGACCTGACCTACAAGGCCAGCCACGACCTGCAGACCGGCTTGGCCAACAAGGAGTCCCTCAAGACCCGCCTGACCCAGCGCCTGGGGATGCCGCCTGAGTCGGCAAGCACCGTGGGAGTGCTCTTCTGCGACATCGACAACCTCAAGCCCATCAACGACCGGTACGGCCACCTCGTCGGCGACGCCGTGATCTCCGCGGTCGCCAACCGCCTGGAGCGGGCGGTGCGTCGTCAGGACGAGGTCGCGCGCTACGGCGGCGACGAGTTCTTCATCGTGCTCGACCACTGCGACTCGATCCAGGAGCTCGCGCTGGTCGCCCGCAACGTCCAGTCGGCCGCCAGCCACCCCGTCGAGACGTCCATGGGTGCCATCGACGTGAGCATCTCGGTCGGTGCCGTGCTGGCCGAATCCACGGCCGAGACCGATGAGGCGCTGCGGCGCGCCGATGAGGCCCTCTACCGGGCGAAGCGCTCGGGTGGGAACCGAATCGGTGTCGAAGGGCTCAGCGACTCCTGATCCGAATGCAGTGCGTGCACGTTCCTCGGTCCGGCGAAATGTCGTGGAATACGACGAATCTGCGCCCCTGGAACGACTCGTGACCTGCGACGTTGGGACCCGGGAGTGCTGTGGCACGTCATTTGCCGTGCGCCCAATGCGTGATGATATGCGTGGGATGTTGTGTTGGCGCACAAGATCCATTACCGTGCGCCATGAAACGATTACTCTCTGAGAGGAGAGCGAGATGGCCGGGATGCGGTCGAGCGCGTTGAACGCTCGGCATCCGGCTGTCTTCCGCACCGCCTGGTTCCTGAGCGCGATCGGCGGATGCGCGGTGGCGCTCATCGCACTGGCCCTGCTGCCCGATGTCATCGGCGACCTCCGGGCCCAGGACGCGGTAGCCCCACTGGTGATGATGGCGATACTGGTGGTCGTCACGGAGCTGCGGCCCATCATGATGAGTCGGTTCGAGGGTGACCCGATCTCCATCTCGCAGGCCTTCGTCTTCGCGACCCTGTACCTGTGGGGCCCCTTGCCGGCACTGGTCATGATGGCGCTGGCAACGCTCATGAGCGAGCTACTGGCCCGCAAGGTCGTGTGGAAGCTGTTCTTCAACGTGGGCAACTACACGTTGTCCGTGCTCGCCGCCTCGGCGGTCCTGGATCGCGGTATATGGCCCACGACCGAGGCCGGCGAGATCACCCCTCGGGATCTCGGGCTGGTCGCGCTGTCCTGGGTCGTCTACCACCTGGTGAACCTCGCGATCGTGGCCGGGCTCGCCGAGGACCAGTCCTGGTGGGAGTCCTTCACGGAGGACTTCTGGTTCTACACCGTCTCCACGTTCGCAGTCCTGACCCTGTCACCGCTCGTGGCCGTCGTTGCGATCCATGAAGGTACGTGGGTCATCCTCCCCCTGCTGGTCCCCCCACTGCTCGCCGTGCACCTCACGGCGCAGATGTCCCAGGAGCGCGAGCACCTGGCCGACAAGCGGGCGCATGAGGCCCTCCACGACCAGCTGACGGGCCTGCCCAACCAGACCCTCCTGGCCGATCGGATCGAGGCCGGGCTCGCACGGGCACCGCGCCGTGGGGAGCGGCTGGTGGTCCTGCTCCTGGACCTCGACTCGTTCAAGACCGTCAATGACGGTCTCGGTCATGGCATCGGCGATGCCCTGCTCCAGGATGTGGCCGAGAGGCTCACGGAGGTGACCCGGCCCGGCGACACGCTCGCCCGGTTCAGCGGTGACGAGTTCGCCATCGTGTGCGAGGCGATCCGTGATCCCGAGCTCGAGCTGCTGGTCGAGATGATCCGGGCGACGATCGCAATGCCCTTCACGATCGCCACGCACGAGATCACCCTCACCGCGAGCATCGGAGTCGCACCAGCCACACCCGGGTCCAGCGCGCAGTCCCTGATCCGCGAGGCCGACTCGGCGATGTTCCGGGCCAAGAGCGCAGGCCGCGACCAGGCGGCGCACTTCCACCAGACGATGCTCGACCAGGCCACGGCTCGCCTCGACGACCAGCTGGGCCTGCGCCGGGCCCTGGAGCGCGACGAGCTGCGCGCGCACTACCAGCCGGTGGTGGACCTCACCACCGGCGAGGCCGTGGGCATGGAGGCCCTGGTCCGCTGGGAGCACCCGGAGCGCGGTCTGATCGGTCCGGACGAGTTCATCCCCCTGGCTGAGGACACCGGGCTGATCCTGCCGCTGGGGGCCTGGATGCTCGAGACCGCCCTCGGCCAGCTGCAGCACATGCGCCGTGAGATCCCCAAGGCCCGGGACCTGTGGATGGCAGTGAACCTGTCGCCGCGGCAGCTGACCGATCCCGACCTCATCCACAAGGTCACCCGGGCCCTTGCCGAGACCGGGGTGCCCCCGGGGAACCTGCACCTGGAGATCACCGAGACCGCAGTGATGAGCTCCGTGGATGCCTCCACCTCGACCCTGGATGCCCTGCGGCAACTGGGTGTGCACCTGATCATCGACGACTTCGGCACCGGGTACTCATCGCTGGCGCGGCTCAAGAAGCTCCCCGTCACCGCACTGAAGGTCGACCGTTCCTTCGTCGACGGCCTGGGCAGGGACTCCTCCGACCTGTCGATCGTCGATGCCATCATCAACCTGGCCGATTCGCTGGGACTCTGGGTGATCGCCGAGGGTGTGGAGACCCGCGCGCAGCTCGAGATCCTGCAGTCCCTCGGTGCAACGATGGGCCAGGGCTACCTGTGGTCCCGGGCGATGCCAGCCTCCGGCCTTGCCGACTGGCTGGAGGCGGTGCCCCTGCACGAGGAGCTCGCCGAGGTCCGCGACCTCCTGAGCGGCCATCGCCGCTGAGGGTCGCGACCCACCCTCCAGGTCCCTCGAAAGTGTGCGGATTCCGGCGCCAGAGCCCCTCCGATTCGCCGAGAGTGACGAGTTTCGGTCGCAAGTCGACGCAAACCACCCGTTCGGCTCAACCGCTCGCCTTCTGATTTGTCCGCATTGCCTCGTACTCTTGGCGCGTGAGGTTGATCTCCGAGGATGGCAGCACCCGGCCATCCCAACGTGGCGAGGCTGAGCTGTTCGAGCTCGCCGCCATCGGCATGGCCCTCACCGCCCTCGACGGCCGCTTCCTCGTGGTCAACCCGAGGCTCTGCTCGCTGCTCGGTCACACTGCCGGCGACCTCGCAAGCTCGGGCCTGTTCGACATCACGCACCCCGACGACTGGTCGAACGTCGCCAAGGCCCTGGCCGACATCAGCCGCGACGAGGCGGAGTCGTTCAGCCAGCGGCAGCGCTGCCTGGCCGCGGATGGGGCGCAGATCTGGGTCGACCTGACAGTCACCCCGACGCCGGGACGCGCGGGGCTGCCCATGCAGTTCCTGGCCCAGTTCACTGACGTGACCGCCGAGGTCGAGAACCTGCAGACGCTGCACGCATCCGCCAGGCACTTCCAGGTCCTGAGCGAGAACTCCACCGACGTCGTCGCGCAGACCGACCCCCAGGGGCTGATCACCTGGGTCTCCCCATCGGTCACGACCCTCCTGGGCTGGGAGACGGGGCTGCTGGCCGGGCGGGCCATCACCGCATTCGTGGCCCGGCCAGACCTCGACCGGTTCGCGACGTCCCTGACGGGCATCCGCCATGGCGAGGAGATCCACGACGAGGTGATCCGCTTCCGGTCCACCACAGGTGCCTACCGGTTCATGTCGGTCACGGCGCGGGCCCTGACAGTCGAGGGCGGGCTGGTCACCGGGATGGCCTTCGGCCTTCGTGACGTCACCGAGGAACTGCGCGCCAAGCGGGAGCTGGCCCGCAGCGAGGAGCAGTTCCGGATGGCCATGCACGGCGCGCCGGAGGGGATGGCCGTGGCCGATGCCCACGACCGGATCGTCCAGGCCAACCCCGCCCTGTGCGAGCTACTGGGCATCCAGGCCGAACGCCTGATCGGCCACCGGTTCCGCGAGTTCATCCCCGAGGACGAACGCGAGCTGGTGGAGGACCTGCGCACCGAGTTGCAGCTCGGGGAGCTCGAGACCGTACGACTCGAGCATCGCCTCCTGTCCCCCTTGGGCGAGGTCTGGGTGGATCACGCCGTCGGGATCCTGCGCGACGAGGTCGGGAACCCACAGCTGTTCGTCCACCAGTTCGCTGACCGCACCCAGACCCACCAGATGCAGGCCGACCTCACCTTCCGGGCGACCCACGACATGCAGACCGGCCTGGCCAACCGCGCGAGCCTGCTGACCCGCCTCGAGACCCGTCTCGGCCTGACCCCCGCCCCGGCGGACCACATCGGCGTCCTCTGGTGCGACATCGACAACCTCAAGCAGATCAACGACCAGCTCGGCCACCGCATCGGCGACGTGGTCATTGCCGCGGTCGCCGACCGGCTCAAGGGCGCGGTCCGCCACAAGGACGTCGTTGGCCGGATCGGTGGCGACGAGTTCGTGATCGTGCTCGACCAGTGCCCCGACGAGGAGACCCTGCTCTCGGTGGCCACCAACGTCCAGAAGGCGGCCAGCGGCCCGGTCACCACCGACATCGGCAAGGTGAAGGTGACCGTGTCCCTCGGGGCTGTGCTCGCGGCCTCGACCACGGACAC
Source organism: uncultured Actinomycetes bacterium (assembly GCA_963706875.1). GTDB lineage: Bacteria > Actinomycetota > Actinomycetes > S36-B12 > CAIYMF01 > Prado023. The sequence goes on along the minus strand of CAVPNW010000010.1, from coordinate 19,739 downwards.
CGACGACGCCCTGTCGCGCGCCGACCACGCCCTGTACCGGGCGAAGCGCGCTGGCCGCGACCAGGTGGCGATCGAGCCGGTCGAGGTCGTTGACCCGCTCACGGCCGCTCGCGAGGACCTCGATGCATTCGGCGAGGGCGGGCAGGGTGCCGAGGGCGGGCAGGCCGATGCAGGCAGCCACGGGCCTGACACGCCCTGGCTGTCGGGGAGCTGACGGCACCTCGACGGAGGTCAGCATCGACCGCCGGATCGCCTTGTCGAGCGACCATCGCGCCCCCTTTGAGACGAGCGTCACAGTTTCGTGCCCTTCCCTGATGGGCAGGACGACATGGAACGCCCGGATCCGGATGGCCGAACAGCCGCCGAAGAGGCCCCCATCGCGGCCTGTCAACGCCCCTCGCGGGCCAGTTGCCCGGGCTCCGCCGTCGTCCACAGGAAGGCTGCAGCCATGGGTCGCCACGACTCAACCGACTGCCCCGATACTCGAACGAAGCAACCCAGCACCACCCCGGCACGCCGCGCCGGAGTGCTCACCGCCGCGATGTCCCTGGCCCTGCTCACCGCCGCAGGTGCCGCAATCGCCGCGCCTGCGACCTCCCCCGACGTTCCCGTCGCCCTGGGCACGTACGGCGCCACGACGGCTACGTCGGCGCCGTTCAGCGCCGAACCCGTCGCGCTCAGCGACAGCAAGGCTGCGGAGCGGATCATTCGGTCCTCGCGTTCGGCCACACGCGGGCCGGTCCCGACATCCGATGTGACGCCTGCGACGACCGACGCCCCGGCTGAGCCCACGGTCGAGGCCGAGCCGGAGCCCGAGGTCGTGGGCTCTCGCTACACCGAGGTGGCCCTCAAGGTCCGCAAGACGCCCGACGCCGACGCCGATGTCGTCACGGTCCTCGACGCAGCGGACAAGGTGAAGATCACCGACGTCACCGAGGACGGCTTCCGCCAGATCATCTACAAGGACAAGCCGCGCTGGGTCAAGGCCGAGTTCCTGTCCAAGTCCAAGCCCGAGGCCTCCGAGTCAGGCGGGCTGTCCACTGCCCCGTGTGCCAGCGGGTCCGGTGTCGAGGGTGGCATCGGTGCCAACGCGATCGCCGCACACCGCGCGATCTGCGCCCGGTTCCCGCAGGTGACCGCCTACGGCGGCTACCGCGCAGGCTCGTCCAACCACTCGTCCGGGCGCGCGCTGGACGTGATGGTCAGTGGCGCCGCCGGCCAGGAGATCGCCAACTGGGCACGGGCCAACGCATCCGCGCTCGGCATCACCGAGGTCATCTACGCTCAGCGCATCTGGACCACCCAGCGCGCCGGTGACGGCTGGCGCGGCATGTCCGACCGTGGGTCGGCCACGGCCAACCACTACGACCACGTCCACCTGTCGTTCCACTGAGGCCTCCGCAGCTCTCGTACGTCGAGCGCCCCCGGGGTTCTGCTCCCGTCCAGGCGATCCGCTCCCGTCCATCTGGGAGCAGACCGTCCGGACGGTAGTGCACAACGCCCCGGGCCGGGAGCGGCCGGCGGCCGACCGGTGCTACGGTCCCCGAGGTGAGGATCCTGGTCACGGGCATGTCCGGAACGGTCGCGCCGCGATTCGCGGCAGTTGCGCGATCGGCCGGCCATGAGGTCACCCCGTGGGTGCGCAGCGACGTCTCCCCCGACGACACCGGCGCCTGCCGGCACTTCCTCGACTCGCAGCATCCCGACGCGATCGTGCACGCGGCGTTCGGCGCCGAGTCGTGGTGCGGGCAGCTGGCCGGCTACGCGCGCGAAGCGGGGATCCCGTTCGTCCTCACCTCCACGACCATGGTCTTCGCCGCACGCCCCGATGGGCCGTACACCATCTCCTCGCCACGTACCGCGACCGACGAGTACGGCGCCTACAAGAAGCGCTGCGAGGACGCGACGTGGGCGGCCAACCCTGGGGCGATGGTCGCCCGCCTCGGATACCAGATCGATCCCAACGGTATGGGCAACAACATGGTCGCCCATACCGACGCCGAGCAGGCTGCGCAGGGATCGGTGCGGGCCAGCCGGCGCTGGATCCCCGCGTGCGCCTTCCTGGACGACACGGCGGCCGCGCTGTTGTCGCTGGTCGCAGACCCCGAGCCGGGACTGCACCATCTCGACGCCAACGCGCAGACAGCCTGGACCCATGCTCGGATCCTGCGACGCCTCACGGACACGCTCGATCGACCATGGCGGATCATCGAGACCGACGAGCCGGACCACGACCAGCGGCTGATCGACTCCGCCCGGATCGTCGGACTGGACACACGCTTCACCTGACAGGATGGTCCGGTGCTCGTCCTCCTCCCGCCCAGCGAGGGCAAGACGGACCCGACCGAGGGTCCGGCTCTCGACCTCGCTGCCCTGTCGTTGCCCGCACTGAACCCGGCGCGCCGCAAGGTGCTCAGCTCGTTGGCCAGCCTGTGCCGATCCACACCCGCGCATGCGCTGGAGGTGCTGGGGCTCAGCGCGGGGCAGGCCGGTGAGGTGCAGCGCAACAAGGCCCTGAAGAAGGCCCCGACGGCGCCGGCGTGGCAGGTGTACACGGGCGTGCTGTTCTCCGCCCTCGACGTCGAGGGGGCCGACGCGGCGACCCGGGCCAGGCTCGCCGACTGGGCACTCGTGTCGTCGGGACTGTGGGGTGCGGTTCGCCTGACCGACCCGATCCCGGCGTACCGGCTGTCGGGCGCCGTGACGCTGCCGGGTCCCGGTCGCCTGGCCACGTTCTGGCGGGAGCCGCTGAGCAGGGCCCTGGCCGGGCCGACGCGCACCGGCCTCGTGCTGGACCTGCGCTCGGGCACCTACGCGGCCAGCTGGCAGGGACCACCTGAGCGCACCGCGGCGATCCGGGTGATCCACGAGCGGGGCGACATGCGGACCGTGGCCAGCCACTTCAACAAGGCGACCAAGGGCCGGCTGCTGCGGGCGCTCGCGAAGTCCGACGCTGACCCGCAGAGCATCGACGAGCTGGTGGACGCCATCCGCGCGCTCGGGTTCCAAGTAGAGCCCGTGGCCGCGGTTGCGGGTCGGCAACGGCTCACAGCATCCCGGCTCGACGTGGTCGTCGAGGCCCTCTGAGTCCCCAGTTCGTTCCGACGATCCCCCGGTGGACACTCGGGGGGACACGTGGGGCGCGTTCCTTGCCCGGTCCTGCCGCGCGGCGTATCGTCCCTGCACACGGTCCAAGGCGTGGGGAGTGCACTGTGGGGATCAGTTGGCGGCGGCAGGACGGCCAGGCGGCAGCCGGGGCGGCGACCTCGCGCTGGACCGAAGCGGTTGAGACCGTGACCGATCGATTCCAGCGCTTCCACGAGCTGCCCCTCGACGAGGCCGTCGAGACCGCCCTGATGCGCGCCCCCGGGAACATGAGCCGCGACGAGCTCGCTCGACGCATCGCCGCCAGCCGCGGGGTGGATCAGACGCCGCAGTGACGCTCACGCAACGGAGTCCGCGGTCGACCTCGGCGAGTGGGTTCGCGGCCCCTGCGTCACATCCCCCTGGCTCACCTGTCGAAATTGGGCAACCTCGCGCGACACACTGGTAGCGGCACCCCCGCCGCCCCTGCGAGAGGAAGTCCCATGAAGTATGTCCTGATGTACACATCACGCCCTGAGGACGACGCCACCCTCGACCCGGCGGACGCCGAGGCCGTCTACGGCGAGATCTTCGGCTGGTTCCAGCGCAACGCTTCGGTGATCACCGAGGCCGGCGCGGAGCTGCAGGATGTGGACACGGCCACGACGGTGCGCGGCGAGGCTGGCTCGGTCGTCGTCGACGGCCCCTTCAGCGAGGCCAAGGAGGTCATCGGCGGGTTCAGTGTCATCGACGTCCCCGACCTCGACGCTGCCATTGCCCTGGCCCGGACCTGGCCGTCGTTGCGGTTCCCGGGCGTCGCCGTGGAGATCCGCCCCCTCGTGGACCACTCCGGGCACATGGAATAGGCCCCGGTGGACGCACAGCCCGACCTCGAGCGGGCAATCCGCTCGGACGCGGGCCGGCTGGTCGCCCGGCTGGCCCGCGTGGTCGACTTCGACACCGCGGAGGACGCGGTGGCTGAGGCGGTGGCCGACGCGTGGGCCTCCTGGCCGGTTGTGGGCGTACCCCGCAACCCGACCGGGTGGCTGGCCACGGCCGCGCACCGGAACGCGATCGATCGCCTGCGCAGCCGGGAGCGCACCCAGCGGTTGGTCGATCGTCTCGGGGCTGATCCGACATGGGCCTCGCGACGGGTCGACCCTCCCGAGGTGCCGCCGGACTGGCCGGGACCAGAGTCCGGCCCGGGCCCGGGCCAGCGCCAGCCCAACTCGGTTCTTGGGCTCCCCCGGGCGACAGCTTCCGGGCTCCCCCGGGCGACAGCCCCGGCCGATGAGCGGATCCCCATGCTGTTCGCGGCGTGTCATCCAGCACTTCCGGTGGAGTCGCGACTGCCGCTGACCCTGCGCGCGGTGGTCGGCCTGACGACCGACCAGATCGCGCGGGCGTTCCTCACCCCCGCGCCGACGATCGGCCAGCGGATCAGCCGTGCGAAGCGCAAGATCGTCAGCGCCGGGATCAGCCTGCGGGTCCCCGACGCCGAGGAACTCCCCGCCCGACTCGGCGATGTGCTCTCGGTCTGCGCGCTGATGTACAACGAGGGGTACCTGACCTCCGCGGGTCCGGCGATGGACGATCGCGCCCTCGCCGCCGACGCGATCTGGCTCGCCACGCTCATCGCGGCGGCGTTCCCGCACGAGCCCGAGGCACTGGGCCTGCTGGCGCTCATGACCCTGCAGGACGCCCGGCGGGAGGCGCGCACATCCGGCGGTCGCCTTGTGCGCCTGCCCGATCAGGACAGGTCGCTGTACCGAACCGCTGACATCACCCGTGCAGTGGGCCTCATCGAACGGGCAGCGGCCCTGGGCGGCGGGCGCACCGGGCCGTTCCAACTGCAGGCCGCGATCGCCGCGGTGCACTGCGAGGCCCCGACCTGGCCCGAGACGGACTGGCTGCAGATCGTGATCCTCTACGACATGCTGCTGCATCTGGACCCCTCCCCGGTCACGCGACTGAACCGGGCGATCGCCAGCGCCGAGGTGTTCGGCCCTGAGCAGGCACTCGTGGAGGTCGACGCACTCGGCGCCCGGCTGGGCTCGTACGCGCCGTGGCACGCGACCCGGGCCGAGCTGCTGCGCCGGACCGGCCGCGACGCCGAGGCGCGCGCGGCCGACCAGCTCGGCCTCACCCTGACCGGGAACCCGGCCGAGCAGGTGCTGCTGCGCGAGCGCATCGGCGCCGCTCCGGGCGGGCCAGATGACGACGGACCGCGGCCTGGGCCAGGTCCCCCGGACCCGGCCCAGTGACGATCCGGACGGGCGGGTGACTCCTCCATCGACTCCCGCAGCACGCGAAAGGCCAGTCCCGGTTTCCCAGAACTGGCCTGCGACCTGCTCTGTTACTGGTCGGGCTGGCGGGATTCGAACCCACGACCCCTTGACCCCCAGTCGTCGCGGCCGCCGGCTCCCGGGTCGTCGCCGTCGACAACCTGTCCGGTATCACCGACTGGTTCAGCGACTCCCTGTGCCGCGCGGTCACCGGGGACGCCGACGTGCGCCGCACCCTCTACAGCGACACCGGGCTGACCGTGTTCGCGTTCCGCCGCGCGATCATCCTCAACGGCATCGACCTCGGCGCGGTGCGCCCCGACCTCGGCGACCGCCTCGTGCCCATCGCCCTGGACCGGATCGCCGAGGCCGACCGGATCGCCGAGGAGGCCTTGCCCGAGCTCTGGGCGGCCGCGTGGCCCCGGATTCTCGGCGCCCTGCTCGACCTCGCCTCCCAAGTGCTGCACGACCTGGCCGCCCACCCCAAGCCCGAGCGGCTGCCCCGGATGGCCGACTTCGGTCGCGTCCTGACCGCGGTCGACCGGATCACAGGAAGCAACGCGGCCGAGGCCTATGCGCAGCTCGGCGACGACCTCGCCGGGGACACTGTGGCCACTGACCCGATACTCGCCGCCCTGGTCGCCGTCATGAGGGTCCCGTGGGAAGGCTCAGCCGGGGACCTGCTGGCCCTACTCGACCCGCATCGGCCCACGCCTCTGGGCAGGGAATGGCCCCGGACTGGACGAGGCATGACCGGACACCTGACCCGCCACGCCCCCGCCCTGCGTCGCCTTGGCTGGTCGGTCGAGACCTTCAAGGATCGACATCGCAAGGTGATCCTGTGGCGACTGACCCCGCCCGGGCAGGACGCCGAGCAGTGTGCGGAGGTCAGCCCACGACAGAACCGGCCAACCTCCGCAGGACCCCCGCCAACACCCGCCAACCTCCGCACTGACGAGGCTGGCGACGAGCACGACCACCCCGAATCTGCGGAGGTTGGCGGCGTTGCGGGTGTTGTTGCCCTACCTACTCTGTTGACGCTGGAAGAGGCACACAGGCTGATGCACCCCGTGCAGACTTGCGGGGATTCCACCCCCGCAACCCCGCCAACCTCCGCAGTCGACACCGGCCCGTGCGTCCTTTGCCGCCAGCCCACCCGCCGCTATGGCGACGGCGGTAACCCCAAGTGCGACCGCTGCCGCTCCGCCTCGCCCTTGGCCCGCCGACCCCTTTCGACACAGGAAGGCGCCCATGACCGACAGAGGGGTCCTGAGCCCCGCGATCCCGGGGGTCCGTCCCGGCGGCCAGTCCCCCAGGTGCTGACCAGTTGATTCGCTGCGTCTCTGGATCATCCGAGGGGCGACGCACTCGGGCCGCCTGCGTCGAGCCGACGGCGTGTGTCCCTCACCGACTGCAAACCCGATCTGGATCGAGTGGGCAGCGACCACTCTTTCACTCTGCACGGGGGTACCAGTCGAGGAAGTCCCGCGCTGTGAGGATCCGGGGGCGGTCCAGGGTCACGGATAGGAAGGCTTTGTCGCCGGTCACGATGACGTCGACGGCGCCGGCCACGGCAGCGTCGAGGATCGGCTGGTCACCAGGGTCGGAGATCGGCACACTCTGATCACCGGGGCTGGCGAGTTCGTAGTCGATGCCGGCCAGAAAGGTGTCCAGCGCCGCCAACAGATCGGGACGCTTGCGCCCGACTACCTCGTGCAGTTCGTCGATGATCCAGTCGGTCAGGACGAGCCGGTGCTCGTCGAGGACCAGGGCCAGGGCGCGCGCGGGTGTCGACTTCGGGAACAGCAGCGCCGAGATGACGACGTTGGTGTCGACCAGGACACGGATCACGACACCCGACCACGCAGGTCGTCGACCAATGACTGGACCTCGGCGTCGTCGTTGACGCCGAAGTCAGCCGCAGCGTCGGAGAACGCGGCCTGCGCTTGGGCCAGTGCTGCGAGCCCGGCCTTGGCGACAACAACCTCGCCGTTTGCCTTCTCCACGAACAGCACCTTGTCGCCGGGCACCAGATGAAGCCGACGGCGCACCTCAACTGGAACGGTGATCTGGCCGTTGGCCGAGAGTTTGGCAAGGTTCATGATCACTCGATTCTTGAAATCCTTGGAATCCTTGAGACGAGCATACCCGCTTCCGAGCCGAACGCCGGAGCGCCCGGGTGGGCGTGTTGCCGGCGCCAACGTGCGCGGCACGCGGCGCAGTGACGCAGCGCCGCTGACCGGGACGGTACGCGGCTACGTCACCTTTGACGTAGCCCGCAGGAGTGCCCCGTTGGAGTTCTCAGGCCCCCTCTTATGAATGGAGTCCCCGAACCGTCGGTCCGCGGCGACACCCCCCCGGAGTTGCTGTATCAATGGCTTATGGTTGCCCACAGGTGGCCGCTCCATTCCTCCGTCCCCAAGGTGGCCCGAGGGCTGGCCGCCGGTGCCGTGGCCCTCTGGCTTGGGGTCGGTTTCCCATCGAGTGCCACCGCAGCCGGTAACGATCCGATCCTGGTGACGACCCCCACGGGGGACACCATGCAGTTCACCACCGCGGACGGCACCGCTTCGTCGAGCCTGACAATCACCAATCCCAGCGACACCAAGCTCGAGCTGTCCATGGTCGGCATTGGCGAACTCGCCTCATGCCAGGAGGATTGGACGCTTCAGCCGAGTTCGGTTTCCCCGCACAGGACTGTGTCCATCGTGGTATCAACCGGGTGCCCGATCCCCGAGACCGGGCAGGTCGAGCTCCGCAAGACCGGAGCCGGGACGATCGCCACGCTCAATGTGGCCTCCGAGACAACCCCGACGGTTGACTTGACGGGGATTCTCTGGGCGTTCGGCTGGTCGCTCCTTGCCGCTGTGATCGCGGTCGTGGTGATCGCCGCCTGGTTACGGGGCGCGTTCGATAGAGATGCGACGGAGAAGAACAAGAAGAAGGTGATGCCCGAGACGCCCAAGGATGAGTGGGCGACAAAGCTGCCGTGGGATGACGCGAAGCAGGACTACCAGGGCTCTGAAATCATCACTCATCGGCCGATTGGGTTCTATGACCCGCTCCCGGGCGTGGACCCGAAGTGGAGCTTCACCGACAGTTGGGCAACGTCGGTGAGCGGTCTGGGAACGCTGGTCGTGGCTCTCCTGGGTACCTCGAGCGCGCTCAAGGCGATACTGGGCCAGGAGCCCACGGTCTTCCTCGCCAACGTGCTCGTCGCCGGCGTGATCGCGGCGTTCTTCACCGGTGCCGCACCGATGCTGACCAAGGCGGTGGGCAACAGCACCACAGCATGCGTGGGTGGGGTTCTCATCGGCGGGATCCTGACGATGGCGGGGGTCGCGGGCCAACTGTGGGTCGTCGGACGGCAGTTCAGCGAGCTTTCACTCGCCAACGCCCTGTGGGGTTGGGCGGGGTACTGCCTCCCCTTTGTGCTGGCCGGCCTAATGATTCTCTACGGATTCGTCACCTTGCTGTCGCTCCTAAACCTCAATTCACCGAGCGGATCGTTGACTGTGCGCGCTGAGTAGCCCTGAGGGTGTCCGTGGGGTGGTTCGGGATTCGGGCGTGACGACGCTGCCGGTCGGTCTCCGGCTTCTCCTGGTTCCTCGGTTCGAAGGGGTGGGGTTCGTGCGCTCAGGTGGTCATGACCGTGGTCCAGAGGGTCTGCCAGTGCGTGGACCAGGGCCAGCGTTCGGGTAGGTGCAGTCGCTGGCGTCGCCCGGAGCGGGAGATTCGGGCGGGGGTGTTGATGATCCGGGCCCGCACGGTCGCGCCCTCGGCGCGGGCGAACTTCCCGCCGGCGGTGACGCCGATGGCGCGGGTGAGGTTGAACGCGATCGTGGCGGCGACCAGCCAGGCGGCGTTGGCGGTGAATCGGCTTGAGGGAAGGTGGGCCAGGGCGGAGGCCTTCAGGTCGGCGATGACTTGCTCGACCACGGCGTGGCCGCGGTGCTGGGACTCGGCTTGGACCAGTGGGGCGGGGTTCGTGGTGAAGATGGCGTGATACCGCCAGACCTGGAACAGGCCCTCCTGATTGGCGGCGTCGAGCTTGTCTTTGTTGCGTTCTGGGACCCGGCGCACGATCAGCCGGCCGGCGATCGGGGTGCGGTGCGAGGTGAACGCGGTGTAGGGGACCTCGGCGACCTCCGCGGCTGACACGAGTTCCCCGGTGTCGGGGTCCAGGATGGCTTGGGAGTACTCGATACGCACCCACGCCTGGTGGTCGATGGCCGCGATCGCCCGGCGAACGGCGGGGTCCTGCCGGGCGCCGACCGAGAACCACGCCCCTGCCTTGGTCACGGCGGTGGCGAAGGCGTGGTTGTAGTACGCCGAGTCAGCGCGGACCAGGATCGGCCCGGTCACCCCCGCCCGTCGGGCGGTGGCGATGCTGTCACGGGCCAGGCGCACCGCCCCGTGCGCCGAGGAGGCCGCACCCCGGCGCAACCGCGCGGACACGATCACCGGGGCGCTGCGATCGGTGCTGACCGTGGCGAGCTGCGCGTTCAGCCCCCTGACGTGCGTGTACCCATGCTGGGCGCCCTGCTTCCCGGCGCCGAACACCGCCTTGACGGTATCGTCGATGTCCAGCATGACCAGCCCGTCGGAGCCGGCCAGAAGACCGGGAACGGCTTCGGCCAGGCCGATCAGGGCCCTGGAGGCGACCGCGTCGAGCTGGCGGACGTGGCCGAAGGTGAACGAGCGCAGGAACGATCCCAACGTCGACGGGGCGCGCACATCCTCGAACACCTTGCCCATGCCGCCGTGGCGCAGCAGGTCCATGTCGTCGATGCTGTCCGCACCGGCGAGCATCCCGACCACCACGGACATCACCTTCGCCCCCGCGCACCCGGTCGACCCGGGCACCGTCAGCCACTCGTCGGCCAGGTCCCGCAGCCCGATCCGGTCCGCCAACACGACCCCCGGGACAAGACCCGCAGAGGCGATCAGATTCGGCTCATCGAAGGCTGCTGACAGCGCGGCAGACGTGTGGCACAGTTTCATCTCGGAGATGCCCTCCTCGGTTCGGCGCATGGTGACTTCGCAATCCCCATACTGCCCACCAGAAGGGCATTTCCGCTGTCACGACCCGATCAACCCACCCAGCACCCCGGTGGATTCAGGCTAAAGGACGCGTTCGGCAATGAGAAGGTCCTACCGAGTCCCATCCCACTCGAGCAGGCGGCCATCGTCGCAGCGTCGGTGCACGGCCCCGCCACGCCCGAAGACGTCGTTGTGAGTGCTAGGACGATTCGCAAGGCTCTTGCACTGGCGGCTCTGGGCATCGCACCGAAACGGGAGTATCGGGAGTATGCGGAGAAGACGGCCACCGCGATCGCCGCCGAGAGCGAGTACGCCGAGAAGAAGACCAAGGCTCTTGCGGCGGCCCAACAGGCAGCGACCGACGCGAAGAACCCTGAGCAGGCGGCTCAGAAGGCTCAAGAGGCGGAGCAGGCCGCCCAGGCTGCTGGTGATGCCGCCGAAGAGGCGAAATTGGCGGCGGAGACTGCCCGTCAGGCTGCTGCCGAAGCATGGGAGTCTCAGGCTCTCGAGAACTGGGGCGTGATCGCCGCGCCGCCGGCCCCCGAGGTGCCCCGAAAAGTGTCCGGTGTTCTCTGACTGGAGTTACTCGCGAGGGGCTCGCGGGTCTGTGAGCGTCAGATACCAGCGGCCTCCTCTGGGCGGTATGCCGCGCCCCCGGTCTCTCCGGACGGATGCCGGCGGCACCGAGGCGCGGACCCGCTAATCGCCCCGAGGCGTTCGTCTAGCCTCGTCGCCCCCGGGCGCGAGGGTGGGCTCCGTGCCGATTAGTGCCGCGCCCTCGCGGCCCCATAAAGGGAGAGTTTGCTTAACTCGCTGTGCCCTCCCCCAAGCGCGCACTTGACCGCCCCTCACGCAATTGGCGCAGAAATTGGCGCAGGACAGCCGAGAAGCCAGTCTCCGAGGGGCGGAAACTGGCCTCTGACCTGCTCTGTTACTGGTCGGGCTGGCGGGATTCGAACCCACGACCCCTTGACCCCCAGTCAAGTGCGCTACCAAGCTGCGCTACAGCCCGAACTCCCCTCGCGGGGCCCGGCAAGGATATCCCAGCCGAAGGCCGACCCGAAATCGCACCCCGAACCAGCGAGCGAGTTGCGCTGCATCTGCTGCTCCCGACACCGGGTTGCGCTGCACCTCGGACGCCGAATCGTCCCAGGTGCAGCGCAAACGTGGGCCGACCGGGCACAGGCGACCGGCGAGGTCGGGACCATCGGCCTTCCCTCCGCGCTCGGGGGCCCCATAGCGTGGTGAACGGCGCCGATCGTCGGCGCCATCTCCCAGGAGCCACAACGATGATGCTCACCAAGGACGCCGCCACCGAGTTCCTCGCGCTCAAGCGCGTCGCCGTCACGGGCGTGTCGGCCAACCCCAAGGGCCACGGCAGCAACGCCGTCTACACCCGCATGCGCGAGCGCGGGTATCAGGTCTTCGCGGTCAACCCCAACGAGCCGACCGCTGAGGGCGACCAGACGTACCCCGACCTGCACTCGATCCCCGGTGGGGTCGAGGCGGTCGTGATCGGCACCCGCCCCGAGCGCGCTGAAGCGACCATGAGCGAGGCCATCGACCTGGGCATCACCCACGTGTGGATGCACCGCTCGTTCGGCGCGGGCAGCGTCTCAGAGACCGCCACGGCGCTCGGCCGGCAGAACGGGGTGACCGTGATCGACGGAGGGTGCCCGCTCATGTTCGGGCCCACCTCCGACGGCGGCCACCGTGTGATGTGCACGCTGTTCACCCTGTTCGGGAAGGTCCCCAAGGAGGTCTGACCCCGCCGACGCCCCGGACGCCCCGCCGACGCCCCGACCAAGCCCCGATCGCCCCGGGCCCACCACCGTCGCGCGCCGGGACGACCCCAGCAACGCCCGGACTGACGCCCGGACTGACCCCACGCCTACCGCCCGGCGCCGCGCTTCTCGCGGATCCGCAGGTTGATCCGGATGGGCGTGCCGACGAACCCGAACTCCTCGCGAAGGCGCCGCTCCACGAACCGCCGGTAGCCAGCCTCGAGGAAGCCCGTGGTGAACAGCACGAATGTCGGCGGCCGGGTCGCGGCCTGGGTGCCGAAGAGGATGCGCGGCTGCTTGCCGCCGCGCAAGGGGTGCGGATGTGCTGCCACCAGCTCCTTGAGGAACTGGTTGAGCCGCCCTGTCGACACACGTGTCTCCCAGCCCGCGAGCGCCGCGTCGAGTGCCGGGACCAGCTTGTCCACCGAGCGCCCGGTGAGCGCCGAGACGTTGACCCGCGGGGCCCACGCGATCGGAGCCAGGTCGCGCTCGATCTCACGCTCGAGGTAGCGGCGGCGCTCCTCGTCGACCAGGTCCCACTTGTTGATGGCCAGCACCAGGGCACGGCCTGCCTCGACCACCATCGACGTGATCCGCAGGTCCTGCTCGCTCATCGGCTCACCGCCGTCCACGAGCACGACCGCCACCTCGGCCTTCTCGAGAGCCGCGTGGGTGCGCAGGGATGCGTAGTACTCATGCCCACTGGCCACCCGGACACGGCGGCGGATCCCGGCCGTGTCGACGAACAACCACTCGCGGTCGCGCAGGAGCACGATCTCGTCGACGGGGTCCACCGTCGTCCCGGCCACCTCGGACACGACAGCCCGCTCCTGCCCCGAGAGCTTGTTCAGCAACGAGGACTTGCCGACGTTCGGCTTGCCGACCAGCGCCACGCGCCGGGGTCCAGTGTCGTGCGACCGGCCGGCCCCCTGCTCGGGCAGCACCTCGAGGACCGCGTCCAGCAGGTCGCCACTGCCGCGCCCATGCAGCGCGGAAACCGCGTACGGCTGCCCGAGCCCGAGGGACCACAGCATCGCCGCATCGGCCTCAGCGCGCTCATCGTCGACCTTGTTCGCCGCGAGCACCACGGGCTTGCCCGAGCGCCGTAGGACCTTGATGACGGCTTCCTCGGCGTCGGTGGCCCCCACCGTCGAATCCACGACCAGGATGACCACGTCGGCGATCGCCACGGCGCGCTCGGCCTGGTCGGAGATCCGTGCGGCCAACCCGCTGGCGTCCGGGTCCCAGCCACCCGTGTCGAGCAGCACGAATCGGCGCCCGGCCCAGTCGGCGTCGTAGGCGACCCGGTCGCGCGTCACGCCCGGGATGTCCTGGACGACCGCCTCACGGCGCCCGAGGATCCGGTTCACGAGCGTCGACTTGCCGACGTTGGGGCGCCCGATGATCGCGACCACGGGCAGCGCGTGCCCACCGGCCTCGGCCAGGTCGTCCTCGTCGAGCTCGACGCCGAACTCCTCGGCCGCGGCGGCCAGGGCTGCGCGCTCGGCCTCCTCGTCGAACTCCCACGCCGCCTCATCGACCACGAAGGTGCCATCGCCGGCAGTCGGATCGACGTCGCCGAGCGACACCCACTCCCCGGTTTCGGGGTCGGATGCGTCCTGGCCAGGCGTGTGACTCATGTGACAAGGGTAGTTGAGCAACGCCCCACCCCCCGCCGCCCGCGCCCCCGCCCCCCTCCCAGCGCCACCAAGCGGATCGCGTCGGGTTTGGGGTGATCGCGTTCGTCGAGACCCGACTCGATCCCGCCCAGCACCCAGCAAGCCCGACGCGATCCGGGGAGGGGTGCGCGGCGGGCGCGCGGGCGGGGCGGCGCCGGGGGGACTGCCGTTGGGCGGATGCGCGCGGGCCGGGTCAGTCCCGCGCAGGCCGGTCAGTCCGCCGCGCAGGCCTGCTCGACGATGCCCACGATGGCCGCGATCACCTCGTCCAGGGTCAGGTACGTCCCGTCGACCTGCACTGCGCCGTCGGCGCGACGCAGCGGGGCCACGGCGCGCCCGGAGTCGATCGCGTCCCGTTCGGCCAATGAGGCGGCCGTCGCGGCGACGTCCCCGGCAGCGGGGGCGGCGGCACCCGTGCGTCCCGCGTCCTCCAGCGCCCGGCGGGCTGCGCGCGCCTCAGCATCGGCGGTGAGGAAGATCTTGGCCGTGGCATCGGGCAGCACGACGGTCCCTATGTCGCGGCCCTCGACGACGATCCCGCGCCCCTGGGCGAGGGATGCCGCCACCCCCGCGCGCTGGATCTCCACCAGGCGCGCCCGCACCTCGGGCACGGCAGCCACCGGGCTCACGGCACCCGTGACGGCCTCGCCGCGGATCGGCTCACTGACGTCGACGCCGTCCACTGCGATCGTCGGGGCATCAGGGTCCGTGGTGGAGGTCAGGGCCGGCTGATCGGCCAGGGCGGCGACCGCTGCCGGATCGAGGACGTCGACCCCGCGGTCGAGCATGTACCAGGCCATGGCCCGGTACATCGCACCCGTGTCGAGGTAGTCCAGGCCCAACGCCCGCGCGACGCCCCGGCTGGTGCTCGACTTGCCGCTGCCCGAGGGCCCATCGATGGCAACGACCGCACGACTGGTGTCCACGACCGCTCACCCTACTGGCCCGAACGTCGCTCGAGACGGACGAGGGCCGGCGCCGAGGATCGCCTCGAGCACCGGCCCTGCGTGGTTCCGGTCGAACGCCTGGTCAGCCGCCGCTCACGAAGGTGAGGATCTGGTCGGGTCCGGCGAACAGGTCCAGGAGCCCCTCGGCGTTCACCGAGTACGCGGTCACGCTCTGCAGCGCCTCCAGATACGCTGCCTCGGCATCCATCGCGGCCTGCTCGCCGGCCATCTTCGTCGTGGCGATCGGCCCGAACGTCAGGGCCCCGTCGGCCGACGACGTGTAACTGGCGTTGTAGGTGTTCACCCCAGCGTTCCCGCTCGCGTCCGCCGCGGCGAAGTCCAGCGTGATCCCGTTCGCCTCGGTGACGGCCGTGTCGTACGCCGCACCGCTCAGCTTCCACTTGGTGCTGGCCAGCTCCGCGCCACCCGTCGGCAGCGGCGCCGTGCCCTGGCCGGCCGCCGGCGCCTCGGAGGCGGCCGGCGTGGTCGTGGTGCTCGCCGAGTCCGAGCTGCACGCGGCGAGCGTGGGGATGAGAAGTGCCGCCGCAATCGCGGCCAACAGCCTCGAGGTCTTCATGTCGACTCCCTCCCGGTGGGTTGCGAGCCACGCACCCTGCGCAGCTCCGGGGCGGGCAGCATCTCCCACCGGTCCCCCCGGACAACAGAACAGTACGCGACCGCCTGTTCGAAGTCAGGTAACTTCGAGTTCGCGCCCGGTCAGGCGCGCACGTCCCAGCCCTGCTCGCCGAGCGCCTTGGACAGGGGCACCGCCGACACCTCCCCGACGGTGATCTCCACCACGCCCGTGGGTCGTCCGAGCACGTGCTCGATCCGCACGTCCTCCACCGAGTACCCGGCCTCCGCGACCGCGGCGAAGAGCCGGCCGAGCTCGCCGGGCCGGTCGGGCACCGCCACCGGTACGACCGCCGTGGGCGAGGGGCGCGCGCCGTGCTTGCCCGGCACGCGGTCACGGCCCGCGTTGCCCCGGCGCAGGGCCTCAACAAGGACGTCCTGGCCGCCCTGGTCGATGCTGCCCAACGCGTGGAGCAGGGCGTCGAGATCAGCCCGCAGCGCGCCCAGCACCGCCGCCACTGGGGTCGCGTTCGCCGACAGGATCTCGACCCACAGGTCGGCGTCCGAGGCAGCGATCCGCGTCATGTCACGCAATCCCTGCCCGGCGATCGAGACCACGGTGTCCGAGGAGTCCAGCAGTCGTGCCGCCAGCAGGGAGGACAGGATCTGCGGGGTGTGCGAGACCACCGCCACGGCACGGTCGTGCTCCGCGGCGGGCATCACGATCGGCAGCGCCCGAGCGTAGAGCGCCAACTCCTGGACTGCGTCGACGGCCGCTTCGTCCGCGCCGGGATGCGGGGTGATCACCCACGGCCGGTCATCGATCAGGTCCGCGCGTGCCGCGGCCGGGCCGGAGACCTCGCGCCCGGCCATGGGATGGCCCCCGACATAGCGGGAGGCGTCCACCCCGGCCGCCACCAGCGCCCGATGGATCGGCACCTTCACCGAGGCGACGTCCGTGACGATGGCGCCGGGGAACCGCCGCAGCCCGTCCGCGACCACAGCCGCGGTCACCGCAGGCGGAACGGCCACGACCACCAGCCCTGGCTGGGCCCCGCCCGCTGCGCCCGCTGCGCCCCAGACATCGCCGGGGACCGGCTCACCAGCGCCGCGAGCCACCGCCACGGCCACCGCGTCCGGGTCCCGATCGACCAGCCATACGACGACGTCACGTCGGCGAAGCGACAGGGCGAGCGACGTCCCGATGAGCCCGGTGCCCACGATCAGCACCGGCTCAGGAAGCCCGCTCACTGGGCCAGGTCCGTGCGCAGGGCCTCGGCACCGCGCAGGTACACGTGGGTCACCTCGGCGCGCGGCAGGTCGCACTCCACGTGGGCCATGACCCGCACGACCCGCTGCATTGCACCAGCGACGTCGATCTCCTGGGCACAGATCAGCGGGACATCACCGATGTCCAGTGCCCGGGCCGCCCCCGCAGGGAACGCCGACACCAGGTCCGGCGTCGCGGTGAACAGCACCGAGATCAGGTCATCGGTGCTCAGTCCATTGCGCTCGAGCATCGCCGTGACGAGCTCGACCACGGCGTCACGCATCTCCTCGGCGTCGTCGGCGCCCAGGTGCGTCGCCCCACGCACAGCCCGCACGGCCATCTCGCCTCCCCAGGATCGTCGGCGCCCAGCCTAACGGTCCCCGACGCGACGCCCGCCGAGGCGCCCGGGGACACGACCGGACGCCCCGGGCGGGCCACCCTCGGAGCCGGGGCTGGTCCTCAGTGCAGTGACGGTGCGGCCCGGCGCCGGGCACGACAGGTAGCGTGGCCCCGGCGGCACAGCAGGGCCGCCATTGGCGAGCGGAAGGTCATCATGCGAACCCTCAAGGACAAGCGCGTGCTCATCACCGGAGGCGCCTCCGGCATCGGCTACGCGATGGCGCAGCAGTTCGGCGCGCAGGGAGCCCGCCTGGTGCTCACCGACATCAACGAGCCGCTGCTGGCCCAGGCCGCGGAACGCCTGCGGGATGCGGGCGTGGAGGTCGCGGAGTACCGACTCGATGTCACCGACCCCGACGACGTGGCCCGCGCACGGGACCGCATCAACGCCGACGGCGGCCTGATCGACGTCCTGGTCAACAACGCCGGAATCGTGTTCGGGGGCTACTTCCTGGACGTCCCCCTCGAGCGGCACCTGACCACCCTCGGGGTGAACCTGCTGGGTCCAGTGATCCTCACGCACGCCTTCCTGCCGGACCTCATCGCCCGTCCCGACGCCCACCTGGTCACCATCGCGAGCCTGGCCGGTTACGGCGGCGCACCCGGTGGCTCGACCTACGGGGCGAGCAAGTGGGGCGTCATCGGCTTCTCCGAGTCCATCGAGCTGGAGCTGGCCAAGCAGGGCCACAAGCACGTCCACGTCACGACCGTGTGCCCGGGAGTCGTGTCGACCGGCCTCTTCGACGGCGCCCGGCCGTTGCGCCTGACGAGCATCCTGACCCCCGACGACGTCGCCGAGGCTGTGGTCACCGGCGTGCTGCACGACCGCGGATACGTGCGCACCCCGTGGCTGGTGAAGGTCGCACCGGTGCTGCGCGGCGTCCTGCCGCACCGGGCCTTCAACGCCGTCCACGGGTTCTTCGGCGGGGCCACCACGATGGACACCTGGACCGGACGGGCAACCGGTCGCGAGGAGACGACCGCCTACAGCCCCACCTCGGTGTAGAGCGCCCGCTCCTCCCCACCCGAGATCACCCGGACCGTGCCGGGCCGCTGCTGGCCCAGGACGATCGGGCCGATGCGGGTGCGCACCAGGGACAGCACCGGATGGCCGACAGCCTCGAACATGCGCCGCACGATGTGGTTGCGGCCCTCGTGCAGGACGATCTCGATCAGCACCTGGCCCGGAAGGCTCTGGACGACCTTGAACGAGTCCGCCCGGACCGGACCGTCCTCGAGCTCGATGCCGGTGGTCAGCTGCCGCCCCACGCCGCGCGGCAGGGGTGCGGCCACGGTCGCCAAGTAGGTCTTGGCCACCCCGTACGAGGGGTGCGCCAGCCGGTTGGCCAGCTCGCCGTCGTTGGTCAGCAGGATCAGGCCCTCGGTGTCCGCATCCAGCCGACCGACGTGGAACAGCCGCTCGGAGCGGTCGGCCACGAGGTCGCCCAGGCAGGGACGCCCACGATCGTCGGACATCGTCGAGAGCACGCCGCGGGGCTTGTTGACCGCCACCACGACGGTCCCGGCAGCTGTCGGCACCCGCTGGCCGTCGACGCGCACCACTGCGGTCTGCGGATCGACCCGCATGCCCTGCTCGCGCACGACCTTGCCGTCGACCTCGACCCTGCCCTGGTCGATCAGGACCTCGCACGCGCGCCGGCTCCCCAGGCCGGCCGCGGCCAGGACCTTCTGCAGGCGCACGCCCTCACTGGGCGTGTCGTCGCGCGGGCTCATGGGAGGTCCACCAGGTCGCCGATCTCGGCGTACGTCGGCACGTGGTCGGCCAGCGGGGGCAGCTCGGACAGGCTGGCGATGCCGAGCCGTTCGAGGAAGTACGGCGTCGTCCGCAGCATCGTGGCATGCCCTCCGGGCTCCACCCCGGCCTCCTCGACCAGTCCGCGGGTGATCAGCGTGCGCACGACCCCGTCGACGTTCACGCCGCGCACCGCGCTGATCCGCCCCCGGGAGATGGGCTGCCGGTAGGCGATGATCGCCATGGTCTCCAGGGCAGCCTGCGTGAGCCGGGCCTGCTGCCCATCGACGACGTACCGGCTGACGACCTCGGCGCAGTCGCCCCGGGTGTAGAACCGCCACCCGCCGCCGACCTCCCGCAGGTCGAAGCCACGGCCGTCCTCGGTGTACTGGGCCGAGAGCCCGCGTACGACGGCCTCCACCTGATCGGCGGGGCGACGCACGATGGTGGCCAGCGTGACCATGTCCATCGGCTCGTCGGCCAGCAGCAGGACTGCCTCCACGGCCGCCTCCAGAGTCGGGGCGCCCAGGGCGTCGGCCAGCAGGGCACCCTCGGTCCCCTCGTCGAGGTCACCGGCCCCCTCGTCGCGCGCCACCTCCAGCGGGTCCGCCCCGGTGTCGTGCTCAGCCTGGTCGAGCTCGGTCACTGTTCCTCCTCGGATCGGGCATCGATCGGTTCGACGACACCCCTGAACTCATCGGTGACCGCACGCTCGGCGATCGCGGCGGCATCGGCCTCGTCGTCGGGCCCCACCCAACGCACGCTCAGCTCGCCGAGGGCCGCTGCCTGCTCGAAGGTCACGACGCCGTCGCGGTAGAGCTCCAACAGTGCCAGGAAGCGCCCGACCACGACCAGCGTGTTGGGCGCGTCGTCGGTCAGCGCGCGGAAGGTCGAGACACCGCGACGGCGCAGCCGCTCCACG
>CAVPNW010000009.1:0-166075 GCA_963706875.1 uncultured Actinomycetes bacterium | reverse complement strand
CATGACCCTGGTGCACCGACCACGCCCCGGGTACCAGCACGTGCATCGACACGAACCGCTGCCGCCCGGACTCCCGGGTCTGCAGCGCGTGGAACCGAACCGTCTCGGACTGATGACGGCGCAACACCGCGACGATCAACGCGTTCTCCTCCGCGGGCAGGGACGCGTCCAGCAACCCCATCGCCGAACTGCCGATCAGCTTCAGCCCCGCGAACACGATGTTCAGCGCGACCGCCATGGCGATCAGCGGGTCCAGGCGCAGCCACCCGGTCCAACCCACCAGCAGCACCGCCACGATGACACCACCGGAGGTCCACACGTCGGTCATCAGGTGCTTGGAGTCCGCCTGCAGCACGATCGAGCGGTGTTTGAGCCCGGCGCGCATCAGGATCGTGGCGACGGCGAAGTTCAGCGCCGACGCCAGGCCCGAGACCATGAGGCCGATCCCGAGGTCCTCCAACGGCTGCGGGTCCAGGAAACGCGGGATAGCGGTGAACATGATCAGCCCGGCGGCGATCAGGATCATCAGGCCCTCGAACAGGGCTGAGAAGTACTCCGCCTTGCTCAGCCCGAAGTGATGCCGCTCAGTGCCAGGCCTCGCGACCGCCTTCAGGGCCACCAGGGCGACCACCGCGGCGACGATGTTCACCGTCGACTCCAGGGCATCGGAGAGCAAACCCACCGAGCCGGTCAGGAAGTAGGCCAGCAACTTGAGGCCGAACACCACGATCCCGGTGGCGATCGACAACCACGCGAACCGGGAGAGATCCTCCTGCCCACCACGCACACCGATATCCTGTCACCGTGGGGCGTCCCAACCCGGAGTGACCCCAGGCCCGCGGATCAGCGAAGTGGACATGGCGCTCGATGTCCCTTCATTGCGGCTTCGTATGCCGAGCACCATGCCGAAGCCGGAAAGCGAAGCCGACCAGTTCACCCGCGGGCCCTCAGACTTGGTTCGGCTGGTCGGCACGGGGGACGCCCACCCCCGGGATGATCGCCTCACCATCGTCGACGCCGCCCCCACCAGGCTGGCGATCCGCGAAATGTAACGACGGGACCACCGCGCGGCCGGCATTGGCCGGAGCCGCTTCGTTCTGCATCGGTTCGCCGGGAGTCCGCGGGCACCGGCTGTGGCGGTCGGGGGCCCCGCAGCTCGCCGGTGGTCACCGGGCGTTGAGCCGAGCGGACGGTGAGCATGACCTCAGGCGGGGCCGGGCTTGCGGCCTCGCTGCTGGTAGAGGTCGTGCCCGAGGGTCAGCCACGCGTGGCTTGCCGCCGCCGGTGACCCCTGATGGGATGCCCGGTCACCGGTGGGCGGTCAGCACCCTGCTGAGGTGATCGGCCAGGGTGCGTGCCCCGTCCAGGGGGCGGGTCAGCACCCAGCCCGGTAGGTGCAGCGCGCCGGGGTGCGGGGTGTCCCACAGCAGGTCCAGTTTCTCGCCGACCTCGTCGGGGACCTCGAGGACGTCGCTGTAGGTGCCCGCCCAGTTCACTGCCGGGACCTGGTGGGCCAGGCGTTCGCAGGGGATCCGTTCGCCGATCGGCAGTAGCTGGTCCCACTCGATGAGCACGTGGGTGCCCAGGGTGCCGGGGCGGTCAGCGGGCCCGGCCCGGAACGGGGCGCTGCGCACGATCCCCACGCCCGACCAGGCCGCGGGTGTGGCCCTGGAGCATCAGGTGCACCCGGGTTCCCGGTGCGGGCACCCGGGTGTGACCCAGGTGCCACGGGGTCCTGATGGGGCCGGTCAGCGCCACCTGGGTCACGGCGTGCTCGTACGGCGGCACCCAGCGGGTGCCGCGGTCGAGGTCCCACCCCAGGACGACCGTTCCCATAGATCCAGTGTGCCCCACCCGGAACCGCGGAAACCCCGATCACATGGGCGATTGGGCTGTTCGTGGGCGACCGTGTGGGCAGTGTCACCCGGGTCACCGCCCGACCACGCCCAGCCCCGGTGCGTTGTCGTCGCCCACGCCCCGCGCCTGGGACGCAACTGCGACACCGGAGGGATGGACAGGCCCCCCGGCGGGGTTCATTCTGGGGTCCCGGCGAGGTTCCTGGCAGGAGGCCCCGATGAGTACAGGCACCCCGGTGATGGCCGACCGATCCACGCTGCGGGTCCTCAGCGTGGCCGGCGCCCAGTCCCGCCTCGATGAGCTCCTGGCCGCTCAGCGCCCGGGTGCCGGCTGGTGGGTGCAGATCACCCGCGCCCTGGACGACCTGGCCGACGCGGTGCACACCACCCCCGGGGACCTGATCGACCCCGACGGGTTCACCGAACAGATCCGCGGTCCGACGCCCCGTACTTGATGGGCCGCTGGCTGCGGCTGGCCGGGGACCGCGACCAGCTGACCGCGGCCATCGCAGCGGTGCGCCTCCAGGCCGGGCACGCCGCCGGGGACCCGGACGCGGTCGGGACCGTGAGTGCGGCGATCCGCACCCTGCTGACCCAGGTCCGCCGGTACCAGGAACGCACCACCGACGTGCTCCTCGACGCCTACCAGCGCGACCTCGGCGGCGACTAGCCACCACCCGCAGGCCGGCGCCGTACAGGGGAACGCCCCAGGGAGCGCTGGAAGGGTCGAGTACCGGGTCACCCCGAGCGAACACCACCGCGAGATCGCCCGACATGTTCAGCCCGGCACGGGTTACCCTGCGGTGAGACCAGGAGGCGCTCCCATGCGCAAACGAATCATCCCCTCCGCAGCGGAGGCGGGCAGCCCACCCTCAGGTGGCGACTGGTTGGAGCTCGAGGATCTGGTGCAGGTGGAGATCACCTCCGAAGACCCCGCGCATCCCATCGAGTCCGCGTTGCTACCCGGTGCCACGTCGGGCTGGCGGGCCGCGGGGCCCGGGGAGCAGACGATCCGGTTGCTCTTCGCCCAACCCCAGGCGGTGCACCGAATCTGGCTGGAGTTCATCGAGCCCGACGTTGAGCGCACCCAGGAGTTCGTGCTGCGCTGGTCCCCCGACAGCGGGCAGAGCTTCCACGAGATCGTGCGCCAGCAGTGGAACTTCAGCCCCCACGGGGCCACTGGGCAGACCGAGGACCTCACCGTCGACCTCACCGGTGTCACCGTCCTCGAACTGAGCATCGTGCCCGACATCGGCGCAGGCCCCGCGCCTGCGTCACTGGCCCGGCTGCGCCTGGCCTGACCCCGGTTGGGCCCCGAGGGGTCGATACAGTCCCGGGATGCTGGTCAGCGATCTCCACCACTTCCTTGACCTGCCCGACGACGTCGCGGGCCGGGGTCACCACCTTCATGCTCGACCCCTCCCAGGGAACCAACTTCGCCGTACGCATGCGCATGCGCTGCGAGGAGCTGCTGCAGTGCTGAACGCGGGTGCACGCGTTTCTGACACCGCCAAGGTGGGTACAACCTTGGTATCCCGCTGATCCGGTGGGGCGAGGGGTTGACGGCGCCGAGTCCCGTCCGCGTCGACCTCCTCGACTCTGGCATTGAGCCAGTTGACATCAACGGGCGGGAGCGGGGGACCCACTTTCGGTCCCACGCGTTCGCGTGAGTCCTTGGGGTGAAGCCGCACCGCGGCCGGGTGCTCCACCCGAACCCGACAGCTCACCTCGCAGGCGCCACGGAGGATCCACATGGTCACCGCGACGACCCCACCACCCGAGCCCGTCACTGACACGTCCTGGCTGGTGGACCTGCAAGCCCAGTACCTCGACCTGATCGACCGGTACGTCCGCCGCCGGGTACCCGACCCGCGGCAGGCCGAACGGGTGGTGCGTGAGGTGTTCCAGAAAGCCGGGGCGAACCCCGGACAGGTCCTGGCGCACCCGCTGCCGTGGCTGATCGGCACGGCACGGTGCGCGTGCGCCCAAGTCCGGCGCGCCGACCTCCGCAGAACCTGACCCGGACCAGCGTCGGACGCAGCCGTCCGGAACGGGATCCCCAACCGGGCACTGGCGAGGGGCGTCGGGGAATAGGTCGGATCGGGGCGAAGCCCGGATGTTCACCGGGACACCGTGCGGATTGCCGACGCATGGCGCTGGGTATCAGAGACCCTGTACACACCCGAGTCAGGAGCTTCCCGTGCCGAACCACCGCGCACCCCTGCGGGTCAGGGTCGCGACCGTGCTGGTCGCCGTGACCCTGGGCCTCAGCGGATGCGGGCACCCGTTCTCCGCCGAGGTGACCCCAGCCGCCCAGGTCGGCACCCAGGCCAGCACCCCAACGGCCGTCGGCGACCCCGGCGACACCCAGCTCACGGTGGCCGCCGACGCCGACCCGGATGCGTGGCGCCCGGACCAGCCGATCGTGGTCAACGCGATCTCCGGCACGATCAGCGAGGTCACCGTGACCTCGGCCGGCGGCCAGGACGTGGCTGGGGCGCTCAGCGACGACCGGCGGCACTGGCAGACCTCGGGCACCCTGCTGCCCGGCACGACCTACGCCGTGCGCGCGACGATGACCGGCTCCGCCGACACGGACCCCGTGACCAGCTCTGTCTCGATCTCGACCAGGGAGTCCGCCGCGCAGTTCCGGGCCCGGATCTCCCCGCGCGACGGCGCCACGGTCGGCGTGGGAATGCCGATCCTGGTCACCTTCACCGCCCCGGTGGAGCAGGACCGCCGAGCCGCGGTGCAGGACGCCCTGACCGTCCGCGCGTCCGAGGACGTGGAGGGCGCGTGGAACTGGGTCTCCGACACGAAGGTCCAGTACCGGACCAAGGAGTACTGGCCGGCCCGCACCGAGGTGTCGGTGACCGCCGACCTGGCCGGGGTGCAGGCCGGCGCGGACGTGTGGGGCGACCAGAACAAGCAGATCGACTTCCAGATCGGTAAGTCCGTGGTCTCAGTCGTTGACGTCACGGCCCACCAGATGACGGTGACGATCGACGGCCAGGTCGCGCGACACCATCCCGGTGACCACCGGCAAGGACGGGTTCCTCACCCGCGGCGGCACCCGGGTGATCTCCGAGAAGCTCGAGCAGACCCGGATGGATGCCGCGAGCACCGGGATCAAACCGGGCGATCCGGAGTACTACAACCTCGACGTGCGCTACGCGCTGCGGATGACGAACTCAGGCGAGTTCATCCACGCCGCACCCTGGTCGGTCGCCTCGCAGGGCGTGGCCAACGTCAGCCACGGGTGCGTCGGCATGAGCACCGCGAACGCCCGGTGGCTGTTCGAGCGAACACGCGTCGGTGACGTAGTCAGCATCGTGCACTCGACCAGGAAGCTGGAGCCGGGCAACGGGCTGACCCAGTGGAACGACTCCTGGGAGGACTGGCGGGCCGGCTCGGCGTCCTGACGCGGCCCGACGACCACGGCGAAGTCGCTCAGGTCCTGGGTGCAACGCGAACGCCTGCGCGCCAGGTCCTCCAGGCCAACAGAATGGGCAACCAGATGGCCACGACCACAGCCCCTACCCCGAGATTGCCCACCGCATAGCCGTCCCCGCCCGCTCCCCTCCCCCGCCGCGCCCCCGGACTGCATCCTGCGGCCGACCTTGGCGATTCCGTGGACGCTGTCGGCGGTGGGGCGGGAGCGCGTCGGCGATGGGCGAGGTTCGCCGTCATGGGACCACCCGCAGTCAGCTCGGCGGGCTCCCCGATACCCCCCGACGCATTGACCGCCGAACTGAGGCGTGCCTAACCTGTTGGTCACGGGAGCCCAGTCGTCCACGCGGCGGGGCCAGCCCGGGTTTCCGAGGCCCCGCAGCGCGCATCCCCCGTCGCGCGGCGGGGCCTCCTCCCGTGCCCCGGCATTCCGGCACCTGGATTGTCCCCGCGGAAAGTCCCCCTTTCGATCTTTCGGGGCGCCGCCGACCGGCGGTAGCCTCGCGCACCAGAGAGGCCTCACCTGGGACGGGGGAACACCCAGGGGGGCCTCTCTGCGGTGCCGCCCATAAGTCACGGGCGCGAAGCGGACATCATCAATAGGGGCGCCGACGGCGGCGGAGCCCGGCCAACCGGCTCCTGGGTGCGGCGTGGCTGACGGACCGGCCGGACGTACGTCCCCAGCTGGCCTGGAGCGGATCTGGACGCGTACGCCGCCCTCGCCGACCTCGACACCCGCATCGATGTCCCGGGGATCGCGTTGGCTGACGTGAGGGGACCCCCGCGGGGGGCAATGGGCCGAGGCGGGGGTCACCCGGGGAGGCCCGGGCCGGCAATGACCCAGGACGGGCCCCCTTCGGTGCATGTATCGGCGCGCCCTGCGGGGGCTTTGAGCCCGAGCGGCTGCCAAAGGGCCGAGAGGGGGCCCGATCGCGGGGGGCAGTCTCGCCTGGTGCGGCGGTGACCAGGTGCGACCGGGAACCGCTACTCCTAGTTATCCACACCCTGTGCACCTGTGCACAGGGTGTCCCTCGACCTCAACCTGAGGGTTCGAGTACGGCTCCGGTTGTGCTCGTCCTTGTCGCACTGCGCGCCCGGGTCTACCGTGCACGTTCCTGACCCCGGTTCGAGCGCTCCGTCCTCCACGGAGACACGCTCACCGGGGTCGGGCCCGCAGCGGCCCCGATACATGACCCACGCTTGACGGTGACGACACCCACCCTTGACCTGACTCTGGCTAGCGTGACCACCAACGACAGGCCCCCGTCGTCCACGCGCCGGGGCCCGCCGGTGCACAAACCTCGACCCCGGTACGAGCCTCCGACGGGAGACCCGCTCACCGGGGTCGTGGGCTGTTCCTGGCGCCCGGCGGCGACGCTGCCGCATGGGGGGCCCCTCTTCTGGGGCTGACCGCCACCCGACCGACCCCTCGGTGAGCCCTGAACACGGTCGGCAGGCGAACCTCGCCTGGGCGACGTAGGCTCAATGTCACGAGGCCCCGCTGCCGCTCCCCCCGTGCGGACGCGGGGCTTCCCCCTGCCCCGGGTGCGGGGCACCGGCGACAGCACCAACCCAATCCCCGGCCTCGGCGGTTCGGGGTTACCCCGCCCGGGTCACAGGTCAGCCCAGTCGGGTTTGAGGTAGCGCCCATCAGCCAGTTCGGCGACCGCGGTCAACACCGCGGCCGTGTTGGAGTCATCCAGGCGGGGCAGCCCGTCGCCGAGCAGCCCGCCGGGGGCCAGCTCGAGGGCGATCCGCAGCAGCACCAGCTCGCTGCCGCTGGCCCCGTGCCACGGCCGGCGGGGCACCATCTGGGTGTCGGCGACGTCCCCTGCGCAACATCGACTGAAACCCCATCCCCGCGACGGGGGGGGAGGCCGCCGCCAGGGCTCGACGATCACACTCCCCGTATTTGTGCTACCAATTGGGCTACGACTGAAGCGTCGATCTGGGCATTGCCCACCCCGCCGCCGTTTCCGCCCTCGTCCCTCCCCTGAACTCCATACCGTGCCCCTTTGGCGGGAATGGCCAGCCGCGACCGCGCCCCCCTGATGCCCTTGCTGTGGATCGAGGGCTTGGTCGGGATGCGCAGCCAGTGCCAGCGTGAGGCTTCTTGGGTCCGGTAGTGGGCGAGGTTGGCGGGCGTGCCACCCGGCCCCCGTCATCCCAAAGCCTTGGCGGGACCTATGGCACTGCCGTGCGCCTCCCTGGGGGCGTAGTCCGGGCAGTGACGGGGGACCGTCCTCCGCCAGAGGATGGATGGTGACGTCATGGAAAAGCTGCGCAAGGCAGGGATGCTCGTCGTGCTACCGCTCACAGTGACGGCGCTCAGCGGAGCAGCTACAGCTCCCACCGTGACCTACCACGGCACTTTCGACGAGGGGGCTGCAGTCTGTGCGGACCAGGAGCTCACGGACATGTTCACGGGTGTTTACACGGGCATCTGGAACGTGCGGATCCCGGACCCCAAGGGATCCGTCGCGTACGTGAAGGTGAACATCAAGCTGAACGGTGAGAAGCATGCGAACTGGAAAGACCAGTTCGTCCTGGTCAAGGCCAGCCCAGGCACGTTCTCGGCCACCAAGATAGTCCTGTGGACCACCAACCCGTGGGATGGCACGGAGTTCGATCCCCCCGCCAAGGATGTTCTCACGATGAGTCTCGATGCCCACGGAGACTTCACCTACGTGCTGGACAGTGAGGTGATGGGCTGCGTCGGGACGATGACCGGGGAAACCCACTGACCGACCAGCGCATCAAGGACCGCCCGGCATGTGCCTTCGTTAGCCGCTCTCAGATCGTCGGCGCGGGGATCGGGCTCACGAAGGCGACCCCGTTTCCCGCGGGGATGTCCGGCGCGGCGAGCAGTTGATCGACCGGGCCGGGCACATGCCCGACGACCCCCCGCGCCGAGGGGTTCGCAGGCGTCCGCGCCGCCTCGATGCGGGTCCACCGCCAAGTCAGTCGACCAGCACGAGGCCAGCGGATCAGGAACAGGGGTCGATCGCTCAAGTGGCCCCGCGGCACTGCCGATACCTACGTGACGGGGCCGTGCCATTGCGGGCGGCCCATCTGTGGACGGGGATGGTTGTGGTGCAACGGGGGCCGGAGCTGGTCCGGGCAGGACACCGCGCCCTGCTGCTCACCGCCCTGGTGGCCGTGGCTGCGGCCGGGTTGGCCGTCTACGTCGCCGACCGACCCGGTTCCGCCGACGTATCCGGGCAGATGCTCGCACTGGCGGCCGGGCTGCTCGCCGCGGTGTGGGCGATGGATGGCACCCGGGTGCGGTGGGGCTCGGACCGGGCGGGGCAGGTGCAGACAGCGACCGCCGCCAACACGGTGCTGTTCCCGGCAGCGATCCTGCTGCCTCCGATGCTGTTCCTGGCCGTGGGCCTGGCCAGCTCAGCGGCCTACATCAAGAGAAGCAGCCACGGGCCTTACTGGTTGGGCAACGCGTGCATTCGGATGGCGGAGATGAGCATCGCCGCGGTCACGTTCTCCCTGCTCGCCGGCGACCCGAGCCTCGACCCTTCCGACCTGCGCAGCGTGGTCGCGCTGACCGCAGCCGCGATCGTCATGCTGGTCACCGAGGCAATCCTCGTGGTGCATCTGACCCGGGCGTGGGACGGACTGGACTTCCGGGACCTTCCGCTCTGGGCCTGGGCCGACCTGCTGCCCGAGGTACCAGAAGTGCTGGTCGGTGCCCTGTTCTGCCTGCTGTACCCGACCCCGGCGACCGTGCTGGTCCTCGGGTTGATCGTGTGGAGCCACCACACGATCCTCCAGCACGCCCGCCTGCGGGCCGCGTCCCGGGACGACAAGACCGGTCTGCTCAGCCTGCCTGCCTTCGAGACCCTCGCTACCGCCGAGTTGGACCGTGCCGGGCGCACCGGGCATCCGCTGGCCGTGCTGTTGATGGACCTCGACGGGCTCAAGAAGGTCAACACCGAGCACGGGCATCTGGCCGGCGACCAGTACATCGCCGCCATGGCCCGGCTACTCGCCGACACCAGCCGCAGCTACGACCTGGTCGCCCGATTCGGTGGGGACGAGTTCTGCCTGCTCCTACCCGATACCCCGCTGTCCGACGCCAGCGCGTTCGCCGAGCGGATCCGCGCCAGCGCGGGCACCACCCCGATCCCCGGCGTCGCCACCCCGATGGCGGTGTCCATCGGGGTGGCAGCCGCCGAGCCCACCGATGACGTGCGCACGTTGTTGGCAACCGCTGACACCGCCCTGCGCCACGCCAAGTCCCACGGCCGCAACCAGGTCATGGTCGCCCCCACCCACCGCCAGCCAGCAGGCGACGACCGCGACGTGGCGCACTCCGCCTTTGAGCGCAATGCCTGAGCCCGGTCGCGCCCGCGACCAGGGACCCTCCCAGTTCTCCCCAGTGGGACCGGCTGCGTAGCCGATCCGCCGGGGTTGCCACTGCCTCAAGTCCGGGGCGGTGCGGGGTCGATCGCACGGTCAGGAGGTACACGATGACGGGGACGTGGATCGAGACGAAGGCACCGACGCTAGCCCGGGTCACCCACAGGCGACAGCACCTGGCCCCGTGGGTGCTGGTGCTGGGGGGCACCTACCTGGCGGCGGGGATCGCGGCGGCGGCGTCACGGTGGCGGGTGGGCCGGTGGTGGGGCAGCCCGGTGTGGGAGTTCGAGCGCACGGTGTGGCCGCACGCGGCCGCGATGACCCTGGTGGTGGGGCTGACCTTGGCGATCGCCGTTCCCTTGCTGCGCGCCCGGTTGTTCGCGGTGGCCGTCGCTGTGTGTGCGGGGGCTGCGTTCGGCCCGCTGCGCCTGGTGGCTACCCCCGTCTTCGGGGATCTGGAGTTCATCGACCAGCAACCGAGCACCACGCAGGTCGTCTGGCCGGTCACGGTGGCCGCGGCCCTGAGCGTGCTGCTGATCGTGGTGGCCCGGCGACTGGCGCGGGAGCACTGCCCCAGCGAGGTCCCGCGGGGCGCGCTGGTCGGTGTGGCCGGGTTGGTGTGTCTGGCGCTCCCGTTGCTGGCCCTGCCGATGATCCCCGGTGCCACCCTCGACCCGGGTCACGAACCTGGGTTGTCGTTCTACATGGTCACCGGCTGGGGGCTGCTGGCCGGTGGGTTGCTCGCCGCCGGGCTGCTCGGGGTCGGGTCGGCATCGGCGGCCGGGTGGCGGGTGCTGCTGGCCGCGGCCGTCCCGGCGAGCATGTGGTGGGCCTACCACCGTGACGGTGGCTGGCCCGGAGTCCCTGGGTGGGACTACGGCATGCAGAGCCCGTTGTTCCTGACCGTGCAGATCACCGCCGTCCTGATCGGTGCCGCGGTCCTGGGCTGGGGGCTGCGGGCGTCCGGGTTGGGGTACCGGCTGCGCGCCTGGTACGACCTCCCCGAGCCGTCGACCCCCACCCCGCGACCCGCCCGGGCACACCGGTGAACAATCCGGTCATGAACGCAGGGGACGGGGACGCGGTGCGGTGGTCGCAGACAGCGCTGGCCACCGCGATGGTGATGGCCTGCTCCGAGGGGATGGCCGCGGTGGATGTGGACGGCACGGTGCTGCTGGCCAACCCGGGTGCCGAGATGCTCGTCGGCCCGCTGATGTTGGGCCGCCCGATCTGGCGGGTCCCCGGCCTGGCCCCCCTCGAAGCGGCCCTGCAGGCCCTGGCCACCGGCGGCGGGTCCTCGGTGGAGCCACCGGTGCTGAGCATGGGGTTGGCCCGCGATCGCCGGGTCGAGGTGACCGTGGCCCGGCTGCGACCCGGCGACCCCCGCGGTGGGTTCCTGCTGTCGTTGCGGGAAGACCCACGGGCACGCAATGCCCTGCAGGATGCGTTCACCGGGCTGCTGAACCGCCGGGCGTTGCTGGCCCAGATGGAGATGCTCGCCGAGCGAGGTGGTGGTGTGGTGGCGTCCCTGGATATCGACGCCCTGAAGCTGGTCAACGACCAGTACGGGCACCCGGTCGGTGATGAGGTGATCACCCACGTCGCCCGGGTGCTCACCACGGTGGTGCCCAAACCCGGGGTCGCCGCCCGTGTCGGCGGTGACGAGTTCGTGATCCTGCTGCCCGGGGCGACGATGGCCGACGCCGACCCCGTCCTGGAGCGCATCCGCACCGCCGTCCGGGCACCACTGACCATCCGCCCGACCTGGAACGAGCCGCGCCCACCGGCCGGCCAGCTGCGGGTGTCGGTCTCGGCCGGGGTCGCCGAGCTGACCGGGGGCCGGTTCCCCGACCAGGCGTTGATGCGCGCCGACCGGGCCCTGCACATGGCCAAATCCCGCGGAGGTGACACCCACATCCTCGACGGCCCCGACGTGCAGGACTGGGCCAAGGACCGCACCTCTCTGATGTCCTGGGTCCACGACCTGCGCGGGGAGAACGACCGGCTGCGCACCGAAACCCGCACCGATGCCCTGACCGGGTTGCCCAACCCCCGGGCGCTGGCCGACGCCGAGACCCTACTCGCCGACGCCCAATACCCGGTCGCGGTCCTGTTCCTCGACCTCGACGAGTTCGGCGACTACAACCACCGCTACGGCGACACCGCCGGAGACACCTGCCTCCACACGGTCGCCACCACCCTCGCCGCCGGACTGCGCGGCCAGGACCAGGTGTTCCGCAAAGGCGGTGAGGAGTTCGTCGCCCTGCTCCCCGGGGCGGACACCCCCACCGCCCTGGCCACCGGGGAACGGCTACGAGCCGCGGTCCAAGCCCTGGGCATCGAGCACACCGGCAACCAGCACCGCGTCATCACCGTCACCGTCGGGGTCGCAACCACCGACCCCACCACGCCCCCCGCCGAAGCACGGGAACGGGCCTCCGCCGCCGCATACAGCGCCAAACGCCGCCACGAACGCAACCGCGTCCACCCCACCGACACCTGACCAACCCACCCGAGAGCCCACCCCCGACACTGGCGAACACGGTGGCACGCGATGCCGGCGCGGACCTCATCAAGCGCCGAGACCCGTCACCGGACCCGACCACGTGGCCACGCCCCAGTCACCCGCACCGCCAACCCGCCCTGGACGCGAGTCCCCCGCGGACCGCAACGCCGGTTCAGCCGCGATTCGGCTGCTCGACTGAGCGGTCCGGCGTCGCCGTGCGCGAACCGCACGACCCGCCTACGCTGAACTTCAAGAGGTCCCGCCGAGTGTCCCCCCGTCACCGGCGGGACTTCGCCGTCTCCGGGCCCCTGCGCGCTCAGGCCGGGTGGGGAACACCTCGCCAGTGCCGGGTACCCCCCCGGCGCGGGTCGCGCCCTGGCCTGGCCCCCGCAGCCACAACTCAGAGGGGCTGCTTGGTGGTGCAGTCGATCTTCGTGTGTCGGCGGCCCTGGCCGTCGATGCTGGCGCCACGAGCGCCGTACGCCCGGCACCCGGTGTACGTGTCCGGCGCCCCTGCCCCGCTGTTGCTGCCGGTGCAGCGCTTGTCGGGGCAGCGGGCGTCCCAACTGCGGTAGCGGGCCTGCCTGGGGTGGTGGGGGTAGCCGTCGCGGGAGTCGTAGCGGGCATCCGCCAACCCCGCCTTCCATGCACCCGCCCGAGGGAAACGCGTCAGCCAGCGCCCTCCTGCCCGCCACAAGTTTGGGCTACAAAATGGGCTACGACCGTGCACCCGATCCCCAAATCGCCCACCCCGTAACTGTTCCCGCCCCCTCCCCTACCCCGAACTCCATACCGCGCCCCGGCTGTCAGCTCGGACGAACTGCACACCACCACAATCCGCGGCGCGATGGAGGGGCCGGGCCCGCGGCAGTGCGCCCGCCCGCGGATGTCGGCGGCGTGCGGCGGTCTTGCTGCCGGCGGGGGTTTGCTCAAGATGGTAGTCAATCGGGCTATTCGTCGTTGTCGTCAGGTCTCGATCGCCTTCTTCATGTTGGCCAACACGGTGTCGAGATCCCGGTCTCCGTCCCAGGCGACCCGGTCGATGACCTTGTCCGCGAGCGGGACCTTGCTGGAGACCTCGCACGCCAGGGACAGCGTCGTGCCTGTCTGGTCGGGCTCGAAGGTGTAGGTCCATACCGGGCCGGTAGAGGAGTGGTCCACGATGCGCTCGTTGGGGATGCAACTCTCCCGGGTCACGGTCCCCTTGATGTGGATCATGAACATGCTGTCTTCCCACTTGTAGGTCGACCCGACCCCCTCTGGCGTGGTCTTTACCTCGACCAGCACCGGGCGGCCCTTCTCGGGGAAGGCCTCGTAGAAGTGGTGGGGTTCCTTGGCGTAGTCGAAGACTGTCTCCACCGGAGCATCGATATGCACGCTGCGCTTGTGCGTTGTCGTGGTCATCGCGCTGGCTCCCTTCCGTCTGAAACCCACCCGACCGCTGCCTGCGGCCTCCAGCCAGTTCGGCGTTCCCGCCCAGGGCTCCCTCAGATCCAGTCTCCTACCCGGTCACCCGCGCCACCAGTGCCCATAGTCCACAGGCCGACGCACCGGCCACCCGCACGCCTATAATGGACTTCGGACGCGCGACAATAGCGGCCGCCTCAGCGGTGCCAGGTCGACCATGATGGTGTTGCCGTCGGGGTCGGTCAGGACGATGTGGGCTGGGCCGGAGGTAGCCTCGATGTCCGGGCCGCGCGTCGTGTCGATGATCTCCAGGCAGACGTCCAGCACGGCCCAGTCGGTGATGGTGGCCGGGAAGCCGCGCAGCGAGGCCGGGCGGGACGCGCCGATCCCGCGGTAGTCGTAGGTGACCGCCCCGAACCCGGCCTCCGCCAGCGCGGTGGCGTACCGGGCGTAGAACCGGGCGGCGACGGCGAACGCGCCGCTGACGATCACCCAGTCCCGGGCGCCCTCCTCCGGTTGGAAAACGGTCGCCGCCAGGTCGTACCCATCCACCGCAGGCACCCGGTGCGCCTGCGCGATGACGGCCTCCACCTCCCCCACGCCTTGCACGCTAGACCCGCTACCAGGACTGGTCCAGAGTCTCAGACCCGCAGTTCGAGACGTCTGGCACCATCACCGAGGTTAGGGCCCGGTCTGCAGCGGCAGGCTGCGGTCAGCACACCATTCCAGCAGGCCGCCGTCGTACACGGCGATGTCTGGGTGGCCGAGGCGGACCAGGACGTGGGCCAAGCTGGACGCGGCCGCACCGGCGCCGCAGTAGGTGATCACCCGGTCGGCGTCCAGGACCGGGCCGACCTTGTCCCGCAGCTCGGGCAGCGGCCGGTAGCAGCCGGTGTCCCGGTCCAGGATCTCCCAGGCGGTCACATTGGCCGCGCCCGGGATGTGCCCCCGCCGGCCGTACTCGTTGACCTCCCCGCGGTGCACCCGCCGGCCCAGCGCGTCGACCAACTGCACGTGCGGGTCGTCGATCGCCGCCAGCACCTCCGACTTGCCCACGAGCAGACCCTCACGGGGGCGGGCCACGAACTGCGCCGGCGGGTAGGCACACGGCTGGTCGCACGTCGGGCGCCCGGCGGCCTGCCACGCAGCCCACCCGCCGTCGAGGATGGCCGCCTCGTCGTGGCCGAACGCGCGCAGCAGCCACCACATCCGCGCCGCCCACATGCTCTCCCGCCGGTCGTAGAGCACCACCCGATGCTGGTTGCCGATCCCCAGCCGGCCGACCACGTCAGCGAAGTGCCCGGCGGTGGGCGCAGTCATCGACCGGCGTGGCCGTTGCGGGTCGTGCACCATGAACAGGTCCAGGAACGCGCCTCCGGGGATGTGCCCCCGGCGGTACTCCGGCTCACCGCTACGGGGCCTCAGCAGGAACAGCACCTTCGTGAGCTGCACGGTCGCGTCGAAGACCCGCAGATCCGGATCGTCGAGGTTCCCATCCAACCAGTCGACCGACACCAACGGCTCCATCACCGGCACCCCCATCCCTGGACCGGGGACACCCACGTCTCCCACAACCCACGCTACGGACCGAGTCCGGCGCGCGGCAGGGCCACTGGACCCGACTCCGGTCCCCGCTCGAGCAGGGCCGACGCCCTGCCGCGAGGGCGTACCTGCCGCCGCCCGACCACTTCTCCGGACGTCCGAGCCGGAGGTGTTCCCCGCCCGTGACCTCCTGCGGGCTCTCGGCCAGAGGCGGGCCTGGACCCGGTCGGATGGACACGACGATGGCCTTCGTAGGGACCCGCTCGATGTTCCAGAAGGCAGGCTTCGGGGTCATCGGCACAACAGACGCCGTCGCGAGCAAGATGCCGCGACTGATCATGCGGCGCGACCTGACCTGAAGGCCGGCTCGATCCGCCCGCCGAGTGCGGTCACCGCCTCCCTGGGATCTTCCGGGCAGCGCTTGCGCGGATGAGCGCCCTTCGGCCCTGTCCGCCGGACTCCTGGCGCCTTACGTTGGAGGGGAGGGTTGGAGGTCGCTATGAGGTCGTGGGTGCGTGTGCTGTGGATGGTGGTCGGCGGGTTCATCGGGGCGTACGCCGGGTACTGGATCGGGTATCTGCTTGGCTGGAGTTCCGACGCCGAGTGGCCGTTCCGGGTCGGCGGTGGGACCGGGGCGATCCTGCTGTCGATCGCCACGTCGGTGCTGGGGGTCGCCCTGGTTCGGCTCATGGTCGGGCCGCCGCCCGACCAGGTAAAGAGCGGCCTGGACACCGCTAAGGTCACCCCGTCAACCACGACGCGCTGACGCCGGCCGGTGGTCCAGCGAGCGAAGGGGTCGATGAGATGAGGGCACGGCTGGTCGGGTTCGGGGTGATCGAGATCGAGGGGAAGCGGTACGACCACGACGTCGTCATCGACCGAGGCGTGGTCAGCAAACGGGTCAAGGGGCCGTCGAAGCCGTACCGGGGCCGCTACGGGCACACGCCCCTATCGATCGATGAGGTCATCCCGTGGGGTGGCACCCAACTGGTCATCGGCACGGGTGCGGATGGCGCGCTCCCGGTGATGCCAGAGATCCTCGACGAGGCCCGGGGGCGTGGCATCGAGGTCATCGCGGTTCCCACCAGGGAGGCTTGCGGGCTGCTCGAGCCCCTGGACCCTCAGCTGGTGCGTGCCGTCCTGCATGTCACCTGCTGACCCACGGTCCCCCGTGGATGGGGAGACGACCATCGCCGTCCAGTAGCCGTGCGTGCTGGACGCAGGGTCGAATCCGTGGGCCCTCCCGGTCGGAGGCCATAACCGGCCGCTCTGGAGGTCACCAGCCTGTCCACCCCGTGACCCACCACATCCGACGCCCGCGCTCACCCTCCAACGACTGCCGGGTGTCGGTGTGCTGTGAGTCCGCGGCCGTCCTCAGGGACTCACCCTGAGTCCGGCTCAGGGTCAGGTCAGGGTCGGATCAGGGGGAAACCGGGTGCCGGCCGGGGTTGCGCGGGCAGATGCTGGAGCCATGAACGAAACAAGCAACACCCCGCCCCCCGTCCCCGACGACCAGCCCGACGAGCAGCCCACCACGGTGCTCGGCGAGCAGCCGGCCGCGAGCCCGGTCCCCCCGGCCGCGCCCGACCAGCCGACCCAGGTGCTCGGCGCCGACCCCACCCGGGTCGAGGCCCAGGACTCCGGCGGCCCCTACCCCGGTGCCGGGCCCACGGCTCCGACTGCAGACCCCTACGCGGGACCGGTCTACGCCGGTGCCACCGCTGCGGGGCCGTCCGCCGGCAGCTACGCGCAGGGCACCTACCCGCCGCCCGGGTCCTACCCGCCCCCGGCTGGGTACCAGCAACCTAGCGCCTACCCGCCCCCCGGTGCGTACCCGCCCCCGGGTGCCGCGTACCAGGCGCCTGGGACCTACCCGCCGGCCGCGGCCTACCCGCCCCCCGGCCCCGTCCGTCGCCTGACCCGCAGCCGCGACCAGCGGGTCATCGGCGGCGTGTGCGGTGGCCTGGCCCGCTACTGGAACACCGACCCCACGCTGCTGCGCATCCTGACCGTCGTGCTGACCCTGGCCACCGGTGGCGCCTTCCTCGTCGGCTACCTGATCGCCTGGATCGCGATCCCCGACGAGCCCCTCAGCCCCTACGGCTCGACCGACCAGGTCGGCTACGCCGCGGGCGGCAACCCGGGCTACGCCGACGGCCGGGCCGAGTACATCCCCCCAGCCCCGCGGGAGCGCTCCTACCTCGGCTGGCTGGTCATCTCCGCGGCGATCCTCGCAGCCGGCATCCTGGCCCTGATCGGGTTCCTGGTCCCCGCGAGCGTGGGCATCTGGGGCGTGATCCTCGGCATCACCCTGGCGATCCTGGGCGTCGGGATGCTCGTCGGCACCAGGTACGGCCGAGCCCGCTGGCTGCTCTGGCTGGCGATCCCCCTGGCGTTCATCACGTTCGCCACGGTCACCGCGAGCAACTTCGTCGCATCGAACCCGAACTGGGACCGCTGGACCGCCACCGCTGACGGCGACGGTCAGTGGGGCGGGCTGACCATCGGCGACCGCACCTGGCAGGTGACCCCCGCCGATGCCGCCGAGTCACCGCTGGACTTCCAGCTCTCCGCCGGCACCGCGACCCTGGACCTGACCGAGCTCACCGCCATCGGCGACTCGGAGCCCGGCAAGCCGAGGCAGCGCGTCGAGATCGACGCCGGCGTGGGAGTCGGCGAGCTGATCATCGTGATCCCCGCTGACATGCAGCTGGACCTGACCGGAACCGTGAACATCGGCCAGTTCGATCTCCCCGGTTCCACCCCGACGGAGGGCGACAACCTCACCGTCGACACCACCGTCACGCCGTTGGCCGAGGGCCAACCGGCGTACATCGTCACCGTCGACGCCGCGATCGGCGCCGGAAACCTGGAGGTGCGCCGTGAGGCAGCATGAGACCGACTACTTCTCCCTGGCCGCTGGCCTTCTGTTCACCGTCCTGGGCGTGCTGTTCGCAGTGAGCGCGGCGACGGGCTGGCAGATCGACGGGCGCTGGATCGCCCCCACCGTCCTGATCGCCCTCGGCGCAGGTGGGGTGGCCGCCTCCCTGGCCGCCTCCAAGCGCCAGCAGCGTGACACCGAAGCCCTGGTCACCACCGAGTCCTCGGACTCCTGGCCCACGGACCCCTTCGCCTGACCCCGTCGCTCCCGGCCCACCGGGACGACTCCCCCGCAGGACCCCCTCGGACCCCCACGAGGGGGTCCTGCCACGTCCGCCTGTCGGGGTCGAACCCGGCGGCCAATCCCGCGCAGGCGGATCCCTCCTCGACCCGCAGCAGGACACCTGAGCCCCTGCTCGAGGCCACCGGCGCCCCGGTGTGCCATGGGGATCACGCGGCCGGGGGACCTCGGGAGCACGAGCCCGCGTGGGGCAAGGGGGGAGGCCCCCCAACTTGCGCTGGGGGGCCTCCGATGTCTGTCGGTGGCTGGCGTCCCGGCCACCGGCTTGCACCCGTATCGCGCGCCCCGGGCACCGAGGGGGCCGGACGTCGACAAGTGGCTTGCCTGCCGAACGCCCCGACGTCACAGCCGCCGGCGGCTGCCGCCGCTGCCCGAACCTCACGGTCCCTGCACCCCGGCGGGGGGCTCCGCCCTTCCGGGCGGTGGGCCGGACCACAGTCACCAACCCGGTCCCCGCGGTCTCCCGCGATCCTGCGGTCGTGCGCTGCACCCGTCCGACGGGGCCCGCCCCTATCCGGGGACGGTCAGGCTGCGGTACTCCCCCGCAACACGGTCGGCTGCACTGACCCGGCAGCCCGTATGGTGATGCGCCCGCAACAGTCACCTGCTGCGACCCGGCCCCGAACCCCCTGGCCAGAGGATCCTGGGTGGCTGCGTCGCCGGACTATCGCGCCCGCACCCTCCTGCCGGAAGGGGGCCGTGATCCCTTGCGCCGCGAGGCACCAGCCTTGTGGTTTCCCCGGTAGCCTCCGGGGACATCTCTGATCCTGCTCCCCCCAGGCCCCCCGCGCAAGAGGTTCCCACCACCAATCTCACCCTCGGGCTCGCAAGCCTTCGAGATCGAGGTTCGGAGTTCCCCGACCCTTCCCGGAGTCGGGCCCTGGCTGCCCTCCGGTGGGGTCGTTCAGGCTTCGAGGTGCTCCAGGACTGCCACGGCTTGGCCGTAGAGGGTGTCGGCCTCCCCGGGGGTGGCGGCGATCGCGGTCAGGCCCATCCGACCGTCGACGGCCAGGCAGGACAACAGGTGCAGCACGACCCCGGTGCGCCGGTCGCGGTCCCAGGCCAGGCCGGCGTCGCGGACCGCGGCGATCACCCGGGCCGGGCGCAAGCCGACCCAGCGGGGGTCGAGGAGGTTGTCGGTGGATCGGTAGCAGCGGACACCGCCCGCGTCACTGTCCCACCGGCCCGGATCGGGCTGGTACCGGCCGGGGTCGAGGTTGGCCAACAGCGCCAGGGGTGGGGAGGTCCCGCCCTGACGCAGGTTGATCTCCAGGGCGTACACGGTCCAGCCCCGCCCGGGTTGCCAGGTCACAGCGCAGTCCAGGCTGAACCGCCCGAGCACTCCCCGCCGGGCCAGCACCTGGCCGACCGCGCGCGCGTGCTCGGCCACCAGGGCCGAGTACCCGGGGTCGGCCGGGAACCGGCACCCCTCGTAGGTGTGGCCGTGGGGTCCGCTGAGGTCCTGCTCATGGGTCCCCCGAACGATGACCCGGGCACCGGGTTCGATGTCGGCCTGCACGCTGGGGCTGGCGAACCCCTCCCCGATGATGCGTTCCTCGACCACCGCGCCGCCGGCAAGCTCGGAGACGAACCACCCGGGCAGCCCGTCCAGCTGCCCGCGCAGGCGCTCCTCGGCCCGCGGGTCGTTCGCGTCCGGCAGGTCGAGCACCAGGTTGCCCACCCCGGAGGCGCTGTTGTCCAGCTTCACGACGACCGAGCGCACTTCGGGGCGGGTGGCCTGGACCGCGAGCGCGGCGCGCACCACCTCGTCGATCGTGCAGACGTCCTCCCGCCCGACTGGCATCGGGACTCCGGCGTCGGCGAACACCCGCCTCCCGCCGCTCTTGTACCCCAACGGGGCCAGCGCTGGGGCGGGACCGTTGACCGGCAGCTGCAGCCGGACAGCCAGGTCGACCTCGGCGGCGGTGACGTTGTACGGCTCGATGAACCCCGGGCGGTCGGCGACCAGGTCACGGACCCGGTCCAGCAGGTCCTCACGATCCAGCAGCGTGGCGGCCAGTGGCCGCAGCGACCAGTCCTCGGCGGTCACCAGGTGCGCCCGCCGGGCCACGTCCGCCCGATCACCACCCCCGGCCAGGTCCAGGTAGTAGTCCCACACCGCCGGGTCCGGGGCCACCGACGTCACGACGACCACCTCGCAACCAGGTAGCCGACGCAGCATCGTGAGCAGCAGCAGGAACCGGTGCTCCAAGCTCGGCAGCCGGGCACCGTAGTACACCTCGACTGACCGACCGAAGCTCAACGACGGCAACACCACCACGACATGCTCCGACCGGCTCCCTTCGCGGTGCACCGCCAACGCCGACCCCAGCCCCGCCTGAAGCTCCTCGAACGTGCGCACCGCGACCCCCGTCCCGACAACTCGGCTGTATCCCACCCCGACAGGGCCACCGATCGACGTGGGCCGGACGTGTCCTCACATTCCCAACTGCCTCGCCCCGCTGGGGGCGGGCCTCCACCCAGCGTACGGGTTGTGCCGGGGCGTCGGGAGGCTCAGCAACCACCCGCAGGTTCCCCTACGACACCGGCCCCGTCACAGTGCCACGCGTGGCCCTGACTGGTCCTGAGGGGCGCCCACGAGATGGGTCCCGGGGAGGCGTGGAACCCCGTGTCCCGGCCCGGGCGGGTCGTGAATCGTCGCGCCCGGGACGTCGATCCGGCGTTGGATGGTCCTGATGGTGACCGTCAACCCGAGCGGATCGATCACTTGCGCCACGCGGTAGTCCCCCCAGCGGGCGAACGCCGCGACCTCGGCACTCCGCGAACCCGGCCGAACGGTTCCAGAGCGGCACGGATCAACCATCCACACCCCACCCCGCCCGCCATCCACTCAAGTCGGTCAGTCACCGCCGATGTCACGCTCATACGCGTCGAGCATCAGGTCGCTGGAGAGCCGGTGCAAGGCACGCACCCGGCGAAGCAGCGCTTCGACGTCACCGCGCACTTCGCGCGCCGCCGCGCACTGAGCGTTGGCCTCTCCACGCAGGCGGGCCACGTCGCATTGGGCCTGCTCGTCGATCGTTGGAAGGCGGCGTGCGGCGGCCGCGAAGTGCGGTGCGTCAGCAGTGATCTGGGCAGCGAGCCCCGCGACGTCGGTCGAGGCCAGTTCCTGGCCCAACTCACCCAGGTGGTGCGCGAGGCTGGCCCACCACCAGGCACTGCCCATGTCCTGCTGCGGGCAGCGCATCAGTAGGTCCAACGAATCCACGGCAGATCCCCGCGTGCGAACCGGCATCCTCAACTCCCTCCTCAAGCGGTGGTGTCCCCTATGGCGCCCGTGACGCGGGGTGATGGATCGGACCCCTGACCCAGACGAACTCCAGGGGCGAGCCCGGCGGCCGCCCGTCAGCGACCACCTGCCAGGTCTCCCCGCAGTCCACGCACTGCCAGAACATCGCCAGGTCCGGGAGCTGGAGATAGCCGGGCAGCGAACAACCGTGCTCCGGCGACGGGTCACGTCGCACAGCGCGGGAGAGGAGGTTCGCTGCGGCGATTCCCGCCCCCGTGCGGGTTGGCGCTGCCTTCGCGACCGTGTCCATGAGCTGACGGTAGGTGCGCCGGGTTAGCGCCGTGTTACACCTCGTCGCTCGTCCCGTAACAGCCTGCGGCCCCCCCGTCCCCCGTCCGGCGCAGGGCAACGGCCCCGCCGGCGACCTGCCCCTCAGGGTGCGCCCCGACCCCTCCGGAAGGGGCACGAGCGGCGATGTGCTTCGGGGTCCACGCGAGGAGTCCAGGTGCGCAATGCGTCGTGGACGCGTCAAGGTCGCATGAGCGTCGTCACGATGCTCATGATCAGGTAGGACCCCTCATCAGCTTGGGGCTGCTCGTGGTCACCATGCGATGGGTCGGCCGTCGCGGAAGAACCCCCCGGTTGGGCCGGAGTCGGGCAGGTCGAGAGCCCACAGGACGCTGGCGGCACCTGCGGCGACGGGCCGGCCACCGGGACCGCCCATGTCGGTTGCCACCCACCCGGGACAGACCGCGTTGACCAGGATGCCAGTGTGCGACAGCTCGGCAGCGAGGGTGCGGGTCAGCGCATTGAGGGCGGCCTTGGAGACTCGGTAGGCAGGGGTGCCCCCGCCCATGCCGGAAAGTGAACCAGCCTCGCTGGAGACGTTGACGACGCGGGCTGAGGAGCTTGCGCGCAGGAGTGGCAGCAGCGTGAGGGTGGCCCGCCACGCACCGAGCAGGTTGGTGTCGAGCGCCTCCTGGACGGTGCCGAGGTCGGCGTCGATGGCCCGTTGCCAGGTGTCGTAGTGGATGGCGGCGTTGTTGACCAACGCGTCGAGGCGCCCATGTTGGGTTCGCAACTGCCCGGCCAGGTCATCCAGACTGGACTGGTCGGTCACATCCACACGGCGAACGAGCACCTCCCCCGCGAGCCGGTCGGAGCCGATTTCTCGGGCTGCCTGCCGTCCGCGTTCGAGGGATCGTGACCCGAGGACGACGGTGTCGCCGCGAGCGGCGAGTTGGGCGACGACTTCTCTGCCGATCCCGCGGTTGGCTCCGGTGACCACCAGCACCCGCGGTGCACCTGCCGAGGTCACGCTGACTCCCTTCGCCAGGCGCAACGATCCTCGCCCGATCCGATGAGTTCCGTCGTGGGCCAGTTGTCCTAGACGCGCCAGGACAGGGAAGCTCGTTCCAGCGCCTGGACGTCGTCGGCGGTCAGGGTGAAGGTCAGGGCGCGGGCGTTGGCCTCGGCCTGGTGTGCGTTCTTCGCCCCGGGGATGGGTAGGACGCTGTCCTGCTCGATCAGCCATCGGATGGCCACTTGTGTGGCGCCCTGGTCGTGGTGGGCTCCGATCTCGGTCAGGAGTCCCACGACGGGGGTGATTGCCGCCCGGGCCTTGCCCCGGAAGTTGGGCATCAGGGGTCGCAGGCCACGGGGTCGGGGTCCGTCGAGGTACTTGCCGGTCAGTGCCCCGCTGGCCAGGGGTTGGTAGGCGATCAGGGTGACGCCGAGTTCGCGGCAGGCGTCCAGGACGCCGTCGGTCTCGGGTTGGCGATGCAGCAGCGAGTACTGCACCTGGTTGGAGGCCAGCGGAATGCCCCGATCGGCCAGCACCGTGTGGGCGAGGCGCATCTGCTCAGCCGAGTAGTTGCTCACCCCGACAGCCCGAACCTGGCCCGCCTCCACAGCGTCGGCCATGAACCCCATCAGGGTGGGGATGTGAACCCGCCGGCTGGGGAAGTGGTGCTGGTACAGGTCGACCGTGGTGCGCCGGAGCCGGGCCAGGCTGGCCCGCAGGGCCCCGGGCAGGTCCTCGGCGGTGGCCCGCATCCCTTGTGGGAACTTCGTGGCGATCAGCGCCTGAGTGCCCAGGGCCAGGTCACCGAGGCGCAGCTCGGACGCGCCGTTGCTGTACATCGCCGCGGTGTCGAACAGTGTCACCCCCGCAGCCAGGCTGGCGTGGAACGCGCTGGCCTCCTGGTCAGCGCTGTCCGCCCCGCCATAGGCCAGCTTCGCCGGGGTGTACCGGCTCAGCCCGGAGGGGTTGCCCCAGGTCATCGTGCCCAGGCCGAGCCGAGGCACCAACAGGGCACTTCGCGCAAGTACCTGCATCTGCTGCACCGCGCCACCTCACTTCGTGGGTGTGGTTGACCGCGCCCACCTCGGGCGCGCTCGGATGCACGCTCAGCGCACCACCTTGATGTTGAAGATCCCGGTGCCCAGGGAGCCCCACAGTCGCAGCCACAGCGGCAGGTACATCTCGGTGCCGCGGGCCGTCGTGATGTCGCCGAGGTCGATCACGTCGGTGTGACCCAGGCTCTCCAGGAATCGCGTGACCTTCTTCTTGGCCTCGGCGTCGTCGCCGCTGACGAACACCGAGTGGTCCCCGCTGGCCAGCTGCCCAGGTTCGGCCTGCAGGTCGGCAGTCATCGTGTTCAGGGTCTTGACCACACGGGTGCCCGGGAAGGCCCGCTGGATCTGCTCGCCGAGGGAGTCGGTGTCCTTCACCAGCAGCGTCGGGGGCATGCCGTGGGAGAAGTCCAGCGGGTTGGACACGTCCACCAGCACCTTGCCGGCGAGATGGTCCGCGCCGGCCAGCGTCAGCGCCGCCAGCGATGCGGCGCCGTTCGTGGCATTCACCACCAGGTCACCGTGAGCAGCCGCCTCCGAGAAGCTGCCCAGCCTCACCTCGGGGTGCTCCCCGAGCCACACCGAGAACGCCGGGCTCCCCCACGCGTCGGGCTCAGCACGGGCCAGCGTCTCGGTGACGTCGCGGGTGCCGATCACCACGTCGTGGCCCAGGGTGGCGAATCGTGTGGCGAGGGTCCGGCCGACCGGGCCGGTACCAAGGACAGCGATCTTCATCAGGACAATCCTCTCGAGAGTGGTAGGCAGACAGGTTCGTCTACCCGCGACGACCGTAGCAGACAGATC
Organism: uncultured Actinomycetes bacterium; assembly: GCA_963706875.1. Classification (GTDB taxonomy): domain Bacteria; phylum Actinomycetota; class Actinomycetes; order S36-B12; family CAIYMF01; genus Prado023. Next base: position 141,350 of record CAVPNW010000009.1, on the reverse strand, counting down.
TGTCTGTCCGCAACCATCCAGAGACAGACGAGTCTGTGTACCATGGCGTAGACGAAGGGGAGGAGGGCGAGCCGATGACCACCACCGCCACGACCGAACAACCCAGCGCGACGAGTGCGGCGCGTGACCGGATCCTGGACACCGCGTTCCGACTGTTCTACTCACGCGGCCTGCGCGCCGTCGGCGTCGACACCATCATCGCCGAGTCGGGCGTGGCCAAGGCCACCTTCTACCGGCACTTCCCCGCCAAGGACGACCTGATCCTGGCCTACCTCGACAAGGTCGACCACGTATGGACCGCCCAGCTGCAGGCAGCAGCCCACGCGGCAGGACCCGAACCCGAAGACCAGCTCGTCGGCCTGTTCGACGCGCTGACCACCGCCTGCCGCAGACCCGGGTACCGGGGCTGCGCCTTCATCAACGCCGCCGCCGAGACCGCCCCCGGCACACCCGTGCATGACCGGACCGTCGCGCACAAGCAGAACGTGCTCACCTGGATACGGGACCTCGCCCACCACGCCGGGGCACCCGATCCCGACCAGCTGGCACGGGCGCTGACACTGCTGCTGGACGGTGGGCTCGCCAGCGGCGCCCTGGACGCCAACCCGGACAGCCCGACCACCGCGCGCGCCACCGCAGGCGTGCTGGTCCGCGCCGCCCTGCAACCCTGAGGACCCAGACGTGGACCGATCCAGGCTTCGACCGTCGTCGGTCATCCACAGCGATGAGGAGCCCCCCGTGACGTTGCGGCGCCGACCACCTCGGAAAGCACGGCGCGCGCTGGGGTCCCCCCGGCTCGTGGCCGGCACCCGCGACCGGGGATCCGACCGTGCGGCGCCGCGTTCCGATCGCGCGACCGGGTACCTCGCGCGGGGCACCGTCATGAACGCCGCATGCCACTCCCCCGGTGGAGCGGACGATCGGCACCCCGAACGCCGGGACGACAGCGGGCCTGCCGCGACGGGTAACCGGGTCGGCGCCCTGACCGGGCTGCCGGCCCCGGTGCCGGAATGCGCGCCCCGCGAGCACCGCTGACGCTGCCCTGACGACGCCTGCCTTGCGGCTGGTGACACCGACCCGAGCACCGGGCCGATGAAGCAGTAGTCGAGGTGCCGGGCCCGACTCGGCAGACCTCTCCGGCCAGTTGGTCGAGCGGGAGGACGCGTTGACGTTGGACTGCGGCATTCCTGCCGGGGGTGACGGTTCCGCCGCGGAACCGGCATGCTGCCGCGGGTGCGCGGTCCTGGTCGCCAGGAGAACCGGCAGGACCGTTGGCTGGGGGCGTCACCCGCAGGCCGTGCCGGGCTCAGGCGAAGGTGGTTGGGTCACCGATCGTCCAGGCCACGGCGGTCCCGCGGTCCATCTGCGCGATGCTGGCTATGTCCTGGTCGTCGAGGCTGAAGGAGAACAGGTCGGCGTTCTGCGCGATGCGCTCGGGGTTGGTGCTCTTGGGCAGCACGGCGTAGCCCTGCTGCACGCCCCATCGCAGCAGCACCTGGGCTTCGCTGACACGGTGCTTGCGGGCCATCGCCGCGAACGGGGAGTCGGGCGACTCACCGGCGGCCCGCATCTCGTCGGTCTTGGCGCTGTCCTGTCCCGCGGCGGTCCGCCAGGTCGACAGCGGCACCAGACTGCTGTACGCGATGACGCCGATCGAGTTGCCCCGCAGGTAGTCCACGAGCTGACGCTTCTGCGACCACGGGTGCAGCTCGATCTGATTGGCGTCGGGAAGTGGCAGCCCGGCGGCGCGCAGCTGCTCGATGTGCACCTGACTGAAGTTGCTCACGCCGATGGCACGGGCCTTGCCCTGCTCGCGAAGCTCGAGGAGTCCGCGCCACTGATCGACGCGCTCATCAGGTGTCAGCGGTGCGTGGATGAGGTACAGGTCCACATGGTCCAGCCCGAGCCGGTCCAGGCTCGCGTCCAGCGACGCGATCGTCGTGTCGAAGGTCTTGGCCGGCACACCCCATGCCGGGTTCCCCGGGAACAGCTTCGTCGTGACGAACAGCTCCTCGCGACGCAGTCCACCGTCCATGGCCGCTCGGAGGGCCCGGCCGACGCCGTCCTCGTTCTGATAGGCCTCTGCTGTGTCCACGTGCCGGTAACCCGCCGCGAGAGCGGTACCGACGGCACCGGTCACCTCATCGTTGCTGATCAGGTACGTGCCGAAGCCGACAGCGGGGATCTGCACGTCGTCCGTGAGGCGGACGAGCGCCGAGTCGAGGGGGAGTGTCATTGAGGTGCCTTCCGGTCGCTGATGGGCCCATCCTCCCCCAGGCCGCCCACATCGGCTCCCCCAACCTCCGGGAGATCCGCTCCTCACAGCCGATGCCTCGACGGCGCGGGGGAAGACACCGAAGCCGCCGACGCCGGCTAGGCCCAAGCCCACCTGGCGACCCTGCCTGACCCAGGATCTCGCCATTGACATTGGGGCTACAACACTGGGCTACGGCTCCGCGCCCGTTCCCGGGATCGCCCACCCCATCGCCGTTCTCGTCCCCGCTAGGGTGGTGGACTCCTTACCGCGCCCGTCCTGATCTCCGGGGGGCACCTGCGAGGGCATGGCCACGGGTAGGGACCTGCCATCGGGACCAGTCACCGCGTCGTGTCATCGACCCGGTGGCAACCGCCGCCCGGGGGTCTTCGGTCCCTCGACGGGCTTCTCCGGGCGCGAGACGATGGCAGGGGCAGGAAGGAGACACCCATGAGGCGTGTTCTCACGACCACGCTGGCCATTGCGGCGCTCGTCCTCGCTGGATGTGCCAGCGAGCCGCAACCCAACCAGGAAACCGACGCGGGCGGACCCCCCTCGGCATCCGAGGGTTCCACCACGGCGACCGGCAACGGGGCGCTGATCGTCTCCCCCTTACAAGGGACAGGGGCGGGGGCTCAGCGTTACCCGATCAACATCGACGGCACGATCGGCCCGGCATCGGCGGTCCCCTGGGAGACCGGCCCGGATGCGGAGGCCACCCGGCTCAACGACGCACTGGGCCCGTGGGTCTTGACCGCGACCGTGGAACTACCGCTGACTGACGTGTCGCGGACCACGCAGTTGCAGGTCCGCGCCGTAGACACCGGTCAGGTGGTGCACCAACTCGACGTGCCGGGATGGTGCAGCGGGCCCGACGGCGCCAGCTACCCATGTCTACTGCTCGATGAGACCCGAATGGTGCGCACAACCCCGATCGACACCCTGGGAGCAGGAACGATCACCATCTCGTCGATCGAAACCGGGCAGACCATTGCCGAGTACGGCCCGTTCCCCGCCCTGGGCGATGTCCTTCCCACCAACTCTCCCGACTCCCTGATCGTCGTGACCTTCGACGACAACGGGCAACGCGTCCTGCAACGGTTGGACACCGGCACCGGCAGTACCCAGACGATCGGCACCCTCCCGGGCGGCCAGCCCCTGATCTGCGCCCTGGGAACTGACTCGATCCTGACCTACACCACCACCCTGCAGGTGATCGGCCCCGCGGCCGTGGCCCCGGTCAAGGTCCCCGAACTCGGCACCCGCGGGCCGGGAGCCTACGGCTGCTCCGCCGACGGCGCCCACCTGTACGTGCAGGCCGGCCTCGAGCCCGACCCGAGCCAGGGCGTCGTCATCGACAGCGTGAACCTCGCCGACGGCACCCGAACCACAGCGCTGACCCTCGAGCCCGCGCAGATCATCCGAGTGACCCGCTGACCCACCTGCGAACTGGTCGACAAGTCCCTTCGCCCTTGTCGGGCCCACGTGCTTCGCGATGCAGGCCAGGAAGCTCGTCGCAGAACCGCCGCGGGCGACCTCGAGCTCCTGGGCGACGGGCGCCCGGTTGCGGGGTCGATGACCTGCTGGTCGGTGGTGCATTCGTAGACGGTGACTCCGTCGCTACTCAAAGGACTGAACCTCAGTTGCACCGCAAGGCGGGTCTATCCGGTCGTAGCCGATCGGCCTGCGTCAACGAGCCAGCCAGCCGCTCGCCGTGCGTCTGAGGCTCGCGCAGGCCCGGGGACAGCCCGCGAGCAGGACCTGGCCGAGACCGCGATGCCCATCGGTGGGGTCTCCGGCCCCGCCCGCCGACCTCGATCCGGAAAGGGTGCGAGACCCCGCTTCGGAGTGTCGATGCAGACCAGGCGGGTGGTTGCCCTTGGTGGTCCGGATTGTGTCACCACAGACGTCGCCGAGGGGGCCGTTGGGCCCTGCCGCACCTGAGTTCTCAGGCCTAGTGTGGGAGTGCCGGGCGTCCCGGCCCGACGCTTCGATGGGCGGGTGAGCGGGATGCATGGGGTGACGTCGGCGGGGGCTTGCTTGCTGGCGACCGGCTTGGTGGTTGTGGCACCGGCGGCAGTGCCCGGCGGTGCATTGGGCGGCTCGGCCGCTGGCCCCGTGCTCGCGGCGGCCGTGGCGACGCCCCCGGTGGTGTACTCGATGGCCGCGGTGGCGGCGTCGTCGACGGACGAGGGCCTGAGCCTGAACGGCTCCGGGCAGCTGGCTGGTACTCGGTTCACGCGTCACGGAGCGCGGGCGTTCGTCTGGTCCCCCGGGGCGGGTAGGCGGGGGCTGGGACTGGCTCCTGGGGCAGACGCTGCGTTCGCGGTGGCGATCAACGACAAGGGACAGGTCGCGGGGAACCTGAGCATGCCCGGCGGCGGGAAGGCGTTCCTCTGGGATCCGGCCGCGGGGATGCGCGTGCTGGCGCTGCCGGGCGCAGTGCAGACCGATGCCCGTGACGTCAACAACCAGGGCCAGGTCGTCGGCTCTGCGGCCATGGCAGATCGCCACGCCCATGCGTTCCTGTGGGATCCGGTCGCGGGGATGCGCGACCTGGGCACGCTGCCCGGGGGTCTCACCTCGGGGGCAGTGGATGTCAACGACAACGGCCAGGCCGTCGGGACAGCCGACCTGCCCGCCCCAGTCGGCGGGGTGGGCGACACGCACGCCACGCTGTGGGACCCCGTCACGGGGATCCGTGACCTTGGCGCCCTGCCCGGCTGTGACATCTCATCTGCTTCGGCGATCAACGAGGCCGGCCAAGTGGGTGGCTACGCAGCGGACCCGGATGGTCAGAGCCATGCCTTCGTGTGGGATCCCGCCTCCGGGATGCGTGACCTGGGCACCCTGCCCGGAGGCGACGACTCGTGGGCATCTGACATCAACAACCGCGGGCAGGTGACCGGGCGGGTCTGGGATGACGACGCGGGCGTCCGGGCGTTCCTGTGGGATCCCAGCACGGGGATGCGTGACCTGGGCACCCTGCCCGGCTGGGCAGGGGGGATCCATGCTTCGGACATCAACAACGCGGGTCAGGTGGTCGGCCGGGCAGTAACCCGGACAGGCTACGACCGGGCGTTCCTGTGGGATCCCAGCATCGGGATGCGCGACCTGGGGGCTTTGGGGAGCGGCCAGTCCGTGGCCGTCACGCTCAACGACGCAGGTCAGATCGCCGGCACCTCCACTCGCACCCGGCGGGGCGGAATGACCGCTGCCGTCCTGTGGTCTCCGAAGGTCCTGTCGGTGACCGGCCGCGCGGTGGCCTACAGCGGGAAGCTGTACGTCAACGTCGACCCGAACCGGGGTAAGGGCTTCTGGACGCTGCGGGTGCAACGCCGGACCGCGAACGGCACGTGGCGGACGCTGAAGAAGACCTACCGGACGAACGGCCGCGGCGAGACCCGCACCATCAACCTCCCGCGGGGCACCTACCGGGTGTGGGTCAACCCCAAGGACCACTCCCCCGGGGCCACCTCCACCGAGGTATACCTGAGGAAGTAGTCCCCGTGACCGAAAGTGCCCGGCGCTGAGGCGGTGGGGCGCTGGCCGAGCAGGACGGGGGGCTGCCGCGGGCCAGGCCACACCCACGGGCGTTACGGCAGACCCCGGCAGGTCAGTTGACGACGCGCAGCGCCGGGCGCGCGGCACCCTCCCCCACCAGATCGGTGGGGGTTTCGGTGGGCAGCTGGGTCAGGGTGGCTTGCACGTCGGTCCAGCCCTGTCCGATGGCGATGCCGAACACGCCTTGGCCGCCTTTACGAGGTCGATGACCTGCTGGTCGGTGGTGCACTCGGCCAAGGACAACCCTGCTCTCCGCTTGTCGGCGGGTCGTGGCCTGTTCATGCTGCTGGTGATGCGGCTCGGGTGAGCGCGATGTGGGCCACCATGTCGGCTCTGAGATGGCGATGCTCGTGAACATCAACCACGCGGCCGTCGGCTGAGGTCTGGCGTGGCGAATGTCGATCGGTCCTCCGGGGCGCCCGTATGCGCACCGGCCGTGGCCAGGTTCACCACATCCGGGTCAGGAACACATCCCAACCCCCGTTGGTGTCCCCGTTGACCAGGTTCGGCGCGAACGAGGTGTAGGTGATCCAGCGGCCGTCGGCGCTGACTGCGGGGTCGGCGGAGTTGCCGCCGTTGGCTTGGGCTCCGTCGCTGCGCACCGAGACCCGCAGGGTGGTGCCGGCGCTGCGGTCATTCAGGAACACGTCGATGACGTCGTTGGTATCCCCGTCGACCAGGTTCGGCGCACCGGACCAGTGGCTGAACCACCGGCCGTCGGCGCTTTGGTCCCTACCGAAGTACTCGGTGGTGGCCAGCTTGGTGGCGCCGGTGTCGCGGTCGTACAGGAACCGAGAACCAGCCGACAGGTACGTGATCCAGCGGCCGTCGGGACTGATCTCGGGATCGCGAGACCAACTGGGGGTCTGGCTGCCGTCGATGCTCAGCGAGACTCGCCGTGTGGTCCCGCTGTCCCGGTCGTACAGGAACACGTCGTCCACGTCGTTGGTGTCCCCGTCGACGAGGTTCGGCGCGTCGGACAGGTAGGTGATCCAGCGGCCGTCGGCGCTTATGGCCGGATCGGAGGAGCCCCCGGAGGTCTGCCCGCCGTCGCTGCGCACCGACACCCGGCGTGTGGCGCCGGTGTCCCGGTCGTAGAGGAACACGTCGGCGACCTCGTTGGTGTCACCACTGACGAGGTTCGGCGCGAAGGACCAGTAGGTGATCCAGCGGCCGTCGGCGCTGATCGCCGGGACTTCGGACACGCCGGAGCCCTGCCCGCCGTCGCTGCGCACCGACACCCGGCGGGTGGTGCCGGTGTCCCGGTCGTACAGGAACACGTCGTCCTCTTGGTTGGTGTCCCCCTCGACCAGGTTCGCCGCACTGGACCAGTAGGTGATCCAGCGCCCGTCGGCACTGATCGCCGGCCCTTGGGACCAGCCCCTAGCTTGGCGACCGTCGCTGCGCACCGACACCCGAACGGTCGCGAACCCCGGCGGCAGCGGGGTGACAACGTATGTATGGGCCTGGGTGGTCCTCGACTTGTACCCAGGGCGGGCGTACACCTTCACCCGGTAGGTCCCGGCCTGCACGGCGAACGCCCGCATCTCGGCTGATCCCCGGGTCCGGTACACCCCGACGGTGCGCCACTTCCCAGCGGACTGACGCTGCAACTTGACCTTCCAGTTCTTCGACCCCGACAGGTCGGGGTTGACATCCACGACCAACTTCGCCGCATTGGAGAAGACCAAAGTCGGCTTCTTCTTCCTCGCCATCGGCACGACCACCGCTGCCTGGGTGGCCGGGGTCACCGAGGTCACGAGCGGGGGCGAGGTATCCACCAGGCCGGGTCCCGCTGCCGGCGGGGCACCCACCATGGCCGCCACGACCACGACCCCCGCCGCGAGACCACCAACCAAACCGGACCGGATGCCAGTCACCCCAGCCACCTCCCTGACACTCCTGTGGGGACTGGTCGTTCGACAGTTCCCCAACAGTTTTCACGGTAGGCAGCCTGCCTGCACCGGGCCAGAGCCCAAAGTCCCCGCGCAGGACACGTGGAGGGATCGTGGGTCACGTCGGGACCCCGATCCCTCCACGCATGGTGTGGGGGGAGCGAGCCAGCGTCATGCTGGTGGCGCGGCTCATGTGAGCGCGATGTGGGCCATGATGCGGCGCTCGTTGTTGGGCATGCTGGAGAACCCGCAGCCGATACGCGCTTGACCTGCTTGATGATCCTGTTGAAGCCCTCGGTCCGGGCGTTGGTGACCGGCAGCTGCAGATCACCAGCATGGGCGGCCACCAGGTGTCCACCGTCGACGCCAGCCGGGTGGTTTCGGGCATGTCCGCGTCGGCGTATGCGGTGTGGAACCGCCAGATCCGGTCGCGGATGTCCCCCGGGTCCCGGGCTTGCAGGGCCAGGCCCAGCAGCTCCTTGCACCCCCACGCGGCCCGCGCACCGCAAGGCCAGCGGATCGAAGGACAGCGCGCGTTCGACCGTACGCACGTGCAAAGACCGTCACCTCGTCCACGCAGGACGTGACAGAGCCGGGGTGGGCGACGAACGCCTCTGGTGGCTGATCTCAGCTCCGGCGTAGCGTCGCGAGTGTCGATCTCGCGCCATTGACATTGGGGCTACAACACTGGGCTACGGCTCTTAGCCCGTTCACGGGATCGCTCACCCTGTCGACATTCCCGCCCGAGCTAGGGTAGTGAACTCCATACCGCGCCCGCGCACCCGAAGCAGTGGTGACCCGAGCCCTGTGGGGTGGCAGCCGCACTGACAACTAGTGGATCCGACCGGCTATCCGAGGTCGTCCGCGATGGCGTGGACGGGGCTTCGAGACCCGGTGTCGCAGTCGGGTCGCGATGTGACCGCACAGTTCAGCCGGGAGGCCCCACGATGAGGCTTGGCTGGCACTCGGCGACGATCTGTACATTCGGGTACCAGACAGCAGGCTGGATCCCCGCGCCTGATACCCGGTTCGCGGGCATCGGCGTCGATACGTTTCGGCTCCGCCGGGCGCCGGCTTCTGGGGGCGACTCGTAACCAGATGCGCGGGGTGTGACAGTTCGTTCACGTGTCGACGCCGACGCAGCTGCTTGCCGGGTTCTTGACAGTCGCAGGCATGCCCGGTTGACGCGTGACGGGGAACACTCGAGTACACCGTCCGTGCATGGCCAACAGCGAAGGATGATCATGTCGATCAGCTCCCACTCACCCAGCCGCACGACCCTCAAGGGAGCCCTGACCAGCGCGACCATGGTCGGGGTCCTCATCGGGGGCGGGATGCTCACAACCCCGGCGGCCCAAGCCTCTGCCCCCGCACGTGCCGTCACCCAGACCACATCAGTGGTGGCCAAGTCGTACAGCAAGTCCACCGTGGGCAAGCACAACACAGCATCCAACTGCTGGAGCATCGTCGACGGCAAGGTCTACAACCTGACCAAGTACGTGGCCAAGCACCCCGGCGGGCGCAAGCGGATCATCCGCATGTGCGGCAAGGACGCCAGCCCTGCCTTCCACGGCCAGCACAGCACGGGAAGCCGGGCCAACAAGGTGGTCCTCAAGCGCTACCTGATCGGCACCGTCAAGTAGCGGCACGCCAACCGGCGCTGCCCGCGGCAGCGGTCCCGGGTTGCTCGATGGGCTCAGCCCAGCGCGCTGCTCTGCTTGCCGTGTCCGGTCGGATGCCGAGGGTGTAGCGGATCTGTTGGTGCATCAAGAAGCCGCCGGAGGGGTGGGCTGCGGCGGTCAGCCGTCGTTCGGCGTCGGCCCGCACAGCGGGGCGCTCCGGTTCGGGCACCGCCCGCCACATGGCCCGCTGCCCGGTGGACATGCTGAAGGCCTGCCAGTGGTCGGCGTCGGCGAAGTGCACCGGCAGGTCGGTCACCAGGGTTCGCACGTCGGTGAACCCGGCGTCGGCCACCAGTTGTTCCATCCCGGTGTCGGAGGCGAACGGACCCCGACCCCCACTGGTTCGAGCATCGAGCATGTCCGGCGGCAGGTAGGCGGTGAACACGTCGTCGACGGCCCGCCATACCTCGTCCTGCGCACCGAACGTGCTCACCCCGAGCCGGCCACCACGGACCAAGGCCGATCCCCAGGCGGCCAACGCCGCCCGGGGATCGGGCAGGAAGAACAGCACCAGGGACGCGCCCAGGACATCGAAGGCCTCCGGGGGCAGCTCGGGCGACTGCGCGTCACCCACCGCCACCTCGACGTGAGCCAGGCCCTCCGATGCGGCGGCCTCGGCAGCGGCGGCAACCATGGCGGGCGACACGTCCACCCCGACCGCACGACCGCGAACACCGACGGCCCGGGCTGCGGGCAGCAGGAACGCGCCCTTGCCGCACCCGAGATCGGCGACCCGCTCACCGGGTGCCGGTGCCAGAGCGTCGACCAGGCCACGGGCGATCGGCGCGAAGAACTCGACACCCACCGCGTCATAGCTGTCGGCGAGATCGTCGAACAGCCGCGCGTTGCGGACCCTCGGGTCGACCACCGGTGCCGGGAGCTCGGGCTCGGTCATGGGCCATTGTGAGCCGCCCTGGGTGGGCCCAGTCAAGGAACGAACCCTCGAGGCAGCGCCTGATCGCGCGTGCCCCCGGCCATCGGCCCGAGTAACGAGGCTGCCCGCGGGTGTCCCCGCTGAGGGCCCGACCCTGAGGGCGGACCAACGCAGAGCGCGACGGCCTCGGTGTCCGGTCAGGTGCTGCGGTTGCCTGCGAGCCCGCTGCGGATCAGGGTGAGCGTTTCGCGGGTGACTCGTGTGCGTGGGGCGCCGGTGTTGATCGCGGTGGCGGCGGTGCGGATGAGGCCGTAGATGAGGGTTGCGGTGATCTGCGGGTCCCGGGCGCCGAGTTCGGTCAGGGCGCCCACGAGTGGGGCCAGCTGCTGCTGGTGCAGCTCGGCCAGCCGGGCCTGGCACTGCGGCGGCAGGTCGGCCCAGCCCAGGGCGGTCATGGCCCGGTGGTTGTCGTCGGTGGCCGCGCGCAGGGACGCCTTGACGAAGGCCTCGACCTTCTCGGTGGGGTCGCCGGCCCGGGCCACCACAGCGGCCAGGTGCGCGGTGGCCCGCGGGATCTCCTGCTCGACGAGGGCCGCGAGCAGGCTGCCCGTGGAGTCGAAGTACTGGTAGACGCTGGATCGGGCGAGACCCGACGCGGCCCCGACCGCGCCGAGGGTCACCGCCTCCACCCCGTCGGCGGCGAGCAGGTCCCCCGCTGCGGCGATCAGGGCAGCACGACGCATCTGGTGGTGCTCGGCCACCGTCGGCGCCTCGATCCGCGGCATCCCTGCTCCTCTCCCCAACTCCGGACAGGATACCCACCCGATACCCACACCCGACCGTGACCGCTCTCACTCCCGCAACCGGTTTGGTTTCCGACGCGATGTCGATATGATACCGACAACGCGTCGAGAAATGGGTGGGGCATGACAGATTCGAACACAGCGTCCGAGATCGTGGTCCGACGGCGCTGGTGGGCGTTGGCCACCGTGGCACTGGGCGTGTCGATCATCATCATGGACGCCACGGTCGTCAACGTGGCGCTGCCGGTGATCATCGAGGACCTCGGGCTGACCGCCACGCAGGCCGAGTGGATGAACGCGATCTACTCCCTGGTGTTCGCCGCCCTGCTGCTCACCGTCGGCAAGGTCGGTGACCTGCACGGGCGGCGGCGGGTGTTCCTGGTCGGGATCAGCCTGTTCACCCTGGCCAGCGTCGCCGCAGGACTCGCTGCCAACGGCCAGGCGTTGATCGGCAGCCCGGTTCTTCAGGGCGTCGGCGCTGCGATGATCCTGCCCGCGACCCTGTCCACGGTCAACGCCCTGTTCACCGGCAAGCAGCGAGCGATCGCATTCGCGGTCTGGGGCTCCACCATCGGCGGGATGGCGGCCCTCGGCCCGCTGGTGGGCGGGTGGCTGACCACCTACTACACCTGGCGGTGGGCGTTCGGGATCAACATCCCAATCGGCCTGCTCGTGGTCGCCGGGATCCTCTTCGCTGTTCCGGAGACCCGCGACGAGAAGGCCCGCCCTGGGCTGGATCTGGTCGGCGCGACCCTGTCCGCGCTGGGCCTGGGGGCGATCGTGTTCGCCCTGATCGAGGGCCAGAGCTACGGCTGGTGGCGCCAGGACGACGGCAGCATCTCCCCCGTCCCGATCGCCATGGCCGCTGGCGTGCTGCTGATGTGGCGCTTCGTGGTGACCCAGCGGGCCCGCGCCCGCGACGGGCGGGTCGCCCTGGTCGACCTCGGCCTGCTGGACGTGCGCTCGTTCCGGTACGGCTCGATCGCGGCCCTGATCGTGGCCCTGGGCGAGTTCGGCCTGCTGTTCACCCTGCCCCTGCTGCTGCAGAACGCCCTCGGGTACAGCGCCCTGGGCACCGGCTGGCTGATCGTCTCCCTGGCCGTGGGCACCTTCCTGGTCTCCGGGGCCACCCCGCAGCTCACCGCCCGATGGGGCGGGCGCACCGTCGTGCGGGTCGGCCTGGGCACCGAGGCCGTGGCCGTGGCCGGGCTGGCGATCACCCTGTCCGCGGACATCAGCGGCTGGCTGATCGCCGCCTGGTTGTTCCTCTACGGCATCGGCGTGGGCATGGCCACCGCACAGCTGACCTCGGTGATCCTGGCCGACATCCCCGTCAACGAGTCCGGTCAGGCCTCCGGGCTGCAGAGCACCTTCCGCCAACTCGGATCCGCGCTCGGCGTGGCGATCCTCGGATCCCTGCTGATCGGCACCCTGGGCCGCTCCACCCAGGCCGCGCTCACCGACACCGGGATGCCCGAGCAGGCCGCCGCGCAGGCCACCGAGGTCGTCACCTCCTCCGCGGGCGCGGTCATCCCCACACTGCAGGCCAACCCCGCCACCGCCGCCGCCGGCGACGCTGCCGCCACCGGGATGATCCACGCCAGCAAGGTCACCACCGGGGTCGCCGCAGCCATCATCACCCTCGGCCTGGCCGCCACCTGGGCCCTACCCCCCACACCCCCCACCCCCACCCCCACCCTCGCCGACGCCGCCTGGGCAGGAACCCGCCGTCCGCCCGGGACGCCGCCGCACGCACTGAGCCGCCTGCTGGGCGTGCCCCGGACCGGGCCACGACTGCGCCGTCCGCACCGGGACCAGGAGTAGGGTGAGCGCGGTTGGTTTCAGCGGAGAGGGACGGACATGGCGGGCGAACTACGGGAACCCGGGTGGTACCCCGACCACAACGACCCCGCGTTCAACCGGTACTGGAACGGGCGCGCCTGGACCGCCAGGCGTCACCCGGTGAACGCCACGACACCACCACGACCGGTCACGCAGCCAACTGTGGTGGCCAGCCGTCCGCCCGCAGTGAGCCACCCGGTACCCGCGCGCGCGCGCCGGCGAAGAAGCGGCTGCCCGTCTGGGTGTGGGTCGTGGGCTCGCTGATGGTGGCCAGATCTGTTCTCGGGGTGGTCGCCGCCTTCGACAACCCGGACCCAGGCTCCACCTCAACAGTCACGCCCCATCCCACCGCCGTGAGCAGCCCAGCAGCACCACACTGACCACCGGGCCACGGATCACCCCCGGTGATGATCGGTCGCGCGACGGACCGCATGTGATCCCCGGCCCTCAGCTGACCGCGGTACTCGACACAGCGTCGCCCGGCTCGGTTCCCGCGACCCCTGCTGATGCGGATGAGACCTCCTCGGACCACACCGATTTCGCGCCCGAGTCGCCCACCCGGTAGATCCAGACCACGTTGGCCACCGCCACCAGGACGGCTGCCGTAGCCACCAGGATCCGCAGCAGACCCCCGCGACCCTGTTGATCCGAGCGCCGGCGATCGACCAGCCACAACCCGATCACGGCGACCATGAGCAGCCCGGCGAACACCGGCATCAGGTCACCCAACTCCGCGTGGTCGAACCCCGGCTCACCGATCCGGCCCTCCAGCGACTCACCGGATTCCTTGGCCATGAAGCTGAACAACGCCCCAGCCACCGACGACGCCACCACCAGCCACCCATACCTGCGGGAGAACCTCGGCCAGAACACCATGACGACCAATCCCAAGGCCGTCAACGGCACGAACACGACGGCCGCGTGCACGATCAAGGGATGGACCGGCAACCCGTTGATGAGGTCGAACGGGCCCCCGGTCTCACCCTCCTCGGCGCGGACCAGAGCCGACAGTGCGCTGCTGAGCATGGCAACCTCCTCCTGACTGGCCGCACCCGAAGGGCGGTTGCTTGGACCGCCAGTCAAGCACCCAGCGAGGGGCCGCCAGGACCATCCACCGTCAGGAACACGTCAAGTCCCAGTCACACTTGAGCAGCACCCGATCGGGCTGGGCCCGGCCGGCACCCGCAGGCCGCCCCGACACACCACCGCCCCGGGCACAGGTCCCGGGCACCTGTGGGCCCGGCCAGCGCGCGCCCTGCTCTGGTGGCGATAGCCTCCAGGGGTGCCCGATGCCTCAAGTCCGCCGCCGGGATCCACCCCGTACGAGCCGCCAGCACCGCATCCGGGCGAGGCCCATGAGGCGGGCACCGCCACCCGGCTGAACTGGTTGCGAGCCGGTGTCCTGGGCGCCAACGACGGCATCATCTCCACCGCCGGTCTGGTGATCGGGGTTGCCGGGGCGACCACCGACCGCGGCCCGATCCTCACCGCCGGGGTCGCCGGCCTCGTCGCCGGGGCGGTGTCCATGGCCCTGGGCGAGTACGTCTCGGTCAGCAGCCAACGCGACAGTGAGCGCGCGACCCTGGCAAAGGAACGCCGCGAGCTCGCCGAGGACCCCGACACCGAACTCCAGGAACTGATCGGCATCTACCGGGGCAAGGGCCTGGCACCCGAGACCGCCCGGATCGTCGCAGAGGAGCTCACTGCCCACGACGCGTTCGCCGCCCACGTCGACGCCGAGCTGAACCTGGACCCCGACGACCTGACCAACCCGTGGCACGCCGCGGTGTCCTCAGCGATCGCGTTCACCCTCGGTGCCCTCCTGCCCCTGCTGGCCATCGTCCTGGCCCCACCAGCGATGCGGGTCCCGCTGACCTTCGCGGTGGTCATCATCGCCCTGGCCATCACCGGCAGCGTCAGCGCGCACCTCGGCGGCGCTGGGCGCCGACGGGCCACCATCCGACTGGTCCTGGGCGGCGCCCTGGCCATGGCAGTCACCTACGCCGTCGGACAACTCCTCGGCGCCGCCGTCTGAGTGTGTCGCCCCGACTTGGACTCCGGACCTGCCGGCTCCCGGCGCGCCACGATGGAGGTGCGTGGCTGGCCGACCGCAGCGTGGTCGCGGTCACCCGACCGGACCGTAGGTCGCCCCCGCCAGGGTGGTGGACTCCATACCGCGACCGGCGCCCCGGACGCGTTCCGTCCGCTCGTCGACCCCTCGCCCGAGCGGCAGGCGAGTCCGCCAACCTGAGGTCGGTGGGCATCGGCCTCAGTGGGGGCTGAGGCCGAACTGGTCGGCGATGGCCATCAGGTCGGGGTTCCGGCTGTCGATCGGTGTGACGGTCGACGTGGTGAGTAGGGCGCCGTCGAAGACCGCCCAGCACTCCCATTGCCTCCCGAGGCGGGATTCGTAGCGAATGCCGCCGTAACGGGGTTGGCCGTCGTCATCGGTGCGGGAGTAGATCCAGGCGGCCAGCGCCCGGGTGAGCCTCCTGTTCGCGCTGTACACGGAGCCCCGGTCGAGTTCGTCCACACCCAGCGGGGCCAACTCCCCGTGCAACTGGGCGCCGAGGGCCAGCAGGGTGCTCGTGTTATCGATGTCGACGAAGGGAAGCGGTGCCGCCAGCGCGAAGCTGACCAGGCGGCGGTCCTCCCGCCACGCTGCCGGGAGGCCCCCGGGGTCCATGTAGCCGGGGTCCTCCCGCGCGGCCGCGGCCACGGCCGGCGACGGGCGGAACCGGGCCAACGTCTCAGCGAAGCAGCCCTGGATGGTGGTGGCCGCGTAGAGCACCCCTCCCCCGGGCACGTCGAACCTGTTCCCGGCCCGCGCCAACATCGCGTCGGTCTGGCTGATCCGGGCGAACCGCACCGGATCGTCACGGCGACCGATCCGCCACAACCGGTCCGGTGGGGCCACCAAGGTCAGGCCCGGCACGCTCACCCGCCCGCCGCGAACGCGCGGGCCGCGGCCAGTGTCTCGCGCAGGTCACCCTCGGCGATCGCCTCCGCCGGTGCCCGATCATCGAGCTGCGGGTTCATCCCGATGAACCACGCCCGGATCGTGGGCGCGGCCTCGACCGGGCGCAGCAGTTCCAGGATCTGATACGCGGCCCGGACCCGGCGCTCCCGATCCAGACCAGGCGCGACCTTGCCACTGGCCCACCGGTCGACCGTGGTCAACGACACCCCGAACGTGAACCCCGCCAACTTGGGGCCAAGCAACTCCTTGACGGCCGCAACCTGATCAGTCAAAGCCACCTGCGCGCCCGCGGCGTGACTGGAACGAGTTGTCGTCGACATCGCCATCACCTCCTGAACGCTAGCGTAGCCCAGATGCAGCCAGCGTGCACCCATTCATGTCATGAGTATGCAGCCTGGATGTGCCACTCACGCGTGCGCCAGGCCAGCCCGGCCGACTGGTCGAAGACAGGATCGCCGCCACCCTCGCCACCACGTCGAACCCACGGCCGGGTCTCGGGCCGTCGGCCGGTCACCGAGGACGAGCAGGCCGCGGGGTGCCCCGATTGGGCTACGAAATGGGCTACGGCCCCGAGCCCGTTCCCGGGATCGCCCACCCCATCGCCGTTCCCGCCCTCGCCAGGGTGGTGAACTCCATACCGCGCCCGGCGGCCGCCTACGCCCCTCGGGGTGTCGGTGCGATTCCTCGGTCCTTTCGCAGCCGACTTGATGGTGGGCGGGTGACCTGGAAGGTGACAGTTGGGGCCTCGTCCGCGGGTGCAGGTCAACGGGCGGCCCACGCCTCGGAGCGGGCCTCCCCCGCGGGCCTGCTCCGTCGGGTTTCGTCTGAGTTATCGGGTGGCCTCAGGTAGGCGATGTTTCGAGTACGACAGTGCGTCCGCCGATCTGCCCGGTGACCCGCCAGGGGTTACTGCCGGGTGGTGCGAAGAGCGCTCCTTCGATGTGTACGTGCCCGGTTACCGCACCGGCGAGTTCGAGGTCCGCGGACACGAGGTCTCGCCAGACGACCTGTCCGGTGACCGCGAGGTCCTGTGCGAATCGATCGTCTGAGAGGTCGAGTTGCATCGCCCCGTCGTCGGTCGATCCGACGACCAAGGACCCACCTCGCAAGCCCGGGACCGCCGACTCACCGCTCGCGAGGAATGCCCGCTTGAATGCGTCGATGACGATCCGGGGGGCCGGCCGCTCATCGGCCGATGGTGGTCACAAGCTCGGCGAGTGAGTTTTCGATCGCGGTGCACAAGATGTCGAGGTCGGGCACGGCGTCGTAGTCACCGGTGACGCCGATCGCGACGTGCCCGTCGTAGGACATGATGCCGATGCTGATGCGCACGCCCAGCGCCACCGGGATGTAGGGGAACATCTCCAGCATGCGGCGGCCGAGGAGGTAGATCGGGTACTGCGGGCCGGGGATGTTCGTGGTGACTGTGTTGATGACTCGCTGGCCGGTTCGGGCGTAGACGCGGGCGCCGAGTGTCATGAGTGTCGCGGGCACGAAGTCCCCGGCCGAGAGCATCGCCTCGACGCCGACTGCCTGACCTGTGTGCTTGAGGTGGTCCATCTGCCGGGCCACCGCATCCAGGCGTTCGCGGGGGTCGGCAACGCTGATGGGGAGGTCGGCGAACATCGCGGTGACCTGGTTGCCCAGTCGGCCCTGGTGCGCCTCGGTCCGGATGGAGACCGGGACCAGGGAACGGATCGTCGTGTTCTGGACGTCCTCCCCGCGCGCCTGCAGATACTCACGGAAGCCGCCAGCGACGCCGGCCAGGACGACGTCATTGACCGTGCAGCCGGCTGCGAGCTTGACCCGCTTGATGTCGGCGAGCTCAGCGCGCGCCCAACCCCAGCGCCGATGCGGGCCCACGGCACCGTTGAGGACACTCGTCGGGCTCGCGGCGCTGCGCCCCACCGTCGCCAGCCCGAAGGCACGGACGGCCCCGGCCCTTGCGACGTCGGCTGGTGATGAGACCCCGCGGACCGCTGCAGCAGCGGCCCGGGTGAGCTCGATCGGAATCCGTGCGACGCCGGCCACCGCGGATCCGGCGAGTTCGAGTCGTGAGGGTAGCGGGCTCGGCGACCATGCCGTGGGCTCCCGGCGCCGGGCATGACGGTCACGGTCCAGCACGATCTCCATGAGTTCGTTGCCGGCGAGGCCGTCGATCATCGCGTGATGGGTCTTGGTGATGATGGCCCAGCGGTCCTCGGTCAGTCCTTCGACCAGCCACATCTCCCACAGCGGACGGTCGATGTCGAGCCGCTGGGACAGGACCCGGGCCACCAGGGCGCGGACCTGCGCGTCTCCACCCGGCGCGGGGATCGCCGTGTGGCGCAGGTGGTAGGCCAGCGAGAAGTGCGGGTCGTCGGCCCACACCGGGCGCGCAAGGTCCAGGGGCATCCTCTGCACCCGTTGGCGATACCGCGCGACCGAGTCGAGGCACGACTCAAGATGCGCGGTGAACTCCTCGAAGGCGGGGACAGGTCCCTCGAACACGAGCAGCGACCCGACATGCATCTGTTGCCTGTCGTTCTCCACGTGGAGGAACCCAGCATCCAGCGTGCTCAACCGCTCCATGGTCAGCTCCGGTCCGTGATCAGGGGGTGCGCCCGAGCAGCGAGGTCGGCGGCGTGCGGGTTAGCGGCGAGCCACCCGAGAACGGTGTCGATCGTCCACTGCGGGACCTCGAGCTGCGGCACGTGGCCCACCCCCCGCGCGACCTCGAACTGCCAGGACGGGTTCGCGGCCGCGGCGGCGCGAGCCGACGCGATGTTGACCAGGCGGTCCCGGTCGCCATGGATGAGCAGCACGGGCACGTCGATACGTCGCTGTATCGCGGCAAGCCGGCGCCGATCGGCCAGCACCCACATCAGGGACTGCGCTGCGACCAGCATCTCGGAGTCGACATCGGGGTACTCGCGGCGCAGCCCCGCGAGCTCGACGTGGAGGTCGACGACGTCGCCCGGAACCCGCGAGACATCCGCGCAGCACAGGCGCAGCAGCGCACGCGCGGCCTCTTCAGCGGTCTCTGCATCCCGGCGGCGGCTGAGCACCCGGCGTCCGACCACCGGCACCAGGAACGCTGCGAACGTCGCGAACACGCGGGGGTCGGGCCGTGCGTTCAGGGCCAGGGGCAACGCCGGATCCACCAGCACGAGCCCGGCCACCGTGTCATGGCGCTGGGCCGCCTGGAGCATCGAGACGAGGCCGCCCATCGAGTTGCCCACCAGGATCGCCGGCGTACCGGCGACCTCGGTGAGGAAGCGGTGCAGCAACCGCTGGTTGGCCTGCACCGAGGTGGAGCGGGGCCCGCCTAGGGTGTGCCCGAAGCCCGCCAGGTCCAGGGCCACGACCCGGCAGCTCTCGGCCAGGACCGGGGCCACCGCCGCCCAATTGACCGCCGCGCCACCCAACCCGTGAACGAGCACCAGCAGGGGGCCATCAGAAGGACCGCCATAGTCGAGGTAGTGCACCGGGCCATCCAGGTCCGCCCACCGGGACTCAGGTTGATGGGCGCGCCCAGACCCAGTGGGGACCATGCGTTGACTGTACGCCCGCAAGGGGGCGCGACGGGTCAGCTGTCCAACGGCCAACCTCGATAACACGCTTAACCGAACGCGCTGCCGAACACCTTGAGCCCTACCGTTGGCCGCGCCCCCACACCCATCCGGGACGGGGACTCCCCCGGCCCTGACGCGACTGGGCACCACCACTTGCCCCGACTCCACCAGACCAGCGCTCCACCCCGGGCAGATCCGCCCGACCTGTGAAGTTGCGTCCGGCAGAGTGGTGTTCGGGTAGCTCGGTGATCGTGTCGCTGCAAACGTGAGCGCGGTCATCGCGTGATCCTTCGAGTGATCTCTCACAACCGACTCGAAGAGGACTTCCACGATGACCGCTGTTCCCAGTATTGACCCTGCCCGGTTCCTGAACGAGCACCTGGCCCAGGCCAGTCCTGATCTGATGCGTGAGCTGCTGTCCACGTTCATCCAGACGTTGTTGTCCGCCGACGCTGACGCGGTGTGTGGTGCCGGGTACGGGCTACCCAGCCCGGAACGAACGAACACCCGCAACGGCTACCGGCACCGCGATCTGGACACCCGGGTGGGCACGATCGACGTGGCCATCCCGAAGCTGCGCTCGGGCACGTACTTCCCGGACTGGTTGCTGCAACGCCGCCGTCGGGCCGAAGCAGCCCTGACTAGCGTGGTCGCGACGTGCTACCTGCTCGGGGTGTCCACGCGGCGGATGGACCGGCTGGTGCAGTCGTTGGGGATCACCGGGCTGTCCCGGTCGCAGGTCTCGGAGATGGCCAAGGACCTCGACGCCCACGTCGAGGACTTCCGCACCCGTCCATTGGACGCCGGGCCGTACACGTTCGTCGCGGCGGACGCGTTGATGATGAAGGTCCGTGAGGGCGGTCGGGTGATCAACGTCGCCGTGCTCGTGGCCACCGGGGTGAACGCTGACGGGCACCGGGAGATCCTCGGGGTCCAGGTGAACACCGGTGAGACCGGGGCCGGGTGGTTGGCGTTCTTCCGCGACCTGGTCGCCCGCGGTCTGTCCGGGGTCGCCCTGGTCACCTCCGACGCGCACGCCGGCCTGGTCGAGGCGATCGCCGCGACCCTGCCCGGGGCCAGCTGGCAAAGATGCCGCACCGCACTACTCGGCCAACCTGATGTCGGCCACCCGCGACGCTGGGAGCAGGTCGAAAAGACCCAGCGCCGCAACACAACTGGGCTACAGATTGGGACGACCCGGAGCCCGCTCCCGGGATCGCCGACCGCACCGCCGTTCCCGCCCCCGCCCCCCCCCTCCCCGGACTCCATACCGCGCCCGGCGGCCCTTGCCACTTGGATTCAGGTCGACAGGGCGCGAGCCAACAACGGCACATGATCGGTCGCGTAGGACCAGATCAGGTCCGGATCAGTGCTGTGGTAGTGATAGCCAGGACGATCCGCAACCTCGCGATGCTGCGCCAATCCACCCCCGGGTATCTGTCCCGGGCTTCGTCGGTGACCGTGCTGGCGGCCTCACCGATGCGGCACGCAGAAGAACTGGCTCGGGAACCGCACTCGCCGCCCTGATCTGAACGACCATGGCAAGCTCGTGGCACGCGTCCAGGATGTCGGCGATACGCTGCTCGTCGCTGCGGCTCATACCAGGACGGCCTCACGGCGGATGTGGTCATCGCGCTGCTTCAATCCCCGGGCGGACACTACGTCAACGGGGCACCCGAGCAAGGCCTGCAGGTCGTCCTCCAGGTGCATGAGATCCAGCAGCGTTGCACCGGGTTGGAAGTCGACAAGGAAGTCGATGTCGCTGCCCGGTCCGTCGTCCCCACGTGCCACCGATCCAAAGACCGACACCGAGACGGCGCGGTGCCGAGACGCGATCTCGTGAATCGCATCCCGGTGCGCCTCCACGACGCCAATCTTCGCGCCCATGCAGGCAAGAGTACGGCCCAACACCCAACTGTCGGTAGGGCGTCTGGTTCGCTCCCAGCGTCCCCCAACTACGAGGCGCCCTGGAACTGCAGAAGGTCGGAACCGACATCGAGCTCAGCGCCTGGTCGGCCGAACTCATGCGGCGCCGATTCCGGGAACTGTGCGAGGAGTTCGCAGTCAAGTGGATCTCCGAGGCCGGCGACCTCTTCGCCGGCGACGGCACCCAGGAGGGGTTCGAGGCGAACCTCGAGATCATCCGCGCCGTCACCTGGCAATCGGCCGCGCACGTGATGGCCGAGGAGATCGAGGCCGTCGTCCACCGGGTCGATGAGATCCGCCAGAAGATGCAGCGCGAGGGGTCGGTGCCCCCAGGGCGCAACTGAACGAACTGCTGGCGCAGAGACGCTGCTGTACTTGGCTGCACTTTGGCTAGAGTCGCTCGGCATGGAAGTCCCGCCCACCAGGCTCTCTCAGTACGAGGACCGCACCGCAGCACCCCTGACCGTCCTGGCTGTCGCGTTCCTCTTCGCCTACGCGACACCGATCATCTGGCAGGGTGCTCCGGACCCGCTCACCATGACCCTCCGGGTGATCAACATCCTCCTGTGGCTGGTCTTCGCCGCCGACCTCATCACCCGGTGCGTGCTGTCGGGACGGCCGCTTCACTACGCTCTCCGGCACCCCATCGACGTGCTCCTCGTCGTCCTGCCCATGCTGCGTCCTCTGCGCGTTCTGCGCGTCTTCACCGCCCTGCAGCTGCTCATCCGACATGGAGGTCGGGTCTCCGTCGGCGAGACCCTCAGTGGCGCCGTGGGGGCCACGCTGATGCTGATGGTCGTCGCCGCCGTGGCGATACTCGACGCCGAACGGGGGCAGCCGGGATCGACCATCCAGAACTACGGTGACTCACTCTGGTGGTCCGCAGTCACCGCCACGACGATCGGCTACGGCGACGTGTACCCGGTCACTCCCAGCGGGCGGATCGTCGCATTCGGTCTCATGCTCGTGGGCATCTCGATGATCGGCGTGGTGACGGCCAGCATCGCCGCTTGGTTCGTCGGTAGGAACGAGGAGGCCGCCGAGAACGAGGTCGTGGCAGAGATCCGGGCGCTACGGGAGCAGGTCACCCGCCTGCTCGACGGCCGCCTCCCCGATGCGGCCACTGGCGATGAGGGACCCGCCGGAGTTCACGAGCGGGGCAGCCCCACCGCATCGCAGGGCAGGACCCTGTCCGGATAGCGCGCCGCATACCGGGGAGTGAGCAACTGGTCGGCGATCAGGAAGTCCTGGTTCTCCATCTGGATGAAGCCCTCGTACTTGGTGTCGAGGTCGACGATGGAGATCAGCACCACGCCCAGGACAGTGGTCAGGACGGCCAATGCGCCGATCTGGGTCCGGCGTGAGACATAGGGCAACGTGAAGGCGGCGATCCCGAGCACCGCCAGCGCACTGGTCATCAGCAGCAGGAGCTCCAATTCGGTCGGCACAGTGGGTCGGGCCTGGACCAGCCTGAGGCGACGCCCATCGCTGCGCTCCTTGTCCGCGGCGAGCAGCGTGCCGTAGGGCTGGCCGTTGTCGATCTCACGCAACTTGGCAAGGGGGATGTCCAGGGCGGACCCCCACCTGCCGGCGGCCGGGGACAGCTCGGGATCGCCGGCGAGGGCCGGCCAGTCCTGATGGGCCACCGCCCGGGCGTAGCAGACCAGCGCGGACTGCATCGGCTCGGCGATCGGGTCGTCGTAGTAGCCGGCGATGTCGAACTCGAAGACGACCCGACCGGCCTCAAGCCCCGACGCGTCCTTGGAGGAGCGGAAGCTGGAGAACACCTGGACCAGCACGAACGCCAGCAGCAGGACCGTGAGGGTCAGCAGCGGGGAGATCAGCAGCTCGAGCTTGACGCCCTGGACCTCAGACTTCGCGAACGGGCGCACCCATCGGTTGGCGAGCAGCCCGACGGCCAGCGCACCGACCAGGACCCCGAAGACGATCACCCACGTGGGCATCTCACTCCCCTTGCGGGCGACGAGGGCCCGACCGCACTGCACCGGCAACGATGGCCCACAGCCTACGTGGGGCCGAGTCCGGGCCGGGCCAGAGGTGGCGCCATGAGCTGCCGCGCAGCTTCCGCCCGGCGGCATCCTCCCGATCCCGCTCAACACCGCGCCACTTCCCAACTCGCTCAGGCGAGTGCGGCGTAGCGGGTGAGCGGCATCTCGAGACCCGCCGAGCCCTACAACCGACTCCGATCCGCAGCCCGAGAATCGAACTCGACGATCAGCAGCCAACGCTTCCCTGGTCGCAGGCTCCTCGACGGCCTTCATGACGAGGACCTGGGCAGGATGAACGCCGCGAGCATGGTGCCCAGCCACACGATCAGCGTGGCCCACAACCAAGTGGAGGCCCCCTCGATGCTCAGTCCGTCCGAGACGAGGTCAGTGATCAGCAGCGAGATGAAGGTCGCGATCAGGCCGGAGGCGCCGCTGAGGGCGGACGCATTCTTGTGCGTCATCTTCGTGAAGAAGGGCGAGAGCACCGCCTGCCTGGTGTCCCCGGGGCACCAGGCACCCCAGACGGCTCACGGCAACTCGATGAATGTGCCCCTGTCGCTCTCTGTCCGCAGGCACTCGGTGCGTCGCACGTGGCCGGCACTCAGGATTCGGACCGTAAGACTCCGTCCCGGTGCTAGTATCTGATCGGATACCTAGGCCGGAGGAGGAGGTCGACATGCAGTTGGCTGAAGTGCGCCGAGTCGCTGGCCTGTCGCAGACGGAATGGGCCCGGGTCGCAGGGACGTCACGGCCAACGCTGTCCGCGTACGAGCATGGCCGCAAGTCCCCCACCCTGCAGACCGTCGAACGGCTGCTGGCCGCGGTGGGGCAGGTGCTCGAAGCGCAGCCCAGAGTGCAGTGGACGGCGGTAGACGTCGGACGGGGGCGGGTCGCGTGGGTCCCGTCAACGCTGCCACGGCTGACGGCGGCCAACGCGCTGCGCCAGGTCGCGCTGCCGTTGGACCTGAACTGGTCGCAACCCGGCAGGCTGTTCGACCTGCGCGACCGCGCTGATCGTGCCCGCGCCTACGAGATCGTGCTCCGGGAGGGTGACCCCGAGCAGATCACCGCCGTGGTCGATGGGGTCCTCCTGGTTGATCTGTGGCCCGAGCTGGTCCTGCCCCGGGCCGTGCGCCGGGCGTGGGCAGGGCTGATCGACGCCGGGACCGGCGACTCACGTCCGGGCTGACCGCCTTCCAGGTGCAGGTCGCGCGGATCTTCGTGGCTCTGCCGGTCCAGGACACCCCGGATCACGAATGGGCGGTTTCCTCGGCGGCTGATAGCCACGCGGTTCGGACGACGGACAGGGCCTGATCGGCACGGATGCTCAGCCGGGTCTGGTGTCCCAGAGCGGACCGCCAGTCCCGTTCGTCGATGCCGGTGGTGAAGATCCACTCGCTCGGGGGTTGCCCGAACGGCCCCCTGGTGACGAACACCGCCACGGCCTCGGGGGTGATCAGCCCGCGCTCGGCAAGGGCCCACAGGTCGTACAGATCGCGAGGCGCCCGCCGCTCGATCCACGCAGCCAGCTTCGCCGCCGCCGCGCCGGGCGCGGTGAGGACGGTCATCCGAGCGGGTGGGGCATCGGCGTAGCGCTGCTCGAGGTCGTGGACCTCGGTCGGCCAGGTGTAGCCCGAGCCATCGACGAGCTGCAGCTGGACACTGGTCTGATCGTCAACGATCAGGACGGCGGGTTGGCTTCCCGTGGTCCCGGTCAGCGCCGGCCGCCAGGTCACTGCGCCGTGGCTTCGCGCCAGACCGGTACGGATCGCGGCTTCCAGGCCGGAGGCCACCTGCGATCGGGGCGCCACCGCGATCAGGTCGAGGTCCTCGCTGAGCCGCGACGCGGTCAGGTAGGTCCGAGACAGCGCGGTACCGCCGAAGAACACGACGTCCGTGCTGGGGACACCGGCGGAGATGGCCGCTAGCACGTGGGAGATCAAGTGGTCCCGGCGCACCTGTTCCATGTCGACGCCGAACCGATCCGCGACAGCCGCCCATTCGGTCCGCCATTGGCCATTCACGGGCGCACCGCCTCGAGCCGGCGCAGGGTGGCCCGCATCCGCTGCTGGCCGGCCAACCGCCCCAACACCTCCAGGTCGCACACCGGCAGCAGGGCCTCGATCGCCTCCTGCGTATCCAGATCCACCAGCCGAGGATCGGACCGGGCGAGGTCCAGGACCGTCTGCTCCACGGTGGTGGCCAGCGTCTGGCCGAGGTCGGTGCTGACCAGGGTGGCGTCCAGGGAGGCCACATCCCGGCGAACGAAACGCACCACCGCGTCCCGGTCCACGAGCTGGATCGGGCGATGGGCCCGGGGAACGGCTACCCACGCCTGAGCCCCCGCCCGGGGCAGCGCCCGGTGAACCCGGGCAGCTGACTTGCCCATCAGGACCGGAACCCGGTCGCCGAACACTGCCGTCGCGATACCAGCCGCGGCCGCCTCCAGGCTGGGCCGCCAGGAGCCGGCGTCGAACTCCAGAGGGACCGCGCAGTAGTACCCATGCGCCAACCGGTGCAGCACCCCCCGAGCCTCCAGGTCCCGCACCCGAACCCGCGGCTGGGCATACACCTGGCCCAG
Source organism: uncultured Actinomycetes bacterium (assembly GCA_963706875.1). Taxonomy (GTDB): domain Bacteria; phylum Actinomycetota; class Actinomycetes; order S36-B12; family CAIYMF01; genus Prado023. The sequence goes on along the minus strand of CAVPNW010000009.1, from coordinate 115,386 downwards.
GTCAGCGGGGCGAACCGTGCGCATCGGCGCCCGGGCAACCACCCGCGGGCCCTGCATGGCCTGTCTTGTCATGTGCCAAACGTACTCCTTAGAGTAACTATTCGCACACTTACATGTGATTGGGTCCGTCCATCCTGCGCCTGTCCAGTGTGAGCCGTACAACCAACGACCGAGGTCGCCAACTGGCGATCACGGACCAGCACCGCCGCCACCGACCGCAACTGGCTACAAGTTGGGCCACAGCCCCGAGCCCGTTCCCGGGATGGCCCACCCCATCGCCGTTCCCACCCCGGCCAGGGCGGTGGACTCCATATCGCGCCCGCGGGATTGCCGCCTCGGTCACGGGAACTCGGGTGGTCGGGGGGATGGACCGGTCACCGTGGTCAGGGTGCTCACGACGTTGAGTAGGTCGTGGTCTTGCCAGAGTCGGCCGATGACCTGCACCCCGATCGGCAGGTCCCCGTTGTGGTGGGTCAGGGGCAGGGTCACGGCGGGGTGGCCGGTGAGGCTGGCCAGCATGGTGTGGCCCATCGTCGCGACGGTCCCGGGCACCTTCTGATTGTCGACTTGGATCGGGCGTCCGGTCTGGCGCGCTGGCCGATGGGGGAAGGCCGGTATCGAGGCCACCGGGCAGATCCACGCGTCGACGTCGGTGAGGAACTCCTCCATGACCCACATCAGCGTGTCGCGGCGGGCCAGGGCGTGCAGGAACTCCCGGGCGCTGGCCGTCGCCGCGCGGGAGGAGGGGCCGAAGATGGGGTCGCGGAACATGGCCGGGCCGACGGTGCGCAGGGCGACCCGGGCGGCTCGGGGCTGCATCGCGAAGACCATCGCCCCGTACAGCGTTCCGTAGGTCTGCCACACCTCCTCGATGTCCACCCCCGGCGGCGCCGCCCGGACCACCTGGCACCCGGCGTCGGCCAGGTCGGTCGCGAACCGGGTCACCGCGTCGCGGGTGTCCGCGGTGACCGGGATCCCGCCCACGTCATCGGTCCACGCGATCCGCAACCCAGCCAACGAGCGGGGCACCACCTCCGGACCCGCAACCGGCACGGGTGGCACCGTCGCGTCGCGCCCGTCCGGGCCGGCCACCACGGACAACCACAGGCCCAGATCCGCCGGGTTGTTGGCGATGGGCCCGTTGACGGCCAGGTGACGCACAGTGTTCACACTGCCGGGCAGGGGCGGGATGTGCCCGGCGTTGGAGACCCGGTGATCGGTCGGCTTCAGCGCGAACACCCCGCAGAAGTGCGCCGGCAGCCGAAGTGAACCCCCGATGTCGCTGCCCGACCCCAAGAGTGTCAACCCGGCGGCGACCGCAGCGGCCTCCCCACCCGAGCTTCCGCCCGGGGTCAGGCCCAGGTCCCACGGGTTGTTCGCCCGGCCGAACACGGGACTGTCGCTCTGGTTGTCCCCGGCCAGTTCCGGCATGTTCGTCTTGCCCAGCACGATCGCCCCGGCTGATCGGAACCGGGCCACCACGGTGGCGTCGCGCTGCGGCACGTACCCGGCCAGAGGCTTGTGGCTGCTGGTGGTGCGCAGCCCGGCGGTCTCGAACACATCTTTGAACGTGACCGGCACCCCGTGCAGCGGCCCCCACACCTCCCCCCGGGCCAGGGCAATGTCCGCCAGGTCAGCCCGCGACCGGGCCCCGACCTCATCCAGGGTCACGATCGCGTTCAACGACGGGTTGTACCGGGCGATCCGGTCCAGCAGGGCCTCCACCACCTCACGAGACGACACCTCGCCCGCCCGGATCGCCGACGCCACGCCCAGCGCACCCCACGCCCCGAGATCCTCCACCGAGCCCGTCACCACCTCCACCACGAGGTCCTCGTGATCCGGCCTCCGGGATACCCAGGATCACGCGGCACCACCACCGATCATCCTCGCCCGCTCACCGGGAGGGAACCCCGAACGATCGACCGCAGCCCGGCGGGAACCCTCGGCGCACTCGCCCGGGGACCTCCGAGGTTGGGACGGACGGCCCTCCGGCAGGGCACCGCCTGAGTCGGCCAGCGACACGCCGAACTGCTCGCCGCGTTCCCTCAACGTGCACGCGGACAGGTACGACCGGGAACGTTCGGCGAGTGCTCGACAGGTGTCGCACAGTCGAGGCACACGTGACCTGGGACCCTTGCCCCTCCGCGTGGGCCGGAGGATGGTGAGCAGGAGGACATCCACGCGTCCCTCGGAGACTCGGCCATGACTGACATGCGTCCACCCACACGGAACGAAGCCCTGAACGGCAAGACCCCCCGCGGGCTCGGGGACCAGCCAGCCGTGGGCCAACACCCCCGGCTGACTCTGCTGGTTGCCTGGGTCGTCGTGCTGCTGGCCTCGTCGCTGCCCACCGTGATCGGTCAGGAGATCCTCGGCCAGACCATCTCCCCAACGCGTCAGGCGCAGATGGCCCTCGGGGTCCTCGCGGTCGCACTGGTGGCCACCGTGGTGTGGCGGCCACTGCGGGGGCTGCGCCCCCTGCTGGTCCTGTTCCTGGTGCTCATCGCAAGCCAGTGGCTGGTGTTCACCAAGGTCGATCGAATGGGCAGGTACCCCGGGTGGCTGAGCAGCTCGTCGTTCAACGTCACCATGCTCGCCGAGGTGTCGCTGAACCTGATCGTCACCGCCGCCGTCATCGGGACCCTGCTGCTGCTGGGCAAGCACCGGCACGACTTCTACCTCACGACCGGTGACATCCGCGCCCCCGCGGAACCAATCCGGTGGCTGTGGGTCAAACCCGGCGACCGGTGGAACCGGCTCGGCGCGTGGCTGACCCTGTACATCAGCTTGGGCACACTGACCTTCCTCATCATCGAAGGGCGCCCATCACCCGACATCGTGATCGAGGTCCTGCCCTACCTGCCCGCGGTCCTGCTCGCCGCGGCGGTCAACGCGTTCAACGAGGAAGTGACCTACAAGGCCTCATTCCTGTCCGTTCTCGAGGGCCCGGTCGGCCCCCGCCAGGCGCTGTACATGGTCGCGGCGTACTTCGGGCTGATCCACTACTACGGCGTGCCGTACGGCGTGATCGGAGTCCTGCTCGCGACCTTCCTGGGCTGGATCCTGGCCAAGTCCATGCAGGAGACCCGCGGCCTGTTCTGGGCCTGGTTCATCCACTTCTGTCAGGACGTGTGGATCTTCGGCTTCATGGCCATCGGCTACATCATCGACGCCGCGTAGCCCAGTCCGATCCACCGCCGCTCCGAGTTCCCCAACCCGTCCGTCACCCACCTCAATCCAGACGGGCCGTTGGCCGCAAGCACCCCCGCAGGGGCGCCGGGTGCGGCCGCGACCTCGGCCTGATCATCGAGGGCCCGATGACGACACCACACCTCGTCACCGTCCTGGCCATCGGTCCCGATCCGACATCTACCCAACCGACCAGCCGCCACCGCTGGGCCACAAGCACCGTGGGCCTCAAGTGGGGCCGTGAGCCCGTTCCCGGGATCGCCCACCCCGTCGCCGTTCCCGGCCCCGGCGCTCCCCTGAACTCCATACGCGCCCGGCGCGACTGGAGCCGGGTGTCGGGCTACCTTCTGATCTACGGCACCAACCCGGCCCACCAGCCGAGTCGCTGTTCAACTTGCGCGTGAACTCAGCTGTGCTCGCCCAGGCGGACCCTCGGGTCGAGCAAGGCGCGCGCCACCGTGGCGAGCATCCCGTCGACGCACACTGTCGGCGCACCCACATGCAGGACCTCGCGGTCCTCCCAGAGCACGCGCTCGACCCCGGGCTGCGCGCGCAGCGCCCGGTCGAGGGCTAGCTCCGCCTCGTCGTCGTAGCTCGACCGCGCCTCATCGCCAACCCACACCGTCCAGTTGTACGGCCCGTCGTCGAGCGCTCCGGTCTCAACGTCGTTGAAGAAGACCATCTCGCATGGCTCGACGCCGAGGGCGTCAGCTTCGATCAGCTCGCCCACAGTCATGGCTTGCTCATCGGGGGACTCTCGGAGGACCTGGGCTGTCAGCGGTACGGCCAGCCCGATGACGCCCTCGAGGTGCTCAGGGCAACTGCAGGCCCCGCGTTCCACGTTGCCCGGCGATGCGGAGGAGGCTCGCTTGCGGCGGAACAGTCCCATCCGCGGAGCATAAGGGAGGCCAGAGGACCTCCGTTGTTCACAGCCAGCGTGGGACGTGGGCTCCCATTCCTTGAACCGCGCCCGGATAGCTCGCCCGCCTGGCGCAAGGAGCCCATGACCAACGACTCTGGCCCAGCACCCGGTCGGCGGGGACACCGCGAAGACACTGCGCCGCGACGGACTTCTCAGTCCTACGTGGGAGGTCCGCGCCGGCCTACTTGCGCAGGACGTCGGTGTCGCAGGGGGCGAGGTCGAAGCCGCCGAGGTAGTGCGCCTGGGTGAGCCAGTCGTCCTCGACGTGACCGATCTCGACGTTGACGTCACCGTCGACGGCCCGTCCCTCGCGCACGATCGCCTTCTCCGGTGCCTCTTCGGGCCAGACGGTGACCAGGACGGTGCCCTCGACCCCGGAGCGGTCGTCCACGGCTTCGACTCGGCCGAAGGCGTGGCCCCCCTCGCGGGCGAACTTCACCCACCGGGTTGCCCGCGCGGAGCGGACGAGCACGTGGGCGCCGCCGGTGACGAGGCCCTCGCAGGTCTCGTGGTCGTCGGCGATGCCGGTGATCCGCACGCTGTTGGGGGACTTGTAGATCTGTTCCCGGTACTCCCGGGCCATGTGCCCGAGGGCGGGGTCGCCGAGGAGTGACTCGGTGAGGAACATGACGTCGCGCTCCTCTCCGGGCTTGAGGTGCACCCATGCATGCTCCACGTAGGTGCGGGCGAACCGGCTTGTCTGGCGCACCTGGACACGGCAGTCCGCTGCCTCCGGCAGTGGATTGGTGACCTTGACCAGGCCGATCTCACGACTTGAGGGTGAGGCGCTGACCGAGATGAGTTGGGTGTGGTTGGACTGCGCCTCGTTGTTGTCCCGGGTGATCTCGCGGATCGACGGGTCCGCGGGGTCGGAGTACTCGGCGATGCGGGCCACGACGCAGTAGTGGGCGCGGACGTTGAGGAACGGGATTACCGACAGCGGCGGTGGCACCCAGGCGACGCTCGACGTGAACTCCACCGTCGCACCCGTCGCGACGTCGTGGGTGTCACTGCCGAGCGCGGTCTCCGCACCTCCCCCGAGTGTGAAGTCCTTGACGAAGAAGTCGACGCGGACGTTCCTGGCGTTGAGCAGCCCGGGGTTGCGCACGGTCGCGACGATCCGGTTGTCGTGCCCCTCCCAGGGGATGTCACGGAAGCGGCTGTCGGCGAGGTTGCGGGCGTTGGTCACGCGCAGGTCGGGGCTCTTCCAGTTCGTGCTCGGCGCCCATGGGCGGATCTGCGGGTCGGGCTTGGAGTCGCCGTACTGGATCCGGATCCGTGCCGAGTCGGCGTCGGTGCTGACGACGCTCATCCGGAAGTCGTTGGGGTAGCCGGGCTCGGATGTGTCCTGCTCGCGGTAGTCGTCGCCGGCCTGGAACTCGGCGTTGTCGTTGTCCGAGTCGTTCTTGATCCGCAGGATGTTGCGCCGGTCGGACGGCTCGGCGCCCGATCGGCAGTCCACACCGATGACGGTGCGGTCGCTGGGGATGTCCTGGTCGCTTGTCGTCGTCGGCAGTTCCCGGCGGTACTCGAAGTAGTAGTTGGATCCGTCGGCGATGCGCACCTCGACCACCGAGAAGCGACCGGCGGGAGGTGGGCCGAGGTCCGAGGCGTGCAGGGTGATCTCCTCGTCCACCGGCCCCAGGGTGGCGAAGCTGAGGTTGCGCACGTGCCCGGCGTCGACCCAGCCGAGCCGCATCTTCTCGACCACGGTGGTCTGCGCGAACTGCTCCTCCCACGACATCAGCGACCAGCTCGCCCCCGCCGTGGTCGATCTGGCCAGGTCGCGGTCCTTGGCCCACTGGGGGTGCCCGGAGCGGGCGTACTCGTCGGGCAGGCCGAGGTTGTGCCCCAGCTCGTGGGCCGCGGTCTCCCCGCGCACCCGACCGCTGGACTCCCGGGGCTCCCAGTCATCAGGCATCACGAACATCTGGATCGTGCGCATGATCGGCACGCTGACCTCGACGGTGCCGAAGGGAAACGGGACGCTGACCCGCTGCTGGGCCACCTCGAAGGACAGCTGGTAGCCCCCCGGCCGTGTGGCACTCGGCCAGAGGAAGCGGCCTGGGTTCGCGCCGGCCGCGGGCAGCGATCGACCGACGAGGATGATCGAGTCGACCGTCATCAGGTCGACCACGGGCGGGTTTCCCGCGGCGGCCGAGGCCTCGTTCTGCGCCCGCAGGTCAGCGATTGCCGCACGGGCGAAACCCTCCCACCCGTCGGTCTGGCCGGTCGTCATGTTGATGCTTGTGCCGTAGGAGGCCCAGTTGTTGGTCAGCCGGATCGGGCCAACGACTCCGGCGTTCGCCACGTCGAGACGACCCTCGGACACGTCGCGCCAGTAGTTCCGGGTCGACTCGACGACCCCGCCCCTCGTGACGCCGTCGAAGACCTCGTTGACCCACTCGGTGCGCAGCGTGGCCTGGCCGGCGGCGGACAGGGCGGTGCTGTCGTTCGTCTCGACGATGACGACGGCGACGTTCTTGGTCCCGAGGGCCGGCGTGACGCCGAGGTTCTGCGGGACGAACGGGTCGCCGCCACCCCACGCAGGGTCCGGTGAGTCGACCCCGACCGTGCCGAGGTGGCTGACCGGCGGGCCGTGAACACCGTCCCACGAGTCGCTGATCTCGAACGGCTCGCCGAGTAGCTCGTCCCCCGTGGTGAGGTTCTGGACGAGGAGCTTGTACGAGCCGGGGACGGCACTCGCGGACAGGAGGACCGAGGGCCGGTGGGCGAAGGTCGCGTCGCGGGACTGCGACACGAGCCCGCCCTCCGGCGGCTCGACGCGGAAGACCAGGTCATCGAGCCCGAGGCCCCCGGACAGGGCAACGCCGACGCGCGCCCAACTCGACAGGTACAGCGGTGCCGTGGGCATCTCAAGCTGGACCGAGGGGGCGGGTGGGAGGTCGACCAGTACGACCGCGTCGCCGAGGCCCGCCACGAGCGCCGCCCCGCCCCCCGGACCGGGGAGGGCTGCCAGGTCCAGTGACCACACGCGAGGCAGACCGTCCTCAAGGATGATGGGCGGCTCACTCAGGCGGTGGGTGTCGACCAGGAGGATCCGGCCGAGCGCGTCGGCCAGAGCCACCTGAGTGCCAGCCGGAGCGACCCACGCGACAGCCTGCGCGAGGCCAAGGCCGGGGATGGAGGGTCCTGCCGCACCCGTGCTGGCGTCGTAGGCGGCCAGGCTCGACTCGGTACCGGTGCTGGCGCTGCCAGCGCGGAGCACCCACACCCACGGCTGGCCCATCCGATGGGCCAGGGCGCGCGCCTCACCGATCCCGCGGGCCAGCACACGTCCCTTGCCCACACCCGTGATCGGGATCCGGACCAAGGTGCCGCCGTCGCGGCTTGCCACGACGTGAAGCGAGGCACTCGCGACGTCGACCGCGACACCGCGCGCACCCTTGAGACGCTGCAGGATCCGCGCGGACGGGGCGGCACCGAATTGAACCTCCCAGATCCCGGTCGACGCGGACGCGACGAACACTCCCAACCCCGACGGATGCGTGGCCAGTCCGCTCACGACGGAGCCGATCGACGTCGATTCCATCTCGGTTCCCGCTGAGTCGTACCGGGTTACCAGGCCCTTGGCCGATGCGACGCAGAAGGTCCCATCGGGAAGGCCGGCCACTGCGGACCCTCGGTGGATGCCGCTCACGAGCTTGGTCACCGACATGGCGCCCCTGCCTCTCTGGCCCCGACGTACGAGGTCAGCCTTGCCTAATCCCCGGACCTTGTCCATACCCAACTCGCCCGGACGGCCAGCCCCCAACGGCGAGCCTGACCCAGGTGGTCGCAGCGTTGTACGCGCCTCGACACGTCACCGGAACCCGCACCCGGGAATGCTGGTAGGGGGCCCACACAACCTGGATCGCATTCGGCAGGCAGGCTGACCACCTCCTCTTGACGGCGTCCACCCGCGGGAGGACCATCACAGGACCGGGATCCCGCTGGAATCCCGGAACCACCAGACCAAAGGAGACTCACATGGCATACGAGTTCAAGTTCGTGGTGGATGGTGAATTGGACGACCGGGCCCAGGCAATGATCGCCAGGGCGGTGTCCGAAGCTGGAAGCCGAGCGTTGTTGGACGTTGTCAAGCCCGACAGGGACCTCATCTCCCTAGATGTGTCGCGGATTCGGGACTGGGAGTGGATCGGTCGGGTTGCCTTTCTAGACGCTCGCGCCCTTGAGTTGTCCAAGCAGGTACGGGACTTCGTCGTTCGGTGAGCACATCGCCGGCCGACTTCTCGTGCCCCAGCGCACCAGCGGTTGAGGGCCGATCGGCCCTGCTGGGAATCGTGGGGCGCGACGGTCGACTCGTCTACACGGCCAGCTCCCCGCAGGTGACAGCCGAGTTGCTAGGTGCGCTGACCGCCGACGGGCACCGCCCAGAGGCCGTCGCCCGGTTCTCCGGGCGCTGCGTGAACTCGGGATGCGCCTTCTGGGTCGACGACGCATGCCGCGCTATCGACGTCGCGCACTCCCAGCTCGATACCCACCTGCCACCTCCCCATTCGGCCGAACTCCCCGAGTGCGGGATCCGGCCAACCTGCCGATGGTGGGCACAGGAGGGCCCAAGCGCCTGCCGCGTGTGCGCCTACGTCACGACCGCAGCCCCAGTGTCGATCAGGTAACCTCCACGCAGTCCGCGGCCCTGAGGCCGCCGTGGTGCGAGTCGGCGACCCCGGTGTCCCCGAGGTGACCGCTCGCGTAGTTCTTTCGTGACCTCCTGTCGCCGGCCCCGGGACCTGCGAACTGGTCCTGGTGACTGACACGGGGATTAGGAGAACCACCTCGGGCGGCCAGTTTTGGAGCGGGTCCTCGCTCGGGAACGCGGTCGTCGCCCACCCCGCTGATGGGCAGGCTGGCCGGTCACGCTGGGCGTCGGGGGCGGCACCGTCAGTGCCACCACGGGTCGCGGACAAGTTGTGAATTTCCCGACTCCCCCCACCTGGGAAACGTCGGTTGCATGCGCCATTGCCAGGACTCATCCACGGTGAAATGCTCCCCAGATCCCGACCCCGGTTCGAGGCGATCCACTGCCAGGACAGACGCTCGCCGGGGTCGGGCCCTTTGCCACTCACCCACCCGCGGCCGCCACGGCAGGCTCCCCTATACCCCCCCTCCCATTGACCGCCGAGTTATCTTGCCGCCCTCGGCTCCGGTGCTCTTGATCCAGGCCTCCACAGTGAACGTCTGCGGGGATGCGAGGGAGGCTTGGGCTGCGGCGGGAAGGATGCAAACCCCGTCCTTGAGGATCTGCGCGCTTGAGTTCGGGGTCGGGGTCATGTTCGCGCTGGCGGAGGCCCCCAGCCCGAAGGACGCCGCGAAAGTGCCTGTCGAGGCACGCGTGTAGAGCTGGCTGGTCGACAGGGATCCCAGGTTCGCCGCTGGCAGCGTGGCGACATTCCCCGGCTGGGCCTCGTTGAGTCGCAGGTACACGTAGGGCCCGTCGGCGACGATGGTGGCCGCGTAGGTGGCGAAACTCGCCGCGGCGGTCCACGTGTTGGCGGCAATGCTCGACGCCAGGATGCAAAGGTCGCGCAACAGGGATGTGCCCAGTAGTGGGCTACAAACTGGGCTAGCGGGCGTGAGGTCGATTCCGGGATCGCCCACCCCATAGCTATTCCCGCCCGAGCCAAGGAGGTGGACTCCATACCGTGCCCGGCGCAGCATCGGGATCGCGCTCCCCGGAAGGCGGGCCCGCGGCACCCGAGCCGGTCTGTGGCGGGGTGCCCGTGGACGGCTGAGCCGTGGTCGAGGGCGTGTGGGCTCTGGCTGATGTGGGGGTAACGTGGGGTTCAGGCGCCTGCTGGCGGTCCCGTTCGGTGACCGCGCACCCAGGAGAGCCATCGAGGGAATGAGGGCGTCATGCCCACACCGTTCGGCCGCATGCGCATGTCCACCAAGTCGGAGCTCAGCTACGGGGCCCTGTTCCTGGTCGTGTCCCTGGTCGCCCGATCCGTCGCACTCGCCGCTCCCGTCGGCCTCCTGCGCGATGCGGTGGGCGTGTTCAGCGTCGTCATGCTGGTCGGTGGGGTGATCGTGGTCATCGTCGGCCTGTGGCATGCCGCCCGGCGCGCCGACCACGCGCCGCCAGCACCCCGGGACGCCGCCCTCGGCGCGCCCACCCGTGACCCGGGGTGGTTCCCCGACCAGGTGGACTCCAGCCTGCTGCGCTTCTGGAACGGGCACGCCTGGACCGGTGACACCGCCCGCCGGGAGACCTCCCCCAGTTCCGTGGCCTCGGAGAACCTCGTCCTGGGCGCCGGGCTGGGCATCGTGGTCGGGATCGTGACCGGCGGCGGCTACGGGCTGGGGCTGTGGATTGCGCTGGGCGCCGGGCTGGGTGTCACACTCGGGGCCGCGTGGGACGCCCTGCACAATCGTCGGTAGGCCTGACAGGTCTATCGGACCTGGACGCGGCTGGGAAGGGAAGTGAGGTCGACGTATCCGACGGGTGACCCCGGCCGAGTTCCACGTCGCTCCCCTCGATATCGATCACCCGAAGGAGCCCGATCATGTCGGGGCGTGTCACCGCGCCGGGTTCCCGCGGCGGCTGACTGGGGCCACCACCTCACGGGGTGCCGGGGACCCCCAACAGGTCCCGGACGAAGTCGATGCTGCGCTGTTCCTCGGCGGTGGTCCGTCGACCGAACCGTGGCCACGCCGCGGCGACCGTCTGCGCCATCGCGATCATCGTGTCCTTGAAGGCCAGCGCCTGATCGCCGTCGGACATGGCGTCGAGCAGGGTCCGGCCCGCTGACAGCACCCAGGGGACCCCCTCCCCCATCTGCACGTCCAACCGGGCCATGATCTGATCGAACTCCCGCGAGATCTGCCCCATCACATCGCGCACCAGGGCATCCTGCGGACGGTCCGCCTGCGCGCTGACATCCGCAGCGATCGAAGCGAAGGCACGGCGCTCCGCCGAGGACAACGTGCCATCGGCGTACCCGACGACGAAGAAGACCGCGAACGGCACCGCAAGGAGAAGCTCCCACTCCGCGTCGCTGAAACCATGCTGGTCGACCATTGCTCACCATCCCCAACCGACTGACCCACCCGGCACGCACCGCACTGGCCCGCACCGCAACAGGACCAGACGAGCCTATCGGGCGCCCCCACGACAGTGCGCAGCTCCTCCTCACACAGGTCGAACCCCTCGGGCATCACCCGGCGGATCGGCACGCCGAGCAACACAGACCACTGCACCTGTACCGGGGCATCACGGTCGCACTTCGAGGACTGCACCCCGTCAGGTTCCGCGATCGGGCGGCTGGGTCACTGCGGTCCCGTGCGGATTCCCGCGCCACGTCGGACAATTGAGGGTATGAACCCGAACGCGAGCCCGAAGCCACCACACCCATCGGGTTCCACGCGCACCCTGCGGCTACGCGTGGCCGGGGCGGCGGTCGGATCCGTCCTGCTGCTCGGCGGCTGCGGGGCGGCCGAGGTCGCCCAGCAGCAGGTCGAGCAGGCCGTCGACGCCGTCGGGCAGTCCGCCGCGGCACAGGCCGAGAACCTGCTCGACGAGGCACTGAGCACCCTGCCCGGCGCGCAGGCGCAGGTCTCGGATCAGAACAGCGCCGCCTTCGCCGAGCTGCGCACCGAACTCGAACAGGTCAACGCGCAGGCCCTGGACCTGCTGGCCGCGCCGCAGAACCTCAGCGCGGCCGCGCTGGAACCGCTTCAGGAGCAACTCGCCGCGTTGCAGGCCACGGTGGCGCAGCGGGCCGCGGCCCTGACCGGCATCTCCGTCGAGGAGCAGCAGGCATGGGCCGACCTGGCCCAGTCAGTGCAGGCCACCGCCGACCAGGTCGGGTTCCTGGCCGGACTGCTCGGCTGACTCGGGTCACCCGGGTCAGCCGGCGTCCCCGGCCCGGGTTTGCCGGCGCCGGTGCGCCCAGCGGCGCATGAAGAACACGCCCCACCGGGAGCGTCAGCGCGCACCTCGGCGGCGCCGGGCGCCGACGGGCCACCATCCGACTGGTCCTGGGCGGCGCCCTGGCCATGGCCGTCACCTACGCCGTCGGACAACTCCTCGGCGCGGCGGTCTGAGGATGTCGCCCTGACGCCGATCAGCGTCCCTGGCGGTCTTCGATGGACTGGGTTTCGGGGCACCACAGGATCCAGGAGGGGGGTCCGACTCCCGCCGCCGCACTCACCCGGACCCCATCCCGAGCCTCGAGGGATGCTGCCCCTCCGGCACCCGGCCGAGGCCCAGCACCAGATCGGCGAACTGCTCGCCCTGTTCACCACACCCGACAGCGACAGCACCTCGACCCCCGCGTGACCTGCCCAAAGCGCCAGCCACATCGGCGGGCCGTGAGCTCTTGCCCAGGTTCCCGAACGGCGGAGCGCCTCAACGCCGTCCGTACCGCGCTAGGTCCAGCCCCCATACCGCGCCCCTTCGCCGAGACTGACGGTCTGGTGCGGGGGCGCTCTCGGTGACCCGCGTGTCCCCGAGGGGTGGTGGTCACGGCTTGCCGAGTTTGTAGTGACGTGCGGCGTCGGCGGCTGTGAGGGCCTTGAGGTAGACGGCGGGCTCGTCGAGGGATCCGATGAACGACTGGTTCACGGTGAGCCTGCCGCACCAGCAGGGTCGCTTCCCCAATTGGGCTACAACTGGGCTACGGCCCCCAGCCCATTCCGGGATCGCCCACCCCAAGGCAGTTCCCGCCCGCTCCCCTCCTCCGGATTCCATACCGCGCCGGCGCCCCGTGGCCTGTGCCACCGAGGTCGACTCCATCACAAACCTCAGGGGCCGGGGGGCGGTAGGAGTCTGCAAACCGCGGTCGGCAGCGGCCAGGAGGCCCCGGCGGATGCGGGGTGGGCTTCCCGGTGCCGGGGTGGCAGCGGGCACTACATGGAGGCCGTCGACCCGATCGGCTCCGGCGGAGCAACACGCTGCTGGGAATGCCGAGCCGACCGGAGCATGGCGATCCCGAGCCACCCGAACCACACGATCATGAGCAGCTCGTACGCGACTTCGAGCATGCTGAGCGCCGGCAGGGTGGACAGGATTCCGGCGGTGCCGATGCCTGCGCCCAGCCAGTTCAGGGCGGCTGGGAACTCCTTGGCGCGAAGTGCCGCCAGGCTCACGAGCAGGACCCACACTCCGCCGACGAGCTGCCCACCGGATCCGCCGAGGGCCAGGGCCACGGACTCGATCACCTGCCATGCCGACACGGCCTTCTCGGGGGCCGTGGCAAAGAGCTGGACCACGGTGTCCATCCCGTAGTTGAACACCTGGACGCTGGCCAGCAGGAGGCCCGCCTGGATGAGCCCCACTGCTGCGGCCAACTGCGCCGTCCCCGGGGCGCGGTCCTTCAGGCGTTGGTAGGTGGCCACGGTCACGACGATCATCGCGAGCGCGACGAATTGGAAGCAGACGACGTGCATCAGGTACATGCTGGTGAGGTTGTCCTTGAGCAGGGCGACCTTGCTGACCGGGTCGGTCGCGCTGGGGTAGTCCACGAGCAGGACGAAGTAGGGGATCGCTGCCAGATAGGCCACGGCGACATACAGCGCCGCGATGCCCCCTGCCCGTTGCATTCCCGTTCCGGGACCGGTGCGCGTGTTCATGTCAGGCCCCCTGACGGGCGACGCCCGCCGGTGCCGGTTCTGGTGGTGGTGCCGGGCGGGTGAAGCCCTTGGCGATCAACCACCCGGCCAGGGCCATCTCCTGCACCGCGATCGGGGCTGCCAGCAGTTGCAGCGGGATCGCCGACTCGACGCCGAGGAGTTCGGCGCCGGCGTAGGTCAGGAGGAGCAGGCCTCCGACCAGGCCCCACACCGACAACCAGGCCGGGACCAGCCGGGACCGGTACAGCACAGTGTTGAGGATCACCGCGCTCACGCCGAACAGGGGCATGGTCCCGACGAAGTAGGTCCATTCCCGTGCCGACAGCAGTGCGCCGCCCACCGGTTCCACCCCGGCGGCGATGGCACTGCCCGAGTCCTGGCCGAGTGCAAGCACCAGCAGCGCGGTGGTTGTCGCCATCAGGATGAAGGCGGCCTCCAGCGTGCGCACGGCGACGTAGCCGACCGCCATCGCCTCCCCGTGCGGCCTGAGGACCGGCAGCAACAGCGCGGCGATCCCGATGACAGACAGCGCGAGGATGAACTCCAGCACCACCCCCACCACGACCTGGCCCTCGTGGGCCGCCACCTGGACGAGGTAGTCCGGGGCGTCCAGTGACTGCATCACCAGCCCACCACCGATGATCGCGGTGAGGGTGGCCACGATGAACAGGACCCCGACAACCCGCGCGGTCGTCCGGTGCCTCACCCCCTCGACCGAGGTCCGCCCGGTACTGCTCAACGTCGATGTCGCCATGTCAATCCTCTCCTATCTCGGGTGTCCCTTGGTCGCCGCGAACCAGTCACTGGCCCGCCGGTGGTAGCGCCGGTCGACCATCACGTTGCCGGTGACCATCAGCCCTACCCCCCTGCGCCCATCGTTGGAATAGCCGCTCGTGGCGGACGTTCGGATCGTTGGTCTGCGGATCAGCCAGACACTCGGTCATCGCCGCCTTCGCGATCCGGTTGGGCAGCACCACCCCACATGGCAGACGCAACGCGTCGGTCAAGCCCACCGGGCCAACGGGATCCACGCGATTCCCCGCCAGCGACTCACCGTGTAGTTGCTCGGTCATGATCGACCCCATCCCGGTCGGCAGACAGCCACGTGCTCCGCTACTGACGCTACGGAACCCGCTCGACTGCCACTAGGGCCGCTGGTCCCCCGCCGTTGCCGCCACCACGGCAGCACCCCCGTCGGGGTCCCCGGGTCCGGTGCGGACGACGCATCCCGGCGGTCGCGCGCGGTCAGGCGCCGGTCTCCAGCGAGTCCGCGCGTAGCTTGACCGTTCGAGTTCCGGGTGTCGAGCGGTGGGGTTGGTGCGCGAGCCAGGAGATCGCCTCGCTCCAGAGGGGCTGGGCGAATGGGCGATCGGTGCTACTCCCCGGTCCCCTCCGCCGCGGCCTTGATTGGCCAGCATGGCCTCGAAGCGTTGTGCTCGGCGACGCGTCTGGCCGTTGGGTTGGCGGGGTCCCTCACCTGCCCACTTGACAGCAGGCCACTCCTTATCAGTGGGGCCGGGTCGGGAGCGTGGCGTGTGGCTGGTGTCGCAGGAGGGCGTAGCCGGTGATGGCGCTGCCCGCGACGTACAGCAGGGTCAGGACCACGTTGACCTGCCAGCGAGCGTGATCGACCTGCGCGGAGGCGACGAAAGCCATGACCTCGATGAACCCGATCACGGCCACCAGCAGCCAGTACGCCCAGCGTTCGCCGTGGCCAACGTGCTTGCGGATGATCGTCCAGACCAGCACCGACACCACGACGGAGCAGGAGTTGTACAGGATGGTCAGCGTGTTGAGTGAGGCGATGACCTTGGGGTCGAGCGCGCTGATCTCGGGGGCGTCGAACACCAGTGGCAGGAGGGGGGAGTCCGCGTCGAAGGCGACGACGGTGATCAGGATCATGGCAGCGAGCAGGAAGTTCAGACCGCTCCAGACGGTCAGGATGATCGATCCGGTCTTGAGCATGTCGGTGCCTCCTTCAGGCGTGCGCCGCGGCCGGTGTGGGTTCCTGTTCCCTCGCGCCCATGATCAGCAGCCACAGGGCGAGGGAGAACTCGCCGATGAACCCGACCACAGAACTGACGTACCTGACCCCGCCCAAGGCCGGAGCCAGGAAGTACTGCAAGGGGTAGAGCAGCCAGGCAGCGGACTCGACCATCAAGATCACGCCCAGCAGCCTTGGGAGGTAGCCGGACGTGAACACCAGGTAGCCCAGCGGGAGCAACCAGGCCGCGAAGAAGAACTGGGCGATCCCGAACCCGGCTTCATGCAGCTCGACGAACAGCAGGGCCAGAGCCTGCGACTGCTCCCCCGTGAAGGCACTCAACGAACCGCCGTCGGTGACGATCACGGCGGCTGCGAAGAGATTCAGCATGTTCAGGCACTGCACGGCCACGCCAGCGGCGTTGAGCAGCAAGAACAGCAAGGCAACCTCAGTGTTCACCGGCTTGAGCAGGACATACAGGGCCCACGCGGTCAGCAGGAACAGCACGCCAGCGAGGACGTCGCCGACGAAACTGAATCGCAGCAACTGCACGGACGCCACGATGCGCTCAGTCGTCGCCGCTGCGTCGCCCGGCACGACGAGCCTGTCCCGGGTGACATTCGCGAAGATCGTTACCGCGATGTAGGACAGGTACAGCGCCCCCGCCAGCCGCGCAGACCTCTTCCTCGACCGCATCGAGTACTCCCTCCCACGGCGATGGCGTCCTGGCCGCCAGGCGACCACCCCAAGGTCACGCCCGCGCGCGTGGACTCCTGCACACCGCCAGCCAAGGGCAGGCGCGCCTTCGCACCAAGGGCCGAAAGTCCCGGGAAGAACTGACGCCGGGCGGGTCAGGCAATACCCCGGGGCTGGTCGACCCGGGGCGGATGGTCGCGTCCGAGGTGCTCCCGGGTCAGCCAGCTGCCGGGGTCGCGGCCCGCTCCAGGGCGTCGAGGATGAGATCCAGGCCGAACCGGAACTCCCCATCGACGCTGTAGACGGACCCCAGCGCGTGTTCGGCCAGCTCGGCCAGATGCGGATACTCGGCCATCGTGGCCTGCTCCAGGACCGCCGCCGCCGACTCAGTCCCCGGCGGTGCGGTGCGCCCCGGTGCGAGGGTCGTCTCCTGGATCACGTGTCCATAGACGTAGCTGTCGAGCAGCCAGAAGGCGTGGACCGCGTTCTGGATGGAGAACCCCGCCGATCTCAGGTTCCCCAGGATCGCGTTCAGGTAGCGCATCGTCGCGGGTCCCATCGAGCCGCGGGTCTCCAGCAGCCCGATCGCCCACGAGTGCGCGGCGAGGACCCCACGGGCTGAGATGGCCCGCCGTCGCATGGCCTGCTTCCAGGGGGTGTCCTGGCTGGGGATCTCGATCTGGCTCACGATGAGCTCGACGACCCCGTCGAGGATCGCCTCCTTGTTGGCCACGTGCTTGTACAGCGACATCGCCTCAACCCCAAGCTCGGCACCGAGGCGGCGCATCGTCAGCGCGCCGAGCCCCTCCCTGTCGGCCAGGTCGACCGCGGCCCGCAGGACCCGATCGGTGGTCAGCCGCGGGCGTGGGGAGCTGTCCTCACGAGTCATCACATTGACTAGGTTACTAAGTAGCGAGTACGGTTACTAAGTAAGCCACCACCGAGAGATTGGAGCCGCGAGATGTCCGTCCACGCCGAGAAGGCACCCATGACCTCCGGCACGACGTTCGAACCCGCCACGGTGAACGTGCGGATCAAGATCTCCGCCCTGTGGACAGCGATGCTGTTCGTCTTCATCTACGTCGACCTTTCAGCCTCCTACCGACCCGATGTCCGGGCCGACATCGAGGCGGGCCAGATCGGCGGGTTCACCATCAACCAGACGTTCCTGCTGTTCAGCACCGCCTATGTCGCCATCCCCGCCCTGATGGTGTTCGGGACCCTGGTGCTGCGACCAGCGATCAGCCGGATCGCCAACATCAGCCTGAGCGTCCTGTACGCGGTGACGATCGTCGGCGGCTCGATCGGCGAGGGGAACTACTACTACCTGCTCGGCAGCGTCCTCGAGGTCGCACTGCTCGCGGCCGTCGCCTACTACGCCTGGACCTGGCCCAAGATCGCCTCCTCGACATCGACCAACCGACCCGAGGCCAGCACTGAGCACCTCCAGCACAGCGGCGCGTAGCCCAGCCCAAGGCCGCCAACCGCGCGAGTGGGCAGGACCCGAAGGCCCGCGATCAGATCCGGATCGGGCGTGCCGCCCCGAAGGCCGGCCCACCGCGGTGGCCGTCGGGGCCGGGCTCTGCATCGTGGTCGGGGACCTGACCGGCGGGCCTAGGCTGTGGATCACGCTGGGGTGGATGTCGCGCTAGGGGCGTGTGGAACGCCCCGCACAATCGCCGGTGCCCACATCGGACTAGCCGCACTGGAGAGCCGGGAAGCCCGCCCGCTGTGGCGGTGATCCCTGAAGGGTGTTGCATGGAGATTCATCAGGCCCAGCGCGATGTCCGACTCGTCTACGCAGGGGGCTTCTTCGGGCAGCTCGTGTCCGGAGTCCTGTGGCTGACCGCGGCCGCGGTCGGGATGTTCTCCTCGACCACAGCGGCCATCGCGATCTTGCTGCTCGGCGGGATCCTGATCTTCCCGCTGACCACGGTGTGCCTGCGGCTGGCTGGTCGGCCCACCTCCCTGCCGGCGGGGCATCCGATGGCGGGCCTGGCCACTCAGATCGCCTTCACCGTGCCCCTGGGCCTGCTGGTCGCCCTGGCCGTCACCGGCTACCGCCTCGAGTGGTTCTTCCCCGCCGCCATGGTCATCGTCGGCGCGCACTATCTGCCCTTCGTGTTCCTGTACGGCATGCGGCTCTACGCCGCCCTGGCCGCGATCCTTGCCCTGGGTGGGGTGGGCCTGGCCCTCTGGGGCCCAGGGTGGTTCAGCCTCGGCGGGTGGGTCACCGGCCTGGTGCTGATGACCTTCGCGTTCCTGCTGCGCGCAACGGTCGGCACCGAATTGGCGACCAGCGAGGAGGCAGCCCGCGACCGCCCGGGGCCAGGACAATAGCGATCCCCGAACCACCCGCGGCATGCCGGCAAAGGGCGACCGGGATCGCGGGCTGAGCACCAGGATCGTTGCGAACTCTGCTCAGACAGCCCGACCCCGTGGGGCACTCACCCTCCTGGTGACCGCCCGAGCTGGTTGGCCCGGGCAGTACTCACCCGAGGTGGCAGTGGGCGCGCACCGACCTCCCCGCCCGCGCGTGCACCCCACCGGTTGTGCGCCCGGCGATGATTGCCGGCGCGACCTGACTGGTTCTCGCCGAAGCAGAGGACCCTCGCGCACCGGCTGGCTGCGATCCTGAGACTGCGCCACTCGTCGACGTGCCTTTCGGCCCGGCGCGCCACCGGAGGTGGGCGCTCAGCCTGCGCAGAGGCGTGGGCGCGCCCGATGAACCCCCGTCCCGGACTTTGGGCCCCACCAGGCTGGGTTCGAAGGGTCGTAGCCACGACTACCCCGCAAACGGCATTCGGGCTACAAACTGGGCTACGCCCTCTTCGCCACCAGGCCCGATCTCGGGATCGCCCACCCCGTGGCTGTTCCCGCCCGCGTCCCTCCCCCGAACCCCTTGTCGCGCCCGCGCCCGTATCCAGCGTGGGGAGGGTGATCGCCGAGCGGGTCTGAGTGCGCCGGAGGGTCGACGCGTGTCAGGTGACGGCGGGTCCCTCGCCGGTCGGGAGGTAGCGGTCGAACCAGGCGACGAGCCGGGTAGTGAAGTCGAGGACTGCGGGGTACGTGTCGACGCCGTGGCCCTCCTGGGGGTAGATCACCAGCTCCGCTGGGACGTCCTGCAGGCGCAGCGCCTGCCAGAACTCGATCGCCTGACCGGGCGGTGTGGCCCGGTCGTTCGCCCCCGCCGTGAGCAGGGTGGGTGTTCTGAGTTGGCCGTGGCGCATCACCGGGCTGAACCGGCCGAAGGTGACCGGATCGGTCGGCGCACCGCCGACGAATGATGCGTCCCACGCGGCGAGGGAGCTGGTGAAGTGCTGTGAGACCCAGTCCGTGACCGGGGAGATGGACACTGCTGCCTTGAACCGGTCGTCGATCGCCGGGAGCCAGGCCGACATGAACCCGCCGTAGGAGCCGCCGAAAACCCCGATCCGGTCGGGGTCGGCCAGACCGATCGAGGCCAGGTGGTCGATCCCGGACAGGACGTCGTGCGCGTCGGCGCCGCCCATGTCGCCCACGACCATGTCGGTGAACGCCCGCCCGCGTCCGCCCGACCCGCGCGGGTTCGGGCAGAACACCGCGTAGCCGCGCGTCAGCAGCAGCGACGTCATGAGCCCCGGCCAGGCGTCCTGGTAGGCCCACACCGGCCCCCCGTGGACCGCCACGAGGAGGGGAAATGGGCCGTCGCCCGGCGGGAGCCGCACGACCCCCTGGATCTCGAGCCCGTCGGCCGCCGCCCACATGACCCGCTCTGTACGGGCAGCCGCCGACAACAACACCTGGTGGCCGGCGTGGGCAGGTGCCGCGATCGAGGTCTCGGTGCCGTCCTGGGCGACCGCGACGAGGGCTGGCGGGCGGGAAGACGAGCTGATCACGGTCACGAACCGACCGTCCGCCAGCGGTGCCGCGGACGGATAGCCGTCACCGGTCGCCGCCGGGGATGCCCACCGCTCGGTCGCCGTCGCCGTGGTGGCATCCACGTCCAGCACGACGGAGTCCAGACCTCGCAGGGCGGCGACGAGCAGGCCACCGTCAGCCGTCCACCGCAGCGAGGTGACATCGGCCGCGGCCGTGTCGACGCGCCGGACCGCACCTGTGGCCGCGTCGACGAGCAGCAGCTCACCCGCCGCGAGGTAGCGGTCCGAGCACCGCGCCTCGACGAGCGCGAGAGTGGTGCCCTCGGGGGATCCTTGGAGGAAGTTGAGTTGGACGTCGCTTCCCAGCAGCTCATGGTCCAGGCCCGTGGTCGCGTCGACCACGCGGACGTGGGCGTCGTACCAGGCGCCCTCGTCGGCGCGTGCCGAGACCAGCATGGCGATCGCATCGTCGCCCAGCCAGGTCGCCTCCCACACGTTCCAGCGCTCGTCACCCAGCGGCGCCGTCTCACCGGTGGCCACGTCGAACAAGTGGATCCGCCGGCGCTCGCTCGCCGACTCCTCCCCGGTGCGCACCTCCGGGAGCCAGGAGGCGTCAGCGGCCTCGGCCTCGCCCACCGTGCCTGAGCCCATGGCATCGGCCTGCTCGGCCTCGACGCCCGCAACGCCGAGCAGGATCCGCGCCCCGTCGGGGGACCACGCGTGATACTCGATGGCCCCGGCCAGGTCGGTGAGCACCTCAGCCTCGCCGAACGCGTCGATCCTCAGCTGGCACAGCTGGTGGCGGCCCTTCGCCCGGCGGTCTGAGAGGAACGTCAGGCGCGTCCCGTCAGGCGACCAAGCAGGCCCCCTATCGTCCTGAGGGCCGAACGTGACCTGGCGGACGGAGCCATCAGAGAGATCCGCGACCGAGATCCGGTGCTCCTCGCGCCCCTCCAGCGCCCGGAGCACCTCACCCGTGAAAGCCACGAGATGCCCGTCAGGGCAAGGAACCGGTGACGACGGGTTCTGAGGTTCCCCGAAACCCGGACCGAGGACGGATGTGAAGTACTGCTCCACCTCACCGAACAACGGGGTTGAACGGATGTCGCGTCCCATGGGCCCGAGGCTAGCCCGCGCGTCGTCAGTTGCGGGCACCGGATGAGCAGGCCGACCTGACCGACCCACTCCCACCGCCGCCCGCAGCCCCGGACCTGTTCAGGGAGAACCCGCAGCCAAACCCACGCACGGAGAGGGCAACGCGCTTGGGCCCTCCCCGTTGGGCTCAACGTCGACCGAGGGCCTCACTTGCTGGAGGGTCATGCTGAGTGCTGGTAGAAGACGGGATCGTCGTGGCCGGTCACTGGCGACAGGCAGGCCGCGGGGTGCCCCTATTGGGCTACGAAATGGGCTAGAGAACAGGCCCGACTCCGAGATCGCCTACCCCGTAGCGGTTCCCTCCCCCACTCCTCCCCCGAACTCCATACCGCCGCCCCCCCGTGAGCGACGGCTATGTCCTGGCTATAGCCTTGTTGGGCGTCCCCTGGCCGTTGCTCCCCCGTCACGGCCGGGGGGCGTACCCAATTCAGTCCCCGGCAATCAGAAACCTGTGGAACCCGGGTTCGGTGGGATGGACAGCACCCCCGTAGCTGTCCATCCCACCGGTCGCTGGCCTCGCAACGATCCGCGCCTGCTGATCGTTGCGAGGCCCGGATCCGGAGGCCCGGCCGGCAACTCCTGCGGTGGACATATCCGGGCTGTACCCTGCGAGGCGTGGGGGATTCTGGGTCGGCTGCTGGCGAAGGGCCGGTGCCCTCGGACTGGATGGTTCTGGCTGATTCATCACTGGCGGCGTTCCTGCGAATGTTGGCCGACAACCCCGACCCCGACACGGTTGCCGCGTCCATCGCCCAGGGGGTGCTGTCCGCCTTCCGCCCGAGTGTCACCGCGATCGGGTTCATCCACCTTGAGCGCCAGATCCTGGCGGTCGTGGGTGGTTTCGGGCGCGAGCCTGAGATCCGCCACCTCTACGCCGCGGTGCCGCTGGACACCGACATCCCGGCCACTGTCTGCTACCGCACGAACGCGATCGTGACCACACCGTCGGCACGGCTGGCCGTGGACTACCCCATGGTGGCACCGTATGTGAACGCCGGCCCGGTCCCCGAGCACGGTGAGGCAACGACGTTCCCGATCCGCCACCGGGGTGCTGTCATAGCCGTCCTGGGTGTGGAGTTCGGGGGTCCCGTTGCCGAGCCGTGGTTCCTGCGCTCGGCTGTGTCCACCATCTCGGGTCCACTGGCCATGTGGGCCGCGCTGCGCATGCACCTCGACGACGGGCCCGACACGTACTGGTCCCGACGCCCGGACCAGCCCCTCACCGTGACCGAACGCCAACAGCGGATCATCGCCCTGGTTCGTGAGGGCCGGACGAACCAACAGATCGCCACCGAGATCGGATTCTCGGTGCCCACCATCAAGTCCGAACTGGCCCGGCTCTGCGCGCTGATGGGAGCCACGAACCGGGCCGATCTTGCCACGAAGGCTGCTCGGGCCGGGTTCTGAGCCGACCGATCGCGCCGCAGGCCCGGCGCCGATCCCGACGATGAGCCCGATGTGCACACCCGCAATGAAGTGCAGATCGACCGGAGGCCGGGCGTGTGTCGATACTGAGCTGACGAGCCGGGCTGGCTACCAGGGACGTCCCACCGCCACCTACGCCACGATCCGCACGACCGGCCGGCGCACGGCGCTGCCTGACTTTCAAGGTCGCGAGAGCGGTACTCACGCTCTGGGTCTTGGCCGCCCAGTTGGACCACGGGCGCCGCTAGCATGCGATCATGACCGTGCGACTTGCCCACGAGACCGAAGGCTCGGGACCTCTGCTCGTGCTGGTGCACGGAATCACCGAGAACCGCCACTCGTGGGACCCCATCACCGCCGCCTTGGCCGTCGACCACCGGGTGCTTCGGGTGGACCTCCGCGGCCACGGCCAGTCGCCCATCGCCGAGAGCTACGGCGTGGCACAGATGGCCGCCGACATCGCCGAGCTGGTCGATGAGCCGCCGCTCTTGGTCGGCCACTCCCTGGGCGGGACGGTGGTGACCGCCTACGCGGCTCAGTTCCCCACGCGCGGCGTGGTCAACATCGACCAGACCCTGAACCTCGCCCCGATGCAGGCCGGCCTCGTGCAACAGGAAGCGCTCCTGCGTGGCGAGGCCTTCCCCATGGTGATGGACGCGCTGTTCAACTCCCTGCGCGGCGAGGTCGACGACGCCGGCTGGCAGCGACTGAGCGATCTGCGCCGCTACGACCAGGACGTGGTCCTCGGGGTCTGGGGGATCATGCTGGACACGACCCCCGACCAGTTGGCCGACGCCGTGGAGGCGATCACCACCGGGATCGACGTGCCCTACCTCGCCCTGAACGGCGTCGATCTGGGTGCCGAGTACGCCGACTGGCTGCGCAGCCGGATCCCGAGCTCCGTCGTGGAGACCTGGCCCGGCGTCGGGCACTACCCGCACCTGGTGCGCCCGGCCGAGTTCCTTGCCCGCCTGACGGGGTTCGAGGCCGAGCTCCCCGCGTAGCCTCCGGGAACGCGGGTCGTCATTGCCCGCCCCCGAGCCACTCCTTGGCAGCGGCCACCAGCGCGGCCACGCCGATGCTGATGGTGGGCTCAATCACCGGTGCATAGCCGGGTGAATGGTTCGACGGGATGCCGCCCATCACAGCCAGCAGTTCCTCGGGTGTGCTCGCCCCGGCGAACGGGGCCGGATCGGCACCGCCGAGGATCCAGTAGACGCACGGCACCCCCGCCTCGAGCGCGAACACGCCCACGTCCTCGCTGCCTGTCACGGGACCCGGATCGATGACCATGGCGCGGACCGCGCGCAGTGCAGCCGCGGTCCGCGTCGAGGCCCCCGGATCGTTGATCAGGGCCGGGAACGAGTCGAGCAGCACAACCTCCGGCTCGCGGGGCGCGTTGGACGCCGCCGCCTCGGCCCGCACGATCCGGTCGATCGCGGCCAGCACATGCTCGCGGACCCGCTCGTCATAGGTACGCACGTTGATCTCGAGCACGGCGGTGTCCGGGATGATGTTGACCTTGGTGCCGGCGTGCAACGTGCCGACGCTGACCACGGCGGTCTCGCTTCCGGCCACCTCGCGCGAGACGATTGTCTGCAGCCGCAGCACCACCGCGGCGGCCATCACGATCGGGTCCACGCAGGCCTCGGGGCGCGACCCGTGGCCCCCGGCGCCGAAGAGGGTCACCCGGATCGAATCCGAGGTGGCGAACGCAGGACCCGGATGCAGCCCGATCAGCCCGGCCGGCATCGGGCCCACGTGCTGGCCGAGCACCACGTCCGGGCGGCCGAGTCGGTCGTAGAGGCCATCGGCCACCATCGCTCGGGCGCCCGTGCCGAGCTCCTCCGCGGGCTGGGCGACCAGCATCAGGCAGCCGGTCCAGGAGTTGTCCGCGGCGAGCGCGGCCGCCGCTCCCAGCAGGCAGGTGACGTGCATGTCGTGGCCGCAGGCGTGCATCACCGGCACGTCGTTGCCGGCCGGGTCGGTGCCCCGGGCCGTGCTGGCGTAGTCCAGCCCGGTGGCTTCGGCGACAGGCAGGCCGTCCATGTCGGCGCGCACCAGCACTGTGGGCCCCGCTCCGCGGCGCAGCAGGCCCACCACGCCCGTTCCGCCGATGCCCGTGTGCACCTCGAAACCGAGGCCCTCGAGCGACCTCGCGACGATGTCCGCGGTGCGGTGCTCGGCGAAGGACAGCTCGGGGTTCGCGTGCAGGTCGCGGTAGAGACCCGCAAGGGTCTCGGCCGTGGCTCCGGCAGTGATGATGACTTCAGTGCTCACTGCGACCCCTGACCCGAACCGACGCGGTGGCCCGGGCGGCCACACTACCCCCGGACAAGCCCCGTGGCCGGTCCACCGGGCTGCACGCCCGGCACGCAGCCGGCGATGGCCGCGGGATTGTCGGGATGGCGGCGCGCGGACCGTCGGGGCCGTGGGTTCCCGACAACAAGGGCCCCGAGCCCGAAGGCGCCACCGTGGGCGTGATCGGCGGCCGCACCTACGGCTTCGTGGGCCGGAGCTCCAGGGCGGCGTGGTGATCACCGACCTCACCGATCCCAGGGCCCCGGTCTTCCAGCAGTACCTCACCACCCGCCAGTTCACCGGGCACACCGTCGGCCCCGACTCGGGCCCCGAAGGGCTGAGCTTCGTGACGCGCGGCCCACCGGCAGCCCGATGCTCGCCGTGGCCAACGAGGTCACCAGGACGGTCGGCCTGTTCACCGCGGTACCGGCTGACGGCGCCGCGAGCCTTGCGCTGATGCACAACAACGACGGCGAGTCCTCGCTGCTGCCCGCCACCGTGACCCAGAGCGGCGTGACCACCACCTACGGGTCGGTGGCGGCGTTCAAGACAGGACGCACTGCAGACTTGACGATCGGTTGTATATACACAATGATCTACGTATGGACACGATACCTGCTCCTGTGATGACGACTCCCCGGACGAAGCGCCGGGTCCTTGTCCTGGTCTGGGCGGCTGCCACTGTCTGCTGCTCGGCCGCCTGGCTGTGGATCGGTGCTACTGCGCTGTGGCTGGTCCCCCTCTGGCTGGCGGCGTTCTGGGCCCTGCGCCGCTCGGTCCGGTCGCAGGCGGACCTTCCCGACACCGCCCTCGACGAGCGCGAAGTGGCCCAGCGTGACCGCGTCTACCTGCACGCCTACCAAGGCGTGGCTACGGCCGCCCTGCTCATCCTGTTCGCCCTGACCATTCACGGCGACCGCTCCAGGCTGACCTATGAGGAGCTCTCCGCCGCCACGTGGTTCGTGCTCGGGCTCTCCCTGGGACTGCCCAGCGCGATCCTTGCCTGGACCGCCCCGGACGAGGACGCCTGATGGTCAAGCGATCCGCCCCGGACCTGCACAACCGGATCGCCGTCCTTCGCGCGGAACGGGGACAGTCGCGAGCCGAGCTCGCCCACGCGGTCGGCGTCAACCCCCAGACGATCGGCTACCTCGAGCGCGGCGACTACAACCCCAGCCTCGTGCTGGCCCTGCAACTGTCGGAACACTTCAGCCTGCCGATCGACGCGATCTTCTCCCTGAAACCATTCGAACCCCTAAGCGATCTGGTGTACAAGGATCGCGCCTGAACCAGGGGGATTGGTGACATCGCGACGCCGAGTGCAGCGCCGAGTTGTCGCTCGGCAAGAGGTTGCCCCCGCGGGCCGGGAGGCGCTTGGGGTGTCGTCGCCAAACGACTGAGTCCCGAAGAGACTGGGCCTCCAAATGGGCTACGGCCGCGAGCCCCGTCGCGGGATCGCCCACCCCATCGACGTTCCCGCCCCCGCCAGTGAGGGAACCTCCTTACCGCGCCCGCCTGCCCCTGCTCGGGCGTCCAGTCGGGGCTTCCCTTGCCTTCAGCCTTCAGATGCCCGGACCAAGCCATCGAGCAACAGGTCGAGAGTGAACTCGAATTCGTTCTGGCTGTCGCACCAGCCGAGGGGGTCTTCCTCGTGGTCGTGGACCTCGGCGGCGACCATCGCGGTCAGGTGGGGCAGGGCGGCGGCCATGGCGGCGAACTCGGCCTCGGCTGCCTCCTCGTCCAGGGTGCCGCCCTCGGTGGCGGGGCTGAACATCTCCTGCGTGAAGCCGAGGACCATGGTGCCCAGGGCGTGGATGGCCCGATGCGCGAGGTGATAGCTGAGCCCGCCGCGAACCATGGTCGCGAGGATCTCCTCGTAGTAGGGGTACAGGCCTTCAGGGATGCTCGAGCGTGAGCCGAGGAGACCGGGCGCCCAGCGGTGGCGCACCATCACTTCACGCGCGGCGAGGCAGCGGTGGCGCAGCGCTGTTGGCCAGGGGTCGTCCTGGGCGGACCCGAGCCGCGACTGCCGCGTTGATCTCGTCGAGGACGGCTTCGGTGAGCCCGTCGAGCAGGCCCTGCTTGCCGGGCACGTGGTAGTAGAGCGACATCGCCTCGACGCCGAGGTCGGCAGCGAGCCGGCGCATGGTGATCGCGGAGATGCCCTCGGCGTCGGCCAGTTCCATCGCGGCGGCCAGCACGCGCTGCCGACTCAGCGGCATCCGCACCGCACCCATGGTCACATCTGCCTCCTCCCACTTGACTCCACCATACACCGTAAGGCATTCTTACAGTGTAAGACGATCGAGGAAGGAGACCCTCATGACCATCACGGCCACCACCAGCGCCCCTCCCGAGGCGACCACGCCCGAGTTGGTCCGCACCGCCCGCACCACCGGCCTGCTCTACCTCGGGCTGGCCATCACCGGGCTGCTCGGCTTCATGCTGATCCGCAACCAGCTCTTCGTCACCGACGACGCCAAGGCGACCCTGGCCAACCTGGTGCAACACGAGTCCCTGGCACGACTGGGCATCGTCCTCGAGATGGGCGTCGTGATCACCCAGGCCCTCGTCGCGTTGTGGTTCTACCGGCTGTTCCGCGGGGTCAACAGCTTCGCGGCCGGCTCGCTCGCTGCGTTCGGCATGGTCAACGCCGCGGCGATCCTGGTCAGCGCAGCAATGCTCGCGACCGCGCTCGAGGTCAGCCAGGATCCGTCGCTGACCCAGAGCGGTGGCGCGGCCAGCACCGTGCAGTTGCTGTACGTCGTCTGCGGCCACCTGTGGATCGTCGGCGGGATCTTCTTCGGCCTCTGGCTGATCCCGATGGGCTGGCTCGCCCGACAGTCCGGTTGGATGCCCAACCTGCTCGGCTGGATCCTGATGATCGGTGGCCTCGGGTACGTCGCCAACGCACTGCTCACCTACCTGATCCCCAACCCCGGCCCCGCCGTCGAACTGCTCACCATGCCCGCCACCATCGGTGAACTGTGGATGGTGGGCTACCTCTGCCTGCGGGGCATCCGCCGGCCCTGACGCCCGAGAGTCACTGCAACGACGAGCAGCCTCAGGGGTACCTGCCCGTGCACGCCCCGCAGGGTGGCTGCTCCGCGAGTTGCGCCCCCGCCCGCTGGGCTGGACGGTCGCCCGGCGACTGGACAGCGCTCGAGCCCTCGCCGGCCAACTCAGCCGGGCGATCACCCACCCCTGAGGGGCCGGGATCCGAGGACCGTGGGGACCCGGTCCCGATCGATTCCCGGGACGGCGGTCGGGAAGGCGGTCGCGGAGCGCATGGCGGCCCGCTCGCCGGTAGCGTCCAGGTCGGCGGGCGGCCGCAACAGTTGGGAAGGCCAGAGGGGAACGAGATGAGGGCGATCGAACAGCGTGGTTACGGGGATCCGCGTGAGGTGCTGCACATGACCGAGGTGGATCTCCCGACGTTCGGGGCTGATCAGGTGCTCGTGCGGGTGCACGCCACCTCGGCCAATCCCTACGACTGGCACCTCATCTATGGCGAGCCGACGCTGATGCGCCCGCAGCTCGGCGGGATCCGGGCACCGAGGCGGATCGTGGGCGCGGACTTCGCCGGTATCGTCGAGGGGCTCGGCGGTGACGTGCGGGGCTTGGCGCCCGGGGACGAGGTGTATGGATTCGCCGACGGCGCGTTCGCGGAGTACGTCGCCGCCCCGGCGGGCCGCCTGGCCCGCAAGCCCGCCAATCTGACGTTCGCGGAGGCCGCCGCCGTACCGCTGGCAGCCATCACCGCACTGCAGGGCCTCCGGCACGGCCAGTTGACCACGGGCCAGCACGTGCTGGTCGTCGGCGCCTCCGGGGGCGTCGGGACATTCGCCGTGCCGCTCGCCAAGCACGCGGGAGCCCAGGTCACCGGTGTGTGCAGCACCAGCCGCCTCGACCTGGTCCGAAGCCTAGGGGCGGACCACGTGATCGACTACACCACGCAGGATCCCGCCTCGGGTCCGGCGCGATACGACCTGATCCTCCAACTGGGCGGCACCTACTCCCCGCGCGCCCTGCGCCGCGCGCTCACCCCCCGCGGGACGCTGGTCCAGTCCTACGGCGACGGCAGCCGACAGCTCGGACCGCTGCGCAGCATGGCGTCCGGTGCCCTGCTCAACCTGGTCACCAAACAGCGGATCACCCTGTTCGTCGCCAACGAGGACACCGCAACCCTCGACGAGCTGCGCGACCTGATCGAGGCAGGCCACATCTGGCCCGTCATCGACTCCGAGTTCCCCCTGGAGCGAGCCGCCGAAGCCGTTGCCCTGGTGAAGGACGGCCGACCGGCAGGGAAGGTGGTGGTGACCATCAGCGCGTAGGGTCCGCGGACCGCACCAAATGGGCTCACGCGGCCGTGGCGCTGGCCCGCTCCGAGACGTTCTGCGTGGTAGACGAGCTGGACGACACCGGTCCACCCCTCCTTAGAGCGTCACCAGTCTCGCCGGGGCTGATCGATCGCCGAACGAACGCGTACCGCAGGGATCGCGGGAAAGCGGCCTGGGCCAGCAACGCCCCAGAACTGGGCTACGGCTCCGAGCCCGTTCCCGGGATCGCCCACCCCATCGCCTTTACCGCTTCCACGAGAGGGGCGGACTCCATACCGAGCCGCTCTTCAGAATCTGGGAAACTGCATGCACGTTCGTCAGTGACAGCCTGAGAGTGCAACTGGGCCATGGGCAGCGCGTGCCTCGTCGTCACCTGACACAGCGCCAGCGCGGGGGACTACAGCGTGATCGTGCCCTCCTCCCTGAGCCGCAGGTTCTCGGCGACGGTGGTGACGTTCCCGGAGTAGGGCGCGGGGACGCGCAGCACCCGACCGAGGACGCCCTCCTCGCTGACGCCCGGAGCCGTGAGCACCACGGTGTCCCCGGCCGAGGCGGAGGTTCGCAGCGCGGTGACCGCCGTCCCGACCAGTGCCATCTCGGTGGGCGCGCCCCCGAGCCGACCGCCCTCGGCGAGCTGGCGCTTTGGGCAGGGCCCGGCCAAGGGGAGGACCCACGCCGAGCCGGCCTGACCGACATCCCCGATGGCCTCGGCCGGCGCGCCAACCAGGATCCCGGGAACCCCGGGACACGGACGCATCACCGCGACGTCCCAGCCGAACAGGTCGCCGGCCTCAGCGATCCCGGGCACGCCCCTCGTGCTCTGGGTCAGCGTCGCGACCGGCCTGAGGCTGGTCGCGCCCACCCGGAAGACCGCGACTGCGCCCGTGTCGCGCCGGGGGCCGTCCTCGAAGGGGACGCCGATCGCGGCGTAGCCGTCAGCCATCGCCACGTCCCGGCCGAACCAGTCGCCCTTCTCGGCCTTCCCCGCGACGCCCCTCGAGAGTTGGGTCAGCACCGTGCCGGTGAACCGGGTGCCACCCCGATACCTCAGCACGGTCACCGCTCCGGCGTCCCTCACCCGACCGACGTCCTCCCTGGGGGCCCCCACGAGAGCGAGGGATCCGCTGGCAGCCAGGGAGGTCCCGAAGCCGTCCCCCGTCTCGTCGGCGCCGGGCAGGTCCCGCTGGCTCAGGACGATCGGCTCCCCGCGGGCAGCCCGTCTGCGCCCAGTCGGTAGGCGAGGATGGCCCCGCCCCTGGCCACGGAACGTGGGACGATCGCGCCGACCACGAGCACGGGCGTGGGGGATTCGATCAGGGCGGGAGTCCCCGAGACCACTCCCACGCCTGCTGGGACGGGATAGCGATGTGCGTCACCCGGCCGCAGCCCGGACGTGGAGCCGAACAGCACCTGGATCGCCGAATCGACAACGACAAGATCGGTGAGACCGTCACGATCGAGGTCACGCGCCAGCAGTCCCTGACCGAACCCCGTGGGGCCGTCCGGGCTGGTCGCCGCATATACGTCGCTCCAGCCGAACCGCTGCGACCGGCCCGACCCGTAGGTCACGACCACCTCGTCGCGCAGGTTGGAGGCCACCCCGTGGACGAGGGCCACCCCGTGGACGAGGTCAGCGGCCCCGTCCCCGTCGAAGTCCGGGAAGGCCACCGATTGGCTCGCGGCGCTCGGGGCGGCCTGCTGGGTGCTACTCACCGTGCAGCCCCCCGAGCCAACGACCGGGACCAGCACCGAAGCGACCAAACCCGCGACCGCGATCATGCCCACCCGAGCCGACCCCCGCCTGCGCAACCGCGTGCGCACACTCCCCCTGTGACCCCGGACAGAACTACCTGCACTCATCGTCGCCACCCCCTCCACTGGCTCCATTTCCAAGGTATTCCCGTGCCCTGAGGGGAACAAGAGCTCAACGCCCCAGCGGGGGGTCTCAGGGTCCTCCGGCGGGCTTCTTAAGGTTGGCGATGGTCCCTGTTCGAGCACGGTGGCATGCGCCGCGGCCTGGTCATCGAGATCGGCGACAGCCGAGGGTCGTCCTCCTGGAGCCTGCTGGACAGAGGTGAGCGTCGGAGGATCCGGCTGCTGCTGCGCGACACAACCGACCGGTGGGACCCCTGGCCCCGACGCACCTGAGCACCGCCCACCAACCGCGCCCAGGCCAACCACGCCCTTCGCTCGGAGCGCCTCGGCTTGAGCCAGCGCCGTCCAAGAACTGGGCTCGATGCTGGACACTGCGGTTGTGACCGGATCGGGCCCTGAGGCGAGCTACCTGGCGACGTGGGAGATCGGCCGGATCCGCGGGCCTGCGGTGGCCATCGACGTGGTGCGTGCGTTCACCACCGCGGCGTTCGCCTTCGCGTCCGGCGCCGACCGGATCTGGCTGGTCGGCTCCATCCCCGAGGCCTTGTCCCTGGTTGCCGCGAACCCCACGTGGCTGGCCATGGGCGAGGACCGCGGCATCCGCCCGGACGGGTTCGCGCTGTCGAACTCCCCGATCCTGGCTGGGCACGCCGACCTGGCCGGGCGCACCCTCGTGCACCGGACGTCCGCGGGAACTCGTGGGGCAGTCGCCGCCGCGCGGGCTGGCGCGCAGCCGCTGCTGTGCGCCAGCCTGGTGGTGGCCTCCGCCACGGCCGCGATGTTGCGCACCGGCCCGGGCCCGACGTACGTCATCACCGGCCGGTTCGCCGACGACCCGTCGAACACCGGCGCCGAGGACGAGGCGACCGCCCGCTACCTGGAGGCCGTGCGCTTGGGTGTTCCACCCGGCAGCCCGACCCAAGAGCACACCGTCCGCGCGGTCCTCGACTCCGCGGATGCGAACGCGACCTCCCAGCTCGGCCCGGGCAACGCCCACCCGCAGGACCTGTCGGCCTGCGTCGACATCGACCGGTTCAGCTTCGCCATGATCGCCGAACCCGGCGACCACGGCCTGGCGCTGCGGGCGGTCAGTCCATGACAACTGGGGACGTCAAGGCTTCGTCACGGGATGGCACGCTGCGTCGAGCAGCGGGGCACCCCAAGACGCCCGCATCACCGGTCAACGGCAGGCGAAGAGGATGTGGGTCCCGCCGTCGAGGGCCCCCGGTTCGCGGCAGGCGACCGTTTCGTGGTCCAGGAACCGCAGCCACCGACCCGGTGAGCCCTCCAACACGGCGGTGGCTTCCGGGTGGTCCAGCGACGCCCAGTTGCTGGCACTCAACGCCAGGGTGCGCGCACCGGACCGCTCGATGAGCCGGCGCAAGTCAGAAGACCGGTACATCTGGCAGACATGCCCGTCGGGCTGGGCGCCGCGCAGATCCCCGGTCGCCAGGATGTGCTCGTTGTCCTCGTCACTGAGTTCCAGGACTGCGGGCAAGAAGTGCCGCCAGCCACCGAGCAGGGACATCACCGAACCGAGGACCACCCCCTCGGCCGCGGTGATCCGCAACAGGCCCCGCAGCGCCTCCTCGGCGTGGTCGAACACGTAGGACAACGGACCGCCGTAGGCCAGGACCACGTCGAAGACGGCATCCTCGAAACCGGACACGTCCCGCACGTCGAGCACCCGCCAGTCGACGACGGCCGAGTCAAATCCCTCAGCCACGGCCCGCTGCCGGTTGGCCGCCAGCTGCCGCTCAGAGATGTCGGTGACCGTCACCCGTGCGCCCAGTGCCGCCAACTCGCGGGTGAACCGACCCGGCCCAGCCCCCACCTCCAGCACCGACATCCCCGCGCGGACGTGACTGGCCAGGAACCGGCGGTGGACCTCGAACGCCACCCGTCCGGCGGGCGTCTGCTCAAGACGCAGCCACTCGCTCTCCACCTCGGCATCAAAGTAGCCACGAACCCGATCGACGGCGGCATCGGTGCTCTCCACCACCGCATCCTACGAACCGGGCCGCGCCGGTGGTCGAGTTGGAGCTTTTCGTGGTGCTCGATGACCAGGACCGGGTGCCCGGGCGCGGTCACTCCAGGGGCGCCAGGCGATCATGCCGGGTGGGGTGTTCGTGTCCGGTCGGATGGAGATGCCCTGACGCGTGCTGCCGAGCACCTGTTTGGTGAACACCTTGATCGCCCCGTCGCCGCACGTGTCGCACCCGAGCGCGCGGATCATCCGCGCCCGGCGGGCCTCCCACCGCGTCGCCGCGGTGATCGAGCGGGCCACCCATGGCCCCCCGTACTCATCAGGTCCGGCGTGCGGTCCATCGTGCGCCTGACCCGTGAGCGGACCCTGCTGCGCCTGCAGCATCGGATCGACGAGTACGAGCCGCGCCTCGAGGAGCTCACACCATCCGAGTGGCAGCAGCTCCAGGGCCTGCTGGCCACCTACGCAACCGTGCGGGACGCCCCGACCAGCCCGTCCGGCGAGCGTAGACGTCTTCGGTGACCCGGGTGGAGGAGTGCCCGAGCAGGTCGGCGACGACCCGCGTGTGCGCACCCTCCTCGAGCAGGATCGTGGCCGACAGCGACGCGACACAGCCTCGACCAATTCCTCCGGCACGGTTGATCTGACTTTCAGGCGCCGGGGCTCGCCGAATCCTCGCCGTGGTGCGGGTCTGCGCTCGGCGTGGGACCGCCGGCGTTGCGCCGCCAGAGCATGTCCGCGTACGGCGTGGGCGCGGATGACCGGAACCCCGCGACGGAGTCCCGAAGCGTGAGCGCAAGTCCGCCGATCACCATGAACACCCCGAGGATGGGCCAAGCGCTCGGAGACCAGATCATGGTGGGCAACCCCACTACGACCAGCGCGATGCCGATCAAGCGCGAACGACTCAACGGACCGACCCCCTCGGAACAGGTACTCAGGACCGTCCCACGCAGTGCGCACCTGCGCAAGGGTCTGTGGGCCTGACTCACGGTAGTGGTGTGGGTATCCCACCGGACGACCAACCACCCGTGCATCACAGTTGCCGAACACCCCCCCGCGAGCGGTCCACCAGCCATACCGGCAGGCCCACGGCGGGCATGCACTCCCTGCATTCACCTGGATCGGGACGGTCCACCCACGGGGTAGCCTTCAGGTGGTCTCACCCACCAGGCGAGACCCGCCGACCGGGCACTCCCCCCAGAGGGCGGGTGCTCAGGTGGCGAACAAACGGGGAGGACCACCATGCAGTTCCACGAAACCAGGCACCCGCGCGTACTCGGCCTCGCCGTGGCAACCCTGGTGATGGCGGTCCTGACCGCGCTGACCGGTCCACCCGCAGCCACCTACGCATCCGCGACAACGGCCTTCGAGTCAGCCGTCACCAACCCGGACGTGCTCATCGTCGCACCCGGCAGGATCGGCACCCTGAAGATGGGCACCACCAAGGCCAAGGCCAAGAAGCGTGGATGGATCCGCTACGAGCGCCCGTGCGGGTGGGGTGCCGGACCTCGGGCCCTGCGGCTGGATCAGGACGGCAACGAGGTCTTCAAGGCCTACCCCGACAAGATGGCCAGGGGCAAGGTCCTGTCCATGCACGCGATGGGTGACGTCGTCACCACGAAGGGCATCTGGGCGCGCGGACTGGGGGCAACCGAGCGCCCCGGCAGCTCCCTGGACCAGATCAAGGTCGCCTACCCGACGGTCAAGCTGAAGGGCTCCTGGCGCGACTACGTCACCGATGAGCGGTGGCCGGTCTACACCACGGGCAGCAAGAAGAGGGGCTGGCTCGACTTCTACCTCGATCCCACCACGACCACGGTCATCTTCTTCCAGGTCCGCGCCAACGGCGTCAAGTGGGGCCAGCCAACCTTCGGCTGCTAAGCCACCCGCGCAGTGTCGCCGCCCGTCACGGATGGGCCACACCTGAGGGTGTCGCCGGTTCAGGAGGCTGCGGCCCCGTCGCAGGGGTCGTGGGTCACCGACTCTGCGACGACTCGGAGTCGGCCGGGGAGCAGCGTGTTCTGCCCGGCCGTCGACGCAATCGCGGTGCCCAGATCAGATGCTGACCGAGCTGCCGAGCAGCGCTCCGATGGCGTAGGTGACGCCCATTGCCAGCGCTCCGCCGATCACGAGCCGGGCGACCGCACGTCCCCGGGCGGCCCCACCCAGGCGTGCGCTGATCGAGCCGGTGATGGCCAGGGCCACGAGGACCAGAGCGAAGGTCAACGGGACCCGCATCGCCGGTGAGGCCAGAACGATCGCCAGCAGGGGAAGCACCGCCCCGAGCGTGAAGGCCAGTGCCGACGAGATCGCGGCTTGCCAGGGGTTGGTCAGCTCGTCCGGGTTGATACCGAGCTCGGCGTCCACGTGCGCGGCGTATGCATCATGGGCGGTCAGCTCCTCGGCGACGATCCGGGCGGTCGCGGGCTTCAGGCCCTTGGCCTGGTAGATCCCGACGAGTTCCTCCAGTTCCGTCTCGGGGTCCTCGGCCAGCTCGGTGCGCTCCATGGCCAGGGTCGCGCGCTCACTGTCGCGCTGACTGCTCACCGACACGTACTCGCCGAGAGCCATGGAGACCGCGCCGGCCACGAGCCCGGCCACGCCGGCCGTGAGGATCGGACCCCGGGCGACCGTGGCCCCGGCGACGCCGATGACCAGCCCGGCGGTGGACACGATGCCGTCGTTGGCACCCAGGACCCCCGCGCGCAGCCAGTTCATCCGGCTGGCCGATCCCGGGCCGTGCGCCTCCCCCTCATGCGGGGCGGGTTCGGCAGGGGTGTGGTCTCGCAATGGATCTGGGGTGTCGGGCACACGGTGAGGCTATCCCCCTGAGCACCCCTGGGCCGGACCTCGGCAGGGCCGGGACCGACCACCGGCGGCTGGAGTCCAGTGGCGAACAGGGGTCACGTCCAAGTCCAGGTCACCGGGTCGGGGAACGGATCACGTGCATCACGCCCAGCGCAGGTGATCCGTGGTCCACTGATCGCACGCGTCTCAACTGGAGGTTCCGATGACCGTCTCGCCCGATGCCCAGGTCGACCAGCCGCGCAGCTGGTTCAACAGGCCCGTCGAGGACGTGGTGGCGGAGTTCACCACGAACGCCGAGGTGGGGCTGTCCGCCGCGGAGGCCAGCGCCCGGTTGGCTCAGAACGGGCCGAACGTGATCGCCGCCGAGCCGTCGCCGTCGGTGTGGGCGGTTGCCCTGGTCCAGCTGAAGGACTCGATGAACCTGATGCTGATCGCGGTGACTGTGGTCAGCATGGTGATCCAGGAGTGGTCCACGGCGATGATCGTGGCGTTCCTGGTGATGCTCAACGTGGTGCTGGGCACCCAGCAGGAGATGAAGGCGCGGGCCAGCGTGGATGCCCTGGCCAAGATGACCACCCCACAGGCCAAGGTGATCCGGGACGGCACCCTGATGCAGGTCAGCGCCACCGACCTCGTTCCCGGGGACATCGTGACCTTGGAGTCCGGGGACATCGTGCCCGCTGATGGCCGGCTGATCCGCTCGGCCACCCTGGAGACCCAGGAGGCCGCGCTGACCGGGGAGAGCGCCCCGATCAGCAAGGACCCCGGCACGATCGAGCGGGACGAGGTCGCCCTGGGTGATCGCACGAACATGGTGTTCCAGAACACGTCGGTCACCCGCGGCACCGGGGCGATGCTGGTCACCGAGACCGGGATGGGCACCCAGATGGGCCAGATCGCGACCATGCTCTCCGCGGTGGCTCCGAGCAAGTCACCGCTTCAACGTGAGTTGGACGCGCTGACCAAGGTCCTCGGGACGATCGCCTGGGTCGCGGTGGCGATCATCGT
Source organism: uncultured Actinomycetes bacterium (assembly GCA_963706875.1). GTDB lineage: Bacteria > Actinomycetota > Actinomycetes > S36-B12 > CAIYMF01 > Prado023. The sequence continues at coordinate 78,236 of CAVPNW010000009.1, read as the reverse complement.
GGGCCTGGGCCTGTACCGGGGGCAGGACCTGGACCAGGTGCTGCTGCTCGGGGTGGCGATGGCGATCTCGGCGATCCCCACCGGGCTGCCGACGTTCGTCCAGGCGATGCTGGCCTACGGGGCCAAGCAGCTGGCCGAGGCCAAGGCGATCGTGAAGAACCTGACCGACGTCGAGACCCTCGGGGCGACAAGTGCGATCAACTCCGACAAGACCGGCACCCTGACGATGAACGAGATGATGGTCCGCTCGATGTACGTGCGGACCCACTGGTACCACGTCGCCGGGGAGGGCTACGCCAAGACCGGGGCCATCCGCGCCGTGGTCGGCGACACCACCCCCGAGTTCACCAACCTCGCCTACGGGCTGACCCTGTGCAGCGACGCCACCGTCTCCGACGAGGGTGCCGTGATCGGTGACCCGACCGAGGCTGCCCTGGTGGTCCTGGCCGCCAAGCTCGGGGTGGATGCCGAGGAGAGCCGGCGGACCTACCCCCGGGTGGCCGAGGTCCCGTTCGACTCCGCGTACAAGTTCATGGCCACCTTCCACGACGTCCCCGCCCCCACCGGGGGGACCCGGCTGATGGAACTGGTCAAGGGCGGGCCCGACGTCGTGCTCGACCGGTGCACCACGCTGCTCACCGACGACGGCACGGTCCCGATGCCCGGCGTCCTGGACTCGATCCTGGCAGCGAACCGGCAGATGTCCGAGAAGGGGCTGCGGGTCCTGGCGTTCGCCGTGCGCGACCTCACCGGGCATGATGCCGCGGTCGTGGCCGACCCGATGTCCTTCGTCGGCGAGCTGCAGTTCGTCGGGATGGTCGGCATCATCGACCCGCTGCGCCCCTCGGCCGTCGAGGCCGTGCGGATCGCCCGCGAGGCGGGCATCGAGGTCCGGATGATCACCGGCGACCACGCCATCACCGCCTCGGCGATCGGCGCCGAGCTCGGCCTGGCCCCCGGGGCGATCAGCGGTGCGGAGATCGCCGGCATGAGCGACGAGGACCTCACCGCCGCGCTGCCGAACCTGCACGTGTTCGGTCGGGTCACCCCCCAGGACAAGCTGCGCCTGGCCAAGCTCATGCAGTCCCGCGGGGACATCGTGGCGATGACCGGCGACGCGGTCAACGACGCCGCCGCGCTCAAGCAGGCCGACATCGGGGTGGCGATGGGCTCCGGGTCCGAGGTCACCAAGCAGGCCGGCAAGATGATCCTGACCGACGACAACTTCGGCACCCTGGTCACCGCGGTGAGCCTGGGCAGGAGCACCTACGAGAAGATCGTCAACTACGTCCGCTACCAGATGAGCCAGCTGCTGTCCCTGGTGCTGCTGTTCCTGACCGCCAGCATCTTCAACATCAACGACGGCATCGCCCTGACCCCGCTGATGGTGCTGTTCCTGAACTTCTTCATCGCCATCTTCCCCGTCATCGTGATCATGCAGGAACCAGCCCTACCCGGCCTGATGACCAAGCCGCCGCGCGACCCGAAGCTGAAGCTGGCCAACCCGGTGGCCGTGCGCCAGTGGGCGTTCTACGGCGCCGTCCTGTTCCTGGTCACCCTGATCGCCCTTCTGCTCGGGCCCGGTGAGCTGGCCGGTGAACAGCCCAGCGTTCCGATGACGATGGGCTTCGTGGTGATGGCGTTCGGCACCATCCTCAGCGGGTTGGTCCTGCGCCGCTCCCCCGAGCCCGGCCTGGCCGAACCGGTGCTGGCCGCGCTGAAGACCCTGTCCATCCCGGTCCTGATCACCATCGTGGCCGTCGAGTGGACCTTCATGCAGAACCTGCTGCTCACCACCTCCCTGACCGGCGGCCAATGGGCGGCCTGCATCGGCCTGGCCCTACTCGTCCCGATCACCATCGAGCTGAGCAAGATCCCCCACCGCCAGCACCTGCCCACACCACTCCCGGTGGACCCGGAACACGCTGTGAACCCCGCCCGCGCGATCCCGCACACCGGCACCCCGGTCCGCGAGCCCGCCGGGGTGGCCGCCGCGGTGGCCCCATGACCCCCGACACGCGGGCAGCTGGCCTCCCGCACGATCCCGGTGGCCTTCAGCTGGGGGTTGGCGGACTTCTGCGGCGGACTGGCGGCGCGCAGATCCCGGGCTGAGAGCGTTCTTGCCCTTGCGTTCCCTGTCGGGCTCGTTGTCGTCTCACTGCTGAGCCGGGCGCTGCGCGAATCGGCTGATCGGGCGCAACTCGTCTGGGGAGGCGCCTCCGGGATCTCCAGCGCCCTGGGCCTGACGCTGCTGTACGCCGGGCTCGCCCTCGGGCCGATGAACGTCGTGGCTCCGGTGTCGGCAGTGACGTCGGCGGTCGTCCCCGTTGGGGCCGGGCTGGCCATGGGCGAGCGACCCGGGCATCAACGCCAGACTTCGATTCGGCCGAGTTTGTTCGTATGGACCGTGGTGTGGCCATCGGGGCCTTCCTCGTGGGGTCCTGGCCCCGTCAACCCGTGGAGGCGGGCTCTAGTCTCGAGGTGTGGCCGACAGGAGCCCCTCTGGCGCGAGCGACGGCGGTGGGTTGAGTCAAGGGGTGCGCGGGCGGGGGCTTGTGCGCAGGCCGGTCACCGGCCCGAGTTTGGGTGGGGTGTGGCCGGCGGGTGAGACCCACCCGGCGAACATCCCTCGGGCCGACCGTCCGGGGCGCCGGGTGGCGCTGGCGGTCGGCGCGACTGGCGTGGTGTTCGGAGATATCGGCACCTCGCCGCTGTACGCGATGCGCCAGTGCTTGAACGCCACCGGTCTGCCGCAGGACCCGGACACGGTGCTCGGGGTCGCGTCGCTGATCTTCTGGGCCCTGACGATGGTGGTCAGTGTCAAGTACTTGATGTTCATCATGCGGGCGGACAACCATGGGGAGGGCGGCATCCTGGCCCTGTTGGCGCTGCTGCCCGATGCCCTGCGCCGCACGACCGGCGGGCGAGCGGCGGTCCCCGCGGTGCTGATCCTGATCGGGGCTGGCCTGCTGTACGGCGACGGTGCCCTGACTCCGGCTATCTCGGTGCTCAGCGCGGTGGAGGGATTGAGCCTGCTCAACCCGTCCTTCGCCCCGCTGGTGGTGCCGGTGACGTGTGTGATCCTGGTTGGGTTGTTCCTGGTCCAGTCGCGCGGGACCCACAAGTTGGGCGTGGTGTTCGGCCCGGTGATGGTGTGTTGGTTCCTGTTGATCGGTGGCCTGGGCCTGGTCGAGGTGGTCAAGGCGCCGGGGGTGCTGCGGGCGTTGTCACCGACGTACGCGCTGGGCACCCTGACCGGCAACGGGGTTCATGGGTTCCTGCTCCTGGGTTCGGTGATCCTCGCGGTCACCGGCGCGGAGGCGCTCTACGCCGACATGGGGCATTTCGGTGATCGGCCGATCCGCCGCGCGTGGTTCGCGCTGGTCAAGCCGGCCTTGGTCCTGGCCTACTTCGGGCAAGCCGCGGCCGTGCTGGCCGATCCGGCTGCGGCTGCGAACCCCCTGTACGCCCTCGCGCCGAGCCACGCCTGGGCAGTGATCATGTTCACCCTGGCCACCCTGGCCACGATCATCGCGTCCCAGGCACTCATCTCAGGGGTGTTCTCCCTGACCCGGCAAGCTGTTCAGCTCGGGTACTTCCCGCGCGTGCGGATCCGGCACACGTCCAAGCAGGCGGAGGGCCAGATCTACATCCCGGCGATCAACTACACGCTGATGGTGGCCTGCCTGGTCCTGGTCCTGGTGTTCCGCGGCTCCGACCAGCTGGCCTCGGCCTACGGGGTGGCAGTCAGCGGAACCATGGCCATCACCTCGATCGCGTTCTACCTGGTAGCCACCCGCGCCTGGGCGTGGCCACGGGCCCGGGCCGGGAGCCTGGTCGCAGTGTTCCTGACCATCGACCTCGGCTTCCTGCTGGCGACCCTTCCCAAGTTCCTCAACGGTGGCTACGTCCCGATCGGCATCGGGGCCATCGTCGTGATGGTGATGTACATCTGGCAGTTCGGTCAGAGCCTGCTCCATGGGCAGGTCGATGCCACACGGCTGAGCTGGGAGCAGATCCACCAAGGCCTGAGCGACGGCTCCGTCACGCGCACCCCGGGGAAGACGGCGGTCTTCCTGGCCTCCAACCGCGACGACGTGCCCCACAGCCTGAGCAGCTTCGTCCAACTGCTCAATTCGCTGCCCGAGCATGTCCGGATCGTGACGATCACCACCGCCGGGGTGCCGGTGGTGGTGGAGCCAGACCGGTTCGTGCTCGGTGACCGTGGGGACGGCATCGATGAAGTGGTGGTCCGCTCCGGCTTCATGGAAACCCCCTTCCTGCCGCTGCTGATGGACATCCTGGCCGTGCGCGGCGATCGGGACTACACCCCCGATGGCCCCCTCCCCAGCCTGCCGGTACTGCCCGATGACACGATCTACGTCATCAGCGAACGAACGTTCCTGGCCACCAACAAGGGCAAGATGTCAGCACTGACCGAAAGGCTGTTCGCGTTGCTGCACCGCAACGCCGCCAGCCCAACGGCCTACTTCGGACTACCCACAGACCGCGTCGTATCCCTGGGCACCATGGTCGACCTGTAACCCCCTCAGGCGGTGTGCTGGTGCTCGGCGGCGAGCTGTTCGCTTTCCCAGGCCCGGACGACGGCGGTGGCCAGTGTGGTGACGTAGTCGTTGCGCACGCCGAGACGTCGTGGACCCCATCCGCGTACCTGGAACCCCGGTGCGATGTCGACCTGCAGGCACGCAGGGTAGGGCGGCACCCGGTGGTACATCGTTGAGAGGAGCAAGTGACCTGATGTGGCGTCGACCAGAGCGGCCTCGTCGAGGTCCACGGCGGTGCGCATCAGCCGCAGCGCGTCGATCGCCGACACCCGGTCCGGGCCGAGGACCTCGGCGAGCACGGACTCGTGAGCGGCGGCCCTGGCTGCGGCCCGCTCAGAGGTGAGCACCGATTCCACCAGTGTGCTGGCACCGACCGCGATCACCACGAACACGGCCAGGAAGACCCAGTCCTCCTGGGCGGCGATGTGCAGCGTTCCGTACGGGGGGATCAGGAACCAGTTGACCGCCAGCGATGTCCCGAGCGCGGTCGCGGCCGCAACCGCCCGCCCAGCGACCAGGGACACCCCGATCACCTCGACCAGGACGATCAGCAGCACCTCCGCCAGGTCGACCGGACGCCTGGCGATGGCCATGACCAGGGTCACCACGATGATGGCCACCGCGAGCACCAGCACTGATGGCCGTCGGCGCCAACGAGCAGGAACTGGGCGTGATCTCATACATCCAGACTGCGCTCATCGAAGACGCCGCGGGCCCGATATTGACGCGGCATTGACGCGGGGCGCAGGCGATGCCCGACTCACGGGCTCGGGATGCCCGCGTCCTGGATCGTCATGCTGAGCCAGTAGCCGCGCCCGGGTTGGCTGAGCAGGCATGTCGGCTCGGACGGGTTGATCTCCAGCTTGCGCCGGAGGGTGTTGATGTAGACCCGGACGTAGTTTCGGTGGGTGGGCTGGTCCTCTGCCCACACCTGGGCCAGCAGGGCCTCGGGGGTGACTGGGGCCCCGCCGGCGCGGGCGAGCACGGCGAGGACTGCCCACTCCGTGGCCGTGAGCGCCACCACCCGCCCTTCGGTGTCGGTGACCTCCTGTCGGGCGAGGTCGACCGTGAAGTTCGGTGTCCGCACCACCTCGATCGCTCCTGACCTCCGCCGAACTGCCCGGATGCGGGCCAGGAGTTCGGCCAGGCCGAACGGTTTGGTCATGTAGTCGTCGGCCCCGGCGTCGAGTGCAGCCACTTTGTCCGATTGGTCGCGCCTCGCGGACACCACGACGATCGGACCGTCATGCCGCGCCCGAAGGTGGGGCAGCAGCCGGATCCCGTCCTCGTCGGGCAGGCCCAGGTCCAGCAGGATCACGTCGTAGGCCAGCGAACCCACAGCGCGACGTGCTCCGTGGGCATCAGGGACGTCGAAGACGCTGAAGCCCTGGGCCCGCAGCGCGATGGTCAGCGAGCGCCGCACCGCGTGGTCGTCCTCGATCAGCAGGATCTTCACGAGGGCACCCGCACCGTGGCGGTGAGCCCACCGCCGGGGGTTTCGGCGTGGGCGATGTCGACGCCGATGAGTTCGGCGAGCCGGTCGACGATGAGCAGCCCCATTCCGTGACGGCTGCGCCCGACGTCGGCTGAGTCGATGGCAAGACCCGGGCCATGGTCGATCACCGCGACCGACGCGCCCTGCGCCCCTTCGGTGACGACGACCTCGACCGGGGAGTCCTGCGGGGTGTGGGTCAGGGCGTTGGCTACCAGGTTGGCCAGGATGCGCTCGAGCAGCACCGCGTCGGTGACAGCGACGATCGCATCCTGCGCCGGGATCAGGCGGATCCGAGGTGAGGCCCACGCAGCCACTGCCCGGGCAGCCACCTCGGCGAGATCTGTCGGATGCTTGTCCACGTGCAGGACACCGGCTTCGATCCGTGCGGAGTCCAGGACCGCACCGAGGACTTCGTCGAGCCTGATCGCCGACTGGCGCAGGCCCTCGAGCAGCTCGGCCCGGTCCGCGTCGGTGAGCGTGCCCTCGGTCATCAGCAGGGCGTCGGCCGAGACCCGGATCCCAGCCAGGGGGGTCCGCAGGTCGTGACCCACACTGGCCAGCAGCGTGGCCCGGGCCCGGTCGATCTCGGCCAGCCGCGCGGAGCGCTCCTGCTCGGCCACCAGCTCCTGGCTCTCCCACGCCCGGACCACCGCGGTGGCCAGGGCGTCAGCGAACTCCCGGTTCACGCCGATGACCTCCGCCCCGTGCCCGACGACGCGGAACCCGGGAGCGACCTCGACGTCGATCACCGGGTCCGGCAGTCGTGGACCCGCACCGTCCCGGGCGCTGCGCAGCAGAACGTCCCCGGTGCTCGGCGCGCGCAGGGTGGCCTGGTCGAGGTCCAGCGCTGAGCGGAACGCGTTCAAGGCGTCCGGTGCGGACGCCGGGCCCGGGCGGAGCACGTCAGCCATCACGGCCTCCCGGGCCGTGGCGGCGGCGGTGGCCCGTTCGGAGGCGAGGACGACCTCGACCAGGGTGCTCACGCCCACGGCCAGGAGCAGGAACACGGCCAAGGACTCCCAGTTCTCCTGGGCCTGGATCGCCAAGGTCCCGTAGGGCGGGACGAGGAACCAGTTGACTGCGAGGACCGCCCCGACAGCAGTGGCGGCGGCCAGCGTGCGGCCGGCGAACAGCGACACGATCACGACCTCGACCAGCACGACGAGCAGGACCTCAGCCAATCCGACCGGGCGCATCGCGGTGGCCACCACGATCGTGGCCACGATCGCCAGGATGGCCACGGCGACGACGAGCGGTCGGCGGCGCCACCTCGCCGTCGCGCTCGTCGAGGCGTCCCGGGTCATGCGCGCATGTCGACCATGCGGTCAGGTTCGTCCACCGCGTCGAGGATCAGGGGCACGCTGATCACGATAACGCCAGGCAGGAACAGCAGACGGGTCTTGAGCCGCAGCGCGGACTGGTTGTGCAGCAGGTGCTCCCACCAATGCCGCACCACATACTCGGGGACGAACACCGCCACGATGTCACGCTGGCTCTCCCGGCGGATGTTGCGCACGTAGTCCAGGACCGGGCCGGTGACATCGCGGTACGGCGAGGAAACGACCGTCAGCGGGACCGGGATCTGCCGGTTCAACCACTCGGCCTCGAGCCGGGCGGTGAAGTCCGGATCAAGCTCTACATGCAGGCCCACGACCGTGCTGGGGCGGGTGGCCCTCGCGTAGGCCAGGGCTTGCAGGGCTGGGGCGTTCAGCCGGCTGATCAGCACCACGGCGTGCACCCGACTGGGCAGCCGCACCCCACCCTCCGGCGGTGACAGCCGCAGGTCGGCCCTCTCGTAGTGCCGCTTGATCCCCAGCATCAGGCCTACGAACACGGGGATCGCCACCATCACTAGCCACGCACCGTGGCTGAACTTGGTGAAGATCACGATCACCAGTACCAGCGAGGTCACCGACGCGCCGACGAAGTTGATCACCCGCGACGCCTGCAGGCTGCCGCGCCCCGTCGTGGCCGTACGCAGCTCGGTGGTCCAGTGCCGGACCATCCCGAACTGGGACAGGCTGAACGACAGGAACACCCCGAGGATGTACAGCTGGACCAGCCGGGTCACCGACGCGTCAAAGGCGACGATCAGCAGGGCGGCGAACGTGGCCAGCAGGATGATCCCGTTGCTGAACACCAACCGGTCCCCACGGCGCCCGAGCTGGCGCGGGAGGTAGCCGTCGCGACCCAGCACCGAGGCCATCTGCGGGAACGCGTTGAACGCGGTGTTCGCGGCCAGGACCAGCACCAGCATCGTGGCGATCTGCAGGAAGTAGAACCCGAACGACCCCGCGCCGAACACCGCCGTGCCCAACTGGGCGATGACCGTCTGCTGCACGTAGTCCGCCGGCAGCCCGAGCTCGGCCGGGTACTCGGCGTACTTCACACCCGCCGAGGTGGCCAGCAGGGTCACTCCGTAGAACATCGTGATCGCCAGGCCGCCCATCACCACCAGGGTGATGGCCGCGTTGCGCGACCGGGGCTTGCGGAAGAACGGGACGCCGTTGCTGATCGCCTCCACCCCGGTCAGGGCCGTGCACCCGGAGGCGAACGCCCGCAGCACCAGGTACACCATCGCCGCGCTGGTCAGGTCCGCCCCATGCACGGTGTACCCCGCGCTCTCCGCGGTCACCCCGTCACCGAAAAGGATCTTGTACAGGCCGAGCCCGAGCATCGTCATCACCACCACGATGAACGCGTACGTGGGGGCGGCGAACGCCCGCCCGGACTCCCGCAGGCCCCGCAGGTTCACCGCCGTCAACAACACCACGATCCCCACGCAGATCGACAGGGTGTGCGGTGCGAGGTCCGGGAACGCCGACACCAGGTTCGACACCCCCGAGGTCACCGACACCGACACCGTCAGGATGTAGTCCACGATCAGTGCAGCCGCGGCGATCAGCGCCGGCGTCTGACCCAGGTTCTCCTTGCTGACCGCGTACGCCCCACCGCCGCCCGGGTAGGCGTACACCGTCTTGGAGTACGAGGCCACGACCACCACAAGTAGGAACACGACCGCCAGCCCCACCCAGGGGGTCAGGGTCAGCGCCGCCGCCCCGCCGATGGCCAGGACCAGCAGGATCTCCTGGGTGGCGTACGCAACCGAGGACAACGGGTCGGAGCAGAAGATCGGCAGCGCCAGCCGCTTCGGCAACGTGGCATGCCCCGCAGCATCGGAATCCAACGGGCGACCCACGACCATGCGCTTCGCAACGGTGAACATGGTTCCCACGGTGCCCCCGCCGGGGTGGTCACCGTGCGGGCTCTTGACGCGGCATTGACATGACCAGTGGCGGCCGGTGCGCCTGGCGTCTAGAGGTCGACCTGGGTGCCGAGGGTGACGACGCGGTCGGTGGGTAGGTTGAAGTAGGCCGTCGGGCTGGCGGCGTTGCGGTGCAGGAGGGCGTAGAACCGCTCGGACAGGGCGGACATGTTGCCCTTCCCGGTGGCGACGAAGGTTCGGTTGCTGGTGAAGTAGATCGCGTCATCGGGAAGGACCGTCATGGCGGGCAGCGGTCCGTTCTCGGTGTAGTCCTCGTCGCTGCGGATGGCCAGGATGTCCATCAGCAGGGGCACGTGCGGGGTTTCCATGAACCCGGAGCGGATCATCACCTGCTCGATGTTGTTGCCGTGGTCGGCGATCACGAACTTGTCCGGCTCGGTCACCACGGGCACCGTGGAGGTCAGGATGGACACGACCCGCACATGCTCGGGGAGGCTGTGCAGCAGTTCAACGTGGCTGCTCAGGCTCTGCGGGACGTCGTCGGGGTTGGAAGCGAGGAACACCCCGGTACCGGGGGTACGGGCGATGCTGCCGTCCTCGATGCCGCCGTGCACGTCGGCCCAGGACAGCAGGTGCGCCCCGACGTGGCTGTGCAGCAGGTTCGTCCCGTAGTGCCACACGAACATCACCACCACCACGGCCGCCCCGATCATGACGGGGACGTACCCGCCCTGCAGGAACTTGGGCAGGGTCGCAGCCAGGAACGACAGGTCAACGGCCAGGAACACCGCCACCAACGATGCGGCGTGCAGTCGGCTCCAGCCCCAGGTGTGGACCGCGACCCCGTAGAACGCGATCGAGGTGATCGCCATCGTCCCGGAGACGGCGACCCCGTAGGCGGCGGCCAGGCTGGCCGAGGATTGGAACATCAGGACCAGGGTGATGCAGGCCACCATCAGCAGGTAGTTGATGGCGGGGATGTAGATCTGGCCCTCGGCCTGCCCGGAGGTGTGGGTGACCCGCACGCGGGGGAAGTACCCGAGCTGCACGGCTTGGCGGGTCAACGAGTACACGCCCGTGATCAGGGCTTGGGAGGCGATGATCGTGGCCATCGTGGCGAACGCCAGCATGATCAACACCCAGGTCTGGTTCGGGGCCAGGGCGTACAGCGGGTTCTCGGCGGCCTCGGGCTCGTTGATCACGATCGCGGCCTGACCGAGGTAGGCCAGTACCAGCGCGGGCTTGACCAGCGAGAACCACGCCAGCCGGATCGGCCGGGACCCGAAGTGGCCCATGTCCGCGTACAGCGCCTCGGCCCCGGTCACCGCGAGGATGATCGAGCCGAGGAGCAGGAACCCGTGGATCCCGTTGCCGGTCAGGGTCTGGAACGCGTACGTCGGTGACAGGGCCCGGATCACCGTCGGCTCCTTGACCACCTCGACCAGGCCCAGGCCGCCGATCAGGGTGAACCAGCCGATCATCACCGGCCCGAACACCTTGCCCAACAGTTGGGTGCCCCTGGATTGGACCAGGAACAGGACCAGCAGGATCACGCAGGTGATGGGGACGACCAAGGGCACCAGACTCGGGTTGAGCACCCCGATGCCCTCGACCGCACTGAGCACCGAGATCGCCGGGGTCAGCGCCCCGTCGCCGTACAGCAGCCCGGCGCCGATCAGGATCAGCGCCGCGGGCAGGGTGGCCTTGCCCTTGGCGGTCGTGCGGAGGAAGTCCGGCAGCAGTGCGAGCAGGGCCAGGACACCGCCCTCGCCGTGGTTGTCCGCGCGCATGATGTAGGTCAGGTACTTGATCGTGACCACCAGGGTCAGCGCCCAGAAGATCAACGACGCGACTCCCAGGATCGTGTCGGCGTCCCGGGTCAGGCCCTCAACATCGAGGGATTCCTTCATCGCGTAGAGGGGGGACGTGCCGATATCGCCGAACACCACGCCGGTGGCCCCGACCACCAGGGCGATCGTGCTGCCGTGTGGGGCCGGGTGCTCCCGCAGCGAGTCGACCGACGGCCGGCCGTCGTGCCCCGCCGCCGAGCCGGCAGGTTGTCGGTGGCTTCCTGCGCCCCTGGCGGATTTCGACACAGGCTGCAGGGTATCGGGCGGACCGCGGCTGACCGGTTCCGGCGGGGGGTGGCTGTCGCAATGCCCGGGGCGCTGCGACGGACTCGGGCCGAGGGTGGCGGCGGGCTCGGCTCGAGGCAGCGGGTGTCTGGGGTCCGTCAGGATCGTCGGGTGTGGGCGTCTGGGGTCCGTCAGGATCCTGGTGATCGTCCGGCGCTGTGGCGTCTGATGTGCAGTGCATCGTTCGCGTCATCGGAGGGTCGGCACATGCCTGATGTTCTTGTCCTGGTTGGGACACTCGTGAGTTTCGCTGCCCTGCTGGGCCTGCTGCGGGCGGTGGAGCGGCTGTGAGCGTGCTCAACATCGCCGCATTGGTCGTGGCCCTGGCGCTGGCCGGGTACTTGCTCTATGCCCTGCTGCGCCCGGAGAAGTTCTGATGACCGACACGGCAGCCGGCGTGCTGCAAATCGCTCTGCTGGTGGTTGCCCTCGCGGCGGCTTATCGCCCCTTGGGCGACTTCATGTACCGCACGTTCACCGCGGAGTCTGAATGGCGGGCCGAGCGGGCCATCTACCGCCTTGCCGGGATCGACCCGCGGGCCGACCAACGCTGGGGCGTGTACGCGCGCTCCCTGCTGGTGTTCTCAGCAGTCTCGGTGTTCGCCCTCTTCGGGCTGCTGCGCGTTCAGGCCCTGCTGCCGTGGTCGTTGGGGATGCCCGGGGTCCCCGCGGTGGGGGCGTGGAACACGGCGGTGTCGTTCGTGACGAACACGAACTGGCAGTGGTACTCCGGCGAGTCGACCTTGGGCTACTTCGCGCAGATGGCCGGGCTGGCGGTGCAGAACTTCCTGTCCGCTGCCGTCGGCCTGGCGGTCGCCGTGGCACTGATTCGTGGGTTCACCCGTGAACACACGGATCGGCTGGGCAACTTCTGGGTCGACCTGACCCGCTCGGTGGTGCGGATCCTGCTGCCCCTGTCGATCGTGGCCGCGGTCGTGTTGATGGTCGGCGGGGTCGTGCAGAACTTCGCCAGCCCGAACGAGATCGCGACCATTGCCGGCGGCACGCAGACGATCACGGGCGGCCCGGTAGCCAGCCAGGAGGCCATCAAGGAGTTGGGCACCAATGGTGGCGGGTTCTACAACGCGAACTCGGCGCACCCGTTCGAGAACCCGAATGCGTGGATCAACCTGTTCGAGGTCTTCCTGCTGCTGGTCATCCCGTTCAGCCTGCCGCGCATGTTCGGCCGGATGGTCGGCAACACCCGGCAGGGCGTGGCCGTGGTCACGGTGATGGCCGTCCTGTGGCTCGGCGCAGTCGCGACCGCCACGTGGGCCGAGCTCTCCGGGGGCGGGTCCGCGACATCGTTGGCCGGTGCTGCGATGGAGGGCAAGGAGGTTCGGTTCGGGGAAGCTGCGTCGGCGCTCTTCGCCGTCTCCACGACGGGGACCTCCACGGGGTCGGTCAACGCGATGCATGATTCCATGACCCCCCTGGGCGGAGGCGTGGCCCTCGCCAACATGATGCTGGGCGAGGTCTCCCCGGGCGGTGTGGGCGTCGGCCTCTACGGGATCCTCGTGCTGGCGATCCTCACGGTGTTCCTCGCAGGCCTCATGGTCGGGCGTACCCCGGAGTACCTGGGCAAGAAGATCGGCCGGCGTGAGGTCACCTTCGTGGCCCTGTACATCCTGGCCATGCCCACCCTGGTGCTGGTCGGCGGTGCCCTGACCGCCGGGATCACCTCACTGGTGGAGGCCTCGGTCCAGGACCCCGGGCCGCACGGGCTGTCCGAGATCCTCTACGCCTACGCCTCAGCGAGCAACAACAACGGCAGTGCGTTCGCCGGATTCGGTGCGGGCACCGACTACCAGAACACCGCACTGGGTGTGGCGATGCTGTTCGGCCGGTTCGTCCCGATCGTTCTCGTGCTCGGCCTCGCCGGCTCCTTGGCGCAACAGCGCCGTGTGCCCCCCAGTTCGGGGACCCTACCCACCACAGGCCCGGTCTTCATCGGCCTGCTCCTCGCTGTCGTCCTGATCGTCGCGGGGCTCACGTTCGTGCCCGCCCTTGCCCTTTCCCCCATCGCGGAGGCCCTGCAATGAGTTCGACCACGGCTGTCAAGGAGCCCTCGCTGGCACCAGCACGATCGGCCAGCCCGTTCCAGCCCGCCCAGTTGGCCGCAGGCCTTCCGGACGCCCTGCGCAAGCTGCACCCCGCCCACCAGTGGCGCTCGCCCGTCATGTTCGTGGTCTGGGTCGGGTCGATCGCCACCACCCTGCTGGCCATCGCGGACCCGAGCGTGTTCAGCGTCGGGATCGCCGTCTGGCTGTGGCTCACCGTCGTGTTCGCCAACCTGGCCGAGGCTGTCGCCGAGAGCCGCGGACGGGCGCAGGCCTCGGCGCTGAAGGCAGCCCGCACCGACACAACAGCACGCCGACTCCTGCCTGACGGCACAGAGGAGGAGGTGCCCGGGCCGGCGCTGCGGGTCGGGGACCTGGTGGTCGTCGAGGCGGGCCAGATCATCCCCGGCGACGGTGACGTCGTCGAGGGCGTGGCGAGCGTCGACGAGTCGGCGATCACCGGTGAGTCCGCGCCCGTCATCCGCGAGTCCGGGGGCGACCGATCCGCGGTGACCGGCGGCACGAAGGTCCTCTCCGACCGGATCGTGGTCCAGATCACCGCTGCGTTCGGTGAGAGCTTCCTGGATCGAATGATCGCGCTGGTCGAGGGCTCCGCCCGGCAGAAGACCCCCAATGAGATCGCGCTGAACCAGGTCCTGGCCGCCCTGACCCTGATCTTCCTGCTCGTGGTCGTCACCCTGCAGCCGCTCTCGGTCTACTCGGGGAAGCCGCAGCCGATGATCGTGCTGATCGCGCTGCTCGTCTGCCTGATCCCGACCACCATCGGAGCCCTGCTCTCGGCGATCGGGATCGCCGGGATGGACCGGCTCGTGCAGCGCAACGTCCTGGCGATGTCGGGCCGTGCCGTCGAGGCCGCCGGTGACGTCGACGTGCTGCTCCTGGACAAGACTGGGACGATCACCCTGGGCAACCGCCAGGCCTTCGAGTTCGTCCCCGTCGCCGGCGTGGACCCCCAACGCCTGGCGCAGGCCGCGCAGCTGTCGAGCCTCCCCGACGAGACACCCGAGGGCCGGTCCATCGTCGTCCTGGCCAAGGAGGAGTACGGGCTGCGGGCACCCGAGTCTCTGCAGGAGGCCACGTTCGTGCCGTTCAGCGCCGCCACCCGCATGTCGGGGATCGACCTCGCCGAGGGACCGCGCGAGATCCGCAAGGGCGCGGCCGCCGCCGTGATGAAGTGGGTGCGCGACAACGGTGGGCACCCCACCGAGGACGTGGGCGCCGCAGTCGACGCAATCTCGATGGCCGGTGGCACCCCGCTGGTGGTCGCTGAGCGCGTCGGCGGCGGGACCGCCGTGGCGCTGGGGGTCGTGCACCTCAAGGACGTCGTGAAGGAGGGAATGCGCGACAGGTTCGCCGAGCTGCGCGCGATGGGGATCCGCACCGTGATGATCACCGGGGACAACCCGCTGACCGCGCGGGCGATCGCCGCCGAGGCGGGGGTCGACGACTTCCTGGCCGAGGCCAAGCCCGAGGACAAGATGGCCCTGATCCGCGCCGAGCAGGAGGGCGGGCACCTGGTCGCCATGACCGGGGACGGCACCAACGACGCCCCCGCCCTGGCCCAGGCCGACGTCGGGGTGGCGATGAACACCGGCACCTCGGCGGCCAAGGAGGCGGGCAACATGGTCGACCTGGACTCCAACCCGACCAAGCTGATCGAGATCGTGGGCATCGGCAAGCAGCTGCTCATCACCCGCGGCGCCCTGACCACCTTCTCCATCGCCAACGACGTCGCGAAGTACTTCGCGATCATCCCCGCGATGTTCGTCGTGGTGTACCCACAGCTCGATGCCCTGAACATCATGCGGCTGTCGTCGCCGGAGTCGGCGATCCTGTCCGCGGTCATCTTCAACGCCCTGATCATCGTGGCGCTGATCCCGCTGGCCCTGCGCGGCGTGCGGTACACCCCCTCCAGCGCGTCCGCGCTGCTGGCCCGCAACATGGGCATCTACGGCCTCGGCGGCCTGATCGTGCCGTTCCTGGGCATCAAGGCCATCGACCTGCTCGTCTCCCTCATCCCCGGAATCGCGTGATCACCATGCCCACACTGCGTCAACTCGCCCCCGCCCTCCGGATCCTGGTCGTGATGACCGTCCTGCTCGGCCTGATCTACCCTGCCCTGGTCTTCGCCGTCGGCCGGATCATCCCCGCCCGCACCGACGGCTCACAGGTCTCGGTGGACGGAACCGTCGTGGGGTCCTCGCTCCTGGCCCAAGGATTCGACACCCCCGAGTACTTCTGGCCCCGGCCGTCCGTCGGCGGGTACGACCCGCTGGCCACCGGCGGGTCCAACCTGGGTCCGAACAACCAGGATCTCGTCCAGGTGATCGAGGAGCGCCGCGCGGCGGTGGCCGCCGCCAACGACGTGCCCCCGGAGCAGGTGCCTGCGGATGCGGTCACGGCCTCCGCCTCGGGATTGGACCCGCACATCTCCCCGGAGTACGCCGCACTCCAGGTGGCCCGCGTGGCCGGGGCCCGGGCACTGGACACGGACGTGGTGGCCGACCTCGTCGCCGAGCACACGCAAGGACGATCGCTGGGATTCCTCGGTGAGCCGGGGGTCAACGTCCTCGAACTCAACCTGGCCCTCGATGAACTGGGCAGGACGTGATGTGTCGGACAGACTGAACGCCGTGGACGCACCCCCGCCGCTACCGCTCGAGGAACCGGGCGAGGTGGCGGCGCCATCCGACGCCGCCAAGGTGGCCAGGCGGCGCGGCACCCTGCGCGTCTACATGGGCGCGGCCCCCGGCGTGGGCAAGACCTACGACATGCTCGCCGAGGGCCATCGGCGTCTTGCTCGCGGGGCAGACGTCGTGATCGGCTTCGTCGAGACCCACGGCCGGGAGCACACCGCCGACCTGGTCGAGGGTCTGGAGGTGGTGCCCCGCAGGGTGATCGACCACCGAGGGGCATCGTTCACCGAGATGGACCTGAGGGAGATCCTGGCTCGACGACCCGAGTTGGCCCTGGTGGACGAGCTCGCGCACACCAACGTCCCCGGGGCGGGTAACGCCAAGCGCTGGCAGGACGTCCAGGTCCTGCTGGACGCGGGGATCGACGTGGTCACCACGGTGAACATCCAGCACCTGGAGTCGCTGAACGACGTCGTCGAGTCGATCACCGGCATCCGCCAGCAGGAGACCGTGCCCGACGACGTCGTGCGCTCCGCCGATCAGATCGAACTTGTGGACATGAGCCCGCAGGCACTGCGCCGCCGGTTGGCCCACGGCAACGTGTACAGCGCTGAGAAGATCGACGCGGCCCTGACCAACTTCTTCCGCGTCGGCAACCTCACCGCCCTGCGCGAGCTGGCGCTGCTCTGGGTCGCCGACCGCGTCGACGCCGCCCTGGAGCGCTACCGCGCCGACAACGCGATCACCGACACGTGGCCCGCGAGGGAGCGTGTGGTGGTCGCGCTCACCGGGGGGCCCGAGGGCGAGACCCTGATCCGGCGTGGAGCGCGGATCGCGGACTCCCGGTCAGGTGGGGAGCTGCTGGCCCTGCACGTCAGCCTCGGCGACGGACTGGCCCACGGCACCCCCGACGCCCTGTTGCGCCAGCGCGCCCTCGTCGAATCGCTGGGCGGCACGTTCCACAACGTCCTGGGCGAGGACACAGCCGAGGCCATCCTGGAGTTCTCCCGGGGAGTGAACGCCAGCCACATCGTGATGGGCGAGACCAGCCGCGGGCGGCTGCGCTCCGCCCTGCTGCCCGGTGCCAGCCCCGGCGTGATCCGTGGCAGCGGCGACATGGACGTCGTGGTCGTCACCCACCACCAGACCGGGGACCCCAGCATCCGCCGGCGCGCGTCCGCCCTGCCTGCCGGACGCAGGGTCACGGGGTGGGTCCTGGCCATCCTGGGCCCACCTCTGCTGGCACTGGCCCTGCTCAACACCGACAGCCTGAGCCTGGTCTCCCAGGCGATGCTGGCCCTGGCCGTCACGGTCGCCCTGGTCGGCGGACTGGCTCCCGCGGTTGCGGCCGCCCTCATCGCGGGGCTGGCCTTGAACTACCTGTTCATCGAACCGACATACACGTGGACCATCAACCAACCGATCAACGCCGTCGCGCTGCTGCTGATGGTGGCCGTCGCGGTCGCCGTGGCGATCGTCGTCGACACCGCCGCCCGTCGGACCAAGGAGGCCGCGCGGGCACGCGCAGAGGCCGACACGCTGACCCTGCTCGCCAACTCCGTCCTTCGCGGGGAGGACGCACTGCCCGCCATGCTGGAGCGCATCCGGGAGACGTTCGCGGTGACCAGCGCCTCCCTGCTCCAGCGTGACGATCCCACCTCGAGTTGGCGGGTGATGACCTCCAGCGGCGACACACCACCGATCACCGACGACCAGGGCGTGCGTGTCTCCGTGTCCGACACTGCGGTGCTGATGTTGGCGGGCCGTGACCTCTCCGCCGAGGACACCCGGGTCCTGTCGGCGGTCTCGGCACAGATCGGCACGCTGCTGGAGCGCGAGCAGTTGCGCGTCGAGGCGTCCAGCGCCCGGATCGAGCGGGCCCGCAGCGACATCCGCTCCTCCCTGCTCGCCGCCGTCAGCCACGACCTTCGCAGCCCGCTGGCTGGGATCAAGGCCTGCGTGGGGACCCTGCGCGCGCCGGACCTCGACCTGTCCGACGCTGACCGGGCGGAGCTGCTCGCCGGTATCGAGAACTCGGCCGACCGGTTGCAGGGGCTCATCGACAACCTGCTGGACATGAGCCGCCTGGATGCCGGCGCGCTCGTGCTGCGCACGGAGCCGGTCGCTCTCGACGAGGTCGTGCCCCGCGCCCTCGCCGGGGTCCCCCCGGAACGAGTCGATGTCGATGTGCGCGTGACCCTGCCCACGGTCCTTGGCGACGCTGGCCTCATCGAGCGGATCATCGCCAACCTCGTCGAGAACGCCCTGCGCTACTCACCCCCCGACCAACCCGTGCGCATCACCGCTGGCACCATCAAGGACAAGGTCGTGCTGCGCGTGGTCGACAGAGGCCCGGGAGTCCCATCGCACAGCCTGGAGTCCATCTTCAGCGCCTTCCAACGCCTCGGCGACGTCCCGGCCGGTCAGGGTGTGGGGCTCGGACTGGCCGTATCTCGCGGATTCGCCCAGGCCAACGGAGGGACCCTCGAGGCCGAGGAGACCCCCGGCGGAGGCCTCACCATGGTGCTGACCCTCCAACGCGCCGAAGCCGCGGATCCTGACGAGGGCATCGGAGAACCGGCATGACGCGCATCCTGATCATCGAAGACGAGCCGGCGCTGGCCCGTGCGCTGGCCATCACCCTGAACGCCCGCGGCTACGAGACCGACGTGGCTGTGACCGGGGCCGCCGGGCTGGACCTGGCCGCCAGCAGTCACCCCGACCTGATCCTGCTCGACCTCGGACTGCCCGACCTCGACGGGATGGCGATCCTGCACGCTGTGCGCGGCTGGAGCCAGATCCCCGTTGTGGTCCTCTCCGCGCGCCAGACCAGCCACGACAAGGTCGCCGCCCTGGACGCCGGTGCCGACGACTACGTGTCCAAACCGTTCGCGATGGACGAACTGCTCGCCCGCATCCGCGCCGCCACCCGACGCGCCACCGGCGCCGAAGCCGACCCGCTGGTGGTCACCGCCTCGTTCACCATCGACCTGGCTGCCCGCGTCGTGACCCGCGACGGACAACCCGTGCGCCTGACACCCACTGAATGGCGCCTGCTGGAGATCCTGGCCCGCAACGCCGGACGCATCGTGACCCAGAAGGAACTCCTACGCGAACTCCGCGGACCCGACCTCGACCGCGAGAGCCACTACCTGCGCGTCTACCTCGCCCAACTGCGCCGCAAACTCGAACCCGACCCATCACGACCACGCCACCTCCTGACCGACCCGGGAATCGGCTACCGGCTCGTGACCTGACCCCGTCAAGACCGCATCAACGTCTCGCCCCCGGTCCACGCCCAGGGAACACACTGAAGACATGACCACCCAGTTGCGCGAAGCCGTCTCCACACTCATCGCGACCGCGAGGGCCGCGCATCCGACCTGCCCGGGCTGGCAGCTGACGATGAACCCGGAGACCTATCTGTTGTTCGACCCGGAACGAGTGGTCACGGGCATCGCCCATCAGAAGGTGGCCTCCTTCTACGACGGCTGTCGCGTCTGGCCCGAACCCACGTGGGCGAACACGGTCGTGTGCAGCCCCCTGGTCGACCCCGGCACCTGGGATCTACCCCCGGAGTACTACCTCGACCTCCGCGACAACACCATCTCCACCGACCCGCCCCTGTACACCCGAACAATCCGAGCGGCCCAAGGGTCGCTGGGCTGACCCAAGACGTCATATGACCTTGAGGCGCACAGCGAAGGGCGACAAGGGTCCCTGCCGTGCCCCCGGTATCTGCGGCTGCCTGGTTGCGGGCACCGGCACCGCCCGACCCACCCGACACTGCCGGTGGCCAACGGCACGAGGGCCGGGTGCTCCGGCAGCGGGTGCTGGCGTTGCGGGTGGGATCATCGAACGCGATGAGGAGGCAAGGCCATGGAGGCAATGATCATCACCGGGGGTCGGGCTGAAGTGGTGCCGATCGCGGCCCTGCCAGCCGCCCTGGCCAACCCGGAGGCGATCGTCTGGGTGGACGTGCCCGACCTCGACGAGGAGGCCCTCGGCGTGCTTCGCGACGTCTTCGGTTTCCATCCTGTGACGATCTGGGAGTGCAAGCAGCGACAGCGGATGCCCAAGTTCCACCCGTACGCCGACCATGTCTTCGTCGTGCTGCACTCCCCCGAACTGGGGGAGCACGGGCACGTGCACTACGTGGAGTTGGATCAGTTCATCGCAGCGAACTACCTGGTCACCGTCCACGGCCCGACGAACCCGGCCGTGCCCGCGCACGTCCCGGTGCGGGACACGACCCTGGTGTGGGACCGCATGCTCGAGGGCCGCCTCCTGCCACGCTCCGCGACGGAGGTGTCCCACGCGATCGTCGCGTCGATGGTTCGGGGTATGGAGGAGACTCTCGAGGTCGTCACGGAGGACGTCTGGGGTCTCGAACAGGAGGTGACCCTGGGCACGATGGGCGATCCCGAGGAGTTCCTCGATCGGATGTTCCGCACCCGTCACGCCCTGCTGGCCGTGTCCAATATCGCCGCCACCAGCCTCGAGATCTACGAGCGGATGGTCCTGGTCGCCCGCGGGGATCACCGACCAGGACCGCGCCCTGTTAGGCGACAACATCGACCAGTTCCTCCGGGCGCACCGCCTGGCCGAACTGCAACGGGAGTACCTGCAGGGGGTCATCGAGTTCTACCGCACCCGCACCGACACCAAGATGACCATCGCCGCCGAACGCCTCGCGGTGATCGCCGTCGTCACCCTGCCGATCACCGCCCTGGCCTCAGTCCTCGGGATGAACGTGATCGTGAACTCCCAGACCCAGGAGATCCCCCTGGCCATCGCACTGGCGGTCATGATCAGCATGTCCGCGTTCCTGCTGCGGTGGGCCCACCGCCACGGCTGGTGGTGACCCACGACCGTTGGTCCAGCGGGCGCGACTGCTCGGGCCCTCGGCCCCGGGCCCCTGCCGGGGCGCCGGGACGGGTCGCTCAGAACCCCGGTCGGGTCACCCGGGTCAGCCGGCGTCCCCGGCCCGTGTCTGCCGGCGCCGGTGCGCCCAGCGGCGCATGAAGAACACGCCCAGGGACACCCCGATCGTGACGTAGATCAGGTCGTTGATCACGTCGATGTGCTCCTCGACGGTCTGCCACTGGGTGCCGAGCAGGACCCCGGCACCGATCAGCAGACTGTTCCAGATGGCCGACCCCGCCGCGGTGAGGACCACGAACCGGCCCAACGGCATCCCCGCGGCCCCGGCAGGCAACGAGATCAGGCTGCGCACCCCCGGGATCAGCCGACCGACGAACACAGCCAGCTCACCACGCCGGGCGAACCAGGCATCCGCACGGTCGACATCATCGACCTCGACCAGTGGCACCGCGAGCAGGACCCGCCGGGTGCGCTCCTCACCGAACGCGCGCCCCGCGCCGTACAGCACCAGCGCCCCGAGGACCGAGCCGAGCAGGGCACAGACCCAGGTGAGGACCCCGTTCAGGCGGCCCAGCTCGATGAGCGCGCCCGCCGCGGGAAGGACGACCTCACTGGGGATCGGGGGGATCACCGACTCGAGCAGCACCAGCAGACCCACCCCTACCTCGCCGAGGGTGTCGATCGTGTCCAGGATGAACCCGACGAGCCCAAGGTCCTCCCCACCGTTGGTCGCCTGCCTCATCGCCGCCCGCCCACGTCCATGCCCACCCGTGCAGCCTGCCACGTCCCGGACCGGCGAACGCGCAGGTCACGACACGCCGACTGCGGCACCGTGGAGCGCGGATACCGAGGCGACCACGATTCGAGAAGGGGGACCCAACCGCTCCGTGCCCTGTCCCCCCGCGTCTCCGCGGTGGTGGCAGGATGGCGCCTCATCGGATGAGGGTGGGGAGGTGGGTGGTGCGTCGTTCGTCACGGCTGCGCGCCGCCCGGGCGATCTCGTTGTCGTTCGCTGGCGCGGTGCTGGCCGGGGCCGGGCTGTTGATGCTGCCGTGGTCGACCGCTGGGGTGGAGTCCGCGTCGGTGACCACGGCCCTGTTCACCGCGGCCTCGGCCGTGTGCGTGACGGGGCTGGTCGTGGTGGACACCGGCACCTACTGGTCGGCGGCGGGCCAGGTGATCATCCTGCTGCTGATCCAGCTGGGTGGGCTGGGCCTGATGACGGTGGCGTCCCTGGTGGCGCTGACCCTGTCGGGTCGCCTCGGGGTGCGCACCCGGCTGGTCGCCCAGACCGAGACCCGGTCCTCCCGGGCTGGGGACGTGCGCCGGATGGTGCGTTGGATCGTGGCGTTCTCGCTGTCCTTCGAGGCCGTGCTCGCGGCGTGGCTGACGTTCCAGCAGTACACCACCTACGGACGCTCATTCGGGTCAGCCGTGTGGTGGGGGGTGTTCCACGCGGTCTCAGCGTTCAACAACGCCGGGTTCTCCACCGATGCGGCCAGCCTGGTCCCCTACGCCGGGCAGGCCGGAATCCTGCTCCCGGTCAGTCTCGCGGTGATCATCGGGGGTATCGGGTTCCCGGTGCTGGTCGAGCTGGCCGGGAACTGGCGGCGGCCCTCGACGTGGACGATCCTGACCCGGATCGTGGTGATCGGCACCCTCGCACTGCTGACCGTTTCGACCCTGCTGGTGCTGGTCGCCGAGTGGGACAACCCCAAGACCCTCGGGCCCCTGCCCGCGGGCCAGAGCGTGCTGACCGCCTTCGTGATCGCCGTGATGCCACGCACAGCCGGGTTCAACGCGATCGACATGGCCGCGCAGAACAGCGACACGGTCTTCCTCACCCAGATCCTGATGCTGATCGGTGGGGGCAGCGCCGGCACCGCCGGCGGGATCAAGATCAGCACCATCGGTGTGCTGGCGTTCATGGTGTGGGCGCAGGCCCGAGGTGAGCAGGACGTCAACGTGGCCCGGCGCCGGGTGCCCGCCGAGTCACAGCGCCAGGCCGTGATGGTCCTGGGCCTCGCGGCGGCCACGGTCACCACCGGCTCGCTGATCGCCCTGCACCTGACTGACCTGCCGACCGAGGCCGTAGTCTTCGAGGTGATCTCCGCGTTCAGCACCGTGGGGCTGAGCCTGGGCATCACCCCCGAGTTGTCCAGCCCCGTCCTATGGCTGCTGGCCCTGCTGATGTTCATCGGACGCACCGGCCCGGTCACCCTGGCCGCAGCGTTCCTCACCCAGGACCGCGGAAACACCTACCGCCTACCCGAGGAGAGGACCATCGTTGGCTGACACCCGCACCCCCGTCCTGGTCATCGGCCTGGGCCGCTTCGGCCGCTCCCTGGCCCTGGCCCTGACCGCCGAGGGAACCGACGTCATGGTCATCGACCGGCGCGCCGACCTCGCCCAACGGTTCAGCACCCGGCTGGACAACATCGTCATCGGCGACGCCACCGACATCGACCTGCTCCACGAAGTCGGCGCCGACCAGTACACCCGCGCCGTCGTGGCCATCGGCGACGACGAGCACGCCAGCATCCTGGCCACCTCGCACCTGTCCCAACTCGAGGTCGAACAGATCTGGGCCAAGGCCAACAGCGGCACCCACGCCCGCATCCTGGAACGCGTCGGGGCCCACCACGTCATCTTCCCCGAGGACGAGACCGGGCGCCGCGTCGCCCACCTCGTGGGCAGCCACGCCCTGGACTACCTTCCCGTGGACCCCACCTGGGCAGCCGTCGTCACCCACCCCGCCCGCTCCCTGACCGGAGAGCCCCTGCACGCCCTGCGCACCCCCGAGAAGTACGGGGTACGCATCGTCTCGGTCAAACCCCAACACGCCACCGGCTACACCCACGCCCAACCCGACACCGTCCTGCAGTACGGCGACACCATCCTCATCACCGGACGCCCCGAAGACCTCACCAAGTTCCTCAACCGGGCCTGACCGCCCGCATCACTGCCGGACGCCCGGGCCTGCCCACACTGAGGCCTGAGCGGAAGTGAGTCCCAGCGCGGACTGCGGCCGTCAGCCGATCAGCGCTACGGCGATCGCGAAGTAGACCGCCAGGGAGAGCAGGTCCTGCACGACGGTGGCCAACGGTCCGCTGCCGAAGGCGGGATCCCGACCGGTACGGGCCATGATCCACGGTAGGAGCATGGCCACGACGGTCGCCATGGCACACGCCGCGAACAGGGAGAGCCCCACCGTCCACGCGAGGTCCAGGGCGCCGAAAGCCGCGGCCACGCCCACCACGCTCAGCACACCCAGCAGCACCCCCACCACAACGCCGGTGAGCGCCTCCAACCGGAAGACCCGCCGGATCGGCACACCCACCGAGAGCCCCCGGATCACCAGCGCCTCGGTCTGAGTCCCGACCGCGTCGGCCATGTACACGACGCCGGGCACGAAGAACGCCAGCCGCACGTCGGCCTCCAGGTAGCTCTCGAACCCACGCATCAGCCACGCAGCGAACGCCGCCCCAGCCAGTCCGATCAGCAGCCAGGGCAAGCGGTGCCACAGCCGGCTGTGCAAGGGCTCCTCCGAGGCGTGCCGCGCCGACGCCGTCGAGCTCAGGTATCCGCCGAGCCGGGCCAGGTCCTCGTCGTGCTCGGTGAGGAGCACTCGAAGGAACCTGGTCGGCGGCACGAGCCCGCAGAACACCCCGTTCTCATCGACGACCGCCAGGCTCGACTCGCCGGCGCGCACCGCCCGCCAGGCCGCCTTCTCCTGGTCAAGCCCGGGTGCCACGACCGGGTGGTCGGCGTCCATCAGACCCTCCGCCACCTGGTCGGCCGAGGCGGCCAGGAGGCGTTCCACCGGGATCAGGCCCAGCAGCCGCTGCCCGCCCAACGGCCCGGCAACCAACACCGCAACATCGCCCACCGAGTCATACGAGCGCCGCATCAGCGTGTCGCGCACCTCACCTGCGCGGTCGGTGGCCCGGCACGTGGGCACATTCATGGTGACGTACTGATCCACCGATCCCGGCAGCAGGGGTCGGGGGGCGGACGCGGCTTGGGTGCTCACGACCCCATGATGCCCCCGCGGGTGCCGGCAACGGATCGTGCGCCCCGAGCGCTGCAGTGGCACCGTCGCGATGATGGTCCGATTCAGGCGAACCTCGCCGCCGCGAGTCTGGCGCGCCCGTTCGAGGCCGCGCGCACACGATTGGGCTACGAACTGGGCTACGTCCGAAGCGTCGTTCCCGCGATCGCCCACCCCATCGCCATTCCCGCCGCCGCCCCTCCCGCGGTCACCCCACTGGCCATACCTGAACGGAGACCGCGCCCTCGTAGCCGAAGCGCACGCGTGGCTGGCCGACCGCAGCCTGGTCGCGGTCACCCCGACCGGCCCGAACGTCGAGGCCACCCTCGCCGACCCACGCGCCGCCTACATCGCGATGCGCACCGTCACCCCCGGCGCCATATGGCAGGGCAGCCCAGCCCTGATGCCAGACACAGCCCCGGACCGCGGCGCGCAGCCGAGCCAAGCTGCCGATGGGTGAGCCGTGACTTGAGCCCGCCTCATCCTGGCCCTGGATGAGGCGGGCCCGGGGTGACGAACTCCAGGCAGTAGAACCAGCCGCGCCAGATGTCCGTCACCCTCACGTGGAGCATCCCCTCGGGGACGTTGTCGATCGGGGCGCTGACCTTCGGCCGTGCGCCGCGGAAGGATCTGCGGAAGCCGGGCAGGGTGCGCTCGTAGGCCCGGGCGCCGCGCTCGTTCTCGTCGACGACCACGATCCGGACCCCGGGCTTGGCCACGCGGGCCATCTCGGCGAGGGCGCGGGCCTTGTCGTCGAAGAAGTTGATACCTCCGATGTGCAGCACGGCATCGAAGGTGGCGTCTGCGAAGGGCAGGGCCTCGGCGCTGGCCAGGTAGAGCGGGACCGCCCAGCCCCGGCGGCGCACCAGGGTCCGGCACCGGCGCAGCTGGCCGTGGGAGATGTCCAGGGCGTGCACCTCGCCGACGTCGGGGCGTCTGACCAGGTAGGGCAGGTTCGACCCGGGCCCGACGGACACCTCGAGGACTCGCCCGCCGTGCGGCTCGAGCCGGTCGAGGACCTCGCCCCGTCCCCGCGCCTCCGAGGTCCCGATCAGGGCGAACCCGATCCGGGTGAACGCGGGGTACACCCATGAGAACCAGTCGTAGAGGTGCGCGAACCGCCGGTCCTGGGGACCGAGCTCGGCGGGGTCGATGAAGTGCACGATCCCGTCGCGCACCGGGTAGGAGCGCGCGCACGCCCGGCAGGTGTGGGCCGTGGCCGCCTCATCCCAGTCCAGCGATCCCCGGCAGTGCGGGCAGGCCAGCAGGGCGGGGGGCGTCTTCGCTCGGGGTGTGCTCGACATGGGCGGGGCCTCCTCTCCCGTGGCCGTCAGGGCACCTTGGGGGTGCGCTCGGCGACGGCGGCGGCGGCGATGCTGCCGGCCACAGCCAGGACGCCCAGCACGACCAGCCCGCTTGTGGGGGGAAGGCGCAGGTAGGGGTGGCCGAACGCCCAGAACACCGAGATCCGGTTGAGCCAGTCCGGCCAGCCCAGCACCGGGACCAGGTAGGCGAGCAGGTACGACGCACCGACGACGACGGCCAGAACGGTGACCGCCACGGACCGGCGCACCACCGCGACGGCGATCGCCGCAACTGCCGCGAGTGCGGCCCCGAACAGGAGTCCGGCCGCCAGCAAGCGCGCCACGCCGACCGGGTCGACCGATCCGCCGACCGCGGCGGCGCCGATCGTCAGGCCCGCCACCACTCCTGCGAGGATCGCTGCGACCCCCACGGTGGTGGCCACCAGCCGGCCGCGGACCAGCATCGTCCAGGTGACCGGGCCGCTCAGGGTCATCTCCACCCGGCCCTGGGCGAGGTCGGCGACCCAGCCTGAGGCCTGGGTGATCACGTACGCCGCGATCACCGGGGTGACCAGTTCCCCGATGTAGGACCAGTAGGCGTCCTCGGGCGAGGTGGTCCCGAGCGCCCCCACCATCGCGTTGATGAAGTCCAACTCCTCCCACATGTCCATCACCGTCGGCTGCAGGGAGGCGAACATCCAGACGAACCCAGCGGTGCACCCCGCCCAGGCTGCCATCGCGACCCAGCCCCGTCGGACTGTCGCCGCCCACACCGAGCCGAGCATCCGCCGGGGGACCGTGACCGGCCCGGACGCGGGTTGACCGGGCCGGTGACGCACCTGAAGGCGCCACACCGGTGCCGCGTAGTCCCGGTGCTCGAAGGCCCAGGCGGACAGGGCGAACATGACCCCGGCCATCGCGACCAGCGCCACTGTCGCCACCGGGTCGAGGCCGTACCCCGGGACCAGCGCGCGTGAGGCGTTGGCGTGGTGGAACGGCGAAATGAGGCGCACGACCGGGGCGGCGGGGCCGAGGCTGTCGACGACGTTGGTGGCCAGGTACAGCCCGCACATCACGGCGGCACCGATCCCCGAGGCGGCCCGCGCGCTACCCACGAACTGCGACAGGGTCATCCCCAGGGCGTAGCCGACCACGGCGACCAGCCCGCTGGTGCCCATAGTGATCAGCGACCCTCCGAGGTTCGACTCGTCACCGAACGCCAACCCGGCCTGCACGCCGAGGCCCAGGCCCAGGCCGATCAGGGCGGCGAGCAGCGCGAAGCCCACGGCGCGGTCGCGCACCA
This sequence comes from uncultured Actinomycetes bacterium, assembly GCA_963706875.1. Classification (GTDB taxonomy): domain Bacteria; phylum Actinomycetota; class Actinomycetes; order S36-B12; family CAIYMF01; genus Prado023. Next base: position 50,557 of record CAVPNW010000009.1, on the reverse strand, counting down.
CGGCCCCGCGCGCATGGCCGGTGGCCAGCACCTGCTCGAGGGTCCCGCGCTCCTCGCCACCGCGGATGTCGCGGGCGCCCTGGATGACCCCGTAGACCGCGAGGAGCACGTTGAACAGGATCACGTTGTGGTAGGTCACGTACCCACCGAGGGTGTCCAGCCGCTCGGCGGGCCAGCGCAGGAGCCGCATCGCCTCCGCGCCTGCGGCGACGCTGGCGGCCAGGGCCTGCGGTCCGCCGGGGAAGTCCGCCATCTCCGTGGCCACCGCGGCGCCCATTCCGAGCATGGTCAGCCCGCCGACCACGATCCACACGGCGGCGCCCACCCGGTGCGCCCGCAGTGTGTCGCGAACCAGGGGCGCGCGCTGCCGGACCCGGGGCGGGGTCACCTCCGGCCGGGACCCGCGACCCGTGCTAGGCGCGGGACTCAGCAGCGAACTCACTGAGGAACACCTCCTCGAGTGACAGCTCCCGGCTGTCCAACTCGACGACTCCCCACGTGGACAGCATCGCCACGAGCGCGCCCACGTCGCCGTGCGCGGTGCAGCTGGCCAGGGGACCCTCGACCACGACGTCGGATACCCCCGGCAAGCCGGCCAGCTCTGCGGGATCCCCGGGTTGTCGGACCAGCGCCTCGACGCGGTGCGCTCGCACGGTGCGCAGCTGCTCCATCGATCCCACGCGCTGCAGGTGGCCCTCCCGGATCAGCCCGATCCGGTCGCAGATCAGCTCCACCTCGCCCAGCACGTGCGAGGACAGCAGCACCGCGGCCCCGCGGGATCGGGCCTCCTCGACCAGGGCCCGGAACTCCCGTTGCATGAGGGGGTCCAGTCCCAGCGTCGGCTCGTCGAGGATGAGCACCTGCGGGTCGTGCATGAACGCCTGGACAAGCAGCACCTTCTGCTTGTTGCCGTGCGACAGGGACTGGTAGCGCTGGCTCAGGTCGAGATCCAGGCGCTGCGCCAGTGCGGCGATCCGGGCGCTGTCGACGTCCCCGCGCAACCCCGCCAACAGGCCGATCACGGACCCGGCCCTGACCCCGGGGTACTGGGGCAGCTCGCCGGGCAGGTAGCCGACCCGGCGCTTGATGTCCCGGCTGTCCCGGCGTGAGTCCAGGCCCAGCACCGTGGCGGTCCCGCGGTCCGGTCGGATCAGGTCCATCAGCAACCGGATCGTGGTCGTCTTGCCCGCACCGTTCGGACCGACGAAGCCGAACACCTCCCCCCACGCGATCGACAGGTTCAGGTCGAACACCCCGTGGCCCTGGCCGTAGTCCTTGGTCAGGCCCTGGCACACCACGGCCGCAGCCCTGCGGTCCACGTCAATCAGGACACTCATGAGGACCTCTCCCCGCTCATCACGCGCCGACCAGATCTCGACGCTCGAACGCGGCGATGCCCCCAGCGGCCAGCGCCAGCCCGAGGACCACCATCACCATCGCGGCGGTCATCCCGAAGGGGTCGACCGGGACCGCCGCGAGATGGTGGAACGGCGAGATGGCGACCACCCATCCGGGCCAGTCCAGCATCGGACCGACAAGCTGCAGGACGTAGGCCGCCACCGCGGCCGAGGCCCCCACGGCGACGGTCAGCCGGGGGGCGATCCCGAACACCAGGACCGACAGCCCGGCGAACACCATCACCATGGGAACCGCGTTGAAGGTGGCCGCGAACGCGTCCCCGGCAGTCAGCGGGGCTCCGGTGGCGACACCGCCGAGCCACAGGGCGGTGGCCGCCACCGTGCTGAGCAGGAGCACCGAGGCCAGCAGGCACAGCACGTGGCCGCCGAGCCAGCGCCACCGCCGAACCGGCCGGGTGAGCAGGAACTCGGCCCGGGTGGAGGCCTCCTCAGCCCGGGTCGCGCCCATCCGGAACGCGGCGAACACGGCGATGACCAGGCCCAGGATGATCGCCCACATCGAGACGAAGCCGCCGGTCAGGTCCGAGACCTCCATGCCCATCTGCGCCAGGATGTCGATGAATCCCTGGTCGGTGGCCAGGAAGTCGTCCACCGTCCGCAGCATCGCCCCCACCACGAGGGCGGCGATCGCGACACCTGCGCCCCAGGCCAGCAGAACCCCGAGGTGGGCCCGCCACGCGAACCCCAGCGGGCTGCCCAGCCCCCACGACCGGGACCGGTGCCCCTCCCGTCCAGCCAGAAGCCCGGCTGCGGAGTCGCGGCGCTCCCGGAGTCCCACAGCCGCGGCCACCAGGACAGCCGCGGTGACCAGCGGCACCAGCAGCACCCACCACCGGTTCTCCCCGAACGCGCGCAGCTGGTCGATCCACCCGGTCGGGGTCAGCCACCCCAGCCACGCACGTGAGTCCATGCTGTTGGACACCATCCGCAGCAGCATCCACCCCACGAGCACCGACGCCGACACCCCCAGCGCGCCGACCCGGGTGGCGAACACCTGGCACGCGACACCGGCCAGGCCGACCAGTGTGGCGCAGTAGCCGATCATCAGGGCCCCGAACAGGACTGAGCCCCACACCTGGGCCCCCGACCCGGCCAGCCCGAGGCCGACGCCGGCGCCGACCAGGACGCACCCCCCGAACAGGACCAGGAACTGAGCTGCCAGCGCCCGCCCCGACCGGATCGGACCGGCGAGCAGCAGGTCGCTGCGGCCGTGCTCCTCATCCCCCCGGATGACCCGGGTGGCCGTGGTCAGGGCCCACGCCCCGAGGATCAGCGTCAGGTACAGGCCCGCGTCCCACACCGCGAACCCGCCCACGGTCTCCACCGCGATGGGCTGCCCGGCCATCATCCGGATCCCGGGATCCCGGCCCCACATCGTCAGCGCCGCCCGGGACGCCTCGTCGGGATACCCCTGCGTGAACGCGAAGGCCTCCAGGACCATGATCACCCCGACACCCACGGCGATCGCGATCGTTCCCCGGCGGATCAGCCGGGCTGTCAGCCGGCCCACCGCCCGCCCTGTGGCAGGGGCATGCGCGCCCCCGTGGCTGCGGAGCATCTCGACCGCCTGGGCGGTTCCCATCGGATCCCGACCTCCTCCCGCGCAGTGCTGGGGGTGAGTGAGTCAGTAGTAGGTGAGGAAGATCTCCTCCAGGGACGGCTCCTCGGTCCGCAGCCGCACCACCGCAACCTCGGCCAGCCTCGCGAGCAGGGCCGACGGGGAGCCGGTCACCGAGATCCGCAGCCCGCCAACCACCCCGGGGACCGCCTCGACCGCCGTGACACCGGGCACGCCGTCCAGCGAGGGCACCGGACCCTCGACCACCACCTCCACGATCGTGGCGCCGATCCGCCGCAACTCCTCCAGTGCCGCCACCTCCACCAGGCGTCCGGCGCGCAGGATGCCCACCCGGTCGCACAGGTCCTGGACCTCGTCGAGGATGTGTGAGGACAGGAAGATGGTCTGCCCCCGCGCGGCCGCGTCGCGGGCCAGCAGCTGGAACTGCTCCTCCATCAACGGGTCCAACCCGGCGGTCGGCTCGTCGAGCAGCAGCACGTCCGGGCGGGCCATGAACGCCGCCACCAGGGCGATCTTCTGCCGGTTCCCCTTCGAGAACGACCGCATCCTCGGCGACGGATCGACATCCAGCCGCTCCAGCAGCTCCGCCCGGAACGCGACGTCCACAGCTCCTGACACGTTGCCCAGCAGGTCCAGCACCTCCGTCCCGGTCAGCTGCGGCCACAGCGCCACGTCACCGGGCACGTATCCGACGTGCCGATGCGCGCGCTCCACGTCGCCCACCGGGATCCCCATGATCGTCGCGCTGCCCCGCGTCGGATGGATCAGGCCCAGCAGCAGCCGGATCGTCGTGGTCTTCCCCGACCCGTTCGGGCCGAGGAACCCGAAGACCTCCCCCGGATGGACCTCCAGGTCGAGCCCGTCCAGCGCCACCACGCTGCCGAAATGCTTGGTCAGGCCGACCGTCGCGATCGCTTCATCACCCACCACGGCGCACCTCCCACCGTCGAGGACTTGGAACCTCCACCACCTTCCACACTCCCCCAGAGGGACACCACCCAGCAGAGGCCAAAGTCCCCGTCCTGCCCTGGAAGTGTCCGACGCGTGTACCGCCCCGCGTCGTGCAAGGCTCGCGTTCCATGGGGAGACGTCGGACGCTGAGGGACAGGCTGCTCGAGCAGAGCACGCACGAGTACAGCCCTCGCACGCGGTTGGTCGCCTTGCTGCTCCTGGCGCCCGTCTTCCTGTTCGCACTCCCCTGCCTGATCATCCTTGTGGGGGCACAGTTGGACGCGGCGATGCAGTGGCCGCCCGTGCTGCCCCCACCCAGCAACCTCATCGTCGGGCTGCTGCTTGCCCTGCCCAGCGGGCTGCTGGGCCTGTGGGCCAACCACCGCCAGTTCACCACCGGCAGGGGCACGCCCGTGCCCCTCATGGCCACCCAGGAACTGATCGTCGCGCCCCCCTACGCCTACAGCCGCAACCCGATGGCCCTGGCCGCCATCGGCATGTACCTGGGCGTCGCGCTGATGTTCCGGTCCATCGGCGCAGGAATCCTGGTGCTGCTCTTCGCAGCCGTCCTGCTGGCCTACATCAAACGCGGCGAGGAGAAGGAGATGGCGGCCCGGTTCGGCCCGGAGTACCTGGCCTACAAGCAACGAACCCCGTTCCTGATCCCCCGCATCCGCATCCGGCACCAGCCGGAACGCCCAGTTCTCAGGGGGTAGTTGCCACGCCCCTGCCCGCGCCCATCGGCGACCCCACACGCGATGCGGTATGGCGCTACCCGAATCCTTGATTGCGTAGTAACGTAAGTATGCAGGTGTTGGCTCGGACTGGCCGCGGCCGGGTTGGCATCCGGTGGGAGGTTGGTGTGGTGCGTAGCGAGTTCGGGAGGACGCTGGGCGGTGTCGCGGTACCGGTGGTCGATGCGACCCGGACCGCCACCGAGGACACGACCGGACGGGCCTCGCGGTGACCGCCCCCGTCACGGATCCGGGCATCGGGGCGGACGCCGCGGGCGGGTCCGGCAACGTCGGGCTGCTGGGATGGCTGGGCAACCACAGCGGGTGGCTGGTTCTGGCACCGGCCCTGGCGCTGCTCCTGGCGGGGGCTGTCGCCGCGGTGCTCGGCGACCCGGGCGTGCGTGATGGCTGTTGGCTGGTGGCAGGTTTGGTCGGGTTGACCAGTTCTACCGTCGCCGTGGCCAGGGGCGTGATCCACCGCTCGGGTGGGGTCGACATCCTGGCCCTGCTGGCGGTGGCGGGCGCGATCTGGACCGGGGAGTACCTGGCCGCGGCCCTGATCGCGGTGATGGTGGGCACCGGAACCGTCCTGGACCAGTGGGCCGAGTCCGCAGCCCGCCGCGAGCTGAGCCTTCTGGTGGCACGCTCCCCGCGAGTGGCCCATCGGATCACCGACGCGACGGTCGCCGACATCGGCGTCGACGACGTGCTCGTCGGCGACCTGCTGCACGTCGGGTCCGGGGAGATCATCCCGGTGGACGCCCGACTGCTCGACTCGGGCACGTTCGACGAGTCCGCCCTGACCGGGGAGGCCCAGGCCGTGGACCGGACCGCGGGTGACACGGTGCGCAGCGGCATCGTCAACGCCGGCCCCCCAGTGCAGATCGTGGCGACCTCCGTGGCCGCGGAGAGCACCTACGCCGACGTCGTCCGCCTGGTTCAGTCCGCGCAGGCCGAATCCTCCCCGTACGTGCGGTTCGCTGACCGGCTGGCCTGGTGGTTCGTGCCGGCGACCCTCGCGCTGGCCGGGGCGGCGTGGCTGGCCAGCGGCGACCCGGACCGGGTGGTCGCCGTCCTGGTCGTGGCCACCCCCTGCCCGCTGCTGCTGGCCGTCCCGGTGGCCATCATCTCCGGGGTCTCCCAGGCGGCCCGCCGCGGTGTGGTGATCAAGGGCGGGCAGGTCCTCGAGCAGTTGGCCGCCGGACGGGTCCTGCTCTTCGACAAGACCGGCACCCTGACCGTGGGCCGCCCCACCCTGGCCAGCGTGCACACCGCCCCCGGCGTCGACGTCCCCGACCTGCTCGCCGCCGCAGCCAGCCTCGACCAGGCCTCACCCCATGTCCTGGCCAGCGCGATCGTGCGTGCCGCCCAGCAGCGCGACCTGCCCCTGATGATGCCCACCGACGTGGTGGAGGTCCACGGCCACGGCATCCAGGGACTCGTCAACGGCCGCCAGGTACGCATCGGCAAGGCACCGTGGATCCTCGGCGATCACGCCCCCACCTGGGCCCGGCGCGCACACCACGAGGCCGACCTCGAAGGGTGCGTCAGCATCCTGGTCGCCCTCGACGGACAACCCGCGGGGGCACTGCTGTTCTCCGATGCGATCCGCCCGGACGCGACCCGGATGCTGCGCGGCCTGCGCGCGGCCGGGCTGACCCGCATGGTTCTGGTCACCGGCGACCGCGCCGACCTCGCAGAGTCCGTGGGCCGGATGGTCGGCGTCGACGAGGTCCGCTCCGAACAGACACCCGCGGACAAGGTCCTCGTCGTGGGCCAGGAACAGGCCTACGGCCCGGTGATCATGGTCGGTGACGGGATCAACGACGCCCCCGCGCTGGCCGCCGCCGACGTGGGCGTGGCGATGGCCGGACGCGGAGCCACCGCCTCCTCGGAAGCCGCCGGCATCGTGCTCACCGTGGACCGGATCGACCGGCTCGCCGACGCGATCGCGATCGCCCGACGTGCCCGCCGGATCGCCGGGCAGAGCGCCTGGATCGGCATGGGCCTCTCCGCGATCGCGATGCTCGCAGCCGCGTTGGGCTTCCTGCCCGCCGCGATCGGAGCCCTGCTGCAGGAGGTCATCGACGTCATCGCCATCGGCAACGCCCTGCGGGTGCGCGCATTCCGACCCCCCGCGATCACCGTCATGTCACCCGACCACCTCGCTCTGCTCACCCGGATAGCAGCCGACCACGACGCTCTGCGCCCGATTGTCGACGAGATCGCCGCGACCGCCGACGGGCTCCAGGACGCCGACCCCAACGACCCGCTGGCCCCGGTCCGCGCCCTGCTGACCCGCCTCGAGGACGAACTGCTGCCCCACGAGCGCCAGGAGGAGCGTGAGCTCCTGCCCATGATGGCCCTGGCCCTCGGCGGCGCGGACCCGATCGGCGCCCTGAGCCGCACCCACGCCGAGATCGAGCACCAGGTCCATCGCCTGCGCCAGCTGGTGGAGTCCACGGACCTGGAACCCCAGGACGCCGTCAGCGACGCCCGACGCACCCTCTACGTCCTGTTCGGCGTGCTGCGCCTGCACAACGCCCAAGAGGAGGAGGGCCTGTTCAGCTTGATCGGCTGACCGGCACACCCGCCTTCGGGTCGCCGACCGCGAGCCAGCCATGGGCCTACGGGCACCGCACGAACTCGATCGTCAACCGCTTGCGCAACCCATGTGGCTACGCTGGGCGCGTGCCCACCTCGCCCCCGCCGGGCGCCGCCCCGGACCCTTCCGATTTCGTCGAGGCCGCCACCATGTTCGCGATGCTCGCCACCCCGACCCGGGTCCGGATCCTGTGGCTGCTCGCCCAGGGTGAACGCGACGTCACCAGCCTCGCCGAGGCCACCGGAGCCACCATCCCCACAGTCAGCCAACACCTGGCGAAGCTGCGCCTGGCCGGGCTGGTCCTCGTCAGACCCGAGGGCCGCCACCAGATCTACCGGGTCGAGGACCCACACATCATCGCCCTGGTCACCCAAGCCGTCGAGCACCACCAGGACCTCCGCGGCCGAACCGCGGGGTGATCGTCGTCATCGTCGGCCTGTGGCATGCCGCCCGGCGGGCAGAGCAGCCCCCGGCAGCACCCGGGACGCGGCCCTCGGCGCGCCCACCCGTGAGCCGGGGTGGTTCCCCGACCAGGTGGGCTCCAGCCTGTTGCGCTTCTGGAACGGGCACGCCTGGACCGGTGACACCGCCCGCCGGGAGACCTCCCCCAGTCCGGTCACCTCGGAGCAGCGACCGTGACCGCCCCGAAGTCCGGTCCACCGGCGTCGGGGTCGGGGTGGCCCTCGGCGCCGGGCTCGGCATCGTGGTTGGTCTGCTGACCCCTGCGGGTCGCCTGTGGGGTCCCGGCGAAGTGCAGGCACCCAGGTGATGGTGGACCGGTCGACGCGCGGGTCCTCGGGCGTGGTCGGCTCCCAGCCCCGCCTCGATGAGCTGCCCGGCGATCAGCGCCCGGGTGCCGACTGGTAGGTGCAGATGGCCCTAGTGTGCGGCGTATGCCGTCGGTCGACCGACTCGTCCTGCCCCTGACCCATCGGCGGCTGCCGGTCCGCTTCGGCGCCCTTCTCCTCGTCGCGGCGGTGATCTTCGTGGTCGGCTGGGCGCTGGCCTACCTACTGCTGCCCGAGGGCCTGCTCCGAGGGCGCACCGCGGGGGCTGCGCTGGCCGGCGATCAGGCCGCCGCCTCCCTGTGGCTCGAGTGGCTGCGCATCCTGGCCATCAACCTGGCCGTGGCAGCAGGTTTGTTCGTGCTCCCCAATCTGCTGCGGACACGACGTGGGATCCCGCTGGGCAACGTCGCGGTGCTGGTCATGGTCACCCTGGCCGCGGTGGTCACCGGCACCAACTCGTTCTCGGTGCAGACCGGGACCACAGCCTCGCTTGCCCCATCCCTGGAGATCCTGCGCCATCCCGGTCCCTACGAACTTGTGGCCTACCTGCTGGCCACGGCCTCCGCGTACGGGATCGGCCGCTGGCGGCTCGAGGGGCGGTGGCCCCGTTCGACCGCCAGAGCGCTGCCACCACAGCCAGCGCAGCGCGTCGAGATGTGGATCGGTCTTGGGGCGGCCACGCTGGTCCTGGCGTTGACCGCGGCGTGGGAGGCCACGGACATCATCAACGCTGTCGGGTGAGCCACCGGTCCTGGGCGTGGCCTCGTGGCCCGGTAGACCCGCCGGATCGGCACCCCCACCGAGAGCCCCCGGATCACCAGCGCCTCGGTCTGGGTCCCGACCGCATCGGCCGGCACACTGCGGGTGACGTACTGATCCACCGATCCCGGCAGCAGCGGCGGACTGGCAGGTGCGGTCAGGGCGCTCACGCACCCAAGATGCCTGCGCGGGCCCGCAGCGGTTCACCCGCCACAGGCGCGTAGCCCTGCAGCTGTCATCCGCGGCAACCCGAGGTGGGCCACGTGTGGATCAGCGATCGATCGAGGACATGTCGGTGTAGCGGTCACCCATGACCGCATCTGAGGGGACGGCGGCCTCGATGGCGGCCAGGTCCTCCGCGCTGAGCACGATTTCAGACGCGGCCGCGTTCTCCTCGAGGTAGCGCACGCGTTTGGTTCCCGGGATGGGGACGATGTCAGGCCCCTGGGCAAGCACCCACGCGAGCGCCAGCTGCCCCGCGGTGCATCCCAGCCGATCGGCCAGGTCGACCAACGCCTGGACCAGGGTGCGGTTGGCGTCGCCGGCCTCGCCCCTGAACCGTGGGTAGGCGCTGACCCGGAAGTCACCATCGTCGAGCGACTGGGCGGACAGCGTGCCGGTGAGCACTCCCCGACCCAGCGGGCTGTAGGCGACCAGCCCGATGCCGAGCTCGCGCAGAGCCGCGATGATGTCGGTCTCGAGGTCCCGGGTGAACAGGGAGTACTCGCTCTGCAGTGCCGTGATCGGGTGCACGGCATGGGCTCTGCGGAGCGTGGCCACTCCCGCCTCCGACAGGCCGAGGCAGCGGACCTTACCGGCCTCGACGAGTTCCTTCATCGCCCCGACGGTCTCCTCGATCGGAACCTTTCGGTCGACTCGGTGCTGGTAGTACAGGTCGATGTGGTCGACGCCGAGCCGCTGCAGCGACGCGTCACATGCCCTGGCGACGTATTCCGGGGTGCCGTTGATCCCCACCCATGAGCCGTCCGGGTTCCGCTCGTTGCCGAACTTCGTGGCCAGCTGCACCTGCTCACGACGACCGGAGATGGCCCGGCCGACAAGCTGCTCGTTGGTGAATGGGCCGTACATGTCGGCGGTGTCGAGCAGGGTCACGCCCAGGTCGAGCGCGCGGTGGATCGTCCTGGTCGCCTCGGCCTCGTCGGCGGCGCCGTAGAACTCGCTCATGCCCATGCAACCGAGACCGAGGGCGGACACATTCAGGGCGGCAGTTCCCGTGCCGAGGGTACGTTGCGGCATCACGGCCTCAGGATCACCCTGAGCGCGCCCGTGGTCAAGAACTCCAGGACGGCAGGTCAGTCGAAGCCTCTGCGGGATTGTTCCTGTCCCACCGCCTCCACGCGCTCACCGGGTGACTCATCGCCCGCTGGGACGATGCGGGCCTCAGCGACCCAGCCGGCGGAGTGGGGTCCAAGCGGCGGCCACCGCGGCAGCGGCGAGGGCCGAGAACACGATGACTAGCGGCAGCGGGTCGGCGGTCGCATCGCTGAGGACGGCGATCCCGTCGGCGACGACGAGACTGGCCAACATGACCGCGGTGAGGATCACCAGGGACACGGCCAACGGCCATGCCCAATCGCGTCGCCGCACCAGTCCGACGATGGCGGTGACCATGGTGGGGAAGATGAACCCCAGGTCGAGGACGAACACGTTGGCCGTCGCCGGCATCTGCCCGTCGCGGATCCCGCCGACCATGAGGATCAGCCAGACCGGGGCGAGCAGCCCGACTGTGAGACTCAGGACCGTGATGCTCGGCCAGGCCGGCGCGTCAGCAAGCCGGTCTGCGTATCGGCCGGTCTCCACTCCCGCGCCGACCAGCAGCAGGGCGAACACCGACAGGCCCAGTACAGCGATGTAGGCGGGGTACAGGGGGGTGGCGAGCATCCCGAACGCCAGCAGGGCGTAGCCGTAGGCCCAGAACGCCAGCACCGCCAGCCACACCACGGGTCCGACCAGGGAGCCGCGGCGGGTCGCCCCAGCCGCCCACCCGGCCACCGGCACCAGGGCCAGGGCCATCACGTCCTGCCCGCGGGTCCCGGCCACAAGCTGCTCAGCGAGAACCTCGTACATCGAGGGCGCCAGCACCGGGGTGACCACGCACAGCACCACCAGCAGCCCGGCCAGTGCAGACAGCAGCGCCGGCACGCTCACGCGACTCTGATTGCCCATCGGACTGCCTCCCATCACCACCCGGGCGTGCTTACGAAAGCCCGGCCGCTCCGGCGACCACGGTACCGGGGCGCTCCGCCTCCTACGGGCCCCCCGGCGGCTGAGAAACGTGCAGGCCACCCACTCCCGCGCCAGTGGCAAGGGACATCGTCGGCCGCGGGCGCGCAGGGGTCGTCGGCATCCAGGCTCCGAGTTGTACGTCCGGGCTCAGCGTCCGCCCAGCTGGGCTTCCGCTTGCTCGCGCCGCTGGCTTCGAGGGATCAGCGCGACGGGGCGCCGCGCCCGTTGGAGCACCTCTCGCACGACAGTCGCGTGCTCTGGTGCCAGGTTCTGGCGCCAGCCGAGCGCGATGACGTCGACGTCCTCGGTGGCAGCAACGTCCAGCAGCGCGAGGACGGTGGGTCCCGGCCGGGTCTCGAGGCGGATGCCGAGATCGGCGCAGTGCTGCGACAGGAACTCGTCGCGCCACGCGATCTCGTCGGGCACGCCGTCGAGGAACATGGGCACGGTGTGCGGCTCGAAGACGTGGACGGCAATGACCTCGGCCCCCGCCGCGACATAGGCGGCGATCAAGGGCCGTACCGCTGCGCTGACGCCCCGTGTGCCGTCGAGCGGGATGAGCACCCTGCGCGGCGTCAGACGGATGGGCGCATCCGGGGGGACGACGAGGACCGGTTTGGTCAGGTGGGTGGCGACAGCGCGGGCGGTGTGTCCCGGTTCGTTCCGGCCGGGCAGGCCATGCAGGGCAAGGACCACGAGATCGACATCCGCATGCTCACCGGCCTCGATGATCTGGACGTCGGGTCGGCCGGGTACCACGAGGAGGGGCAGGCCGTACTTCTGGGCGTACTCGGCCGCGTGGCCCGGGGACTCGCCGACGTGGAGCGCCCGCGTGTCGAGGTGCAGCGCCTGGCTGAATGCCTGCGCAGTGGCCAGGACGCAGTCGGCGGCGGGGGTGTTGTCGACGGCGGCCAGGACGGTGTTCATTGCTGCCGCCAGCCGTCGGTTGTCCGGGTCCACCGCTGCCCTCCGGGGGTGATCTCGGCCGTCCCCGCGCCTGGGACGGTGACGTCGATGGGGGCGTCGCTGGTCACCTGCAACGTGGTGGGCGAGGCCCGCACCTCCAGCTTCCTGCCGTGGTGTTGCAGCCGGAGGCGCAACAGGTCCCACCCGGTGGGGATGTGGGGGTCGATCACCAGGCCTGAGCGCTGCGGTCGGATGCCGGCGAAGCCGAAGACCAGGGCCTGCCACACCCCGCCGAACGTGGCCAGGTGCAGCCCCCAGGCTGTCGTCCCGGTCAGGTTGTCCAGGTCGAGCCGGCATGCCATCCGGAACAGGCGCAGCGCCTCGTCGGGTCTGCCGTCGCGGGCGAGCAGGGCGGCGTGGATGGCCGGGGACAGTGAACTGCCGTGGGCGCAGCGCGGCTCGTAGAACTCCAGGTTCGGGCGCAGGGAGCCCGGTGCGGTCTCCTCGGGGACGAGGTGGTGCAGCATCAGAACATCGGGCTGCTTGATGACCTGGGAGCCGCTGATCCGAGGGCGGCCGAACAGGAGGTCGGCGGCGACCGGGGTCTCGGCGACGTCGCTGATCATCAGTGGCTCGAGGGCGTAGTACCCGTCGAACTGCTCATACAGACCAGTATGCGGATCGTAGTTGTCGACAAGCCTGTCGGCCACGTGCCTCCACTGCGCGATCTCGTCGGGGGACACGTCGCCTCCGGCCTCGGCGAGTTCAGCGGCCCGGCGCAGGTTCCAGCGGGCCATCACGTTGGTGAACACGTTGTCGTCCACGCGCTCGTGGTACTCGTCCGGGCCGATGACGTCGCCGATATGGCCCCCCGAGGAGTCCAGCCGCACGCGTGAGGCCCAGTAGCGGGCCGTGTCCAGGACCAGTGGGCGGCCCGGCCCGTTCAGCAGGGTGTCGTCGCCGGTCCAGTCTGCATACTGCAACGCGGCCCACGCGACGTCGGCGACAATGTGCTCCTCGTGCTCGCCGGTCAGGATCGGGATGACCGGGCCGTACAGCGGGCGGTCCTCGGTGGGAGTCACGTCGACACCGGTCCGCGCCGATTCCCAGGGGAACCGCGCCCCGCGGTAACCCCGCTGGGCTGCTTCCTTCCGCGCGGGTTCGAGGCGTCGGATCCGGTACTCGAGCATCGCGCGCGCGGCGGGCGGGCAGGTCGCGGCCAGGAACGGCAGCGTGAACACATCCGCGTCCCAGAAGACATGGCCCCGGTAGCTGGGCCCGCTGAGCCCTCGCGGTCCCACCACCGCCTCGCCGGACGTCGGCACGGAGGCCATGAGGTGGAACAGCCCGAACCGGACCGCCAGCTCAAGCTCGGGGTCACCGTCGATGCAGACCAGCGCATCGTCCCAGCGCCGGGCCCACGCGTCGCGCTGCTCGGCCAGCAGGCCGTCGAAGCCGACACCCGCCGCGCGCTCCAGACCGGCGAACGCCTCCTGTCTCTGCGTCGTCCCGTCGGGGTCCCCCACGAAGCTGGCCAGCCTCTCGATGATGCGCCGTCCCGCCGCGGTCCGCTCCTGCTGTACCGTCGCCGCCGCGATCGCGCCCCCGGCATCCGTGCGCACCTCGGCCGTGGACCTCTCCCCCAGCTGCCGACGCTCGAAGGTCCCATCCGTGGCCGGTGGGATCAGCGCGGTGCCGACGTGCAGCCATTCGAGGGGCCCCTCGGCCCGCAATGCGAAGCACCCAGGCCATTCCAGCGAGGCGAACCGCAGCGACCGCAGCGCGACCGGGGTGGCGGCCTGATCGCGGTACAGCAGCCCGCCACGCAGGTCGAATGTGCGCCGGTCACGCTTGAGATCCAAGCGCTGCTGCAGGTGCAACCCCGTCCAGCCGGGCCCCTCAAGCAGCGTCGGGGGCTCAGTCGAGTCGTCGAACACCCCGGCCGCCAGCACCCGAGGCAGCGCACCGAGGCCCTCCTCCTCCCTGATCCCCCGGGTGCCGAACCGGGTGTCCGCAACCGTGAGGAGAGCCTGGTGGGCGCGCCGCTGAGCGGGGTCGTCACCAGACACCGTGATCGTCCAGGCCGGGTCCTCGTCGATGCTCGGCACGACGCCGGCGGCCCGCCTGTCAGCCTGATCTGCGAGCAGTGCGACGCAGGCCTCCACGGCACCCCCCATCCAGCGCATCGACGTCGGTGGCCCGGCGGGGCGACGCGGCAGGACCGACACGACCACCGCGCGCGTGGCGGACGCCGGGACCGCGAACTGCCACAGCCAGCCGATGACGAGCACCAGCCCGGCACCGATGCCGCGACGACCCAATCGCTGGGTGAGCTGCGCCACCTCCAGCGACGGGTCGTGACCGGCCACCACGACGTCGACGCCGAGGTCGCGCAGCCTCTGGATGACCCCGTCCAGGGCGGGGCCGTCCAGCAGTCCGCGCGCCCCGCCCTGCGGCGGGCACACGACGATGCCCTCGAAGAGGACGTCGGTCGGCCGGCTGGGCACGGCGAACACCTGCGCGGGGGTCAACCGAAGCAACTCGGTCAGGTCGTCGAGCACCAAGTCGGCGCCACTGCCCGCCAGCGCCTCCGGCTTCCCGCGCCGGTCCACCCCGACGACCAGCCCGAAGCCACCGGATCGCCCAGCCTGCACCCCGGAGATCGCGTCCTCGAAGACGATCGCGTGCGACGGCGCCACACCCAGCAGCTCAGCCGCCTTGAGGTACGTGTCCGGCGCCGGCTTGCCAGCGAGGCCCCAACGCCGGGCCTCCACGCCGGTCACCCGGACGTCGAAGCGATCCAACAGGCCCGCCCGACCCAACATCGCCGTGCAGTTCTCACTGGCCGACACAACGGCCAGTCGTTTGCCCGCGGCCCGCAGCGCATCCAGCAGCTGCACCGTGTCCGCGAAGACCTCAACACCGCTCCTGGCCAACTCCTCGGCAAGGTAACCGTTCTTCCGGTTACCCAGCCCGCAGCACGTCGGAAGGTCCGGAGGATCGTCCGGCGTCCCCCGGGCGAGGCTGATCCCGCGGGAGGCCAGGAAGGATGCCACACCGTCGTAGCGCGGCCGACCATCCACATGGACCCGGTAGTCACGATCGATGTCGAACGGCTCGAAGGAGCCGCCCTCGCGCGAGGCCCAGGAGGCCAGGAACTCGTCGAACAGCCGCTTCCACGCCGCCGCATGCAGGGTGGCTGTCCTCGTGATCACCCCGTCGAGGTCGAACAGCATGGCCTCGTAGCCCTGCCAGACCCGGCTCCCCGGAGGGCTGTCGGCGGTGCCGAGGTCGATCGTCATGCAGGCACCCCTCCACCAGGAGGAACGGAAGCCCCTACCCCCGTGGGCTACGCGCATGCTACAACGGAGACGGTAGCGGACGCCACGATCGGCCATCCCCGCCCCGGGACGACGACAGCCGCCACCGGAGGATCGAACGATGCGCATCGCCCTGGTCGCAGCGCCCTGGTTGCCGGTCCCCCCGCCCGCCTACGGCGGCAGCGAGGGCGTCATCGACCGGCTGGCCACGGGGTTCCTGAAGGCAGGGCACGACGTGCTGCTGTTCACGACCGGGGACAGCACCTGCCCGGTGCCCCGGGCCTGGGTCCGCGCAAGGTCGGACCTCGACCTGTTGGGGCAGTCGCTGATCGAGCTGCATCACGTGATCGCCGCCTACGACGAGGTCGCGGACTTCGACATCATCCACGACCACACGATCCTCGGGCCGGTGTACGCACAGGGCCGGTGCCGCGGCCAGGTCGTCACCACCAACCACGGGGTGTTCTCAACCGAGGTCAACGAGATCTACTCGAGGGTTGTCCCCCCGGTGTCGCTCATCGCGATCTCCCACGACCACGCCTCGCGCAGCACAGTGCCTGTGTCCGCGGTCATCCATCACGGCCTGCGACCCGACGACTTCCCTATCGGCGCAGGCGATGGCGACTACCTGCTCTTCCTGGGCCGGTTCTCCCCGGACAAAGGGGCCCGGGAGGCGGCGCTCGCCGCGCACGAGGCCGGCGTCAACCTCGTCCTCGCCGCCAAGATGCGCGAGCCATTGGAGGTCGAGTACTTCCACACCCAGGTCGAACCCCTGCTCGACTCTTCGGTCCGCTACGTGGGCGAGGTGGGGATGGAGCAGAAGTTGGATCTGCTCGGGTCGGCGCGTGCGCTGCTCAACCCCATCCACTGGCCCGAGCCCTTCGGGCTCGTGATGATCGAGTCCCTGGCCTGCGGCACACCAGTCCTGACGCTGCGGTGGGGCGCGGCACCGGAGATCGTTGACGATGGAACCACCGGGTTCGTCTGCGACTCCGACGCCGACCTCATAGCCGCGATCGAGCGAGTCGGAGAACTCGACCGAGCCGACTGCCGGAACGCGGTCGAAACCCGGTTCTCGGCAGACCGCATGGTGCGCGACCACCTCAACCTCTACGAGCGTCTGCTTGCCCGATGACAACGGCCCAGCACGCTGCTCACGGTGTCCGGCCCGGGCCTCCCTGACCCAGGATCTCGCCATTGACAATTGGGCCACAAGCTCGGCTACGGCCCAGAGCCCGCTCCCTGGGATCGCCCACCCCATAGCCATTCCCACACCCGCAGGGGCGGTGAACTCCATACCGCGCCGCTGATGCGCTTGCGGTGGACGTCGTCGTCAGGCGCTGCGTCGCCACCAGCGTGGGTTGCGTTGCCTCGGCATCGGGTATGCCAGCGATAGTTGGCGCTGCCTCCGGCTCCACGGCGTGCGTCGCTGTGGCGCTGCGGGGTGAGCATGCCGCACCATCAAGTGGGAGCATCGCCTCATGTCACCATCCCGACCCGACGACTCAGGGTCGATGATCGACCGCGACAAGACAGCAGCCGCCCGAGACTCCATCGCTGACCAAGTCGACGCCACCGCAGAGAACCGGGATCAACGCTCCGAGGCCCGCGACCAACGGGCCCAGCAGCGCGACGCGACCGGTGCCCGCCCTGACGGGAACGCGACGTCCGACCGGTCGGCTGCCCGCCGGGACCGTAAGTCCGCTGCCGGGGACCGCAGACACGCCAGCGATGACCGTGAGGCAGCAGCGACCGATCGCCGGATCGCGGCCGCCGAGAGTTCGTCGCTGGTCATCGACGAACTCACCGGAACCTACCTGCGCGGGCCCGGGCTCACGGAGCTGAGTCGCGAAGTCGTCAAGGCCCAACGGACCGGGCAGTCGTTCATCCTTGCCTTCATCGACGTCGACGACCTCAAGGCGACCAACGACTCGATGGGTCACGAGGCCGGCGATCGGCTGCTGACCCAAGTCGCCGAGGCCATCCGCGGCAACCTGCGTGAGTACGACGTGGTGGTCCGCTACGGGGGCGACGAGTTCGTCTGCGGCCTGATCGACATGCCCCTCAACGCGGCGCGGCAACGATTCGAACAGGTCGATGTCGACCTCGCGATCAGCGGTGACGCCTCGGTCTCGATCGGCCTGGTCCAACGCGAGGCCAGCGAAGACCTCGAAGAGCTCATCAGACGCGCCGACGAAGCCATGTACGCGGGCAAGCAAGGAAACGGCGGCTGAAGGCTGCCGTGGTCGCCGCGGCGGCTGAAGGCTGCCGTGGTCACCGCGCTGGCCGGGCGTGGGCCGGGTTCCGGAGTAGTGTGAGGAGCAGAGGGCGCCCCGTCAGGTGGCCTCAGGTCAGAGCGAGAATCGAGTACGCCATGACCGTTCAGATCATCGTCCTGATCGTCCTGGGCGTCCTGCTCATCCTGGGCGTCCTGCTCCTGTCAATGTCGGTGAAGATCGTCCAGCAGTACGAGCAGGGCGTCCTGTTCCGGTTCGGCCGGGTGATCGGGGTCCGGGAGCCGGGCTTGCGTTTCATCATCCCGTTCGTCGATGTCCTGCACCGGGTGTCGCTGCGCGTGGTCACGATGCCCATCCAGTCCCAGGGCATCATCACCCGCGACAACGTCAGCGTCGACATCTCGGCGGTCGCCTACTTCCGGGTGATCAACGCAACCAAGTCGGTCGTGGCCATCGAGAATGTGAACGCGGCGATCAACCAGATCGCCCAGACGACCCTGCGCAAAGTCGTGGGCCAGCACAGCCTCGACGAGACCCTGTCCGAGACCGACCGGATCAACATCGACATCCGCGTGATCCTCGACATCACCACCATCGAATGGGGGGTTGAGGTGACCCTGGTCGAGTTGAAGGACATCCAACTGCCCGAGTCGATGAAGCGTGCGATGGCCCGACAGGCCGAGGCCGAGCGGGAGAAGCGCGCCAAGATCATCAACGCCGAGGGCGAGTCGCTGGCCGCAGCCGCGCTCGGCGACGCCTCCGACACGATGATGGCCCACCCGCTGGCCCTCCAGCTGCGCAACCTGCAGAGCCTGGTCGAGATCGGTGTGGACAAGAACACCACCGTCGTGTTCCCCTCGCCGATCATGACCACCATCGCCGAACTCACCGCGTTCATCCACCGCGAAGCCGAAGGCGCTGGGACTGCCACCACAGCAGGCGGGGACAACGCACCCTCGCCCCTGAAGGACCGGATCGGACCAGCCGGGGCAGCCTGATTCTGCAACCTGGCTCGCCCACCGCGGGCGCCACGGTGTCGGTCGCCGTGTCGAGGAACTTCTCGGCATCGGACCGGACCTCATCGAGGGCTGGCCGGGAGGGTCTGGTCATCGGATGGTGCTAGTGACACGATGAAGGGACCAATCAGTCGAGGAGGCACACATGAGCGTGTACAAGGTCGTCGAGATCGTCGGGACCAGCACCACGTCGTGGGAGGACGCAGCAGTCGTGGCTGTGAACACCGCGAAAGAGACCCTGCGGGATCTGCGGGTAGCCGAGGTGGTCGAGCAGGACATCGACCTCGCCGGTGACGACGTGATCTTCCGCACCAAGCTCAGCGTCTCCTTCAAGTACCAAGCAGACTGACTCGCCACCCGTCACCAGGCGGCCTGACGCGAGACCCGCACTGGCGGGTGCGGTGCGGTCTGCTCGAAGAGGGAACGCTCTCAGCCCCTTGCCGATCCTCGTCGTCAGGTCTACCCCCTCCCGCGGAGAAGGGCCCCGGGCTCGGGTCGAGTTGCCGCCGTCGCGCTCGCCGGGGTCGGCTTGCCTTTCCCGGTGGGTGCGTCCGACATGCGGCCCCGTGCGATCGTCTGCTCACTGGCAGTCCGCACGGGGCCGCGCCAACGGATGCCCCCCGCACGTGGTCTGCAAGCCCGGGGTATCGACCCGGGTCGGGGACTACCCGAGAGGCCGGCACGCGTGCGGCGGTTCCGGTGGGATCAGGGTGGCCAGGCCGATCTGCTTCCCGTCGCAAGGAGCGCCTCCCCGGGGCGCACGATGCGGACTCCCGGGTGAAGAATCGAGGTGAGCAGCCACCAGGGCAGTCCCCCAGTCACGCGTGACACCGCTCAGTTGAGCCAGAGAGGAAGCACCCATGGCCCATGACATGGCAGGTGGTTTGACTGGTTGGGATCTGGAGGGGTTCCACGATGGTGGCGACACGGAGTGCTGGCGACGCCTGGGGTCGCATGTGGTCACGGTGACCGACGATGAGCGGGGCGAGGTCCGGGGCACCCGGTTCGCGGTGTGGGCGCCGAACGCCCGAGCGGTCCGGGTGAACGCTGATTTCAACGGGTGGACCGGGGACGCCATGTCGCTGGTCCCGGGTTCCGGGGTGTGGGCGCTGTTCGTCGAAGGGGTCGGGGAGGGCACCCTGTACAAGTACAACGTCCTGGGTGCCGACGATGTGTGGCACGAGAAGGTCGACCCGATGGCCCGGTTCGCTGAACGGGCCCCGTCGAACGCCTCGATCGTGTACGAGAGCCGGTACGTCTGGGGCGATGACCAGTGGATGACCCGGCGCGCCGCGCATGTGCCGCACGAGTCCCCGGCCTCGATCTACGAGGTGCACCTGGGCTCGTGGCGCAAGGGACGCACCTACCTGGACCTGGCTGAGGAACTCGTGGAGTACGTGACCCGGATGGGCTTCACGCACGTCGAGCTCATGCCGGTGTCCGAACATCCCCTGGAGGCCTCCTGGGGCTACCAGGTCACCAACTACTTCGCCCCGATGTCACGACTGGGTCGCCCCGACGAGCTGCGCCACCTCGTTGACCGGCTGCACCAGGCCGGGATCGGGGTGATCCTGGACTGGGTCCCCGGCCACTTCCCCAAGGACGACTGGGCATTGGGCCGATTCGACGGCACGGCCCTGTACGAGCATGCCGACCCGCGCCAGGGTGAGCACAAGGAATGGGGCACCTACATCTTCAACTACGGGCGCAACGAGGTGAAGTCGTTCCTGGTCTCCAACGCCCTGTACTGGGTCCAGCAGTTCCACTTCGACGCGCTGCGCGTGGACGCGGTCGCGTCCATGGTGTACCTCGACTACGGCCGTGAGGACGGCCAGTGGGTCCCCAACGAGTACGGCGGCAACCACAACCTCGCAGCCATCGACTTCCTGCGCTACGTCAACCGGCACCTCTACGAGCGGGTGCCCGGGGTGGTCATGATCGCCGAGGAGTCCACCGCCTTCACCGGCGTCACAAGTCCGGTTGACCACGGCGGGCTGGGCTTCGGCTTCAAGTGGAACATGGGCTGGATGAACGACTCCCTGGGCTACCTGGCACTCGAGCCGATCCACCGGCAGTACCACCACCACGAGATGACCTTCGCGATGATCTACCAGTACACCGAGAACTTCATCCTGCCGATCAGCCACGACGAGGTCGTCCACGGCAAGGGTTCGATGATCAACAAGGTCCCCCAGGACCCCTGGCGCCAGTTCGCCACCCTGCGTGCGTTCTACTCCTTCATGTGGGCCTTCCCCGGCAAGCAGCTGGTCTTCATGGGATGCGAGTTCGGGCAGCGGCCCGAGTGGAACGAGAACGACAGCCTGGAATGGTGGGTCGCCGACCTCGAGGGCCACCGCGGCCTGCAGCGTATGTTCGCCGACCTCAACGACGTCTACCGGACACACCCCGCCCTATGGAAGCTCGACACCAGCCCCGAGGGGTTCCGGTGGATCGACGCCGACGACGTCGGCGGCAACACCTTCTCCTGGCTGCGCTCCGACGGCGCGGGCCAACAGATCGCGGTCGCGGTCAACTTCGCCTCCGAACCGTGGACCCAGCACCGCATCGGCCTGACCGAGCCCGGGACATGGACCGAGATCTTCAACTCCGACCTCGCCCTCTACGACGGCACGGGCACCCACGGCAACAACGGCCAGATCACCGCACACCCCGAGGAGTACCACGGCTTCCCCGCCAGCGCCACGATCGTGATCCCGCCCCTCGGAGCCGTGTTCCTCCGGTACCAACCCGAGAACGCCGAACCGCCACACAAGAAGAGGACCAAGAAGCTGGAGAAGAAGCCCGGCAAACCTGTTGACGCCCCGAAGGCGAAGGAGAAGTCAAAGGGCCACCGGTAGCAGCGCCCACCCGCACAGCCCATCACCCCGCGAGGGTCGACCGGAGTCCCCCCGACCTGGACACCGCGACGGCGCGGCCAACCGCCCTGCCTTGCGCATCTAGAGCCGTCCGGCTGCTCGAAGCACGGCGACGGCGCGCCCGGCGGCGGATACGGGCAGCCGGGAGTCCCGGAGCCCGGCGGCGAGCGCGTCGAGGCCCTCCTCGCCCAGTGCGTCGGCCCACACCTGGGCGGCTTGTTCATCAGTCTGGTCGAGTCCGAGGGCGCGAAGGGCGTCCTGGTCACCTTGGAGCAACGCTCCCACCCCGACTCCGAGTGCCGAGCAGAGCGCGATGGCGTCGGCCACGGTGACCCGCCGGGAGCCCTTCTCCAGGGCCGCGATAGTGGGGCGGCTGAGCCCGGTCAGCGTGGCAAGGTCGATCTGGCGGATGCCCTGCCGGGCGCGCAGGGCACGCAGGTTGGCCGCAATCACTTGATCAGTGTCATGGGCCACGCCCTGATGGTCCCGCGCTTGCAGGGTGCCCGCAAGGGCGCCACGCAGTGCCCGCAAACCGCTTCTTGTCAGTATTCACGACATGGTGCTAGTTTACGGACTTGTGGAGCCCACAAAGTGCTACCCGGTCACGGATCGGAACACGCCACGTCGGGGGCACCCGTCGCGGGTGCTGACGTGAACGGGATGGCGGGCACCCCCCGCTACTCAGTTCACGTCTGTGGCCCGCGGCTGGTCCTGGGCGCGAGCACCCTTCCTGTGCGACGGGGGCAGGAAGTGTGGTCGTGGACGGGCGGCGCACGCAGACCACGGACGTGAGTGCGGCCCACCCACTGTCGAGGGTGACAGCGCCGGCACGGTCACGGGTGCGACCCACCCGCTGACCAACACGGTGACGTTCAGCACAGCGGGGGCGTAACTCGGTACCAGGGTCGAGGAAGCCGCTCGGGCTGCCTGGCTGGTCCCGCCGGAAGCGGTCCGATCCCGTTCCGGCGGGACTTCCCCTCCGAAGCTCTCGACGTAACCCAGAGGACGGTCTTCAATGAGCAACCCAGAATCGGCGGCTGCCCCGTTGCCCTGCGACACCTGCGGGCGCACGTCCCCGGACACCGCGTGGCAATCCTCCTGGCCGTTCTGCCCGGCCTGTGCCGCGCCGCAATTCACCGGGACCCACACAGCCGGGCACACCCGGCACTACCCCCCTCCCCCACCGGCTGACCCGATTGGCGACTGACCCATGGTCATCGTGAGGACTGAGTTCGTGTCCAACTGGGGGCATCGCCACGAACGCCGGATGACCCCATGACGGACCGAGGCGGGTCAGGTCCGGTGCTCTACGCGGTCCGCGCGGGGTGGCAGGTGGCCCACGCTGTGCGGGTCGCGGAGGAGGTGGCCCTGTGTGGCCGCCCGATGCCGGACCGGTTCGTCACCCTGCGTTCCTCGACCAGCCCGGCGGGCACGGAACTGTGCGCCGAATGCCTCAGCGTGCGCCAGGGGTGGGCGGCGTCGAACCAGTGAGACACCGTTGCGCGCGGTGTCGTTCGGGTGTGCCGCTGCCGGCCTCACCGGGTCAACGCGGCACGGCCCTGGTGCGATGTGCCCGGACTCGCAGTTGGGTCAGCCTGGCGACCCCGATCGTCGCGACCAGCAGCCCCCCGGTGACGGCGGCGATCAGCATCGCCATTCCCACGGCCACGGAACCGGACCAGCCGAGGAAGTTGATGACGACCGTGGTGGGGTTCTGCAGGATGAAGACGATGAGCACCACCGACAGCAGGAGGGCGCCGATGATGGCCGCCCACGCGGCACTGGCCCGCGTCAAGCGCGGCGCCCGATCCGCTGATGACGCTGCACCGTCGGCAAGATCCTGACCCGACGCGGCAGGAACGGGCGGGTTGGTGTCGACCACGCGGTGTCCCGTGGCCGCGGTAACCTCGTTCGGTCCCGTGTCCGTGGCATCGGCAGTCACGGGATCAGCCTCCGTGCTCACCGGGCGGACGCCGTCCTCCTGGGACGGGTCAAGTATGTAGTCCCGGGATGAACTGTTCGAGGGGTTCATGTCGCATCTGGTCCTCTCGGCCATCTGATGGCCGCTTGCCGTGCTGCTCCGACGGTACGCCGGGATTCCGGATCCGGACAGGAGCTGGACGGCAAGGCCCGTGGAGCCCGGGTGATGGGCCCCACGGTGTCTCGACTACTTGCGGCGCACTGCCTGCTTGGCCTTGTCCAGGGCGTCGTTGAGCGCATCCTGGACCTTGTCCAGCCCACCCTCAACCGCGTCCTTGACCTTGTCGGTCTGCTCCTGGGTCTCCCCAGCCACCCGCTCGGCCTTGCCCTCCGCCTGGAGGTCCTCGTCACCGGTGAGCAGGCCCGCGGCTTCCTTGGCGTGGCCCTTGGCTTGATCTGATTGTGCGCTCATAGCGCACCGACCTTCCTGTTCCTCAGGGCCACACCCGAAGGGCGTGATCCCTCCTTCCACTGTCCCACAGTTCCCGCAGCCACCCGACCACACCGCAAGGAACGCTCGATGGCCGGCCACAGCCGGTCGAGTTCGCTGTCCCGCCCGGGGCCATCAGGTCCTCGTGCAGCGAGTTCTCGGCGGCGTCACCAGAGGGCAGAACGGGCTTCGCGCCAGCTGGGGGCTTCGCGACTGAGCATGAGGCCAAGGAACTGCCCCGAACAGGAGTATGGTCGAAGAACCGAGGACTCCCTCCCGTCGACGACCGTCTGCGCTATCCCCCGGCTAACGAACCAACAGGCCGCCCAGCGGCCAGAGCCAAGGTGATCGTGCCATGACCGGCATCGTCAGCTCCCGTCCCAGCACTCCCACAGCGCCGCCTCACGACTCGATCGCTGGGGATCTCGGCATGCCGCTCCCGGCGCATGCCGACACCCTCGCCGGGTCGATCCTGCACCGTGTTGCGACCACACCGGACCGTGAGGCGTTCCGTCCCCGGGGGCCCGAGGGGCGTGGACCTCGATGACCTGGGGCCAGGCCGGCGATGAGATCCTCGCGCTGGCCGCCGGCCTGGTGTCACTGGGCCTGCACCTTGGGGACCGGGTGGCGATCGCGAGCAGCACCCGGGTGGAGTGGATCCTGGCCGACAGCGCGATCATGTGCGCCGGCGGGGCCACGACCACGATCTACCCCAACACCAACGTCGAGGACGTGGTGTTCATCCTGGCCGACTCAGGGGCCCGGATCCTGTTCGCCGAGGACGCCGACCAGGCGGCCAAGGCGGCCAATGACCGCGACCGGCTCCCGGACCTGATGGCGATCGTGGTGATCGACGGGCCCGGGGACGGCGACCGGATCATCACCATCGACGCCCTTCGCGCCCTCGGGACTGCCACTCTGGCCGCCGACCCCCAGGTGATCGACAACCGGATCGCGGACCTGACCCCCGACTCGCTGGCCACCCTGATCTACACCTCGGGGACAACCGGGCGACCCAAGGGCGTCGAGCTCACCCACCGCAGCTGGGTGTTCCAGGGCGCCTCCCTCGATGCCCTGGGCATCATCACCATCGACGACCTGCAGTACCTCTGGCTGCCACTGTCCCACTCGTTCGGCAAGGTCCTACTCGCCTTCCAGGTCCAGGTCGGGTTCGCCACCGCCGTCGACGGCCGGGTCCCCGAACTCGTGACCAACCTGGCCACCATCCGCCCGACGTTCATGGCCGGAGTCCCGCGGATCTTCGAGAAGATCTACAACGCCGCGAACGCCCGCGCGGATGAAAGTGGCGCGCTCAAGCGGACGATCTACGCCTGGGCGGTGGACACATCCGCCGGCATCAAGGCATCGAGGCGCTCAGGACGTCGCAATGGACGGTTCGCGACCATGGAGCTCGCGCTGGCCGACCTGCTCGTGTTCAACAAGGTCACCGCCCTCACCGGAGGGCGGATCCGGTACTTCGTCTGCGGGTCCGCGGCCCTGGATCGGGACGTGGCCCGCTGGTTCGACGCCGCAGGCATGCCCATCCTGGAGGGCTACGGCCTGACCGAGACCTCCGCAGCAACCTGCCTCGTCCGCCCCGACGACCAAGCCTTCGGAACCGTCGGCCAACCCCTCCCCGGCACCGAGATCCGGATCGCAGCCGACGGCGAGATCCTCCTGCGCGGCCCGCACCTCATGACCGGGTACCGCAACCTGCCCCGCGAGAACGCCGAGGTCCTGCTGGCCGACGGCTGGCTGGCCACCGGGGACATCGGCTCCCTCGACAACGCCGGGCGGCTGCAGATCACCGACCGGAAGAAGGACCTGGTCAAGACCTCCGGCGGCAAGTACATCGCCCCCGGGGCCATCGCCGCCCGGTTCACGGCCATGACCGCACTCGGGTCCCACCTCATCGTGCACGCCAACAACCGCAACTACGTCACCGCCCTGGTCAGCCTCGACCCCGAGGCCCTGGCCGCGTTCGCCACCGCGCACGGGATGACCGGCGACCACGTCACGTTGTCCCAGTCGGTGGCAGTCCGGGCCGCCATCCAGGCCACCATCGATGAGCTCAACGCGACGCTGAACCGCTGGGAGACGATAAAGAAGTTCAGCATCCTCACCCGCGACCTCACCGAAGCCCGAGGCGAACTCACCACCAGCCTGAAGGTCAAGCGCAAAGTCGTCGAACAGCACTTCGCCCACCAACTCGACGCCATGTACATCTGACCTGCACCCGCGGCAGGGGCCTGCGGCCGTCTACCGGGAGACGCTGCCCTGCCTCCTCCGATGAAGGGCTCGGTCCCATCCCGCCCTCCTGAATGGGAGAGCTCCGGGCCCGGGTCCGGTGCATTGCCAGGTCAGGACGATCACTCGTGCCCGGCCCGGTGATCAGCCTGTTGCGTACTGCTTGACGGTCGTCAACCGCACGGGGAACTGCGGCAGGAGCGAACTCATGTCGATCGCGTCGCCCTTGGCCACGCACAGCATCAGGCTGGTGAACGACTGCTGCATCGGGTCGGTCGCCGCGGCCAGTTGCCCCTGCAGTGCCTCGACGGGCACCGGCTGCGTCGCGACCGAACGCCCCAGGACCTGCTCGAAGACCTCCTTGGCCTCGAGCTGGCTGAGCGCCTCGGGTCCGCCGAGTTCCAGGACCGCGTTCCGTGCCGCGGGCGCGGTCAGGCTCGCCACCGCGAATGCCGCCACATCGGCGGTCGCGATGTAGCTGACCGGCTTGGTCCCCTCGCCGTAGAGGGTGACGGTGCCGTTGCCGGGGTCGAACCCGACCGCGGGGCTCAGCCAGACCTCCATGAAGCAGCTGGGACGCAGGATCGTGTACTCCATGCCGCTGTGCATCAGGTGGGCCTCCACCGCGCGCTTGGCCCGGCCCAGCGGGAAGTCGAGGTCCAGGTTGGCCGAGAACGACGTGTAGATGAAGTGCCCGACCCCCGCGCGCGCTGCCGCGTCGATCAGGTTCTTCACCCCGTCGAGGTCGGTCGTCTGGATGTCATTGACCCCCGGTTCATAGGAGAACGGCATCGACGACACGGTGCAGATCACCGAATCCACACCCGCACACGCCGCGCCCAGCGACGCTGGGTCCCGCAAGTCAGCCTCGACGACGCCCAGACCCTGGGCGCGTAGGCCGTCCACCTTCTCGGGGCTGGACGTGGCCCGCACCATCGCCCGGGCACTCACACCACTCGCGGCCAATCGCGAGCACACCTGCCCGCCGACCAGTCCGGTGGCACCAACAACAAGGATCATGACGCTCCTCCAATCGGGATCCTGCCTCCCGGGAGGATCCCCTCCTGCGTCGCGAGGTCCGCGGCGATCACCACTGCCTGGGCAGCCCCGTTGACCTGACTGCTCGGTGGCTGGGTCCAACCTCAGCCCACCTCCTGTCTACCGACCGGCCCCTCGACGCACAATGGCCCTAGGTCCCCCAGCGGTGCCGCCCGCACCCGCACTGCACCTGAGTAGCAGCTGACCCGGGCCGACACCATCATCGCGCCAGCCCGCAACGGAACTGCCGTAGTGATGCGCGCCGCGAACGCGGGCGGCCGCCCGCCCTGCCGGGGCTGCCCGATCTGGGGCAAGGTAGGAGTTGCGGGGACCCGCCCCGTCCTTGGGGAGGTGAGTCGATGCGCGGCTCGGTGCTCGGCGTGGGTGGGGCCAGCCTGACGGCCGCAGTCGCGGTCGCAGTCGGCGTGCTGCTGGCCACCCGGTCCAGGGCCCGGCGCATCCGCACCCTCCCCGACCCGGTCCCGCTCGACGATCTGCTGCGCGACCCCACCGGCGACGACGTGATCGTGGAGCGACCTGATGGCACCCGTCTGCGGGTTCGGATCGCCGGAACCGGCCCACCCGTCGTGCTGGCGCACGGCATCGCGCTGACCCTCGGGGAATGGAACCTTGTGGCCGACCTGCTGCTCGCCGACGGGTACCGGGTCGTGGCCTTCGACGCCCGCGGGCACGGGCAGTCCACCATCGGCACCCAGGGAGTCAGCGCGCCGGTGATGGCCGCCGACCTGGCAGCCGTGCTCGAGGCGACCGGCACCACCGACGCGATCCTGGTCGGGCACTCGATGGGCGGGTTCCTCGCCCTCGAAGCCGTCCTGGAGGTCCCTGAGGTACCGGTGCGGTTGGCGGGGCTAGTCCTGGTCGCCACCTTCGCCGGGGACATCCTCGACGGGGCACCACAGAACCGGGTCGAGGCCCCCCTCCTACGCAGCCACCTGCTACCCCGGCTCGGGGCCAACCCCACCATCGGGACCCTGTTCGCGGCGTCGTTCTTCGGCCCCCAACCCTCCCCCGCGATGCTGACCGCGTTCCTGGGGATGGTCCTGGACCGCGACCACGCCCCGCTGCTGCCCCTACTCGAGGCGTTCACCACCGACGACCTGCTCGCCCGGTTGCCGGCGGTGGACCTGCCGACCGTGATCGTCTGCGGCCTGGCCGATCACACCACTCCACCACGAGACTCCCAGCGGATGGCCGCCGCCATCCCCCGGGCACGGTCCGTGTGGGTACCGGGCGCTGGGCACATGCTGCCCTGGGAGGCCCCACACGCCATCCGCGACGCCGTGACCAACGTGACGGCCCCTGCGGAGGAGGCCGGGCGGTGAGCCTCGCCCCGGTCGAGGTGTACCTGGTGCGCCACGGGCAGAGCCAGGCCAACATCGAGGGGGTGTTCGCCAACCGGGTCCACGGCTACCCGCTCACCGCACAGGGCCGCCGGCAGTCCGAGGAACTCGCCGTACGGCTCGGCGCCGAGCTCGCCGGGCGCCCGGTGGCCTCGCTGCGCACCAGCCCGATCCTGCGCGCACGCCAGACCGCCGCGATCCTCGCCGACGCCTGGTGCCAGCCCGTCCACCCGCCCGACGCGGCCCTGACCGAGTTCGACGTCGGGATCTACGAGCACACCAGCGACCCCGCGCACTGGGATGCGTTCACCCAGCTCATGACCGACTGGCTGGTCCACCACCGGTGGGACCAGCGCATCCCGGGCGGGGAGAGCTACCGCGACATCGCAGCCCGGTTCTCCCCGTTCCTCCACCAACTGCTGGCATCCTCATCACCAGGTGACGTGCACGTCCTGGTCACCCACGGCGGGCTGCTGCGCTGCATGGTGCCCCTGATCGCCGGCAACATCGACGGCCAGTACGCCACCGACCACCCCCTGGACAACACGGCCTGGATCCGACTGGCCACCACCCACGACCAGATCACCTGCCGCACCTGGGGCGACCAACAACCCGCCTGAGTCTGCCAGGACGCAGGCCGATTCCAGGGAGGCCCGCATGCGCCGGATCTGGGCGGGCGCATTGTTCGAGTTACGACGACCGTGTGGGGCGGTGGCGACGACCGTCAAGGGTGATCGGCGCGCCGGCGGCAACGGCAGCAGCGCCGGAGAGCACCTTGCCCAAGAGCCTCATGAGAGTCTTGCGCTCGGCGTCGCTCAGCGCGCCGAGCACAGACTGTTCCAGCGCACGCACCCCCGGTAAGAAGCGGTTCGGCGCGTCCTCCGGGGGGCCGGATGCCCACTAGCGAGGGGCCCTCCTGGCCCAACGTCGCTCCGCCTGGTGGCGGGCTTCGAGCACCAGCTGGCGTTCATCGTCGGGCAACAACTCGTCGCGGATGCCCAAGGCGCTGGGGCCGTACTCGGCGATGTCCGCCTCCACGTCCTCGCGGGTCTTCGCATCTCGCCGGTCGCGGTACTCCAGCCAACCCCCGAACCCCCACGCCCACACCAGTCCCATCACCGCCAAGCCCACCACGAGCATCAACTCGAGGAAGGCCCCCACGACGCCCCAGTCCAGCCATCCCATCGCCAGCGCCTCCCCTCACCCATGACGCTACGCCGGCCGGTCAGGACCAACAGGGCCATCCGACCCCCGCTTCCGGAGTCAACCCATCGCGCACGGGAGGGGCGCCCGGGAGTATGGGTTCGAAGGGTACCGGGGGCAGCCCAGTGCAGCAGGACTGCCTTGGTCCACGCCAGCGCCGCGGTCGGGGTGTTGCCGTGGTCCAGCCACGTGCGGCGCTTCGGCGCAGCGGCGCCATTCCGACTGTGCCGAGATACGCTGCCGCGGCGGACCGCCGAGGCGCTCGACACGCACGGCAGTCGGGCACGAAGGAGGAGCCACATCCATGGGCGAGCCTGCCGGCACACACATCCCGGTCACCTACGACGACTGTGCTCACGTTGAGGGCCCGTTCTACCACGGGACGAAGACCGCGCTCGAGGTCGGCGTGGAACTCGTCCCCGGGTACGGTTCCAACTACCAGGGGGGCCGGGTGTCCAACAACATCTACTTCACCGCCCTGGTGGAGACGGCCGTCTGGGGCGCCGAGCTGGCCACCTCGCTGGCAGGTGGCGGCGAACGGGGCCACATCTACCTCGTTGAACCCCTGGGCCCGTTCGAGGACGACCCCAACGTGACCAACAAGCGATTCCCCGGCAACCCCACCCGGTCCTACCGGACCCGCCACCCGCTGCGCATCACCGCCGAGCTCGTCGACTGGCAGGGCCACAACCCGGCAGTCCTCAACGGCATGCTCGACCACCTGGCGCAGCTGCGGGAACAGGGACTCGACGTCATCGAGGACTGAAGAACCAGAGCCGACGACCACGGCGTCGAAGTCCGCACCTGCGCCGCCCGGCTCCCCCGAGGCGGCGCCGGCCATTCGACTGACTGCGACCGCAGGCGGCAGAATCAGGAACACGGTTGTGCGCCGCGCTCCGGCAACGAGCGCCATCCCCCGGCGTGCAGCTCCGATCGGGAGCCAGGCAGGGGATCAGGAGGACGATGCGATCCGTGGTTCGAGTCCTCGGATGGCTGTGCGTGGCTCTGGCCGTGGTGCTGGTCGTGATCGGGCTCACGACATTGCCCTCGGGTGGGCTGATGTTCGCGCTGCCGTACGTGTTCCTGATCCCGGGCGTGCTGCTCGGGGCCGCGGGGGGGTGCCTGCTGTGGCTGGGACGGAGCCCGGGGCCGGAGCCTCAGGAGCGCGGACCTCAGTGGCCCGAACCAGAGGGCCGCGACGGGCGTCAATGACCCGGTCCCTGGGATCGTGCGGCACCCGCCGTCCCTGGAATGCGACCGTGCGTCGAGCCGACGAAGGCCTTCAGCGTGCCCCGTCAGGACCCCGCGCCGTCCTGTCGAGCCGCCAGGCGAGTGCGAGCCCCATCACGAGCACCGCGACCGCGACCCAGATGGCCATCGAGGTGGCGGCGGCGAATGCCGCAGGTCCGGGGTCGCCTGCCTCGGCGGTGGCGTTGAGCGCTGCGGCCAGCGTGGTGCCGCCGACGGCGCTGCCCAGGGCGGCACCGAGCTGCCGGACGGTGCTCTGGATCGCGGACCCGGCGCCGGACTCGGACGGTGGGACGTCGCGCAGCACCGTGGAGGTCAGCTGGGCGGAGGCCAGGCCCAGGCCCAGCCCGTAGGGGATCAGGGCGGCCGCAATCGCCCACGGGGAGGCCGTGGTGGCCACGATCATGGCGGTCGCTGCGGCCCCCGCCGCCTCCAGCGCCAGGCCCACGATCACCACCCGGGTGGTCCCGATCGCCGTGGCGAGGTGCCTGGCTGCAGCCCCGGAGAGGAACGCACCGCCGGCCATCGCAGCCAGGACCAGCCCGGCGGCCAGCGTGTCCAGGCCCAGGGACGTGACCAGGAACAACGGGAGCACGAACAGCAACGCGAACTCGCCGACCGCGACCAGGGTCGCGGTCAGGTTGCCCAGCACGAAGGTCGGGATCCGGAACAGGCGCAGGTTGATGACCGTCGGCAGGCTGCGTCGCTGCCGGCCGGCCTCCCACAGCACGAACGCGGTCAGGGACAGCGCCCCGAGGGCCAGCGCCACAGGGACCGGGGACAGCGCAGCGGTGGCCGGCCAGGTCCACCCGAACAGGGTCAGGGTGCCGGTCGGGCGCCACCAGCCCAGGGAGCTGGCTTCGATGAGTCCGAAGACCACGAGCCCGAACCCGATCGAGCTGAGCACCGGCCCGGCCACGTCCACACCCAGCTGATGGCCGGCAGGTTCCGACCGGGTCTCGTCGACCAGCCCCAGCGCCGCGATGAACACGGCCACGCCGATCGGGACGTTGACCCAGAACACGAGCTGCCAGCTGCCCACCTCGGTGAGCACCCCGCCGAGCAGCGGACCGATCGCCGCGGCCCCGGACATCACCGCGCCCCACACGCCGAACGCGGCAGCCCGGTCCGAACCCCGGAAGGTCGCGTTGACCGTCGACAACGTCGCTGGCAGGACCATCGCCCCACCGACGCCCTGCACCGCCCGCGCCAGCAGCAGGGCCCCCGCGCTGACGGACAGGGCGGCCAGGACGCTGCCCAGGACGAACACGACCAGCCCGATCAGCAGCACCCGGCGGCGTCCCCACCTGTCGCCCAGGCGGCCCGCGGTGAGCAGCAGGGCGGCGAAGACCACCGCATACAGGCTGTTGATCCACTGCGCCTGGGTCAGGTCGAGACCCAGGTCGGCGATCATCGCCGGCAGGGCGACCGCGACGATCGTGCCGTCGAGCACGATCATGCCCAGCGCGGCAGCCAGCACCCACAGCCCGGCCCACTGCCGGCGCGAGGCAGGGGCCGACGGCATGACCTGGCCCGGGATCAGCGCAGTGCGCCCCTCACCCGGGCCGGCGGTCACGACCGCCCCGCCAGGTGCGCCGCGGGACCTGCGTCGACGGCGACGCGCGCGGTGTCGCGGATCGCGCCGCCCAGCACCAGGAACAGCACGACGAACCCCACCGCCAGCACGATGTGCCCGGTGCCCGCGATCCCCGCCAGTGCCGGGGAGTCCGCGCCGGCCGAGCCGGCCACCTGCAGGCTGCCCTTGACTGCCAGGGCGCCGACGGTCAGCGCAAGGCCCGCGTTCCAGGCCCACGCGAACCAGCCCAGGCGCCGGTCGGCACTCAGTGTGAACACCCGCTCGAGGGCGAGGGTGACCAGCAGCACGAGGGTTCCCAGGGCCAGCGCGTGCGTGTGCACGAGGCTCAGCTGGGTGAAGCCGGTGAAATCGGCGGCCCGGGTCACCTCCCGGTAGGCCAGTCCGCCGGCAAGGCCGACCGCGGTCCAGGCGGCGGCGCTGCGGAACAGGATCGTCTCAGGATTCTTCAGCATGCGTTTCCTCTCGTTCTTCGCGACACTCTGTCGCTAACAGCCCCCAGCGTATGCTTGGGGACAGGCTGTCGTCAACTTCGCGACAGTGGTGTCGCGAAGCAGGGAGGTGAGTCATGCCGAAGATCGACGCCCCCACCGTCGCCGAGCACCGCGCGCAGGTGCAGGCCCGCCTGGTGGACGCTGCCGAGGAGATCCTGCGGGCCGGCCAGCCGGATCGGCTGACCGCCGGGGCGGTGAGCTCCGCGGCAGGCATCGCCCGCAACAGCATCTACCGCTACGTGGACTCGGTCGAGGACCTCCGAGCGTTGGTCGTCGCCCGATACCTGCCTGCCTGGCTGGCCGCGGTCGACCAGGCCATGGCGCAGTCCGAGGACCCGGGCGCCCGGGTCGTGACCTGGGTCCGGGCCAACCTCGAACAGGCCGCCGCCTCCGGGCACGGATGGCTCATGGAAGCGGTGCGCGCAGTCCCCCACCGCTCCGACGAGACCCTGGACCAGGCTCACTCCGGCATGCGCGACGCCCTGTCCGACGCCTGGTTCGACCTGCTCGACGGCGATGAGCAGCGCAGCACCCTGGCCGCAGCCTTCACCCTCGGGATCCTGGAGGGCGGCTTCCGCCAGCTCGATGCCGGCCAGCCGGTCGCGGTGGTCCTCGACATGGGAGGGCGCGCCGCCGAGAGCCTGGTGCGCGGGTTCACCGCACCAGCCAACGCCCACCCGTCGTGACCGTCCGCGGCTACTCCCCGTTATCCACACCCTGTCCACCTGTCCACAGATGCACCTCGACCTCACCTCGAGGGTTCGGGTGACCACTCTCAGGCCGTCGTGTGCTCGACACCGTTCGCACGCCGCGCTCGACCAGGAGGGCGTTAGCATCGCGGGGTGACTGAGGAGTTGCCGCCACCCGATCGTCTGGCCGCGGCGCGGCGCGGGTGCACCCGATGGCTCGTCGGGCACGGCGACATCACCCCCACGGCGTGGCTGGCGCAGCTGGTGGACGCCGCCACCGAGCCCGACCTCGACCGGTACGGCTCTGGGGGCGAGGTCGAGGCCCTCGAACGCGAGGTGGCTGAGCTGTTGGGCACCGAGGCAGCGGTCTTCATGCCCAGCGGGGTCATGGCCCAACAGGCCGCGTTGCGGTCCTGGGTCGAGCGATCCCCCACCGACGCGGTCGCTGTGCACGGGTTGTCCCACTTCGTGCTGCACGAGCGCGACGCCCTGTCCCAGCTGCACCACCTGCGCATTCAGCACCTGACCCATGAGCCCCGCCCCGCCACGGTTGCCGACCTCGACGACCTCGCCGGACCCCTTGCCGCAGTAAGCCTTGAGCTGCCCCTGCGAGATGCCGGATACCTGCTTCCGAGCTGGGAGGAGTTGGGCGCGTTCACCAGCCGGGCACGTGAACGTGGCGTGCCGGTCCACCTCGACGGAGCACGGCTGTGGGAGAGCCAGCCGTACTACGACCGGCCGTACGCGGAGATCGCCGCCCTGTTCGACTCCGTGTACGTCTCGTTCTACAAGGGCCTGGGTGGAATCGCCGGTGCCGCGCTGGCCGGCTCGCAGGACCTCGTCGCACAGGCACGGCGATGGCAAGCCAGGCACGGCGGGACTCTGTTCTCCATGCTGCCCTACGCCGTCGGCGCCCGTGACGGGCTGCGCCGGCGGCTGCCCAGGATGGCGGCGTACGGCACGCGTGCCCGGGAGCTGGCCGCGGGACTGGACTCGCTGGACGGCGTCAGGGTGCACCCCAACCCTCCGCACACCAACGCATTCCGAGTCTTCGCGGAACTCCCGGTCGAGCTCCTCGACGAGGCAACGCTGCGCACGATGGAGACCGATCAGGTCGCGCTGGCGTCCTGGTGGCGCCCGGCCGAGGTGCCGGGCTGGTCGATGACTGAGCTGAACGTGGGTGACGCGACCCTCGAATGGGACCTCGAGGACCAACTGGCAGCGATGCGCAGCCTGGTCAGCGCTACCCGCAGGCTGCAGGGGCACCCCGTGCCCGGGGCCAAGTGACTGGGGCGAGGTCAACGTCAAGTGCCGGGATCGGGTAGAGACCGATGTGCCTCTTCCATGCCCCGAGGTAGACGAGGTACTCCCCATCGAGCGAGAAGCACGGCATCTTGTAGCGCACGGTTTCATCGATCCCAGGTGTCGCACGATGAATGGCCTGCCGTACCTGCAGAGCGATCGTGTACGCATCGCCTTCAAGGGCTGCGACGGCTACGCCCGGCCCGCGGGGTCGGGCGTGGACCGAGTACCGCGGTCTAGGGTGGTTCGGGATCGGCGACGAGGAGGTCCTGATGAGTGTGAAGTCGGCGGTGCCCTCGTTCCCTGACGGTTTCCTGTGGGGCGGGGCGACGGCCGCCAACCAGATCGAGGGCGCCTATGACGTGGGTGGCAAGGGTCTTTCGATCCAGGACGTGATGCCCCGAGGGCTGCGCGCCCCGCGCAGCCTGGGGCCGACCCCGGACAACCTCAAGCAGGTGGCGATCGACTTCTACCACCGGTACCCGCAGGACATCGCCCTGTTCGCCGAGCTGGGCTTCACCGTGTTCCGGTTCTCCATCGCCTGGTCGCGGATCTTCCCCAACGGTGACGATGCCGAGCCCAACGAGGAGGGCCTGGCGTTCTACGACCGTGTCCTCGACGAGCTCGAGCGCCACGGCATCGAACCGCTGGTCACGATCTCCCACTATGAGACGCCGCTGCACCTGGCCGAGACCTACGACGGCTGGGTGTCGCGTGAGCTGATCGGGTTCTACGAGCGGTACGTCCGCGTGCTGTTCGATCGCTACGGCCACCGGGTGAAGTACTGGCTGACGTTCAACGAGATCAACTCGGTGCTGCACGCCCCCTTCGCCAGCGGGGCAATCAGCACACCCAAGGAGCAGCTGACCGAGTCCGACCTGTACCAGGCGGTCCATCACGAGCTGGTGGCCTCCGCGCTGGCCACGCGGATCGCCCACGAGGTGATCCCCGACGTCAAGGTCGGCTGCATGGTCCTGGCGATGCCGACCTACCCGCTGACCCCGGACCCGGCCGACGTCCTGGCGGTGATGCATGCCGACCACGCGAACCTGCTGTTCACCGACGTGCACACCCGCGGCTACTGGCCCGGGTACGCCCTGCGGCATTTCCGTGAGCGCGGCATCACCCTGCAGATCACCGACTCCGACCGCGAGATCCTGGCCAACACGGTCGACTTCGTGTCGTTCTCCTACTACATGAGCGTGTGCGAGACGGCGGACCCGACCCAGCGGACCTCCACCGGGGGAACCATGTTCGGTGGGGTCCCCAACCCGACGCTGCAGGCCAGCGACTGGGGCTGGGCGATCGACCCGAACGGCCTGCGGATCGTGTGCAACCAGTTCTGGGACCGCTGGCAGAAACCGCTGTTCGTGGTCGAGAACGGGTTGGGCGCCAAGGACGAGCTGGTCGAGGTCGGCGGCGTCAAGACGGTGCTCGACGACTACCGCATCGCGTACATGAACGACCACCTGGTTGCCCTGGCCGAGGCGATCGCCGACGGCGTCGACGTCCTGGGCTACACCTCATGGGGCTGCATCGACCTGGTCAGCTTCACCACCGCCGAGCTGAGCAAGCGGTACGGCTTCATCTACGTCGACCGAAACGACGACGGCACCGGCACCCTCGAGCGCTACCGGAAGAAGTCGTTCGACTGGTACAAGCAGGTCATCGCCACCAACGGCTCTTCCCTGCGGCGCTGACGAAATCAGGGCCAGGATCTTGGATCCCGGCCCTGACCTGCGGTGTTACTAGTAGCGGGGGCAGTGGTAGCGGGGCAGGATTTGGACCTGCGACCTCTGGGTTATGAGAGATCGGCCCCGTCCCGCCATTCGTGCCAACATTCTGCCAACGTGTGGAGGCGGTAATCGGAGCCGGATTGCCGGCTCTCCGCACTTCGGCGGGGTCATGCCTGGGCATGCTGCTGGTGACGCGGCTCGGGTGCGCCCGATGCACGCCGGTCTGCCTCGGGCACTCGTCGTGGCGATGCTCGTGAACCACGCTGCCACGGCGGTGGCGGCGGTCGGCGACGTCTGGTGTGGCCTGCGCCGATCAGTTCTCACAGGACCGGGCGACGCACCCGAGCGTGCCCAGGGTCGTTCACCACATGCGTGTCAGGAACACATCGCCGTGGTCGTTGGTGTCCCCATCGACAAGGTTCGACGCGAGCGACCCGTAGGTGATCCACCGGCCGTCGGCACTCACAGCCGGATCTCCCGGGCTCCCGCCGCTGGCCTGGCCGCCGTCGGTGCGCAACGACACCCGCCGGGTCTTTCCCGTGACCAGTGTCCCTCACGAAGATGTCGCCAACCCCGTTCGCTGTCCCCCGCGACCACGTTCGACGCGAGACGAGAGGAACAC
Organism: uncultured Actinomycetes bacterium; assembly: GCA_963706875.1. Taxonomy (GTDB): domain Bacteria; phylum Actinomycetota; class Actinomycetes; order S36-B12; family CAIYMF01; genus Prado023. The sequence goes on along the minus strand of CAVPNW010000009.1, from coordinate 13,177 downwards.
GAACCAACGGCCATCACACTCGCATTCGGACCGAAGTCCTCGGTAGTGGCCAACCGGGTAGTTCCGGTGTCCCGGTCGAACACGAACAGGTCGTCCTGGTTGTTGGTGTCCCCATCGACCAGGTTAGCCGCGTTCGAGGAGTAGGTGATCAACCGACCGTCGGTGCTCATGGAGGCGTACGTCGAGCTGCCATTGGCCTGGCCACCGTCGCTGCGTACCGAGATCCGGCGGGTGGAGCCGGTGTCGCGGTCATAGAGGAACACGTCGGCCGAGCCATTGGTGTCCCCATCGACGAGGTTCGGCGCCGTGCTGTGGAAGGCGATCCAGCGGCCGTCGGCGCTGATCGCAGGGAACCCGGAGTACGCGCTGGCCTGACCCCCGTCGCTGCGTACCGAGACCCGCCGGGTAGCACCGGTGTCCCGGTCGTAGAGGAACACGTCATCGGTCGCGTTGGTGTCCCCGTCGACCAAGTTCGGTGCGAACGAATTGTAGGCGATCCAGCGGCCGTCGCCGCTGATCGCCGGATCCCCGGAGCCGTTGCTGGCCTGCCCGCCGTCGCTGCGTACCGAGACCCGCCGGGTGGTGCCAGTGTCCCTGTCGTACAGGAACACGTCGGACGTGGCATTGGTGTCCCCATCCACCAGGTTCGGCGCGCCGGATTGGTAGGTGATCCAGCGACCGTCGGCGCTGATCGCTGGGAATCCGGAGGACCCGGTGGCCTGGCCGCCGTCGTTGGGCACAGAGACCCGAATGGTTGCGAACCCCGGCGGCAGCGGGGTGACGATGAACCCATGGGCCTTGGTGGTCCTCGACTTGTACCCGGGGCGGGCGTACACCTTCACCCGGTAGGTCCCGGCCTTCACCGCGAACGCCCGCATCTCAGCTGACCCTCGGGTCCGGTACACCCCGACTGTGCGCCACTTCCCTGCCGACCTTCGCTGCAGCTTGAACTTCCAGTTCTTCGAGCCCCGCAGGTCGGGATTGACATCCACGACCAGTTTCGCTGCATTGGAGAAGACCACCGTCGGCTTCTTCTTCCTCGCCATCGGCACGACCAGCGCCGCTTGGGCGGCCGGGGTCACCGACGTCACGAGCAGTGGCGAGGTCTCAACCAGCCCGGCCCTCGCTACCGGCGGGGCACCCACCATGGCGACGACCACGACCCCCGCCACGAAACCGACCAACCCGGATCGGATGCCAGACACCCCAACCACCTCCCCGACACTCCCGCGGAGACCGGTCGCCGGCAGTTCCCCGACAACTCTCACCGTACGCAGCCTGCCTCCACCCCGGCCAGAGCCCTAGGTCCCCAGGCGGGGACACTCGGAGGGACTGCGGTCACATCGGGTCCCCGTCTTTCGGTGCGTCGTGTTGGTCGGCCAGGTTCATGCTGCTGGTGACACAACTCGCGTGAGCGCGACGCGCCCCATGATGTAGGAACACGAAGATGTGTGGAGCCAGCTGTCCACCGTCAACGCCAGTCGACTGGTCTCTATCTCCGCGGCGGCGCACGCGGCCTGGAACCACCACATTCGATCGCGGTTGTCCCAGGGGGGTCGGGCCTGCGCGGCCATGCACAGCAGATCCTTGCCCCCCCCCAGGCGGCCCCGATCTCCTCGGTCGGATCATCAGCGCCGAGCACGCGGCCGAGTCGGGCCGGCCCCGCGGGGGGAGCCGGTCCCCAGCGGGGGGAGCCGGTCCCCCGCGGGGAGCAGCATCCGCCGCGGCCACGGGACGGCACCCCCAACCTGCCCGCTTCACGTGGCCCATCCCCCAAACCCAGAGGTCGGGTCCTGTACGCCCGCATCCGCACACGTCCGATGTTGGCAGCATTCTGCGGACATCCACGCCAGAGGCCAGCCCCCGGTTTCCCGGGAACTGGCCTCTGACCTGCTACGACACTGGTAGCGGGGGCAGGATTTGAACCTGCGACCTCTGGGTTATGAGCCCAGCGAGCTACCGAGCTGCTCCACCCCGCGTCGGTACCTCAAGTGTACGTGAGGCCCGCCTGACCCACCAAATCGCGGACGACAAGCGGGCTGGCGCGCGCAAGGTCGCCTGCTTGCACCGCCCGGCTCGGGGCAGCGCCCATCCCCTCATGCCCCTGGCCCGCCCGTCACATCCGGCACCCCGATGATCGAGTACCCGCCGTCCACGTAGATCGTCTGCCCGGTGATCATCTGCGCCCCGTCGGAGGCCAGGAACGCCGCGCACGCCCCGACGTCCTCCTGCGTGACATCACGGTGCATCGGCGAGACCTTGCGGTTGTACTCGAGCATGAGGTCCAGCTCGGGAAGCCCGGACGCCGCGATCGTTCGGATCGGTCCGGCCGAGATCGCGTTGACCCGGATCCCGTCGGTGCCCAGGTCCGCGGCGAGCTCCCGGACGTACGCCTCGAGGGCCGCCTTGGCGACCCCCATCACCTTGTACTTGGCCGAGACCCGCACCCCACCGATGTAGCTCAGCGCGATCACCGATCCCCCGTTGGGCATGTGCACCCGCGCGGCGTTCATCAACGTGGCCAACGAGTGGGCGGATGTGACCAGCGCCGTGATGAAGTCCTCCTCCGTGGTCTCCACCAGGCGACCCTCGAAGGCCGTCTTCGGGGCGAACGCGATGGCGTGGACGACGATGTCTATCGGGACGGTGACCTTAGCGAAGAACGCCGCGACCTCCTCGGGGTTGCGGATGTCGCAGCGCTCGTAGGCGATCAGGTGGGGCAACGTGGGCGCCAGTTGCATGATCCGGCTGTGGAAGCGGAACTGGTATCCGAGGATCACCCGCGCGCCCTGCCGGGTCAGCTCCTGGGCGATCGCCCATGCGATCGACTCCTCGCTGGCCACGCCCATCACCAGCGCAACCTTGCCCTTGAGCGGCTTCTTCATGGTCATGGCGACCTCCGGGCTTCGGGGCGAGAGGGTGATCGTAGGTGCGGTGGCCGGGGCGTTGCCGGTCGGCGGTCGCCAGGAGGCCGGTCGGCGGTCGCCAGGGGCCGCTCAGAGGCCGCTCGGCGATCGCCCCGGGCTCGTGCGCCGGCAGGGGCACCCGCCATTCGGTCGGGCGGGACGAGTCGGGATACCGTTTCGCCGTGACTCGACTGATCTGCCTCGGGGACTCCTTCACGGAGGGCATGTCCGATGACCTGCGTCCTGACGGCCGCCACCGGGGATGGTCCGACCGCGTCGCCACCGGCCTGGCCGCCGACCGGTCCGGGGTCGCCCACTACCCCGTCACATACGCCAACCTCGCGATCCGCGGCAAGCTGCTCGACCAGGTCGTCGGCGAGCAGTTCGGCCCCGGGCTGACCCTCGGTCCGGACATCATCACGTTCCACGCAGGGGCCAACGACGTCCTGCGCCCGGGGACCGACCTGTCCGACCTGTACGCGCGCTACGACGCCGCCGTCGAGCAGCTCACCGCAACCGCTGCCACGGTGGTCCTGTTCACCTCGCTGGCCCGCGCCGGCGGCTCCGGTCGTTTCGCCGACCGCCTGGAGCGGGCGTTCCATGCCTTCAACCGCAACGTCCGGGAGGTCGCCGACCGGCACGGGGCGACGCTGGTCGACCTCGAGGAGATCCACGCCCTGACCGACCGGCGCTTCTGGGCCCCCGACCGGCTGCACCTCAACGAGCTCGGTCATGCCCGCGTCGCCGCCGCAGTCCTCGCCGAGCTGGGGATCACCGATCCGCACGTCCTCGGTGGACCGGTCGGCTGGTGGGCCGAGCCACTCCCGCCGGCACCGCCGCGGTCACGCCGCGACGACCTCGCCGGCGACGTCGAATGGGTTCGTGTCCACCTCGTGCCCTGGGTCGGCCGGCGCATCCGGCGGGTGTCCAGCGGCGACGGACTGTCCCCCAAGGAACGCCATCCCCGCGAGATGAGCCACGATCAGGACGACCACGCCAATGCCTGACGGCCCGATTCCCGGCTCCCGATTCCCAGTGCACGACGGAAGGACCCCATGGCCACCATCCTGATCACCGGTGCCAGCTCCGGGCTCGGAGCCGAGATGGCTCGCCAGTTCGCCGCCCTCGGCCACGACCTGGCCCTGGCCGCCCGACGGGTGGAACGCCTCGAGGAGCTGCGCTCCGAGATCCAGGCCGTGAGCCCCGAGTGCCGCATCGAGATCCGGGCGCTGGACGTGACCGACGATGACGAAGTGTTCGAGGTCTTCCGCGGGTTCGCCGAGGACTTCGGCACCCTCGACCGGGTGATCATCAACGCCGGCCTGGGCAAGGGCGCCCGGATCGGAACGGGCAAGTACAACGCCAACCGGCAGACCGCCATGACCAACTTCGTCGCGGCCCTGTGCCAGGCCGAGGCCGGCATGGAGGTCTTCCGGGCGCAGCAGCGCGGGCACCTGGTGTTCATCTCGTCGGTATCGGCAATGCGCGGGATGCCCAAGTCGATGGCCGTGTACGCCGCCACGAAGGCGGGAGTGGCGAACCTGGCCGAGGGTCTGCGCAGCGAGATGCAGGCAGCTCCCGACCTGGACATCAGGATCTCGACCATCTACCCCGGCTACATCCGATCGGAGATGAACTCCTACGTCGAGAACGCGAAGTTCATGGTCGACACCGAGACCGGCGTCCGCGCCATTGTGGACGCCATCGAGCATGAGAAGGCCGACGCCAAGGTCCCCACCTGGCCCTGGTGGCCGCTGGGGACGGCAGCTCGCTACGCGCCGCTGGGGGTCATCCGCAAGTTCTTCTGACCCGTCGAGCTGGCCGCGCCGGCCGCGACGGGCGGCGCGGCGCGTTGCGGGGGTCGCCCGACCGGTGCAGGGTCGCGGGCCGGCGGGCGGGTCGGCTGGCGCCCCGAGCGCGTCAGTCCAGCATCCCCTCGGCGATCCAGTCCAGCTCCGCCTCGGGGTCCTCGGTCACGCCGGTGTGCACCGGTCCGGGCTGGATCACCACGCTGCGTGGTGCGGTCAGCCATCGGAACCGCCGCCCCGGGTCGGCCAGTCCCGCCTCCCCCACCGTGCGACTGCCCTCGGCCACCGCGTTCGCCGCGGCCAGCGCATCGGTGATCGCCACGACGTCAGCCTTGGACCACAGCGCAGTCACGCAGCTCAGGTCGCCGCGGATCCGCATCCCGAGGTACTCGGCCTGCTGGCAGTAGAGCAGCACCGCACCGTTCACGTACTCCCCCCGGTCGACGCGGGGCACGATCCGCAGGACGGCGTACTCGAACGGCATCGCACTCATGACTCCCCCTGGCCGATCGTCAGCTCGGGGATCCACTCCGGTGGACCGGAGCTCCGCCGGGCCGAGATCCGATGGCCGAGCGCATCACGCACCGGCCCCCACTCGACGGCCTGCACCAGTTGCGGGACCCACGCGGGCCGGGCTTCGATTCGGGCCCTCAGGAACGTCCGGTAGGCGGCCCGGACTGCCTTGGTGCCGCCCCACGCCGCGCTGTCCGCGACGAGCCACTCGTCGGGAACGGCATCCACGGCGTCACCGACCACGGACGCCCAGTCCACACCGGCGAGGTCCGCGTCGGCGGCCGCGACGTCGGGGGCGTTCTCGAGCAGCGCGTGGTCGGCCACGTCGTAGGCCCGCGTGGCGAAGCGCTGCACCTGGTCGGCCCGGTCCGGCGCCCACGCGTGGTGGAACGTGAGCGCGGCCCCGTGGTCGATGAGCTGCAGCGCGCGGTGCCAGACGAGCATGTTCGGGTTGCGCCATGAGCGGTCGGCGTTGGCGATCAGCGCATCGAACCACACGATCCGCCCTGCGAGACCCGCATCCACGCTCGGCATCGGGCCAACGTCCAGGGCGCCGGGCAGGAAGTCGATCCCGAGGTTCATGCCGACCGAGAGCTTCAGCAGGTGCTGCACCTCCTCGTCCGGCTCGGCCGGCGCCAGCTCCTCGGGCACGAGGACGGGCACCCACCGCGGGACCGGCAAGCCGATCGCACCCGCGATCTCCGCGCAGATCACCTCAGCGACGAGCGCCCGCGGTCCCTGTCCGGCGCCGCAGAACTTGACCACGTACATCCCGAGGTCGTCGGCCTCCATGAGGCCGGGAAGGGAGCCACCCTCGCGCAGGGGGGTCACGTACCTCGTGGCGCGAACCGCGTTCATCGGCACAGCGTAGGACCCGCGCGAATCTGGTGCCCTTCTGCCCCGAGAGGAGCAAGGAGGCTCCAGGTTCTTCCCAGCGCAAGCCGAACCCGGGGGCGTGGAGCATCCACAGCCTGCGAGCCGGCACCCCGATCGGAGGACCAACCGCCCGCCCGGCGCGCGAGCGGCGGCGCGAGGCAGCCCGGGCCCACGACTGGCCGGCAATGCACCGCACACGTCGCCGCTAGGCTCATCCCCGCATCACGAACTGAGGAGCTGCTCATGACCGCCCTGCCCGCACTGCTGCTCATGCACGGGGTGGGCGACGACGGAGCTTGCTGGCGGCCGTTCGTGCGACGGCTGCACTCGCGTCCGGGACTGGCTGACCTCCTCGTCGCAACCCCCGACGCCCCGGCCCACGGCGGTCGGCATGCCCAACCGGGTCAGACCATCGCTTGGCCCGACCTGCTCGCCGAGGCGATCGCCACGGCCGAGGAGCTCGTCGCGCGGTCCGGTGGCCCGATCGTGGTGGGGGGGCACTCGATGGGTTCCATGGTCGCCCTCGGGGTGGCGACCAACCGGGCGGACCTGGTGGTGGCCACGTTCCTCGAGGATCCGCCCCTGATGCAGGGGCTGCCCGAGGAGGAGCGCTCCCCCGACAGCCAGGGATCGGGGAGCACCGCCTCGGAAGGCACTGGCTCGGAGAGCAGGCCTTCCACGGGCAGCCCTCAGGGGGGCCACCCGTCGGCGAACACCGCCACGCCAGGCGGGTCCTCGCCCGACGGGGCGGCCGACCCGCCCGTTCCAGTGGACGTCAGCGAGTTCGGCGACTGGTTCGCCGAGCTGCAGTCGATCCCGCTGGCCGACGTCATGGCGTCCGCCCGTGCGGACCACCCGAGCTGGGAGGACGAGGAGTACGAGCTCTGGGCACGCGCCAAGCAGTCGGTGGATCGCTCGGCCTTCTGCGAGCCGGTCGTCTGGGTGCACGCGGACACCGAACGGCTGCTGCGCAACGCGCCGGCCCCCGTGGTGGTCGCTGCGGGGCTCCCTGAGCTCGGCGGCCTGGTCGCACCCGAGGCGCAGGCGAGCCTGCGATCCCTGCCCGGGTGGTCGGTCCACCGCCTGGCCGCCGGGCACGACGTCCGCCGGGACGCCCCCGACGCGACCGTGGACCTGCTCGCCGACCTGATCCACTCGGTGGCCACGTGACCCACGATCACTCCACGAGTGACCCACCGGACGCGCCCACCGGCATCCCCGGGCACCTGACCACCGGACCCCCGGACGTGCTGTCGGGCATCCCCGCGCCGCCGGTCCCCGAGGCAGAGGCCGGCACTCCTCGGCCCCACCCCTGGCGCTGCCCCCGTGGGCTTCCACAAGCGCCCCGCCCTGGGCTACGCGCTCTACCTGACCGGCGCCCTGCTGTTCGGCATCAACGGCACAGTCAGCAAGGTGCTGCTGACGGCCGTGGACAACGCCGCGCGGGTCTCCCAGCTGCGCGTCACGTCCGCGTTCCTGATCCTGCTCGTGTTCGTAGCCCTGACCAACCGGCGCTCCCTTCCGCTGCGCCGCCACGAGCTCGGCCCGATCGCCGCGTACGGCATCCTCGGCGTGGCCATGACCCAGTGGCTCTACTTCGTCGCGATCACGCGGATGCCGATCGGGATCGCCCTGCTCATCGAGTTCACCGCACCGATCATGGTCGTGCTGTGGGTGCGCTACGCCTGGCACCGACCGGTGCGCAACACCGTCTGGCTCGGCCTGGCCCTGGCGATGGTCGGCCTGGCGATGGTCGCCCAGATCTGGCTGGGCCTGACGCTGGACTCCCTCGGGGTCGCCGCCGCGTTCGGGGCGGCCGTGGCCCTGGCGCTGTACTACCTGCTCGGCGAGACCTGCGGCCAGGGGCGTGACCCGGTCTCGCTGACCCTCTGGGGCTTCGGGTTCGCCGCCCTGCTCTGGGCCGTTGTGCTGCCCTGGTGGCGCTACCCGTGGGCGTCCCTCGAGGGCTCGGCGACCCCCCTCGGCGAGGGTTCGACCGCCGTCCCGCTGTGGGCGCTGGCCATCTGGATGGTGGTGCTGGGCACGATCGTGCCGTTCTGGCTGGTGCTCGCCGCGATCCGCCACATCGGCGCCGCCGGAGCCAGCATCATCGGCATGACCGAACCGTTCATCGCCTCTCTCGTGGCGTGGGTCGTGCTCGGCGAGATCCTGACCCCCGCGCAGATGCTCGGTGGCGCGGTGATCCTCGCCGGCGTCGTGATAGCCGAACGCGCCCGCAACTGACCCCCCACCCCCCTCACGATCGGTCCGCTATCGCGGGGCCCAACCCAGAGTCGTCCGGATCTCCGACCACCGATTGTCGCGATGACGGACGAATCGGGGGCAGGGGGGGGCGGCGGGGGGCGGGGGCGTCAGCCGGCTGTGTCGAGCTTCTCCGTGAACTCCTTGATCGCCTGCTCGTAGGCCTCCGGGTCGACGTTCCAGGACAGCACGTGATCCGCACCGTCGACCACCTCGTAGGCACCTCCCGCCCCGGCCTCGCGCATGAAGCGGTCGTTGACCGCCTTCGGCACGGTCCGGTCCTCGACGCCCTGGAAGGTCAGCAACGGCACCTCGATCAACCCCGACATGTCCGTGTAGTCGACCGCCGAGTAGTCCACGCCGAAGCGGAAGGCCACAGCCAACTTCGCCGCGTCCTCCAGTGACTCGGGGATCGGCAGATTGACGACCGGCAGGCTGATCAACTCCGCAGCCTCGTCGATCACGTCTTCGAAGCTGGACGCCGGAGCATCGAGGATCACCCCGTCGACCCTTCGGGCCAACTCCCCACGCGCGAGGAAACCGAGCGTCACGGCACCGCCATGGCTGGCCCCACCGAGGACGATGGTCTCAGCCCCCGGGCATCGGCGTACTCCACCGCAGCCTGGAGCTCCTGCCACTCGGTGCGACCGAAGTGGTACACATCCGTCGTTGTAGGGCGGGGCTCCGACATCACCGGTGTAGGTGATGATCAGCACGTTGTAGTCGGCCTTGTGCAGCGGGCGGGCCATACGCAGCATCTCCGAGCGCGAGGCCCCAGTGCCGTGGGTGAGGATCGCCCACTTCGTCGATCCCTCCACGGGGATCTCCCACGCAGGGAACTGCCGGCCGTCCGGCGTGGTGATGACCACGTCCTGCGCATCGAGGCCGGCCTGCTCCGGGTCGAGCCAGACGTCTCGGGTCAGGCCGTACCGATCCCCCACGTTCGGCGCGCTGCCGATCACGTCGATGACCGGCCGGGTCTGGGCGCCGTCGGCATCCCGAGTGGCCGGGCCGACCACGAGCAGGGACTCGTCGAGCGCCAGCCCGATCACGGCGTCATCGAACTTGGTCTCCTCCCGGTCAGCCTCGTCGGGAAGGATCGTGACCGTCGCCTGCTCGCCGGTCCCGTCGAAGGCCTGGACCGTCCCACGCTGAAGTCCCGAGGGGTTGTAGGGTTCCGCCTTGAGCGCGTTGTCGTAGACAAGTCCGAGAAGTACCAGGCACCGCCCACGTAGAACACGCCGACCAGTGCGATCGCCGAGAACAGGATGACCCAGGGCCACCGACGGCGCTTCCGTGATCGAGCCATGTCGGGACTATCCCAGAATCGGCGCGCGAAGGCAGGACTCGCGGCTAGGGGGTTGAGTCCTCCACCCAGTGCGCGCGCTGCTTGGGCAGGGTCTCGTTGCGGAAGAACGCCGGCGACTTGAGGTTCCACAGGACCATCACCGGGATCGCCAGGAGCATGCCGATCACGCCCACGATGAACACCGTGCCGATGCCCTGCACCGAGCTGCCCGACCCGTACTCCGGGTCCATCATGTTCTGCGCCTCCACGACCAGGACGTAGGACAGCACCACCACGGCCACAGCGGGGAGGATCACCTGGCCCAGGGCCGTGCGCACCGACGAGAACGCAGTCCGGTGGAAGTACATGACGCTGGCCAGCGCCGCGACGATGTAGTACACGCAGATCGAGATGCCCACGCTGTAGACCGAGTCCTGCACGATGGCGCCACTGGTCAGCGACAGGCCGAGGTAGATCGCCAGGGTGAGCAGGCCCATGAACCAGGTGGCGACCTTCGGGGCCGCCGTGGCCTCGTCGACGCTCGCGAACTGGCTCGGCAGTGCCTTGTACGTGGCCATCGCGAGCACGCCGCGCGCCGTGGGCATCACCGTGGACATCGTCGCCGAGAACGCGGACACCCCGACGATGAGGGCGGCGACGACCGCACCCCACTCACCGACGGTCTCCGTGGCCATCACCAGGAACACGTCGTCGATGTTGTCCTCGAAGGTCAGGCTCATCGGGTCCGACTCGTCGATGCCCGAGAACGCCAGCGCTGCGATCGTGAACACGACATAGGTGACCAGGATGATCATCATGGCGATGACACCCGTGCGCCCGGCCTGGGCGGAGTTGCCCTCGGACTCCTCGGACATCGCCAGGGAGGCGTCGAACCCCCAGAAGATGAACAGCGCCACGAGGAATCCACCGAGCATCGCCCCGTAGCCGTCGATGGCCATCGGGTTCAACCACTGCCAGGAGAAGGGCTCCGCGGTCGGCGCTGATTGGCCGCTCATGATGGCGGCGACGAGCAGCGCGACGAAGAGGATGAGCCCGCCGTACTGGATGATCGTCAGGCCCAGGGTGGTGCGCGAGGACTCCTCAGCGCCCCGAGCCACCAGCGCCGTGGTGATCAGGATGAACGCGGTCCCGATGGCCATGCGCATCAGCAGCGGGGGTTCGTCCAGGCCGGAGATGGTGACGACCGAGTTCACCATCACCTCCGCGGCACCCACTCCTGCGAGCGTGCTGGACAGGAACAGGCCCCACCCACCGATCCAGCCCGTGCGCGGCCCGATGGCCATGGAACCCCAGGTGAAGACCGTCCCGGCGTCGGCCGCGACGGTCGTCATGTGCTTGTACGCCAGGGCGACGAAGAACATCGGGATCACGGAGATCGCGAACACGATCGGCAGCTGGTAGCCGGACTCCAGCGCTCCGTAGCCCAGGGCGCCGGTCAGGGAGTAGGCCGGCGCGGTGGCCGCCAGGCCGATCGCCACGGCCGCGACGAGGGAGACCGAGCCCTTGCGCAGGCCCTTGTCCCTCAGGTCATGGGCCTCGACGTCCGCGTGCTGGTGCCCGTGATCGTGGCCGGGTGCGTGCCCGTCCGGTGGTGTTTCCACGTCGAACCCTTCCGACTGGGCCCTGTCGCCCGGTCGAAACCTACCGTCCCGGGCCCCGCGGATCGCGCCGGTGGAGACTCCCGAGCGATGGTGCTGAGGATTCCGACGTTCCAGCTGTCGGGATCCTCAGCACCATCGGCTGACTGGTCCGATCCGGTCAGGCATCGGCAGGGGTGTCGGTGGCGCTGGCCGAGGGGGCGTCGCTGGGGACGTCGGTCCCCGGGGCGTCGGTGGCCGGGGGCTCCCCGGACGTCGAGCCGTCCTCTGGGGGAGCCTGCGCGGCCTCCCCGGTGATCCTGCGCTGCGCCGCCGCGGCCCGGTCGAGGGCGGCCTTCAACTCGTCCTGCGCCCTGCCGTACGCGGCGAAGTCACCGCTGGCCAGGGCCTCCTCGCCCTTCTGGTAGGCCGCCTGGGCATCGGCGATGGCCTTGACGAGGTCGGCCTGCGCGTCGTCGGTGGGTTGGCCCGCGTCGCCGCCACCGGTGTCGCCGTCCTCGGTCTCGCCGTCCGTCCCGGTTGCGGTGCCGGAGAACACGGCCAGGAGCGCGTCCTGCAGGGTGTTGCGCAGGACTGTCGTGTCGCCGAAGCTCACCAGCACCTTGCGCAGCAGCGGGAAGCCCTGACCCTGGGTGGCGCGCACGTAGACCGGCTCCACGTACAACATCCCGCCGCTGACCGGCAGCGACAGGAGGTTGCCGAACTCCACGTCGGCCCCACCGCGGCGCAGCAGCGTCAGCTGCTCGGCGATCGCCGGCTCGGACTCGAAGTTGTTCTGCACCTGGGTCGGACCCGGCACGGTCGTGTTCCGCGGGAGCTGGAGCACGCGGATCGTCCCGTACGTCGGCCCAGGCACCGAGTCGACGGACATGAACGCCGCGAGGGTCTGTCGCTTCTGCGGCGCGAACGTCGTGGTCAGCGAGAACTTCGGGTCCGCGGTCCCGGGCATCCGCAGTGTCAGGTAGTACGGCGGCTGCTGGGCGTTCACGGACCGGTTGGTGGGGTCGATCGGGATGGTCCAGAAGTCCTGGCCGTTGTAGAAGCTGGCCGCATCCTCCACGTGGTAGCGCGACAGGATCGTGCGCTGCACCTTGAACAGGTCCTCGGGGTAGCGGAAGTGCGCCACCAGCTCGGCCGGGGCCTCGGAGACCGGTGTGACCACGCTGCCGAACGCCTTCGTCCAGGTCTTCAACAGCGGGTCCTCGGTGTCCCAGCCGTACAGGATCACGGTGCCGTCGTAGGCGTCCACGACCGCCTTGACCGAGTTGCGCAGGTAGTTGATCCGGTTGCTCGGCAGGGCCGCCACCGAGGTCGTGGTGGCGGTCAGGGCATCAGCGGTCGCATCCGAGAGCGTCGTGCGCGAGGAGTAGGGGTAGGAGCTGGTCGTCGTGTACGCGTCGACGATCCACTTCACCCGGCCGTCGACGACCACCGGGTACGGGTCGCCGTCGATGGTCAGCCAGGGGGCGACCTTGGCCACGCGGGTCACCGGCTCCCGGTCAAACAGGATCTTGGACTCGGAGTTCACCAGCTAGGACAGCACGATGTTCGGGTCCTGGAACCGAGCGGCGAACAACAGCTTGTGGAAGATGTTCCCCACACCCACGCCGCCCTTGCCGGTGTAGGTGTTGTTGCGCTGACCGGTCGGCGAGGTGTTGTCGGGGAAGTCCAGCTCGCGGGGCTCGGATTTCTCGGGGCGCCAACGATCGAGTAGTCCGGGGACTGCTCGCCGAAGTAGATCCGCGGCTGGTCGATCTTGAGCTCGCCGGTGACGGGCACGTCGGAGGCGATGAAGCTGGGCCGGCCATCGGCACCAGCGGTGTTGTCGTAGGCCGCCACCACACCGAACCCGTGGGTGAACACCGCGTGGTCGTTGGCCCAGTTGCGCTCCCCGACCCCGTCGAG
>CAVPNW010000008.1:0-7296 GCA_963706875.1 uncultured Actinomycetes bacterium | reverse complement strand
ATCAGGTACACGCCGGCGGTGACCATCGTGGCCGCGTGGATCAGCGCCGAGACCGGGGTCGGGCCCTCCATCGCGTCCAGGAGCCAGGACTGCAGCGGGAACTGCGCGGACTTGCCGCAGGCGGCCAGCAGCAGCGCCAGCCCGATCCAGGTGACCGTGTTCGAGTCGGCTTGGTCGATGGTGGCGTTGACGCCCTCGAAGGTGAAGGTCCCCAGGGTGGCGAACATCATCATGATCGCCAGGCTCAGGCCGAAGTCACCGACCCGGTTGACCACGAAGGCCTTCTTCGACGCCGTGGCCGCCGATGGCTTGTGGAACCAGAAGCCGATGAGCAGGTAGGAGGCCAGGCCCACGCCCTCCCAGCCCACGTAGAGCAGCAGGTAGTTGTTGGCCAGGACCAGCAGGAGCATCGCGGCGATGAACAGGTTCAGGTAGGCGAAGAACTTGCGGCGCTCGGGATCGTGGGACATGTAGCTGATCGAGTAGATGTGGATCAGCGACCCGACACCGGTGACCAGCAGGGCGAAGCTGATGCTCAGCGGGTCCAGCTGCAGGGCGAAGGGTGCGGTGAAGGTCCCCACGTCGATCCAGTCCCAGAGGAACTGGTTGATCGTCCGGGCATCCTCGGGCTGGGCCAGCAGCTCCACGAACAGCACGACGGCGACCACGAACGAGGCCAGCACGGCGGCCGTTCCCAGCAGGTGCCCCCACTTGTCGGAACGACGACCTGCCAGCAGCAGGATCACCGCGCCCGCGGCCGGGATCGCGATCAGCGCGGCGATCAGCCCGAAGGTCCCGGTGGCCGCTACGACCTCGCCCGGGTTGGCCTCCCCGGAGGTGAGGACCGCAAGGGTGTTGTTCACAGTCGTCCCCTCACAACTTCAGCAGGTTGGGCTCGTCGACCGAGGCCGAGTTGCGGGTACGGAAGATGGTCACGATGATCGCCAGGCCGATGACCACCTCGGCGGCGGCGACGACCATCACGAAGAAGGCCACCACCTGCCCGTCGAGGGTCCCGTTGGTGCGGGCGAACGTGACGAAGGCCAGGTTGGACGCATTGAGCATGAGCTCGATGCACATGAACACGACGATCGCGTTGCGGCGGACCAGGACCCCCGCGGCCCCGATGGAGAACAGGATCGCCGAGAGGACCAGGTAGTTCGTGGGGTTCATTCCCGACCCTCCTGCGAGGCATCCAGCGGGTCGCCGCCCGAGGAGTCGACGATGACCGCCTCGTGGGCGAGCAGGTGCTCGGCCTCCTCGATCGCCAGCCGGTCGGCCTCGCGGATGTCGCCCTCCAGCCGCAGCGGGCTGGGCACGGAGTCCTCGGCGATCGAGCCGTCGGGCAGCAGCGCGGGCATGTCGACGGCGTTGTTGCGTGCGTAGACCCCGGGGCTCGGCTTGTTGACCGGGTGCCGGTCGGGGGCGAAGCGCTCGGTGGACAGCTGGGCCTGGGTCTTGCGCGGCTCGACCCGCTCGCGGTGGGTCAGCACCATCGCCCCCACCGCCGCGGTGATCAGCAGCGCTGAGGTGACCTCGAAGGCCAGCAGGTAGCGGGTGAAGATGGCCACGCCGATCCCCTGGACGTTGCCGCCGTGCTCGGCGTTGGCCTCAGTGAGGCCGACCACCGTGGTGCCCGACAGCGAGTCGGTGATCCCGGCCAGCAGCAGCCCCAGGAACCCCACGAACGCCACGCCCGCCAGTGCGCGCTGGCCCTTGAGGGTCTCGACGAGGCTGTCGGAGGCATCCACGCCCACGACCATGAGCACGAAGACGAACAGCATCATGACCGCGCCGGTGTAGACGATGACCTGGACCATCCCGAGGAAGGGCGCGTCCTGGGCGACGTAGAGGACCGCCAGGTTGATCATGGTCAGGGCGATGAACAGGGCGCTGTGCACCGCCTTGCGGGACAGCACCGTGCCCGCCGCGCCGATCACGGCCAGGGTCGCGCACACCCAGAAGGTGACCTGCTCCCCGGTGTTCTGGGTCACGCCCACCGGCCCCTCGGCCACGAGCGCACCCAGGGACGCAAGCGTGTTCACTGCTCCTCCGTCCCGTCGTCGCCCTGCGCCGCGGCCGCGGCCGCCTCGCGTGCGGCCACCTCCGCACGCTGGGCATCCGAGGCCCCGGTCACCTCACCTCGGTAGTAGGAACCGTCGTCGGTCCCCTCCACCATGGCGTGCGGCGGGGCGACCATCCCGGGCATGAGCGGGCCGAGCAGGTCGGCCTTCTCGTAGATCAGGGAGGCCCGGCTGCTGTCAGCCAGCTCGTACTCGTTGGTCATCGTCAGCGCGCGCGTCGGGCATGCCTCGATGCACAGCCCGCACAGGATGCAGCGCAGGTAGTTGATCTGGTAGACGCGGCCGTACCGCTCACCCGGGGAGAACCGCTCCTGGTCGGTGTTCGGCGCACCCTCGACGTAGATCGCGTCCGCCGGGCACGCCCAGGCGCACAGCTCGCAGCCGATGCACTTCTCCAGGCCGTCGGGGTGCCGGTTCAGCTGGTGGCGGCCGTGGAAGCGCGGCTTCGGGGGGTACTGGTCCTTCTCCTCCGGGTACTGCTCGGTGTTCACCTTCTTGAACATGGTCAGGAAGGTGGTCCCGAAGCCCCTGACGGGCTGGGGGAGCTCAGGCACTGGGGGCCTCCTGTGCGTCGCCTGGATCGTGGAGGAGAGCGCTGGACATGTCGTCAGCGGCCACCGCGCTCGGCACGGTCTGGCGCGCCCGCGGCGTGAACTCGAACGTCTCGCCCGGCATGGGTGGGACGGGATGTCGGCCCGGCTGGCTGGCCAGCTCCTCGGCTTCGGCCTCGGCCTCGGCCTCGATCCGGGCCCGGCCCTTCTCGCGGCGGTTCTCGATCAGGTAGGAGCCGAGGAACACCACCAGGAGCGTGGCGATGACGATCACGGAGACGGTCATGGCGTTGCTGGGCAGCTCGTCGCGCAGGGCCCGGAAGCTGGCCACGAGCACGATCCAGGCCAGCGAGGCGGGGATCAGGACCTTCCAGCCGAACTTCATGAACTGGTCGTAGCGGAACCGCGGGAGCGTGCCGCGCAGCCAGATGAACATGAACAGGAACATCGAGACCTTGACCAGGAACCACAGCAGGCCCCACCAGCCCTGGTTGAACATGCCGTCGTTGATGGCCGAGATCGGCCACGGTGCCTGCCAGCCGCCGAGGAACAGCGTGGTGGCAAGTGCTGAGACGGTGACCATGTTGATGTACTCGGCCAGGAAGAACAGCGCGAACTTCAGCGAGGAGTACTCGGTGTGGAAGCCGGCGACCAGCTCGCTCTCGGCCTCGGGGAGGTCGAACGGCGCACGGTTGGTCTCGCCGACCATCGCGGTGACGTAGATGATGAACGAGGGCAGCAGGATCAGCGCGTACCAGATGGGCTGCTGCGCGGCCACGATCTGCGAGGTCGACATCGAGCCCGCGTAGAGGAAGACGGCGACGAAGGCCAGGCCCATCGCGATCTCGTAGGAGATCATCTGCGCCGAGCTGCGCAGGGAGCCCAGCAGCGGGTAGGTGGAGCCCGAGGACCATCCGGCGAACACGATGCCGTAGATGCCGATCGAGGAGACCGCCAGGATGTAGAGCACCGCGACCGGGAAGTCCGTGAGCTGCAGGGGGGTGATCACGCCGAAGATCGAGACCTCGGGGCCGAAGGGGATGACGGCCAGGGCCAGGAACGCGGGCACGACGGAGATGATCGGGGCGATGAAGAACACGGCCTTGTCGGCGGCCGTGGGCATGATGTCTTCCTTGAGCGCCAGCTTGATGCCGTCCATCAGGCCCTGGAGCACGCCGAACGGGCCGACCCGGTTGGGCCCGATGCGCATGTTCATCCGGGCCACGACGCGACGCTCGCCCCAGATGGTGAGCAGCACGAGGACGACCACGCCCAGGAAGAGGCCGAGCACCTTGAGGATGACCAACCACCAGGGGTCCTGGCCGAAGGGCGCGAACTCGGTCGACGCCACCACGGATGAAACGATCACTGGGCACCTCCTGCACTGAGCGCCACGACTGCCCCGGAGCCGACCCGAAGGGTCGCGTTGACGGTGCTGCCCAACGAGTTGCCGGGCACCCAGACCACGTCGTCGACCATCTCGGTGACGGCCAGCGGGAGGGTGATCGAGCCGAAGTCGGAGCTCACGGTGACGGGCCGGCCATCGACGAGGCCGTGGGCGTCGGCCGTCGCGGCCGAGACCCGGGCCAGCGCCGGGCGGGCGGTGCCGGCAAGTGCGGGCTCCCCGCGCTGCAGGATGCCCTCGTCGAGCAGGTGCCGCCAGCTGGCCATTACCACCCGGCCGGGGCCGGCGGCCTGAACTGGCTCGTCCACGGGCTGCGAGGCGGGGCGTGGGCCCTGCCAGCGGCCCATTCCCGCGAGCTCGGCACGCAGGTCGCCCACCTCGATGGACCCCAGCGGGCGACCCATCGCGCGGGCGACGAGCGACAGGGCGCGTGCGTCGGTGATGGTCGTCGAGTCGCGCATCACCTGGCCGAATGGGCGGGCACGGCCCTCCCAGTCCAGCAGGGTGCCGGACTTCTCGGTGATGACACCGACGGGAAGGACCACGTCGGCAAGTGCCGTGACCTCGGTGGCCCGGGTCTCGAGCGCGAGGACGAACGGTGCGGCGGCCAGTGCGGCGAGGAACGCCTCGGGATCGGGGGTGTCGGCAGCCTCGACGCCTGCGACGATGACCGCGCCGATGCGACGTTCCACGGCTTCGGCAGCAGCCCCTGCATCCGATGCTGCGGCAGTGTCCCCGTCGGGCTGCTCCGCCGAAGCGGCGGCCGCCTCGGCATCCGCGTGGTCGGCGTGCAGCGCCTCGACGACGCCGGCGAGGTCCAGTCCCACCTCGGACGGCAGGGCGTCGGCGTCGATGTCCCACGCCTGTGCGGCCTGGGCCCGGGCCGCCGGATCGGTCAGCGGCCGACCCCAGGGCAGCAGGCCGGCCAGAGCGCCGGCCTCGAGGGCACCACGCTCCCCGGCGCGACGCGGAACCCAGGCCAGGCGGGCGCCGGTTGCCTGGGCGAGGGCGACCGCGGCCTCCAGTGCGCCCGGCGCCTCCGCGGCGCGCTCGCCCACCAGGATGATCGAGCCCCCGGCAGCCACCGCGGCTGCTGCGTCGCCCTCACCCGAGGCCAGGACGCGCAGCACCGCGGCCTCCTGGCCGGGGGCAGCGGCCAGGACGTGGGCAGCCAGCTTGGCCGAGCCGGGCGAGGCGAACGGGGCGACGGTCAGGACCTTCAGCGATCCCCGTCGGGTGGCTGCCCGCAGGCGCAGGAAGATGATCGGCGACTCCTCCTCGGGCTCGAGCCCGACGAGGAGGACCGTGGCGGCGGCATCGAGGTCGGCGTAGGTGACGCCCACCCCGGAGCCGGAGACGACCGTGCGCAGGAAGTCGGCCTCGGCAGCACTCGAGCGCCGGATCCGGAAGTCGATGCTGTCGGTGCCCAGGACGGCGCGCGCGAACTTCGCGTACGCGTAGCTGTCCTCGAGGGTCAGCTTCCCGCCCAGCAGCACGGCTGTGCGCTCTCCCGACTCGGCCAGCGCAGCGCCCGCGCGGCGCACGGCCTCGGGCCACGAGGCCCCGACCAGCTCGTCACCCTCGCGGGTCAGGGGGGTCTCGAGGCGGTCGGTCGACAGGTACGGGAACGCGAAGCGCCCCTTGTCGCAGTTCCAGTCCGAGTTGACCTCGGGGTCCTCCCACGCCAGCCGGCGCAGCACCGTCGAGCGGCGCACGTCGGTGCGAAGCGAGCACCCGCTGGCGCAGTGCTCGCACACCGTCGGGGTGGAGACCAGGTCGAAGGGACGGGACCGGAAGCGGTAGGCCGAGCTGGTCAGGGCACCGACCGGGCAGATCTGCACCGTGTTGCCCGAGAAGTACGAGTTGAACGGGGTGTCCTCAGCGGTGCCGACGATCTGCCTGCCACCGCGCTGCTGCAGCGAGATGAACGGGTCGCCCGCGACCTGGTCGGCGAACCGCGTGCAACGAGCGCACGAGACGCAACGCTCGCGGTCGATCAGGATCTGCGTGCTCAGCGCTACCGGCTTGGGGAACGTGCGCTTGGTGCCGGTGAAGCGCGACTCGCCACGGCCATGGGTCATCGCCTGGTTCTGCAACGGGCACTCGCCACCCTTGTCGCAGACCGGGCAGTCCAGCGGGTGGTTGATCAGCAGGAACTCCATGACCCCGCGCTGGGCGGCGGCGGCCATGTCCGAGGTTCCCGAGGTGCGCACCTTCATCCCGTCGGCCACTGGGATCGCGCACGCGGGCTGCGGCTTGGGCTGGCCCTCGATCTCGATGAGGCAGGCTCGGCATGCGGCGACCGGCTCCAGCAGCGGGTGGTCGCAGAAGCGTGGGATCTCGATGCCCACCTGCTCCGCGGCGCGGATGATCAGCGTGCCCTTGGGCACCACCACCTCGATGCCGTCGATGGCCAGGGACACATGATCGGCAGGCGGGGTGGCCGGTGTCGCGGGGACCCCGGGAACGGGCGTGGTGACGGTCATCGCGTGGCTCCCGCGGGCAGGACGGTGGCGGCGGCCGGATTGAAGGCCGCATCGGCTGCGGTATGCGTCCCGGCCAGGAACTCGTCCGGGAAGTACTTGAGCGCAGCGGGGAACGGGGTGGCGGCGGCGTCGCCGAGGGCGCAGAACGAGCGACCGAGGATCTGCCCGCAGACCTCCTCGAGCATCCCCAGCTCGTGCTCGCTGCCGTGGCCGGCCTCGAACTTCTCCAGGGTCCCGGCGATCCAGCCGGTGCCCTCACGGCAGGGGGTGCACTTGCCGCAGGACTCGTGGGAGTAGAACTCCAACCAGCGGGTCACGGCCTTGACCACCGACACGGTCTCGTCGAAGACCATCGGGGTGGCGGTGCCGAGCATCGTGCCGGCCGCGGCCATGTCCTCGTAGGTCAGCGGAAGGTCGAGGTGCAGGTGCGTCAGCATCGGCACGCTGGAGCCACCGGGCAGCCAGAACTTCGGCTCGCCACCGTTGCGCATCCCGCCGGCGTACTCCAGCAGCTGGCGCATCGTGGTGCCCAGCGCGACCTCGTAGACGCCCGGGCGCTTCACATGGCCCGAGACGCTCATGAGCTTGAATCCCGGGGACTTCTCGGTGCCCCACTGGCGCAGCCAGTCGGCACCGTTGCGCACGATGTAGGGGACGTTGGCGATGGTCTCGACGTTGTTCACGACCGTCGGCGAGGCGTAGAGGCCGGCCACGGCGGGGAACGGCGGCTTCAGGCGCGGCTGGCCGCGACGGCCCTCCAGCGAGTCCAG
>CAVPNW010000007.1:0-44859 GCA_963706875.1 uncultured Actinomycetes bacterium | reverse complement strand
TGGGGTCGGCCCAGATCGGATCCGGGAGGGGGGATCGGACGAGTTCGGGTTGGGAGGTTCAGCCGGGCCGAGAGGGGAGGAGTCGGCAGGGTTTGGCCGGGATGGGTCGAGCGGGCTGGGACGGGACAGATCCTGGAGGGAGGCACTGGACCCGTCGTGCGTGCCCGGGGCGGACGGGTCGGTTCGGCGGCTGTCGGACGCCGCGAGCGCCCGACGCACCGGGACGGCCAGATCTCGACCCAGCGCGGCGAACGCCTCGGCCCCAACCCGGACGAGCACGCCGTCCGTGGTGAAGTCCGAGGCGAGCAGGAAGGCCCGGACCCGGGCAGCGGCGTCGTAGGTCATGGCCCCATTGTGTGTCCCGCTGGCCCGCGCGCCCTCTTGGCCAGCGCGCCCCCCTGCCGGTGCGCCATCGGATGGAGCCCCCCGAGTGACTCCCGCTGTTCACCGGTCTCGCGCCAGCGGGATTGTGACCCCTTGCGAGGTTGCGGGTACTCGACGCACACGAAGTCGGCCTTCTCAGGGCCGTGTGGCGTCCTTACGACACCGACGCACGCGAAACCGCCCTATTCGCGGCCTCGTGGGCCGCCATCAGGGCGCTTCCGTGTGCGCGACCTGCGTTCCGGCTCAGGACGGCCGTCATACGGGCGACTTCGTGTGCGTGCAGCGCGGGGACGGCCCGAGGTACCCCTTTGAGGGAGCCTTACGCCTTCTTGAACTCGAGGAACCGGGGGACCCACTTCCTGTGCACAGACGGCGAGTGCTCGTCGGGCTGCTGCGACAGCGGGCGACTCACCCGCGCAGTGACGCCGAGTGGCACCCTGACGCTGGACGTCCGCATGACCTCGAAGTGCTCCTTGACACCGGTGCAGTTGGGGACGCGGCGGCCGGGTCGTTGGCCTGCAGGTCCTCGAGCGCACACCGGGCGGCATCGGGGGTGGGCTACCGAACCCGAGGTGACGGGAACCGATCGACCCGATCCGGGCGCATCCGGCCGGATCGGGGGCTGGTCACTGCGAGGCGTTGGAGGGAGCCTCGGGGTCCGCCCCCGGGTCAGCCGACGCGGCCGCCGCAGCCGCGCCCGTGGCGACCCCGGCACCACTCGCCCCCGCCGTGCCGCCCTCCCCGGGCTGGTCGTCGAGCTCGCGCTGGGCGACCGTCTCCTCGTACTCGGCGTGGACGCGGACGGCCATCTTGTCGATCAGGTCCTCGCCGCCGCCGCGGTGGCGCCCGGAGGCGATCAGCGAGCCGACGATGATCGCCAGGGCGCCCAGCGCGATCCCCATCCGCAGCATCGTCTGCCCGTCCAGGGTCATGGCCACGACGGCCGGGGCGATCAGCAGCGCCACCAGGTTCATCACCTTCAGCAGGGGGTTGATGGCCGGGCCGGCGGTGTCCTTGAACGGGTCGCCGACGGTGTCGCCGATGACCGTGGCCGCATGGGCGTCGGAGTACTTGCCGCCCATGTTGCCGTCCTCGACGAACTTCTTGGCGTTGTCCCAGGCCCCGCCGGAGTTGGCCAGGAACACCGCCATGAGCGTGCCCGTGGCGATGGTGCCGGCCAGGAACGTGCCCAGCGCACCGACGCCGAGGCCGAACCCGACGGCGATCGGCGTCAGCATGGCCAGCAGGCCAGGCGTGCTGAGCTCACGCAGGGAGTCGCGGGTGACGATGTCCACGACCTTGCCGTACTCGGGCTTCTCTGTGCCCTCCATGATCCCCGGGTGGTCGCGGAACTGACGGCGCACCTCGTAGATGACCGCGCCCGCCGCACGCGACACGGCGTTGATCGCCAGCCCGGAGAACAGGAACACGACTGCGGCACCGATCAGCAGCCCGACGAGGTTGCGGGGGTTGGCCACGTCGAGGACGCCGACGTACTGGCCGAGCTGGGCCAGGTTGCCCAGCGCGTCGGTGGTGGTCTGGCCCGCCTCCAGTGCGGCCGACGTCACCGCCTCCCTGAAGGCGCCGAACAGGGCGGTCGCGGCCAGGACGGCAGTCGCGATCGCGATGCCCTTGGTGATGGCCTTGGTGGTGTTGCCCACGGCGTCGAGCTTGGTCAGGATCACCGCGCCCTCGCCGGTCACGTCCCCGGACATCTCGGCGATGCCCTGGGCGTTGTCCGAGACCGGTCCGAAGGTGTCCATGGACACGATGACCCCGACCGTGGTCAGCAGGCCCGGTACCGGCCAGGGCGATCGCGAACAGGCTGAGCACGACCGACCCACCGCCCAGGGAGAACGCGGCGAACACCGCGGCGCCGATCAGCAGGGCCGAGTAGACCGCCGACTCGAAGCCGACGGACAGGCCGGTGAGGATGACCGTGGCCGGACCGGTCAGCGCCGACTTGGCGACGTCGTCCACGGGGCGCCGACCGGTCTCGGTGAAGTAGCCGGTGAGCTGCTGGATGGCCGCCGCGAGGACGATGCCGATCAGCACGGCGCCGATCGCCAGGAACCGCGGGTTGAACGACTCGGCCCGCACCACGTCAATGCCCAGGGCGTCCAGCCGGATGCCGGTGATCCGGGTCAGCCGGTCGGGCAGGAACACGTACGCGGCGATGATCACCAGGACCGCGGACAGCGCGGCGGAGATGAAGAAGCCGCGGTTGATCGCCGTCATCCCGGAGCGGTCCCCGACGCGGGGCGCCACGGCGAAGATGCCGACGACCGCGGTGATCACGCCCAGCGCGGGCACGATCAACGGGAAGACCAGGCCCAGGGAGCCGAACGCGGTGGTGCCGAGGATGAGCGCGGCGACCAGGGTCACGGCGTAGGACTCGAACAGGTCCGCGGCCATGCCCGCGCAGTCACCGACGTTGTCGCCCACGTTGTCGGCGATGGTGGCGGCGTTGCGCGGGTCGTCCTCGGGGATGTGGGCCTCGACCTTGCCGACCAGGTCGGCACCGACGTCGGCGGCCTTGGTGAAGATGCCGCCGCCGACACGCATGAACATGGCCAGCAGCGCGGCGCCGAAGCCGAAGCCCTCCAGCACCTTGGGCGCCTCGCCCTGGTAGACCAGAACCACGAGCGCGGCGCCGAACAGGCCCAGTCCGACGGTGAACATGCCGGCCACGCCACCGGTCCGGAAGGCGATGCGCATCGCCTGCTGCTCGCCGGAGTCCCGTGCGGCCGCTGCCACGCGCACGTTGCCCCGGACCGCCAGCCACATGCCGAAGTAGCCGGTCGCAGCGGAGAACACCGCGCCGACGACGAAGAACAGGGAGCGCCCGATCCGCTCGGACGTGGTCGAGGCGGGCAGCAGGAAGAGCAGGAAGAAGACCAGGACGGCGAAGACGCTGAGCGTGCGGAACTGCCGGTTAAGGTACGCCGAGGCACCCTCCTGGATCGCCGCGGCGATCTCCTGCATCTTCGCGGTGCCCGCAGGTGCCGCGAGCACCTCGCGGGACAGGATCCACGCCACGCCGAGGGCAGCCAGGCCGATGGCCGCGATCACCCCCACGGTCAGCATGTCCGTGGAGTCCAGGGTGACTGTCGCGATCTCGGTGCCCATGAGCCGTCTCCTCGCGTGGGTGGGTCACTGGCCGGGGACAGGACCTCACGTGTGGCGCACGCCCGGGCGGTGCTGGACCGATCCGGGCTGCATCGGTTGCGCCGCAGTGTAGGGGTGCACTGTGGGCGAGATCACACGCCCCCTGGGATCGCGCTTTCTGCGGCCCTGTCGGGGGAATGGCGCACCGGAAAACCGGTGCGATCCGGACACGCGCCCCGGTGCTCGGGGCCGCGCGGCGCGCTGGAGCTACTCGATGCCCAGGAGGTCGTCGGCGACCGGCCAGGCCATCCGGATCTCGCACCCGGAGCCCGCCGCGCGGACATCGCACTCGAAGGACAGGGCGCTGGCCACCGACAGTGCCAGGCCGCCGTCCTCGTCACTGAAGTCGGGCGTGGTCGCCTCGTGGACCCGCACGGTGAACAACTCGTCATCGTCGGTGATGTCGACCACCACGGGATCGGGCAGGCCGGCACGCTGCTGGCGCAGCACCGACCGGGCGATGACCTCACCCACGGCCAGGCGGATCTCGTCGATGCGGTCCTCGGAGACCCCGCACCGGCGGGCCGCGGCGGTCGTGACCAGTCGGGCCGTGCGCACCTGCTCGGCCTGCGGGGGGATCGTCAGCGTCGCCGTTGCCATCGGGGCCCCTCCTGACCGGTCGGAGCCGTGCGCCCCAACCTGTAGATGTCCGTTGTACACCCGCCGGGGTGCCGCGCCCGTCAGCCGGTGATCGCGTCCTGTGCCGTGTCGAAGATGGGGATCGATGCGTCGAGACCGGTGATCTCGAAGATCTTGCGGATGCGGTCGCTGGTGACCACCAGATGCAGCCACCCACCGGCCTCCCGTGCGTGCTTGAGGGCCTTCACGAGCACCCCGAGCCCGGTGGAATCCAGGAACGCCACATCGGACAGGTCGACGACGAGCCGGGCGCTGCCGGCGGCGATCAGCGCATCGAGCTCGGTGTCCAGGCCCGGGGCGGTGAACACGTCGACCTCACCCCGCGCGCTGACTACCGAGACATCACCCTCATGGCGCGTGGCCAACTGCAGCTCCATGCCGCCTCCTGTCGTGGTCTGCCGCCAACTCTGGCACACGCGGTCCGGAGGCCGGGCATCCGGTGGGTGACGCGGCCGCGGGTGTTGGTGGCCCGGGGGTGGCCGGGTCGGGATCGCCGGCCCGGGGGTTCGGGGCGGCGGGGTTCGTCGGGCTGGCTCATCAGGTGGCGATGGCGAGGCGGGAATCGAGGCGGGATCGCGAGGCCGGGATCGCGAGGCCGGATCGCGAGGCCGGGATCGGGCGAGGCCGGGATGGCGAGGTCGGGATCGGGCGGGATCGGGCGGGAACCCCCCGGGGCAGGGACCACCCGGGGCGACTCGGGCCGCTCGGGGCGGCGGGGACGCGCGCGGGCAGGGGTCGGGGCAGGATGGTCCGGTGGTGACGAGCACGCACAGCGCAGGTGACCGGGGGGCCGGGCTCCCTGACCCTGCGGGTTCCGGGCTCCGGTCGCCCGTGGATGCCGGGCTGGCGGAGTCGGTGGGTGCCGGGCGCCGACCCCTCGCGGGCGCGGACGCTGCCGAGGTCTCCCCCGACCGACCGGCCGTGGCGGGCGCCCCCCAGGCCGGAGTCGTGGCGATCGCCGAGCGACTCGCTGGGGATCCGCGCTCCGTCGGGCGTATCAGCCTCCCGGCCAGGGACGGGCTCACCGCGGACTGGCCGACCTGGCTGCACCCGGATGTCCGGCGTGGCTACGAGCAGCGCGGGATCGATCGACCCTGGCGCCACCAGGTCCGCACCGCCGAACTGGCGTGGGCCGGCCAGCACGTGCTCGTCGCGACCGGGACGGCGTCGGGCAAGTCCGCGGCCTTCGGGATGCCGGCGCTGACCGTGGCCCTCGCCGAGCCCGAGGGCGCGGGGCGCCGCGGCCCGACGGTGCTGTACCTGAGCCCGACCAAGGCCCTTGCCCATGACCAGCTCGCCGGGCTGAGCGCCCTGGGCCTTGCCGGCCTGCGGGCGGCCGCCGTGGACGGGGACACCCCCGACGAGCAGCGGGCGTGGGCCCGGGCGCATGCGCGCTGGGTCGTGACCAACCCGGACATGCTGCACCGCGGGATCCTGCCGCGCCACGATGCGTGGCGGGCGTTCCTACGCAGCCTGCAGTTCGTCATCGTCGATGAGGCACACACCTACCGGGGCGTGTTCGGATCGCACGTCGCCCTGGTCCTGCGACGGCTGCGCCGGGTGGCTGCCCTGCACGGGGCCGCGCCCACCTTCATCGCCGCCTCGGCCACGGTGGCCGACCCGCGACCCACGGCCGCCCGCCTGCTCGGGGTCGAGGCCGAGGTCGTCGACGTCGACGACAGCGCGCGTGGGGCGGTGGACATCGTGCTGTGGAACCCCCAAGGGCTGGGCGCCGCATCGAACGCCGTTGATGACCCGGTGGGGCTGGCCGACCGGAGGGACCTGGCCGACCGACCGCGGCCGCAGCCGACCGGTGTGGACCTGCCCAGCGATCCGGACCAACCGGTCCGGGGGTTCCGCGGAACCCTCACCGAGGCGGCCGACCTCATGGGCCAGCTCGTGGACCAGGGCACCTCGACGCTGACGTTCGCACGGTCGCGACGAGCTGTGGAGATCCTGGCCGGGTCGGTCCGGGATCGTGCCGTGAACGGCGACCGGGTGCGCGCCTACCGCGGTGGGTACCTGCCCGAGGAGCGCCGGGCGCTGGAGGCCGACCTGCGCTCCGGAGCGCTGCTGGGACTGGCAGCCACCAACGCCCTGGAGCTCGGGATCGACATCAGCGGGCTGGACGCGGTCCTGCTCGTCGGCTGGCCCGGGACCCGCTCGTCGTTCTGGCAGCAGGTGGGCCGGGCCGGCAGACGCGGCGGTTCTGCCCTGGCCGTCCTGATCGCCCGGGAGGACCCCCTCGACCAGTACATCGTCAGCCATCCCGAGACCCTCACGGGCCGGCCGGTCGAGGCCAGCGTCATGGACCCGGAGAACCCCTACGTCCTGGCCGGGCACCTGTGCGCGGCCGCCGCCGAGTCGCCTCTGATCGATGCCGACCTCGAGGCGTGGTTCGGCCCCGGGGCCCCACACCTGTGCGCCGTCCTGGCCGACCGGGGGCTGCTGCGCCGACGGCGGGACGGCTGGTACTGGACCGACTCCTCGCGTGCGGTGGACCTCGTGGACCTGAGGGGGGCCTCGGGGGGGCCGGTCCGGGTCGTCGAGCAGGGCACAGGCCGGTTGTTGGGCACGGTCGACCCGGCGACCGCGCCCTCAGCGGTCCACGAGGGGGCGCTGTACGTCCATCAGGGCTCGGCCTTCGAGGTCCTGGACCTCGATCTCGACGCGCGGGTTGCCAGCGCGGCGCCCACTGTCACCGACCTGAGCACCCACGCCCGAAGCACCGCGGACGTGGCGTTCGAGGCTGTGCGCGAGACGACCCGCTGGGGCCGGGTGGACGTGTCCTGCGGTGAGGTCGTGGTGACCCGCCAGGTGACGTCCTACCTCGTGCGTCGCTGGCCGTCGGGGCAGGTCCTGGCCGAGCACCTCCTCGACCTCCCCGCCATGACCCTGCAGACCGTGGCGATGTGGTGGTCGATCCCCGACGAGGTCCTGCGGGAGGCCGAGGTCGACGCGGCTGATGTCCCGGGCGCCGTCCACGCGCTCGAGCACGCGTCGATCGGGATCCTGCCGCTGCTGGCCACGTGCGACCGCTGGGACCTCGGCGGCGTCTCGACCGCGCGGCACCCGCAGACCGGCCAGGCGGTGATCGTCGTCCACGACGGCCACCCGGGGGGAGCCGGCTTCGCCGAGCGCGGCTACCACCGGGCCGCCGAGTGGCTGACGGCGACCAGCGAGGCGATCGGCCGCTGCCCGTGCGCCACGGGCTGCCCGGCCTGCGTGCAGTCACCCAAGTGCGGCAACGGAAACGAGCCCCTCGACAAGGCGGCCGCCCTGCGCCTGGCACGCGCCCTGCTCCAGGAGCACTCGGCGGGACCGTAGCCACCGGGGGCGGCCGGGGCGGTGCCCGGGGGCCGGGCCGTGGTGCCCGGGCGGCCGGGGCGTGACTCGGGGCGGCCGGGACGCTGCCCGCTCACCAGCCGCGAGCGGCCCACTCATCCAGGTGCGGGCGCTCCCGGCCCAGGGTCGTGTCGTCACCATGGCCCGGGTACACCCAGGCGTCGTCGGTGAACGCCTCGAACAACCTCCGGCGGACGTTGCCGAAGAGCGTGTCGAAGGCGGCCCGGTCCCCCCACGTCCCGCCGACTCCACCGGGGAACAGGCCGTCGCCGGTGAACAGGTGCGCACCGCCGGACGGGTCGTCGTAGACCAGGGCGATCGAGCCAGGGGTGTGGCCACCGAGGTGCACCACCTTCAGGGCGCTGACCCCCAGGCTGATCACGTCACCGTCCTCGAGCGCGCCATCCACCGGCATTGGGAGCGCCTCGGCGTCCAGCACGTGAGCCACCACCGAGGCCCCCGTCCGTTCCGCGACGACCTCGAGGGCCTGCCAGTGGTCGGCGTGCCGGTGCGTGGTCACGATGGTGTGCAGCCCGCCGGACCCCAGAAGTGCCAGCAACCGATCGGGCTCGGCTGCGGCGTCGATGAGCAGCCGCTGGCCGGTGTGGCGACAGGTCAGCAGGTAGGCGTTGTTGTCCATCTCGCCGACCGACGCCTTGACGATCTCGACGTCGGCCAGGAGCCGCCGGGCTGGGGGACCGCCCGGCTCGACATGACCGGTGTAGGAGGTTGCTTCGGCCATCCACCCACGATAGGCGCTCGGCTGCGCGCTCACGCACGCGCGCATCGCCAGCTCGGGGTCGGAGCCTGCGGGGACCGCAGATGGGCGTACGCGGTCCTGGCCGGCAGTCCCGCCAACGCACCCCCGGCGGTCACCCCCGAGCACGATGGGGCTGTGGCAGAGTGCGAGGGGTGCAGCTGACGCTCCGGCCGGCCGAGCCCAACCGCCGCGATGCCGCGGCCTACGCCGGCTACCTCGACACCGCCGCGGACGGCCTGTTCACCGCACTGTTCGGGTCTGCGATGAAGGCCATCCTCACCGGGCTGGCCCTACGGCCCGGACACGAACTGTCCCTCGGCACAGTGACCTTCGCCGAGGTGGACGGGAGGGTCGTGGGTGCCTGCTCGGGCTGCATGTGCCGAGCAGTGACGCCGGCCGAGTGGGTCCGGGCCGCCGGACCGCATTGCTTCAGGGCCGTGCCAACGGTGCTTGCCGCGCGCCACACCCTCGCCGCCCTGACCACTCGCGCTCCCGACGAGTGGTACCTGCAGTCAATCGCCGTGGACCCCGCGCTCCGCGGCGCCGGCGTCGGTACGGCCCTGTTCGAGGACGCACTTGCCCGGGCACGCGCCGCAGGGGCCGCCCGGCTGGTGCTGGACGTCGACGCCAGGAACCAACGGGCACAGGACCTCTACGAGCGGCTCGGACTGTCCGTGGAGCGCACCAGCACGCCGGACCGGCTGGCCGGCGGGGCGAGTGTGCGCCGGATGGGGGTCATTCTCTAGCGATCCACATCCTGGGCCGGGGTCGCAAGGTCCCGACGGCGACCCCGAGTCGGTCGACCACCCCATGAGCGAGGTGGTTCACGGGTCCTCGGCAGTCAGCTCGGCATGGGCGCGGGCCCGCAGGTGGGAGCCTCGTCCGGGCACCAACCAGCGCACAGCTGGCGGGGCCGGCGCCTGGGCGACAACCCACACCTCGGTGCCCCCGACCCGGCAGTCGGTGAGGGTCGCGCCGTTCGCTCGGGCGATTGTTGCTGCCCGCGTGCACGCCGTGCCCGGTTCGGTGAGGGTCGCGGATGCGCCGGCCAGGGCGGCGAGGTCCGCCGCAGCAGCCACGGCCTCGCGTGCCGCGAGCGCGCTGCTCAGGGCGACGCCCGCGGCGACCAGCATCGTCAGCACCACGCTCCACAGCGCAACGAGCACACTGGCTGAGCCCCGGTCGGCCCGCAGCCAGCGGGCTGAGGCGTCGCCGGGACGACCCGGCAGGTCCGACCACCGCCGAGCAGGCTGTTGAAGCCGACAGGCGGGCGACGATCGAGCACCCCGTCGTCGCTCGATCACGAGTCCTCCCGCCAACTGGTGGCCGATGCGCGCACCTCACGACGCAACGGGCGCAGGAACCGGATCGGCGGGGTCCGCGTCACAGCGGCGGTGACCGAGACCGATCTCCCCGATCGCTGGACCGTCACCGCTGCCTCCGGAATCACCAGCCGGACGGCCGACCGGACTGAACCTGCCGACTCCCCGCGGGCCGCGGCCCTGGCCCCCTCACGGGCGGCCTGGGCGACCAGGCCCTGGGTGACCCCGAGGCTGAGCAGCCACGCAAGCGCGACCACGACGGCCACCAGCGCCGGGATGGCCAGCGCCATCTCCGCGGTGACCATCCCGGACTCGGACCGGGTGGCGGCCCGAAGCCGCCACCCGACCTTCCGAGCATCCATCAGAAGATGAAGGAGAACGCGGTCGAGATCACCTGCCACAGCAGGTCGGCGAACTTCTCGCTGCTCAGCAGCTTGATCAGCACCCCCCCGAGGCCGCACACCGCGACCGTGCCCACCGCGTACTCCGCCGTGCTCATCCCCTGATCCTCGTCCCGCATCCGCACAACGAGCTCGTTCATGTGACTACCCCCGTTCCCCCGGTCCCCCGGAACCACCCTCCCTGGGTGGCTGGTCCAACCCTGTCGCGAGTTCCGGGATCCGTGAACCCCGTCCAAGAGGATCTGTGGACAACGGCTGGACGGTCACAGCGAGGGCAGCAGTCCGCCCACGATGGGGGCGATCCCGAGCAGGGCGAATGCCGGCAGCAGGCACAGCCCCAGGGGTAGGACCGCGCGCACGCCGGTGGCTCGCACCTCGGCCAGCGCAGCTGCGTTGGACTGTGTCCGCAGGTCCTCGGCCGACTGCGCGAGCAGGTCAGCCAGGGGCGCACCGGTACGGCTGGACCTGGCCACCGCCCGGGCCACCCCACCGAGGCCGGGAGCCTGGGCCAACCCGGCCCAGGACCGCGCCATGGGCTCACCGAGCTCGACTCGGCGGTGGACGCCCATCAGTGCCTCGCCCGCTGGGCCACCGATCGCGCGCGCCACAACCGGGATCGCGTGCTCCAACGGCACACCGGCCACCAGCGCGGCGGCGAGCAGGTCAGCGACCAAGGGTGCGCTGCGGACGAGCTCGAGCCGCTCACGGCGCACTCCTGCCGGCTCGAGACGGGCGATCCACAGCGGCAGCACCAACGCCACCACCACGCCCACGGCGCCACCCACGGGCCCACCGAGGAGCAGCCACACCGCCAGGCCGGCAAGGACACAGACAGCCCGCACCTTCAGGGGTGTCAGCACGGACCCCGGGCCGCAACCAGGGCCGCGAGGGGGTCCAGGGTCGGTGCCAATCAGGGACCGAGGCCGGGTCAGGTGCCCAACGGAACCGGGCACACCGGTCCCACCCGACCCCCCGGGCGCACCGGGCGCACCGGGCGCACTCGACCCACCCGACCCACCGCTCCGAGGACCGGGGGGACGAGTGCCCGAGCGCCGCCCAGCAGTGGAGTCGATCCGTCCTCCCGGGAGGAGCACGAGCCCCGCCGTGAGGGCGGCGAGCAGCGCGGCGGCCAGCAGCGGGGCGCTCACAGCCCGTCCCGGGTGGCCGCCACCATGTGGCGCAGCCACGCCATCCCAATCAGCTGGAGTGTCACCCCCGTCAGGAGCACCGCGCGACCCACCCAGCTGCCCGTCAGCCACGCCACCGGCTCGGCCCCGATCCACTGGCCGATGAGCAGGCCCAGGAGGGGCAACCCGGCCAGCAGGCGGGCCGAGGTGCGCACGGCTGCCACCTCCCCGGCGAGCTGGGCCTCGGCGTCGGCCCCGGCGCGTAGGCCCTCCGCGAGTCGGGACACCGCCACCGACAGCCCCGCACCCGACCGTTCGGAGACCTCCCAACATGCGGCCAGACCGCGCAGCGCCCTGGCCCCGGGGGCGCGGGCGTCGGCGCGCAGGGCACTGGCCACATCGGCACCGGTGCGGCACGCGGCGATCGCCTGCGGGCAGGGTTGGGGCTCCAGGCCGGCCGCTGCCGACTCCAGGGCCCGGCCGGTCGGCTGCCCCGCCGAGAGCTCGGCGGCCAACGCGGAGAGCAGCTCGGGGATCGGCGGCGGGATCCCCGGTCGCAGGCGGCCAAGGAGCCGGTCGATCGCACTGGGCCCCGGGCCGGCCCGGCCCTCCACCCGACCGGTGGATCCCAGCAGGAGCACCGCACCGGCAGCAGCCACGGCCGCGCAGAGCACCAGGACCTCCCGGCTCACAGGTCGCCCCCGAGTCGCTCGGCCAGCAGGGGATACCCGCCTGCCCGGTGCAGGGCGCCCTCCCGGTGGACCAGCGCGGGCTGGACCTGCGCCCCATCGACACCGCTGATCACCACCCCGAGCTCGGCGACCACGCGGGACCCACCCGGCTGGCGCGCCAGGTGCACCACGACCTCGAGCCCGGCGCTGGCCTGCGCGTGCACCCCGGCGAGGCTCATCCCCGCAGCCAGGGCCAACGCGACCAGGCGGTCGGGGACGGCCGCTGCGCTGTTGGCGTGCACCGTCCCGCAGCCGCCCTCATGGCCGGTGTTCATCGCGGCCAGCAGGTCGACCACCTCCGCACCCCGGACCTCGCCGACCACGAGCCGATCCGGGCGCATCCGAAGGGCCTGGCGCACGAGGGTCCGCAGCGGGATCTCGCCCTGCCCCTCGAGGTTGGCTGGGCGGGCCTCGAGGCTGACCACGTGCGGATGCTGCGGATCGAGCTCGCAGGTGTCCTCGACCACCACGATCCGCTCCCCCGCCGGGACGAGCCCCAGCAGCGCGCCGAGCACGGAGGTCTTGCCGCTGCCGGTGCCCCCGCTGACCAGGAACGCCGCCCGGGAACGGATCAGTGCGCGCAGCCACCCGGCACCCTCCTCGTCCACGGATCCGGTGGCCACGAGGTCGGCCAGCGTGAACCGGCGCCGGCTCGGGATCCGCAGCGAGATCGTCGTGCCGCGTACCGACAGGGGTGGGATCACGGCGTGCAACCGCTGCCCGCCCGGCAGGCGCGCGTCCACGTAGGGGGTGGCGTCGTCCAGGCGGCGTCCGGCGCGTGAGGCCAGTCGGACCGCCAGCTGGCGGACGTCTGCCTCATCGGGGAAGGCCACCGGGGCCCGCACGAGGCCGCCACCACGGTCGAGCCACACCTCAT
The DNA here is from genome assembly GCA_963706875.1 of uncultured Actinomycetes bacterium. Lineage (GTDB taxonomy): Bacteria > Actinomycetota > Actinomycetes > S36-B12 > CAIYMF01 > Prado023. Next base: position 32,105 of record CAVPNW010000007.1, on the reverse strand, counting down.
CGGGGGCGTTCACGAGGACGTCGGTGACCTCGGGGTCGCGCAGGAGGGGATCCAGGACCCCCAACCCGCCCAGCTCGTCGCCGAGGGCCCGGGTGAGCTCGTCCAGTCCAGGGCGGTCGAGGACGAGGCCGGATGTGCGCACGGCCGCAGTGATGGCCTCCGGGTCGGCCGGGTGGCGATCGAGGGCGAGCCGGGAGCGCACGGAATCCACCAGGAGCGGGTCGAGCCGGCTCATGCGAGATGCCCCCAGACCTGCTCGCCGAGGGTGCGCAGCGCCCGGCCGGTACGTCCGGACAGGAGGTCGCCGCAGTCGGCGAGCTCCGCCGCGCGCCGCAGCCGGGGGATCTCGAGGGCAACCGGGACCCCGAGCTGCTCGGCCACCTCATCGGCGGGCAACCATCCCGTGGGCCGCAGCAGGACCACCACCTGCCCGGCGGTCAGATCTGCGAGCACGCGCCTGCCCGCCACGACACCGGCCAGCGTGGCGGGCAGCACGAGGGCCACCGCATCACGCGGACCGATCAGGCCCGGTGACACACGACCGCGCCCGGCATCCACCACCGTGTGGGCGAACTCAGCCCGGCCGACGCCCAGCACCCCGGCCACCCGCCCCCGCCCCGGGGCGCCGAGGGGACCGGTCCCCGCCGCCAGTCCGGATTCGATCCCCGACCCGGTGACCACGCGCACCCCACCCACCTGCGGCAGGGCGGACCGCAGGGAACTGGGGTCCAACGGATCGGGCGAGTCCGGGATCGCCGACCACCGCACGCCCTGCCCCTCCGGGATGCCCAGCGGCAGGTCCAGGCCCGGGGAGTCGGGGTCGGCATCGACCAGCAGGCAGTCCGGGCCGGCTCCCAGGGCGCACGCGATGGCGACCGTCGTGGCCCCGACGCCGCCGACAGCGCCCACCACCCCGAGCACGGCCGATCCGCGCTGCGGGGCCAGTTGCGACACCAACCAGGGCGCCCCGAGCGGGAGCTCGACCACATGGGCGCAGCCCAGCGCGACGGCGGCCTCACGTGCTGCCGGACCCTCACCTGCCCGGCACAGGACGACGACCGGCGCCGCGGTCCGGCGCGCACCCGCACGAGGCGCATCGCCGGTCACCACCAAGGGCTCCCCGTGGGCGGCCTGGCCGTTGCCGTGCCCCCCGCCGGCCATCCCGAGCATGACACCCAGGGCCTCGGGCCCACCGGTGGCGAGCACGGCCACGTCCACCAGCACCAGGTCGACCGGGGCCTGCGCCAGCACCCCGCCGACCGCGTGCGCCACCTCGGCCAGGCCCAGGGCCGCGACCGACGCGTCCGCCCGCGCCGCCAGTGCCGCCACCTCCACCGCGAGGTCGGCTCGTTGACCGACCAGCCCGACCTGAACCCCCATCGCGCACCCCCGGGGACCACCCTGCCCCGCAGGTCGGCGCCGGCCAAGACCTCGGGAGGCAACCTGTGGACAACAGCCCCGGGCGCGCGGGACGCGGGCCTCGCAGGAGTGCCCCGCCAAAGCGACGGCCCCCGCCGGGGGGTGCGGGGGCCGTCAGAACGTCAGCTCGGGGGGGAGGAGCCGACGGTTCGGTCGATCAGGACCGGACAGGGAAAGCATGGGGTCTGCCCCGCCGGAATGCAACAGGCAGACGGCCCCACGAGCGGCCTTCCTGCGCTCGGCGCGTGAGCACCGTCACCCATTCCGCGCAGAGCACACAAATCACCCCCGCACCGCCCGCCCGGCCGGACAGCCCCGGAGTCGGACGACCGGGGCCACGGCCCGGCGCGAACCGACCCTCAGGTGCCCTCGATCCAGGTGACCGGCTGCTGCGCGCCGAGCTCCACGGCCGCCGCCACCAGCCGGACCATCTCGGCCACGCCCTCGGGGGACCCCTGGGCGTAGGCCCGCACCGCGCGGACATACGCGGGACGCCCGGCCGCCTTCAGGCCCACCTCGGGCGCACCGAGCATCCCCGGATCGACCCCGCGCTGCGCCAGAAGCAACCGCGGCAGCGCGCGGGCCACGAGCCCGGAGCCCCAGCCGAACGGTCGCAGGGACGCGATCTCGGCGTGCGCCACGGCTGCCACGAGGATCCCGGGTGCGGTCGAGGTGACCAGCACCTGGCTCAGGTCCGACAACCGCTCGGCGACCTCGGCGGAGCTCGCGACCCCGCCCAGGCGCAGCGGATCGTCGACGACCTCCCCCGACCTCGGCCGCCCGAGCTCGGCGTCCGGCACGAAGCCGCGGGCGACGATCGCGTGCATCCGCGCCAGGGCCTGCGCCGGGGCCGTCCCCACGATCGCCACGAGGTTGGGCAGCTCGGCGTGCATCGCCACAACGCCGGACAGAACCCGGCCGATCGGCGAGGTGTCCAGCGCGGCCCCGCTGCGCATCTCCGGCAGTCCGGCCTCGGCGCCGTCGAACCAGGCATTGGCCCACGCCCCGCGCAGGGCGGACTCCGCGGTCACCTCCTGCTGGGCCCGACCCACCGCACGGTCCCAGAGCAGGGCGTCGACCGAGCCCCGGGCGGACTCAACCGCCTCGGGGACCCCGGGCAGGTCCAGCAGCCCGCGCAGCGGATCGTCCACGCCTACTCCGAGCCCGCGTCGGCCAGGCCCTGGCCGATCAGGCCCATCACCGTGGGGTCGGCCAGGGTGGTGACATCGCCCAGGGTCCGGTGCTCGGCCACGTCCCGCAGCAGCCGGCGCATGATCTTGCCCGAGCGGGTCTTCGGCAGCTCGGCGACGATCAGGACCTGCCGTGGCTTGGCGATCGGGCCGATCTCGTGGGCGACGTGGGCCCGCAGGTCGGCGACCACGTCGTCCCCGCCCTCGATCCCGGCACGCAGGATCACGAACGCCACGATCCCCTGGCCGGTGGTCTCATCGGTGGCGCCGACGACCGCGGCCTCCGCCACCTTGGGATGGGACACCAGGGCGGACTCGACCTCGGTCGTGGAGATGCGGTGTCCTGAGACATTCATGACGTCGTCCACCCGGCCCAGCAGCCAGACCGCGCCGTCCTCGTCGAGCTTGGCCCCGTCGCCGGCGAAGTAGTACTGCGGCCAGCGCGCCCAGTAGGTGTCCACGTACCGTCTGGTTGTCGCCCCAGATCCCGCGCAGCATCGCCGGCCAGGGCTCCGTGAGCACCAGGTACCCGCCGCCTCCCGGGCCAACCGGGTCGCCGTGGTCGTCGACGACCGCCGCACCGATCCCGGGCAGCGGACCCATGGCCGACCCCGGCTTGCACGTGGTGACACCGGGCAGCGGGCTGATCATGATGCCGCCCGTCTCGGTCTGCCACCAGGTGTCGACGATCGGGCAGTCGTCCCCGCCGATGACCCGGCGGTACCACATCCATGCCTCCGGGTTGATCGGCTCACCGACCGAGCCCAGCAGGCGCAGGCTCGACAGGTCGTGGCCGGCCGGGATCTCGTCACCCCACTTCATGAACGTGCGGATGGCGGTGGGCGCGGTGTAGAGGATCGTGACGCCGTACTTGGCCACGATCTCCCACCAGCGGCCGCGGTGCGGGGTGTCCGGGGTGCCCTCGTAGATGACCTGGGTCGCGCCGTTGGCCAGGGGCCCGTAGACGATGTACGAGTGGCCGGTGACCCAGCCCACGTCGGCGGTGCACCAGTACACGTCGGTGTCGGACTTGAGGTCGAAGACGTTGTGGTGGGTGTACGCGGCCTGGGTCAGGTAGCCCCCGGTCGTGTGCAGGATCCCCTTGGGCTTCCCGGTCGTCCCCGACGTGTAGAGGATGAACAGCGGGTGCTCGGCGTCGAACGCCTGCGCCTCGTGCGTGGCCGGCTGGCGCTCGACGATGTCGTGCCACCAGTGGTCACGGCCCTCGACCCACTCCACGTCGCCGCCGGTCCGCCGGACGACCAGCACGTTGCGCACGCTGGGCGTGTTCGCCACGGCCTCGTCCACGGCCGGCTTGAGGGGGAGGCCGCCCCGCGCCGGTAGCCCCCGTCGGAGGTGATGACCAGGACGGCCTGCGCGTCGTCGATGCGCGAGCGCAGCGCCTCGGCGGAGAACCCGCCGAACACCACCGAGTGCACGGCCCCGATGCGGGCGCACGCGAGCATGGAGATCACGGCCTCGGGGATCATCGGCAGGTAGATCGCGACCCGGTCACCGTCGGACACCCCGAGCTCGGTCAGGGCGTTGGCCGCGCGGGCCACCTCGTCGGCCAGCTCGGCGTAGGTCAGGGTGCGGGTGTCCCCCGGCTCACCCTCGAAGTGGATCGCCACCCGGTCACCGAGACCGGCGGCGACGTGGCGGTCCACGCAGTTCTCGGCCACGTTCAGCCGCCCGCCGACGAACCACTGCGCGAAGGGGGCATTCGACCAGTCCAGGGCGGTGTGCCAGGGCTCGGCCCAGTCCAGGCGCCGGGCCTGCTCCTCCCAGAACGCGATGCGATCGGCGCCAGCACGCTCACCCAGGACCGCGGTGGCGTTGGCGGCCCCGGCGAAGGCCGGGTCCGGCGGGAAGGTGCGATCCTCGTGCAGCAGGTTCTCCAGCGCCTCGTTGCTCACGCTCGGCCTCCTCGGGCGGTCGGGAGCGCAAGGCTATCGGGCGGGCCCCGACCTCGGCACCGCCGCGGCCCGCGGACCGGGACGCCTGACCGCGTACGGGTCCACCCGGAGCCTCCCCACATCGCGGTGGACGAGCCCCTGCCCCGGACCCGCGCGTCTGACATGCTTGTCGTCCAATGGGTGAGCAGCTGTTCGACCGTCCCTCGCTGAGCGAGCGAATCTGGCTGCTGCGCGTGCTGCGCCTGGAGACCGTCGGCGGGATCCTGATGCTCGCAGCCGCGGCGATCGCCCTGGTCTGGGCGAACTCGCAGTGGGTGGCCTCCTACCAGTCGCTGATCAGCACCGAGGTCGGCCCCGAGGCGCTGCACCTGAGCCTTCCGCTGAGCGTGTGGGCCGCGGACTTCCTGCTCGCGTTCTTCTTCTTCCTGGCCGGCCTCGAGCTCAAGCACGAGGTCCAGGTCGGCACGCTGAGCAAGCCCTCGCAGGCCGCGGTGCCCGTCGTGGCGGCCATCGGCGGGATGGTCGTGCCGGCCCTGATCTACCTGGCCTTCACCGGGGGCCTGCCGGTGGAGCGGACCGGGTGGGGCATCCCGATGGCCACCGACATCGCGTTCGCGCTCGCGGTCCTGGCGATCATGGGGCGCGGGCTGCCCCTGGCCCTGCGTGCGTTCCTGCTGACGTTGGCTGTCGTCGACGACCTGGGCGCGATCACCGTCATCGCGATCTTCTACTCCGACAAGTTCCAGCTCGGGTACTTCGTCACCTCCGTGGCCCTCGTGGCGCTCTGGTGGTTCCTGCAGCACCGGCGCTTCAACGGCGGCCGGGCGGCGCTGGCGGTGTACCTGCCCCTGGCACTGCTGATCTGGTACACCACCCACGAGTCGGGGATCCACGCGACGGTGGCCGGCGTGGCCATGGGACTGGCGACCCGGGTGTCCCATGACCCGGGCGAGGATCAGTCGCCCGGGGACCGGGCAGAGCATGCCCTGCGCCCGTTCGTCGCCGGGTTCGCAGTGCCGCTGTTCGCGTTCACCAGCGCCGGTGTGACCGTGCGCGATGTCGGGGTCTCCGACGCGCCGGTCGAGTCCTTCGGGGAGACCCTCAGCTCGCCGGTGGCCCTCGGGGTCCTGGTCGGGCTGCTCGTCGGCAAGCCGATCGGCGTGATCGGCGGTGCCTGGTTGATGGCCCGATTCACCCGTGCCTCCCTGAACCCGGCCCTGCGCTGGGCCGATGTGATCGCCGTCGGGGTCCTGGCGGGGATCGGGTTCACGGTCAGCCTGCTGATCGCCGAGCTCGCCTTCAAGGAGGATCCGCAGCTGCTCACCGACGCCAAGGTCGGCATCCTGGCCGCGACCTTCGGAGCTGCCGTGCTCTCCGCCCTGGTGCTGGCCGGCCGCAAGCGCGCGCTGGACCAGCTCGTGGCCGAGGAGGACGCCGACTCCGACTCCGATGGGATCCCCGACGTCTACCAGCACGAGAAGTAGCCGGGAGCGGCCCGGGATCCCGCCGGCCACGCAGGCACGGGGCGTCCCGCGATAGCCTTGCGCCGACTTCCTCGAAAGGACCGCGGATGGACAGCAACTCCGACACCAGCGTCAGCACCCTGGTGAACTCCGCCATCACCGACGCCCAGAGCCTCGTCCGCCAGCAGATCGAGCTGGCCAAGGCCGAGGTCACCCAGAGCGCCAAGCAGGCGGCGGGGGCCTCCGGGCTGCTCATCGGTGCAGCCGTCCTGGGGTTCCTGGCGTTCGTGTTCGCGCTCGTGGCCGGCGCCTACGGGATCGTCGCTGCCGGGCTGCCGGTGTGGGCCGGCTTCCTGATCGTGGGCGGCGTCCTGCTGCTGGTCGCGATCATCCTGGGCCTGGTCGGCAGGTCGCGCACGAAGCACATCACCCCCCCGCAGCGGGCGATCAGCGGGGTCGAGAAGACCAAGGCCTCCCTGTCCGGGATCACCGGCTCGACGCAGCCCGGCTCCGCGCTGGCACCCGTCACGGACAGCGCAGTCACCGTCCCCACCCCGTGACCCTGCTCGACCCCGAGGAGGTCGTCCGGGTCGAGGGGCCCTGGACACATCGGGATGTGCCGGCGAACGGCTCCCGGTTCCACGTCGCCGAGATGGGCGAGGGCCCCCTGGTCCTGCTGCTGCACGGCTTCCCGACGTTCTGGTGGACCTGGCGCCACGCCCTTCCCGAGCTGGCCGGGGCCGGCTACCAGGCGGCGGCGATGGACCTGCGCGGGTACGCCGGCTCCGACCATCCCCCACGCGGCTACGACCCGTTCACCCTGGCGGCGGACGTCAGTGGCGTGATCCGCTCTCTCGGCTCGAGGGACGCCATCGTGGTGGGACATGGATGGGGCGGGTTCCTGGCCTGGACCGCCGCCGTCACCCATCCGGAGGCGATCCGCGCGATCGTGCCGGTCTCGATGCCGCACCCTCGGCGCCTGCGGGCCTCCCTGCTGGGCGACGCCGCCCAGCGCAGGGCCTCGGCCTACGCCTTCGGATTCCAGGTGCCGGCCTCCCCCGAGCGCGACCTGCTCGAGAACGGCGCCTCCGAGGTGGGGGACCTGCTGCACGCATGGTCGGCCACCCCGTCCTGGCCCGACAACCACACCGCCGCGACCTACCGGGCTGCCATGCTGCTGCTCAACACCGCCCACTGCGCACTGGAGTACCACCGGTGGGCGCTGCGCTCGGTGCCGCGACCCGACGGCATCCGGTACGCCAAGCGGATGAAGGCCCCCATCACGGCCCCCGTGCTGCACATCCAGGGCGCGGCCGACCCGACGGTGCTGCCCAGCAGCGCCCGGGGGTCCGGGGACTACGTCCAGGGGCGCTACGAGTACACCGAGATCCCCGACGTCGGACACTTCCCGCACGAGGAGCGCCCCGACGAGTTCAACTCCACGCTGCTGGACTGGCTGGCCCGGACCTGACCAACCGCCCCAGGATCCGATCCGAGATCGGAGCCGTGGGGAGGCCCGGGAGTTGGAGGAGGTCGCTTCCGGCGCTCGAGGTTCGGACGAGACCCCTACAGGGCCCGGCACGCGCCGGAGGACACCTCGTCGGTGGCGTTGCGCGACGCCTCGATGGCCGTTCGGACCTCGGCCTCGGTCAGGGCGAAGCCGGTCTGGTCGTCGTCCTGGGCGTTGGCGAAGACCAGCCCGAGGACCGATCCGTCCAGGCCCAGCAGCGCCCCGCCGGAGTTCCCCGGGCGGACGAGCCCCCGGAACACGTGCACCTCGCGACTGCCCGAGCCCTGGTCATCGGCGACCAGGATCTGCCCGCGGACCCGTGCCTCACCGAGGGTCAGCGGACCCCCGCCGGGGTACCCGGCCACCACGGCATCGGTCCCCCGCGGAGCCTCGGCGACCCACCGCGGCACCGGGGACTCCAGCCCGGGCACGTGCAGGATCGCGATGTCGTTGGCGGGATCGAGGTACACCAGGCGCGCCCCGCGGGTGGCGCGGTCGTTCGCGGAGCCGACGGTGATGCGCCCGGCACCGGCCACGACATGGGCGTTCGTGGCCACCCGGCCGGGGCTGACCACGACCCCCGAGCCCAGCGACGAGGACCCACAACGGGCGGAGGTGGTCGACACCTGGACCACGGAGTCCCGGGCCACCCGCGCAGCCACCTCCGAGATCTCGACGTTCGAGGGGTCCTCGACCGGCGGCAGGGTGGCCGGGTTGAACGGCAGGCTGGGCACGTCGATGGTCGCCAGCAGCTCGCGGGCATCGTCGAGCAGCGCGCCCCCGGGACCGGCGAGCACCTGGTCGAGCAGGGGGAAGCCGCGGGAGGCCCGGACCTGCTCGGACGTCGGTCCCAGGGAGCTCGAAGCCGCCACGGACAGCACCATCCACGCGCACATCAGGAACGCCAGGATGCTCACGACCATCCCCGAGGCACTGTCGACGACCCGGATCGGGCGGAAGTCGACGGCGTCGCGCACGGTGCGCCCCGCGAACCCCAGGATCGCCTGGCCGATGACCCCGAGGACGAACATCCCGGCCAGCGTGGCCATGGCCTGCAGGAACGTGGGCCACTCCCGCCCGGCCAGCAGCTGCGGCACCAGCCATGCCCCGCACAGGGCACCCCCGATGAAGCCGGCGAAGGAGGCGGCCGTCGTGATGACCCCCGATCGCCATCCCGCGATCGCGACCACCAGCAGCCCGACGAGCAGCGCGATGTCGACCCAGTTCGTGCTCACCAGGAGATCCCGACCTCACGCTCCGTCGGCCACGGCACGGACCAGCCCGCGAGGTCGAGCAGCCGGTCGAGCAGGCCGGCCGTGAAGCCCCACACGAGCATGTCAGCCACCTGGAAGCCGGGGCCCCGGTAGCCCGACGGGTGCACGACCATCACCCGGTTCGAGGGGTCGACCAGGTGCGCCAGCGGGATCCGCTCGGCGCGGGCGACCTCGCGGGGATCGGCGGCCCAGACCGGGGCCGGGACGCTCCAGTAGCCGATCACGGGGGTGACGGTGTAGCCGCTCGGTGGCAGCCAGAGGTCGGGAAGGACCCGCGCCACAGTGACCCCGGAGGGCACCAGCCCGGTCTCCTCCTGCGCCTCGCGCAGGGCTGCGGCCACCGGGCCGTCGTCCTCGGGATCGACGCCCCCACCGGGGAACGCCGGCTGTCCGGCGTGCGAGCGCATGTCGGCAGCCCGCTCGATGAGCAGGACGTCGGGGCCGGCCGGTCCGTCGCCGAAGAGGATGAGGACAGCCGAGGACCTGGTCTCGGAGTCCGGCGGTGGGGTGAAGCGCGACAGCTCGTGGCCGGCCACGCCGTCGATGGCGCCCAGGAACTCGCAGAACCATCCGGGGAAGTCGCCGGAGCCGTGCTCGTCGGTCGGGCCGCCGGTCAGGCCCACCGCCGGGCCAGGCGTCGGGTGCGACTCGTCGTGGCTGCTCATGGTCCGCCCTTGACCAGCTTGGCGGCCTTCACCGGGTCCGTCTGACCCTCCCCGAAGCTGGGGCACAGCTGGGCCAGCGGGCAGGCGCCACACGCCGGGGTCCGGGCGAAGCAGATGCGGCGGCCGTGCCAGATCATCCGGTGAGACAGGGCGGTCCAGTCCGAACGCGGGAACAACGAGCCGACCTCGGCCTCGACCTTCTCGGGGTCGTCGGTCGTGGTCCAGCCGAAGCGCCGGGAGAGCCGGCCGAAGTGCGTGTCAACTGTGATCCCGGGGACGCCGAAGGCATTGCCGAGCACCACGTTGGCCGTCTTGCGGCCCACCCCCGGCAGCGTGACGAGGTCCTTCAGGCGCCCCGGCACCTGCCCGCCATAGGCGTCCACCAGCCGGGCGGCCATGCCCTGCAGGGAGGCCGACTTGGCCCGGAAGAAGCCGGTGGACTCGATCATCGCCTCCAGCTGCGCACGGTCCGCGGCGGCCAGGTCGGCGGCCGTCGGGTACGCGGCGAACACGTTCGGGGTCACCATGTTGACCCGCACATCGGTGCACTGGGCGGACAGGATCGTGGCCACGAGCAGCTGGTAGGGCGAGTCGAAGTCGAGCTCGCAGTGCGCGTCGGGGTAGGTCTCACCCAGGATCCGGCCCATCCGGCGGGCACGGCGCACCAGCGCTGTGCGCGTCGCCGGGGGTGCGGAGGTGGGCATGTGGATAGCCTAGGCCCGATCCGAGCCACCCGAGCCTGCTGGGAGATCCATGGCAACCAAGCCCCCGCCGACCCCACCCGAGGTGGATCCGGCCTACTCCGGGCTGACCCTCGACGACCTGCGCGACCTGCGTCGCGAGCTCGGCGACGAGGAGGCCCGGGTGTCCTACTGGCGCCGGATCATCCAGGCGCGCATCGACCTGCTGACCCGGGGCAGCTCCGACGGCGACATCGTCGAGCGGCTCACCACGGTCCTGGCCGAGAGCGGCGCCGTGCACCGGCGCCTGGCCAACCTGTCGGTCAAGCCCGCCGGCGACATCGAGGCCCTGCCGGACCTGCATGGACTGTGGACGCGGGTCGTCGACTCCCGGGACACCGAGGCGGTGGCTGGTTTCGTGGAGGAGCTCAAGGCCGTTGAGACCGACATCTCGGCGCTGCGCCGCGAGATCCACCAGCGCCTCGATGAGGCGACGGGGCAACTGATCGCCCGGTACCGGGCGGATCCGACCCTCGCGCTCACCGCGCTGCCCGACATCGGCCTGCGCTAGCCCACTACTGTGTGATTCCTGCGGGGGCAAGTACCGCACGCCCATGGGAGGAGTCACCGTGCAGGACCGGCTGCGCTCCGCGCCACTGTTCACTGCCCTCGACGACGATGCCGCCGCAGCGATGCGGGCGTCGATGGTCGAGGTGCGCCTGACCAAGGGCGACGTGCTCTTCACCGAGGGCGAGACCGGCGACAAGCTGTTCCTGATCGAGTCCGGCAAGATCAAGCTCGGTCACACAGCCACCGACGGCCGTGAGTCCCTGATCGCCGTGCTGGGCGCCGGCGAGATGCTCGGCGAGCTCTCACTGTTCGATCCCGGCCCGCGCACGGCGACGGCCGTGGCCGTCACCAAGGCCAAGGTCCTGTCGATGGGACATGAGGCACTGCTCCCCTGGCTGGTCGGCCGGCCCGACATGGCGGTGGCCCTGCTGGCCTCGCTGGCCCGCCGGCTGCGCCGGACGAACGAGGCGATGGCCGACCTGGTGTTCTCCGACGTCCCCGGTCGGGTGGCCAAGGCCCTCCTCGAGCTCGGCACCAAGTTCGGCGAGGAGACCCCCGAGGGCCTGCTCGTCAGCCACGACCTGACCCAGGAGGAGCTCGCGCAGCTCGTCGGGGCCTCCCGCGAGACAGTCAACAAGGCGCTGGCGGACTTCTCCCAGCGCGGCTGGATCCGCATCGAGCAGCGCCAGGTGACCCTGATGGACGTCCCACGCCTGGAGCAGCGCGCCCGGTAGGCAACTCCCCGGGACGGTTGCGGTCCGGGCCGCTACATTGACCCCATGTCTGAACGCACCCGGTGGGAGTACGCCACCGCACCCCTCCTGATCCACGCAACCCAGCAGATCCTCAACAACTGGGGGACCGACGGCTGGGAGCTCGTGCAGGTCGTCCCCGGCCCGAACGCCGAGCAGCTCGTGGCCTACTTCAAGCGTCCGCTGGCCTGACATGGGGGCCGTCGAGGAACGCCTGTCCGCGCTGGGTCACCCCGTCCCCGAGGTGGCGCCCCCGGTCGCCGTCTACGTGCCGGCGGTCCAGACCGGCAACCTGGTCTACACGTCCGGACAGCTCCCCCTGGTCTCCGGAGTGCTGATGGGCACCGGGAAGGTCGGTGCTGACATCACCCCCGAGCATGCCGGGCAGATGGCCGCGCAGTGTGCCCTGAACGCGATCGCCGCCATCCGGGCGCTCGTCGGAGACCTCGACCGCGTCGTCCGCGTGGTCAAGGTGGTCGGATTCGTGGCCAGCGACCCGAGCTTCAGCGGCCAGCCGGGCGTGATCAACGGGGCCAGTGAGCTGCTCGGGGCGGCGTTCGCAGACGCCGGTGTGCACGCCAGGTCGGCCGTCGGGGTGGCGGTCCTGCCGCTGGACGCCCCCGTCGAGGTCGAGGTCATCGTGGAGATCGCCTGAATGGTCCTCGAGATGCCGCCCGAGCTGGTGCGCCGGGCCCGGCTGCTGGCGCAGGGGGGCGCGTGGGATCCGCCTGAGTCGCAGGATGCCGCCACGATCGTGCTGCTGCGCGACGGGGCGGCCGGGCTGGAGGCCCTGCTCATGCGGCGGCCGGACTCGATGTCCTTCGCCCCCGGCATGCACGTCTTCCCCGGCGGCCGGGTCGACCTGGACCAGGACAGCCAGCCGACGATCCAGGGCACGGTGCGCGCCGGCGCGTGGACGGATCCCGCGCTGGCACGCGCCCTGATCGTCGCGGGGGTCCGTGAGACGTTCGAGGAGGCCGGGGTCCTGCTCGCGGTCGACCGGTCCGGCCGACCGGTGACCCCCGACGAGAGCTGGGCACGCGACCGGCGGGCCAGCGAGACTGCCGGCGGGTTCCCGTCCGTGCTGCGGCGGCGCAAGCTGTACATCCAGGCCGACCTGCTGGTCCCGATCGCGCACTGGATCACCCCCGAGGTCGAGACCCGCCGGTTCGACACCCGGTTCCTGGCTGCCGCCCTGCCCGCGGGCCAGGACGTCGATGCCCACGTCACCGAGACCGACTCCGCCCACTGGATGGCCCCGGCTGATGCCCTCGCCGAGTACCGCAGGGGCGCGCTGGCGATGCTCCCGCCGACCGTCGCGGTGCTGGCCGACCTCGCCGGTCAGCGCTCGGTGGGGGACGCGCTGAACTGGGCGCGCACCCGGGAGGTCGTGCCGTTGATGCCGCGCGCCCTGCTGACCGGTGACGAACTCACCTGGGTCCTGGTGCACGCCTACACCGGCGACGTGCTCTCCGCGGCCGATCAGCCGTCCGGATCCGAGGAGCGGGGGACGCGCTGATGCGGCCCCTGGGGTCGTCGGGTCCATGGGATGCGGGGCGGATCACCGCACGCGCCACCGCCGTCCTGGCACCCAACGCCAGCTGGATGACCCTGGACGGGACCAACTCGTGGCTGCTGGTCGAGCCCGGCTCCGACCGCGCAGTCCTGGTGGACCCCGGTCCCGATGACCCCGGTCACCTCGCTGCCCTGAGCCGCGCCGCCGAGGAGCTCGACGCCAGGATCGCGCTGATCCTGCTGACCCACGGACACGCCGACCACAGCGCGGGGGCCCGCAGCCTGCACGACCTGACCGGCGCTCCCGTCCGCGCCCTGGACCGTGCGCATCGCCTGGGCGACGAGGGGCTGGGCGATGGCGACGTGGTGTCGGTCGGGGGCCTGGAGCTGTCCGTGGTCGCCACCCCGGGGCACACCACCGACAGCCTGACGTTCCTGCTGCCCGCCGACGGCGCCCTGCTCACCGGGGACACGGTCCTGGGACGTGGCAGCGCTGTCATAGCCCACCCCGATGGACATCTGGGTGCCTACCTGGCGTCGCTCGGCCGGCTGGGGGAGCTCGCGGGGAGCACCGGGGCCGGGTGGGTCCTGCCCGGGCACGGTCCCGCGTGCCCGGACCCCGCGGGGCTGCTGGCCGCTTACGTCGAGCACCGTCGCGAGCGCCTGGAGCTCGTGTCCGCCGCAATGGCCGCCGGAACGACCGAACCCGATGCCCTGCTGGCCTCTGTCTACCCGGAGGTCCCCGAGGCGCTGCGCTGGGCCGCACGGCTGTCCCTGGCCGCGCAGGTGGAGTACCTCACCGACCGGGCGCCCCGGCTCCCCGCGTAGGAACCCGCGCGACCCGCCTGCGGACCTGCTGGGCCAGGCGCCCACCCGGACTGATCCCGGCGGATCCACGTGACCAAGGACTCTGGCGTGGCCGTCGCTGACGGCGGGACAGTGGGGATGTCGCAGGAGGCGTTGTGATGAGCGCGCAGACTCGGCGGCTTGCCGTCATCGTGGCCAGTGTCCTGGCAGTGGTCGCGTGCACCGGGACCGACGGATCGGCCGACCCGGACTCCGGAGGTTCGGCCGGTGCCGCAGCCGCCGTGGTGACCGACTCCAAGGAAGCACTGCTCGGGGTGCTCGGTCCGCCTGATGCCTTCACCACCAAGGTGGTGGTCGTCGGCGACGCCGAGGTCCCGGTCGATTCCTTCGTCTACGCCGAGTTGGGACGCAGCTATGAGATGGTCGACGGGGTCGTGGTGGGCGAGGAGGAGGTCGAGGCGTTCCCGGACGGCACGATGCTGCCCCTGCACCTGGGCTACTACGACGTGCGCACGGGGATGACCGAGACCGAGGTGCGCCAGTCCCTCGAGGGCTACGAGCTGACCTCCATCGACGCGGCCGCCCTGGACATGCCGGCGGAGGCGACGGTGCTGGCCGGAGGCCAGATCCTCATCGGACTCATCGACGATCGGGTCGTGTACATCCAGACCTACCCCCTCGTGCCCGACGCCGACGGCGCCTTCCAGGACTACCTGGAAGGGGGCCAGCCATGAGGATGCGCTCGCGCCTCGCGGCGACCCTGACCGCCGTTGCCCTGACCCTGACCCTGACCGGGCCTGCCGCGGCCATCCCGGGGCAGGTGCCCGCTGGGGCGGGCAACCCTGCGGTGAATGTGTTCATCGGCCTCCTCGAGCTGGGCCAGGCCCGGGCGATCAGCAATCGGGTGTTCGCCAACGTCACGAAGGAGGAGGAGCAGGTCACGAGCGCCTATGCCGGCTATGTGGACACGGCGCAGAAGCAGCGGGCAGCCGCCCAGGAGAAGGGCGACAACGTCGCGGTCCAGCGTGCCGACCGGGTACTGGCCGTCCTCCAGCAGGAGCAGACCACGAAGGCCGCGCTGCTCAAGCAGATGCGTCAGGACGCGTACACCCAGTTCCGCAAGCCCGAGTTCGCCCTCATGCTCTCGACGATCGCCAACATCGGACCGGTGAGCCGGCTGCTGACCTCGGCCAGCGGTGAGTTGAGCGGCCTGGCATCCAAGGTCAGCGCGCTGCGCCAACAGGTCAGCGGCGGTTCTGGGGTGAACCTGCTCGCCCTGCAGGCCCACACGGCCCAGCTGCAGCGATGGACCGGCGTATGGGCGATGGTCAGCGGCCCCAAGGGGCGTGGCCTGACCGAGATGGCCGAGAAGGCCACCGCCTCCCTGCAGCGCGCGACCGCCGGTGCCGCAGGAGCCGACCGAGCCCTGGCCGAGACGGCCACGACCCTGGCGGCCCTGTCCAGTGCGTTGGAGGGGGTGAAGACCGTGGCCGTGCGACCCCGCGGCCGTGGGTTCTTCGGGTTCATCACGAACCTCCTGGGCATCGACACCCGGCTGATCGATGCCCTGCGCAATGCGATCCGCCCGCGGGTGCGCAACGTGCCCGGATACCGGGAGGCCGACATCGACCGGGTCCTGGATGCGGCGATCCTCGAGATGATGCGCAGACGGCTCTACGACTGCGGCAAGCCCACGGGGTACGAGGTGCGCAACCTCTCGGAGAACCCCGATCTGGGCACCCAGTTGGACAAGGTGGCTCGAGCACTGGGTGGGGTTGAGGATCGGCTGCCCGTCTGCGATGACCCGACCGCGGAGCAGCTGCTGGCGGTCGGCGAGGAGACGCTGGACCCCGTGGCCCTTGGCTCGGCGACGGCCACGCGCCCGACGGGGGGCGGCATCTACACGATCAGCAGCGAGGGCCGTGCTCCCGGCGCCCGGGCGGCGATGGTCCGCATCGACGGCGGCGACCTGTCCGTTCGGGACCTCAAGCCCCCGCTGTTCACGCTGGGCGGTGAGGCGGTCGGCCTTCCGGACATCCAACTGATCCTCGACTTCGAGCAGGGAACCGCCAGCGGGTCGTTCGACGTCGACTACGCCTGCGACGCCGAGTCCTGCATGGGTCAGTCCTCGACCGGGCATGCGGCCGGCACCTTCGAGCAGGTGCCCTTCGAGGCCCCACCGGACGGGCCCCCGGCCGACTTCCCGTTCCCTGAGCACCACTGGTACGACCTCGAGGACGACGACTGGTACGCCCTGGCGGCCACCGACATCGCGGTTCAGCTCGCGGGCACCAGCTTCGACGGGAGCACCGGCGACTACAACGAGACTGTCCGCGGGTGGGTGGAGGTGCGGCTGTCCCCGAGCGGCTGGTCCACCGGATCGCTGCCCAGCGGGTGGTCCGCCGACCTCGGCGTCCGCCTTGACTACCCGGACACCGTGAACCCGCAGTGGACACTGTTCATCGGCGCCAACTCGCAGGTCTGGGACCCCAGGCTCCCCCTGCCACCTGCTGCGGGGTGATCGGGGAGCCGCACGGCTGTCCCTGGCCGCGCAGTGCGCCCGTGGGTACGTTCCGCAGGTGGAGTACCTCACCGACCGGGCGCCCCGGCTCCCCGCCCAATAGTCTTCGCTGGTGAGCGCCCCCCGGCTGTTCCCCGACGTGCGGCTGCACATCGTCTCGGGCAAGGGGGGTGCGGGCAAGACCACGGTGGCCGCCGCCCTGGCCCTGGCCCTGGCCGCCGAGGGCCGGCGCACCCTGCTCATGGAGGTCGAGGGCCGGCAGGGGATCGCCCAGCTGTTCGACTCCGCACCTCTGCCCTACGAGGAGCGCCGCGTGGCGCGAGCCCCGGACGGTGGCGAGGTGCGTGCGCTCGCGGTCGACCCCGAGGCCGCCCTGCTGGAGTACCTCGAGATGTTCTACAACCTGCGCCGGGCCGGCTCGGCGCTGGCACGTATCGGCGCCATCGACTTCGCCACGACCATCGCCCCAGGCGTGCGCGACGTGCTGCTCACCGGCAAGGCCGTCGAGGCGGTCAAGCGGACCAGGGACGGCAAGCCCGTGTTCGACGCCGTCGTGATGGACGCCCCACCCACAGGACGGATCACCAGGTTCCTCAACGTCAACTCCGAGGTCGCCGGGATCGCGCGGATGGGGCCGATCCACAGCCAGGCCAAGTCGGTGATGGCCGTCATGGCATCCCCGAGGACCGCCGTGCACCTGGTGACCCTGCTCGAGGAGATGCCGGTCCAGGAGACCATCGACGGGGTGGGCCACCTGCACGACGAGGGCCTGCCGGTCGGTGCCGTGATCATCAACTCGGACCGGCCGCCGATGCTGACCGCGGCCCAGCGCTCCGACGCCCTGGGCGGGACGCTGGACCGCGCGGTGCTCGCCGGGGCCGTCCGCTCGGCCGACGTGATCACCGCGCGGGACCCGCACACGGTCGAGGAGGTGGTCGACGCCCTGGTCGACGAGGCGCGCGACCACGCCGAGCGAGTGGCCGTGGCCGAGCAGGAGCGGGCCAGCCTGACCCAGTTGGACCTGCCCCAGCTGTCCCTGGGCCACATCCCGACAGGAATCGATCTCGGGGCCCTCTACGAGCTTGCCGCCCAGTTGCGCGCCGCTGGCCTGGGACCGGAGCCACGCCCATGAGCCCGGCGCTGTGGGAATCGGCCGCCCGTCTGGACGTCGATGCCCTGCTCGCCGACCCGGGAACGCACATCATCGTCTGCTGCGGGTCCGGTGGGGTGGGCAAGACCACGACCGCCGCTGCCCTGGGCGTGCGTGCCGCCGAGGCTGGTCGGCGGACCGTCGTGCTGACGATCGACCCCGCCCGGCGGCTGGCCCAGTCCCTGGGACTGTCCGAGCTGGACAACACCCCGGCCCCCATCCCTGGGATCGACCTGACGGCCGGGGGGTCCCTGGACGCGATGATGCTGGACATGAAGCGGACCTTCGACGAGGTCGTCATCGCCCACAGCGACCCGGTCCGCGCCCAGGCCATCCTGGACAACCCGTTCTACCAGGCCCTGTCGAGCTCGTTCGCCGGAACGCAGGAGTACATGGCGATGGAGAAGCTGGGGCAGCTGCACCGGGAGTCCCAGTCCGAGGGCCGCTGGAACCTGATCATCGTCGACACCCCACCCTCGCGCTCGGCCCTGGACTTCCTCGACGCCCCCATGCGACTCGGCGCGTTCCTCGACGGCCGGCTCATCCGGATCCTGGCAGCGCCCGCTCGCGTGGGGGGTCGGGCCTACGTGCGGCTGGTGTCGGCCAGCCTCGGGGTGTTCAGCAACGTGCTGAACAAGATCATCGGGGCCCAGGTCCTGGCCGACCTGCAGACGTTCGTCGGCTCGGCCGATGCGCTGTTCGGAGGCTTCCGGGAACGCGCCGAGCAGACCTACGCCCTGCTGGCCGCCCGCGGCACGGCGTTCCTGGTCATCGCCGCCCCCGAGCCCGATGCCCTGCGCGAGGCCTCCTACTTCGTGGAGCGCCTCGAGTCCGAGGCCATGCCGCTGGCCGGACTGGTGCTCAACCGGGTCGCACCGGTGCGCCTGCCCGAGCTCAGCCCCGACCAGGCGGCCGCAGGCGCTGAGCGGCTGCGCGCGGACGACCCCGCCGAGGACTCCGCCGAGGCCCTCACGGCGTCCCTGCTCGAGCTGCACGCCGACCGCATGCGCCAGTCCGAGCGACAGCACCGCCTGGCCGACCGTTTCGTCGCGGCGAACCCGCGGGTGCCTGTGACGGCGGTCACTGCCCTGGCCCAGGATGTCCACGACCTCGAAGGCCTGCGGCGGGTGGGCGACCTGATGGCGCAGCGACGAGCGAGCGCGCCCGGCGGACCCATTGCCTGAGTTGACGTAAAATTGGCCCATGCCCCCTCGCAGTCGTGCCCGCCGCCGGACGGGAGCATGGTCGGTGACGCGCCTCGTCGCGCTGATTGCAGTCGCCGCGCTCGCCGGCATCGTGGTCGCCGGCATGGCCCTGCCCGTGTTGGGCCCGGTCGGAGTCCTGGCCCGCGACTCCATCTCCTCGTTCGAGGACCTCCCCCGCGATTTCCGCGAGCCCGCACTGCCGGTGCGCACCCGCGTGTACGCCGCGGACGGCACCAAGATCGCCACGGTCTTCGAGGAGAACCGCAAGGAGATCAGCCTCGAGAAGGTCTCGCCGGTGATGCAGGATGCCGTCGTCGCGATCGAGGACTCGCGGTTCTACGAGCACAACGGGTTCGATCCCCGAGGATTCCTGCGCGCAGCGGTCACCAACGTCACCGCTGGGGGCGTGGCCCAGGGCGGCTCGACCCTGACGATGCAGTACGTCAAGAACGTCCTGCTCACCGCCGCCAAGGACGAGGAGGAGCAGGCGGCCGCGAAAGAGGACACCATCACCCGCAAGCTTCGCGAGATCCGCTACGCGATGGCGCTGGAGAAGCGCCTGACCAAGGACGAGATCCTCGAGCGGTACCTGAACATCAGCTACTACGGGGCGCGGGCCTACGGCGTCGAGGCCGCCTCGCAGCGCTACTTCTCCAAGAACGCCAAGGACCTCGAGCTCGTCGAGGCTGCGACCCTGGCCGGGATCGTGCAGCAGCCCTCGCGCTTCGACCCGACCCGCAACCCCCGCCAGTCGCAGAAGCGCCGCGACGTCGTGCTCAACCGGATGGCCGAGCTCGGCTACATCACGGTCGAGGAGGCGCGCGCCGCCAAGTCCGCGGACGTCGAGGACTACCTGAACCCCAAGGTCCAGTACAACGGGTGCACCACGTCCTTCGCCCCCTACTTCTGCGACTACGCCATCCGCCAGGTCCAGGAGATGAAGGCCTTCGGGTCCACCCCCGAGGAGCGCGAGGCCGCGTGGAACTCCGGCGGCTACAAGATCTACACGACCCTGGACATGAAGGCCCAGGAGGCGGCCACGAAGGCCGTCATGGAGGCCATCCCGCCCAAGGACGAGAGCCGCAAGGCCACGGCGATCGCCATGGTCACCCCCGGCACCGGCGACATCCGGGCCCTGGCCCAGAACCGCGTCTGGGGCACCAGCAAGTCCGACGACAAGTGGTGGGAGACCACGTACAACTACGCGGTCGACCTCGCCGACGGCGGCACCCAGGGCATGCAGGCCGGATCCACGTTCAAGGTGTTCACGATCATCGCGGCGCTCGAGCAGGGCATCAGCCCGTACACGGTCATCAACTCGCCGCCGCGCAGGGAGTTCACCGGCTTCGTCGGCTGCAACGGCGCCCCCCTGTCCGGCCCGTCCAGCGGCGGCACCGAGCCCTGGCCGGTCTCGAACTCCACCTCGTCGGGCAACTTCGACATGTTCCGGGGTGCGGCCTACTCGGTCAACACCTACTTCGCGGAGCTGGAGAAGCGCGCCGGCGTGTGCGAGACGGTGGAAGCCGCGCGCAAGCTGGGCGTGAAGTACGCCGACGGGTACGAGCTCGACGAGGTCAAGCCCGGGGGCAAGACCGCTGAGGTGGCCTCGTTCACCCTCGGGTCCACCGAGATCTCCCCGTTGACGCTGGCCAACGCGTACGCCACGGTGGCCGCGCATGGCGTCTACTGCAAGCCCCGCGTCATCACCAAGATCGTCGACCGGGACGGCAAGGAGCTCTCCGTGCCGGCGCCCAAGTGCAAGCAGGCCATCACTCGCAACGTCGCCGACGGTGCGGCCGCGGTGCTCTCCAGCGTCGTCGACGGCAACATCTCCGGGCGCACGGGTGCCCCCATGTCGCTGGGTCGCGACACCATCGGCAAGACCGGCACCATCGACAGCAACGCCGCGGTCTGGTTCGCCGGCTCCACGCCGGACCTCGGCGCTGCCGTGTGGGTCGGCGACCCCCGTGGCGGCTACCGGTACCCCTTGCAGAACCTGACCATCAATGGCCGCTACTACCCCAAGGTGTTCGGCTCCTCGCTACCCGGACCCACGTGGAAGAAGGCCATGGAGGGCGCCCTGGCCGACAGCCCGCCGGTGCCCATGGAGCTGACCAACGAATGGGGGCTCCTGCCTGCCCGAAGCGGCGGCACCCCCTACCAGCGCAGCCAGTCCGCTGCACCGGAGGTTCCCTGGTGGCAGCGGACCTTCCCGGGATTCGGCGCCCCCAGCCGGGGTCAGGATCAGCAGGATCAGGCCCCGTTGGGCCAGTAGAGCCTGTGGGGACCGTGGAGCCAGCCGCTCAGGCGAGGGCTGCGCGGACCATGGCGGCCAGCTCGCCACCGTCGAATCGGCCGGAGGTCTGTGCCGTCAGCTCCTTCATGACCCGACCCATCGCCGGCATGCCCGTCACGCCCTGATCGGCCAGTCGAGCCACGGCGGCGTTGACCAGCGTGCTGACCTCATCAGCCGTCAACGGCTCCGGAAGATAGCGCTCCAGCACGGCCAGCTCGGCCAGCTCGCGGTCAGCGAGCTCCGGTCGGGAGGCCTCCGTGAAGGCGGTGGCGGCCTCCCGGCGCTTCTTGGCCTCCTTCGTCAGGACGCCCATGACCTCCGCATCGCTGAGGATCCGCGCGGACTTGCCGGCAACCTCCTCGGTGGTCACCGCCGTCAGCGCCATCCGCAGTGTCGCTGCCGTGAGCTCATCGCGGCTACGGATGGCGGTCGTCAGGTCGGCCTGCAGGGTCTCCTTGAGGGTGCTCATGGCCCCATTGTGGGGGTTCGGGCTCGACCGACGGCCATGGGCCGGTCACGGATGCGGGTTCCCCGGGTGGCCCCTGCCAGACTTGGGGCATGCCGACCACCGCCCGGGCCGCCGTGAGTGCTGTGGCATCCCTGGTGGCGCTCGGTGCCGCGACCACGGCCTACAGCCTGTGGGAGGCCCGCCAGTACACGCTGCGCGCGGCCGAGGTGCGGGTGCGGCGGACATCGTCGCGGAAGAGCCCACCACCGCTGCGGATCCTGCACCTGTCGGACCTGCACCTGTCGCCGCGGGATACCGATCGGATCGCGTGGATCCGGTCCCTGGGTGAGCTCGACGTGGACCTGACCGTCGTGACCGGCGACTTCCACGGCGACGCACAGGGGCCGCGACTGGCACTGGAGGCCCTCGAGCCGCTGCTCGACCGACCGGGGCTGTTCGTTCGGGGCTCGAACGACTACTTCGCCCCGGCCCCGGCCAATCCCGCCAAGTACCTGTCCGGTCCCAGCGAGCTGCGCACGAGGCGGCCGAAGATCGACATCACGCCCCTGAACCAGGGCCTGTCCGCTGCTGGGTGGAACGACGTGGACAACGCGACGGCCGCGGTCACCGTCCGTGGATGGCGCATCGACGCGCGCGGCGTCGATGACCCGCACATCGGGCGCGACCGGTACGCGGACGTCGCTGGACCGTTCGACCCCGATGCCGACCTGAGGCTCGGGATCACCCACGCGCCCTACCGTCGGGTGCTCGACGCGATGGCCGCCGACGGCGCCGACCTGATCGTGGCAGGCCACACCCACGGCGGCCAGGTGTGCCTTCCATGGGTCGGGGCGCTGGTCACCAACTGCGACCTGCCCCGCCGTCAGGCCAAGGGGTTGTCGGGATGGCAGGAGTCCGCGCTGCACGTGTCCGCGGGACTGGGCACCAGCCCGTACACCCCGATCCGGCTGGCGTGCCGGCCGGAGGCGACTGTGCTCACGGTGGTGGCGGGGTAGGTCCGGGGGGAACCCACATTCGCGGGGCCTCCGTCATGGCTCCGCAAGCGCCCGGAGGGATGGCGGGAGCCGTCGGCCGCTTCGCGGCCTCCTCCCGAACCCCGCCAGTTCCGGGGTCATGTGAAGGGCCCCGGGGACAAGCCCCGGGGCCCTTCACATGAGTCGGGATGGCGGGATTCGAACCCACGACCTCTTCGTCCCGAACGAAGCGCGCTACCAAGCTGCGCCACATCCCGATTGCGGGTCCGATTCTAGCCGCACGCCGACCCCCAGCCCAAACCGCCGTTTGTGGGCCGCAGGCGGCTCAGGCGCGCTCGGCCAGCAGGGCGGCGATCTGCACAGCGTTGAGGGCCGCGCCCTTGCGCAGGTTGTCGCTGGACAGGAACAGGGCCAGGCCCCGCCCGTCCGGGACACCCGGGTCCTGGCGCAGCCGGCCCACGTAGGTGGGATCCGCACCGGCGGCCTGCAACGGGGTGGGCACGTCCGCCCAGACGACGCCCGGGGCTCCCTCCAGCAGCTCGCGGGCCCGTTCCACCGACAGCGGTCGATCGAACTCGGCGTTGATGCTCAGGCTGTGGCCCGTGAACACCGGGACACGCACGCACGTCCCGGAGACGGCCAGGTCCGGGATCCCGAGGATCTTTCGGGACTCGTTGCGCAGCTTCTGCTCCTCGTCGGTCTCCCCTGAGCCGTCCTCGACGATGCTGCCCGCCAGCGGGATCACGTCGAAGGCGATCGGAGCGACGTACTTCGACGGTGCCGGCAGCACCACCGAGGAGCCGTCGTGGGTCAGGGCGGTCATGTCCTGGGTCACTGCGGCCCGGACCTGCCCGGCGAGCTCCTCGACCCCGGCCAGCCCGCTGCCCGAGACTGCCTGGTAGGTGCTGACCACCAGCCGGCGGAGGCCGGCCTCGGCGTGCAGCGGGGCGAGCACGGGCATCGCGGCCATGGTGGTGCAGTTGGGGTTGGCCACGATCCCCTTGGGGATGCTGCCCAGGGCGTGGGCGTTGACCTCGGACACGACCAGTGGGACATCGGGGTCCATCCGCCATGCCGACGAGTTGTCGATCACTGTCGCACCCGCAGCGGCGAACACCGGGGCCAGCGCCTTGGACGTCGACCCGCCAGCGGAGAACAGCGCGATGTCGATGCCCGACGGGTCGGCGGTCGCGGCGTCCTCGACGAGGATCTCGGTGCCCCGCCACGGCAGGGTCGTCCCGGCCGAGCGCGCGCTGGCGAAGAACCGGACCGTCCCGACGTCGATCCCCGACTCGTCGAGGAGGCGGCGCATCACGCCACCGACCTGTCCGGTGGCCCCCACGACTGCCACAGTGACACTCATCGGCCCGTCCCTCCGTAGACAACGGCTTCGCCGTCTGCGTCCAGCCCGAACGCGGTGTGCAGCGCGCGAACGCGCCTCGGTGGCGGTGTCCTGGTTGGTCACGACCGAGATCCGGATCTCCGACGTGGTGATCATGGTGATGTTGATGCCGGCATCGGCCAGGGCCTTGAAGAAGGTCGCCGAGACCCCGGGGTGGGAGCGCATCCCTGCCCCGACGAGCGAGACCTTGGCGATCCCGTCGTCGTAGGCCAGGTCCTCGAACCCGATCGCGTCCTGCTCGCCCCGCAGGGCTGCGATGGCGTCCTCGCGCGAGGCCACCGGGCAGGTGAAGGTCACGTCGGTGCGCCCGGACTCCCCCAGGGACACGTTCTGGACGATCATGTCGACGTTGACCCCCGCGTCGGCGACAGCCTGGAAGATCTGCGCGGCCTCGCCGGGACGGTCGGGAACGCCGACCACGGTGATCTTGCAGTCGTTGAGGTCATGGGCGACCCCCGCGATGATCGGTTGCTCCACAGTTGTCCCTTCGGCGGGATGGGCCGCTGCCGGCAGCGGATCGGACGAGTTGAGGACCCAGGTGCCCTCCTTCTCGGAGAAGGACGACCGGACATGGATCGGCATGCTGGCCCGGCGCGCGTACTCCACGCAGCGCAGGTGCAGGACCTTGGCACCCGCGGCGGCCAGCTCGAGCATCTCCTCGTAGCTGATCCGGGGCACCTGGCGGGCCGCGGGGACGACGCGGGGGTCGGCCGAGAACACGCCGTCGACGTCGGTGTAGATCTCGCAGACATCAGCCTCCAGGGCCACAGCCAGGGCGACTGCCGTGGTGTCCGAGCCTCCGCGCCCCAAGGTGGTGATGTCCTTGCTGTCGTAGGACACCCCCTGGAATCCGGCCACGATCGGGATGGCCCCATCGGTGATCGCGTGCCGGATGCGGCCCGGGGTGACGTCGATGATGCGCGCGGCACCGTGCGCCGAGTCGGTGATCAGCCCGGCCTGCGAGCCCGTGTAGGACCGGCCCTCCTCGCCGAGGTCGTGGATGGCCATCGCCAGGACCGCCATGGAGATGCGCTCCCCGGCGGTCAGCAGCATGTCCAGCTCACGGCCCGGAGGGTTCGGGCTCACCTGGTTGGCCAGGTCCAGCAGCTCGTCGGTGGAGTCGCCCATCGCCGATACGACCACCACCACGTCGTTGCCGGCGCGCTTGGTGTCCACGATCCGCCTGGCCACGCGGCGCACACTGGACGCATCGGCGACGGAGGATCCCCCGTACTTCTGGACGATCAAGGCCATGCGCTGCTGCTCCCGGTGGTGGTCTGCGGCGTTCCAGGGCCCAATTCTAGGGGGTCACCGTCGGGCCTCGCCCTGATCGTGCGCCGTGGGACCCCCTGACCCCCAGCAGGGAACACCGCGCCGGCCAGCTACCGGTCGGACTCGCCGGCCACCTCGAGCGGAGCGCCGGCACGCACGTGCGACACCAGGGACCGCAGCGCCCGCAGCGCCATCGCGCCGGAGTCGCCCCAGGAGCTCAGGTAGGTCGTCTGCCACCACCAGAGCGCCTCCAAGGTGCGTCCGGCGGTGTGGTGGGCCAGGCCGTGCAGCAGGTCGGAGACGATGGCAGACAGGTCATCGGAGAGCCGGCCGGCGATCAGCTCGGGGCTGGCATAGGGATCGAACACCTCGATGTAGGAGTCGACCGGGGACAGTCGCTCGGCCAGGGCCGCCCGAAGGCGGTCCACGTCGGGCTCGACGCCCGCGTCCGGCTCGAAGCGGCCTTCGGGGACGACGTCGTCGATCGCACCGAGGCGGGCGCCCATCGCCAGTACGTCGGAGACCTCCAGCAGGAGTATCGCGATGGCGTGATCCTCACCGATTCCGGCCGCCACCGCCTCGGTTGCCTGGACGAACCGGGCCGAGGCCTCGGCAAGTCCGTCGGCCAGGGTGACCAGGTCGTCCTCGACCGCCGTGGCGGGCGTGGTCAGCACCGCCATCGCACCCTCCATGGGTGCCTCATCGACACTCATGCCTGCCCTCCGATCCGTCGTCGGCCCTCGAATGCCCGGCCGAGGGTCACCTCGTCGGCGAACTCGAGGTCGCCGCCCACCGGTAGTCCACTGGCCAACCGTGACACGGCCAGGCCGAGCGTGCTCATCAGGCGCGCCAAGTAGGTGGCCGTGGCCTCGCCCTCCAGGTTCGGATCGGTGGCCAGGATCACCTCGACCACAGAGCCGTCCGCCAGGCGCGCCATGAGCTCGCGGATGCGCAGGTCGTCGGGTCCGATGCCCTCCATCGGGCTGATCGCCCCTCCGAGCACGTGGTACCGACCGCGGAACTCGCGGGTCCGCTCGATGGCCACGACGTCCTTGCTCTCCTCGACCACGCACAGCAGCGATGGGTCTCGCCTCGGATCCCGGCAGATCCCACACGTCTGCTCCTGGGAGACGTTGCCGCAGATCTCGCAGAACTGGACCTTCTCGCGCAGGGTGAGCAGGGCCTCGGCGAGGTCCGCGACCTCCTGCGGGTCGGCCTTGAGCAGGTGGAATGCGATCCGTTGGGCACCCTTGGGTCCGATGCCGGGCAGGCGACTGAGACCGTCGATGACGTCCTGGATGATGCCCTCGTACATGCCCAGCCCCTAGGAGTGGTCGATCTCACCGATGGGCCGGGCGCCGAGCTCCCGGGTGATCAGGGCCAGGCCCTGGGCGCCACCAGGATCAAGGTCCGGATCGTCGGGGCTGGGCTCATCGGCGAGGTCGGGGGTCCCGGGGGCAGAGCCGGCCTCCCGGACCACATCGGCTGGGCGGGACGCAGGCGAGGTCGACTGGTGGGAACCTGCTGCTCCCGGGGCCGTCTCGGTCGCGTCAACGGTTGCGGACCCGCCGCTCGCCGACCGCGTTCCCGCCGTCGATGCGGCCGTGCTCCCGCTGACCCGGGCACCCGAGGGCGCGGGCCGGGCGGGCTCGGGGTCATGCAGGACATCGATCGTGACGTCGAGGCCCAGGACGTCGATGATGGCCTGCCGCAGCCGTTCATCGTGACCACGTTGGGCGATGGCGCGCACGTTGCCCGGCTCGGCGACAGCCACTGCCAGGGCGCCACCGGCGCAGGAGACGGGCGTGGCAGCGTGGAACACCGTCCAGGCGACGCGGCTCGAGGACGCAAGGCGCTCCAGGATCGCCGGCCACGAGTCGCGGATCCGGGTGATCGTGGTGTCGTCGCCCGACGCCGCGGCGACGGCCGCGGGGGCCGGCGTGGGCGGTGCGACCGGGCGTTCCGCCGGCGGGTCGGATGGGACCGGCTCGAGGGCTGGCGTGGGCGGCATGACCGCAGCGGCCAGTTCGGCCGGGCTGTCCGCGGGGGGTTCGGGTGCGTGCGGGGGGGTGGGCACCGGGACCGCCGGACCAGAACCAACCGGGGCCGGGGCCGGGGACGGCGCCGGGGCTGGCGCATCCCGGCGCAGCTCGGGGCGGCGGGGCGGGCCGGCAGGGCCCCCGGACGCGGTCACCGGGCGGGCCGGCGGGCTTGGCGTCGTGGTCGCGGGTTGGGCCGGCGGGCTTGGCGTCGGGGACGCGGATTGGGCCGGTGGGCCTGACGTCGGGGACGCGGATTGGGCCGGTGGGCCTGACGTCGGGGATGCGGGTTGGGCCGGCGCTCCCAGGTGGTCGGGATCGACCTGGGCAGCGCGCGCCGGCGCGTCCGGGCCACTCGACGCCGCGGGTCGTCGCCGCGACTCCGGAGTCGGTTCTGCCGCCACGCCCGGACCCGCTGCGGATCCGGCCGAGCCACCACGCTCAAGTCGATCCAGGCGGGCCAGCACCGAGCTGAGATCGTCCCCCGGTCCGGGGAGGGCCAGCCGGGCACAGAGCAGTTCGAGCTGCAGGCGCGGGGCGGTGGCACCCTTGATCTGGCCAAGACCGGTGCTGACCAGGTCAGCGGCCCGGGACAGCTCGGCAAGTCCCAGGGACTGGGACTGGGCCACCATGCGCTGGCCCTCGTCGTCGGGAACGTCGATCAGGCCCTTGGACAGGGCCTCGTGGTCGGCCCGCAGGACGATCAGGTCGCGCAACCGGTCCAGCACGTCGGTGACGAACCGGCGGGGATCGTGACCCCCGGAGATCACGACGTCCACGATGCCGAACATGTCCGAGGCCGAGCCCGCGGACAGGGCTGCGACGAACTCGTCGATCAGGCTGGCATCCGTCAGGCCCAGGGCGGAGACGGCATCGGCGTAGGTAAGGCCCTCAGGACCAGCCCCAGCAAGCAGCTGACCCAGGACGGACAGGCTGTCACGGACGCTGCCGGCGCCGGCCCGCGCCACGATCGCCAGTGCGGGGGCCTCCGCCGCGACGCCCTCCGAGCGGCATACCGAGCCGAGGTGCTCGGCCAGGGTCCGGGCGGGGACCAGCCGGAACCCGTAGTGGAACGTCCGCGAGCGGATCGTCGGGATGATCTTGTCCGGCTCGGTGGTGGCGAAGATGAACCGCAGGTGCGGTGGCGGCTCCTCGACCAGCTTCAGCAGGGCGTTGGCCGCCTCGTTGGTGAGCTGGTGGGCCTCGTCGATGATGTAGATCTTGAACCGGCTCGCGGCCGGGGCGTAGATCGCCTTCTCGCGCAGGTCCCGGGCGTCGTCGATGCCGCGGTGCGTGGCCGCGTCGAGCTCCACCACGTCCATCGAGCCGGGTCCGTTGGGGGCCAGCTCGATGCAGCTGCGGCACTGCCCGCAGGGCTCAGCACGGGGGCCCTGCTCGCAGTTCAGCGAGCGGGCCAGGATCCGCGCGGTCGACGTCTTGCCGCACCCGCGGGGGCCGGAGAACAGGTAGGCATGATGGGTCCGGCCGGAGTCGAGTGCACGCGCCAGCGGCTCGGTCACGTGCTCCTGGCCGATCACCTCGGCCAGCGAGCCCGGCCGGTAGGTCCGATAGAGCGCCAGTGCCACGCGCCCACCCTAATGGTGCCCGCCGACAACGGCGGCCAGCTGTCCTGCCACCGGCTGGCGACGGTGGCAGGAATCCACAATCCCCAGGTAATCCACACCTGGGGATAAGTCACACCCCTGTAACTACGGGCGTGTAACTCGCTCGGCAGGGAGCCGGGGAGCGGCGAAGGCCCTACAGCGCCCCACCGGCCGCTGAGGGAGCGGTCGGGTCCGCGCCCCCGCCGGCACCGGTCTCGCGGGCCAGGTAGTCCTCGAGGAGCATGACGTTCTCGCCCACGCGCCGGCCCACCTGCAGCAGTGTGGAGATGGACGCGACCTCCTCGACCTGCTCCTTGAGGAACCAGTGCATGAACTGCTCGCCGAGGTAGTCCGACTCCGCACGGGCCAGGGCGATCAGGGCCTCGAACTGCGAGGTCACCAGGCGCTCCTGGGCCAGTGCCAGCTCCAGTGGCTCGACGACGGACGCGAACTCGTTGCGCACAGCCGGCACCCCGGGGATCACGACCTCGGCCTCCCGGTCCATCAGGTACTGCACGATCATCATCGCGTGGTTGCGCTCCTCGACAGCCTGGGCGTAGAAGTGCGCCGCGAGCTGGGGCAGGGCCTGCTGGTCGTACCAGACCGCGATGGCGACGTACTGCTGGGAGGCGAAGAACTCGTGACCGATCTGGTCGGTGAGCAGGTCGTGGACAGGGCTCATTGACGGACTCCTGGAAGCGTCGACGGGAGTTGGCCGTGGGTCGCACGCCAACTCCGGCAAGCCTACGCGGCCGGTGGCCGCGGCGCATGGGCTCCAGCGCACGAGGGCCCGGACCCCCAGGGGCCCGGGCCGGTGCGACCCGATCGGGTCAGTGCGGCGGTGGCGGTGGGATTCGAACCCACGGTGGGCTCATCACCCACACACGATTTCGAGTCGTGCTCCTTTGGCCGCTCGGACACGCCACCGCCGGGAATTCTACGGGCGGTGGGTCCCGCGGCGGAAATCGCACTCGTACCCTTGGCCCCGTGCCCGTCGGACCCCATCCCCTGCCCTGGCCCGACGACCCACGGCTGGACCCGGAGCTGCTGGCCCATGGCGATGCCCGCAACGTTGTCGACGCCTACCGCTACTGGACCGTGTCGGCCATCGTCGCGGACCTCGACGCCCGGCGCTCCCCGCTGCACGTGGCGATCGAGAACATCGAGCACGACCTGAACATCGGCTCGATCGTGCGGACCGCCAACGCGTTCAACGTCGCGGGGGTGCACGTCGTGGGTCGGCGGCGCTGGAACCGGCGTGGGGCGATGGTCACCGACGCCTACCTGAGCATCACCCACCATCCCGACGCCGCGGACCTGCAGGGCTGGGCCCACTCCCAGGGCCTTGCGATCCTGGCGATCGACGTCGTTGCGGGTGCGATCCCCATCGACGAGTACCAGATGCCTCGCGGGTGCGTCCTGCTGTTCGGCCAGGAGGGGCCCGGGCTCAGCCCGCAGGCCATTGCCGGCTCCGACGCGGTGCTGTCGATCAGCCAGTACGGGTCCACCCGATCGATCAACGTGGCGGCTGCGGCTGCCATCGCCATGCACAGCTGGGCCCGAACTCACCTGGGTCGGGCCGGCCACGAGGCGGGGTAGCCTTGTGAGGTGAGCCTGAGCCTGTCCGTCGCGTCGGCAGTCCCCACGATCGTGAGCACCCTGGGCCCCGACTGGCTGGACCCGCAGAACCTCGACCGGTTCGGCACGGCCGCCTTCTGGATCGCCCTGGGGATCATCTTCGCCGAATGCGGGCTGCTCATCGGGTTCTTCCTGCCGGGCGACTCGCTGTTGTTCATGGTGGGCCTGTTCATCGCCAGCGGCGTGATCGACATCCCCATCCAGATGGCCTGCGTCCTGCTGTCGATCGCGGCCGTCACGGGGAACATGACCGGCTACTGGATCGGCTACCGCGCAGGTCCCCCACTGTTCAACCGGCCGGACTCGCGGCTCTTCCGCAAGGAGTACGTGGACAAGACCCACTCGTTCTTCGCCAAGTACGGGTCCCGGGCGATCGTCATGGCGCGCTTCGTGCCGATCGTGCGCACGTTCATCACGGCCATGGCCGGGATCGGGCGCATGGACCTGCGCACCTACGCCCTGTACTCGACGATCGGCGGCATCCTCTGGGCCACCGGCGTCACCCTGCTGGGCTACTACCTCGGCAACATTCCGTTCGTGAAGGACCACATCGAGTTGATCCTGATCGGAATCGTGGCCCTGTCGATCATCCCGATCGGCTTCGAGACCCTCCGGCACCGCCGCGAGTCGAGGGCGGCCGCGGCCGAGCCCGCCTCCTGACGCCGGCTCGGCGCTGTGCGGCGCTGTCGCGCTGCGGCAGGCATCCCCACGCAGGACCTAGGGTTGTCCCCCGTGACCGACTCGCGAGAGCAACTCCTCGACCAGATCCGGACCAAGGCCGTCGTGCACGGCAAGGTCGTGCTGTCCTCGGGGCGGGAGGCCGACTACTACGTGGACCTGCGTCGGGTGACCCTGGACGGCCTCGCGGCCCCGCTCGTCGGTGAGGTCATGCTGGACCTGACCGCGGACCTGTCCTATGACGCTGTGGGCGGGCTGACGCTGGGCGCGGATCCGGTTGCGACCGCGATGCTGCACGCCAGCGCTGCCCGCGGCCGACAGTTGGACGCCTTCGTGGTCCGCAAGGCAGAGAAGGCCCACGGCCTCCAGCGGCGGATCGAGGGCCCGGATGTCGCGGGCCGTCGGGTGCTGGCCGTGGAGGACACCTCGACGACCGGCGGCTCGGTGATGACCGCCGTGGAGGCGCTGCGGGAGGCGGGTGCCGAGGTGGTGGCGGTGGCCGTGATCGTCGAGCGCGGCGCCGCAGGGATGATCGCCGAGGCGGGACTGGAGTACCGGGCCGCCTACCAGTTGGCCGACCTGGGTCTCGACTGACATGCCCGGCGTCACTGTCGTGCTGTGCCCCGCGCTCGACCCGGGCGCTCCTGACGGGCCGCGCCGCGAGCTCGCAGGCGTCCTGGCCGGCTGGGGGATCCCCGTGGTGATCCCCCATATGCAGGCCCGTGCGGGCGCGGAACCAACAGATGAGCGCCTTGGGATCGCCGCCTGGGTGGCCGACCAGGCGATTGCCATCACCGCAGCGCAGGTGGAGGGCCCGTTGATCCTGGTGAGCTCGGGGGAGGCCAACCGGGCCGTTCCCGCACTGGGGTTCTCCCAGCGGGCCTCACGGCGCAGCGTCGTGGCCTACATCCTGGTGGACGGCCCCTGCCGGACCCGAGTCGGGCGGGCACGGACTGGCCCGACGCCCCCGTGGTCCACGTGACCAGCCCGGACTCCGATGACGCACCGATGGCGGCAGCGCGGCTTCGTGGGTGGTCGACGGTCGAGGGCGATCCGATCACCACCGTGACCGCGATCGCCAGGGGCTGGCCGGACT
>CAVPNW010000006.1:0-45474 GCA_963706875.1 uncultured Actinomycetes bacterium | reverse complement strand
CCGCGTCAGTGGACTGCCCATGTGAGCACGGCGTGGGCTGGTTGGCCCGGGACCGTCACCGCCGACGCGCCGACAGCAGGCCTCAGTGCCGGTTGCATGTCCTGGGTGTACAAGCCCTTCGGGCAGAACTGGACATCGAGGTTGTCGGCCGTGACCGCACCGCCGCGCAGGTTGGTCGTGCAGGCTCAGCTGCCCATGCCGGACCAGCAGGGCCTCCGCATCGTCGGCGGGAGAGCAGGCAGGCCTACCCGGGCCGGCAGCCCGAGGACCGCATCCGGGGCAGGCTCGGCCACCGCCATCCCGAGATCGGCCCGGGCCGACTGGCGCGCCTCGGCGTCATCGGCG
Organism: uncultured Actinomycetes bacterium; assembly: GCA_963706875.1. Taxonomy (GTDB): domain Bacteria; phylum Actinomycetota; class Actinomycetes; order S36-B12; family CAIYMF01; genus Prado023. The sequence continues at coordinate 45,129 of CAVPNW010000006.1, read as the reverse complement.
AAGACCAGGTCCAGGAACCCATCGGCGTAGTCGACCAACCACTGCCGCTGCCGGTCCGGCGTCGAGCGGCGACTGGCAGTCCTCCCGCGCGGACTGGTTCACCATGTCCGGGGGCAGGATCGTGTTGAACGCGTTGTGGCTCGCCCCTTCCAGGAAGGTGGAGGCCACCCACGGTCTGGTCCGGGGCCAGCCTGGCCCTTCGTGAAGAACTGGCCGGTCTGGTCGGTGACATCCCCGTCGCACCCAGCCAGGAGCGTGCCGACCGGGACACCGATCGAGGTCCACGGTCGCGGAACGTCGTCGCGGCCGCGACCAGCAGGGTGCCCGCGACCGGACCGTAGCCCCCGCTGCCAGCCTCGATCTGTGGGTCGCCGGCCAGCACCACAGCAGCCTCCCCACCGCGGGAGTGCCCGATGAACGCCAACCGGGTGGGGGTCGGCTCGCCCCTCCAGGCTCGACACCGAAGTCACGCGCGCCGCCGGACGCTGCCTCAGCCAGGGCACCCAGATGCAGGTCAGTCAACTGCTTCACACGCTCACCGGGAACCGGCTCGCCGAAGCCGAAGGTGTTCTCCGCGTTCAGGTTCGGGGCCAGGGCGACATACCCCTGCGCGGCCAGTGCCCCCAGCAGGTAACCGAATCCGGTGTAGTTGGCCTGCTCAACCTCCGGGTCACACGGCCAACGGTCCACACCCCCCTCATCCGTCGGACACCCCGGGTGGTTCCCGTGCAGCACCATCACCACGGGGAACGGGCCCTCCCCCACCTCGGGCACCGCGATCATCCCGTTGACCCGCACCGGCATGTCCCGGAACCGACTGCCGGCCTCGAAGCCCTGCAGCACAACGGTGGCCCCACCCAAGTCGTACTCGACCGGGTCCACGGCGACCGCCCCCGAACCCCCGGAGTCGTCCCCCTGGCTGGTGCAACCACTCGCCAGCGCCAGCGCAAGAGCCAGCGACACGACCGCCCCTGCGCGATGACGGGTCATCCGACCACCCTCTTCTCGGCCGTTCGAAGCGATCGACAGCGTAGGGCATCGGTCCCGCCGGCCAGCCCGTGCACATGGCCGGACTCACCTCGGGGAACCCACGTGCGAGCCGAGGACTTGGCCGCAGGTCCCGCTCAGGCCAGAGCAGCTGCCGGACCGTCTACCCTCGCTCACGAATGCCCCAAGCCCCCCTCCCGGAGGAACGGAGACGTCGGACTCAGTCCAGCCCCCAGACCGCCAGACCGGGCGGGCGTCAGTGGCCTCTGGCACCCCGGGCCCAGTGCCTGGCGCGTGTCACTGCCCGGCAGACACGAACGGTGCCTGCTTGGGGGTGGAGGTGCTGGTCGAGTTCGTCGGCCAGGAAGACGGCCAAGACGGCCCACCCGGAGTCCAGCACGCGCCTCGACCGGCGCCCCGACGACCTCGACCTGCTCAACACCGAACTCGCCGCCTGGTAGGCCGCCACCAAGCCCGACCAGCGACAAGTCGACTGGCAGTTCACGACACCAGACGCCCACATCAAACTCCGTCACCCATACCCACGGCGTCCGACGCGACGCTCTATTGCATGTCGGCGGCGCGTTCGTCGACATGCCACGTCCCTTGGCCGACGGTGGGATCAACCCGTCGGTCGGTGCTACCGTCGCGTTCGCCGACCCGGATGGGGCTGGCGACCGGAGCACGTTGGGCGAAGGGTTCAGATCATGGGTGTACGTAGCGTGGCCACGATGGTGATGCTCCTCGCCCTGCCGCTCGCAGGGTGCGCCAGCTCGAACGACGCCGGCGCAGACGGCGCGGCGTCGGCCCCGGCCCAGTCGCTGGCCGGGACGGCCTGGGACCTGGCGCAGTACGCGCCGGCCGGGAAGTCGGCACTGACCTCCGTGCCCGACGGCGTGCAGGCGACCGCGGAGTTCACCACCGACCAGATCTCGGGATCCAGCGGCTGCAACCGCTTCACCGGCGGGTACACGACCGACGGGAACACCATCGCCATCGGACCGCTGGCGTCCACCCTCATGGCCTGCGTCGGAGAGGCCATGGCCGTAGAGGCCGACTACCTCGCACGTCTGGACGAGGCAGCCACGTTCTCGATCGGCGAGGGCACGATGACGATGAGCGACAAGGCTGGTCAGGTCGTGCTCTCCTACACCGTGGCGGTCCCGATCACGCTCACCGCGACGAACTGGTCGGCCAACGGGATCAACACCGGAACCGATGCGGTTTCCTCGCTGGTGGCGGGGACCACGGTCACCGCGGTCTTCGGCGACGACGGGACCATCTCCGGAAACGCCGGGTGCAACACCTACAACGGGACCTACGAGGTGACCGGAACGACCATGAAGATCGGGCCGCTGGCCACCACGATGATGGCCTGCGAGCCCGACGTCAGCACCCAGGAGGCGAACTACCTCGCGGCACTCGCCCGGGTGACCACGTACACGATCCGCGGCGACCAGTTGGAGCTCCGCGACGACGCTGGCGCGCTTCAGGCGGGCTACGTCGCCGGCTGAAGCCCGGGTGCGGTCCGGCCAACTGCATGGAGAGACAGCAGGCCTCGAACCGAGGAGCATGTCAGTTCGATCAGGAACGCCGAACCCTCGAGCGCCGCAGGAAACCCAGACCATCCCGCCGACGGCCACGGGTGCGTCATAGTGGGCCGCTATGGGCGCCCCGGGTCACTCGGCGGTCATCATTCACACCGAGTGATCTGTGGGAGCTCCTCACACCCCAGTCCGACGGCTCTCGGGCGTTGTCAGGTGTCGAGTAGGGCGATGTCGAGGTCGTAGGTGAGGACGATGGACCGGGCCAGGAGCTTCTCTTGCTCGGTGGTCAGGAACCCGACGGTTCGTCCAAGCAGGCTGACCGGGATGGTCACGACGTTGTCGAGCGAGATCACGCTGTTGTGTTCGAGTCCGTTGCCCGGCCCGACGGGCACTTCGCTGCTGAGTCCCTTGGCGGTCGATGTGATCGGGGCGACGGTGACTTTGGTCATCACGGTCCGGGCGGCCTCACGGGTGAGGACGACAACGGGTCGTGTCTTGTCGAGCCGCGCCAGGCAGATCTCGCGCACGCTAGTCGTCCATGTCGATGTCGATGTGGCTGGTGGTCCAGTTCACCAGGGAGTCCAGCTCATCGGCAGCACCATGCTTGCGGAGGATCGCAGCGTCGGCTTCAGCAGCTTGGCGGCGCATCTCGCGTTCCACGGCAGCACTGACCAGTGCGGCACGGCTGGTGGCCTTGCCGTCGGCCACAGCCTTGTCCAAGAAGGCCACCATGTCTTCGGGTAGCCGGACCGCTATCTGTGTGCTCATGCGGTCAAGTATACCAGCAATGCATCCCAAGCCGGGATTCACTGCCCTGCCGCGAGCCTCACGATCTCTTGGCCACCGATTACAGTGAGTTACGACTTCCGCCTTCGCCGCAATCGTCGGGTTGGGCTTGGCTTCTCGTTGTCCGACATCGGCTCTGAGCGGGTCTTAGAGTCTATCCCGACAACCTCGGGAGGCTCAGATGGCCGGACAACGCGTGGGCTACCAGCGAGTGTCAGCACCGTCGATCAGAACACCGTGCGCCAGCTCGACGGCATCGCAGCTGGACCGGGTGTTCACGGACCACTTCTCCGGCGCGACCCGCAACCGGCCGGCCCTCGAGGACCTGCGCCGCTACGTTCGCGACGGCGACACCGTCGTGGTCCACTCGATGGACCGGCTGGCCCGCAACCTCGACGACCTCCGAGCCCTGGTGCGCGAGTTCACCGACGCCGGGATCGCCGTGGAGTTCGTCCGCGAGCACATGACGTTCACAGGCAAGGACTCCCCCATGCAGCAACTCATGCTGTCGTTGCTCGGCGCAGTGGCCGAGTTTGAGCGGGCCTTGATCCGCGAGAGGCAGCGCGAGGGCATCGAGCTGGCCAAGAAGCGCGGCGTCTACAAGGGCCGCCGCCCCTCCCTGACCGCCGAGCAGGTCACCGAGCTGCGCGCCCAGGCCGCCGCTGGGGTGCCCAAGACCCAACTGGCCCGCCAGTACGGCATCCACCGCGACACCGTGTACCGGTACCTGGCTGCGGGCGGAGCGTGATCGGATGCCAGGCGGCACGCCGTCGGCACCCCACGTCGGGACCTACCCCCGCTGGGTCGTCGGGATCGCGGAGTAGCCTGCGTCGGCCAGCCAGGCCCGGGCCCGCCCGCGTTGGCGGTCCTCGGAGAAGGCGTGCCAGCGGGTCATCAGGTCCGGCCACGCCGACAGGGTGTCCTTGAACCGGCGGAACGCCCCACGCCCACTGATCGCCCGGTCCAGACGATCGGCGATCTGCGCGTCGTCGAGGCTGGCGATGAACACCTGCATGTCGCGGTATCCGGGCCGGGAACCCTCACAGTCCACCCACAGCCACCGCGCTGGGTCGTCATCATCCTCGTCGATCTCCCCCACCTCGACGGCGTAGTCGAGGGCCGCCTGCGGCCACACCTCCCCGCTGATCAGGTCGATCCGCCCGCTGCCCTGCAGCGGGTCGCCCTCGAGCACCATCGCCAGTTCCTCCAAGTCAACGGCCAGCGGCCTGAGCAGTCGGGCCGGCCCGGTACCCAGCTGGGCTTCCAGTGCGTCGGCCAGCTCGTCGTCGCCGTCCCACTCGCGGGCGCGCAGCTTGGCCACGCACTCGCGGGCGAGGTCCTCGGCGCCGGCCACGTGTTGGCCCAGCGCAACCCGCAGACCGTCACCGGCCAACTGCAGGCAGTCCTCCGGCCAGGGCCTGCTGCCCAGCAGGCCGACTACCGCGACTCCCTCGCCGCGGGCCAGCGCACCCCGCAACTCCCTGCGCTCCTCACGCTCCGGCATGCCGCCATTCTCCCCGGCCAACGCGACGTCGTCAGGCCGGCTGGGGGCCACCGCGCCCGAGGTTGTGGCGGGCTGGTACGCCTCCCCGTCTTGTGAGGCGTTCGGCCATCATTCGGGCGTGGCAAGTCCGAACAGTGCGGCCCGGGCCAGCTTCGTGAGCAGCTCGGGGTCGAGGTCCTTGTACCCACCGGCCATCGACTCCAGCGGCTCGAACGTCGCCCGTGCACCCTGGCGTGCCTGCGTCGCGCTGACCGGTGAGCTGCCACCGGTGCGCCACCCGCGGTCGGTCAGGATCTGCGCCACGCCGGTGTCCAGGCCCGCGCCGGATTCCCCGGCCGCCCGGCCGAGCAGCGCGAACCAGCCCGCCTCTGCCTGGAACCCCGTGCCCCTCGGGAGTCGCCCAAGCACCGTGGCGACCAGTGCCCGGGGGTCCTCGGCGGCGGCCCGGGCGCGAGCGGTCGGGGCCAGCGTGCCCTTGGCCTTGCGCAGCAGACCCACGTCCTGAGCGGCGTAGCGAAGTGCGGCGACCGGCGGAGTGAGGTCCTCCCGGTTGGCCTTGCCGATCCACCAGTCCGACACCCCAGCCTCCTGGGCGATCTGCTCGACCACCACAGGCGGCAGGTAACCGGCCGCCGTCAGCTTCGTCCCAGTCCCGACGGACCGCAGCACCGCGAGCCACGGCCGCGCTGCCCGACGCACATCGTCGTCGTCCAGTTCTACTGCCACACGGGGACCCAGGGCTGTCAGCCAGGAGTCCACCTGCACCCACCCCTCACCACGCAGGGCCCCGATCAGGTCCGCCAGCGGCTCGGGCAGGCCATGCCAGGGCAGGTGCTCACCAGCGGCCCACACCCGCATCGCCGCGGTCGCCTCAGCGGCGTCGAACGCGTCCGGGTCATACCCATCGGGCAGCCACCCGTGGGCGTGCTCGGCGTCCTCGAACGGTTCCGGGACGTCGCCGGCGGGGGCGCCGGCACGAAGCCACTCAGCGATCTCGTGGTGCCCGCCGATCCCGCCGACGTCCTCCGGTGGGCAGGCCCTCGCCCCGCCCAGACACCTCGGCTCCCGGTCGTCCGGGGTCAGCGGGGCCACCGACTCCAGGGTGACCAGGTGCTCCCACCCATCACCGAAGTCATACAGGTAGGTCAGCCGATCCCCCGGGGAACGCAGCACCTGATCCAGGCGGACACCCTCCTCACGAGTGCCCTCGTCACCCTCCTCCTCGTCGAACTCCGTGACGAAGTACGGCTGGTCGTAGGCCACTTCGGTGCCAGGCTGGAAACGGTGCAGATGGGAATCCGTCCAGCCCATCGCCGCCTGGAACAACGTATGCACCGCGTCCAGCGTCAGATCACCCGGCAGCGACAGGCGCCGCCAGATCCGCGGCTTCGTGCCCCGCAGTTCGATGGTCAGCGTGAGCAGGCTCGGCTCATCGGCAGGCGGCGGAAGGTCGATCTCACGGTTGCCCGGATCAAGCTCACCCATCGGCCCGAAGCCGCCGGTGAACGCGCCGCTGGCGATCTCCTGGGCCAACGCCATCAGCTCGCCCCGGCTCAAGCTCTCGACCCACGCCTTGAGGGCAGCCGGATCCGAAGGCACAGGAGGCAACTCAGTCATGGAGCCAGTGAACCAGCCAAACCGATCCTGACCACGCAGTCCCCCTACCGCGGCCGCACGCGACGGAAAGCCGCTGGTTCGGGGGGCGGAACCTGGCCATCGCCTGCTCAACCGCTCTCGATCATGCCGGCCGGCCCAGGTCGGCCTGCAGGGCGTCGAGCGCCGCCAGCGCGGACACTCGATGCGCTGGCGCGAACGGCACGACCCTCCCCGGGCCCAGCCATGCGGGAATCCCCTCGGCGAGGCTGGTGTATGCCGCGCGGGCGACGGCGGCCGTGCGCGCGGGTTCGACGGGCCAGTCCCGCTCGCGCCCCAGTTCGGACAGGGCGGGGCGGTCCCTCGCGGTCCAGAGCGAGACGTGCTCGCCGATAAGGAGCCGGTCACGCTTGGCGGCGTTGCAGTGCCTGTCGGCAGCGACGAGGTTGAACAGGTCGTCGTTGGGGTTCAGGCTCCACGGGATCACATGGTCGATCTCGTACGAGGCTGGCAGTCCTGCCCCGCAGTAGAAGCAGCGCCCGCCCTGCAGGTCCGCCAACCCACCGGCCACCCGACCCAGGGCGGTGCGGTCTGCGCCGAACAGGAACTCGCGCAGGGCATGTTCCTCGGGCTGGAGCCGGTTGATCGCGACCAGCTCCTGAACCCACGCCGCCTGGGCGGCCATCCGGATCAACGCGGCATTGCGGGCCATCCCGCCGGCAATCCCGGGCCGCAGCTCGATGACGGGGTCACGATCCAGGGCCCCCTGCTCGGTGCGGTACCGGGAGTCGTCGAACAGGAACCGCAGGTAGTCCGATCCCGCGGTCGCCTCTCCGGGGCGCTGGAGTCTGGGCACCGGCTGCATCGCCAGTGCCTTGGCGATCCGGTCCACCGCCAACTCCACCGCCTCAGGCTGATTTGATCTCACCTGGCCCAGCGACCGGCCCGCCGGCCCGGCACCTGCCCGGAGTTTGGCCACCGCCACCCCGATCCGGCTGTTCGGCATCGTGGCCTGCTTCAACACCCCATCCACTCCCGGGTATGGACGAGCCGAGGGCCAGTACAGCTCCAGCACCCGCTCAGCGACATCACGCAACGGCAGGGCCAGTGCGCCACCGTCAGCTGGGGCGCGCTCCACCGACAACTCCACCAGGGCGAGCAGCAGGGCCGGCTTGTACGTCGCCGAACGGCGACCGGTCTCGAGGATCGCCAGGATCCGCTGGAGCAACTCCTCTGACGGAGTCAGCGTGAAGGCCGCCATACGGTCCTCGATCGGGCTGGGCGGGTCCCGATCAGCCGGGGCATCGACCGGGTCGGGGGCATCGACGTTGTCCGCGTTGATGGCGTCCACCCCCTCCCCCGGGCACGCTCTGTGTGAGCGCCGGGCCGCGCCATGGACGCTAGCCGATCCGGCATGCAACGTTCTGCCTGAACAGGAGGCTCGGCCCGACCACACCGGTCCTCGGAGCTACCGCGGCATCAACGACCTGAGGAACACCTGCGTCTCGGCGTCGACCGAGTGGATCAACGTCCCGATCATGCCGCGGGTCAGCAGGACCTTGTAGACGTGGCGGACGAGGCGGTCGAACTCCTCGTCGGGAACGGTGTTCCGGTTGCGGAAGTCGGGATCCTTGTTCGCCGCGCGGTCGGTCACCCAGCGCCCTTCGCGGCGGATCAGGTCGGGGCCGAGGACCACCCCGTTCCAGTCGTACTCGAACCCTTGGGCCGTGTAGACGCAGCCGACCTGCTCGAAGCCACCCGGGTCGCTTGCCCACAGCGCGGAGGGCGGGGCCTCCCCCACACGCCGATCCCCCTTGACGTTCCACGGCCGGGACCAGGCAGCCGATGCGCACGTCGTCCACCAGAGTCCCGTCCAGGCGCGGGTCGCTCCACGTCCAGCAGTACCCGGCTGTCATCCGTGCCCCGAACCCGGCGTCGCGGCGCACCCGCAGGTCCACCTCCAGCTCCGTCGGGGAATCCACAACCCGAACATCGAAGGCGTCATCACCCTCCCACGGGATCGGACCCCCGGGCGCCAGATCCAGCAATCGATGGACCCACTGGACGTACGCCTCACTACCACCGCACCGGAACTGCTCGTCCAGCGAGACCTTCTGAACGTTGAGGCCCTGGCCGGCGGCGAACGCCTCGATCTCGTGGACGCTGCCCAGCTCACCGGGGCGCACCACCTGGTGTTCGTCGAGGAGGAACACAGGCACCCGGGCGGCGGCGATGAGCTCATCGAGCTGCGGTCGGTCACGCCGAAGGTTCGCCCTGGTGTAGCGGTTGACCGACGTCTCCCGGATTCGGTGCGCCTCATCGAGGATCAGCACGTCCAACCCGTTTCGCTCCGCCTCCATGAACGAGTTGAAGTACTTGAACATCGACTTCACCCGGGTCGAGCCCTTGCCCGCCACCTGGCGCAGCGTGTGGGTGAACGATCGAGACCCGGTCGCGTGCAGGACACTGCGTCCCTGCCGGGCCAACTCCCCCAACAGTGACAGCGCGATGACGCTCTTCCCGCTGCCGGGCCCACCCGAGACGATCACCACCGTCTTGGAGTCCGCGGCCCGGGCACGCTGCACCTCGTGGAGCACGATGTCGAACGCGAGGCGCTGCTCGTCGAGCAGGACGAACTGCTCGCGGTCGCGGATCTCCTGCGCGGCGACGGTCAGCAGTTGCCGGCTCGGACCGGCCCGCAGCGACAACAGATGGTCGGCGGCTGCGGCCCCCTCGACATCCGGGTCCAGCCGAGATCGCAGGAAGTCCAGGAACTCGCCGCGGCGCTCCCCGGTGAACATCCGCACCGACTCGGAATCGCGATGGGAGCGCAGTTGTGAGATCCCCGCCTCCGTCGCGTTGTGAAGGTAGGCCACAGCCACCACGTCCTCGTGACGGTCCGCCAGCCCGGGCAGGAAGTCGAGCATGTAGTCCCGATACGTCGCGACCTGTTCCATCGGATGGAGCACCGGTCGATGCCCGTAGGCATCCACATGGACCAGGGACTCGGACTCCTCGTACTGGGTCGCCCGGCTCCACTGCTTGAGCTCCACCACAACGTACGACGCCCGACCTGACCGCGGATGCTGACCAGCCAGAACGACATCCACCCGCTTGCTCGTCAGCGGCAGCTGGTGCTCCACGAGCACCTCAACGAGTGGCAGCCCCCCGGAGATCAGGTCATTGACCAGCAACGGCACAGACGCGTTCCAGGAGCGAACCTCTGCAGCGTTCGGGCGCCGGCCGGTCGTGGCGATCATCCGGGCCATCATCTGCTCCACGGCACTGTCCGACTCGAACAACGACCGGATCCCGGTCGCCGAGTGTCGGAGCAGGACCACGGAAGGAACCCCCAGGCAGCACGAATGAAATTCGTGCGGGTGGGGGCATTGCCCAAGCACGTCCATGACGCGGGGCGCCCGTCGGGCCGCAGGGCGACTCTAGAGGACACGGACCCGAAGGTGCATGGCATAGTCACCGACGTGTCCGACCTGAACGAGCTGCGCGACCGCATGCGCACCTTCGCCACCGAACGCGACTGGGAGCAGTTCCACGACCCCAAGTCATTGGTGCTTGCCCTGGTCGGTGAGGTCGGCGAGCTCAGCGAGCTGTTCCAGTGGCTGCCCGCTGACAAGGCGAAGGCACTCGCTGCCGATGAACCCCTGCACACGCGGGCCGCAGAGGAACTCTCCGATGTGCTGCTCTACCTCATCCGATTGGCCGACATCCTCGACATCGACCTCCGGCAGGCCGCCGACGCCAAGATGAACGCATCGGAACAGAGGTTCCCCACCTCGGAGGTCCACGGAGTCGCACCCCCGAAGACCTGAACGCCTGCCAGCCTGGACGGGTCGGCCCTGTGGCTGCGCTTCCAGCCAGGGATGGGACCCAACGCCCTCCCTGGGCGCCGATAGGAAGAAGCCGAAGCCCCGTGCACTAGGCCGACTTGAATCGCGTGGCTACCGACTCTCGCACGGCAGCCACGTCGACCGCCGCCGGTTCGGCTTCGGTCAGCCTGCTGACGAGGCGCTTGGGCCACAGGACGTGGACTCCCCGTGTGGTGAAGGCCCCACCGATGAGCGGCCAGTCAGCCTCGACGAAGCAAAGCGCTCCGGTGATCGGCATGTCGCCCACCACGTCGCGCACATGTTCGACCTGCTTGAGAACGCCGTCCACGAGGTCGGTGCAGTCCCGCCGGCCGACGAGGAGCTTCTCAGTGCGGGGTCTCAGGATGCCGCCTTCGACTCGAAGCTCAGGTTTGCCCTTGTAGCGCTTGGCGTCGATCACCCAGATACCGGCGCGGGTGATGACGATGTGGTCAATGTTTGCTTTCGATCGTGGGATGCGGCGGTCATGAAGCACGGCGATGTCCTCGGAGGCCAGCGCGTCGAGCCGAGCCCCGAGACGCTCCTCGCCGACCGCTCCCCGCTCCCACGCTGTCGTGCTCTGGCGTTCATCCGATAGCGCGACCGCGATGCCTCCGAACCGGCCCCACCTCTGCCTCAGTCGTTCCTCGTCCTTCGCCTTGCGTCGCTCGTATTCGCGGCGGGCCGACCCGCCGGCCACTCCTGGCGCAGGATCGTCCGCCAGTGGCTCAGTGAGGCCGGGGTCTACCAGCCCTGTTGGTGCCGCGATGGGGCTCGGGGGGCACTCCACGCATCGCACGGTCTTGCTCGTTCGCTCGTAGATCGCGTCGGCCCGCGCGGGAAGCTCCGTTCCGCAGAGGCGGCAGGCGCCGGCGTATCGGAGCTTCATCGGCTTGTCAGTGACGTCCTCCGTCATTCGCCTCGCCCCTCCCCCTAGCCCGATACCGCACGCTACAGGGCCTGGTTGAGCACGGTGGCGGCTTGGGCGCTGAGGCGGGTGCTGACGTGGGCGTAGACGTCCTCGGTGACCCGGGTGGAGGAGTGCCCGAGCAGGTCGGCGACGACCCGCATGGGCACGCCCTCCTCGAGCAGGATCGTGGCCGCGCAATGCCGCAGGCTGTGCGGGGTGGCCCCGGGGCAGATCGGCGGTAGCCCGCGCTCGGGGGTGGCCGTCGGCCAGTCGGTTGAACCGGGCTCGGGCGTTGTGGACCTCCCAGTGGGTGCCCACGTCGCTGGCCAGGATCCAGCCCTCGTCGGCCCAGCGGGGTGCGGCCAGCTGGTGGGCGGCTTGCGCCCGCCGCCACGTGCGCAGGTGCCGGGCCAGCTTCGCCGGGACCGGCACGGCCCGGGGTCGGCGGGTCTTGGTGGCCCGGATCTGCAACCGTCCCTCCCCGGTCTGCGGCCAGTCCGACCAGCGCAGGGACAGGGCCTCCCCGATCCGCATCCCGGTGTAGGCCAGGATCGCGACCAGCGCTTTCGTGCGCGGGTCCGGGGCGCCGGCCAGCATCGCCCGCACCTGCCCGCGGGTGGGTACCACCTTCGGGGTCAGCACCCGCCGCGGTGCGGGCACCCCGGCGGCGGGGTTGGCCAGCCACGGGTCATCAGCGGCTGCCATCCGGTACACCGCCCGCAGCGCCTGCAACGCGTGGTCCTGCGACGCTGCCCCCAACCCGGACCGATCCATGATCACGAGGACGTCGACCACCTGACTCGGTCGCACCTCGCGCAGTGGCATGTCGCCGATGACGGGGCAGGACGTGGCGGTGCAGCACCCCGGAGTAGGCCTTGACCGTGGAAGGGGCCAGCCGCTGGGCCACCCCGGCCCGGGACTCCCAGCGGGCGGCGACCACCCGCAGCGGGGCGGTCGAGTCCGCCCCCACCCGACCTGCTGCCGCCCGCATGGTCGCCCGCCTCAGCTCGGTCACCGCCAGGGCTCGGGTCTTGGCGTAGTCCACCCGCCGCACGGCCTCCTGGTCGACCCATTCGGTCCACCGGTACTGGTACAGGTTCCGCCCGACCACCCGCCGCAGGCTCCCCTCCCCATTGCTGCGCCGCCCGCCCATCACCAACCTCCTGACCCACCACCCACCGTGGTGTCCCCTCCACCGTGGACCCCCACCGGCCGAGTGGTCGCGGCCAGCGCACGGGCCTGGGCCAAGACCGGGTGGCACCATGGCGGTCGTGGGATACCAGCGCCCGTCCTGGCCGGAGATGGTGTTCCGCGATGCCCAGGGGTAGGTGAGCCGGAGAGCCGGCACCCAGGGCGGCTAGTGCATCCGGCGGATGGCCACCATGCCTTGGCTCGTGTTGGAGAAGAGGACCTTCCCGTCTCCCGAGATCAAGGGCGAAGCGCCGGAGCCGAAACTTGTGCCCTTGAGCGTCCCCCGCTTCATGTCCTTGACGTACACGCCTTTGGTGTCATGCGCCTCTGTGAATACCACGTAGCGCCCATTACCTGAGATGCCACCAAGCTTGAACCCAAGTTGGTCGATCCCTGCGCCGCTCGGGCTTGGCATGGGCAGCGACCGGCCCTTGGACGTGGTGGCGACACGCCGCACCCTATTCGTGATTCGATCGCTCACGTAAGGGGCCCAATAGCGACAGGTGTCGCCCTCCTCCGTGCAGTTGCCGGACCTGCCGAACCACCTTCAGGTAGGCCACGTACCTGCCGTTGTCGCTCAACTGACTACTTCCGGGACCAGCGAACCGACCAGCAATGCGACGACTTCGGGAAGCGGGTTATGTCGACGTCCACGACCAGTCACGAGGATCGCTACGGAGGCGACGACCACTGCAAGGACTCGAAGCAAACTCGGGTCCTGGTTCCAGGCCACCAGCGACCACAGCGCGCCGACCACGACGACCGACAGGAAGAGAGCCCCGTCCACGAGTTGGGCGCTCAAGGTTGGGAACTGAAAGCCACCGCGCACGCCGCTGGTGATGCCACCGCCCATCCCTCGGACTTGATACCTGCGGAGCGAGTCGGCAGTCGGTGATCCACCGAGGTCTCCTGGGGCCGCTCATGCGCCTTGCTCCTACAACCTGGGGAGTATGCCAGTTCCCGATTTCCGACCGAGTTGAGCCGCAGGGTGTACATCCCGGCACCGAAATCGGGGAGGACTCTGCTGAGTGGAATACCCGCTTGAGAGACCCAAACGAATCACAGATAACCAAGGAAGTCACATGAAGAAGATCATCGCCACCGCCGTCACCACCGGCCTCCTGCTCGCAGGAGGCGCGGCCACCGCCAGCGCCGAGACCCTCTACCGCAGCGGTGCCAACAAGGTCACCATCACCGCGCAAGGTGCGCCCGAGGGCGCTGCTGTTACCAAGGCCAAGGTGACCGTCAAGAAGGGCAAGAAGACCGTCGCCCGCAACAAGGACTTCTACAAGGCCAAGAAGGGCACGTACAAGGTCACCTCGACCGTCTCGTACTACCTTCCGGGCTACAGCGTGCAGGGGCCCGCCACGTCCGTGCAGGGACCGTCAACGCAAGTGCAGGGACCTGGGACCACCAAGTCCGTGACTCCTGCCCAGAGTGACCTCATGCTTGAGAAGTGCACCGTCACCGGTCGCACCATCACCAACCGCACCGTGCAGGTGGACTACTACTCCTACTACTACGACGAGGGTTCCTTGAAGGGGCAGGCTGCTGTCACCTACACAGGCAACTGCACCGCCAAGGTGTGGGACGAGAACGGCACCCTCCGCACCCTCGCGTGGACTGACGACTGGACCGAGGTCATCTCGGTGAGCGCATGGGTGGACTACATGTACCTTCCGTTCGACGTGAACGGGTGGCTGCAGACCGCTCTCGCCACCAACGACAGCGACCTTTGGCTGGACTACGTGGGTGACGAGGTCCTCTACCCTGGCGACGGGTCCGAGCTGGAGAAGGCCCCGGCCTACAGCGTCACCGTCCCCGGCGCATGGACCACCATCCCCGGCGCGTGGACCACCGTCCCCGGCGCGTGGACCACCGCCCCCGCGACTCCGATCACCACCGTCAAGACCACCCGCACGGTCGTAGTGCGCTGATCAGGCGAACGCTCAGGGCCCCGTTCCGGCGGGGCCTTTTGCGTGCCCTGCCCTCGATTCCTCGGCCAGAGAACCCGCTCCCGCGACTCGCGAGTTGGGACTCGGCAAGGCTCTGCGCCTGCTTGGCTTTGCTGGATTCGACAAGGCCCTCGCGCAGCCGGTCAAGGATCTGCGCGACTGGTACACCCACTTCGAGGACCCGAAGGGGGGCGCATGGCATGACTTCGCGAGGCGACACGAGGGTGCGGACCCGTCAAGCGATGCTGTCCGCCCACTGGCGGTCGCACCCAACACCGACTTGCACCGGTCCACGATCCAAGGTTCCCATCATTCGGGGTATGGCTGGAGAGTGTCAGGGTGGAACGTAGGAGCCGATTCCTACTCCCCGGGGTGTACGGGCGGTGTACTCGTTCATCCTCGGGGGGTACATCGAGGGCCCGGGGGCGGGTATCGCTGGGGTAGATCGCTCATGGGGAGCGGCAAGTCCAGTAGGAGTGAGAGAGATGCAGGACAACACAACGTCCGGTGGGGTGTTTCGCAGGTCTGCGGTGGCCCTGATGGTGGTAAGCCTCGGGATGGGCACGGTGTTCGCCGTCGCTCCGCCGGCATCGGCAACGACCACCGGCTCGGACCAGGCGAGCGTCAGCGCGCGCTACGAGCAACAGGTGACGGTGGCCGGCAGTGTGCGGACCTCGGACGGGGTGCCGTTCGCGGGCGTGCCGTGGGAGGTGACCGACGCGGCCGGTGATACCCAGAAGGGTTCCACCAGCGCAGCGGGGGCCTTCAGCTTCGAGGCTGATGCCACTCGGGAGGCGAAGATCACGTTCGGATCCATGTGGTCAGGTGCCCTGCGCGGGACGGTCTCCGTTCCCGCCGGCCAGACCAAGCTCGCCATCGTGACTGGTCAGGCGCATGTCGCGACTATCGAGGTGGTCGACGCCCTCGGCGCACCGCTGCGCAACGCTCGGGTGGACCTGCCTCAGGCCCTTCGCGATGCGACCTGGGATGTCCCCGGGCACCCGACGTTGAAGGTCCACGGCCCGATCGCACCCAGCTACTACTACGGTTCGGGCACGACCTCGCCGGACGGCATGGTTCCTGTGCGGATCACCACAGCGGGGGCTCGCCCGGATCTGCCCGACGGCATCCTTGGGACCGTCGTAACCACGACGTCACCGGGCGTCGGCATGGCGACTGGAACGACGGTCACCCATGCGGTCAAGGTGTCCGAGCTCACGGGATCGGACCCCCTTGATCGCCGCGTGCGGATCACATCCTCGCTGGCTCCGATCATGGAGGACGCCCGGATCGCGGGCGCAATCCCGGCCGCCCCGTCCAACTCGGCCACCGGGGCCACCTCGGCGCCGCAGGTGATCGTCCGCAAGCCGGACGGCACCCCTATCCCCAACGTGCCGGTCCAGCTGGTCAGGGTCCTCGACGCAGACACCCCAGAGGCCCCAAAGGAAGACACCTCACTCCTACGGACTGCGACCACCGGCGCCGACGGGAAGGCCTCGTTCAACTACACGGAGTCGCTCCCGTCGGGGCGGTACCGGGCAATCCCCACTCCCTACTCGGGGGTCTCGTCGCGAACCGTGGACTTCATGATCAAGTCCACGGTCTCCGCTCCGTCCTTCTACTCGGTTGAGGCGGGTGACGGGTCGGCGCACCTGTCGTGGTCATGGCCCTACAACTCGAACGGCGTGCAGCCCACCGGGTACACCGTGACCTCCGAACCGGGCGGCGGGTCGTGCGAGACGACGGGTGCGTGGCAGACCTCATGCACGGTTGAGGGCCTGGACAACGGCACCGAATACCGGTTCACCGTGACGGCTCACTACGCCGACGGGACGGACAGCGTGTCAGCGCTGTCAGCGCCCATCACTCCGCAGCCGGTGCCTGTGTTGGACACCCAGACGCGGCACTACCCGGCAGATGCGTCCCCGTTTAAGTTCCAGCTGACCGAGCGTCGACTCGTCACGATGACCGTTTCCGGTCTTGAGGGTGAGGCCTCCGAGGATGAGTCCGGCTTCACGATCATCCCCGACGGGGGCTACTGGCACAACGGCGCGCACGCCTCGCGCAACGGTGTGCACCGGGTGGTCCTGGAGCCCGGGGTCTATCGGGCCTACGGTGCCTGGCCGGCCAGCACGCCGTGGAGCGTGCACCTGGCGACCAGCGCCGTTCCCGCCGATCTCGCCGGCGATACGACCGATGATGCCCAGGCGCTGCCGTTCGGCGCCCCCGTTCAGGACACGATCAGCTGGGCGTCCACAGGCGGCTGGGAGGAGCCCTGGGTGGTGTCCGACGCGGACGTCTACCGCGTGGAGATGCCGCACAAGGGCCGCATCGAAGCGGAGTTGACCGACCTGCCTGAGGACTACGACCTGACCCTGCTCGGCGGCAAGGGCGGAACGATCGAGGTGTCGTCGAATGCTGGGACCTCCGGCGAGTTGATCTCGCGGCCGGTCGCGGCGGGCACCTACTACCTTCGGGTCGCGTCGGAGACCGGGACCTCCAGCGACAGCCCGTACACGATCGTGGCCCACGCCACAGCAGGCACCCCGGCCGCCCCGACCGTGACCGTGGACCAGACCACCGCCACCCTGGCCTGGAGTAAGCCGGACTCGACCGGGGGTCTGCCCATCCAGGGCTACCGGATCGAGCGCAAGACCGGCTCCGGGGACTGGGAGACCGCGATCCGGGACACCGCCAGCTCGGGCACGACCGTCACCATCGACGGTCTGAGCACCGAGACGCCGACCCAGTTCCGGGTCGCGGCGATCAACGCGATCGGCACGTCCGAGGCGTCGGCCGCCTCCCAGCCGGTCACCGGCCAGGTCGCCCCGCCGGTCGTGACACCCCCGGTCGTGACACCCCCGGTGCGTGACACCTCCGGTCGTGACGCCTCCGGTGGTGACGCCTCCGGTGGTGACGCCTCCGGCGGTCCAGGTGCGGGTCAAGTCGGTCAGCAGTGGGAACAAGCTGCATGTGGACGTCAACCCGAACATGGGCAAGGGGCACTGGACGTTCAAGGTCCAGTACAAGGACGGCCGCGGTCAGTGGAAGACCTACCGCACGACGTACAAGACGTTCGGCAACTCCGAGACGAACACCGTGAACCTGCGACGAGGTACCTACCGCGTCGTGGTCAACCCGAAGTACGGCTACCAGGGCACCACCTCCAACGAGGTGTACCTGCGCAGGTAGCAGTCAGTCACAGTCGTGGTGGGGGGTCCCCTGGATGGGGATCGCCCACCACTGACGCATTCCCCGGGCCGGGCTTCTGGGACCGCCGGCACGCGCTGTCTGTCGGGGCTTGGGTGGTAGGTCTCCCGTGCGAGTACGGCATGCACCCACGCGTACAGCCGGATGCCCGGGCCGCGGGGCGGACAGGCCGAACCTTTGTCGGCCGGGTGCCGGTCGATCTCCCCAGCCACGACCAGATCCACGCCCCTTCGACGTCGGGGCCGAGGCGAACCATCAGCGGGTCATTGATGATCAAGCGTCGTCGGGGGATTGTCGGCTCTTCATACCCAGGGAGTACATGGCGTGACATCGGAACGGGCAAGACAGTCGCGACAGAACTTCCCACTCAAGGAGAGCAGAACATCATGAAGAAGATCGCCACACTCGGCGTTGTCGCCGTCGCCCTGGCGCTGTCAGCGTGTGCCGCGCCCGCAGATGCCCCCGAGCCGCAGGCCACCGTGACGGTGACTGCAGAGCCCACCCCCGTGGAGACCGAGTCTGAGCCCACCCCTGAGGAGACTGAGCTCGAGGCCACCCCCGAGGAGACTGAGGAGGCTGACGATCAAAGCGTGGGGATGTCCGCAGCGGCGTTCGCGGTGTCGGCGCGGGGAGATATCAAGGAACTGCGCAAGGACGCCGGCGACGCCCAGGTCGCTTTGGACGACGGCGGAACACTTCGGCTGATCACCAACGGTGGGGAGATGTCGTTCAATCTCGGGCAGTTGCAGGCGCTGGAGGCACCTCAGTCGGTGGCAACCGAGTGGAACCGCGAGCTCAAGAAGCTCGACAAGGCAGTGACCGCCTATACCGAGGCCGTGAGCGGTGACTCGGTGTCCAAGATCCAGAAGTCCATCGACGCCGTGGAACGCTCCTGCGACACGCTCCTCGACATCGCCGAAGCTGCCGCTCCGTAACCCGTTGGGCATGACCCTCGGCGGCGCGCCTGGCGTTGCCCTCCAGACCCCCACCCCCCGGTCGGTACACGGCCCCGGGGTGGGGGTCTCAGGCGTCCGTCACCAGGCCGGCGCGGTGGGCGATGAGGGCGGTCTGGACGCGGTCGCGGGCTTGGAGCTTGCCCATGATCCGGTGGACGTGGGTCTTCACCGTGGTGTCGGCCAGGAACAGTCGTTGGGCGATCTCCGCGTTGGTCAGGCCCTCGCCGACCAGGCCGAGGACTTCCCGCTCGCGCTCGGTCAGGGAACCAACGGCGGCCGCCAGTTTGGGGGGAATCGCGGGGGCCGCCGGTGGCGTGGCAGGGCCCGGCCCCTGCGCGGTGGCCGGGGCCTGGGCGAGGTCGGGATCGGGGGCGTCGAGCATCCCGGCGCGCAGGCTGGGCCCGACCGCGTCGAGCAGGCGGCGCATCGCACTGGGTGCCAGGACGGCGTCCCCGGCGGCCACGTTGCGCACCGCGCGGACGATGTCGTCGGGGTCGGCGTCCTTGAGCAGGAACCCCGACGCCCCGGCCTTCATCGCATCGAGCACGGCCTCGTCGGTGTCGAAGGTGGTCAGCACCAGCACCCGGGTCGGCAGGGAGGTGTCCAACGCGATCCGATGCGTGGCGGCGATGCCGTCCATCACCGGCATCCGGATGTCCATCAGGGCCACGTCCGGGGTCAGTGCGCGGACCAGGTCCAGCCCGGCGCGCCCGTCCTCGGCCTCCCCGACCACCTCGATGTCGTCCTCGGCGTCGAGCAGCATGACCAGCCCGGACCGGATCAGCTTCTGGTCGTCGATCACGACCAGACGGATGGGATCGGTCACGGGGAACCTCCTGGGTCGGGGGCCGACGCCGGAGCAGCCCCCGTCGGTGCGTTGCGGGGAATGCTGGCACGGACCCGGTAGCGGCCGTCCCTGCGCCCCCGTTTCCAGCGTCCCGCCGTACAGGGCCAGCCGCTCCCGCATCCCCGCCTGACCGGACCCCGACCCCGGAACCACCGGCACCGGCACCGCCTCCGGACGCGGCCGGGTCGGGCAGCGGGTTGACCACCTCCACCACGAGCGCGTTGGGGTCGTAGTGGATCGCCAGAGTCGTCGGCTCGGCGCGGCCACCGTGCTTCAGGGCGTTGGTCAGCGACTCCTGCGCCACCCGGTATAGGGCCAACTCGCGGCCGGGGCCCAGGCTGTACGGGGTGCCCGTGGTGCTCAACTCAACCGGTAGCCCCCGCCCGGACAGGTCCGACACCAGGGCATCGATGTCCGGCAGCCCCGGGCTCGGGGCTCCCTCCCGCGCCGCCGGGCCCTCCGACCGCAGGACCTGCAGCATCGCCCGCATCTCGGTCAACGCCCCGCGCGCGGTCTCGGCGATCACCCCCAACGCCTCCCTTGCCCGCTCCGGCTGCCGATCCGCCACCCGCTGCGCCCCGGAAGCCTGCACCACCACCACCGCCAACGAGTGCGACACCACATCGTGGATGTCGCGGGCGATCCGGGCCCGCTCCTGGGCCACCGCCTGCTCCGCGCGCAGGTCCCGCTCCCGCTCCGCATCCTCAGCACGCTGCAGCAGGCCCGCCCGATACAGCCGCTCCGTACGCACCCCGCGAGCCCACCCGATCACGCCCGCCAAGCTGACCGCCGCGATCGCCCGGTCCGCCCACGAATCATCGGCCACCACCGTCAGCCCCAAGAGCACCAGGGTCCCGCCCACCACCAGCGCGTGACGCAGCCGGACACGCTCCTCGTACGCCTCAACGAAGAAGACCGCCGCCGGCACCCAGCACGATCCACGCATCAGCGCCGCTGGCCCACCACACCACCACCGAGCCCACGCCCAGGGCAACGAACACCGGCACCGGATCCCGGCGCCGGAAGCTGCCCGTGACAAGGATCGCGAGCAACGACCCGGCCACGAGCAGCACCCCGAGCACTGAACCCGGCCCGTCGGCTGCGCTCCGGGCCCAGAGGACACCCAAGCCCACCAGCAGGAGGCCGAGGGCAGCATCCACCAGCCGACCGGGCCTGGATCCGGGGTAGAGGACGCTGGACACGCCCCGATGATGCCACCACGACACCCCTGAACCCAGCGGTCTCCGCCCGCCGCGCAGGGCACCATGACCGCCAGCCGTCGAGGTGGCAAGCTCTGCCAGCCCCGGTCGCGATCTCACCGATGACGGCCGAACACATCGGCCTGGGCTCGGTCCACCGCGCTCCGCTGCTGTCCACCCTGACCGGCGGTCCGGGTGGATGACCACGATGAACGGTCCACGAAGAACAGCAGTCCACCGCCCCCGCGGTTGGACCTGATCAGCCCCCATGCGACACCCGGACGTAGCACCGATGAACAACCAGACGCCACCAAAGGTGGGCGACACCTACGCCCGCGGGTGTACTGCAGATGCGAGGAATCCGCCCGGTTCATCCCCTGGGTGTACAGGTCGGGTCTGCGACGGGGCATGACTGGGTCATCGGGCACTGAACCACAGCACCCAACGAACCAGAAGGGCCAGAATCATGGAGAACACCACCACCCCCGCCGCCACCCCCAATCACAAGATCGGCGACATCGCCAACGGCCACGTCCTCACCGAGCAGGGCTGGCTACCCATTGGCACCCCGGCCCCGACCCCGGCCCCCAAGCGCAAGAAGGGCCGCAAGGTGCTGGCCGTGTCCGGCGCCCTGATGCTCAGCCTCGTCGCCTGCACGGCGATGATCAGCGGCACCGACGCCGGCACAGCAGCGGAGCCGACGGCCACGCCTTCAGCCAGCGCCACGGCCACCCCCACCCCCGAAGAGTCGGCCACCCCGTCCCAGGCCGAGTCGACGCCCGAGGCCGAGGCCACGCCGGAACAGACGGTCACGAAGGCGCAGGAGAACGCGCTCCGCGCAGCCGAGTCCTACCTCGACACGATGGCGTTCAGCAAGGCTGGCCTGATTGACCAGTTGTCCAGCGAGTACGGCAGCGGGTTCGACAAGGCCGACGCGAAGTGGGCCGTGGCCCAGTTGGACGTGGACTGGAATGAGCAGGCCGTCCGCGCCGGCGAGTCCTACCTCGAGACGATGCCGTTCAGTCGGCAGGGCTTGATCGACCAGCTCTCCAGCGAGTACGGGTCGCAGTTCACCAAGGCGCAGGCCACCTATGCGGTAGACCAGATGGGTCTCTGACCTTCATCCCCAAGAAACCCCGGCTCGCAACGGCCGGGGTTTCTTGCTGTCCACCCGAGCGCGGTCATCGCGCACCGGACTGGCGGCGCTGGCCACCCGCGGCAGGTGCGCGAAGGTGTCGCCGTCGAGCACTTGAACAGCAACGACGCGAACGCCCGCGCACGGACCGCCCTCCAGATCCCGGACCTCGGCTCCCCCACCCGGGCTCGCGGATGACCTCCTCATGGGCATCACCCGCGATGTGCAGGACCTCCCCCCAGCGTCATCGCAGCGATCGTGACCGCGCGCCGCCCTGGCCAAGAGGGCGGCGGCCGATGCGTCGTCCGCTGGGGGCCAATGTGTGAGGGAATGCCGATGCCGAGGTCGACACCAGCTACGAAGTCGGCCCAGCACGCGGCCCGATCGGCGCAACCGGCGGTAACCGTTACACGGCCGACCCAGGGGGGGCTCGCGGGTGTGAGCCACTATTGTCCCCCCATGTCCGCACCCCCCGACCCGCCCGCGGGTGGGTCAGAAACGGTGATCGATCCCCTCGAGCCCACCTCCAAGGGCCTTGGCCTGCCTCAGGCCACCTCGCTCGTGTTGGGCACGATCATCGGCGTCGGGGTGTTCACGCTGCCGAGCTCGTTGGCGTCGTACGGCCCCATCAGTTTGGTGGCGCTGCTGCTGACCACGGTCGGCGCGGTTGCCCTGGCGTTGATGTTCGCCTCGTTGAGCCGGCGGATGCCGGCCGATGGCGGTCCGTACGCCTACGCGCGGGTTGCGTTCGGGAACCTGGTCGGCTTCTCCAACGCGTGGCTGTACTGGATCACCACCTGGGGCGGCAACGCGGCGATCGCCACCGGGTGGGTGCTCTACGTCGAGACCTTCATCAACAAGGGCCAGGCCACCTGGGCCACGATCGCCCTGACCCTTGCTGGCATCTGGGCGGCTACGGCGATCAACCTGCGCGGTGTGCGCAGCATGGGCACGATCCAGCTGTGGACCTCGATCCTGAAGTTCGTCCCGCTGCTGTTCATCGCCACCGTCGGGCTGTTCTTCATCGACACCGACAACTTCGCCGTGTGGAACCTCAGCGGGCAGGGCCTCTGGCAGGCCATCGGCGGGGCGATGGCCCTGTGCCTGTTCTCCTACATCGGGGTCGAGTCGGCGTCGGTGGCTGCGGCGAAGGTGCGCGATCCGCAGCGCAACGTGCCGCGGGCCACGATCCTGGGCACCCTGCTGGCGGCCGGGGTCTACCTGCTGTCCCTGGTGGCGGTCTTCGGGATCATCCCGAACGCGGAGCTGCAGGCGACCACCGCGCCGTTCGCGACCGCGGCCGAGACCATCTTCGGGGTGTCCTGGGCGGGGTCGCTGATGGCCCTGGTCGTGGTCATCTCGGGCTTCGGCGCCCTCAACGGCTGGACCATGCTCGCCGGTGAGATGCCCTACGCGGCAGCGTCCGACGGCCTGTTCCCGGAGCACTTCGCCCGGGTCTCGCGCCGCGGCGTCCCGGCCTTCGGCATCGTCGTCTCCGCGATCCTGGCCACCGCCGCGGTCCTGCTCTCACACCTGGGGGCTGCCGGGATCACGGTGTTCAACACCCTGGTCCTCATGACCGGGATCACCGGCGCGATCCCCTACGCGTTCTCGGCCATGGCCCAGATCAAGTGGCGGATCGCCGACGGGCGGGCCATCACCCGCGGCCGGATGGTCCGCGACGTCGGCATCGCCGCGGTGGCCCTGGTCTTCTCGGTGCTGTTCATCGTCTACTCCACGAACCCCGAGGCCGAGGGCCTGGCCCGCTACCAGCCGTTCCTGTTCGCCCTCGGTGCCTACCTGATCGGCCTGCCGGTGTACTGGTACAACCGCAGGACACATGAGCCGCCCCGGCCCGATGCCACCGCCGGTCGAGGCGCTCCCGTGAACCTTGCCCTGTTCGCGGCAGCCGGTATCGCACTCAGCTACGGACTGGCCACGGTCCTGCAGTCGGTGGGCGCGAAGAGCACCACCAGCAGTGCGGGCCTGGACCCGGGACTGCTGGTCCGGCTCCTGCGATCCGTGCCCTACCTGGTCGGGCTCGCCTTGGACGGTGCCGGGTTCCTGCTCACCGTGGTCGCCCTGCAGTCCCTGCCCCTGTTCGTGGTCGAGGCGTTCACCGCCGGCGCCCTGGCCGTCACCGCCGTCGCAGCCGCGACCTGGCTGAAGATCCCACTGTCCCGCGGCGAATGGATCGGCGTCGGGGCAGTCGTCGCCGGGCTCGTGGCCCTCGGGCTGTCCGCCGGTGCCGATGAGGAGGTGGCCCTGGACACCTGGGCCAAGTGGCTGCCCCTGGGCGTCTCGCTGGTCCTGCTGCTGGTCACCATCCCGGCGGCACGGATCCCCGGACGGGCCGGAGTCACCGTGCTCGGTGCCCTGGCCGGCTTCGGCTTCGGCCTCGTGGGCATCGCCACCCGCACCCTGGAGACCCCGATCACCGTGACGGGCCTGACTCACCGACCCCTCGACCTACGGGATCCTGGCAGCCGGCGGCCTGGCCCTGCTGGCCCTCGCGACCGCGCTGCAACGGGGCGGGGTCACCCAGGCCACCGCGGCCATGGTGGTCGCCGAGACGGTGATCCCCTCGGCCATCGGCCTAGCGTTCCTGGGCGACCGGATCCGGCCCGGCTGGGAGGTGGTCGCCGGCATCGGGCTCCTGGTGGCCATCGGCGGTGCGGTCGCCCTGTCCCGGCTCGGTGAGATCCCAGAGCCAGCAGGGCCGCCGCTTGCCTCTGGGCCTGCCTGACAACCCGGCAATGTGCACAGGTGTTGCCTTTGCGCGGACGTACGACGATCATCGCCCTCGTGGAGGGGTCCGTCACGCCTATCAAGCCAGCTAACTGGGCTGAGGGTGGCCGGGCCGACCCGGAACCCGATCGGGTGGCTGTGGTCGCGGCGCTGCGACGGATCCTGGACAGCGAGGAGCTCCGGGCATCCCCCAGGTCTCGCGACTTCCTGGCCTACGTGGTCACCGAGACCCTGGCCGGGCGTGGTCACCGGCTCAAGGAGCGCACTGTCGCCCGCTACGCCCTGGGGCGTACCAAGGACTTCGATTCGGTCACCGACTCCGCCGCCCGAGTGCAGGCCAATCGCCTGCGCGCCTCGATGGAGCGCTACTACGCCGGCACGGGGGCCGCCGAGTCGCTGCTCATCGAACTGCCGAAGGGCAGCTACGTCCCGACGTTCACGCACCGGGAGACCACCCCGGTGCCCCGCAAGACCACCCATCTCGAGCCGGGGCTGGTGGTCGTGCAGTTCGCCGACATGCCCTCCGAAGGCCCCGGCGAACCGATGGCCCTGGCTCTCACCGAGTCACTGATCCACGCGTTGAGCACGTTCCCGGGCCTGCGGGTGATCGGGCCCGCGGTCAGCGAGCGAGGCATCGGCGTACGAGTGGACGCACAAGCGGCTGCGCGGGCGCTCGACGCGCAGTACGTGCTGACCGGGGCTGTCCGATCGACCCCGACCCTGGTGCGGGTGATGATCCGACTGTCCGACGGCGAGACCGGGCAGGTGCTGTGGTCCGATGTCACCGACCAGGAGCGCAGCGGGGTCACCGGGTTCCACGACGAGGACGAACTGGTGCGCAGGGTGGCCGCCACCGTCGGCGACTTCCGCGGGGTGGTGCTGCGCGACACCACCGTGCGCCGCGCGGGGACCCGCGTCCCGGCGGCGCATGTGGCCACGCTCTCCTACTACCGCTACCTCGACAGCGGTACGCCCGAGGACACCGCGACCGCGGCGCGCGACCTGCTCATGGCCTTGGACCTCGACCCGGAGAACGTCGTGCTGCTGTCGATGCTCGGCTCGCTCGAGTATGTGACAGCGATCCTGCAGTGGGCGCCGGACCGCGATGCGGCCCTTGCCGACGCTGAGCGCAGGGCGCGCAGGGCGCTCACACTCGACCCCGGGCACGCGCACGCGTGGACGGTGCTCGCGGGCGTGGCGTTCGCACGGGGGCACCCCGACCAGTGCCGAGCCGACGCCAGCCGTGCGATCGAGTTGAGCCCGTCCCATCCGTCGATCCTCTACGGGTCCGGTGTCCTGCTGGCGCTCAGTGGCGCCTGGGAGGCGGGCCTGGAGTGCATCCGCGAGTCGAACCGGCTCAACCCGTCACCACCCCTGGTACCAGCACGTTCATCTGGCCCTCGACCGGTTCAAAGCCGGCGACCACACTGGGATGCTCGCTGAGGCCAGCCTGCTCACCCACCCCGAGGACCTCTGGGGCCCCCTGATCCGCTGCCTGGCGTTCGTTGGGCTGGGCCACGACGACCGGGCCCGCCAGGAGCTCGACGCCGCCCTGGCCATCGAGCCCACCCTCCTGGATGACGACGCCGCACTGCTCGTCGAGCAGTTGCACGACGGGCCCCTGGACATCAGGACCTCCATGCGCGAGCGCCTGCTCGACTGGCTCGCCTCCCAGCCGGATCACGCGCTGCCGTGGGCGGACGGCTGACGCCACCCGGAAGCCCCTTGCGGGACGTGCCTCGGATGCCAGTCGCCCGCGCTACCGGCGCACCGTCACCCTGTAACGGTTACTCCAGGTCGGTGTGCGACCGGAACCTCTCGCTCGGGGGACACTGCCATGGTGGGGTTCGCCCGTCGATCGAGCGCGTCCCTGCAACGACAACCAGCACCCGAGCCCGGGCACGTCGACCGGGCCACTCCGGGCCACCCAACCCCCGGAGGCCCCCATGACCCGTTCGACGCTGTCCGGTCGGGCCCGAGCCGTGGTGCTCGCGGTGGCCTTGGCTCCTGGTGGCCTTGGCCGGATGCTCGTCCGGTGGCCCCAGTGGTGTGGGTTCGCCGTCAGGCACAAGGAATCTGGGCGCCTCAACCAGGGTGCAGGCGCCCGACCGATCCTCGATCCGCTCACAGAGGCCGGCGGGCCCGGGGACGCATAGTCCCCCACCGAGCGCTTTCTCGGCCACCCGGCCGAGGTGTCCTGAGGCTCCGGAATCACCCGGTCCGACGACGTGACCACCGCACGAGGAGCCCGCCGAGGAGCAGGGCCAGCACAGCCACCGGGAGGTAGCCCAGCGCGGCCCCCGTTGAGGCGATCGTCCCGGGCGGCCTGTTGTTGGTGGTGTCCTCGTTGGGGCCGAGCGGGGGGAAGGTGTTGGTGACCTGCACCAGAGCTTCGTCGCCGCCGGTGCCCAATGCCACGATCCCATCGGTGGCGGAGCCGGGACCGGCGTCGCCGCTCTCCACAATCGTCACCTCGGCACCATCGGGCACGGCGGTCTCGGTGACGGTGCAGGTGCTCGGCGCCGCGACCTCGAACCCGCCCTCCTCGCCGTCATCGAGTGTGAGGACCCCGCCGCCGGGCAGCACGATGGGAACCGTGCGGCCGGCCACGGTCCAGGTGCAGGCGACGAGGAAGGTGTACGGGCCCTCCCCCTCCCCCACGACGACCTTGGCCACATCGACCCGGGCGACGGAGAACGTGTTGACCGCCGACACCTCCACCGTGCTCGCATTGGCGATGGTCACCGTCGCCGGAGAGACCAAAGCCGGCGCGTCAGCCCCGCCGGTCCCCGTCTCGACCACCGTGCAGCTCGCGCCGGTGGGCAGGCCGGTGACCGTGGCGCTGGTGGCCGGTGGAGTGATCGTGGCCGTGCGCGGGGCCAGCGCCGCACCCTGGAAGGAGCACCGGATCTCGAAGGTGAACGGCTGCGTCGCGAACTGCGCGCCCGCGCCGGTGATCGCCTTTGTCAGCCGCAGCGAGCCCACCCCATAGGTGTTGGTCACCTCGATCGAGACCTTCGGCTCCTTGAGGGTGACCGTGACGGACTTCGGCGTGATCACCGTGCTGGTCGCGCCCTGCGTGGTGGGCTCGATCACCTGGCAGACCGCGCCGATCGGCAGGCCGCCGTAGCTGGCCCTCTCCCCGCCCTTGAGGCTGGCCGTCTCGGCGAGGACCTGCACCTGGCCGTTCGGGCCCTCCCGGGTGCACGTCACCTTCAGGTCGAAGACCCGGCTGGCCGCGACCTCGGCCGCCGCCGGTCCGTCGACGACCTTCGAGACGCTCAGCGAGCCGACGGAGAAGGTGTTGGTGGCGACGATCTCGGCGACCTGGGGCTCCTCGCCCTCAGCGGCGGCGTCCCTGGGGATCGTCACCGTCTCGGGTGCCAGGACCGCCGGGCCGTCGGCGCCGCCGTAGGGCGCGAGCTCCTTGACGGCACAATCAGCGCCCACCGGGATATCGGTGACCGTTGCGACCGTCTTGGGCGGCTTGATGGTGACCGTGGAGTCCGGGATGGTGATCGGCTGGCCCAGGAACGTGCACGACACGGCGAACGTGAACGGCCGGTCGGCGTACTGCGCGCCCGGGCCGGTCACGACCTTGCGCAGGGTGAACTGCCCCAGCTCGTAGGTGTTGGTCACCGTCACGGTGGCGTCCTGCTGCTCGAGGGTGATCGTCACCGGTGAGGGCGTGATGGTGGTGCTCGTGGCCCCACCAGCGTCGGGCTCGGTCACGGTGCAGACCGATCCGATCGGCAGCGGACCGAGCGGGTCGGACTGCTCTCCGCCCTTGAGCCGGACCTGCCGGTCCAGCACCGTCGTCGTCGGGCCGCCCGGGACGAGCTGGCGGGTGCAGGTCGCCTGCAGCGTGAACGTGAGTCCAGACGCGACCTCCTGGCCCTCACCCTCGAGCTCCTTGGCCACGATCAGCGAGCCGCTGGAGAACGTGTTGGTCGCCGTCGCGGTGACCGGGAACTCCTCCCCCGCGGGTATCTGGTACGGGCCATCGGGGGCCAGCACCGCTGGGCCGTCGGCACCGCCGTACGGGGCACGTTCGGTCACGTCGCACAGCGCGCCGGCGGGCAGCTCGCCCCGGCCGGCCGACCGCTTGGGGGGCTGGATCGTCAGGGTGAACGGCGTGACGACCTCCGCACCGGCCGCGTTGCGGCAGGAGACGTCGAAGACGAACGGCTCCTTGGCGAACCCGGCACCCTCACCGGTGACGACCTTGCGGACGAAGATCGCACCGGGCTGGTAGGTGTTGGTGGCCCTGATGGTGATTGCGGGCACCGTCCCGCCCTGGCCCGGTGGCTGGACGACGACCGCGGTGTCGGGATTCTCCGGCGTGACCACGACCTCCGTGGCACCGGCGCTGTCCAGCTCGACGCCCCAGCACCGGGCACCGACCGGCACCCGAGTGTCGACCGTGACGGACTTCGTCGTCGGCGGCGCGTTGATACCGGGTACCTCAGCCCTGGTGAACGACAGCTCGACGTCTTTCGGGTAGCCGACGAGGGTGCGGAACGTGCCGTCCACCAACCGCTGCTCGCAGGTGACCTCGAACGGGAACACCAGCGGGAACACAGAGTTCGGGATCAGCGCGGGGTTGACGCCCTCGTTCGCCACCGTCTTGGTGAGGACCAGCGGTCCGACGGAGAACGTGTTGGTGGCCGTCACCGTCAGCGGCTCGTCGGCGCCGCCCGCGATGATCGTGTAGCCGTCCGTGCCCGGCGCCGGCGTGAACGCCGGCGGGCCGTCCGCGCCGCCGTACGGGGCCTTCTCCGCCACGGCGCACCGCGAGCCGACCGGAAGCGGCCCGAGGACGGCACTGTCCGGACTGGCCGGCGTGAGGGTCAGGCTGCGCGGGCTGAAGCCCGTGAGCGGCTGGTTCCGGAATGTGCAGGTCACGTCGAACACGAACGGCGTCGTGTCGTCCACGAACCCCACGCCGGGGCCGATGAGGGCCTTGGTCAGCTGCAGGTACCCCTGCTCGTAGGTGTTGGTGATCGTCACGTTCTGCGGCGGCCGCTGGGTGCCGTCAGCACCCAGGCGTGGCGTGATCGTGACCGTGACAGCGTTGGCCTCGCCCAGCTGAGGCGAGGACGCGCCCTTGCTGTCAGCCTCCCAGACCCGGCAGGTTGCACCGGCGGGCAGTGCACCGGGGACGCGCGACCGACTCCCTGGGACGGCGACCGACTGGCCGGGGCCGACCTGCAACGTCCCGCCTGCCACCTGGACCTGACCAGTGCCGGTCGGGGTCACGCGCTCGGCCACGCACCGGTACTCCATCGGGAAGGTGCCGAGGTCGACCCCCGGTGGCGGGTTCACGACGGTCTTGGTCACCTGCAGCGCGCCGAACAGGACGCCGATGCCGGCCTGGATCGGCTCGGTGGGCGTGAGGTACTGGGTCTGGGCACCGCTGGGCGCGTTGCGCGGCACGAAGCCCACCTGGAACGCGTAGGAGTTCCAGGCGTACGAGGCGGGGTCGGTCAGGGCCAGTGGGGAGTCCACGTCGAAGCGCACGAGTGCGGTCTCGCCGGGGCTCAGCGGGTCGGTCCGGCCGAAGTCGAGGACCGACCGGAACGCCGTGGCCCCGGAGTTGAAGGTCGAGCTCCAGGTCGCGGGCGTGCAGCCGTTCGGCAGCGGAGCGGGGCTGTTGGGCCCCCAGGTGTCGAAGCAGACGCTCTGGGCCACCGTGTCGAACGTCGTGAACTGCGTGGTCAGCGTCCCAGCGTCGGTGCCGGTGGGGGTCGCCAGGAGGCGGGGGCGCGGCTCCCAGCCGGTGCCACGCTGCTGGGTGTTGAGCAGCACGCCCTTGTCCCCGATGACCGGCAGCGTGTCGAGCAGCTGGATCTGGGTCACGTCGGCGGTGTTGCCCGAGTTGGTCAGACGCAGCAGGTAGGTGAACGGCTGGCCCGGGTTGTTCAGCGCCACGCACGGGAAGTGCGTGTAGGCACGACCGTCGACCACGAGCTTCGGGCAGCTGGTCGTTGCGGTCGGCTCGGTGACGTTCGTGAAGGTGTTGCGGAAGCCCAGGGCGTCGTCCCCGGCGACCCACTTGGTGCCGTCGAAGCTGTTGCCCGCCAGCGCGGTGATCTCCGCCCAGGAGGTGCAGTACTTCTGGCCGGCGATGGTCTCCTCGCCGTCGTCCGGGTGGTCGGGGGTGCAGGTGAACGGGAAGTCCGGCCGGGCCGTCACCGACGCCGTGTTGCGCACCACCGTGTCGGCGGCGACTCCCGCGGCCAGCTTCACCTGGAAGGTGATCGTCACCTTGGCTCCGGGAACGAACCCCCACGTGGGCCACCGCCATTCGACCCCGCTGACCCGCGAGATCGCCCCAACGGTCTCGGTCCTCGTCGTGAATGCGGGCTCCCCCACGGCGGCAGGCGGCGTGCCGTCGGGCAGCTGGTAGGCGACGGTGAACGGCGCCACTCCGGGCGCCTGGTAGAACTCGAGGTCGGCGGGGATGGGATCCGTGACCCGCAGGTCGGGGATGACCGCCCGCCCAGTGTTCTCGATGACCAGCGTGAACGGGGCGATGGACCCCGGGCTCAGCCGGGTGTTCGGGTCCTTGTCGATGTCCATCGAGGCGGTCTGCTGGGTGAGCCGGACGGTCGCGGCGGTGTCTGGGATCGGGAACAGGGCATTCGGGTCGGACTGGTCCTGGCGGATGCTGCGCACGCCGGTCTGGATGGTGTTCTCCACCGAGGCCGGGGCCAGGGCCGTGCCATCGGGGCGCAGCGTGGCCAGCGGGCGCACCCGTA
Organism: uncultured Actinomycetes bacterium; assembly: GCA_963706875.1. Taxonomy (GTDB): domain Bacteria; phylum Actinomycetota; class Actinomycetes; order S36-B12; family CAIYMF01; genus Prado023. Next base: position 13,934 of record CAVPNW010000006.1, on the reverse strand, counting down.
CGCACAGGCTGTTGCCCACGCAGCCGTTGCCGGTCGGGGGCGTCGCGCCCGGGCCCTGCGGGACGATCAGGTACCGGCCGTCGGCGCGGGTGAACGTGACGCGCACGCCCCACACCTGGTCGGCCGTGACGCCAGCGGGCAGCGGCACCGGGTTCGTCGCCGCGGTCAGCGTGCCGAGCACGAACGTGCCGGCCGCGCAGGCGGCGGCGGAGGTGCACACGTCGAGCTGCACGCGGTCGGCGCCCGGCGGCAGGTTGACGCGCACGGCGTTCGCGTCGGCCACCTGGTAGGCCGCCCAGAAGTCCGCGTCGGTGTCGGTCAGGACGATCTTCGACAGGTTCAGGTCGCCGGTGTTCTGCACGTAGGCCTGCAGGTCGGTCGTGGCCGCCGGAGTCGTGTCCCCGGGGAAAGGCCGCGGCAGCGACGACGGGTTGAACGTCTTGTTCACCGAGGCGGCGACTGTGCCCGGCTCGATGAGCACCTCGCCGGAGCAGAACTCGGGGCCGGTCACCGAGCCCACGCCCACCTGGGCGCAGTTGTCGAACGCCAGGTCGTTCGGCTCACCGGGCTTGGGCGCCCACGCATCGCGCAGGAGCACCTGGTAGCCGAGGGTGAAGGTCGCGCCGGGCGGCATCGAGCCGGTCACGGTCACCCGGATGCCGAGAGCCCGCGCCAGCAGTGCGGCGTCCGCCGGGTCGTAGGGCACGTAGGCCGAGGCCGTGGGGTCGTACACCTGCACGGTGCTGGCCGGGGTGGCGGGCGTGGTCACCGCGAGCAGCCGGACGAACCGGAAGGGCTCGCTCGAGGCGGTCGGGTTGACCGGGTCGTCCACGACGATGCCGGCCACCGGGATGTTCGAGGCGTTGCGGAACGACAGGCTGTAGGCCAGCGGCTGGCCCGGGACGATCACGCCGGCGCTGGCGGTCTTGGTCCGCTCGTCGATCTCGATGCGGGGGGCGATCACCGGGAGCGTGGCGCAGGGTTTGGTCGTGGCCGGCGTCGCGCCGGTGCCGGTCACCTCACCCAGGGCGCAGTTCCTGAGGGTGCCCGTGGTGGCGGTGGTGTTGAGCGTGCCCACCATCTGCAGCGAGCCGACCCCGTTCCTGGCGATCGAACCCTCGAACCGGACGCTGACCGTGGCCGGGAAGGAGCCCGCGCACGGGTTGACCACGTCGTGCGAGGTGCTGTCGTTGAACACCGTGTCGGCCGGGGACGCTCCGACCCGACAGGTGACTGCCACCGTCTGCTTCGTGGTCCCGGTCGGGGGCGTGATGCGGATCCTGGTGACGTCCACGGCGGCGAACGCGGCGGCCGCGGTCGTGTTGCCCGGCTCCGGGTCGGTGATCGTCAGGCTGCTGACCGGGAACACGGTCTTGTTCGTCGCGTCAACCTTGAGCAGGACGCCCGTGCCCTGGCCCTCGATCGCGGTGCCGCCCGGGTCGCAGCCGAAGCTGGCGTCGGCATCGACGCAGAACGCCTTCGCGCCGGTGACGCTCAGGGTGTTCGGCAGGATCGTCAGGTCCCCGCACGGGATCTGCGTGATGTTCGCGCCGTTGCCGAGGTCAACCTGGGCGCAGTTGCGCAGCGAGGTGCCGGTGATGGGGTCGAGCATGCCGACGATCTCCAGGGTGCCGGTGCTGCGGTCCGCGATGGTGCCCGGGGACCCCGTGGCGCTGGCGAACCTGACCGTGACGCCGGTGGGTCGGTCCGTGCACCCGAAGGTCGACACCTCGACGGTGGCCGGTGCCCCTGCCAGGGTCTGCGTCGTGGTCGCGCCGTCACAGGTGACGCTCAGGGTCGTGGTCGTGGTTGTCGCCGGCGGAGTGACCCGGATGCGCGTGGCGACCACGGACTGCAGGGCGGTGATCCCGGGGGCCGGTTCGGTGATCGTCATGTCCTGGATCGGGAAGCCGGACGTGTTGGTGACACTGATCTTCATCACCACACCACCGCCGAGGCCGGAGATGATCTGCCCGTCGGGCTGGAAGTTCAGGTTGCTGTCGGACTGGAACGTCTTCACGGCGTTGCCGGTGACGGTGTTCGGGGATGGGATGAGCGTGTCGCACCCCGTCGAGGCGCCCTCCGAGCTGCCGGGCCGGGCCACCACGGTGGTCGCGCAGTTCTCCAGCGGGTTGTCGGCCTGGGCGTTGCTGTTGGCCGTGCCGCGGATGTCGAGCGCGCCCGACACGGAGGGCGCGATGCTGCCGCTGAACGTCACGGTGATGGCCCTGGGCAGGCCTCCGGCGCACAGGGGGCCAACCGTCTGAACGGTTCCTGCCTGTCCCGTGATCGTCTGGGGAGTGGCGGTGCCCGTCCGGCAGGTGGCCGTCACGGTCGTGCTGGTCGCCCCGACCGGGATCTGCACGCGGATGTCGGTGGCGTCGACCGCATCGAAGGCCGCCTGCGCCGAGGCGTTGCCCGCCTCCGGCTCGGTGATCGTGAGGCTGCTCACGGCGAGGGGCGAGGTGTTGGTGCCGGTCACCCGCATCGCGATTGGACTGTTCTGGCCTGCGACCACCAGCTGGGTGGTGGTGCAGCTGGGGTCGCTGCCGCCGCACCAGGTCTTGACCGTCGACGAGGTGAGCTCGCTGGTCTGGACCGTCAGGGTGTCGCAGCCCTCCTTGCTGACGTCGCCGGGGCTGCCCGCGTTGCTCAGGGTCGTCACCGCGCAGTTGGTCAGCGCACCGACCGTGGCACCAGCGTTGAGGGTGCCCACCAGGTCGAGCTTCCCGATGGCGTTGTTGGGGAGGTCGCCGGTGTACGCGACCGAGACTGACGACGGGAAGCTGCCAGGGCACACAGCGGGGCTGGCCGTGAGGTCGATCGTCTGGGTCCCAGTGGTGTTCAGGGTCCGGGTCACCGGGGTGGCGCTCCCGCGGCACACGACACTGAGCACCGCGCCCGTCGCGCCCGCGGGCGGTGTCACGCGCACCTTGGTGACGTCCACCTTGGCGAAGTTGGCCACGGAGGCGGCGTTGCCCGGGTTGGGCTCCGTGACGACCATCTGGTCGATCGGGAAGCCGCTGGTGTTCTTGCCCTCGATGGTCATGCCCACGCCGGAGCCCTGTCCGGCGAACGCGCTGCCGTCGGCGGCGAAGTCGCCGTCGGTGTCGGAGAAGAACTTCTTCGTGGTCGCGGGAGTGAGCGTGCTGGAGCGCACGACCAGGTCGTCACAGGCGCTCGACGCCCCCGCGCCCGTCCCGTTCGTGGGGTTGCTCAGCGAGGAGGACGCGCAGTTCTGCCAGGTGCGGGCCGTCGCCGTGGCGTTGAGCGTGCCCACGATCCGCAGGCGCCCGTTGGACCCCGTGACGATGGTGCTGGCCCCGCCCGTGCCGGTGAACGTCACGGAGACCCTGGACGGCAACGATCCGGGGCACAGGGTCGACGCGGGGATGTCGCTGCCGGTCCACGGCTGGGTGCGGGTGCTCCCGTCGCGGCAGGTGACGTTCACCGTCGCGGACGCCGCCCCCGTCGGCAGGTCCACGCGCACGGCACTGACGTCGATCGTGTCGAACGTGGCCTGCGCGTTCGGGTCGCTCGTGGAGGGCTCGGTGATGGTCATCCCCGAGACGCTGAACCCGGAGTCGTCCCGGGCCCTGACGTCGACGAGCACGCGGCTGCCCTGGCCGGCGAAGGCCGACGGCTCCGGGGACGTGCAGTCGAAGCCCGTGGCGGCGCAGTACTGCTTGGCCGTGACCGACTTCAGCACCGCCGGCTCGATGGAGTAGTCGTCACTGACCGGCTCCCCGACCTTCGGCCCCTGCGTCGCCAGGAGGCTCGGTGTCGCGGTGTTGACCACATCGATGCGGGATCCGACCTGGTTGATGGCCTGCCCGGAGGACCTGATCGTGTCGCGCAGGACCATCCCGAGGTTCACCTGGCTCAGGGTGGTCTGCTGGTTGGCCAGCGCCGAGCCGTCGGCGCTCAGGAAGGTGAACCGCACGCCGGTGACCTTCGAAAGGTCCAGCCCGGGGATCGTGAACGGCCCGTTGCCTGCGCTCCGCGGGAAGGTGCCCCCGTCGAGAAGCAGGTTCTCCGTGCAGGTGTCCGCGGTCTGGCCAGTGCTGATGCCCGTCACGCAGTACTGGATGCGGATCCGGTCCGCCCCCGCCGGCCAGGTGGTGACCGGCCCGAGCTGGCGAACGTCGAAGTGGTCGAACGTGTCGGGGTCCAGGTCGGTCATCGACAGCGCCGTCACCGTGGCCAGCTTCGAGTTGTTGCGGACCTTGAGCTGGATGGTGCTCTCCTCCCCGGTGCCGGCGATCGCCGAGCCGTCGACCCAGTTCTTGTCCCCCACCGGGAGCAGGGTCGGCGGGTTGTTGACCGTCACCGTCGCGGAGGACGTGACCTCCGGCGCGTTCGTGGCGATGAACGTCGCGGTGTTCGTCACCGTCGTACCACCGGGGATCTGGCTGTCCTGCGGGAACTGCACGGGGATCTTGATCTGCTGCGTGGTCCCGCCGAGCAGGCCCACCGAGCCCGCCGGCGACGGCGGTGAGGGCAGCGGGCTGAGGAAGCGGGCGGTGAACGTGCCACCACCCGGGCCCGGGTTGGCCGGGGTGAACTCGTAGTCCACGACCCCCGGGACGTCGGTGGGCAGTGAGTTCTGGGTGACGACGAACTCGGGGGGCAGCACGTCGGTGAGCACCGGGCTGATGCACGAGGTCTGGATCGCCGAGCACCCCAACTCGAGGGTGTATAGCACGGGCTCGCCCGGGTCGACCGAGCTCCGGTCGGCCGACTTGGCCACGGTGAGCTGGCCCTGCGGGGCCTCATCAGCAGCCTGGGCCGAAGGCGGGATCACCAGGCTCGTGACCACCCACAACACGGCCACCAGCGCCGCAGTCACCCGTCCCAGCGCCCGCCCGAACAGTCCGTCGCTCGTGAACACCCCGCCCCCTAGACCATCAGTCGTGCAGCGGAGACCGCACCTCGGACACAGGGGGAGCACAGGTCCCCGAACTGGACCCCCTCCAGCCCTGCATGCGCCGCGGACAACCCACCCATCACGTCGCCCGCCCCCGTCGTGCGGGCGATGCGCTTCCGCGGACCGACGGACAGGCTTGGATCGTTCACATCGTCTCCCGCGGTCAACGCCTCGGAACGAGGCTGCGCGCACGTGCCCGCACGAGAAACGTCGTCTCCCCGTCACACATGACGCCTCCCGAGCGTAGGCACCCCGGGTACCCCCAGCAAACCCCACGACGGGGTGTAACGGTTACTTCCAGCACGACTGGGCGCCCATTCGGAGACACGTCCCGGGATTGGAGACCTACCCCGGGCCATGCCCGCCTCCCGCCGTGGGACGAGACCCGCTTCGAGCCAGGACCAGGTGGGAACGGGCCCACCCACCTCGGGGAAACTCAGCCGCTGGGATGACGGACCGACTGCCGGCGCTCTCCGGCGCGATGAGCACGATCAGGACAAGAGCTACTGACCAACCTCGAGCGCATGCCCCTGCACGTGATCGTGGGGGGTGGGCGACGGCATCGCCGGGTACGCGTTCGGCGCCTACCAAGTCCGGTGCCCCAGCACAAGGGCGTCGATCCTGCGCCACCGCGTGAAAGTTGTTCGTGCACTCGGCCTGCTGGTCGTCAGCAAGCACGTCGCAGGACGCAGCGCGTATTGGCTGCACGTTCTCCGTCGCCGGGATACCCTCTCCCCCGTCTGTGACGCGCACCGCGATCGATCGGAGTTTCCTCATGACCACCAGCGCCGCTGGGCCCACCGCGATCGAGTCGTCGCCGACCTGGCGGATCGCACCTTCTGTGCCCGTGGCCATCGGGGTGTTCGTCGCGTACGTCGTAGTGGTGATCGGCCTCATGTCCACCGCGGGGATCGACTATGACGACATCTTCGCCACCGGAGCCAACGCCTTCCGGACGGCGGTGATCCCGCTGATCGGCGGAAGCCTGGTACTCATCGCCTTCGTGTTCTGGGCCCGGTGGGACGGGGTGTTCAAGGACCCGGAACGGCTTCCGATGTCCGGACTCCTCTGGGTACCGGTGGTGATCTTGGTCGTGGGCATCGCGGCGCACCTGGCCATCGCCGATTGGGCCGAGGCGCCCACCGATCTGCTCCTGGCGATCGTGGCTGCCGGTGTGCTGGTCGGCTTCGCCGAGGAGACGCTGTTCCGCGGCATCATCCTGCGCAGCCTACGCACCAACCTGCGGCCCGAGGCATGGGTCATGCTGATCTCGTCGGTGTGGTTCGGGTTCTTCCACCTGACGAACCTCCTCGTGGGATCCCCGGTCGGTGGCGTGCTCTTCCAGTGCATCCAGGCCTCCGTGGCAGGCGTCGTTCTCTACCTGTTCCGCCGGGTGCGTGGACTCCTGGTGATGGGCATGATCGCGCACGGCCTGTGGGACATGTCCGTGTTCCTGCCGCCCCCCTCGGGCACCCTCACCGTCGTGAACCTGGGCATCCAGGTCCTGGTCTCCGTGAGCGCCGTGGTCGCCGCGATCATCATCGTGCGCCGTGAGCGCAAGACCACAGTGACCAGCACCGGCCTGCAGACCCTGTAGCGGCCGCACCTGTCGTCCGCCCTCCTCGATCCCCCCGCGAGCGGCGAAGGCGTCACGCCGTCGCCGGGCCACCTCGCGCAGGCAGGCACTTTGATCACGCTGGGAAGCGAGGTCGTGTGAACAGCGGGCCGACATGCGTGTTGATCAGCCATGCCCACAGGCTGCGCCAAGCTGTGATCGAGTACGAGCGAAGCACGGTGGCACGCCACCGTGGGGTTGCCTCCAGCGAGGCAAGGATCGGATCCTGATCGGTCAGGTCCCCGAACGCGAGCAAGGGGGACAGAGCTCGGGTCGTTCAGGGGCTTCCAGGCGCTTCAGGACTTACGACTGGACGACACACGCCCGAGCAATATCCGGCAGTGGGCGCGGACGGTCCGAGTGTCCACACCTCGGTCCGTCACTCTGTTCGGGCGTTCTCCTCGTCTACCGAGTTGTCGATGTGCTGGTCGGACAGCATGAGTAGTTCGATGAGCGCTTTCACGTCGAGGGTGCCGAGGCGCTTGGCTTCCAGTTCGAGTGTTGCGTCGTTCTCGGTGTCCACGAGGGTGATGTTGAGTGTCGCGAGGGTCTGCTTGACTTCGACGCTCAAGGAAGCGCGGTCAAACTTGATCATCGGCTGGAGTTTGTCCCAGTGACCGATCGCAGCCAGCGTGTCGCGGCCGAGAACGTAGACGGTCGTAGGCGAGACGGCGAGGACGACCGACTGCGGGAGTTCCTTCAGGTTGGAGAAGATCTTGCCCCCGACCATGCTGCCCACCACTGCTGCGGCGCCCTGGAAGTCGCTTCCGAAGCCGATGGCACCACCAGCGGCCATACCCACGGCCTGCGACTTGGTGTAGCCGCGGGGGTAGGTGAGTGCCACGTCAATGATTTCGTCGTCAGGGATCAGTGCCTGGACGGCGGCTCGGGCCTTGCTCTCTTGCGACACGTCGCCTCCAAGGGCAGGGAGATTGGGCTAGACCGGTCCCAGCCTAACTGGGTGCGTCGCACTTCGTGGGCGGAATCCCCTGCCGCTCTTGGGACTCCTCACTGGGTGTAGTGGGTTGCAGCGATGGGCCGACGCGTCCAGACAGCCGTGGGGCAGAGCCGCGGCGGAATCGGACAGCGCTGGGGCCGACGGGCAGCCGACTGTGCCTACCGCACACCGCGTTGGGCGCCTGCTGCCCGCACACCAGTCAGAGCTGTGAGGACGCTCGTGCTCCCGCTGCAAGCACCAACTGCGCGGCATATCTGCGGTCCAACCGCTGGCCAGGCTCAAGTGCGACTTACGGGGCGGCGAGGTCTCGTGAGGCCTGCTCCTGACGGGACGTGAGGTCCTAGCCTCGGCGCCAAAGACCCCTCCATCCGCGAGGGGCCCGAGCGCACCGGCCCGACTCAGCGGACCCTTCGGTACTACCAGGAGTTCGGGCTGCTCGATCCGCCTCCGGATACCGGCGGCCGGCAGCGCTACGACGCCGGGACGAGATACCGGCTCCACCGGGTTCTGTTGTTCGGCAACCTCCGAGCGCCGATCACGGAGGTTGACCCGGATGGTGTCGACGGTCTCAAGCTGGCCCGCCGCCATCTCGCCGGGCTCGACTCAAGGCAGGCCGAGCTCGCTCGGCAGCAGGAACGGTCCGAACCGTGGGCGTCGCGTTGGTCGTTCGACAACGTCGACACCTGGAGACGCCTGGCCTCCAACTGGCGGTCAGTCCATCGGGCAGTTGGCGTTGATCCACCCGCTGCGCCCCACTGAGCGCATCTTGGGGCTGGTCACGGTGGCTCGACCGTGCTTCTGATAGGTCACGACCCGGACCTTGCCCGCGCCGGTCAGCTTCAGCCGGGTCTTGGCCCCAGGCCTGACGTCCGGATACCCGCCGAACTTGTCGTCGATCCACACCGGACGAAGCTCCCGACCGTTCCGCCACCCAGATCCCTTCGGCCCCTCCCACTTGAGGATCTTGCCGCTGCTGCGCGATTGCACGCTGTACCAGACCTCGCGGCTGCCCCCCGTGCTGCCGACAAACAGGCAGTGCGTACGGCCCCCGGACTTGGCCACGTAAGTCTCGGCGGTTGTAGCGGCTGACGCCGAGGGCGCCACGGCCAGCAGCGCCGGGATTGCCAGCACAACGCCGGCGACGGTTGCGGTGATCCTCTTCATGGCCTGACCTCTCCACCGCAGGTGCGGCATCACGTGGGTACAGCACCAACCTGCCCGCACAACCGGGATCCCATGTACACCCCCGGTATGAACCTCGATCGTCAGGCGACGAGACAACGCCGACATACGCGACCGGGGCTCGCGACCACTGAGCGACGCGGAGGGCGTCGCCCACCCACACATTTGGGCTACAAATTGGGCTACAGCCGTGGGCCCACTCCCGGGATCGCCCACCCCGTCGCGGTTCTCGCCCGAGCCAGGGTGGTGAACTCCATACCGCGCCCGGCGCCTGGTCTGCCGGTCGCGGGGGTCTTGGCGCGGTCCACCTGCAGCCCGGCCCCTTGGTTGGCCCATTCAGTCCACCGATACTGAAACAGGTGCCGCCCGGCCAACGGTCCCGGGGACAATGATCACCGCGTCTGGCCTGTCCGCGTCCCCGGCCCGCCGCGGCGGGTAGTGGGGTTGGAGGCGGTCCTGGAGCGGGTGACGTTCGCCAGGGAGGACACCGGGTACACGATCGCCCGGGTGGCCATCGATCGGACCGGCCCAGACCCGTTGACGGAGGTGGGCCAGCTGTTGGGCGCGGGCCGTGGGGAGTTGGCACCGACCTTCAGCGCAAGCCCCCCTCCGTTCGGTACAGGCGTGCAGGGCGGGCCAGATCGTAGACTGGGCGTGGCGGGTGACCGGTTACGGGGGGCGTCTGATGACAGGTCAGGACATGGGCGAGGCGCCGGGTCCGGCGAAGGTGGCCTTGGCGATGGTGGCCGGGGCCGGGGTCGGGCTGGTCGCCGTGACCGGTGAGGGCACGCTGCTGCTGGCCAACCCGATGGCCGAGCAGCTGGTCGGCCCGCTGCTGCCCGGCCGGCCGCTGGACCGGGTGGCGGGGATGGCCGCGGCGGCCCAGGCGGTGGCCGGGTTGGCCGGCGCGGACCAGCCAGCCAAGCTGGCCGATCCCCTGGAGGTCAAGCTGCCCACGGGGCGGCGGGTGACGGTGGGGATCTCCCGGCTGGTGGGGCTGGGCCCACCTGGCGGGTTCCTGCTGGTGCTGCGCGACGACCCGAGGTTCGGCCCCGCGGTGCATGACGGGTTCACCGGGCTGCTGAACCGCCGCGGCCTGCTGGGGCACATGGAGATGCTGGCCGGGCACGGCGGCGGGGTGCTGGCCCTGGTCGACATCGACCGGATGCGCCAGATCAACGACGCCCACGGCCACGAGGCCGGAGATGCGCTGATCGCCCACATCGCCTCCGCGCTGGCCACCGCGGTCCCCCGCCCCGGGGTCGCCGCCCGGGTCGGCGGCAAACGGTTCGTCGCGCTGCTGCCCCGCCTACAGCTGACCGACGCGGCACCCGCGCTGCGCCGGATCACCGACGCGGTCACCGCCCCGGTACCCGACCTGCCCGGCGCGTCCGGGTCGGTGGAGGTCTCGGTGTCGGTCGGCGCCGCCGAGTTGACCGACGGACGGTTCCCCGACCAGGCCCTGCAGCGCGCCGCGGACGTGCTGCGTGTGGCCAAGTCCCGCGGCGGCGGCACCGTGGTCCTCGACGGGCCACAGGTGCAGGACTGGGCCCGGGACCGCACCGCGCTGATGTCCTGGCTGCACCAGCTGCGCGAGGAGAACGACGCGCTGCGCCGCCAGACCCTCACCGACCCGCTCACCGGGCTGCCGAACCCGCGTGCCCTGCGCCACGCCGAAGGCCTGCTGGCCGGCGCCGGCTACCCAATCGGGGTGATCTTCGCCGACCTGGACCGGTTCGGCGCCTACAACCACCGCTACGGAGACACCGCCGGCGACGAGGCCCTGGCCAAGGTCGCGGGCCAGCTGGGCGCCGCACTGCGTGATGGCGACCAGGTGTTCCGCAAGGGCGGCGAGGAGTTCGTCGCCCTGCTGCCCGGCGCCACCCCCGAGGTCACCGCGATGGTCGCCGAGCGGCTGCGCACAGCGGTGCAGGCGCTGCGCCTGCCGCACACCGACAACCCCCCGACCGGGCTGCTCACCCTGACCGCAGCCGTGGCCACCACCAGCCCCGACACCACCCCCGAACAAGCCCGCGCCGCCGCCGCGGACCTGGTGTACGCCGCAAAGCACGCCGACCAGCGCAACCAGGTCCACCACCCCTGACCAGCACCACCGAACCCTCTGGCGCGCTGCCCACCCCGGGCGTAGCCAAGCAGGTCACCCTGGTCGGCCAGGCCGAGGACATCCTCGGCGGCCAGTACCTCCCGGAGCTGCGCACCGCCCTGCGCACCCATCTGGGCGACCGCGGGGTCCGCCTGGTCCTCGGCGCACCACTGACCTCCCCGCGCCGTGCCGGCCGGCAGGGCCCACCCCCACCCCGGGACATCCCGATTGGGCCACCAAACGGGCTACAGCCCCGCGCCTCGGCCCCCCCCCCCCCCCCCCGCAGGCACCCCGTGGCCAGCGCCAAGGACGGCCAGGTGCCCTCGACTGAGGCTCCCTGCCCGCCAGGTTCGGGTAGGTTGGCGGGGTTTGGCCGGCCTCCTCGAGGACTCCGACCCGAAGGGACCTGCATGCGCGTCTTCCTGACCCCGCCTACGGCCAGGGACTTCGACCTGGTTGCCGCGAGGCTCCGTGATGCGGGGCACACGGTCAGCGGGCGAACCCAAGGGGGCTGCTCGCGCGCCGGGAAGGAGTAGGACGCCCGCACCGTATTCGGGTCGGACTTCGTGGTCGTCCTCAACGGCTGGCAAGGCTGCCCGGAGTCCGAAACAGACGTCCTGGAACTCGGCGGCACGAGCAGTGCGGTCCTCCCAATAGAAGGCACGGTCCTCAATGAAGGAACGCACGTAGGCGATGGACCGCATCGGTGGGATGCTGCGCCAGGCGCTCACCTGGTCACCGCAACACCCACAGTCCCACCAGCCGCACCGAACCATCGAGGGCAGACCGATAGAGGGTCACTGCGCTGACCTGCTGCGCCGCCAGGACCTCAGCCAACAACTGCACCCCGCCATCCCAATGGCCCGCCGCGCTGTCAACTGGATCGATCAGCGCGGCCATCTGTTCCGCTGGCGCGTTCGGTTCCTGGGCCAGCGCCTGCCAGGCGGGTGAGAGTGTCAAAGAGGTCGGGGTTCCGCCCCCCAACACGGCCTCTGGAAGGCCATCCGCGCTCCTCCCCGAATCGGGCAGGGCTACCCTGACCACGGCCGCCGCGACCTCAATCAGCTGCACGTTGTTCGCCTGCGACAACTCGCGCAACCTGTCGAACGCCTGGTCGAGCGTAACGTGGTGGCGCTCCACCAAGACGCCCTTGGCCTGCTCGATCGTTGCCCGTAGGCGGCCGGCCGCCCGCAGGACAAGGACCTCCTCACGCAGAGCAGCCACGGTATCGGCCAGGGCCGCCTGAGCCCCCGACCCACCCGAGTCCTGCCCGCGTCGAGCCCCGCCCATGTCCCCACCACTCACTCCCCCGCTTCCGGAGCGCCCCGAAGGGTCACTCTCGTAGTGATAGTGCACAGGGCCGCACACGCAGAGCGAGATGGAATCCACAGTTTCACACGTACGGCGTAGTCACCCGACGCGTCCATGACCGTCCGTGACGCAGCACCCGCGGACAATTCCGGACTCGCGCCTTCAACCCAACCCCAGGGGGCCGCAATTCCTGCTGCCCACGGCGGGACGTCGGCCGCCGCGAGATGGGCGCGCCCCGCCGAGGCCGCACGCGCAAGATTGGGCTACAAACTGGGCTACGCCCGAAGGGTCGATCTCGGGATCGCCTACGCCATAGCCAGTTTCACCCCCGCCCCCACCCGGAACTCCATATCGCGCCCGGGCTGGGATCGGCCTAGCGACGATCGTAACCGGCCACATCGCTGAGCCCGGGGCTAGGTTGGGTCCCTTTGTACGGCACGGGAGCGGGTGGCATGGATGACCACTCACCGGTCGCACCTCGCTGGCGACGGCCCACATGGACGATTCGATGTCTTGGGTGGGCGTTGACCCGCCCGCCTACCCGGGCAGGGGGCCTCCTGCGCGGACGCAACTGGGTCTCCCTTGAGTACCGGCTGTGCTGCGGCTGTGTCCCACAGCCCGATGAGGGGGGGTCGCGATCTGGGTCCCCCGGGGGGAAGCTCATGTCCCCGGGGGACGTTGGGTCAGGCCCGGACCCGTCCACGGGCCGCCGCTCGGGTGCGTCCTTCGGGTCGGCGCGGTCGGCTCGTGCCAGAGCCAGCGCGACGACACCGGCGAGCACGGCTCCCAGGAGCGTGGCCAGGACCCGTTGGAGTGCCAGGCCGGCGGTGTCGGCGGCGCTCCCCTTGAGCCCCGAGCAGGACGATGAACGGGGTGACGAACAGGATCTCCTGCGCATAGCGCCCCAGGACGGCGTAAGCGATGATCAGGACCAGCAGGACGATCGTTGCCGCCAGCGCGGCCCACCCTGGCAGGACCAGGGCCATGATCACCGCCAGCACCCCCCCGGCCAGGGTTCCAGTGATCCGATCGCGGGCAATGGCCAGGGTCTCGGTCCCGTACGGGCGCAACACCAGGGTCATCGTCATCGGGATCCAGTAACCGTGCGGCTGGTCGAGGGCCGTGATCCCGAACACGACCAAGCCGACGGTCGCGGCCATGGCGATGGCGTGCCGCCACGATGTCCGGGCATCCACACCCACGAGTTCGCCGGGCCGGGTGACTGGGACACCAGCCCGACAGCGATCGCCCCGCCCACGAGCATCCCGGCTGCGACCGTGATCGGTGCCTGCTGCGTGGGAAGGGTCGCATACACCGCGGCAACAGTGGGGATGGCGGCCAACAGGCCGTTGTGCAGCACGTTGGCGGGTGCGACCAACAGGCAGGCCAACGCGACGAAGCACGCAGCGGGGAACGCCTGGCCGGCCACGGAGGCGGCCACCGCCCCGGTCATCGCCACCGGGACAACCGCCGCCAGGGCTTACCCAGACCGGAGCCTGGTCGCCGGTGTCAGGCACATCGCGAACCCCAGCCCCACCGCCAGAGCCGCCGTCTCACCGAACGCCACGTACGCCACGGCCGTCGGGACGAGCATGACCAGAGTGACCAGGAGCGCGACCTTCAGCGCAGGTCGCGGGATCGACCACACCCGCGCCGGGCTCTGGGGACGATTCATGCGAGCGAGTCTCCCATCCCCTGCGCAACCCCAGTGCCCGTACTGCTGGTGCACCATCCCCGCCTGTCCTCGAGTTGGCCGCGGGCCCGAAGGCTCGGCGTTGCCGCGCGGGAACCGGCAGCCGCGCCTACGCTGGCAGGCACGAGGTCCCGCCGAGTGTCC
>CAVPNW010000005.1:0-12849 GCA_963706875.1 uncultured Actinomycetes bacterium | reverse complement strand
TCGTTGATGTGGAGGTCGGCCCAGGGCAGCTCACGGCTGGCGACGGCACCGAACGGCCGGCCACGGACCAGGGCCAGGGCGGCGGTGAGGTGCTCCGTGTCCTCGGGATCGGCCAGGCCGAGGTCGGCCAACCGCTGGAAGTCGGCCCAGTCGGAGCCGACCTCAGGGCGCAGGCGCAACCGACCCTCGGACTCGGCGAACGTCATGAGGTAGGGCTCCCCGGCGTCCGTCCGGCCGAGCCAGGTCCGGGCGCGGGAGATCATCTGCCGACACGTCTGCGGGTTCGACCGGCGGCCCGGCCACAGGGCGCCCTGCAACTCGCTGGGTCGGGAGCCGGGGTTGAGCAGCACGAAGGCCGCCGTCTCGGCGAGCCGCCCGATCCGCGTGGACTCGCACCTCCCGTGGGCGTTCTCGACGAGGACCTCACCGAGGACCAGCACGCGGGGCACGGCTGCTGCGGCGCCCTCGGAGGCAGGTCCCCCGGGGTCCAGCCCCAGGGGCAGGAGCCGTTGCTCCTCCCGCCAGCGGGGATCGCCCACTGCACCGGACATGGAGGCGCTCTCGCGCAGGTCGATGACCCCGGAGGCGGACGGGGGCGCCTCCCACAGGCCAGCCTGCCCGGGGTCGGCCTCGGGGAGGTCGGTCGCGCCGAGTGCCTCCACGATGTCGCGGGTTGCTGTCCGGCTCAGGTGCTGCGGCGCGAGGTGCTCCCGCTCCGGCAGCAGCACGGCCATCCCCGAGCCGTCGACGACCAGCGTCGCCCCGGCCCCGGCGACGGGGGCACTGGTGATCAGTGCGCATCCGCACCTGGCCGGGACCCGGACGTCGAGCGAGTGGTCGGACAGGACGATCAGCAGCGGGTCGCCCTCTTCCGAAGCCGTCCCGGCCGACGCGGGACCCGACGTGGCGGGCGGAGCCATGGCCGCAGTCAGCGCCGACGTCGCGCGTGCTGGATCGCGTTCGACCCCGATGCCACCAGCTTCGACAGCCTCGGCAACAGCTGGGTCGGCCAGGCACAGGAGGCGCTCGGTCAGGGCGCAGGAAGGCCCGAACGCCAGGTCCGCAGCGAGTCCGCGCAGCACGGCACCGGTGGCCTCCCGCGGCCCGGTGACTGCCAGGGTTCCGACGGACTCGAGGTTGAGCAGGACCGCCTCGGCTCCGGCGAATCCCAGGGTGACCAGGCCGGTGAGCGCCGGTGGGCGGTCCGGCAACTCGTCGACGAGGAGCTCCGGGGACAGCGCCCAGCGGGTGTCATCAGCTGCGACGAACGGGGCGATGGCTGGGCCCGACGGCACTGCCAGGTCGAGGACCACGGACTGCTCGCCGACCCGCACCGAGCGCACATCGGGCAGTGTCTGCCCGCCACCCTCGGCCTCGTCCGCCAACTGGACCAGCGCCCTGCCGAGGAGGTCGAGTCCGGGCTCACGGCCTGCAGCCCTGGCCGCCCGCTCCACCTGCTGGGCGCCGGGCCCTGAGGCGGGCATCCGCTCCCCTGGGCGACGATGACGCTGGAACTGGCGCCGGCGGCGCATGAGCTCGGCGCCCACGCCAGCCAGGAGGAGGGTGGCAACCGCACCCCCAGCCGGGAGCGCGATCGCCATGGCGCCGGCGGTGGCTGCCGAATCCGGATCCAGCTCCGGTTCGTCGACGCCCTGCGCCGCGCCCTCGGTGTCTCCAGCACCCGAGTCGGGGTCCGCCAGGGTCCGCGCGATGGTGACGTCGGGCGGCGCTCCGCCGTCGGGCTCCTCTTCGCTGGTGGTGGGTGCCAACGAGCGGCCACGATTGAGCGGCAGTGGGCCGCCAGCCGCATCCGTCGGCGCCCGAGGCGGGGCCGTCTGGGGCGGGCGGGGCCGTCTGGGCGGGCGGGGCCGTGGACGCCGAGGGGTCCGTCGCAGCCCTGTCGATCGGCGCCATCGCTATCGGCCCCGGGAGCGGAATCGCGGCGTCGGGAGCACCCTGCGCGTCCTCATCGGTGCCATCGCTCGCGGATCCCGAGGCAACTGGAGCGTCCGCCTCTGGCGCATCCGCCTCTGGCGCATCCGCCCCCGCCTCCAGGTCCGCCGCCCGCAGTCCTGCCGCCGCGCGTGCCTCGGCCGCCGCCTCCCGCTCCACCGCCTCCGGCGACTGATCGGGCGCGGGGCGGCTCGCAGTGTCAACCCGCCCAGGGATCTCCAGGATCCAGCCCGGCAGGATCAGGTCCGGTTCAGCCAGGCTTCGCCCATCGGGCTGCAGGTCGCCCCGATTGGCCTCGGCTAGCTCCGGGAAGCGGCGGGCGTCCCCCAACTCGTCCTCGGCGATCTGCCACAGGGTGTCGCCGCGGACCACCCGATGCCGGTCGGGCCGAACAGCCCCGACCGCGGCGTCGGCCGGCAGGGCCAGGGTCCACCCCGGGTAGAGGCGGCCATCGTCGCCGAGCGATCGCCCGTCGGGCTGCACCTCACCCCGGTTCAACTCGACGATCTCGACGAAGCGCTCGCCAGCACCCAGGTACTGCTCAGCCAGCAACCAGAGGGTGTCATGACGCTCGGTCGTCACCGTGGGGGCAGCGGGTCCCCCGGCCGACTGCTCGAGCATCGGCAGACCCGAGCGGGAGACGCGCGAACGCTCGCGGAGGTCTTCGATATCGACCCGATCCGTACCTACCCGCACGGCCTCGACCCGATCCGCGCCGACCAGATCCGTCCCGACCCGAGCGGCCTCGGCCCGCACGGCCCCAACCTGATCCGCAGCGCCCGATGTCGCGGCACCTGGCCCCCGCCAGAGGCCCGGCGGGGCCACGCTCAGAGCCACCGCGGACGCGCCACCCGACGCGCCGGAACCCACGGGCTCGCCCACCGCCGGGGCGGCGGGCCCCGGGCTCAGCGCGACGAGGATCGAAGCCACCAGGACTGCGGCCATCCGCTGCGGCACGACCATCCCCGGCAGGGTCGGCGTGGGCACGCGCCGAACAGCTGCCCAGGTCTCCAGCCCGACGCTGAGCACCATCACCACCCACGCTGCCCAGGCCACCCCGACGATGGCCAGCAGGAGCAGCCGCCCGTCGTCGGCCCGGCCCCACGAAGCCGGCGACAGGGCACCGAGATCGAGCGGGAGCGCCTGGGTCAGGGCCACGAGCACATACGGGACCACGAGGACGAGGACTGCGAGCGCCCCCAGTGCGCCCACCGCAGCGAAGGCCCGAACGACCCCGCGCTGTCCGGTCTGCCGATCCTCGGTGTGGCGTGTCATGGACTGACTCCTCTCCCGGAGTGGACAAGGGCCACCTCGGCCCCCCCGCGGACGGTGAACTGGGGCACCCCGATCAGGCTGAGGAACACGGTTGATGCCGAGGTGGTGGTGGTGACCGCGATCGCCCTGCCACCGTCGATGACACGGACCGAGCCCTCGACCCCGGAGGCCCGCAGGTAGGACTCCGCAGCCACGAGGGCGGCGCGGCGGTCCACCCTGACGTCACTGCCCTCGAGGACCCCGGCGAGGTCGATGGCCTGGCCGGCGGCCCGCGCAGCCTCGGCGGCCAGCCGGTCGGCTCGCTGGACCGCCCGCACCTTGGCGCCGCCGTCGACGACCAGCCCGGCCAGGGCGAGCAGCCCGACCATGGCGATCGCGACGAAGAGCGTGACCGCGCCGCGATCTGACCGCCCGCCGGACGACAGCCGGGACCGCGCCGCAGACACCGGGCGGGCCGTCATGACCGCCCCCGGAACCGGTCGATCGGGCTGGTCATCTGCGCCGTGACGGTTCGCTGTCCGGGCATCCCCGGGACGGAGACGTCGGCCAGCGGGACAGTGCACCGCAGGCGCACCGTGACGCTCGCCGGTGATCCGACTGCGACCGCGAAGCCGCCGACGTCCACGGAGCTGGTCAGGGGCAGGCACGTGACGCCCTGATCCCGCAGGGAGTCCCGCGCACTGCGCCGAGCCGCAGCCTCCGCCCCCCGGGCATCCCGGGCGATCGACGCGACCCGCGCCGCAGAGGCGGCTGCCTGTTCCACCGCGCCGCCCGCGGTCGAGATCCGGCCGGCGACGACGACCAGCCCGAGCACCGCGAGCAGCGCAGGGGCCAGGACAGCCAGCTCGATGGTCGCTGACCCCCGGTCGATCGCCCAGCCGCGACCGGCAGCGGTCGGCCGAGCGGTCGCCGGTACGCGGACGCCGGTCACGGTGCCGTGAACCGCTCGATCGGGCCCTCGGCGTGCTGACGCACCGGCAACCCGGGCACGCCGGGGAGCACGCTCAGGGCGCGCCCGGTCACCTCCACGCGCAACGTCGCCGCGGTGGCCGCCGACGTGACCGAGATGCCGATCAATGAATCCCCCGCCGTCGCGTCGAGGAAGGACTCGGCGCGAACCCGCCCCGCCTCGGCCGGCGCGCGGTAGGCACGGCCCGCCGCGACGCCCTCCTGGGCGGCGCCCAGCGCGAGACTGCGGGCGTACGACCACAGGCCGACCTGGATGATCGTGAACACGACCAGCAGCAGCACGGGGGCCAGGATCGACACCTCGAGCGTCACGGACCCGCGATCCGCGCGAGGCATCAGTTGATCTGGTCGGTGCGCGACTTCACCGCCGCGGTGAGGGTGGCGACCAGCAGCGTGGCCACGGTGATCAGGCCCAGCACGAGGATCACCAACTCCAGGGTGCTCGCACCGGCCTCGGTGCCGCGGTTCTCCCAACCGCTGCGGATGCGCCCGGTCAGGGCGCCCAGGATGGTCAGGGTGGTGGTCAGGACTGCGTTCATCTCTCTCTCCAATGTGTGGATCAGCCGAACAGGATCCGCCAGAAGGCGGGGAAACCGAGAAGTGCCATGAAGGCGACTCCGAGCAGTGCGACCGGGATCGACATCCGCTCGCTGGCCTCGTTGGCTGCCGTGACCTCCGACTGCAGCAGCCACGTGCGCAGCGAGGCGGCGCGAGCGCGCAAGGTGGGGAGCACCGCGGCGCCGTCCTCGCCGGACAGCCGCATGATGTCGGCCACGTCGCCCAGCTCCGGGACGTCCAGCTCCAGGGCGAGGTCCGAGAGCTGCTGCCACGGGGTGCGGCCCTCGAGCCGTGCGCGCAGCAGGGCGTCGCGGATGTGCCCGAAGCCGGGACCGTCACCGATCGCCGCGGCCCGCTCCAGCGCCTCGACCGCACCCGCGTCGGCCGCCCGCTCCAGGGCGACCAGCTCCAGGTAGACGCAGACGGTGCGGCGCATCTGGATTCGGGCAACGACGGCCCGCCGGTTCAGCTCGACCTCCGGCAGGAAGGACATCCCCACCGCGAGGCCCACAGCAGCTGCCACCGGGATGGCCACGGGGAGCGCCAGCCCCGCGATCGACAGGATCGAGGTGAGCAGGACCGGGAACGCCAGGCCAACGAACGCGTAGCCGATCTTCTCCAGCGCCATGCGGGTCGGGGTCGTGCCGGTGATCGCCAGGTCGGCGCGATGGCGGTCCAGGCGCATCGCCTCGGCCACCCGGACCGCGGCCCCGGCCAGGGCACGCTCCAACGGTCCCTCGCCCGCGGTCAGCGCGGGGGCCGGGGCGCGGCCGGACAGCCGGGCAACCGCGGCAGCGAGGTCGGGGACCGGTGCGCACAGGCCGGCCACCACGAGGGTCACCCCGATCCCGACCAGCGCGCCGGCGAGCAGCATCGCCGTCATGAGTCCGCCTCGTGTGCCCCGAGGATCCGCGCCGCAGGCGTGGTCCGGGTCATGGAGTGCATCCACCACAGTGCTGCGCCGAAGAACCCGAGCGTGGCGGTCAGGACGACCTGCCCGAGGAACGTGCCGTAAGGGCCGGTGTACCCGCGGTTGAGCAGGCCGGCAGCGATGATCGCCAGCGTGATGACCGTGACGGCCCGCGCGGTGGTGCGCGGCTTGGCCCGGTCGGCCTCGATGCGGCGGCGGGCAGCGACCTCCTCGCCCACGGAGTCGGCGATGGCCGTCAGCGCGGCGGCGACCCCCGGTCCGCGCCGACGGGAGGCCAGGATCAGCGACGCGACGACGAGGTCCGCTGTCGGGTCGTCGAGGTCGTCGGCGAAGCGGCGCAGCGCAGTCTCTGTGGGAGTTCGGGCAGCGATCCGGGCCGAGAGGGTGGCGACCTCTGCGGCGATGGGGGCTGGTGCAGTCCGCGCAGCCGTCTGGATCGCCTGCTCGAGGCCGACCCCGATCGCCAGCACGTCGGCCAGTCGGCGGGTCCACTCCTCGACGGCCTCCACCCGGTCGATCTGGGCCTCGGCACGCGCACCGGCGCCGGACATGGCCGGCAGCCCGATGGCTGCCGCAGCCGCGCCGAGGCCAAGGGCGGGCCAACCCGTGAACGCCCACACGAGCAGGGCGATCCCGAGCGCCGTCGGCCAGCGCAGGGACGCCCAGGACCACTCGATCCCCTGGGCGGCGGCAACCCTCGTCCTGGGTTGCCACCCCCTTGCTGCGGCGATCATGAGCATGACCCCGGCGACGGCGACGAGTGCGGCGACCGCGGCCAGGACCTGGGTGGCGGTCATCGCGCGGCCCTCATCGCGCGACCCTCATCGCGCGGCCCTCATCGGACGGCCCTGCGCACCGCCCGGACCGGGTCCAGGTGCGGCTGGTCGAGCAGGGACGGGTCGAACCCGGCGGAGACGAGATCTGCCAGGCAGTGCGGGTTGTGGGCTGGGACCGCGTGACCGCCAGGGCCTGGTGTGAACACCGTCGTGACCACCGGGCGCCCCGCCTCGCCCACGCCGTCCACCTCGAGCACCTCGGAGACGAACCGGTGGCGTGCCCCGCCGCGCTCGGCGTCGTGGCGCAGCGAGAGGTGGACGATGAAGTCGATGCCGTCGGCTGCCGCGCGGTAGGCGAACGAGTCGGTCATCCCACCGCCCTGCTCCAGGCACAGGTTCACGATCCGGTCCAGGGCCTTGCCCGCCGTCCGGGCGTGCAGCGTGCACATCGAACCGTCGCCGACGCTCATCGCGTTGAGCATCGGGACCACCTCAGGCCCGCGGACCTCGCCGACGATCACGCGGCGCACGTTCATCCGCAGGGCGTCGACGACCAGGTCCGAGAGGGTCACCTCGCCGGACGCCCGCCCGGATGCGTCACGCTCCGAGGACCCGATGCGGGCCTCCATGGCAACCACCCTCGGGTGCCGATCGGTCAGTTCGTGCAGGTGCAGCTCGTACTCCCGCTCGATGGTTGCGAAGCGCTCCATCGGCGAGAACTCAGCAGCCAGCGCGCGCAGCATCGTCGTCTTGCCCGCGTTCTGGGCTCCGGTGACGATGACGTTCTTTCCGGCCCGGATCGCCGCGCCGAGGAACTCGGCGACCGCACGCGACATCGAGCCCCACGCCACCATCTGGTCCAGTGAGACGTCGCGGACCCGATGCCGGCGGATCACGACGACCGGACGCGGCGTGACCCAGGCCATCGCGGTCAGGCGGGACCCGTCATCCAGGCGCAGGTGCAGGCTGGGGCTGGCCGTCGAGAACGAGCGCTCGGCCTGCCCGGTCCGGGTCACCAGCGCCTGGATCAGCTCGACGAGCTCGGTGTCGGAGCCGGCCACCGGCTCACCACGCACCTCGCGACCGTCGGCGTGGGCGATCCATACGTTGTCGTAGCCCGTGACCTCGATGTTCTCGATCGAGGGGTCGTCGATGAGCGGCTGCAGCCGGCCCATCCCGAAGATCGCGTCCATGACGCTGTCGGCTATCGCGAACTCCTCGTCGACGGTCCAAGGACGCTGGCCAGCGTGGACCCGGTCCCGTGACCTGGCGACCAGGACCTCGGTCAGCAGCGTGCGGGCCAGTTCACGGCGGGCACGGGGATCGGCGACCGGAGCCTCGCGCAGCCGGACGGCAAGGGCATCGGAGACCTCACGACGGACCTCAGCGACAAGGCCGTGGTCGACGACGACCGGAGCCGCGGAGGTGAGGGCGGGAGCGGTCTCGGTCCCGCCGGCATGTCGGCGGGAGTCATGGGACGGGGCGTCGCCGTCAGACGGGGCGCCGTCGTGGGGCGAGCCGTTGCGGTCAGCCTCGCGCTCCGCCGGACCGGCGCCCGCGTCGGCGAGGTCACCGACGGACGAGGCGAGAAGCCGGACCTGGTCCGCCAGGCCCGCGGAGGGCAGCACCTGCGTAGGCCCCATCAGCCGTTCACCTCGACTGTCGACATCGCCGCATCGCCCAGATGATGGGCCGGAAGGTGCCGGTCCGCCCGTGCGATCGCCAGTGCGCCCAGGTCCAGCGCGATCCTACGCAGGCTCCGGGCGTACTCGCTGCGCTCGAACGCGCGGCCCGGGTGCGCACCCTCGCAGTGCACCCTGGCGCTGGCCGGGTCGAACGCGATGGACCCCAGCAGGGGGATGCCGACCGCCTCACCGACCTCCGCAACGCGGTAGGGCGACTCGGCATTGACCACCACAAGGTGCAGGGGCACCCCGGCCAGGGGCCAGTCGGCGGCGAACCGATGGGCGGCCATGACGGCAGCCAGGGTCGGTCGGGCCAGCAGGACGACCAGGTCGCTGTCGGCCAGCCATGCGGCACCCAGGCCTGTGCGATCCACCCGACCGGCATCCACGAGGACGTCGGCACCTGCGTGATGCAGGTCCGCGCGCAGCCCCGCCACGACGTCCCAGGCCAGTGGGAGCGCAGCGGCCCGCGCTTGATCGGGAACACCGGGCAGCACCTGCGCGGCACCATCGGCGCGAAGATGCACGCAGGCTGAGTCGAGGGCCTCATGCGCCTCGACCCCGCGGGCGGTTGCCAGGGGGAGGATCCCCGCGGTCGTCGGGACCGCGCCGCGCAGGACGCCAGCGGCGGTGTCCCCGCCGATCGGGTCGGCGTCGACGGCGAGGGCGCGCCGGCCCGGGTGCACGGCTGGCCACGCCATCGTGAGCCCCACGGTCGCGGTGGTCACGCCGGGGGAACCCTTGGCACTGAGCAGGCTGATCGTCGCCACGTCAGTTCCCGTTCGGCTCGACGACCAGGGCGACATGGCCGTTGGCGGCGGCAACGGCCAGCCCTGGCCCTTGCGCGGCGGTGGTCGTCACGTCGACGACCGTGACACCGTTGATGTCCACCGGCCCCACGCGCACCACCGTGGCTGCCGTCGGCACAGCAGCCGGCAGGGATCCCGCCTCGGGGCTGGCAGCCTCGGAGTCGATCGCCAGGATCCGGTCGCCAGCACGAAGCCCACCGGCGGGCATCCGCTCCGCGGGGAGGGCGATCGGGACCAGCACCCGCCCAGGTCCTGGCTCGCCCACCGGCTCGACCATTCCCGCGGTCAGCAGCATGCCCGGGGCCAGACGTGTGGTGGCCACCTGGCCCACCACGGAGTCCCGCTCAGATCCTGCAAGTACCTCGATGCCCGGATCCACGGAGACCCGGGTGATTGTGATGTCGTCTGCCGTCACGGCCTGGCCGTAGGCGACGTCCGCGCGGACGGCCAGGACTTCCTGGCGCTGGCCCGCGGCGCCCACCAGCCACACGACAGTCAGCGACCCGAGAGCTGCCAGGAGCGCTCCGAGGCCGAGCAGCCACGGACGCCGACGACCCCGGACTGGGGCGAGACCTCCCACGCGCTCGCCGGCCGAGCGGGTCGATTGGCCGCTCGCAGCTGAGGAGGGTGGTTCCGCCCCGACACGTGCGGAACCGACAGCAGGCGGCGTCGTGGTCATCCTTGTTCCCCTCGGATCAGAGCCCGGAACTTCGGGCGGGCGGGGCGCAGCCGGCGAGCGGCAGGGGCGGCGCACACGGTTACGAAACGCATGGCACCCCCTCTACGGCCCTCCGGCATACCCGACATACCACCCGACACGCCGCATTAGACTCAATACCAGCCAAAATGGTCTGGCGTATGGTAAGCAACGAGTTCTGCGGCGCCAAATCGATCGCCCACCGCATGGCCGCTCCGGCGCCGGGCGCCCCCGCAGGGCGACTCACGCGACATCCTCCAGGCTGGTGTCCCAGCCCACCAGCCACGCGCCCGGGCCTGCCGACCATCGCGAGGTGGTTGACTGCACGGCACCCCGCACGGCCGGATCCGCGAAGACCCGCGCCCCGTGGCGGACGACGAGCTCGAGGATGCCCGGCCAGCCATCACCCCCGAGGAGCAGCAGAGCCAGGCGCCGCGCCTGCCACTCGGGGACCCCGAGCCGCAGTGACACCCAGCGCCACCGCGTGGTCGGCGAACCGGACCCGCCCGGAGCAGCGTGGTCGGCCATGATCGCGATCGCGTCCGCAGCATCCGCCCGGTCCCAGCCCGCATCGACGAGTCCGTCGAGGACCGCCGCGATCACCGGACCGTGCCACTGAGCCCGATCCACCCCGGATTCGGCGGGGTGCCACCCACCGGCCATGAGGTCGTCGAGCGACAGCAAGCGCGAGCGGACACCCGACGACCCGATGGCCGGTTGGGGAGCACTCGGACCCAGGTCCGCGCCCCCGGCACAAGGCGACGCGGGTTTCCCAGCGGGAGCCTGCACCGTCCTGGCGGCCCGCGCCTGGGCGCCGAGGGGCCGACGGGTCGACGCGCAGGCGAAGCCGGCCTCGGCGGCCACGGCGCGACGGACCGCGACCCAGACCATCCCGCCCGGGTTGTCCGCGGTCCGGGCGCTGGGCCGTCGGAGCGCGTCCCACGCGGCCTCCCATCCCGAGGCCTCCGCCTGGTCCGCGGCGGGACCGCGGAGCCCCGACCGGCGCACGACGGGCACCACCACGGCCCTGCGGATGTGGTCGAGCAGCTGCCGGCCGGCAGCGCTGTCCCAGCCGTCGAGGTCGACGGCGTGCAGCGAATCACGAACGAACCCGGCACTGAGGTCCATGTCGGCATCTCCTCTCGGGGATGGCCGGGATGAGTTCACGGCCAGTGCCCGAACCGTGCCCAAGGCAGGTTGCCGCATCCGTTGCCGCACGGGTGTCTTGGGCGTCGCGCGGTGGGCTTCCTGCCGCGGCACACAGCCCATGAATACCCCCTGACCTGCGATGACGCCGTGCCGGGAGGCCGGCAACGACTCACTGTCGACGACCGGGATGCAGGCCGGCCTCCGCGTGCGAACACGGGGCTGCCCCGTCAACCCCTCCCCGCACGGGCGCCCGGCAACTCGGCTCGGAGAAGCTCCGGTTGCCCGGCAACACCCGATCAGCCGGGATCGCCCGCGGCACGGTCGATGGCCCCCCTGCCCGCGCACTGATCCAGGTGACGGCCACGCACCGGAGCTGGCCGACCGACCCCGAGGATCCCCAATGTCACCGACCACCAGAGCCCCTGAACAGGGACTCATCGCAACCCTTCCCGCCACCCTTGCCGGTCTCTGGACTGCCATCACGATGACCCAGCACGTCGTTGGGCAGTTCGCCGATGACTGCGATCCGGGAGCCCCCGGCGGCCTCGACGCTGTCGTGGAGGCATGCGCGGAGGCAGCGGCGAGCCTGGCCATCTCCCGGTCGGAGGCACTGCTCCCGAGCACCGACCTGCCACGGCCGCGAGCCGTCCACCCCGCCGAGGCGTTGCCCATCGTGAGCGGACTCACGAACGGGTGCATCGACCTGGCCATCGACCTGCTCGGCAACGAGGCCGAGCCGCTGACGCCCGTCGAGGTCCTGGCGGTCACCCGCGCGGTCACCACCCTCTGCGCCGCCCGCAGCCTCGCCCAGGGAGGTGCCGAATGAGCGGCACGGTCACCGCGGCTTCCACCACGCGCTCCACGACGACCTACGCCCAGCTGACCGAGCAGGCGGCCCGGTGCATCGCGCGAGCCCAACTCAGCGCCTCGACGCGGACCTCAGCGGCAGCGAAACCGGACGCGGTGGAGGTCGCGGCTCTCCACGACTTGGCCGCTGCGCTGGTCCACCTCGGCCAGACCCTGACCAGACCACTCGTCTCGATTACTCCTGCGCCGGGGCGTCGGCGCGGAGGTCCCGATGCCCGGCTCCTGCGGTCGCTGGAAGCCGTTGCGCGGGCCCGGGACTGGAGCGCGCCGAGTCCCGTCGACCTGCCAGGCGTGGCGCTGGCCGAAGCAGCGTTCCTGATCCGGTCGGCAGCCGATCTCTGGGCCACCCACCACTGCGCCGAGGGACGTCCCCGTAGCCCCGAGGCATCCCGGATGCGCCATCCGTCGACGCTCGGCGCAGCGTCCCGGGAGTGGCGAACGCTCGTCGCCCTCACTTCGACGGCCGCCGACGCCATGGCCGAGCAGGCACCTTCAGAGGCGCTCGGCGAGGCCGGTGTGGCAGCGCTGCGCGACTTCCCGCGCGCTCGTGGTGATCTTGGTGCCTCCCGTGCGGCACAGGGCCTGCTCGACCTCACGGTCGCCCGCCCCGGCATCCGACGCGGACTGCCACCCCTCGAGGAGGTCTCCGACCGTGCAGCGAGGCTGCGCCACCTGGCATGGACGCTTGCCGAGGTCGGCAGCGCCCCGGCGACCGTGCACGGCAACCTCGCCGCGATCGGGATCGCGCTTCATGGCGCCGCCGCACGAGCGCACCGGTCGCTGGCCGCCAGCACCGCACCCAGCCCGGCCCGGGATCGGCACCTCGCGGCAGCTGCCCGCGCCGAGGATGCCGAGTCCCGCTGGCGCGAGGTCGCCGGTCGGGTCCGCGCGCTGCGGACTCCGCACCCCAGGGCCCACCCGATCCAGATCGAGCGGCTCGACATCGACCGCCTGCTGAGCCGGGCCGTACCCAGCGGCGTGCCCCTGTCGCGCCCGGAGGTGGGCTGGTCATTGAGTCGGATCGCAGATGGGTTCTCCGAGGTGGCTGCCCACAACGCTGCGGCCCTGCGTGCGGCTCAGGACCGCGGCGACCTGCTCCTGGTCGGTCGCGCAATCCCGACCGAGGCACTGCCCCGACGCCCGGACCTGCTGGAGGCACGGCTCACCGATCAGGTCATCC
>CAVPNW010000004.1:0-368033 GCA_963706875.1 uncultured Actinomycetes bacterium | reverse complement strand
GGGGTCGGTCCCCGGGTCGCCCGGGACGGCCTGCATCAGCCGGTCGCCGGCACGTGCGACGACCGCCGCGAAGTAGTCGCCCTTCGACGGGAAGTAGTGGAACACCAGGGTCCGGGAGACGCCGGCCTCCGCTGCGACCTCGTCCATGGCCAGGTCCTGGATGGGTCGGGTCTCCAGGAGGTCGAGCCCGATGTCGACCAGCTGCTGGCGCCGATCGGGGCGGACATGCGCGGTGGCCCCGGGACGCCCCCGATCGGGGCCGCTCCGGGGCCACCGCTTCGACTCACTTGTAGCTGCCACCGGCCTCGGCCATGGCGACGACCGACGCCGGCGGGGTGAACCGCTCGCCGTACGTGCGCCGCCAACTCGTTGGCCCGCGCGACGAAGCCGGCAGGGCCGCCCTCGTATCCGTTGACGAACTGCAGCACGCCGCCGGTCCACGCCGGGAACGCGATCCCGAAGATGGAGCCGATGTTGGCATCCGGCACAGTGCGCAGGACGTTCTCGTCGAAGCACTTGATGCTCTCGATCACCTCGATGAACAGCATGCGCTCCTGGAGGTCCTTGAACGGGATGTCCATGTTCTCCCCGCCGAAGACCTTCTTCAGGCCTGGCCACAGGCCCAGGCGCTTGCCCTCGGCGTAGTCGTAGAAGCCCGCTCCGGCTGCCCGCCCGCCGCGGTTGTCCACCGCGACCAGCTGCTCGAGAGCCGCATACCCGGGGTGGACGAAGAACTCCGGCATCGGGGTGCCAGTGGCCGCAGCCTCCGCCTGCGCGGCCTGCTTGATCTTCAGGCCCAGGGTGAGGCTGACCTCGTCAGTCAGGGCGAGCTGGCCGACCGGGTAGCCGGCCTGCAGGGCCGCCTGCTCCACGCTGTTGGCGGGCACGCCCTCTCCGACCATCGCCGCAGCCTCGGCTACGACCCGGCCGATCACCCGGCTGGTGAAGAAGCCCCGGCTGTCGTTGACCACGATCGGGGTCTTGCGGATCTGCAGGGCGACGTCGATCGCCTTCGCGATGGCCACGTCCGAGGTCTTCTCACCGACCACGATCTCCAGCAGCGGCATCTTGTCGACTGGCGAGAAGAAGTGCAGGCCGATGAAGTCCTCTGGCCGGTCCACACCCTCGGCGAGCCCAGTGACCGGGATGCGTCGAGGTGTTGGAGCCGAGCAGCGCGTCCGGTGCCAGCAACGGCACGACCTCGGCGTACACCGACTTCTTCAGGTTCGGATCCTCGAAGACCGCCTCGATCATGAGGTCGGCTCCCTTGGCGTCGGCATAGTCCTCAGTCGGGATGATCCGGGCCAGGACCTCGTCGCGTGCCTCGGCGGTCATCTTCCCGCGAGCGACTGCCTTGTCCAGGAGGCCCTGCGAGTACGCCTTGCCCTTCTCCGCCGCCGCGAGGGTCATGTCCTTGAGGACGACCTCCATGCCAGACCGGGCGCACACATACGCGATCCCGGCGCCCATCATCCCGGCGCCGAGCACGACCACCTTCTGCGCGGTGTACTTCGGGACGTCCTTCGGCCGGTCGCCGCCCTTGCTGATGTGCTGCAGGTCGAACCAGAGCGCCTTGACCATGTTCGTGCTGACCGGACCGGTGACCAGATCGACGAAGTACTGCGTCTCGATCGCCTCCGCCGTGGCGAAGTCCACCTGGGCACCCTCCACCGCCGCGGCCATGATGTGGTGCGGGGCGGGCATCGGGGCGCCCTTGATCTGCTTGCGCAGGTTCGCCGGGAACGCGGGCAGGTTGGCCGCGAACGCCGGGGTCATCGGGGTGCCGCCGGGGATCTTGTACCCCTTGACGTCCCAGGGCTGTACCGCGTCGAGGTTCGACAGTGCCCACGTCTTGGCTGCATGCATGAGTTCCTCGGGGGTGTTGACGAGCTCGTCGACAACCCCCGCGGCCAGCGCGTCCTTCGGCTTGCGCCGCTGCCCCTGGAGCAGGTGGTTCATCAGTGCGGTCTGGATGCCGAACATCCGCACCGAGCGCACGACGCCACCTCCGCCGGGAAGGAGGCCCCACTGGACCTCGGGGAATCCGAACTCCGCTCCCTTCACGTCCAGGGCGACCCGGTGGTGGCAGGCCAGAGCGAGCTCGAGCCCGCCGCCGAGGGCAGCGCCGTTGAGCGCGGCCACGACGGGCCGGCCGAGGGTCTCCATGCGCCGGAAGAGCGCCTTGAGCCCGTCGCACTCCTCGGTCCATCTCGCAGCGTCGTCCCTCGTGGTCTCCATGACGCTGTTGAGGTCCGCACCGGCGAAGAACGTCTTCTTCCCCGACGTCAGGACGACGCCGTTGATCTTCTCCTTCTCCGACTCGAGCCGCTCGACGGTTGCCGTCAACGACTTGACGAAGATCTCGTTCATCGTGTTCACAGGCGCGGTCGGGTCGTCCATCGTCAGGGTGACGATTCCGGCCTCGTCCATCTCCCAGCCGAACATGTTGATGTCAGTCATGTGTGATGCCTTCCTTGTCCGGTCGGGGTCTCAGAGCCGCTCGATGATGGTTGCCACGCCCATGCCGCCGCCGATGCACAGCGAGATCAGGCCGTACCGCCCGCCGGTGCGCTCGAGCTCGTCGAGGCAGGTGGCGGTGATGATGGCGCCGGTCGCGCCCAGGGGGTGGCCCATCGCGATGGCCCCGCCATTGACGTTGACCTTGTCGGGATCGACGTTGAGGTCCTTCATCCACTTGAGCACAACAGCCGCGAAGGCCTCGTTGAGCTCGAACACGTCGATGTCGTCGATCGTCAGGCCCGCGGTCTTCAGCACCTTCTCGGTGGCCGGCGTGGGGCCGGTCAGCATGATCGTGGGCTCGGAGCCGACGACCGCTGAGGCGACGACACGCCCGCGCGGGGTCATGCCCGCCTCCTTGCCGACCCGCTCATTGCCGATCAGGACCATCGCGGCACCGTCGACGATGCCTGACGAGTTGCCTCCGGTGTGGACGTGGTTGATCCCCTCGACCCAGTGGTACTTCTGCAGCGCGACTGCGTCGAAGCCACCCATCTCGCCCATCCCGGCGAAGGAGGGCTTGAGCTTGCCGAGCATCTCGGCGGTGGTGCCCGGGCGCATGTGCTCGTCATGATCGAGCAGCACGATCCCGTTGCGGTCCTTGACCGGGATGACCGACTTCGCGTAGCGCCCGTCCGCCCAGGCTGCCGCTGCACGCTCCTGCGAGCGCACCGCATAGGCGTCGACGTCGTCGCGAGTGAAGCCCTCGATCGTCGCGATGAGGTCCGCGCTGATGCCCTGGGGCACGAAGTAGCTGTCGTAGGCGGTCTCGGGGTCCATCGCCCACGCGCCGCCGTCCATGCCCATGGGCACACGGCTCATGCACTCGACTCCACCGGCGATCGCCATCGACTCCCAGCCGGAGCGGATCTTGGCCGCGGTCAGGTTGACGGCCTCCAGAGCGGACGCGCAGAACCTGTTGATCGTGGTGCCGGCACCGGCGGCATCGGGCAGGCCCGACGCGATGGCGGCCGTGCGGGCGATGTTCGCCCCCTGGTCGCCCACTGGGGTCACGCATCCCACGACGATGTCCTCGACCAGCAGCGGGTCGAGCCCCGGGTTGCGGTCCAGGATCTCGTGGATGAGGTCGGTCAGCATCGTGACCGGCTTGACCCCGTGCAGGGCACCGTTCTTGGCCTTGCCGCGGGGGGTACGGATCGCCTCGTAGATGTACGCCTCAGAAATCACGCCTGCATCTCTCCTGCCTGCTGTCGTGGTGATGCCCATTCCGATCGCCCACAGGGTCGCGGGTTCGGCTTGTTGAGCAAGTGTCAACACACTACTACTGGCCAGTAACTTGCTGTCAAGCGGGGTCCCCTTCGTTGCGCTGCATCTGCGACGGATGGGCGTCGGAAGCGCAGCGCAGGGCGTCTCGGGCGTCCCAGATGCAGCGCAACCTGGGTGACCGCCCCCAGTGCCCCGCACGCCACGCGCCCGCCCCGCCCGTCGGACTAGCCTGATCGGGACACCTGCGGAAGGGATGCACATGGGCCGGCTCAGCGTGATCTCCGACATGGACGGGGTCATCTACCGGGGCAAGGAGCTGATCCCCGGTGCCCAGGACTTCGTGGCGCACATGCGCGCCCACGACATCCCGTTCCTGTTCCTGACCAACAACTCCGAGCAGACCCCGCTGGACCTGCTTCGCAAGCTCGAGGGGATGGGGATCCACGGCCTGACCGAGGCGAACTTCATCACCGCGGCGATCGCCACCGCGCAGTTCCTGCACGCCCAGCGCCCGAACTCCACGGCCTACGTGGTCGGCGGCAGCGGCCTGGCCGCCGAGCTGTACAAAGTGGGGTACTCGATCACCGAGAGCCACCCGGAGTACGTGGTGGTCGGCAAGACCGCCAACTTCAACTTCGCGACCATGCGCAAGGCGACGCAGCTCATCGACGGCGGTGCGAAGTTCATCGGGACCAACCCCGACCTGATCGACCCGGTCGAGGGCGGCACCGAGCCGGCGGCCGGCGTGATCCTGGCGGCCATCGAGGCCGCCACCGGCAAGAAGCCCTACATCGTCGGCAAGCCGAACTCCCTGATGATGATCTACGCCCGCCAGATGCTCGGGGCGCATGCCGAGGACTGCGTGATGATCGGCGACCGGATGGACACCGACATCGTGGGCGGGCTGGAGGCGGGCATGCGCACCGCGCTCGTGCTGTCCGGTGTGTCCAGCCCCGAGACCATCGAGCAGTTCCCCTACCGGCCGGACTTCGTGTTCGACTCCGTCGGGTCGATCGACTGGCGAGGCGCTGGAGTCCGGCCTCGAGGATCCCGACGAGGACGCGCTGTGACCACCGCGATCCAGATCCCGACGCTGCTGCGGATCAAGCCGAACACCCTCTACAAGCTCGGGAAGTACCTGCGGCGCAACGACTTCAACCGGATCGCCCTGTTCTACGGCGAGGGGATGGAGGCGATGCTCGGCCAGACCGTCGAGATCTCCCTGGACAGCTCGGAGATCAAGACCCGGCACACCGAGACGGTCACCACCAACGACATCGAGGCCGTGGTCACCAGCGCATTCGCGATGCCGCGGAGCACCGACGCGATCGTCGCGGTCGGCGGCGGGATGGCCGTCGACTACGCCAAGTACGCCGGGTTCCTGGCCGGCAAGCCGGTCATCGCCGTGCCCACAGCCCTGTCCAACGACGGGTTCTGCTCCCCCGGCGCCAGCCTCAAGGTGGCTGGCAAGCGGGTCAGCGCCCCCGCGAACCTGCCGTTCGGGGTGGTGCTGGACACCGCGGTGATCGCCAAGTCCCCACCGCGGTTCACCCACTCCGGCGTGGGCGACCTGCTGAGCAAGTACTCGGCCGTCCATGACTGGAAGCTGGCCTACTGGGAGACCGGGGAACAGGTCAACGACTTCGCCGTGCTGATCGCCCTGCAGAGTGTGGAGAACTTCGTCAACTACCCGAACAAGTCGATCGGCGACCTGGACTTCATCAAGCTGATGGCCGGGGCGCTGGTGATGAGCGGCGTGGCGATGGAGGTCTCGGGATCCTCTCGACCGGCCTCGGGCAGCGAGCACCTGATCTCGCACGCCTACGAGAAGGTCGCCGAGCGCCCGAGCATGCACGGCCTGCAGGTCGGGCTGGCCTCGATCGCCACGATGTGGCTGCAGGAGCACCCGCGGCTCGAGGACGTCATGTCGGTGCTGGCCGAGACGGGCTTCATGCACTTCGTGAAGGAGAACCCGCTGGATCGGGCGGCGTTCGTGGAGGCGATCCGGCTCGCTCCCACGATCAAGGACCAGTACTTCACGATCCTGAGCCCCAAGGGCAACGTCGACAGGCTGGTGGAGTTCGTCTCCGACAGCCCGGTGTGGGACGGGCTGCTGGCCTGAGCGCGGCCGGCCGGGCTCTGGCCTGATCAGATCCGCTTGCGTTCTGGTGATCCGCTTCCGGAGATCGGGAGGCAGCTGCGCGAATCGGAAGCGAATCCCCGGGTCGACGACGTCTCCTGGCGGGCCGGGGCAGCGCGGCGCGGGCCGACCCGCTGCCGAGGCCGCCGTAGGTCATTACGCTGTACCCCGTGCCCTCACTTGCCACCGCCGCTGTCCGCCTCGCTGAATCGTCGGGCGACGGACCGTCCCTGAGCATCCCGTGGGAGGTCTGGGCGCTGACGCTGGGCGTGATCGTGGCCCTGTTCACCTTCGACCTGGTGATCAGCGGGCGCAACCCGCACGCCGTCGGGTTCAAGGAGGCCGCCGGGTGGTCGGTCTTCTACATCTCGGTGGCGATCGTCTTCGGACTGGTCTTCGCCAACTGGGCCGGCTCGCCCTACGGGGCGGAGTACTTCGCCGGGTACATCGTCGAGAAGACGCTGTCGATCGACAACCTGTTCGTGTTCGTGATCATCATGTCGGCGTTCGCCGTACCGGCCGAGCACCGGCACAAGCTGCTGACGTTGGGCATCGCGCTGGCGCTGGTCCTGAGGGCGATCTTCATCGCGATCGGCGCGACCCTGCTGGCCTACTTCTCGTTCATGTTCCTGATCTTCGGGGCGATCCTGATCTACACCGGGATCAAGCTCTTCCAGCACCGCGACGAGGATCCCGACATCGAGGACAACGCCCTGGTGCGGTTCACCAAGCGGCGGATCCCGGTCACCGAGGACTACCGCGAGGGGCACTTCTTCGTCCGCGAGAACGGCGTCCGGATGGCAACGCCGCTGTTCATCGCGTTCGTCGCCATTGCCTCGACCGACATCCTGTTCGCACTCGACTCGATCCCCGCGGTGTACGGCGTCACCGACGAGCCGTACATCGTGTTCGTCGCCAACGCCTTCGCCCTGTTGGGCCTGCGCGCCCTGTTCTTCCTCGTGGACGGGCTGCTCGACCGCCTGGTGTACCTGTCGTCCGGCCTGGCGTTCATCCTGGTCTTCATCGGCTTCAAGCTGGTGCTGCACTGGGCGCACGGGATCTGGCCGCAGGTGCCCGAGATGACGATCACCTTCTCGCTGGCTGTCATCGTGATCGTCCTGACCGTGACCACCATCGCGAGCCTGGTCGCGGTGCGACGCGATCCGTCGAAGCGCGCCCACGCGGGTTCGTTCACCGACAAGGTCGACAAGGACAGCCCCGGGGTCTGAGCCCATCTGGGAGGCGCACATGACCGCTCCAGCCACGCAGCGCCGGCGCGTGACCCAGCGCTTCCCGGCCCTGATCCCGGCGAGGATGGCCCAACGACGCCTGGCCAAGCGGGCGAAGGACGCGCGGGCCGGCTACCGCTACGCGACCGTACGGGCCACTGCCGATCTGCCCTGGCTCATCGCGGAGCACCGCTCGATCCTGGAGCGCGACCTCCAGGGGGTGGACCCGCAGCTGCAGCGCAACAAGGTCACGAACCTCCGGCTGGCCGCGGGACGCATCGACGGGGTGATCATGGCCCCCGGCGAGACGTTCTCGTTCTGGAAGCTGGTGGGCAGGGCGACCGAGCGGGGCGGCTACACCGACGGGTTGGTGCTGCGCGACGGCGCGGCCGCCTCAGGGGTGGGGGGTGGGCTCTGCCAGATCAGCAACATGCTGCACTGGCTGGCCCTGCACAGCGACCTGGAGGTGACTGAGCGCCATCGGCACTCGTTCGACCCGTTCCCCGACAGCGAGCGCCGGGTTCCCTTCGGGACGGGGGCGACCCTCCTGGACGGGATCTTCGACCTGAAGGTCACCAACCGGACCGCGATCGACCACCAGTTCCGCCTGCGCCTCACGGACACCCAGCTGGTGGGCGAGCTGCGCGCGGAGCAGGGCCCGACCGTCCGCTACGAGGTGGTGGAGCGAGACCACCGGTTCGTCCGGGATGGTGGCGAGGTTTTCCGCGACAACCGGATCGTGCGGCTCGGGTACCCGATCGGAGATGGGCCCGACGCTGCCGCGGGGTCCGAGCCGGTGTCGCAGGTCGAGCTGTTCGCCAACCACTGCCGGGTCGGCTACCCGGTCGGCGACGACCAGATCAGCTGACCCACCCCGCCCCGCCCCCCTGGCCCTGGCCGACCCTTCGATCGATCCGCCATCGCGCGGACCGGCTCCGGATCGATCCGGATCTCCGACCGCGGTTCGTCGCAGAGGCGGAGCGATCCGGCGGTCGCGCGTTCCGGCCGTCCGGCGGCCCTCGGTGGTCGCGGGCTCAGCCGAGCAGGGCCTGGCCTATGTACTCGCCGGGCTGGACCCCGCCCGGCACCGCGAACAGCGCCGAGCCGATGGGCGTGGTCCAGATGTTCAGGACGTCGGACTTCGCGAGGCGCCGCTGGATCGGGACGAACTGCGTGGCCGGATCGGCCTGGTACGCGACGAAGATGAGCCCGGCGTCAGACGTGCCGTCGGCCGCGATGCCGTCGTCGTAGTTGTACGGCCGACGCAGGATCCGCTCGCTCGGGGCTGTGGCGTGGGCCAACCGCATGTGCGCGGTCGGTGGGATCACGAGGAACCCGTTCTCATCGACGGCCTCGTAGTCCGGTGCGGTGAACTCGGTGCCGCCGGTCAGCGGTGCTCCGTCGGACAGCCGCCGACCGATCGAGTCCTCCTTGGCCATCTCGTCGAGCCCGCCCCAGACCCGCAGGTCCATCGCGACCCGCCGCACCAGGACCGATGAGCCGCCCTCGAGCCAGGCCGGCGCCCCCGAGCCAGGCCCGAGCCAGACGACGTCGGCGAAGTCCTCGGTTCCGGGCGTGGGGTTCACGGTGCCGTCCACCTGGCCGAAGAGGTTGCGCCCGGTGATGCCCGTGGGCGCGGTGTTCGCCGGGCGGTGGAACCCGGACTGGACCCAGCGGACGGTCGCGAACGGGCCGGAGTCGTTGAGCAGCACGCGCACCGCGTGCGAGACCGTGACCGGATCCTCGGCCGCGACCTGGAGCAGCAGGTCGCCCCCCGTCCAGCGATCCTGGAGCTTGTCGATCGAGAAGGCCGGCAGCCCCTCGGCGAGCCAGGCCGGCGCCTGGTCGGCCAGTCCGGCCGCCTCCAGAAGGCCCATCCCGTAGCCGACCGTGACGGTCAGCCGGGCTGGCACGCCGGCGAGCTCGGGCTGTGGGTCCGCCAGCGCAGGACGGCCCTCGGACAGCCGTTCGACGTCGTCGGTGAGCAGGCGCATCAGACGGACGAGAGCCTCGCGGTCGACGTCGTCCTTGAGGTCAAGGGCGACGAAGCTCGCGTTGGCCTGCAACGGCGTCTCGACGCCCGCCTGGTGGACCCCGTGGAAGGGCACCACCGTGCTGCCCGGGGCGGGCACCGCGCCGGGCTCGGCGGCGGCGCTCCCTGAGTCACCCGCGGGGGCGCCCGACTCGGAGGCGACCGCATAGCCGGCGGCGGCCCCGACCGCCAGCCCCCCGACCCCGATGCCCAACGCACCGAGCAGGCCCCGACGGGTGACTCCGGTCGGGGCCTGCTCGGGCTGTGGGTCAGGGGTCATCGGCGGCAGTCAGCTCTCCGACGGGCTGGGCGACATGGACTCCATCGAACCCTCCGCGGGCACGTAGGACTCGGCGCCGCCCTCGAACGGCTTGGCGACGCTCATCCACGTCAGCGAGCCGCCGGAGTCGCACACGACCGTGATCTCGACCTCGTCACCGGCCTCGATCGGGGCGGGCAGCTTCATGAGCATCAGGTGGTCACTGCCGGGCTTCAACGTCGCCGAGCCCCCCGCCGGGACGACCAGGCCGCCCTCCTTGGGCTGCATCACCATTGCGCCGTCCTTGTCGACGACCTCGTGGATCTCCATCATCCCGGCCGACGGGCTCGAGGCCTCGGTGATCGTGATGTCGGCATCGCTCGGGTTGCTGAACACCCCGAACGCTCCGGTCATGTCCTGGTCCTGGGCCTTGACCCACGGGTCGGCGATCGTGAGGGCGCAGGCGCTCGCAGCGGGCGAGGTCGCGGCGTCGGCCGCGGTGTCCTCTGACGAGGCACAGGCTGTCAGCAGACCGAGCGACAGGACGGCTGCTGCCGGGATCGCGAGGTGACGACGGATGGACATGTCGAGTGCTCCTTCGTGGTGACGGGATACCCCCTAGGGTATTGGGGAAAGCCTACTCCGTGGGCGAACCCTCCCGATCACGCAGTCTCACCTTACCTCCCGTCCGAGCCACCGACCGGGCCGCCGACCAGATGGGATGTGCTCCTGCTCCGGCGCCCTTACCCTTGTGTGCATGGCCGATCAGGAGCGGGCTCCCGACCTGTCGGAGGTCTCCCTGATGGACGCCTTCGGCGGACGCCGCGGGGTGCTCGACTCCGGGCTGCCCCCGCTGACCTTCGTCGGCACCTACCTGATCTCGGGATCGAACCTCACGGTGGCCCTGATCGCCGCCCTGGTCGCCGGCCTCGTGGTCACTGGCTGGAGGTTGGCCACCCACGACACCCTTCGCCACGCCCTGGCCGGGTTCGGGGCGGTCGCCCTCGCCGCGTTCGTCGCCTCGCGAACAGGTCGGCCGCAGGACTACTTCCTGCCGAGCCTGCTGGCCAACGCTGGCGCGGCACTGGCGTGGGCCGTCTCGATCTGGGTCAAGCGCCCCTTCCTGGGACTGGTCGTCGGCGGACTGACCCGCTCCCCGGCCTGGCGCACCGATCCGGTGATGCTCGCCGCGTACTGCCGGGCGAGCTGGATCTGGGTGGGGTCCTTCCTCGTGCGCGTGGCCGTGATGACCCCGCTCTGGTTGGCCGGCATGACCGTTGCGCTCGGCCTGGCCAAGGTGGCCCTCGGGTGGCCCATGGTGCTGGTCGTGATCTGGCTGTCGTGGTTGGTGGTCGAGCCTGCCCACCGGGCGCGGCGTGAGTCGATGGCGGCCGACCCGGAGACTCAGGAGCAGGCAGCCCCTGGCGACGGGACTAGCGAGCTGCCCACTCGCTGAGCAGGGCCCGCTCGCGCTCGGACCCGAGCAGCGCGCTGCGGGCGGCCCAGCGCGACGACGGATCCGACGACCACGCCAGGGTGTCGGCGGCCGTCTCACCCACGTGGCGGGCGCGCAGCCCGGCCGCGACGGCGCGGGCGGGATCCATTGCGAGCGCGAACTCCGGATCATCCGCGCCGGTCCACAGCGGCAGCATGGCCGGGGTCACCCCCCGCTCGGCCAGCCATGCGGACGGTACCCACTCCAGCGAGGTCCCTTGCGGTGCCACCGCTTCGCGAACCTCCTCGAGCATCTCCCCGAACGAGTAGGGGGGCGGTGGCTGGACCGCATGGAACGTCCCCTCATCCCCAGCCTCGAGGAGGCCCACGGTGAAGGCGGCGAGGTCACGGGCATCGATGTACTGGAAGGGCACGTCGGGGCTGCCCGGGCACAGGACCGGGCCGCCGCGGGCGAGCCGGTCCACCCAGTAGGGGAACCGCGCAGTGGGGTCGTGCGGGCCGACGATGTAGGTGGGGCGGATGACCAGCAGCTGGCCTGAGTGCCGCTGCTCGGCGACATGCTCACAGCCGACCTTCAGCCCTCCGTAGGTCTCCATGTCGATGGGTGGGGCGCTGCCGTCGAGGCCGAGGGGTGCGACCAGCGGGGCCTGCTCGTCGAGGCCCGGCTGCGGCGCATCGGCGTAGACCGAGACCGTGGAGATGAGCGCGTGCCGACCGCCGCGCTCCCCCAGCGCATCGGCCAGGGACGTGACCTGGCGCGGCCAGTAGGCGCACACATCCACCGTGGCGTCCCACTCGCGGCCCGACAGCACGCCCAGGTCGGCGTCCCGGTCGGCGTGCAGGTGCTCGGCGCCCGGCGCCCCGGAGCACTCGACCCCCCGGTGCAGGACGGTTACCTCATGACCCCGGGCGATCGCCGCGGCCACCAGGTGCCGCCCGACGAACCGGGTCCCGCCGATGGTGAGGATCCGCATGGACGAGATCCTGCCAGCATCGCCACCCGCCGCGTGGGACGAGCGCCGTTGCCCGGGCTGGCCGGTGTGCGCGACACTGGGAGCAGGAGGTGTGCTGTGGGGTTCCTGCTGGCGATGACGCTGCCCGCGCTGGTGCTGCTGCTCTTCGCACTCGGGATGATCGAACTCGCTGCAGCCAAGCGCAAGCCCGGGTCGAAGCATGGCTCAGCGATGTCCTCGACGGGGTTCGACATCCTCCAGGAGGCGCTCTACCCCTCGAAGAAGCATGAGATCGAGCAGCGCGAGCACGAGGCACTTCTGGCCGAGGAGGACGCCGAGGGCGCTCCGCCGCGCACTCGGATCGACCTGGACAAGGGCACCGCGCACATCCGGCTGCCCTGACCGGGTCCGGTGGGGCTCTTCCGAGGGACCTGCGGGACCTACTCCGAGAGGGCCCCGGCGAACTGGCTCTCGTAGAGCCGGGCGTAGGCCCCACCGGCCGCCATGAGCTCCTGGTGGTTGCCGTGCTCGACGATGTCACCGTCCTCCATGACCAGGATGGTGTCGGCGTCGCGGATCGTGCTCAGGCGGTGGGCGATGATGAACGACGTGCGGCCGTGGCGCAGTCGGGCCATGGCCTTCTGCACCAGCACCTCGGTGCGGGTGTCGACCGAGGATGTGGCCTCGTCGAGGATCAGGATCGCCGGGTCGCTCAGGAACGCCCGCGCGATCGTGATCAGCTGCTTCTCGCCCGCTGAGACGTTGGAGGCCTCATCGTCGAGGACGGTGTCGTAGCCGTCGGTGAGCGTGCGCACGAAGTGGTCGACGTAGGCCGCCTTCGCCGCCTCGAGCACCTGCTCCTCGGTCGCGTCCGCGGCACCGTAGGCGATGTTCTCCCGGATCGTCCCGCCGAAGAGCCATGTGTCCTGCAGGACCATGCCGAAGCTGCCGCGCAGGTCGTCGCGGGTCATCGCGTTGATGTCCTGGCCGTCGAGGGTGATCCGCCCGGAGTCCACGTCGTAGAAGCGCATCAGCAGGTTGACCAGGGTCGTCTTGCCGGCACCTGTCGGGCCCACGATCGCGCAGGACTCCCCGGGCTCCACCACCAGGTTCAGCCCGCGGATCAGGGGCTTGTCGGGCACGTACTGGAACGCGACGTCCTCGAAGACGACACGGCCCTGGACCTGGCCCGGCCGGACCGGCTCGTCGGGATCCGCGATCTCGTCCTCGGCGTCGAGGAACTCGAAGACCCGCTCGGCCGAGGCAACCCCGGACTGCATCAGGTTCACCACGGCGGCGATCTGGGTGATCGGCATCTGGAACTGCCGCGCGTACTGGATGAACGCCTGGACGTCGCCCAGCGGCATCGCCCCGGAGGCCACTTGCAGGCCTCCTATCACGGAGATCAGCACGTAGTTGAGGTTGGAGATGAACATCATCGTCGGCTGGATGATCCCGGAGATGAACTGCGCCTTGAAGCTCGAGACGTACATGCGCTCGTTGAGCTCGTCGAACTCCTCGATCGCGCGCTCCGAGTGGCCGAACACCTTCACCAGGTCATGTCCGGTGTACATCTGCTCGACGTGGCCGTTGAGCGACCCGGTCCACTCCCACTGGGAGGCGAACTGCTTCTGGGAGCGCTTCGCGATCAGCATCGTCACCACGAATGACAGGGGAACCGTCAGCAGGGAGATCACCGCGAGCAGCGGTGACATCCAGAACATGATGATCAGGATGCCGATGACGGTCAGCGTCGAGGTGATCAGCTGCGTGAGCACCTGTTGCAGGGTGTTGGAGACGTTGTCGATGTCGTTGGTGACCCGGGAGAGCAGGTCCCCGCGCGGGTGGGTGTCGAAGTAGTTCAGCGGCAACCGGCCGATCTTGCCGTCGACCTCCTCGCGCAGCTGGTAGATCGTCGACTGCGTGACCCCGGCCATGATGTAGGCACTGGCCCAGCCCAGCAGGGCCGATACCAGGTAGAGCAGCGCCACGAAGGTGAGCAGCTGGCCGAGCTGGGTGAAGTCGACCCCCTGCCCAGGGACGACGTCCATCGAGGCCAGCATGTTCGCCTGGTCGGTCTTGCCCTGCGCGTTCAGCCCATCCACGATCACGTCGACCGGCACTCCCGCGGGCAGCTGCGAGGAGATGTAGCCCTCGAAGATCATGGTGGTCGCGTTGCCCAGGAGCTTGGGTCCCATGATCGCCAGGACGACGCTGACCACCGACATCGCGATGACGCCGAGTATCTGGGCCGCCTGGGGACGCAGCCGGTCGGCGAGCCGGCGCACCGTGCCCTTGAAGTCGCTGGACTTCTGGGCCTGGACGAACAGCCCGCCCATGGGCCCGCCACCGCCGGGACCCCCGGGGCCGGGACCGCCCGGACGCGGCGGCCCACCGGGACCCGTACCCCCGGGGCCTCCCGGGCGCCCGCCGGCGGTTGCCGCACCGGCGCTCATGCGGCCTCCTCCGCGGAGAGCTGGGAGAGCACGATCTCGGCATAGGTCGGGCACCCGGCCATGAGCTCGTCATGGGTGCCCACTCCGACGAGCATCCCGTCGTCGAGTACCAGGATCTGGTCGGCATGGCGGATGGTGGCCACACGCTGGGCCACGATCAGCACGCAGGCATCGCGCGTGGGCTCCCTCAGCGCCGCCCTCAGCCGCGCATCCGTCGCGTAGTCCAGCGCGGAGAACGAGTCGTCGAACACGTACACCGACGGCTCTCGGACCAGGGCCCGCGCGATCGCGAGGCGCTGGCGCTGGCCTCCGGAGACGTTCACGCCACCCTGCTCGATCGGGGCCTCCAGGCCCTCGGGCAGCGCGCGGACGAAACCGGCGCCCTGCGCGATCTCCAGAGCCCTCCACATCTGCTCGTCGGTGGCGTCCGGGGCCCCGAAGCGGAGATTGTCGGCGATCGTCCCGGAGAACAGGAACGCCTTCTGCGGGATCAGGCCCATGCTCGCCCAGAGGGCGGAGCGCTGCCACTCCCGGACGTCCACGCCGTCGACGAGCACGGAGCCCCCGGTGACGTCATAGAGCCGCGGGACCAGGTTGATCAGGGTGGACTTGCCGGAGCCCGTGGAGCCGATGATGGCGGTGGTCTGCCCCGGGCGAGCCGTGAACGAGATCCCGCGGAGCACCGGCTCGGCGGCCCCCGGGTAACCGAACTCGACGTCGCGGAACTCGACCGTGCCGCGCATCGCGGCCTGCCCGGGCTCGGGGACCTGCGGGTCGTGGATGTCGGGCTCGACGGCCAGGACATCGTTGAGCCGCTCGGAGGACGCGGCGGCGCGCGGCCACATGACC
Organism: uncultured Actinomycetes bacterium; assembly: GCA_963706875.1. Taxonomy (GTDB): domain Bacteria; phylum Actinomycetota; class Actinomycetes; order S36-B12; family CAIYMF01; genus Prado023. The sequence goes on along the minus strand of CAVPNW010000004.1, from coordinate 352,916 downwards.
AGCACCATCGTGGCCATCATCACCGAGAACAGGATCTGCATCAGGTAGGCCAGGAACGCCATCAGGTTGCCGATCGGCATCTCGCCCGAGGCGATCCGCTGGCCGCCGAACCACACCACCGCGACGCTGGACAGGTTCATGATCAGCATCAGCGCGGGCATCATCAGGGCGAAGAGGCGGTTGACGCTCAGGGTCGTGTCGGTGAGATCGGCATTTGCGTCAGCGAACCGTTGCTCCTCGTGCTCGGTGCGCACGAACGCCCGGATCACGCGGATGCCGGTGAGGTTCTCCCGCAGGATCAGGTTGATCTTGTCGATCTTGACCTGCATCGCCCGGAAGAGGGGCACGGCCTTGACCATCACCCCGCCGATCACCAGCATCATGATCGGCACGATCACCAGCAGCAGCAGCGACAGCGGGCCGTCCTGGCGGTAGGCCATGACCACCCCGCCGATCGCCATCAGAGGTGCGGTGACCATCACCGTCAGCGCCATCTGCAGGAACATCTGGACCTGCTGCACGTCGTTGGTGTTTCGGGTGATCAGGGTGGGCGCTCCGAAGGTGTTCATCTCGCGCAGCGAGAACCGTTGCACCGCCCGGAAGATCCGGGCGCGCATGTCCCGGCCGACCGACATCGACGTCCGGGAGGCGTAGTACAGCCCCACGATGGCCGCCACCCCCACCAGGAACGCAACGAACAGCATCAACCCGCCGACGCGGATGATGTAGCCCGTGTCGCCCTTGGCCACGCCGTTGTTGATGATGTCGGCGTTGAGCGCAGGCAGGTACAGGGTGCCGATGACCTGCAGGACCAGCAGCCCGATGACGATCGCGAGGTCGCGGCGGTAGGGCGCGATGTGCGTGCGGAGGAGGGCGATCACCGCCCGACCCTACGCCCGCACCCCGCACACCCGCGCGCGACCTGGGATCGCGTCGGATTCGCTGGGTCCGATCACGGGTCCCGTCGGGTCTCGACGAACACGATCCGCTCAAGTCCGACGCGATGTTGATGCCCCGGTGAACTACCAGCGGTTGCGCGCCTCCTCGGCCCACCCGACGAGTCCGTCGACGGGGATGCGGGTGCCGCCGTCGTCGAGCACCCAGCCGGTGAAGATCCCGAAGCACTGGTGGATCTCCGAGGCGACGGCGAGGAGGTTCATCCGCTCATCGCGCTCATGGAACGGGGCAAGGGTGACCCGGACCCGAGCACCCTCGATCCGCCAGGGCGCCATCCAGTTGCTGCGGTCGTAGGTCCACGTCAGCTCCTCGTGGATCTTGTTGAGGCGGCCATCCACGAACAGCCCGTTCTCAGTGCTGCCCGTTCCGACGGTCCACTGGCCACCCAACTGCAGCCCGACCCGACGCCCGGCCACCTCGCCGTACCCGGCCGCCCAGTTCCACGTGATCGAGTAGGGCCACTTCCCCCGGCCGTGGTCCATGACGGCGAACGAGCCGTCGTCGGGACCGAACCGGATCTCCTCGTCGCCGAGGGACAACGTCCCGGTGACGGGTCGGCCCACGTCCTTGACCGTGTACTGGAACCGGCGCTGGGACCACGGCACCACCACCGCCAGGCTCTCGGCACCGGGCCCGACGTCGGCCACGAACCGGACCCCCGGGCCTTCGGCCTCCAACCGAGTGCCTGCCGGGGAGCTGGCGAAGGACAGGGACAGTCGCTGTGCGCGTCCACGTGCCACGCCCTGTCCGCTTCGGTCGGATCTCTCGAAGCTGCGGGCCAGCGGCGACAGGCCAGTGAGGATGGTCTCAACCCCGGTACGCCGGTCAATCACGACGATGGAGACCAGACCTGCGTAGTCGAGCGAGGCGATCGTCAGCCCGACGATCACATCGGGCGAGACGATCCCCCAGTAGTCGAAGCGCTTGGTCCGGCCCCACCCCCGCAGGTTCGAAGTGTGCAACGGGCGGCGGCTCCAGCCGACGGCATCGGGGTTCAGGCGGCCACGGGGGGTGCACAGGGGGACGGCGGACGTGATCTCAGCCACGTCCCCCACCCTAGTGACGCCCGTCGTCCGCCGTGCCGTGTGCGCGCTACCGGCGCACAATGTCGCCATGTGCCGGAGCATCCAGACCCTTCGTCCGCCGTTCCACGAGGACCCGACCGCCGACGAGATCCGCGCGGCCGCCCTGCAGTACGTGCGCAAGATCAGCGGGTTCCGCACACCTGCCGCGCACAACGCCGAGGCCTTCGACCACGCCGTGGACTCCATCGCCGCCGCGTCCGAGCAGCTGCTCGCCGCCCTGGTGGTCCGCGGCGCACCCGCGACCGGCTAGCCATGACGGCGTCCACGTGGTCGTTGCGCGCCCCGGGGCGCCTGCTGCTCGGCGCGATTGCCGCAGCACTCGTGACGCTGGGTGTGCCCGCACCGGCGTCCGCCTCGCTGATCGGGGAGCTCTCCGGCACCATCACCGGCAACGGGGCGCCCCTGCCCAACGTATGGGTCACGTTCACGCCGGTGACCGAGGACGGCGATCCCAGCGGCAACCCCAAGCGCACGCTGACAGACGAGTCGGGCGTGTACGAGTTCCCCGAGGTCTACGACCAGAACATCAAGCTCCAGGTGCGGGCGCCGCTGTTCGGAGAGTTCGTGGACACCTACTGGCCCGATGCCCACACCTTCTCCCAGGCGGGGATCATCGAGATCTCCAGCTGGCCCGTGACGGCCGACGTGGACCTGCCCGTCGCAGGTTCGGTGACCGGCCGTGTGGTCGACCTCGAGACCGGTGCTGCGGTCCCCGGGTCACGCGTGACGGCGATGATCGCCGGATCCCCCGAAGCCGGCCCTGTGGGCCGGTCCAGCCCGGCCGGGGAGCCCGGGGCCTTCGCGATCTCAGGGCTCCCGCCCGTACCACTGGAGCTGCGGGTACGACCGCCGACCGACAGCCCCTACCTGGCTCGGGGCCCGAACGACCTGTTCGAGGGGCTCCGGATCGATGGCGCACGCACCACATCCGGGGTGAGCCTCGGACTGCCCCGGGGAGCCGAGATCCGCGGGACGGTGCGCGATGACGGGGGCGCCCCGGTGCCCGGGGCCTCGATCAAGGTCGTGGGCTGCCTGCCGAACTGCCCGCTCATCGTGTCCAGCGACGCCTCGGGCGCCTACCGGATCGTCGGGGTCTCGCCCGGGGATCGTCTGGGCGTGGTCGCGTGGAAGGGCGACCAGCTCGTCCGCCAGTGGTACCCGGGCCGGGACAACGCGTCGCAGGCCACGGACATCGCCCTGCGCCCCGGGGATGAGCTCGACGACGTCGACTTCGCCCTGACCAGGGGCGCATTCATGACGGTCCAGGTCACGGCAGCGGACAACGGCCGGCCCCTGCCCGGTGCGATCGTGCTGCTCGTCTCCTCGACCAACTCGTTCCAGCGGCACTTCGCGCTGAGGTCGACCGACGACCCGACCAGCATGCGCCTCGGGCCGGTCCCTCCCGGCGGGTACACCCTGAGCGTCATGCCGGGAAGGTCGAACCCGGGCTACGCCCCGGTCGAGCGGGCGACCAGCCCGGGAATGGCCCCCACTGGGATCATCGAACTGGGACCCAGGGATGACGTGGAGTTCGCCGTGGCGCTCCCCCCGGCGGCCGGCTCGCAGGGCATGCAGGCTGCGACGTCCCCGGCCGAGTCCCCGGGCACGGGCGCCGGGGCCCGCAGCACGGGGTGCCGCTCGGCGCAAGGCGACGCCACCCGGTCGGGGGCGGCCGCGGATGGCCCCTCGCAGGGATGGCCGGGGCTGGATGAGGGCTTCCTCGCGGCCTCCGCCGCGGGGAGCCTGCCGTGGTGACGCTGGGGCCGTTGCCCCGGGCGCACCTGGCACTCCTGGCCCTCCTGGGACCAGTGCTGGCCGCCCTGCTCGTCCTCGGCCTGGACAGCACGGCCTCCGCCGCGGAGCCCACGGGCAGCCTGTCGGGCACGGTGACTGGCGGTGGGACGACCCTGGCGAACGCCTGGGTCTCCCTGAGCCCCGTGGACTCCCGCGGCACGGTCAGCGGACCGGTGCGGCGGACGGCCACCGACTCCTCCGGGCGCTACGAGTTCCTGGGCCTGCCCGCAGGCCCGGTGAAGGTGCAGGTGAAGGCCCCACTCCTCGGGGAGCTGGTCGACACCTACTGGCCAGGGGCCTACACGTTCGCCGCGGCCGGGGCCATCGACGTCACAGCAGGCAGGTCCACCGCGGACATCGAGCTGCCCGTCGGAGGCTCGGTCCGGGGCCAGGTCGTGGAAGCGCGCACCGGCAGGCCCATCGACGGGGCACGGGTGAGCGCGAGCATCGCCGATGATGCCTCGTCGGGCAGCCTCGGGGCCGCTCTTCCGGCCTCCGGACCCGGGCTGTTCTCGCTGACCGGGCTCCCCCCGGTCGCCATGGAGCTCTCGGTCTCGCTCCCGCCGGGCAGCCCCTACCTCGCCCCCGCCCAGGACCCCTCCGGCCCGGCCGGAGCCCTGCGAATCGATGGCGGCGCGCGCACCACAGGGGTGACCATCGGCCTGCGGGCAGCAGCCGAGATCGCCGGGACAGTACGTGACGATGCGGGGACCCCGGTCGCCGGTGCCGACGTCCGGCTCACGGGCTGCCTGCCCGCGTGCCCACCGCACGCGACCACCGATGCCGCCGGGAGGTACCGGCTTGCCGGAGTTGCCCCGAGCACTGACCTGGCGGTGGTCGCCCAGCCCGCGTGGGGACTGCTGGGACCCTGGTATCCGAGCCGGGAGGTCACCGCGCGCGTCCCGGATCTCGAGGTGGGTGAGGGTGACGTCGTCGACTCCGTGGACCTCACCCTGACCCGGCCCGCATTCGTCAACCTGGACGTGATCGGGGCTGACCTCGCCGATCCGGTGAGGGCCATCGTCCAACTCACGACCACGGGCCGGACCTACAGCCAGTACTTCGCCGGCCGGGCCATCAGCGTGCCGGGGGGCCCGAGTGAGTCCGGGGAGCTGGCGGACCCCGCGTCCGGCCCGCCCCCGGCGGACTCGATCCGCCTCAATGTGGGCCCCGTCCCCCCGGGCGAGTACTCCCTGGGAATCCGCCTCGGAGTCGCCGACGCCGGGTACCTGCCGACTCGCTGGGTGACGGACTCGGGGATCCCCTCGGGCCCCAGGATCCGCCTGGCACCCGGCGAGGAGAACAACTCCGTCGTGTCGTTGGCCCGGGGTGGCGAGGTGACCGGCGCGGACGTGGTACCGCCAGACCCCTACCCCCCGGGTGGATGGCCCGGGCTCGGCCAGGGCTTCCTCGCCCCAGCGGGGTGGACCGATCCGCTGCGTTGATCACGCATGGTTGACGGCAGCGGGCGGTGCTGCGCGAGGCGTTGACCTTGATACCCCCTAGGGGTACCCTTGGTCCATGACTGACAAGCCACCTCCCGGCTACGCGGACAATCGCGAGGACATCCAGCGCCGACTTCGCAGGATCGAGGGTCAGGTCCGCGGACTGCAGCGGATGGTCGATGAGGACACGTACTGCATCGATGTGCTCACGCAGGTGTCCGCCACGACCAGGGCCCTGGAGTCGGTCGCCCTGGTGATGCTCGACGACCATCTCTCCCACTGCGTGGCACACGCGGTCGCCGAGGGCGGTGAGGTCGGCGAGGTGAAGCTGAAGGAGGCGTCGGCCGCCATCGCGCGCCTGGTCCGCTCGTGACCGACACCGCCGGCGCGGGCCCGTCCACCTCGATCCCGGACGCACGCCACGTCCTCGAGCTCGAGATCGGCGGGATGACCTGTGCCTCGTGCGCCGCGCGGATCGAGAAGAAGCTCAACCGGATGCCCGGGGTGCAGGCATCGGTCAACTACGCGACCGAGCGCGCCCACGTGGTCCTGCCCGAGGGCACCGACGTCGCGGCGGCGATCGCGACGGTGCAGGCAACGGGCTACACGGCGATCCTGCCGGAGCCGGTGTCGCTGCGCCCCACCGGCGGTGAGGACGGCGCCCCGCCGCCCGATCCCGAGATGGTCTCGTTGCGCCAACGCCTGCAGATCAGCACCGCCCTCACGATCCCGGTCGTCGCCCTGTCGATGATCCCCGCGCTGCAGTTCGTCTACTGGCAGTGGGCGTGCCTGGCCCTGGCCTCGCCGGTGGTGGTGTGGGGCGCCTGGCCGTTCCACCGCGCCGCCTACGTGAACGCCCGGCATGGGGCCACGACCATGGACACGCTGATCAGCATCGGGGTGTCGGCGGCCTACCTCTACTCGCTCTGGGCACTGTTCCTCGGCGGTGCGGGCATGACCGGCATGACCATGACCGGCTCCGTCCTGAGCCCCGGTGACGACCTCGTCCCGCACATCTACCTGGAGACCGCGGCCGCGGTCACGACGTTCGTGCTCCTCGGTCGCTACCTCGAGGCGCGCGCCAAGCGCAGCTCCGGTGAGGCCCTGCGAGCCCTGCTCGAGATGGGTGCCAAGGAGGTCGCGGTGCTGCGCGGCGGTGCCGAGCAGCGGATCCCCATCGGCGACCTGCACGTGGATGAGGAGTTCGTCGTGCGTCCCGGGGAGAAGGTCGCCACGGACGGCGTGGTCACGTCCGGCACGTCGGCGATCGACGCCTCGATGCTCACCGGCGAGCCCGTGCCCGTCGAGGTCGGGCCCGGGGATGCGGTCGTGGGTGCCACGATCAACGCCGGCGGTCGGCTGGTCGTGCGCGCGACGCGGGTCGGGTCGGACACCCAGCTGGCCCAGATGGCCCGCCTGGTCTCCGAGGCGCAGGCCGGCAAGGCGCCGGTCCAGCGGCTGGCCGACCGGGTGTCCGCGGTGTTCGTCCCCGTGGTCATCGTCCTGAGCCTGTTCACCCTCGTCGCGTGGCTGGCCACCGATCACACCGCACAGGCCGCGTTCTCCGCAGCCGTGGCCGTGCTGATCATCGCCTGTCCCTGCGCGCTCGGCCTGGCCACACCGACCGCCCTGCTCGTGGGCACCGGGCGCGGGGCCCAGATGGGCATCCTGATCCGTGGGCCCGAGGTGCTGGAGTCCACGAGGCGGGTGGACACGATCGTGCTGGACAAGACCGGGACGCTCACGACCGGGCGGATGCAGGTCGTGGAGGTGCACGCCGTGGCGGGCACCAGCCCCACGGAGGTCCTGGCGCTGGCTGGAGCCGTCGAGGACGCCTCGGAGCACCCGGTCGGCGAGGCCATCGCGGCAGCCGCGTCGGCCACACCTGCGCACCTGGCGGTCGCTGTGACCGACTTCGGGGCCACCCCGGGCCTGGGCGTCGAGGGCCTGGTCGCCGGCCAGCACGTGGTGGCCGGTCGACCCGAGTGGCTGGCCGAGCAGTGGGGCATGGTCCTTCCCGACGACCTTCAGGCGAGCCTCGAGGCCGCCCAGCACCTCGGCCGTACCGCCGTCGCGGTCGGCTGGGACGGCGCCGCCCGGGGGGTCATCGAGGTGGCCGACACTGTGAAGCCGACCTCCGCCCAGGCGGTCGCCGAGCTGCGCGGGCTCGGCCTGTCGCCCGTGCTCCTCACCGGGGACAACCCCCTGGCGGCGCGCGCGATCGCCGACGAGGTCGGCATCGCCGAGGTGATCGCCGGCGTCCTGCCCGAGGGCAAGGTGGATGCTGTCCGCGACCTCCAGGAGCGCGGACGCGTGGTCGCCATGGTCGGTGACGGGGTCAACGACGCCGCGGCCCTGGCCACGGCGGACCTCGGCATCGCGATGGGCACCGGCACCGACGTGGCCATCGCCGCCGCTGACCTGACCCTCGTGCGTGGTGACCCCCGGGCGGCCGTGGATGCCATCCGGCTGTCGCGACGGACGTTGCGCATCATCAAGGGCAACCTGTTCTGGGCGTTCGCCTACAACGTGGCTGCCATCCCGATGGCGATGCTGGGCCTGCTGAACCCCTTCATCGCGGGCGCGGCGATGGCGTTCTCCTCGGTCTTCGTCGTCACCAACAGCCTGCGCCTGCGCAGCTTCCGCAGCATCGCCGGCACCTGAATGGCCCGGCCTCAGGGTTGGGGTCCGTCCTCGACGAGGCGCAGGGCGAGGGTGACCGCGTGGCTGGCGGGCTCGAGGCGATACCCACGCTGCTCGTAGAACGCGACGACCTCGGCGTTGTCCCCACGCACCTGGAGGTTGACCTTGGGGCAGCCCCGCTCGAGCAGAAGCGCCTCCGCGTGGTCCATCAGCGCGCTCCCGGCCCCCCGACCCCGCCAGGCCGGGTCGACGGCGAGGTAGTTCACCGTGCCGCGATGGCCGTCGTAGCCGACCATCACCGCCGCGATCACCCGGTCCCCGTCCTCCCCCACGAGCAGGCCCCAGGGCGAGTCGGCGAGCTTGCGGTCGATGTCGCGATGAGGATCGTTCCAGGGCCGGGTCAGGCCGACACGGCGCCAGAGGCTGATCACGGCAGCACGGTCGGGCTCGCCGAAGGTCCGGATGCGCACGGGACCGCAGGCTACCGGCAGGTCAGTCCCCGGTGATCGCGATCGACCCCGGCAGGCAGGGGGCGTCGGGCAGGCCCGAGCTGTGAGTGCCGTCGGCGAGGTCGGGGTCCAGCGCAGCGCCCATGAGGATCGCGTCCCACACCTGGCCGGACGCGCGGCGGTAGTGCGCGCGGATGCGTCCCTCGACGACGAAGCCGCGGGAGAGGTAGAGGCGCAGGGCCGCCTCGTTGTGCGGCCAGACCTGCAGCTCGGCCTTGTGCGCACCCAGGTCGCGGGCGGCGCCGAGCAGGGCGTCCAGCAGCTGGCCACCCAACCCCCGACCTCGGGAGTCGGCCGCCAGGTTCATCCCGAGCTCGGCCACGCCGTAGCGGGCCAGATGCACGCTGCCATGGCCGAGCAACCGCCCGGTCGCCGGGTCCTCGACCACCAGGGTGCGCACGGACGGGTCGGCCAGGCCCTCCAGCCAGTGCTCGCGGCGCCGGTGCCGATCGAACCCCGGCTCGGTGCCCAACCAGATCCCCTCGGCGGCGACGGCGGCGAAGACGTCGAGAGCCTCGGCCACGTCGGCCGCGCGCATGTCCCGGACCATCACACCAACCACAGGCGCAATCCTCCCCCGACCGGTTGCCCCGTCCCTACCCGGACCCGGGATGCGCCACGTACGACTGCCAGGGCCGGTCCAGCCGTGCTCGGCCGGTGAGCACGTAGTCATCGGCCCACTCCCGCACCAGCCGGGCCATCACCTGGTCGCGCACCTCGGGGTCACTGGCAGCCGGCAGCGATCCCAGGTCGCTCTTCACGTCGTAGAGACCGCCGGTGACCGGGTACCCGCACGAGTCGCCGTCGAGCAGGCCCGCCGGGTCCATCCACGACTCCCCGGCGGGATCGGCCAGCACCTCGGCGAGGCGCGCACGGGCCCGGTCGTCGAGGCCACCGGCCACCTCGGGGTGGCGGGCGAGCAGCTCGGACGCCGCTGTGTCGAGGGATTCGTCAGCCATGGTGCCACCTCCGGGACCGCGCCGGGACCTGTCAGCACCGATGGTAGGCCGATCACCCGGGCAGTGGCCACGCCCCACCGCGCACGCCCATGCGGACCTGCTCCCCGGGCCGGGGGAGCCAGCCGGACCACACCCGTGACTGGAGTTCGGTACCGCGGTCCGTGCGCAGGGAGACGAGCGCATCGTGGCCGTGGAAGGACACCGACACGACGCGCGCATGGGCTCCGGCTCCGGATCCGATGCGACCGGGGCGCGGGTCGCTGAGCCGAGCGGCGGCGATTCGGCGCCGGACCCCACCGGCTCGGGCACGAGCTGCTCGGGGCGCAGCAGCAGCGTGGTCGCCCCGGTCGCCGACCGGACCAGGTCGACCCGACCGAGCTCGCACTGCGCATACTCCCCGCAGGCCTGCCCGGGCAGCAGCACGGCATCGCCGAGGAACTCGGCGACCGAGACGGAGGCCGGCTCGGCGTACACCTGGTCGGGCGTGCCGACCTGCGCGATCCGCCCGTCGAGCATGATGGCGACCACGTCGGCCACGCTCAGCGCCTCGTCCTGGTCGTGGGTGACCAGCAGCACGGAGGCCCGCTCGGCGCGCAGGGCCCCCATGACGGCGTCCCGCACGGAGGTGCGCAGGGTGGCGTCCAGGGCTGAGAACGGCTCATCGAGGCACACCAGGTCCGGGCTCGGGGCAAGCGCGCGGGCGACCGCGACCCGCTGCTGCTGCCCACCGGAGAGCTGGTCGGGACGTCGGCCCGCCAGATCGGCGAGCCCGACCAGGTCGAGCATGTGGCCGACCCGCGCCCGGCCCTCGGGCGTGCGGCCCCGCTTCGGCAACCCGAAGCCCACGTTGCCTGCCACGTCGAGATGGCTGAACAGTGCACCCTCCTGCGGCACGACCCCGACCCGCCGACGCTCCGCCGGCACGTGCACGCCCTCAGGCCCGGCTGAGCCGACCAGTCGGCCGGCGAGCTCGATCGTCCCGGCATCAGGCTCCTCGAACCCCGCCACGAGCCGGACCAGCGTCGTCTTGCCACAGCCCGAGGGGCCGACCAGCGCCACCACGCGGCCGGTGGGCACATCGAGGTCGGCACCTGCCAGGACTGCCTGCGCGCCGAACGAGAGGGCCAGGCCGCGCACCTGCAGCTGATCACCCATCGGAGGCCGCCCCTCGTCCGATCCGGGCCAGAACGACGGCGGGCAGGGCAGCCCCGAGCACGATCAGCGCGGCGTAGGGGGCCGCCGACGAGTAGTCGGAGACCAGCATGAAGCGCCAGAGCATCGTGGCCAGGGTCTCGGTGCCGGTGGGGTGCAGCAGGAGGGTCGCGGGCAGCTCCTTCATGGTCGTGAGGAACACCATGGCCGCCCCGGCTGCGAGCCCTGGTGCCGCCAGTGGAAGCGTGACCCGGCGCAGCGTGGCCCACCGGTCGAGTCCGAGGCTGCGGGCGACCTCCTCGGCGCGCACCGGGCTGTGCTCCACCGACGCGCGGACCGCGGCGACGGCCAGCGGCAGGAACAGCACCACGTAGGCCAGGACGAGCAGCGGGGTCTGCTGGTAGATGGGGCGCAGCAGACGCACGCCGACGTAGACCATCGCGATCGCGACCACGATCCCGGGCAGCGCATGCCCGACGTATGTGCTCCGTTCGAGCAGGGCGCTGCCCCGCCCGGGGTACCTCGCGGCCAGGATGCCGACCGGGACCGCCAGGGCCAGGCACGCCACCGCAGCCAGCGCGGACAGCTCGACCGTGGCAGCCAGCGCCGGCGCGAACTGGCCGAGGTCGGCCTGTGACCCGAGCCCATCGACCAGCCACGAGCCGATGACGACCAGTGGTACGCCGACCCCCAGCAGGATCACCCCGGAGAGGAACGCCGTGGCAGGCACGGCCGCCCGCCTCAGGTGCACCACCCGACCCGTGCGGGCGACCCCCGACCCGGTGCGTGTGCGCACTCGTCCGCGCACCCGGGCCTCGGCGGCGACGAGCACCGCGGCCAGCAGCACCAGCAGGATCGACAGGACTGCAGCCCGGGTCGGGTCGAAGCCCGAGCGGTAGGCCCCGTAGATCACCCACGTGAAGACCTCGTAGCGCATGAGTGCCACTGCCCCGAAGTCGCTGAGGACGTAGAGGGCCACCAGCAGGGCCCCAGCCGCAACGCTGGTGCGGATCTGCGGGATCGTGACCCGGCGGGCGACCTGCCAGCGCCCCATTCCCAGCGAGGCGGCGACCTCCTCCTGCGCCGGGTCGATGCGCCGCAGCGCAGCGACGGCCGGGAGGAACACGTACGGGAAGGTCGTCAGCGTCAGGACCAGGACGGCGCCCGGGAAACCTGCCAGGCCGGGCGCCACGTCGAGCCACACGAAGGCACTGATGTAGCTCGGGATCGCCAGCGGGAGCACCATCGCAACCTGCCATGCCCGCGCCCCGGGCAGGTCGGCCCGCGCGACCAACCAGGCTGCGGCGACGCCGACCAGCACGGCCAGGAGGGTCACGGTCCCCGCCAGCACCAGGCTGCGCAGGGTCAGGGCCACGGTCGACGGCGTCGCCAGGACCTCGATGAGCCGGGCCACGGAGCCGGTCCGGGCGATCAGGTACCAGATCGGCAGGATCGCCACGATCGCAGCCAGGACCGAGGGCAGAACCAGCCACCATGGCGCCCGATGGCCGCGCGCGCCCCGGTGCGATCCGGGCGTCACGACGGGGCGCACCGACAACGCGTTGCCGGGCCCGACGAGGTCCGCGGGGCCCGGCAACGGGTCGTTCACTGTGGGGGCGGTGGCCACCGCACCATCCTTCCCTCTCCGGCCCGGGCAGGGCCGGTCCACGGACTACTGGGTCAGCAGGCCGACCTCGGCCAGCAGCGCCTGGGTCGCGGCGATCGAGGCCAGGTCGGACAGGTCGATCGCCGGCGGGTCGAGGGACTCCAGCGACGGCAGGCCCTCGGGGGCCGACACCCCCTCGATCAAGGGATGCTCCCACGTCTGCTCGGCGAAGTAGGCCTGGGCCTTCTCCCCGGTCAGGTAGTCCACGAGGGCCAGGGCCAGCTCGGGCTGGTCGCTGGAGGCGAGGATCCCGGCGCCGGCCACGTTGACCAGGCCGCCCGGATCGCCGGGGGCCATGAACTGGTTGCGCGCCGTGACGTTGCCCTCCCCCTTCTCCGAGATGAGCTCGTAGAGGTAGTAGTGGTTGATCAATCCGATCTGGACCTCGCCGGCGTCCACGGCGTCGCGCACCTGGGAGTTGCCCTCGTAGGCGACCGGGTCCTGCGCGGCGAACTCCTCGAGCCACGCCCTGGCACCGTCCTCACCACGCAGGACCCGCAGGCCGGTGACGAACGACTGCCAGCTGGCGTTGGTCGGCGCGTAGCCGATCCTTCCCCCGGAGTAGTCGCCGGCGACGACCTCGTCGATCGTGTCGGGCGCCTCGGAGACCAGGTCGGAGTTGTACACCACGACGCGCACACGTCCCGACGTGCCGGTCCACGTGCCGTCAGCGGCACGGTAGGCAGCAGGGACCCGATCCAGCGTCTCCTGCGGGAGGGTGGCGAACAACCTCTCCTTGGTCAGGGCGCCCAGGGCGCCGGCGTCCTGGGAGAGGAACACGTCGGCCGGGCTCGCGTCGCCCTCGGTGAGCAGCTGCGCGGACAGCTCCCCCGAGCCGGCGCTGCGCACCTGTACGGGGATCCCGGTGTCGGCCGTGAACTGCTCCAGCAGCGGCCCGACGAGCTCCTCGCTGCGCCCGTTGTACAGGGTGAGCGCCCCCTGCTCGCCGCTGGCCGAGCTGGCACCGGACGCATCCGTGCCGCACGCCGCGAGAAGGGTCAGGGCAGCGGCTGCCAGTGCGGTCCCGGCCCACCGCCGGCGGCGGGCCGGGGTGCCGATCGGTGCCGTCATGCTGGGAAGGGGGCCGGTGGCTGCCTCGAAGTGGCTGATCACGACTCTCCTGAGTCCGTCGTCCGTTAGGTGTGCCTAACCTAAACCATGACCCAGATCATGCCAAATCCGGCACCCGGGCAACCTGCTCCGGGCGGGATGCGAGCAGGGCCACCTACGAGCTGACGACGTCCCGACGGGCGAACCGGCCGACCCCGAGCGCGACGAGCACGACGGAAATCAGGAGCATGACCGGGATGCCCAGGTACTGCGGGTCGGGTCCGGGAACGACAGGCGAGTGGGCGAATGGGCTGAGGCTGCGCAACCAGTCGGGCAGGTCCCACAGGACGCCGAACTCGCCCATGACCAGGAAGGCGACGAACAGCAGCCACACCAGCCAGCTGAGCCGCGGCCAGAACCCCCAGATGGCCACGGCCAGCCCGACGACCACCCAGGCGGCCGGGATCCGCGCGGTCGCGGCCAGCCCGAGCCGCCACACCTGGTCGGGCTCGCCCACAGACATCCCATGACCCAGACCGACGGCCAGGCCGATCACGACGGTGAGCACGGCCACACCGAGCAGGGCGAGGACCGCATGGCTCGTGGCCCACCGGCGCCGCGAGGTCGCGGTGGCCAGCACGTTCTCGGTGCGCCCACCTTCCTCCTCGGTGTGCAGCCAGTGCGACGCGGTGATCCCGTACGCGGCCACCAGGGAGCCGATGATCCCGAGCTCGGCGGCGAGGAAGGCGTCCACGAGGCCCTGGCGACCGCCCAGCTTCTCCAGGAACTCCGCCATGGCCGGGGTGTCGATGAAGCCGCTGACGCTGTCGGCCACGCTGCCCAGGACCAGCCCCATCAGGACCGCCGCGGCCGTCCACGCCAGGAAGGACGGACGCTGCAGCCGCACTGACAGCCCCCATGTGGAGGTGATGCGACCCACGGCGGGACCCGGGCGGTCGGCGAGCAGCCCTGCGCCGAGATCCCGGCGGGTACGCAGGACGAAGGCGATCGACACCAGGATGACCGTGGCCACCAGCGGGAGAACGAGCAACGCCCACCGCGTGCCGGAGAAGGCCCGTACCTGCTGGCTCCACCCGATCGGCGACAGCCACGACAGCCAGCCCGGCCCGCCCTCGGCGAGGTCGCCGACAGCCCGGGCGACGTAGGCCACGGCCAGCACGACCAGGCCCAGCCCGGTGGCCGCACGGGCGCTGACGCTCAGCTGCGCGGCGATCCCACCGACTGCCGCGAACAGCAGCCCGGTCGCGCCCCATGCGGCCCCGAACGCGACGCTGCCGGCCAGTGGAAGTCCGGCCATCGCCAGGCCGGCCGCCGTCAGGACCGCGATCCCCGTCGAGGCGAGTGCCGCGAGCAGGATCCCGGCGGCCAACGGCGCTGCCCGGCCGACCACGGTCGCCCCGACCAGCTCGAGGCGACCCGACTCCTCCTCGGCGCGGGTGTGGCGGACCACGAGGATGATCATCAGCACGCCGACCATCGCGGCGCCGAACGCCGTCATCTTGAACAGGGACAGCTCGCCGAGCGAGGTCGGGTCGTAGATCCGCCCGTAGAGGGCGATCAGCGCCGCGGAGCCATTGATGGCCTCGGCGGCCTGCACCCGCTGGGGCAGGTCGGGGTACAGCCCGACAGTGGCCTGGGCGGAGAACGTGGCCATGCCGGCGATCCCCAGGACCCAGGACGGAACCAGGATCCGATCCCGCCGCAGCGCCAGCCTCAGCATGTGACCGGTGCCGACGAGGGCCGAGCCGTCGCCCCGCTGGCCGCCCACCGGGGACGCCGACGTGGGACGCACGACCGTCCGGGCGGCGCCGGCGGTCATGCCGATCGCCTCCCCCGGTGCCCGAGGTGCCGTCGGTGCGGCCCGCTGGCCCCCGCGACGTCGTCAGCGCCGTCGGCCGGCGCTTCGAGAGCGTCGCGGTAGTGCCGGAGGAACAGCTCCTCGAGGGTGGGCGGTGCCGTGGTCAGGCTGGTGAGCCCACCGGAACCCAGGCTGGCCATCAGCGGGGACAGGCCGTGGCTCTCCACGCTGGCCGTGACCCGGCGGCCGTCCACGCGCACGTCGTGCACTCCGGGGAGATGGTCGAGCCCGGCAGGGACCATCTCCACCTCGGCGACCACCGACGTCCGGGTCAGGTGCCTCAGCTGGGCCATGGTCCCGGACTCCACGACGATTCCCTGGCGGATGATGCTCACGCGGTCGCAGAGGGCCTCCACCTCCGACAGGATGTGGCTGCTCAGCAGCACGGTGCGGCCATCGGCCCGGAAGGCCTCGATGTGCTCCCGGAAGGCGGCGTCCATCAGCGGGTCGAGGCCGGCGGTCGGCTCGTCGAGCAGCAGCAGCTCGACATCGCTGGCCAGCGCGGCCACGAGGGCCACCTTCTGCCTGTTGCCCTTGGAGTAGGTGCGACCCTTCTTCGTCGGGTCGAGGTCGAAGCGGGCGATCAGGTCATCGCGCCGGGTGCGATCCAGGCCGCCGCGCATCCGGCCCAGCATGTCGATGACCTCGCCCCCGGTCAGGTTCGGCCAGAGGGTCACGTCGCCGGGCACGTAGGCAAGTCGGCGGTGCAGCGACGCCGCGTCACGCCAGGGGTCGCCACCGAGCACCCGGACCGTCCCCGCATCGGCGCGCAGCAGCCCGAGCAGGATCCGCAGCGTGGTCGTCTTGCCGGCCCCGTTGGGCCCGAGCAGGCCGTGCACCTCCCCGGGAACGACCTCCAGCGCGAGCTCGTCGAGCACGAGGGTGCTCCCGAAGCGCTTGACCAGCCCGCGCACATCGATGACGGCGTCGGTGGGCGGCACGTGTGTGACCTGTGCGGGGGCGGAATCAATGGCCATACCCAGCACGGTATGCCGCCGATGCCCAGATCACGAGGGACGTTCGGCCCCTACGGGACCGGAATCGGCACTGCCCAGCGCTGGCGCAGCCGCCCGGATGACCATCCCGGCCACGACGGTCAGCGCCCCGCCGGCGACCAGGAGGGCTTCGACGGTGACCACGTCGGCCAGCGGCCCGAACACGGCCATCCCCAGGGGCATCGCCAGGGCCACGACGATCCCCAGCAGGCCGAACATCCGGCCCTGCATCTCGGTTTCCACAGTCTGCTGGAGCAGCGTCGCCGATGTGGTGGAGAACGCCGGGACGACGACCCCAACGAGGAGCATCAGGCCCAGGAACACCCACAGGATGCTCGAAAGCCCGAGGAGCACCGTCAGGACGCCCATCGCGATGGTCGCCCCGGTGAGCAGCCCCATCCGGTCCCGGCCCGTCCCCCAGGCCGCCAGCAGCGCCCCGCCGAGGATCATCCCGACGCTGAACGCGACCTCGTTGGCGGTGAGCTTCCACACCTCCTCGCCGAAGGTGCGCACGATCATCAGCGGGGTCAGGTAGGACGGCGGGACGACCAGCACGAACACCGCGGCGAACGAGATCAGGACCCAGCGCACGGCAGGTTGGCGGCGCGCGTAGCGCAGCCCTGCCCGCAGGTCCTCGGTGTAGCCCACATCGGCGACGTCACGGACGAAGGGCGCGACCCGCAGCAGGGCGAGCAGCAGGATCCCGATCACGGCGGTGCCCACATCGACGAAGAGCACCGCCGTGATCCCGAAGGCCGCGTAGAGCCCGGCAGCCACCGCCGGGCTGAGCAGCATGACCGCTGAACCGATGCTGGCGTTGATCGCGTTGACCCGCAGCAGGTGCTCGGTCGGCACGACCTGCGGCAGGAACGCCCCGACCGCTGGGCCCTGCACCCCGCCGAGGGCCGACCGGATGGCCATCGCGAGCAGGATCATCCACAGCTCGCCGGACCCAGCCAGGAACGCCAGCGCCAGGGCCAGGGTCGACATGGCGATGGTGGCATCGGCGGCGATGATCAGCCGCTTGCGGTCGTGCCGGTCGGCCCACACACCCCCGAACACCGACACGACGGCCTGGGGCAGGAAGCCGAACACCATCGCGGCGGTGAGCACCAGGCCCGACTTCGTCTCCAGGGTCAGGTGCCAGAGGATCGCGTACTGGACCAGGGAGGACCCGAAGATCGAGATCGTCTGCCCGGCGAGGAACTGCACGGTGCTGCGGACCCAGCGCCGGTCGTCGGGGGCGACACGTCCCGGGCTCCCCTCGAGGCCGGTGGCCTCGACGCTGACCGGCTCGTGCTCCACGATGTCACCCTATGCGCGCCGGTTCGCACAGCCCCCCGCGCCCGACTCGACCTGCGACCGCACCTGCTGCGGCACTAGCCTGCGGCCATCCGTGTCCACACCGATCGGAGCCGTCGTGAACGATGTCCTGGACTCCCCTGAGTTCAGCGCGATCCTGCAGAAGCTCGCCGACGAGTCCGGGAAGCCGGTCGCCGCCCTGCGCGAGGAGGCCGAGGCCGACCTCAAGGAGATGGCGGTCCGTCCGGGCAAGTGGAGCGGCGCCGCATGGGACAGCTTCTGCGGGTGGCTCTCGCGGGCGTACCGCGTGGACTACCGCCCCGCGGAGGTCGAGCGCCTGCGCGAGCTGAACCAGTCCGCGTCGTTGATCTTCCTGCCCAACCACCGCTCCTACCTTGACCCGATGGTCCTGCGCTCAGCGCTGTCCCAGCACGGGTTCCGGCCCAACAACGTGCTCGGTGGCGCGAACCTGGCGATCTGGCCGTTCTCCGACATCGGCCAGCGCAACGGCATCGTCTTCATCCGCCGGGAGTTCCGCGATGACCACGTCTACCGGGCCACGCTGAAGGCGTATCTCTCGCACCTGATGGTCGAGCGGCAGAACCTCGAGTGGTACATCGAGGGAGGGCGCACCCGGACCGGCAAGCTGCGGCCGCCCCGCCTGGGCATCCTCAGCTACGTGATGGACGCCTATGGCGAGCACCCCGAGCGCGACGTGCTGATCATCCCCACGTCGATCATCTACGACCAGCAGCACGAGATCGGTGCGATCTCGGCCGAGGAGATGGGCGGCAAGAAGAAGCCCGAGAGCATCAAGTGGATGTACGAGTTCGCCACCTCCCAGTCCCGGCGGCTGGGTCGCGCGTACCTGAGGTTCGGGGAGCCGCTCTCCCTGGCCGATGCGGTCGCCCTCACCGCCGACGAGGAGGGCACCCTGCGCCCCCGCCTGGCGGTGCAGAAGGTGGCGTTCGAGAACGCGAACCGGATCAACGCCGCCACCCCGATCACCCCCGGCGCCCTGATCACCTTCGCGCTGCTGGACAACGGTGACCGGTCGATCACCGTGGAGGAGGGCCGGCGGATCCTGCAGCCCCTGGCCGACTACATCCAGCGCCGCCAGCTGCCCATGACCGAGTGGCCGGACCTCAGCGAGTTCGGGCGCATGCGCGAGGTCCTCGACCGGCTGGTCAGCGAGGGCGTCGTCACCGTGTACCGCGGCGGCACCGAGCCGGTGTACGCGATCAGCCCCGGCAAGCAGCACGAGGCGGCCTTCTACCGGAACACGATCATCCACTTCTTCCTCAACCGCTCCATCGGGGAGCTGGCCGCACTCCAGGCCGCCGAGGACGATGCGCCCGACATCCCCGAGGCCACCTGGCAGAACGCCCGCCGGCTCAAGGAGCTGCTCCGGTACGAGTTCTTCTTCCCGGGGACCCGGGAGTTCGCTGCGCAGATCGCAGCCGAGACCACCTACATGAATCCCAACTGGCAGGACCACACCTACAGCCCCGCGCAGGTCCGCCAGGAGATGGCCGATCTGGACATGCTGGTGGCCCACCGGGTCATCGGGCCGTTCCTGGAGGCCTACAGCGTCCTGGCCGACGAACTGGCCCTCCTGGGCAGCGAGCCGGCCGACGACAAGGAGCTCGTGAAGGCGACCCTGGGGGTGGCCCAGCAGCGCTTCCTGCAGCGGCAGCTGACCACGCCGGAGTCGGTCTCCGCGGACTACTTCCGCAACGCCGTGCAGCTGGTCGACAAGCTCGGCCTGCTGACCTCGATGGAGCCGGATCTCGCGCAGCGCCGTCGCGCCCTGGCCGACGAGCTGCACCAGATCACGCGCCGCCTGGACACGCTGCGCCAGATCGCCCAGGCATCGGGGCAACCCGTGCTGACCGAGCGCACCCCACGTTCCCAGGGAGGGTCGAATGGCTGACATCGAGTGGCTGGTCGAGCAGATCGACAACGCCCCTGAGGGCCCGCACGTCGGCGCCTTCTTCGACTTCGACGGCACCCTGATCGCGGGCTACTCGGCGGCAGCCTTCTTCACGTATCGGCTCAAGCGCCGCGAGATCTCCACCAAGGAGCTCATGCGCACGATCGCCGAGAGCGTCAACGTGGAGCGCCGCGGACACGATGTCACCGAGCTGATGAACGTGGGTGTCCAGGGCCAGGCCGGGCGTGACGCCGACGAGGCGGAGAGCTGGGCGCGCACGGTCTTCGCCAAGGAGATCGCGGAGATGATCTACCCCGACTCCCGAACCCTCATCGAGGCGCACCTGCGCCGGCACCACACCGTGGTGATCGCCTCCTCGGCCACCCGGGCGCAGGTCCAGGCAACCGCCGACGACCTCGGCATCGACCACATCATCTGCACCGAGATGGAGGTCGACGACGACGGCCGGTACACCGGCGCGCTGGCCAGCCCGATCCGGTGGGGCGAGGGCAAGTCGGACGCCGTTGTGGAGTTCGCCGAGGAGCAGGACATCGACCTCGACGAGTCCTTCGGCTACTCCAACGGCAGCGAGGACCTGCCGTTCCTGGAGACAGTCGGGCGGCCCTGTGCCCTGAACCCCGATGACGGCCTGGTGGAGATCTCCCAGGAGCGCGGATGGCCCGTGGCGCGCCTCACGGAACGGCGCTCGACCAACCTTGTCGACGTCGTGCGCAGTGCTGCCGCGATGAGCGTGTTCGCGGGAAGCGTCGGTGCGGCTGCGGCGCTGGCCGTGCTGAACCAGAGCCGCTCCATGGGCGCCAATGTCGCTGCGGGCGTGGGCTGCGACCTCGGGATGGCCACCGCGGGTGTGCGCCTGCGCGTGATCGGCGAGGAGAACATCTGGTCCTCGCGACCCGCGGTCTTCCTCTTCAACCACCAGAGCCAGCTCGACGCATTCGTGCTCGGCTCGATCCTGCGCAAGGACTTCACCGGAGTCGCGAAGAAGTCCCTGGAGCGCGACCCGATCTTCGGTCCCGTCGGCTTCCTGGCTGATGTGGCCTACATCGACCGGACCGACAGCACGAAGGCACGACAGGGCCTCGAGCCCGCTGTCGAGGCCCTGCGCGGGGGCAAGTCGATCGCGATCGCGCCCGAGGGAACCCGCTCCCCCACCCCGCGGTTGCTGCCCTTCAAGAAGGGCCCGTTCCACATGGCGATGCAGGCCGGGGTCCCGGTCGTCCCGATCGTCATGCGCAACTGCGGGGAGATCATGGGCGCGCACTCGATGGCCATCCACGGCGGGACCGTCGATGTGGCGGTGCTGCCCCCGGTGCCGACGGACGACTGGACGCTGGAGAACCTCAACGACAACGTCGCCCGGGTCCGCCAGATGTACCTCGACACGCTGGCCAACTGGCCCTCCGCAGCCACCTGACCCCTAGGGTCACGCCATGTCACGTCGAGGCATCACCCCGCTGTCACATCAGATCCGCCAGACCCTGGCGGCGCACAGCCAGTCCCAGCGCACTGGGGTCCCCGTCGAGGAGGTCCTCGGGCGAGCCTCGGCAGCCGAGTTGTCCCGCAGGGAGTTCCTGCGGGGGGCTGGGGCCGTGGCCGCCGCAGGGGTCGCCGTGGCGGCCGGGATGCGCCCCATTCCGGCGCGAGCTGCGACCGCGCCATCGGTCGTCATCGTCGGTGCGGGCCTGGCCGGTGTCCGAGCCGCCCACTGGCTGTACAAGGTCAAGGGCATCACGTCGACGATCTACGAGGGCAACACCCGCGCGGGTGGGCGATGCTGGTCGCTGCGCGACTACTTCGACGACGGTGCTGTCGTCGAGCACGGTGGGCAACTGATCAATACCGACCACAACGCGATCCGCAACCTGATCAGCAGCCTGGGGCTGCGCCTGGTGACCGCCAACGGAGGTTCGTACCAGGGGTGGCCGGACAAGTACTGGATCGACGGTGCCGACTACCCGTACGACGCCGCCAATGCCGACTGGGGGCAGGTCCAATCGGCGATGAAGGCCGCCCAGCGGTCCGCGCCCTATCCGCAGACCTACTCGGCCAACACCCCCGCTGGGATCGCGCTGGACCACATGACGGTGGACGAGTGGCTGGACGCGAACGTGCCGGGTGGGTTGGGCAGCAGGTTCGCGAAGCTCATGCGCAGCAATGCGATCGCCGAGTACGGGATGGACCCCGACCAGCAGTCGGCCCTGAACCTCGTCTACCTGCTGGGCTGGAACCCGCAGAACTCTCTGGACCCCCTCAATGGCGCCGATGAGAAGTACGCAGTCGAGGGTGGCAACGACCAGATCATCTCCCGGATGCTGGCCGAGCTTCCAGCTGGCACGGTGAAGTACGGCACTTCCCTGACGGCCCTGCGGACCAACGCGAATGGGAGCGTCACCGGGACCTTCCTGAACGGCCGGAAGCTCACCGACGTGACCGCGGACCGTGTGATCCTCGCCATTCCCTTCACAACGCTGCGCGACTGCGACCTCACCCGCTCCGGGTTCAGCTCCCTGAAGCTCCGCGCGATCCGCGAACTGGGGCTGGGGTACAACGCCAAGCTTCACATCCAGCTGTCGTCGCGGCCGTGGGTCGGCCAGGGGTACGGCGGGCCGGCCTACACGAACATGTCCGGGTTCCAGTGCGCCTGGGATGACACGTCGGCGACCACCACGACCAGCGGGGTCCTCAACTTCTTCCCCGGCGGCCGCCAGGTCCAGGCGTGGAGCGGGGCGGCGTTCGGCCCGGCGCCGAAGAACCAGGTGGACTCACTTCGTCGCCCAGGCCGACGCCATCTTCCCGGGGACCCGTGCGGCCTACACCGGACGCAGCTACCGCGACGCGTGGGTCCTCAACCCGTGGTCGAAGGGCGCGTACACATGCCCGACACCCGGGCAGTACACGTCCCTGTTCGGCGTCGGCAAGGAGCGCGGGGGCAATGTGTTCTTCGCCGGCGAGCACACGAGCGACGAGTACTTCGGGTACCTCAACGGCGCCGTCGAGTCCGGTGAACGCGCCGCCAAGGAGGTCGCCGCCGGCTGATCGTTGGCTATGGCCGCGGCAGCATGTGCAGGGCCTTGAACGAGTGGGTCATGACCGCGGTGAAGAGCTCGTGCGTCATCGTGCCGGGCGGGTGGATCCCGTGCAGGCGCTGGATCACCATCGACTGCGGCTCGGTGAACCGCAGGATCCCGTACTTGCCGTTGCGCCGGCCCATGCCGGACGCCTTCATCCCGCCCTGCAGCACGTCAGCGCTGCCCCATGTGGCCACGATCCCGTCGTTGATCTCGACCGTGCCCGCCTGGATGCGCTCTGCGACCGCCATCCCCTCCCGCGTGTTGCGCGTCCAGAGCACCGCGTGCAGCCCGTACTCGGTGTCGTTGGCCATCTCCACAGCCTCATCGACGGAGTCGAACGGGTACAGCGCGACCACGGGGCCGAACGTCTCCGCGGCGCACACCTCCATGTCCGGGTCGACGCCCTCGAGCACCGTCGGGGCGTAGAACGTGGGGCCGAGGTCCGGCCGTGGGTGCCCACCGGTCAGGACGGTGGCGCCCTTCGACACGGCGTCGTCGACCTGGGCAGCCACGCTGGCCAGCTGCTTGGCGTCGATCAGGCAGCCCATCTCGAAGTCGAAGCTCAGCCCGGCTCCCATGCGGATCCGTTCCACCCGGGTGATGAGCTTGGCCCGGAACGTGTCGTAGACCGACCGGGCGACCAGGATCCGCTCGGGGCCGACGCACGTCTGCCCCGCGTTGATGAAGCACGCACGGATGACGGCCTCGACTGCGCGATCGATCTCAGCATCGGCCAGGACGATGAAGGGGTTCTTGCCCCCGAGCTCGAGCGCCGTGTAGATGAGCCGGGACCCCGTGCGCCCCGCCACCGCGCGTCCCGCAGCTGTCGAGCCGGTGAACGCCACCGCGTCGGAACGGTCGACGACAGCCGTCCCGATCGAGCGCCCGGGCCCGAGGACGATCTGCCACAGGTCCTCCGGGAGCCCGGCCTCGACCGCGAGGTCGCGCACCCAGATCGCCGACAGCGAGGCCTGGACGTCCGGGCGATGCACGATGGCATTGCCACCGACCAGCGCGGAGTACCCGTCCGAGGCGGCGAACACAGCCGGGTAGTTCCACGCCGTGACCAGCCCGACGATCCCGCGCGGATGGCGCACCTCGTAGGCCTTCGTGACGATCGGCACCACGCCCTGGCGCGCATGCCTGCCCAGGACCTTCGGTGCCGTCCGTGAGATGTAGCGGGCGTAGACCGCCACCGCCGCCGCCTCCGCGAAGGCGTCGTAGCGTGCCTTGCCCGCCTCGATCTGCAGCAGGTCCATCAGCTCGTCCTGCCGGGCGAAGGCCTCGTGGTGGATCCTGCCGATGATCCGCGAGCGCTCGGCCACCGGGCGAGCCGCCCACAGCTTCTGGGCGACCCGGGCGCGGGCGAACGCCTCCTCGACGTCGGCCTCGGTCGAGATCGGGTAGGTGATGAGCTCCTCGCCGGTGAACGGGGCGCGGGTGGTCTCGGTCTGGCCTCCGGTGGCCAGGACGCACGAGAGCAGCCGGTCGATCAGCTCGGTGGGGACGTCATCGCGCAGGCTCAGGGGCTCTGCGGGCTTCGTGGGTGCGCTGCCGGGATCGCCCAGGGGCAGGACCTTCACGGGCGGGGTGGTGTGCAAGTCGGGGATCGATGTGGTGGCCATTCCTTCACGCTACGCGCCCCGGATGGCACATGGTCACACCACCCGCCGTTCGTGCGCGTGGCTGTGCCGATCGCCGTATCCTGCAGGCCCGATGCCACTGACTGGAGGAGCGTGTGACGCCGTTGGATGGCACCGTCCTGCGCATCGCCCACGTGTCGGACATCCATGTCGGAGCCCACGACGAGCTGACCCTGGACGGCCTGGCGCAGGACCTGCACGACGCGCGGGTGGCCGCCACCATCGTGACCGGCGACCTGACCATGCGGGCCCACACCCGCGAGTTCGTGCGCGCGAAGGAGATCATCGACCAGTTCCCGCAGCCGACCATGATCGTCATCGGCAACCACGACATCCCGCTGACGAACCCGATGCACCGGATGACCTCCCCCTACGGCAAGTACCGCACCGAGGTGACCGAGAACCTCGACCCGGTCCTCGACCTGGGCACGGTGCGGGTCCAGGGCCTGGGGTCCATGCCCCGATGGCGATGGAAGTCGGGCCGCATCTCGCAGCGGCAGTCCCAGGACATCCGGACGACCTTCGCCGACTCACCGGCGGGGACCGTCCGGGTGGTGGCGATGCACCATCCCCCGAGCTCGGAGGACCTGGAGTCCCTGGCCGGCGGTGACGGCTTCGAGCGGGCCCTGGTGGAGGCTGAGGTCGACATCGTGCTGGCCGGGCACACCCACGTGCCGGCCGTGCAGGTCCTGAAGGTGGGCTCCGGGACGCGGACCCGCTCGATCATCGAGGTCGTGGCTGGCACGGCAACGAGTCATCGCACCCGCGGCGTCGTGCGGTCGTGGTCGCTGCTGGAGATCACGCCAGGGACGCTGGCCGTGACCGAGCACCACGCGTCGGAGGGCGGATGGCGGGCTGACCCCCCGCAGGTGTTCCCCCTTCCCGATGCCTCCCACCGCCCCGGTGGCACCTCCCCGGGCTGAGGCCTGTCTCCCGGAGTGCCTCAGCGGCGGCCAAGGGCCAGGTCCCACAGCTCCTGGGGGGTGTTGGCTGACATCTTCCTGGCCGCCGGGGAGCGTCCCGGTGCCTGCGGTGGCAGCAGCACCGTCAGCGCGGCCGGGAGGATCTCGAACACGACCGGAGCGTCCATCGTGAGTGCCTCGCCATCGACCCCGATCTGCACCGGTCCTCCGGACGTGATCTCGAACCGGGGCGTGCTCCACTCCTGCCATCCGGGGAACTTGCCCACCTGGCCGGCGGTCTCGAGTGCGAGGAACCGCCGCGCGTCCTGGGCCGAGGTGATGGTCAGTGAGACCACCCCGAGCTCGCCGGTGTCCATGCGCGCGCGCGTCCCGACACCGCCGAGGGAGTCCAGCACGTACGGGTTGTTGGAGACCAGGACGACGTCGGCGGTGTGGTGGGTCTCACCAGCGGCATCGACGAAGTGCAGGTCCAGGGCGTCGGCGTTGTTCCCCAGGAGGTCGGGGAGGGCGTCGAGCGTGGTGCGCAGCTTGGCATCGCGGTAGGAGTCGGATGCCACGATCTCGGCGTAGAGGCCCAGGGAGGCGTTGTTCACGAAGATCCGGCCGTTGACTGTGGCCAGGTCGATGGTCCGCGGGATGCCGGAGCTGAACGCGTCGAGCGCGCCGACCACGTCGTCGCGATCCAGGCCGAGGTCCAGGGCCAGGTGGTTGCGCGTTCCGGCCGGGATCACGACATGCGGGAGCCCGTGCTTCATCGCGACGGTGGCGACCAGCGCCTGGGAGCCATCACCACCAGCCATGCCGATGACGTCAGCGCCGCGGGACACCGCGTCCTCGGCGAGCGCGACCAGGTCGTCGCCCATCGACAGCACCACCGGCTCGATGCCGCGGGCCCGGCACTCGGCGACGAGATCGAACTTCTCCACCTTCCCGCCGCCGGACTTCGGGTTCATGATCAGGACCGGGTGCTTGGCTGGCGGTCGGGGTGTCGCGAGGTCGGCGGCCACGACCGCTGCCACGTGCTTGTGTGTGGCACGGCGGGCGAAGGCCACCGATGCCGCGCCCAGTCCGACGGCCAGCAGCAGCGCCCAGAGCGAGCGTCCGGCGTTCACGAAGGCCCCGACGAGCACCACGAGGCCGAGCGCCGCGACGACCGCTCCGACGATCCGGGCGGTCCCCCGGTTGGCGACCACGTACCAGCCGCCGGTGACGGCGACGCCCGCCCCGATGAGGGCCACCACGAGATGTGCGAACGAGTTCAGGGTGAACGCCAGCACGGCCAGCAGCGAGAGGGCCCCGGCCACCAGGGCCAGGATCGCCGCGGCTCGACGTCCGCGGTCCACCGGACGCTGCTCGGTCACGTCACCGGTTCCTGCCATCGCCCGCTCCTCCCCGACCACCTCGCAGCGTCCCGCACCGCTCGTGCCACTGAGCATAGGCGGGCGCCGGGAGTACCCGCGGACCCCCGGGGCCGAGTCTCAGAGGCAGGCTGCAGCTGCGTCCTCGGCGGCGCCCGATGACGCGGCGAGGTCGGCTGGGACCAGCGACAGGCGGGTGCGCCGCTCGATCAGGTCGGTGACGTCCAGGGCCCCCTCGGCCTCGACGCCGAACGCCAGCTCGACTCCCAGCACCGGCACGCCCGCTGCGATCGGCTCGCGCAACCACGGCCGGGACTCCCCCAGCGCCCACACCGTGGCGGCCTCGTTGCCGTACCGGCGGACCAGCCGCGGGGGGAGGCCCGGATCGACGGCGCTGAGCACGCCGTCCCCACCCGCGCCCACGAGGGCGATCCGGGTCGTCCGGCACGGCACGTCGGTGATCAGGTCGACGACATCCTGGGCCATGCGTCGGTAGGTGGTGAGCTTGCCGCCGGTGACGGTGATCCGCCCGTCGCCGTGGTCGTGAACGACATGCCGACGGGAGAGGTCCGCCCCGCTGGCCGTCGGTGATTCGTGGTCCGGGGCAGCCAGCGGACGCACTCCGGCGAAGGCGCCGATCACGTCGGCGCGAGTGAGCCCGACCTCCAACCAGGGCGAGATGACGGCCAGGATCCAGTCGATCTCCTCCTGCGTCGGCGTCGGCACGCGCGGGACCGGGACCTCCATCGGCACATCCGTCAGGCCGATGAACGTCAGCCCGTCGGACTGCGGGAGGGCGAACACGAAGCGTCCCGTGGTTCCCGGCACCGGCACCGTCAGCGCCGCGCTCGGGTTCCCGAGCCGCTCGGAGCGGACCACCACATGGCTGCCTCGCGAGGGGACCAGCCGCACGTCCTCGTCGAGCTCGTGGGCCCACGCGCCGGTGGCGTTGACCACGTGGGTCGCGCGCACGGCGTAGGACGTCCCGTCGAGCCCGTCGCGGAGGAGGGCCCGGCCGGGCTCGATCGACAGGACCTCGGTGCGAGTCAGGATCGCGGCCCCGTAGGCGGCGGCCGTCCGTGCGACGGCCACGACCAGCCGGACGTCGTCCTCGAGCTGGCAGTCCCAGAGCACCATGGCGCCGAGGACCTTGTCCGCTGCCAAAGACGGCACCAGCTCCCTGGCCTGGTCGGGATCCAGGGATCGGGCGCGCGGAAGCATCCCGCGCGGCGTGCGGGCAGCGGCCCGCAGGACGTCCGCGGCCGTCAGCCCGCTGCGGACCAGCCGGTGATCCGGCTCGTCCGGCGCGTCGGAGAACGGCACCACCTGGGGCAGCGGGTGGATCAGGTGCGGTGCGACCACGCCGGCGAGGACCGCGCGCTCCCGGGCACTCTCCCAGGCGACGCCCACCTGCCCGGAGGCCAGGTAGCGAAGGCCCCCGTGGACGAGCTTGCTGGACCACCGCGACGTCCCGGTTGCGAGGTCGTCGCGCTCGACGAGGGCCACCCGCAGCCCGCGGGACGCGGCATCGAGGGCCACCCCGACGCCGGTGATCCCGCCACCGACGACCAGGACGTCCAGCGGCTGGCCCTGCTCGAGTGCCGTGCGCCAGCGCGCGCGGCGGTCGCGGGTGAGCAGGCTGCTCGGATCACCGGGTGCGACGTGCTCGATGCGCGGGGACGCTGCGTGGGTCCGCAGTGGGAGGGCGGCCGGGCGGTTCATCGGGGGCCCCTGTCCGTGGTCTTCTCGGCGGATGGCCGGAGGTAGCCGTCGAGGGCACGTTCCAGCTCGGGCCAGCGGCGCCCCCGTGGGTCGACCGTGTCGTAGGCGCGGGCCGAGAAGACGTGGATCGCGGCCATGCTCATGACCTGCAGCGCCATCGCCTCGACGTCACCGGCGACGATGGTGCCGTCGGCCTGACCTGCGGCCAGGAGCTCGCGCAGGCGGTCCAGCGCGATCCGGTGGGAGCTGCCGAGCCGGTCGACCACGAGCGGCATGAGCATGTCCGGGTCGAGCTCGAGGATCCGGCGCATGAGGGGGTGCTCGGCCGTGCGCCGCGTGACATGGATGACCTCGCGGACCAGGCGACCGCGTCCGCTGGCCTCCCGCCGGGAGCGCTCGGACGCCTCGGCGATCACCGCCCCGAACTCCACGACGAGCAGGGCGCTGATGAGTCGGTCCAGATCGTCGTAGCGGCGGTAGACCGTCATCCGGGACACGCCGGCACGACGTGCGACCTCGGCCAGCGTCAGTCGACCCAGGCCGATCTCGAGGACCCCTTCGTAGGCGGCGCGGAGCACCGGATCAGTCGATGTCGAGGCTCCGGCGGTACGGCCCGAGAGATGTGACACTGTGCCCATATCTGTCACCCTACTCCTGATCGCATCATCGACAAAGCACCCCACGATGTGACAACCGCCTAAGATCTGTAACACTGGATCCATGATCGGATCACTTTCAGACCGCTACGCCCGCTGGGGGGCCGCCGGCCCCGCGCACGACCTCGATCCCCGGGCGGCGCAGTACGTGGCCGACGTGCTCGGACCCCCGGCTCCTGCCCCCGCCGTCGCCCTGTCACAGGTCGAGCCGGGACCCCCGCGACTCGAGGCCCGGGCGATGGCCGCCCTCACCGGCGCGGTAGGGGCGGCGAACGTCCGCACGGATCGGGAGTCCAGGCTCGCCCATGCCGGGGGGCTGTCCTACGTGGACCTGCTCGAGCGGCGCTCCGCGAGGCACCCCGAGGTCCCCGATGCGGTCGTCTTCCCCGGCTCGCACGACGACGTCGTCGGGCTGCTCGCCGCCGCCGAGAGCGGTCGGTTCGCGGTGGTCCCGTTCGGCGGGGGCACGAGCGTGGTCGGCGGGGTCCGACCGGACGCCGGGGGGCTCTCGGGTGTCGTGGCGATCAGCTTCGACCGGATGGCCGAGCTCCTCGACGTCGACACCGTCTCCGGCACCGCGCGGGTCCAGCCGGGGATGACCGGTCCGGTCCTCGAGCGGCTGCTCGCGGCCCGCGGGCTCACGTGGGGGCACGTCCCACAGTCCTGGGAGCGGGCGAGCATCGGCGGGTATGCCGCGACCCGGTCGGCCGGCCAGTCCTCGACCGGGTACGGCCGCAGCGACGCGACCGTCGAGGCCATGGTGGTGGCCACCCCGCGCGGGACGCTGCGGCTGGGCCGAGCCCCCTCGTCGGCTGCGGGACCGGACCTGCGGGCGCTGTTCCTGGGCAGCGAGGGCGTCCTGGGGGTCATCACCGAGGTCACCCTTCGGGTTCGCCGGGCCCCCTCGACCCGCTGGTTCGAGGCGATCATGCTGCCCGACCTCGACGCTGGTCTCGAGGCCTTCCGCGAGCTCGCACAGGCGCGGGCCTGTGCGGACGTGATGCGCCTGTCGGACCTGGCCGAGACCCGCGCGACGATGCACATGAGCGGACCGACCGGTCGCACGGCCAGCGCGATGGACGCCTACCTCAAGGTCCGCCGCGTGACCGACGGCGTCATGGCGATCGTCGGCTGGGACGGGACCTCGGCCGGGCAGGTGCGCTCCCGGCGCTCCATGGCGTTCGACATCCTGCGGCGCCATGGGGCCGCATCCCTGGGTCGTGGGGCAGGTGAGTCGTGGCTGCGGCACCGGTTCGAGGGACCGTACCTGCGTGACACCCTGATGGATCACGGGTACCTCGTGGAGACCCTGGAGACGGCGACCAGCTGGGCGCAGCTGGCCCAGCTGCGCGAATCGGTGACCAGCGCCCTGACGGCGTCCCTCGGGCACAGCTACGTGATGGCGCATGTGTCCCACGTCTATGAGACCGGGGCGAGCCTCTACATCACCGCGCTAGCCTGCGCCGGACCCGACCAGGCTGCGCGGTGGCGAGCCGCGAAGCAGTCCGCCTCGGAGGCGATCGTCGCCCACGGCGCGACAATCACCCACCATCACGGGATCGGGTCGGACCACGCCCCCTGGCTGGAGGCGGAGGTCGGGCCCATGGGCGTCGACCTGCTGCGCGCGGTCAAGGCGCACCTCGATCCGCACGGGATCCTCAACCCGGGGGTGCTGCTGCCGGCGAGCGAGTAGCGTCGATGGTGGCCCGGGCGGACGCGCGGGCACTGGCCGCAGGAGGCATGGCGATGGAGGAGCTCGCGTGGCGCCGCCTGGAGGAGTCCGACCACGAGCCGGTCCTCGCGACCCTCTCGGCCTGGTCGAGCGGCCACGACTTCCACCCCCTGCTGCCACGGCTGTTCTTCGAGCACTTCTCCGACACGTCGCTGCTGGTCGAGGATGCCGAGGGCACCCCGGCCGGGTTCATCATCGCGTTCGTCTCCCAGACCCAGCTGGCTACCGGGTACGTCCACTTCGTCTGGGTGACCCCCCAGCTGCGACGGCAGGGCCTGGCGCGGCAGCTCTACGAGCGGGTGTTCGTCCTGCTGCGGGATCGGGGCTGCCGGCGGGTCGAGGCGGTGACGATCCCCGAGAACTCGGCCTCGCTGGCGTTCCACGAGCACATGGGGTTCACGGCCAAGGGCCGTGGGGGCAGCCCGTTCGAGGCCCCCGTCGTCGCGGATCATGCAGGCCCCGGCCAGCACCGCGTGGTGCTCGAGCGGGAACTGTGAGGGCACTGCCGATGGGCGGACCGGCGCCTGCGCGGATCGACACCGCTGCCGTCCGCCCGCTACCGTCCGGCCGTATGCAGCGCACTGACCTGCGAATACCCGTGCCGGGGGGCGACCTCATCGGCTGGGTCGCCGGCGACGGTCCGCCCGTCCTGCTCCTGCACGGTGGCCCGGCCATGTCCGGGGACTACCTCGACCCATTGGCCGACGAGCTCGTGACCGGCTACCAGGTGGCGTGGTACCAGCAGCGCGGCATCGCCCCCTCCACCGAGTCCGGGCCCCACGGCGTCGACCAGCATGTCGAGGACGCCGCGGCCGTCCTCGACCACCTCGGCTGGGATGACGCCCTGGTCGTCGGGCACTCCTGGGGTGGCTTCCTGGTGGTGGCAGTCGCCGCCCAGCTGGGCACCCGGATGCGGGGCGCGATGGCCGTGGACCCCCTCGGCACGGTCGACCCCGCCACCTGGCCCCAGTTCGACGAGAACCTGAAGAACGCGGTGCGGCCCGAGGACCGCGCCAGGTACGAGGAGCTTCTGGCCATCCCGGATGAGGAGCTCACGGTCGAGGAGGCTCTGGAGGCCCAGCGGATCGTGTGGCCCGGCTACTTCGCGGACCCGGCGACTGCCCCTCCCATGCCCGACATGCTGATGCGCTTGGACGCATTCCTGGAGACCTCTGCGTCCGTCGATGAGGTCCAACCCGGCTTGGCGGCCGGGCTCCCAGGGCTGCACGTTCCGTTCGCATTCGTGCACGGGCTGGGCAGTCCCATGCCCGTGATCGAGAGCTCGGCGTCCGTCGACCTGCTGCCCGACGCCGAGCTGGAGGTCGTTGAGGGGGCTGGACACTTCATCTGGCACGAGCGCCCTGGCGCGGTGCGGGCAGGGCTCGACCGGCTGGCGGCACGGACGTCCGACTGACCCCCAGGGGCGCTGTAGCTGATCGCCCCCGTCAGGCGATGGGCTGGTGCATCTCCGTGATGAGCTCGTCATCCGGCACGGTGCCCGGCTCGTTGGCGTAGACCTCGAAGCACGCCCTCGACCAGTCCGGGTGCAGGCCCTCGACAGCGACAGCGGCCATGAACTCCTGCCAGGCGTTCGCGAGTCCGGCATAGCTGCCGTGGTGGGCCACCACGGCGTAGCGACCACCCGCCACGGTGATCCGTTCGACGACCCCGGACAGGTCGATGGGTGCCTCGGGGGCGATCGGGAGGGCTGCGTAGCTGCGCAGCGCATCGGGCGACGTCGTCTGCGAGTCGTCCGGGTAGAGAGCCATGGGTGGGCCGACGACGAGGCCGGCGTTCGCCTGGGCCCAGTCACCCAACCTGTCGAAAGCGGCCCCGATCAGCGGGTAGGGGCCAACGTGCAGGATCGCGACAACCGGGCGTTCCGGGATGTCCACGAGGGCGATGTCCATGCTCGCGAGTCTGGCACCGACCCCGCGCTGACACCACTGGGACGAGCCACCCTCGCGGGCTCACCGCTTGCCCGGGTGCGCCGCCTTCGCCTTCTCCACGTACTCGTCCATCGGGACCGCGGCAATGACCCCGGCGACCAGATCCTCGTGCAGGTCAGCGACGCGCTTGAAGCGCAGGCAGCTCTTGCCCATGTCCAGCTTCGTCCCGCGCGCAACCCACTCCTGCCGCAGCCGCGCCTCCTCTGCGGAGTCGGCGTAGACCCCCAAAGGTAGAGCGCGTAGTAGTTCTTCTGCGCCGCCAGCGAGACGTAGGCCAGCGGCTTGCCGTTGTACGTCTGGGGATAGGTCCCGAGCGGCACCATCCACGTGATCATCCCGTAGAGCATGCCCTCGACATACCCCGGCGGGAGGCTGGCGTTGACCAGGTCTCGCACGTGGGCGACGACGGCGGCGCGATCCTCCGGGAGCTCCTCGAGGTACTCCTCGACGGTCGCAGCGGTGCTGGTGGCCATGGATCGACAGGGTAGCCGCCGGGGCGAACATCCGGCGGCGTCGTGGCGCTCGACACCACGGGAATCCTGTGGACGACACCCTCACGATGTCGGCGCAATGGGGTACTGTTCGAACAGGTGTTCGGGTCGATGGACGGGGGTTGTGGTGCTCGAGATCTGTCTGGCGGTTCGGGGCGACGACGGGTCGCTGCTCGATCCTGTGGCGCTCGGGGTGGAGGGCTTGATCGCGTTGATCCGGGCCCACCCTCCCGGAGCCCCGCCTGGCGAGTACGCGGTGTTCGGTGCCTCGGTGGACGTGCTCGAGGCGGTCGAGGTGGTGGTCGGCCAGGCGACGGCGCTGCGGGCGGCGGCCGTCCACGCGGTCGCTGAGGACACTCCCGCAGGAGTGGTGTCCGACCAGGTCGTGGACGTGCTGATGATGGCCCTGAACCGGTCACGGCGCTCGGGGCTGTACCTGCGCGAGCAGGCATTGATGCTGACCCACCAACCGCAGGTCTGGGCCGCGCTCTGGGCCGGGCAGCTGGACGTGACCAAGGCCGGACTCCTGGCCCGGGCCCTGTACCAGGTGCCCCACCAGGACACCCAGGAGCAGGATCGCCCCGAGTACGACGCGGACTGCGAACGGATCCTGGCGGCCGGGTTGGCATATGCCGCCGAGCACACCGCCGGACAGCTCGACCGGCACCTGAAGCGGCTGCTGGCCGAGATCGATCCCGCCACCGTCGCGACCCGGCGGCGCCGGGCCCTGGCCGAGCGGGGGGTGTGGATCCAGCACCGGGGCGACGGCACCGCGGACCTCAGCGCACGCCTGGACTCGACGGACGCCGAGCAGGTCTACGCCGCGATCCGCGCAGTGGCGATGGCCGCGCAACGCGCCGACTCAGCCACGGCCGACCCCACCGGCGGCGGCGCGGACGGCGCGGACGGCGCCGGAGCTGCAGGTCCTGGGCCCTCGGACAGCGGGCGCGCCCGTGACTGCGCAGACACCGGGCGAGCGTTCGCCGCGGAGGCCGCACGACGCCCGTTCGACCTGCGGATGGCCGATGCCCTGGTCGACCTGATCATCGCCCCGGGCCCCAACGTCGCCTCCGGGGCTTCGGGTACCTCGGACGGGAGACCCACGGACGGAGTCGTGGTCGCGACCCAGATCAACGTGACCATCCCGATCGACAGCCTGGCCGGGATCACCGACACCCCCGGCCAGCTGTCCGGGTACGGGCTCCTTCCCGCGGACCTGGTCCGGCGCCTGGCCGCCGGCGATACCCGCTGGCGCCGCATCCTGACCGATCGGGTCACTGGGGCCGTCCTCGACGTGGGCACCTGGTCCTACCGACCCCCTGCCGGGCTGGCCCGCCACGTGCGCATCCGGGATGTCACCTGCCGGTTCCCCGGCTGCACGGTCCCCGCCCGGGAGTGCGACCTGGACCACCTGATCCCGTTCCCCGAGGGTGCGACCAGCTCGGAGAACCTGCATTCGTTGTGCAGGCGACACCACCGGATCAAGCACGACGACAAGTGGAGGGTCGAGTCCCTCCCGGGTTATGGACTGCGCTGGACCAGCCCCCTGGGCACCCAGCGCGACACCTGGCCAGACACAGACCACGCACACGAGAGCCTCATCAACGCCGCCTGATCGTCAACTCTCGGCCTGCCCGGCGCGTTCGGCCTGCCCTGCGCGTTCGGCAAGTTCCGCTGCCGCGCGGTGGATCCCACGCGCCAGGATCTCGACGTCCCCGGCCTGGTCGGCGTCGCCGGTCACGCCGATGTTCAGCGTGCCGTCGTAGCTGAAGATTCCGGTG
This sequence comes from uncultured Actinomycetes bacterium, assembly GCA_963706875.1. GTDB lineage: Bacteria > Actinomycetota > Actinomycetes > S36-B12 > CAIYMF01 > Prado023. The sequence goes on along the minus strand of CAVPNW010000004.1, from coordinate 318,200 downwards.
GTGATGCAGGTGTGCCCAGCTACGGGGATGAGCGGATACATCGCCAGCACCTGGCGTCGGCACAGGTACACGGGGAACTGCGGGCCGGGCACGTTGGTCGTCAGTGTGTCCATGAACCATGCCGGCGCACTGCGACCGACCGCGCCGACTGCCGCGTCCTGGACAGCCGCCGGCACGGTCCTGTCAACGAGCCCCAGCAACGCCGAGGCCAGCACGGGGGTGCCAGCCTCCCGTGCGTGGCCAACGCCGGCCTGGACGGCCGTGAGCCTGGCCACCGGGTCAGCGATCCCGACCGGCAGGTGGCCGAGCATCCCGCTGAGCCGGTTCTGTGCGCTGTCGTCCCCCGGGGGGCGCAGGGAAATCGGGATGAGGTTGCGCACCACCCGACCCTCGACCGGCTCACCGCGATGCAGCAGGAGGTCCCGGAATCCCCCGGCGACGCTCGCCAGCACGACGTCGTTGACCGTCGCCCCGAGCGCCCGTCCGATGGACTTGACCTCCACCAGGGAGACGTCGACCGAGACCCACACCCGGCCGTGGCCGACAGGGCCAGCCAGCGGACTCGGCGGACGGGGGATCAGGGCTGTAGCGGCCGGGATGACATGGGGAGCTGCTCCGCGCAGGGCACCCAGCGCGCGACCGAGGCCGTGTCCGAGGTCGTGTCCGAGGTCGTTGGCGATGGTCAGCGGGTTCGAGCCCGGGACCGCCCGGGAGCCCTGGTGGGGAGTCCCACCGCCGTCGGCCGCGGGTGGTGACTGCCCCGCAAGGAGTGCGTCGGCGAGGGTCTGAACCCCGTCAGGCTCAACGTCGAACCCGTGACCCAGCAGGATCAGGGCCCCGACCCCGTCGGCGATCGTGTGATGCACCCGCCAGACCAGGGCCCAGCGATCCTCGAGCCCGTCGATGACCCACATGTCCCACAGCGGCTGATCGACCGGCAGCGACTGCTCCATGATGTGGCCGACGGCGGCGTCCAGGCCCGGACTGGCCCCGGCAACCGCCGCGTCGACGTGGTGCAGGTGCGCGGGGAGGTCGAGGTTCACGGACTCGCCCCAGACCGGCCGCCGGAGGCCGACACCCGGATCAGTCAGGTCCTGATGCAGCCGGGGCATCCGATCCAGCCGGTCGGACACCATCGTGAGCAACTCGTCATCTGTCGGCGCAGGACCCTGCACCACGGCGACTGTGCCGATCGCGATCGGCGGCCCCTCGCCCTGCATCTCCAGCCAGACGAGGTCGAGGGCGTGGAGTCGCTCAGCACCGTCAGGCATGCCCCCATGGTGGCGCCCTGGGAGGCTGCCCACCAGAGCCACAGGTCCACGATCTCGCGCGCGGGCATGGGGGGAAGCCGCCCGGTTCACCCTGGGACGGCGCCCGGCCCCATGTGGCAGGGTGCCCACCATGCGTCAACAGCACTGGATCGCCATCCCCCTGCTGAGCCTGGCGGCCCTGGCGGTGGCGTGGGGCACCAAGCCGATGGGCGCTGCCGCCCTCCTGCTGGCCCTGTTCCTGGGCGCGGCCGTGCTCAGCTCCGTGCATCACGCCGAGGTCCTGGCCCACCGGTTCGGGGAGCCCTTCGGATCGTTGATCCTGGCCGTCGCCGTGACCGCCATCGAAGTGGCCCTGATCGTCACGCTGACCCTCGGCGGCGGGGCCGGCACCGAGTCCCTGGCGCGGGACACCGTGTTCGCCGCCTTCATCATCGCGACCAACGCCATCGTCGGGGCCGCACTGCTGGCAAGGACCCTGCGCGGCGGGGTGGCAGAGTTCAACGCCGAGGGCACGGGCGCGATGCTGGCCACCCTGACCGCCCTGGCCACGCTGTCGCTGATCCTGCCGAACTTCACCTCCAGCTCGCCAGGTCCCACATTCTCGACCGGTCAGCTGGTCTTCGCCGCCATCTCCTCGCTGAGCCTCTACCTGCTGTTCGTGTTCGTCCAGACGGTGCGCCACCGCGAGCAGTACGCCGCCGTCGGCCGCACAGCACCCGGGATGTCGCACGAGGACGACAACGATCCCGTGCCGAGCAACTCGGCAGCCATGTCGAGCTTCGGGCTGCTGCTGGTGTCCCTGGTGGCGGTGGTCGGCCTGGCCAAGGTGGTCTCCCCCGCGATGGAGCGGGCCATCCTGGAGGCAGGGCTGCCGATCACCACCGTCGGCGTGATCATCGCGATGCTCATCCTGATGCCCGAGGGGATCTCCGCGGTGCACGCCGCACGGGCTGACGACGTGCAGCGCAGCTTCAACCTGGCCTACGGCTCGGCGATGGCCAGCATCGGCCTGACGATCCCTGCGATCGCGATCGTGTCGATCGTCTTCGACCGCCAGCTGCTCCTCGGCCTGGAGCCAACCGGGATCCTGTTGGCCGCGCTCACCGTGGTGGTCTCGGTGCTGACCGTCACGCCAGGTCGAGCCACGTTGCTCCAGGCGGGCGTGCACCTGACGATCGCCGCGGCCTTCATCACGCTGGCCGTGCTCCCCTGACACCCGTCCCGGCTGGGGAATACTGCCCTGCATGGCCGGGACGGAGTCAGCGCGCAGCACCTGCGACCTGCTTCCGGCCCGCCCGGGCGTCTACCGGTTCCGCGATCACCGCGGCGTGGCCATGTACATCGGCCGCGCCACCAACCTGCGGACCCGCACCGCGTCCTACTGGGGAACCCTGAAGGGCCGCGCGCGCCTGCGGCGGATGGTGCCGCAGATCGCCGCCGTCGAGGCACTGGCGTGCGCATCGGTCCACGAGGCCACCTGGCTCGAGCGCAACCTCCTCGAACGTGGGCTCCTGCGCTGGAACCGAGCTCGGGGCGGCCAGGAGGTGCCCGTCTGGCTGGCCCTCGACCCGGGGTCCCGCGCCCCCGCGCTCCACGTCGCCCATGCACCGAACCCGACATCCATCAACCTCGGACCGTTCCTGGGTTCTGACCGGGCACGGCTGGTGCGCTCCGGACTGTCCCGGGTCTGGCCCGTGGCCGCCACCGGTGAGGGGCTGACCCGCTCGGAGCGCGACATCGCCACCAGCCGCGGGGTGGGCCCTGAGGACCGCGACCGCTTCGTGACCTCGATGGTTGCTGCGGTCGAGGGCCATGGCCCCGCCGTTCAGGCCTGGCGGACCGGACTGCTCGATGCTCGGGATCGGGCCGTCGCCGGTCTCGCCTTCGAGCTCGCACGCCAGATCACCGACGAGCTCGACGTGATCGACTGGGCCACCGGGGTGCAGCGCGTGACGACCACGGAACCGATCCACGCCGACGTCCACGGCTGGCACGACGGGGTGCTGGTCAGCCTGGAGATCCGCGCCGGCCGGATGGAGCGCTGGCACCAGCGACTCGTGGATCGGGAGCCGCTGGCCAAGCTCGAGATCACCCCGCCACCGTGGCGCGACTTCGCCGACGAGAACGCCCGACTCGCCGCCCGACTGCTCGGCCGGTGACAGCGGGCTACGCTCCTCACGTGCCCGCAGCTCGACTCCTGGTCGTCCACCACACGCCGTCGATGGCCGTGCGCGAGATGCTGGAGGCGATCGTCGCCGGGGCGGGGCACCCGGATCTCGTCGACGTCGAGGTCGCGGTCGAACCTGCCCTGTCCGCGACCGTGCCGGACCTCCTGGCGGCTGACGCCCTGGTGCTGCTGACACCGGCCAACATCGGGTACATGAGCGGTGCCCTCAAGCACTTCTTCGACACCATCTACTACCCCTGCATGGACGCCACCCGGGGCCTGCCGTGGGCCCTGGCGGTCCACGGGAACACCGACACGACCGGAGCGGTCCGCTCGGTGCAGAAGATCGCGGCCGCACTGCAGTGGGAGCAGTCCGCACAGGTGCTCTCCGTGGTCGGCACACTCGATCCGGCCGCCATCGAAGCCGCCAGGGAGTTGGGCGCGACCTTGGCCGCCATCAGCCTGGAGCGCCGCGCCCGGCAGGCGTGAACACGGCTGTCAGTAGGGTGGGCACCATGACGATCAACTCCATGTTCCGCCTCGACGGCAAGGTGGCCATCGTGACCGGCGCGTCCAGCGGCCTCGGCGTCGCGTTCGCCCAGGCCCTGGCCGAAGCAGGCGCCGACGTGGTCCTGGGCGCCCGGCGGGTCGAGCGGCTCGAGGAGACCGCGAAACTCGTGCGCGACACCGGCCGGCGAGCGCTGCTCGTGGCCACCGACGTGGCCGACCCGACCCAGTGCCAGGCCCTGGTGGACGCCGCCATGGCCGAGTTCGGCCACGTCGACATCCTGGTCAACAACGCGGGAGTCGGCACGGCCGTCCCGGCAACCCACGAGACCCCGGAGCAGTTCCGCGCAGTCATCGACATCAACCTCAACGGCTGCTACTGGATGGCCCAGGCGTGCGGCCGGGTGATGGCACCCGGGTCGAGCATCATCAACATCTCCTCGGTGCTGGCCCTGACCACGGCCGGCCTTCCCCAGGCTGCGTATGCCGCGAGCAAGGCGGGACTGATCGGCCTGACCCGCGACCTTGCCAGCCAGTGGACGGGCCGCAAGGGGATCCGCGTGAACGCCATTGCCCCCGGCTTCTTCGACTCCGAGATGACCCAGCAGTACCCGCCGGGCTACCTCGACGCGATGGGCTCGCGCATCCCCGCCGGCCGCAAGGGCGACCCGCGGGAGCTGGCCGCGGCCGTGGTCTTCCTCGCCTCCCCCGCGGGCGGCTACATCACCGGCCAGACTCTGCCCGTCGACGGGGGCCTGACCATCACCTGATGGCGGCCCCTCACCTCACGCGCCGGGCACCTGGCAGCGGGGGCACCAGTAGGTCGGCCGGGACATCGGGGCCACCCCCACCCGTCCGGCCCGGATCGGCGTCCCGCATCGACGGCACGGCCGACCGGTCCGCTCGAACACGCGCAGCTCGCGTCGGGACGCCGCCGGGGCATCAACCGCGCCGAGCATCCGCCTGCGTATCGATGTGAGTCCCTCGGCCAGGCCGACCACGAGTGCGGTCCGGGCATGAGGGTTCGCACCGACCTCGCTGGCCAGCTCCGAGGCCCAGATCGTGCCCATCCCGCATACGAGCCGCTGGTCGAGCAGCGCCTCCACAAGCGGGCGGTCGGCGCTGGCGAGCACCTCTGCCGCGCAGACGGCATCGAAACCCTCGGCCATGATGTCCGGGCCCAGATGGCCGACCCAGCGGGCCTCGTCGCGGGTGGGCCGGACCTCGACGTCGTGCACGCGCACCCCCACGGCCTGCATCGACCCGGTGGCCAGCCACACCCGGATCTCGTGCGGTGGGGCACCAGGACCGCCCGGGGGTCCGGTACGCCATGAGCCATCCATCCGTAGGTGGTGGTGCAGGGTCCACGCCCGCTGCTCGGCGACCATGCGCGTGAGCATGTGCTTGCCGACGACGTGCGTGCCGAGCACCTGCAGCCCGCGCAGGTCGGTCGTCGCGAACCGTGGCACACGAAGCTCGGCTCGAACCAGCACGTCGCCGGCCAGGGCCTCGTCGAGCCGCCGGGCCGTGCGGCGGACCGCATCCCCCTCTGGCATGCACCCATCGTGGCCCATCGGTGGCGCAACGACCACTGCGAGCCGAGACTGGAGCCATGTTCAGCCGACCCCGCCGCGATCCCGTCGGACCCGGCCAGGAGTCGGTGTGGGACTACCCACGTCCCCCTGCCCTGGTCCCCGCACACGAGCAGGTCACAGTCAGGCACGGGGGCATCGTCGTCGCCGAGAGCTCACGGGCCTGGCGGATCCTCGAGACCGCCCACGCCCCGGCCTACTACGTGCCGGCCGAGGACGTGCGCACCGACCTTCTCGCGGCCTCGAGGACCACCACGGTCTGCGAGTTCAAGGGGCGCGCAGCCTACGCCGATCTCGTCGTCCCGGGCCGCCCAGCGGTCGTCGATGCGTGCTGGTGGTTCCCGCAGCCCACACGCCAGTACGCCGCCATGGCCGGGGCGATCTGCTTCTACCCGCAACGAGTCGATGAGTGCCGCGTCGATGGCGAGGTGGTCGTGCCACTGGCCAGCCCGTTCTACGGCGACTGGCCCACCAGCCGGATCGCCGGGCCCTGGAAGGGTGCCCCAGGCACCGAGTGGTGGTGACGGGGTTCGTAGTCAGCCCGTCGGGCCCCACCCCAGCGCCAGCGCGGCGGCATGGATCCCCGCTGCGAGCTCCAGGTCCCTGGCGGTCAGGCCGCCAGCGTCGTGGGTCGTGAGGCGAAACGTGACCCGCCGCCACCGGATGTCGATGTCGGGGTGGTGGTCGGCTGCCTCCGCCAGATCCGCGACACGGTCGACCAGGGCGATCCCCAGCGGGAAGGTGGGCATCGCGTAGGTGCTCGTGATGACGCCCCCATCACGTTCCCACCCGGGCAGCGCCTCCAGGCCGCGATCGACCTGGTCATCGGACAGGCGCGTTCTGCTCATGCGTCCCAGCGTGGCATGGACCCCGCGAACCCGCAGGTCTCAGTGCAGGTTCGCGGTCATCCACTGCGCCCCGAACGCCACGATGTCGGCGGCCTCGAGCAGCTCCGCGTCCGCGCCCCCCACTCGCCCGATCCTTGCCCGCCCCGTGGCGAGGAACTCGCGCAGGATGATCGCGAAGTAGTCCTCGGCGGGCTGGCGGTCGTCGGGGACGATGCCGTTCTCGTCGTCGAGGCACTCGACCACGACGACGCGCGGGCCGCCCGGCCCGAGCACCTTGCGGTGGCGGCGAACCCGAACGGTGTCGGGCACGTCCGCGCAGTACTCGGCGAAGTGCAGGACGGAGACCGTGTCCGGGTTCGCCCCCAGTCGCAGGACGCGACCGCCACCGGCAACGACCCGGTCGAGGGTCGATCCGGGGCCGTAGTAGTCGTCCCACGGCAGGTCGTCGAGCAGATCGTTCGCCAGCCGCCCACGGGCGGCGAACCGGCCCTCCGGGTGGTCGTTGACCACCGTGCCGGGCATCGTGCGCAGCACCTCGGCGAGCACGCCCACCTCGGCCAGCACCGGCGTCGTCGCGTTGTCGAAGGGCTCGGCGTCGGCAAGTAGACCTGCCCGCTCGGACTCCGGGCGACTGTTCACCCAGTCCCACTCGTTGGTCGCCCCGAGGATCATCACGAGGGTTCCCTCGGGCCCGATCGCCTGCTCCACCGCCTCGATCACGCCCACGGCACCCCCCTGCACAGGTCCGATCCGGCGCAGGGAGGCGTGCAGGAAGAGCAGGTCGCCGGGACGGACACCGAGGGCGACCAGCTCCGCGGCCAGCGCGGTGGGTGTCAGCATCGATCCAGTGTGCGCCAGAATCGCCCCCATGACATTCCCCGGCGTGATCGTCCCGCTCGTCACCCCCTTCGACGAGGACGGTGGCCTGGCCCTCGACGGGTTCGGCCCGCTGGTCGAGTTCGTCCTCGACGCTGGCGTCTCCGGGCTCGTCGCCGCCGGCACCACGGGCGAGGGCTACGCGCTGGACCTCGGTGAGCGACGGGCGGTGATCGAGGCGGTGATTGCCGCCGCCGCAGGGCGCGTCCCCGTGCTCGTCGGCGTCGGCGGCACCGCCACCCGGGAGGCGCTGGCGCAGGCGCGGCTGGCCCAGGAGTGCGGCGCCGACGGGCTCATGGTCGCCGCCCCGGCCTACGTCCTTCCCACTCCCGAGGAGCTGGGCCGGCACGTGCGCGCGGTGCTCGACGCGGCCCCCCTGCCCACGGTGCTCTACGACTACCCCGACCGCACCGGGGTCTCGTTCACGGAGAAGGCCCTGGACGCCGTCGCCGCCGATCCGCTGGTGGTCGGGATCAAGGAGGCCTCCGGCGACCTGACCCGGGTACGCCGCCTGCGCCGCCGCTACGGCGCCGACCTGCCGATCGTGTGCGGTGCGGACTCGATCGCGATGCGGTACTTCGAGATGGGCGTCGACTCGTGGATCGGCGGGGTGGCCAACGCCCTGCCCGCCGAGCATGTCGCGCTGCTGGAGGCCGCACTGGCCGGGGACTCCGCCACGGCGTGGGCATGGCAGAAGCAGATGATGCCGATGCTGCGCAGCGCCGAGCGCACCCACTACACGCCGAAGGTCCGCCACGCCCTCGAGCTGCGCGGGATCACGGTGGGGCCGCCGCGCCGCCCGCTGGCGGCGCTCGACGCCTCGGAGGCCCACGAGGTCGCGACCCGCCTTGCGATCGCGCTGGGACAGGCCGACGCAACCCTGCCCTCGACCACCACCCATGGCCCGCTGGCACCCGATGCGACTCCCCTGCCGATGCACACCGACGCCTACATCAACGGCGCCTTCGTGCCCGCCGCCAGCGGCGCCACCATGGACGTGCACAACCCGGCAACCGGCCAGGTCATCGCCACCGTCGCCGCATGCGGTGCCGAGGACGTCGACCGCGCCGTGTCCGCCGCCCGCGAGGTCTTCGAGCGGGGCGAGTGGTCCCGCGCCCACCCCGCCCACCGCCGCCGAGTCCTCACGCGGTTCGCCAAGCTGATCGAACGGCACACCGAGGACCTCGCACGACTGGACTCCCTGGAGGCCGGCAAGCCGATCACCGACTGCCGCGAGGGCGACATCCCCGAGTCGGCCGAGACGTTCCGCTGGTTCGCCGAGGCCATCGACAAGGTCTACGACCGCGTCGCCCCGACCGGCATCGACGTGGTGGCGCGGATCACCCGCGAGCCGATCGGCGTGGTCGGTGCGGTGATCCCGTGGAACTTCCCGACCCAGATGTTCGCGTGGAAGGTGGCCCCGGCCCTGGCGATGGGCAACTCCGTGGTGGTCAAGCCTGCGGAGCAGACGAGCATGGCCGCGCTCCTGCTCGCCGAGCTCGGCCGCGACGCCGGACTGCCCAAGGGGGTGCTCAACGTGGTGCCCGGTCTCGGCGAGGAGGCCGGGCGGGCCCTCGGCCTGCACCCGGACGTGGACATGGTGACCTTCACCGGGTCCACGGAGGTGGGGCGGTACTTCCTGGAGTACGCGGCGCGTTCGAACCTCAAGCGGGTCACGCTGGAGTGCGGCGGCAAGAGCCCACAGGTGGTGCTCGAGTCGGTGCGCGACCTCGACGAGGTGGCCGCCGAGGCCGTGAAGGCCGCGTTCTGGAACATGGGCGAGAACTGCTCAGCCGGGTCGCGGATCCTGGTGCACCGCTCGCTGCAGGCCGGGCTGGTCGAGCGACTGGTCGAGGCGACCGCCGACCTGCGGGTCGGCGACCCGAGCGAGCCCAGGACGCAGGTCGGCCCGCTGATCGACCCGGCCGCCTGCGGGCGCTCCGCCGGCTACGTGGCGCGCGGGGTGGCGGACGGCGCCCGGGTGGCCTTCGGCGGCGGGCCGGTCCTCGAGGAGACCGGGGGCTGGTACTTCTCCCCGACCGTGCTCGACGACGTCCCGCCGGACTCAGTCGTCGCCACCGAGGAGATCTTCGGGCCGATCGTGGCCGTGATCCCCTTCGACACCGAGGCCGACGCGATCGCCCTGGCCAACGCCACGTCCTACGGCCTGGCCGCCTCGCTGTGGAGCGACGACATCGACGCCGCCCACCGGGTGGCCCGGATGCTCAAGGCCGGCACGGTGTCGATCAACTGCTACTCCGAGGGCGACATCACCACCCCGTTCGGCGGCTACAAGCAGTCCGGCTTCGGGGGCCGCGACAAGGGCCTGGACTCCCTCGAGCAGTACGCCGAGACCAAGACGACCTGGTTGAAGGTCCGCTGGTGAGCCGCGTCGTCGTCGTCGGCGCCGGCATCATCGGCGCGTCGGTCGCGTCCTCGCTGGGCCGCCGAGGCGCCGAGGTGGTCGTCCTCGATCCTGGCCCGCCGCGGGAGGGGTCGTCGGCCGCCAACGCCGGGCATCTCGTACCCAGCCATGTGATCCCGTTCGCGTCGCCCGGCATGGTCGGCGCAGGACTCCGGTCGTTGGCCCGCCGCGACGGGGCGTTCGCGATCAACCCGCGCCTGCGCCGCCATCTGGCTCCGTGGCTGGCGCAGTTCGCCGCGGCAAGCACCGAGGCGAACGTGCGCCGTGGGGCGCCGGCCCTCGAGTGGCTGCTGGGGACCTCGATGGACGAGGTGGACAGGCTCCTCGCGGCAGGAGTCGAGCTGGACCACGCCCGAGACGGCCTGATCCAGGTGTTCACCAGGCCGGCAAGCCTGGAGGCCGCCCGGCACGAGGCGGCGCACATGCGCGAGCTCGGGTACCCCGCCGAGGAGATGCCCCTCGACGCCCTGCACGACGCCGAGCCCCTGGTGCACGACGCCGTCGGCGCGATCCTGCTGACCCGCGACGGCCGGCTCAACCCCGCGCTGCTCCTCGACGCGCTGCGCGCCGAGGCCGTGGCGCACGGCGCCGAGTTCCGCTCCGCCACCGTCACCGGAATCGCCACCGGGCCGACCGCGGTCATCACCGCCGACGGCCCCATCCCCGCCGAGCAGGTCGTGCTCGCCGCCGGGGTCTGGACCCCGGAGCTGGCCGCAACCGTTCCGACGGCCGACGGGTGGACCCCGCGCCTGCCGATCCTGCCCGCGAAGGGCTACAGCGTCACCGTCCCCGACGTGCCAGACGTCCCGCGTCGACCCCTGCTGCTGATGGACCAGCGCCTGGCCGTCACCCCGATGGGCCGCGGCCTGCGGATCACCGGGCGGTTCGAGCTGACCGGCCCGTCCGACCGGGCAGTGCCTGCCCAGCGCACCGACGCCCTGCTCGCCGGCGCCCGCGCGGCCCTGACCCTGCCCGACGACGCCCGGGCCACCCAGCCCTGGAGCGGGCTGCGCCCGGCCACCCCCGACGGCCTGCCGATGATCGGCCGGATCGCACCCGGTTCACCGGTCATCGTCGCCTCCGGCCATGGGATGCTCGGCACCACGACCGGCCCCGGGACCGGCGAGCTGGTCGCTGCGATGGTCGCCGGCGAGGCCCTGCCCCTCGACGTCGCGCCGCTGTCACCCGAGCGGTTCGGCCGACTGCCCAGGAGGGTTAGATGAGGTCCACCAAGGTCCTGCACTGCGTCGAGTCGCACACTGAGGGGATGCCCACGCGCGTGGTGGTCGGCGGGGTGGGCGTCATCCCGGGCGACACCATGGAGGCTCGCCGCCAGCACCTGATCCACGAGCGCGACGACCTGCGCACGTTCCTCATGTACGAGCCGCGCGGCCACGGCGCGATGAGCGGGGCCATCCTGCAGCCGCCGACGCGACCGGACGCCGACTGGGGCGTGCTCTACATCGAGGTCGCCGGTTGCCTGCCGATGTGCGGGCACGGCACGATCGGCGTCGCCACGGTGCTCGTCGAGACCGGGATGGTCGAGGTCCACGAGCCGACCACGACGATCCGCCTGGACACCCCCGCGGGCCTGGTCGTCGCCGAGGTGGCCGTCCGCGACGGGCGCGCGGAGCACGTGACCATCCGCAACGTCGCCTCCTTCGCGACCGCCCTCGACGCCCACGTCGACGTTCCCGGGTACGGCCAGGTGCGCTACGACATGGCCTTCGGTGGCAACTTCTACGCGATCGTCGAGTTGGCGGAGGTGGGGGTTCCGTTCGGCCGTGAGCATGCCCGCGAGCTCATGGCATTCGGACTTGCCCTGATGGACGCGATCGAGGTGGTTGCTCCCCCGGTGCATCCGGGCGAGCCGGGGATCCACGGCTGCCACCACGCCCAGCTCGTCGCACCCGGGTCGACGGCAGAGCACTCCCGTCACGCGATGGTGATCCGGCCCGGATACTTCGACCGCTCCCCATGCGGGACCGGTACGAGCGCGCGCATGGCCCAGTTGCATGCTCGCGGCCTGCTCGAGCTGGACGCCGAGTTCATCAACACCTCCCTGCTCGACCGTCCTTTCATCGGGCGGCTGGTGGAATCGACCACCGTCGCCGGGCTTGATGCCGTCGTGCCGACCATCACCGGCAGCGCCTGGATCACCGGGACGGCCCAGTACGTCCTGGACCCGACCGACCCGTTCCCGACGGGCTTCCTGCTGGGCTGAGGTCTGACAGACTCACGCCCGTGGACGAGCAACCGGCGATCAGGGTCTCAGGCCTGGTCAAGGCCTACGGCGAGCTTCGCGCCGTCGACGGCCTCGACCTGCTGGTCGAGCGCGGACAGTGCGTGGCGCTCCTCGGGCCGAACGGGGCGGGCAAGACGACCACGACCGAGATCCTCGAGGGCTACCGCAACCGGGACTCCGGCGACGTCCAGGTGCTCGGTGTCGACCCGGCGAGGGCTGACCGCCGGTGGCGGACGCGGATCGGGATCGTCCTGCAGCAGGTGGGCGATCTCAGCGACCTGACCGTCCATGAGTCACTCAGGCACTTCGCCGGGTACTACCCGAACCCCCGGCACGTCGACGAGGTGCTCGACCGGGTGGGGCTGACCGCGAAGGCCGACTCGCGCGGGCGCACGCTCTCAGGCGGGCAGCGGCGACGCCTGGATGTCGGGCTGGGCATCATCGGGCGCCCGGACCTGCTCTTCCTCGACGAGCCGACGACGGGATTCGACCCCGAGGCGCGTCGCGAGTTCTGGGCGCTCATCGAGTCCCTCAAGGCCGAGGGGGTCACGATCCTGCTGACCACCCACTACCTCGATGAGGCCGAGGCGCTGGCGGACATGGTGGGCGTGATCAACCGCGGCCGACTCGTCGCCTTCGACCAGCCCCAGGAGCTGGGAGGCCGCCACACGGGCAGCACCCGGGTGAGCTGGACCGAGGACGGTGAGCCCAGGTCGCAGGAGACCGACACGCCCACGTCCCTGATCGGTGAGCTCGCGGCACGGTTCGGGGGCGAGGTCCCCAACCTGGCCGTGGCCCGGCCCACCCTGGAGGACATGTACCTCGAGCTCGTCGACGAGCCGATCGGTGGGGAGCAGCCATGAGCACCACGGTGCTGCGCCCCCCGGGGACGATGTCCATCGGACTGTCGCGCATCGGGATCGAGCTCAAGCAGCTCTTCCGCGACCGCGAGGCGTTCGTGTTCACGCTGGCCCTGCCGATGATCCTCATGCTGGTCTTCGGCTCGGTGTTCGGCAGCCAGCAGCTCGGCGACACCGGGATCACGTTCGCGCAGTACTTCGTGGCCGGGATGATCGCATCCGGCATCGTCTACACCAGCTTCCAGAACCTGGCGATCGGGATCCCCCAGGAGCGCGACGAGGGCACGCTCAAGCGCCTGGAGGGCACCCCCATGCCCAAGGGCGCGTACTTCATCGGCAAGGTCGGCCAGGTCTGCATCGTCTACGTGATCCAGATGATCCTGCTGATGGCCATCGGGGTTCTGCTCTTCGACGTCGAGATGCCCAGCACCCCGGCGAAGTGGGGCGCGCTGCTGTGGCTCAGCGTCCTCGGCCTTACCACCTGGACCCTCCTGGGCCTGGCCTTCTCCTCCGTGCCCAAGTCGGGCAAGGGGGCGTCAGCCATCGTGACGCCGATCATCCTGGTGCTGCAGTTCACGTCCGGGGTGTTCTTCGCCTACAACCAGCTGCCCGACTGGATGCAGCAGTTCGCCGCGCTCTTCCCGCTGAAGTGGCTGACCCAGGGGATGCGCTACGTGTTCCTGCCCGAGGGCGCCGCGGCCCTCGAGGTCGTGGGGTCCTTCGAGATGCCGCGTGTGGCCATGGTGCTGCTGGTGTGGACCGTCCTCAGCGCGATGCTCGCGTGGGGCTTCTTCCGCTGGCGTCGCCGCGGCGACGGCTAGGGCAGAACCCGCACAGTCAGCCGGGTTGTGTCATCCCGGGACGCACGATCAGGTCGTCGTAGAACTGCCCGTGGTACCCGAACAGGACCGCGTGCGGCAGCTCCGCGCGCGCCACCTCGGTGAAGGTCGCGGCATCGAGGACGAGCAGGAACGACGTACCGCGCTGCGCGTCGAGCACGACCGACAGCACCACCCCGTCGTCCTCGGCCGCCCGGCCGGGCCGTCCCACGAATACCCCCTCGCCCGGGTAGCAGCCGGGCTCGTGCCACGTCGAGGCGGTCCGGTCCGACACGTCGACCTTGACCAGCTGGTCATAGAAACCACGCTCGGCGCGCAGGCCCACCCCGTAGACGTAGCGATGCTCCGGGCTGGTGTTCATCCGCGCGTAGTCCAAGCTCGGCAGTTCGATCGCGGTGTCGCAGAGCACCTCAGCGCGGACCTCGCCAGCCAGCAGCGGGATCCGGTAGCGCCGCAGGGTCCCTTGTGGGATCCGCAGATCGGGCTCCTCGAGCCGGTGCAGGTAGAACGCCTCGATGACGGATGCGTCGTCGTAGCCGACGAGATCGACCACCAGCTCACCGTCGGACTCGAAGGCATTCACATGGTGGAAGGCGAAGAACGCGGGTGCGGTGACGGTGCGCACGTGGGCTCCGCTGGCCCGGTCGTAGATGTGGAACCGGGTGCCGCGCTCGGGCACCCATCGGAAGTTCTCGATGTAGGGCTTGAGCCACAGGAGCAGGGCCATCGGATTGACAACGAGCGGGAACTCGGCGATCACCAGGTGCTTCTCGGACATCCCGAACGAGTGGATGTAGGCAGGCTCGCGGACGCGTCGGGTCGCCACTGTGGCGCTGCGGACGTGCGTGGGATCACTGCTGTCGACTCGTCGGAACACGTAGCAGCTGACAGCCCCGAACCGGGTCACGAGGTTGATCGCCTCGTGCCGCGCCTCGTCGATGTGCGGGTGCACTGTCGTCATCCGGCCGAACGTCGAGGTGTCCCAGCCGACGACACCGACGGTCCGCAGCGTCTCGGCGTCGAACTGGACCTGGATGGGCGTCTCGGCCAGGGCCAGGTAGCGCTCGGCTACCCTGGCGATGTTCACCTTCGCGCTGTCGGTCACCTGCGGGTCGAACACCGACATGGCGCGGGCGAACAGCGACCGGCACGGATCGGTGGCGAACTCGGGGTACGCGATGCGGCCCTCGTCACGGGCAGCGGCGTAGGCGCGGGTCTCCAGGAATCGGTTGGCGTAGCTGACCCGACCGTGGCTGAACGAGAACCGGTGCAGCATCGCCAGCCCGTCGAACCAGTGCCGGTAGCGCCGCCCGCCCACCTGGAACGTCCCGGGCCCGTTGCGGATCAGCGATCCGGTGAGCCAGCCCGGCATATCCCCGCGGACCGGAACGTCATCTATGGCCGACTCGGGGCTCTGTCCGAACCCAGCGGCGTAGGCAGCAGTGGTCACCGGGACGCTCCGCTCACGGACACCAGCGGCTCGGCCATCTCCGCGGCGATCAGCTCGGCGGCGATCTTGCCCGAGGCCAGGACGGCCGGAACCCCGGCACCCGGGTGCGTCCCGGCTCCGACCAGGTACAGGCCACCGACGGCGCGTGACCGGTTGTGCGGTCGGAACCACCCCGACTGGAACAACGTCGGTTGCAGCGAGAAGGCCGCGCCCTGTGGCGAGTTGAGGACGTCCCGGAAGTGCTCCGGGCCTATGGCGTGCTCGACGACGATGTGCTCGGAGAGCCCCGGGAGGTACTTGCGGTCCAACACGTCGAGGACTGCCGCCCGGACACGCGCCTGCTCCTGCTGCGGATCGGCTGCTGGCTCGGACCGGGCCGGCGTGGCCACCAGGACATAGAGCGCCTCGCAGCCGGGCGGGGCGACACTGGGGTCCGTGCGCGTGGGCACGTGGACGTAGAGGAACATCTCCTCGGCGCGAAGCGCACCCGGGAGCCCTCGGGCTGTGCGCCCGGGAATCCTGCTGGGGAACACGCGACGCAGTGCTGCCCGCTGATCCCGCGCGAACAGCATGTTGTGATGGGCCAGTGGCGAGTTCGGCCAGGTGCGGTCGGCACCGAAGTACAGCACGTGCAGTGACATGCTCTGTCGCGCCTGCCGCATGCGGGCCCGGGCCGGCCGCGCCCGGGGTTCACCGCCCAGCAACGTCCCGTACGTGAATCCCGGATCGGCGTTCGAGACGACCACGTCCGCCGGGTGGGTCGATCGAATCGGTCGTCTGCACCCCAACCGCCCGACCATCGGTCACCAGGACCCGTTCCACTTCTGCCCCGAGCACGATCCGGCCACCGAGCCGCTCGAACAGCCCACCAAGGGCGTCAACCAGGGCGCCGGTCCCACCGATCGCGTAGTGGACACCCCACCGCCGCTCGAACTCCACGATGAGTGCGTAGAGGGCCGGGGTGCGCGCGGGGTCACCCCCGATGAGCAGCGGATGGAACGACAGCGCCTGCCGCAGGAACGGGTCACGGACGCAGCTGTTCACCAGCCGGTTCACGTCCAGCATGGCCCGGTGCTGCAGGAGGTAGGGCAGCATGGCGAGCATGACCTGCGGACGCATCATGGGCCGCTCTGTGTACGGGTAGAACGCGTCGAAGATCCCACTGATCCGTCGACCGAGTCGCTCGAACCCGTCCGCGTCCGAGGGGCTGCGGGCGATCACCTCGGCCAGCATTGCCGCGTCGCTGGCGTGATACTCGAATGCCCGGCCGTCGGCGTCGAAGGACCGGTAGAACGGGTCGAGGGGCACCAGGTCGACGTGGTCGGACAGCCGCTCCCCAGCGAGGGCGAACAACTCCTCGAACATGAACGGGGCCGTCAGCACCGTGGGTCCGCCGTCGAACCGGAAGCCCTCGATCTGGTACTGGTAGGCCCGACCGCCGATCCGGTCCCGCTTCTCCAGGACAGTCACCTCGTGACCGGCCGCGGAGAGCCGTATCGCGGCGGCCAGTCCCCCGAAGCCGCTGCCCACAACGACTGCCCGCATGGCGGTCACTGTAGGTGCGATGGTCGGTCCCCGCGACCGGGCTCTGCAGCGCCGGGCTCCCGCGACCGGAGGCGGACTTCCCGGTCTCGCGGCAGGATGGGGGGATGAATACCGAGACCGATGGACCTCGTCGTCCTTCTCGACGCCGACGGCCAACCCTGCGGCACCGCTGACCGCACCACCGTCCACGGGCAGAGCACGCCCCTGCACCTGGCCTTCTCCTGCTACGTCGTCGACGCCGGGGGCCAGGTCCTCATGACCCGCCGGGCGCTGACGAAGCTGACCTGGCCGGGGGTGTGGACCAACGCATGCTGCGGGCATCCCCAGCCCGGCGAGACCTTCGAGGCCGCGATCCGCCGTCGCCTCCACCAGGAGCTCGGTGCCCGCGCCACGGCGATCGCGCAGGTCCTGCCGGACTTCCGCTACGAGGCCGTCGATGCGTCGGGCATCCGGGAGAACGAGGTGTGCCCGGTGTTCGTGGCGACCCTGGACGGGGGCCTCGATCCTGACCCGGCCGAGGTGATGGAGCACCGCTGGGTCGACCCCGCTGCCCTGGCTTCCGTGGCCAACGACAGCGCATGGCTGCTCAGCCCGTGGAGCGTGGAGCAGATCAGGCAGTTGGACCTGACCGGACTCAGGCAGGTGCTGATGACCGACGCAGTCCCGGCTCAGTAGCAGTCCACCGACGTCACCCGCACGACAGCCGTCCCCTCCTCGTCGCTGGCCGCGAGGTCGACCACCGCGCTGATGCCCCAGTCGTGGTCGGAGTCCGGGTCGTCGAAGACCTGCCGGACGGTCCACACGCCCGGCTTCTGCTCGATCTGCAGCAGCAACGGCCCGCGTGACGAGGGTCCGGTGCCCAGGTACTCGTGCTGGGCGTAGTACTCCTCCATGGCTGTCCGCCACCGGTCGGCGTCCCAGCCGGCCTCGGCGTCGAGCTCGCCGAGGTCGTCCCAGCGGCGCAGTGCCGCCAGCTCGACCCGACGGAACAGGGCGTTGCGCACCAGCACCCGGAAGGCACGGACGTTGGCCGTCACCGGTGGCGGGCCCGCATCGACGCTGCGCCGACCGACCTCGGCCATGTCGGCGTCCTCCGGGTGCAGCAGCCGCTCCCACTCGTCCAGCAGGCTCGAGTCCACCTGCCGCACGAGCTCGCCGAGCCACTCGGTGAGGTCCGCGAGCTCCTCGGTGCGGGCTTCGTCTGGCACTGTGCGCTTGAGTGCCTTGTAGGCATCGGCCAGGTACCGCAGCACCAGGCCCTCAGACGCGGCGAGCTTGTGGTACCCCACGAACTCAACGAACGTCATGGCCAGCTCGGACAGCTCGCGTGCCACCGACTTGGGCCGCAACGGGTACTCGGTGACCCACGGGTGGCCCTCGGCGTAGATCTCGTAGGCGGCCTCGAGGAGGTCGGCCAGCGGCTTGGGCCAGGTGACCTCCTCGAGCAGCTCCATCCGCTCCTCGTACTCGATCCCCTCGGCCTTCATGGCCGCCACGGCCTCGCCGCGGGCACGGAACTGCTGGGCGAACAACACCTGCCGCGGGTCCTCGAGGGTGGATTCGATCACCGAGAGCACGTCCAGGGCGTAGGTCTCGGACTCCCGGTCCAGCAGCTCGATCGCCGCCAGCGCGAAAGTCGACAGGGGCTGGTTCAGGGCGAAGTCGACCTGCAGCTCGTCAACGATGCGCAGCGTCCTCCCGTCCGGGCCCGGAGGGTCGATCACCTCGAGCACCCCGGCAGACAGCAGGGACTCGCGCATCGCCGCGGCGCGCTCGACCAGGGCCTCGCGGGCCGCGGGCTCCTCGTCGTTGTCGGTCAGCAGGTGAGTCATCGCCGCTGCCGCATCCCCCGGCCGATGGGCCACGTTGAGCAGCATCGCGTGGGTCACGTCGAACCGGGAGCGCAACGGCTCGGGCTCGGCGGCAACGAGCCGGTCGAACGTCGCCCGGCTCCACGTGGGGGCCCCGTCCGGCGGCTTCTTGCGCACGATCCTGCGCAGCTTCTTCGGGTCGTCGCCGGCCTTGGCGACCAGCCGCTGGTTCTCGATCTCGTGCTCGGGGGCCTGGACGACAACCGTGCCGTCGAGGTCGAACCCGGCACGCCCGGCACGCCCGGCGACCTGGTGGAACTCACGGGCCCGCAGCAGCCTGGTGCGCCGACCGTCGTACTTGGACAGGGAGGTGATCAGGACGGTGCGGATCGGGACGTTGATCCCCACACCGAGGGTGTCGGTGCCGCACACCACCTTGAGCAGCCCGGCTCTGGTCAACTGCTCGACGAGGCGCCGGTAGCGCGGAAGCATGCCCGCGTGGTGCACGCCGATGCCGTGGCGCACCAGTCGGGTCAGCGTGCGGCCGAACCCGGCAGTGAACCGGAAATCCCCGATGGCGTCGGCGATCGCGTCCTTCTCCGCACGGGTGCACACGTTGAGGCTCATCAGCGCCTGGGCACGTTCCAGGGCCAGGGCCTGAGTGGGGTGCACGACGTAGATCGGCGCACGATCAGCCTCGAGGAGCTCCTCGATGGTCTCGTGGATCGGCTTCAGGGAGTACGAGTAGGTCAGGGGGACGGGCCGCTCGCCACCCGCGACGATCTCAGCAGGTTGGCCGGTCCGGCGTGTCAGGTCGTCGCGGATACGACGCATGTCGCCCAGGGTCGCGGACATCAGCAGGAACTGGGCGTTCGTCAGCTCGATGAGCGGGACCTGCCAGGCCCAGCCACGGTCGCGGTCGCCGTAGTAGTGGAACTCGTCCATGCAGACGACCCCGACGTCGACCGCCGTCCCCTGGCGCAGGGCCAGGTTGGCCAGGATCTCGGCAGTGGCGCAGATGACCGGCGCCTCGGGGTTCACGGCTGCATCCCCGGTGATCATCCCGACCCGTTCCGGGCCGAGCAGGTCGCACAGGTCGAAGAACTTCTCCGAGACCAGGGCCTTGATGGGTGCGGTGTAGTAGGTGCGCCGCCCCTGGGCCAGTGCGAAGAACATGGCGCCGATGGCCACGAGGCTCTTGCCCGACCCGGTGGGCGTGGACAGGATGACGTGCGAGCCCGAGGCCAGCTCGAGCAGCGCGTCCTCCTGCGCGGGGTAGAGCGTGAGGCCGTTGTCCGCCGCCCAGGTGGCGAACTCCTCGAGGAGGTCCTCGGGGCTGGGCTTGCCGCCTCCGGCCGGCCCCGGCGTGGCGTGGGCTGCGAGCAGGTCGATCAACGACCCACCGGACGGAGCACCCATCTCCGGCTCGGGCAGCGGTCCGTCGGGGGTCACGCCCTGACCCTCCCATGATCCGCCCGGATCGCGCGCATGGATCCTCTCCGGTCAGTGCTTGTTGGCGTTCGCGGCCGCCAGGCGCAGGGCCTCGGCCATCCGCAGCACCGTCGGCTCCTCGCGCAGTGCCGGACGGGTGGCCAGCCAGATGTGCCGAGGGCTCGGGGCGGGGCCGAGCCGGCGGACGGCGACCCCATGCCTCAGGGCGCCCAGGGCCAGCAGTGGCACCAGTGACACCCCCATCCCTGCGGCCACATAGCCCTGCGTGACCGGGAACTCGTCGCTCTCGGCGATGACCTTCGGGGTGAACCCGGCGCGCCGGCAGATCGCCACGGTTGTCCGCTGCACGTAGTCGTCGGGCCCGGTCGTGACGATCCAGTCCGCCTCGGACAGGTCCTCGAGGTTCACGACGCGGCGCCGGGCCAACGGGTGGGTGCTGGGCAGCAGCAGCCGGTACTCGTCGTCGAGCAGGTGCCAGCGATGCAGGTCGTCGTCGGGCTGGGCACCGCGCGCGAAGGGCTCGACCACGACCACCAGCTCGACCTCACCGGCCCGCAGTCGGCGCAGGGCGGCCGCGGTCTCGTCCACGCTGGGCCGGACCTTCACGCCGGGCATGACCTCGCGCAGCGTGGCGATCGCCTCCGGGAGCAGCGACTCACCGGCTGAGGGGAACGCGACCACCCGGATGCGCCCGACACGTCCCTCGCGCAGGTCGGCCAGGGCGTTCTCGGCCTCCTCGATCTCATGGAGCACCCGGCCCGCGTGCTCGGCGAGCAACTGTCCGGCCGCGGTGGGGCGCACGCCGCGTCCCGCCTTCTCGAAGAGAACCGATCCCGCCTGCGCCTCCAGCTGGGCCAGCTGCTGGCTCACCGCCGACACCGTGTATCCCAGCACTGCAGCCGCCTGCGTCAGGGATCCCTCCTCGACCACGGTCCGGTGAACCACCAGCAAGCGCGTGCTCAACATGCGCCCATTCTACAGCAACACTGAACAATACCTAAGCGATAGTCGCTGGACCGCGAACGATTGTCGGCGTACCGTTATGTCCGAAAAGCAAACCGCCCGCAACTACGAAGGTGATCCTCGTGATCCTTGTCCTGTTCTTCCTCCTGCTCGTGATGTGCGCTGTGGCCCCGTGGCTCGGCACCGACACCAGCGATGACCGCAGCGAGAAGGCGCGCCCGGAGCAGGGCTGGTACCCCCCGATCGGCATCCACTGACCATCGGCGGACGGCCGCATGGCGCGGACCCGGCTCACTTGCGGGACACGCGCCCCTTGAGCGCCATGAAGGCCAGCGTGTGGCTCACAGCGGCCACGCCCAAGATGGCGATGACACCCTGGATCAATGGGGTCACCACCCATCCCTCGGTCAGCAGCGACCTCAACGCCGCCAGGACGTAGGTCACCGGGTTGTAGGTGGCCAGTGTGGACAGCCAGCCGGTCAGCGCCTCCTGCGGCAGGAACGCCGTGGTCAGGAAGGCGAACGGGAAGAACAGCAGGAAGCTGGAGTTCACAGCGGCCGGATTGCCTGTCTTGAGGGCGATCGCATACGGGAACCCGGTGAACGCCAGCCCCCACAGCCCAGCCAGGAGCAGGAACACCAGGATGCCCAGGATCCCGGTGACGAACTGAACCCCGACGACTGCCCCAAGGATGATCACCGGGATCGACAGGGCGATGACCAGCGCGAAGTCGGCCACCATCAGGCCGAGCAGCAGCGCGGGCCTGCTCATCGGTGTCAGCAGGAGCCGGTCGAAGTAGCCGTCGTTGATGTCGCTCACCAGCGCGCTGGCGCGTGAGACGCCCGTGACGGCGAAGATGATCGCCACCGGCAACTGGAACGCCTTGAAGTCGGTGACTCCTGCCGCCTCGGCCACCGGCGAGAGCGCACCGACGTTCACCACGTAGAAGAAGACGGGGATGATCAGGGCCGGGATGATGGCCTCCGGCTCCCGCGGGATCTGGCGCAACGCCCGGGTCGCCACGGAGACCAGGTCGCGCCTGAACCCCGCGTGCTGGGCGATGACGTCCCCCGCGTGCGGGTCCGACGCGGGAGCAGCTCCTACCAGCGGGGCGGTCATGCGGACTCCTCTGCGGGTCGTGTCTGGTCGGTGTCGGTATCCCTGTCGGCCAGTCGCGCGCCCGTGACCGACAGGAAGACATCGTCCAGCGTCGGGGTGCGCAGTGAGAGCTCGCGGACCCGAAGTCCGTCACCGGCCTGGGCCAGGGCCAGGGCCACGGGACTGATCGCCGCCGGCCCGTCGACCACTGCGGCTGTCACCTCGGATCCGTTCACGTCCACCCTCTCGACACCGGGCACGGGAACCAGCGCCTGCCGCGCGACCTCCGGGTCCCCGTCGACCAGGGCCACGACGAGGTCGGTCCCGATGGACCGCTTGAGTGACTCGGGCGTGCCCTCAGCCACGATGCGGCCGTGATCGATGATCCCGACCCGGTCGGCGAGCTCGTCGGCCTCCTCGAGGTACTGGGTGGTGAGGAACACGGTCATGCCGAGGTCGGCGTTCAGCCGGCGGACCTCCTCCCAGACCTTGGCCCGGCTGACCGGGTCCAGCCCGGTTGTCGGTTCGTCGAGGAACAGGACCCGTGGGTTGTGCACCAGCGCCAGGGCGAGATCGAGCCGCCGCTTCATCCCACCCGAGTAGGTGGCGACCCGGTCCTCGAGTGCGGGGCCGATGTCGATGAGCCCACGCAGGTCAGCAAGTCGACGCTCCGTGTCGGACTTCGACAGGCCGTAGAAGCGGCCCTGAAGCCGCAGCATCTCAACGCCGGTCTGCTTCGGGTCCAACGCGGCATCCTGGAGGGCCACGCCGATGCGCAGCCGGACCTGATCGGGCTGGTGCTCCACGTCGAAGCCGGCGACACTGGCCTGGCCGCCGCTCGGCGCGATCAGCGTGCACAGCACCCGGGTGACGGTCGACTTGCCGGCCCCGTTGGGGCCCAGGAAGCCGTAGATCTCGCCGGGCTCGACGGAAAGGTCGACGCCATCCACGGCCTTGGTGGTGCCGAAAGTGCGTCTGAGGTCCTGCGCGTGGATCTCCGGGGCGGTCATGGAACCGGCACGCTAGCCATCCCGCGACCCACCCGCAACAGCGCGACGCCGGGGCGGACCAGCGACCGACGGGCCGGGCTTCAGCGCTGGCGCTCGGCCCCGGAGCGCCGCTTGATCGCCGAACCCTCCTTGGCCGCTCGCCCGAACCTCCTCCCGTGCTTGCGCAGCTCGTGGGGTGAGGAGCGTATCGCCGCACTCGCGACCTCCTTCTGCAGCCGGCGCCACGAGTCGTAGCGTCCCTGCGGCAACTGGCCCGACTCGCAGGCTGCAAGCACGGCGCATCCCGGCTCGGTGGCGTGCCCGCAGTCGCTGAACCGGCACTCCGCCGCCAGCTCCTGGATGTCGGCGAACGCCGCATCAACCGACTCGGCGTCAGTGAACAGTCCCAGGGAGCGGATACCCGGGGTGTCGATGATGCACCCGCCTTCTGACCCGGGGAGCAGGTGCAGCTGCCTGGAGGTGGTCGTGTGCCGGCCCTTGGAGTCAACCTCCCGGACCGCGCCGGTGGCGGCCTCGTCGCGACCGAGCAGTGCGTTGATGAGCGTGGACTTGCCGGCGCCGGACTCCCCCACCAGCACGGCCGTGCGCCCGGCCACGACGTCCCGGACCCCGTCGAGCCCGACCGCCTCATGCGCGGAGGTGACCAGGACCTGCATGCCGGGGTGCTCCAGCTCGAGGCGCGGCAGGTCGACGTGGGCGGTGCCGGGAGCACCGGACTTGGTCAGCAGGAGCACCGGTTGCGCACCTGCGTCCCAGGCCTGGGCAGCTGCCCGGTGGATCCGACCGGCCCGGACGGGGCGATCGAGGCCACAGGCGATCAGGACGATCTCGACGTTGGCGGCCAGGGCCTGGGACCCGGTGCCGTCCGCGGTCATCCTGCGCAGGAGCGACGTGCGCTCCAGGACCCGTTCGACCTGGATGTCGTTCGGGTCCGCGTCGGGTGCCCGACGGACAGCGAGCCAGTCGCCGACCGTGGGAGGTGGGTCGAGCCGGGGCCCAGCCCGCAGGGCCCGCAGCCCGTCCGGGGTCATGGCCAGCATGGATGCCCCGTCGTACCGGACGACACGGGCGGGATGGGTGCCGGCGGGCAGCCCAGCGGCACGTGCGGCGGTCCATCCGTAGGGTTCAAGGGCGGTGCAGGGCGTGTGGGACAACGCAGGAATCCTCATCGAGATCCGCCGGGAACGGCGGCGCGGCCGCCGCAGATGGCAGGCAGTCGCAGGTGGTCAGGGAGTCTGGAGGGCGCGGTCATGCGCAACAACGGTCATGGCGTCCCTCCGTCCTGGCTCGATGTGGTGCTCACCACTGTAGCCGCAGGGCCGGCGGGCGGGAAGATGTCCCCGGCATCTGGTTAGGCTGGTGGTGTGCTCCAGGTACGCGGGGTGTCGCATGCCTTCGCCGAGCGGCCGGTCCTCGACGACGTGACGTTCGACGTCCCGGCCGGGGTGCTGACTGGGCTCCTCGGACCCAACGGCGCCGGCAAGACCACGCTCATGCGGATCATGTTCGGTGTGATCGACCCGGACGGCGGTGAGACCCGCTGGCAGGGCCATCCCGTGACCTCCGCCGACCGGCGGCGCTGGGGATACATGCCCCAGGAGCGTGGCCTCTACCCGGCGATGCCCGCCGGGGACCAGCTCGTCTACCTGGCCCGCCTGCACGGGGTGGACCGCGCAGGGGCCACCCGATCCGCGCGCAGCCTCCTCGACGAGCTCGGCCTGGCCGACCGGTGGTCCGATCGTCCGGACAAGCTGTCCGGTGGCATGCAGCAGCGCCTGCAGCTGGCCGCGGCGCTCGTCCACGACCCGGAGGTGATCGTGCTCGACGAGCCGTTCGCCGGCCTCGACCCGGTCGCGGTCGCGGAGCTGTCCAGCACGCTGGTCGAGCGGGTCCGTGCGGGCCGGACGGTGCTGTTCTCCAGCCACCAGCTCGACCTCGTCCAGGACCTGTGCGAGTCGATCGTCATGCTCGACGACGGACGCACGGTGCTCGAGGGGCGGGTCGCCGACCTGCGGGCGTCCTCCGGGCGCCGGCAGCTGCGCCTGACGATCGCCGACGGGGACCGACGGTGGCTGGCGGCATTCCCACAGGTGAGCGTCGTCGAGGACCGCGCCGATGACCTCCGCCTCGATCTGCCCCCCGGGTCCGATCCGCTGGAGGTGTTGGACGCTGCCCGCTCGGCCGGGCATGTCTCGGACTTCGGCCTGGAGCTGCCGACCCTCTCGCAGCTGTTCATGGTCGCTGCCGGTGAGATGGTGGAGGTGACCTGATGCCCGGATCGGCATGGTGGGAGGGCACGCGGCTGGTAGCCGGCCGCAGCCTGTCCGACGGCCTGCGATCTCGGACCGTCCGGGTCACCACGCTGATCCTGCTCCTGGTGGGACTTGCCGTGGTGTTCGTACCCCGGATGCTGTCCGGGGACGAGCCGACCTACACCCTGGCCACCATCGGCGAGGCGTCCGCATCCGTCCAGGCGCAGCTCGACGCTGCAGGCGAGGCGGCCGACTTCGGCGTCGAGTACCTGGCTGTCGCCGACGCCCCCGCCGTCGAGGGCGCGGTCCGCGAGGGTGATGCGACCGTCGGGCTCGCCGAGCAGACCATGTTCGTGCGCACGGACGCCCCCGGCGCCTTCCCCGTCCTGGTCGCGCAAGCAGCCGTCGCAGAGGAGAGCGCCGCGAAGCTGCTGGCGGCGGGCCTGACTCCGGAGCAGATCACCGAGGTGTCCTCCGTTGCCCCGCCCGCGCAGGTCGAGGTCGGGCCGGTGCAGGACGAGGGCCGCGCCGCCGTGGGGTTCGTCGTCGGGATCGTGCTCTACATGGCCATCATGTTCAGCGGGAACATCATCGCGATGAACGTCGGCGTGGAGAAGTCCACGCGCATCGCCGAGGTGCTCCTGGCCGTCCTTCGACCCAGTCAGATCCTCGTCGGCAACGTGGTGGGCATCGGTCTGCAGACCCTTGCCCAGCTGATGGTCCTGGCGGTGCCGATCCTTGCGGCGATCACCATCACCGACGGCCTGGACCTCCCCGCCGTCGCAGCCGGGGACATCGTGCTCGGGGTGGCGTGGTTCGTCCTCGGCTTCCTGATGTACGCGTTCCTGTTCGCGGCCGCGGCGGCGCTGGTGGACAAGGTGACCGAGGTCGGCTCGGCCATCATGCCGGTGACCACTGTGTTGGTCCTGGCCTACCTGGGCGCGGTCATCATGGTGCAGCAGGATCCGGGGTCGGCCCTGAGCGTCGCCCTGTCGATGTTCCCGCTCACCTCTCCGATGGCCATGCCCATCCGGTGGTCGTCGGGGGCGGTCCCGGAATGGCAGCTGGGGCTGAGCATGCTGCTGGCCATCGGCGCCGCAGTGCTCCTGGGGTGGTTCGGCTCGAGCGTGTACCGGCGAGCACTGGTGATCACCGGTCGGCGGCTGAAGCTGCGCGAGGTCCTTCCCGAGAGGGGCTGATCGCCATCACCGCGCCTCGTATCGGACTGGTCCTCGGTGGCGGCGGCCTCACCGGGACAGCCTTCCACGCGGGGCTCGTCGCCGGCCTCGCTGAGTTCGCCGACTGGGACGCGCGCGGGGCGGAGGTGATCGTCGGCACGTCGGCAGGATCCACCTCCGCGGCCCTGCTGCGAGCCGGGTTGCCCCCGGCCGACTTCGTCGCGCGCATGGCCGGTGAGCCCATGTCCGCCGAGGGCCAGCGCGTCCTTGGCGGGCTGGGTCCGCTGCGCCAGCCGCATCGCCACGAGCGCCCTGCCCGCCGTCCCGCAGCGCCCGGGCTGCTGCCCTCGATCGCTCGACGCCCCTGGCGCTACCGCCCGGGGATCGCCGCGGCCGCCCTCCTGCCCGAGGGCAACCTGCCCGTGGACGCCGGCGTGAGCTGGATCGGCGACCTCTTCGGGACCTGGCCCGAGCGCACGACCTGGGTCTGCACCGTGCGCCTGGACGACGGGGTCCGAGTCGTGTTCGGCCGCGACGCCGACGCCTCTGTGCGTGACGCCGTCACGGCCTCCTGCGCCATCCCCGGCTACTTCGCCCCGGTCGTGATCGACGGGCACAGGCACGTGGACGGCGGGATGTGGTCCATCCACAACCTCGATCTCGTGGCCGGACTCGGCCTGGACCTCGTGGTGGTCTCCGCACCGATGTCGACGGCCGACCGGCACGCCCCCGAACGCAGCACGCTGGTGCGCCTGCCTGTCCGGCGACGGCTCGACAACGAGGTCGACCAGGTGCGCTCGGCAGGCACTCAGGTCATCGTGATCCAGCCCGACGCCCGCCTGCGCGCGGTCATGGGGACGAGCACGATGCGGCTGTCGAGGCGGGCACCCGTGGCGCAGGCCACGTACTCCTACGTCCGCGAGCTGGCGCGCGCTGGGGCCCTGGACGAGCTGGTCAGCGCCGCACGCCGCGGTTGAGCAGGGCCATCCCCTCGGTCAACCCGTCCACGGTCAGCGGGAACATCGGGATGGCCTCACCGATGTCCTCGATCGTGGTCCCGCGCCAGCTCGGCGCGGCTTCCGGGTTCAGCCACACGGCGTCGGTGAAGTGCTCACGCAGGATCCGCAGCCACCCCAGGCCGGAGATGGCGTCCGGCCCGCCGGCTGCCCAGTGCCCCCCCATGTGCAGCTCGTAGGGGGCCATCAGCGCATCACCCACCATGATGAGCTTGTAGTGCGACGCGCATTGGCGCATCAGGTCCACGACCGGGGTCGGCTCCGCGAACGCCGTGGTGCCGTAGACCTCGCCGTAGACGCAGTTGTGGAAGTAGTAGGTCCGCAGCTCCTTGAAGTGCGTGGCCTTCTTCGTCGCGCTGAACAGCTGGGACATCAGCTCGGTGTAGGGGTGCATCGAGCCGCCGACGTCGATCATCAGGACCACGTGGGTGTTCGGCCGGCTCGGCGGGCGCGTCACCACCTCGATCTCGCCGGCGTTGCGGGCCGTGGCGTCGATCGTGGCGGAGATGTCGAGCTCGTCGGCGGCCCCCTCGCGGACGAACGCCCGCAGCCGGCGAAGGGCCACCTCGAGCTGGCGGATGTCCAGGGTCACATCCGAGCGGTAGCCGCGATAGCGCCTGGCATCCGCGATGTTGATCGCGGCGCGCCCACCTCCCGACGACCCGGTGCTCAGCCCACCGGCGGCGGTCCCACCCTGGCCGAACGGCGACGTCCCCCCGGTCCCGATCCAGTAGGGCCCGCCGTCGTGGCGCTCGGTCTGCTCGCGCAGGCGCCGCTGGTACTCGGCGAGCAGCTCGTCGAGATCGGGCAGCCCCTCGTCGGCCTCGTCGGTCCGCTCGCCGCGCTCGGCCACCTCATCGAGCCACTGGCGCATCTCATCCGACATGCTCAGGATCCCGCGGTACTCCGCGGCGAACGCGCGGTCGAAGGCGTCGAGGTGCCCCTCATGGTGGATCAGGATCGAGCGGGCCACGTGGTAGTAGCCCGTGACGCTGTTGCCGTGCGCCCCGGCGGCCAGCGCGCGGCCCAGCGCCAGGGCCTCGGTGGTGCCGACCGGGACGCGCTCGGCGCGCAGCCGGTAGAGCAGCGGCAGGAACATCAGAACCGACGGCGGTAGCGGCCGGTGATCTGGTCGTTGAACGCCGCCAGGTCCTGCTCCTTCTTCAGCAGCGTGCCCAGGAACGGCGTGCTCTCGTCGAGGGCCACGGCATCGGGCTGGGCCAGGCGCAGCATCGCGATCCAGTCGATCAGCTCGCTGGTGGAGGGCTTCTTGCGGACTCGGTCCATCCCGCGGACCGCGTAGAACGCCTCGAGCGCCTGGGTCAGCAACGTGTCGTCGAGGCCCGGGTGATGGACCTCCACGATGCGGCCCATCAGCTCGGCGTCCGGGAAGTCGATGAAGTGGAACACGCACCGGCGCAGGAACGCATCGGGCAGCTCCTTCTCGGCGTTGCTCGTGATGATGACCACCGGCCGGTGCGCGGCCGCGATGGTCTCGCCCGTCTCGGAGATGGTGAAGCGCATCCGGTCCAGCTCGTGGAGCAGGTCGTTCGGGAACTCCAGGTCGGCCTTGTCGATCTCGTCGATGAGCAGCACGACGCGTTGCTCGGCGCTGAACGCCTGGCCCATGGGACCGAGGTGGATGTAGTCGGCGATGTCCTGCACGTTGTGGTCGCCGAACCGGCTGTCGTAGAGCCGCTGCACCGTGTCGTAGGTGTAGAGCCCCTCCTGGGCACGGGTGGTGCTCTTGACGTTCCAGGTGACCAGCTCCATGCCCAGGGCCTCGGCGACCGCCTCGGCAAGCAGGGTCTTCCCGGTGCCGGGCTCCCCGCGCACGAGCAGGGGCTTCTCTAGCACGAGCGCACAGCGCACGGCTGTCTCGAGCGCGGGATCGGTCAGGTAGGACGAGGTCCCGGTGAACTCCATGGGGTCTCCTTCAGCGCGGTCCGCCAAGCCTACGCGCGCGATGGTGGGCCCACACCGTCTAGCGTGACGTAGGCGAGGGCGAGGAGGCGGGCATGCCGATCAAGGCGACCATCCAATGGCCCGGCGACGACTACCCGCTGGGTGCGTCGTACAACGGCGTGGGGACCAACTTCGCCCTGTACGCCGAGCACGCCACCAAGGTGGAGCTGTGCCTGGTCGATGAGCGCGAGCGGGAGCATCGCCTGCGGCTGGAGGAGAAGCAGTCCGGCGTATGGCACACCTACCTGCCGATGGTCGGCCCCGGGCAGCGCTACGGGTATCGGGTGCACGGCCCGTGGGACCCCGCGCACGGGCTGCGGTTCAACGCGCACAAACTCCTGCTGGACCCCTACGCCACCGCGATCACCGGCATGCCCGACGGGAGCCAGGCTGTGCTGGGCCATCGGTCCGACAACCCGGACGTCCGGGACACGACCGACAGCTTCGGCCACACCATGCTCGGGGTCGTCACCAGCCCGTACTTCGACTGGACCTCGGACCGCCAGCTGCGCCACCCGTACAACGAGACCGTCATCTACGAGGCCCATGTCAAGGGGATGACGATGCGCCACCCGGGCATCCCCCGGGTCCTGCGCGGGACGTACGCGGGCCTGGCCCACCCGGCCATGGTCGAGTACCTGGTCGACTTGGGCATCAACGCCATCGAGCTCATGCCGATCCACCAGTTCGTCCAGGACGGGTTCCTGCAGGTACAGGGGAAGCGCAACTACTGGGGCTACAACACGATCGGGTTCTTCGCCCCCCACAACGAGTACGCCGCAACTGGCACCTGCGGCGAGCAGGTCAACGAGTTCAAGGGCATGGTCAAGCAGCTGCACATGGCCGGCATCGAGGTGATCCTCGATGTCGTCTACAACCACACCGCCGAGGGCAACCACAACGGGCCGACCCTGTCGTTCCGCGGCATCGACAACCCGGGCTACTACCGGCTGGTCCCCAACGACCCTCGGCACTACGTCGACACCACCGGCACCGGCAACTCGATGAACGTGCGCAGCCCGCACTCGCTGCAGATGATCATGGACTCGCTGCGCTACTGGGTGACCGAGATGCACGTCGACGGCTTCCGGTTCGACCTGGCCTCCAGCCTGGCGCGCGAGTTCCACGACGTGGACAAGCTCTCGACCTTCTTCGACCTCGTCCAGCAGGACCCGGTGGTCTCCCAGGCGAAGCTGATCGCCGAGCCCTGGGACCTCGGCGAGGGCGGCTACCAGGTGGGCAACTTCCCCTCCCTGTGGACCGAGTGGAACGGCAAGTACCGCGACACGACGCGCGACTACTGGCGCGGCGAGCACGCCACCCTGCCGGAGTTCGCGTCCCGGTTCACCGGGTCCTCGGACCTGTACCTGAACAACGGCCGCAGCCCGCACGCCTCCATCAACTTCGTGACCGCCCATGACGGCTTCACGCTGGCCGACCTCGTGTCATACAACGAGAAGCACAACGACGCCAACGGCGAGGACGGCCGCGACGGGGAGTCGCACAACAGGTCGTGGAACTGCGGAGCGGAGGGCCCCACGCGCGACCGGTCGATCCTGGCCCTGCGGGCGCGCCAGCGACGCAACATCATGGTCACCCTGCTGCTGAGCCAGGGGGTCCCCATGATCGCCCACGGCGACGAGATCGGGCGCACCCAGAAGGGCAACAACAACACCTACTGCCAGGACAACGAGCTGTCCTGGATGGACTGGGACTCGGTCGACGAGGACATGCTGGCGTTCACCCGGTTCGTGATCGGCCTGCGCCGCCGGCACCCGATCTTCCGACGCCGGCGCTTCTTCGAGGGCAAGCGGATCGCCCAGTGGGACAAGGTCCCCGATATCTCGTGGCTGCAGCCCAACGCGGAGCCGATGACCGCCCGCGACTGGCAGATGGGCTACGCCAGGACCCTGACGGTGGTCCTCAACGGGTCGGCACTCAACGAGAGGGACCGCTTCGGCCGGCCCCAGCGGGACAAGTCCTTCGCACTGTTCTTCAATGCTGCCGCTCACCCGACCACGTGCCTGATCCCCGGCCGTGGGGCTGGCATGGTCTGGGCCGAGGTGCTCGATACGGCGAACTGGCCGGTGCCCGCCCATGCCGCCCGCGTCTCCTACAAGGCCGGTGAGCACCGCCCCGTCCAGGCCCGGTCGGTCGTGGTGCTCCAGGAGACCGACCACGCCTGAGCCTGGCCGGCACCCGATAGCCTGTGCCGGGACCCGCTGGTGCGGGCCGAGTCGAGCGCAGCGGCCCCCGCCCGTGGCCCTCCCAGCACCCCAACCTGTGCCCCCACCTTGACCACACGACGGAGTCCGCATGGCACCCGACCAGCCCACCGACAGCCCGAAGTCCGGCCAGGAGCACCACGGCGGCGCGCTGCATGACGCCCACAGCCGCGGAGGCAACCGATTGCGGCGCTGGCTCGTGCCGGGCCTCATCGTGGTGTTCTGGTTGTTCGTCGTCGGACCGCTGGGGTCGTTCGCCGGGCAGCTGGCCGACGTGCAGGAGAACGACTCCGCCGGGTTCCTCCCGGCCAGCGCGGAGTCGACCCAGGTCCGGGAGCTCAGCCTGCAGTTCGTGACCAGCGACACGTTGCCCGCGATCATCGTCTACGAGTTCGACTCGGCGATCGGCCCGGAGGGACTCGCGGCGATCTCGACCGACGTCGAGGCGATCGCCGAGGTCCCCGGGGTGACCCAGCCAGTCATCGGGCCGGTCCCCAGCGAGGACGGCCTGGCCGCCACCGTCATCGCCAACCTGGAGATCTCCCCCGACGTCGAGCCCGGAACCGAGGTCGAGGAGATCCGGGCCCTGCTCCAGGACAGCCCGGCCCGGGCACTCGGTGCCGAGATCTACGTGACGGGCCCGGCCGGCGTCCTGGCAGACTTCGCCGAGGCGTTCGGCGAGATCGACGGCCTGCTCCTGCTCGTCGCGCTGGGTGTGGTGCTGCTGATCCTGCTGATCGTCTACCGCAGCCCCGTCCTTCCCGTGATCGTCCTGCTGACCTCGCTGCTGGCCCTGGGCGCGGCCTCCTTCGTGATCTACCAGCTCGCCGCCAACGACGTCATCACGCTCAACGGGCAGAGCCAGGGGATCCTGTTCATCCTCGTCATCGGGGCCACCACGGACTACTCCCTGCTCCTCGTCGCGCGGTTCCGCGAGGAGCTGCGCCGCACGGAGTACCAGGTCGATGCGATGCGCGCCACGCTCAAGGGCACCCTCGAGGCGATCCTGGCCTCGGGCGGCACCGTGATCCTGGGCGTGATGACCCTGGTGCTCTCCGAGCTGAACTCCAACCGGGGCCTCGGGCCGGTCGCGGCGGTCGGGATCGCGTTCGCCATGCTCGCGGCACTGACCTTCCTGCCCGCGGTCCTGGTGATGCTCGGCCGCAAGGCCTTCTGGCCGGTGCGCCCGAAGCTCGACCTCACCCACCCCCAGTCCCAGGTCACCGGCTTCTGGGCGCGAGTGGCCGCGACCGTGGACCACAAGCCGCGGGTGGTGCTGCTCGGCTCCTCGGCCGTCCTGCTGGTCCTGTGCGCCTTCGTGCCGATGTTCAAGGCCGAGGGTGTGCCCCAGTCTGACTTCTTCCTGGTCTCGGTGGAGTCGACCGAGGGCCAGGAGGCGCTCGCCCGGCACTTCCCGGCCGGCTCCGGGAGCGAGACGGTGGTCATCGGACCAGAGGAGCTGACCGCCGAGATGACCGCCGTGATCACCGCAAACGAGGGCGTCGCGGCGGTCGTCCCCCAGGTCGACGGCCCGCCGGGGCCAGACGCGCAGCCGATGGTGGTGGACGGCAACGTGCTGCTGCAGGTCACGCTCGTCGACCAGGCCGACTCCGCGGCCGCCGAGCAGACCGTGGAGCGGCTACGCGCCGACCTCGATGCCGTGAGCCCCGACGCCCTGGTGGGCGGGACGACCGCGATCCAGCTCGACACCAAGACCGCCTCGCAGCGCGACCTGCGGGTCATCATCCCGGCGGTCCTGCTGGTGACGCTGATCGTGCTGGTCCTCCTGCTGCGCGCGATCGTCGCCCCACTGCTGCTGATCGCCACGGTGGTGGTGTCGTTCGCAGCCACGATCGGACTGGCGGCGATCGTCTTCTTCGGCATCCTGGACCTGCCGGGCGCCGATGCATCCGTCCCGCTGTTCGCGTTCGTCTTCCTGGCGGCCCTGGGCGTCGACTACAACATCTTCCTGATGACCCGAGCCCGGGAGGAGACGATCAAGCATGGCAACCGGGCCGGGATGCTGCGCGCCCTGGCCGTCACCGGCGGGGTGATCACCAGCGCGGGCATCGTGCTGGCAGCCACGTTCAGCGCCCTTGCGCTGCTCCCCCTGCTGTTCCTGTTCGAGATCGCGTTCCTGGTCGCGGCGGGCGTGCTCATCGACACCCTGATCGTGCGCTCGCTGGTGGTGCCCTCGGCGGTGCTCGTCATCGGACCCCGCACGTGGTGGCCGAGCGGGCTGGCGCGCGAGTCCCACGAGCTCGACGAGGAGGCAGCGCTGGAGGTCGCGATCACGGGCGAGGAGGAGTAGCTGCAGCGGTCCCCCGGTCTGGGGTCGCGGGCGGTGACGTGCCAGTATTTCCCCGACCGGCAACCACATCGAAGGGAACCACCATGGCCAAGTACGACATCACCACCACCACCCTCGGCGCGTTGATGGAGGACCCCGACGTCGTGGCGATCATGGAGAAGCACGCACCCGGCATCACCAGCAACCCGATGCTGGGGATGGCCAAGGGCATGCCGGCCGCACAGGCCATGGGCATGGCCGGCGGCATGATCGGCCAGGACGCGGTCGAGGCGATCGAGCAAGAGGTCTCGGCCCTCTAGCCCTCACCACGGAGCGTGGTCACGGCGGTGCCCCGGCATCCGTCGTGACCACGCTCCTGTCGTGCCCGAGGTCCCCGTGCCCTGACCCGACCAATGGCCCTACCCGCCGCCCCCGACCTGCGGGACGCTGGTGTGGGAGGGCGAGAGGCGGTTGACGTGGGGCGCGGCCCGGAGGTGCCGACGGGGTGAGCGGCGCTGGTGAGACGCAGGGTCCGGGGACACCGCGGCCCCGGATCTGGCTGCGCTGGCTGGCGCGGGTCTGGGCCGAGCTGGCGATCGTCGGGTACCTGCTCTGGGAGGCCACGACGCCGGCCCCCGTGCGGGGGCAGGGCGGCTACTGGGAGCGTCTGGCCGCCCTTCTGGTCGTGGCAGTCATCGTGGTCGGGCACCTCCTGAGCTGGCAGTGGGAGATCCAGGGCGCCACCGTGATGGCCGTCGGCGGCGCCCTGCTCGCGCTGGTGACCTCGTTCCGGTTCGAGGGCCTGCGGGAGACCGCAATCGTCCTGGTCGCGTTCACCGGGCCCGCCGTCCTCTACTGGTGGCTGTGGCGACGAGGTCGGTCCCGCCGGGCGGTCGCCGGGCTGGCCGGGCTGCTGGCGGCGCTGGTCGCGGCCGTGCTGACCGCGGGGATGGTCGCCCAGGGCCTCGCCTACGGGCCATGGCACCCGCAGAGCAGCCTGACGGCGCTGCCCCCCGCACCCGTGGTCTGGGCGTGGTCGGGGGCGCTGACCGGGTCATCGGCAGCCGTCGTGGCCCGTGTCGACGACCCTGCCGCCGAGGCCCGGCTCGCAGTGAGCACGACGCCCTCCCTGGCCGATCCGCTCTGGTTCCCGGCAAGCCAGCGACCGGCCGACGATCCCGCCCTGGTGCGCTTCGACGTGACCGGGCTGGACCCGGGCACGCGCTACCACTACGCGGTCGAGGTCGGGGGCGACCTCGTCGAGGAGCGGGCCGGCCAGCTGCGGACCCTCGCTCAGGGCAGCCCGACGAGCTTCTCGTTCGCGCTGGGGTCATGCTCGCGGATCGCCAGCAACGGGTCAGTGTTCGACCGCATCCGGGAGGCCGAGCCCGACCTGTTCCTCATCACCGGCGACTTCGCCTACGAGGACTTCTGGACCAACGACCGGGCCGCCTTCCGCGGCATGTACGACACGCAGCTGACGACGCCCGCGATGGACGCACTGGTCCGCTCCGTGCCGGTGGCCTACATGTGGGACGACCACGACTTCGGGCCCAACGATGCGGACTCCACCTCCGACTCCGGCCCCGCTGCCCAAGTCGTCTACCGGCAGGCGGTCCCCCATCCGGGGCTCCCCGCGGGAGCCGGTCCCGAGCCCATCTACCACTCCTTCGTCCTGGGGAGGGTGCGCTTCGTCCTGACTGATGCCCGTTCGGAGAAGAGTCCCAAGTCCGACCCGGATGACCAGGACAAGACGATGCTCGGGGCCCGCCAGCTCGACTGGCTCTCCGGGGAGCTCCAGGCTGCTGCCGCCGGCGGCGAGGTGGTCGTGCTGGTCACGTCGCTGCCGTGGAACGGGACGGCGGCAGCCGGTGCGGACGACTGGAGCGGCTACACGACCGAGCGCCGGCGGATCGCCGACATGATCGCCGACGCCGGGCTCATCGACCAGCTGCTGATGATCGCCGGGGACGCGCACATGGTGGCCATCGACGACGGGACCAACACCGACTTCTCGACCGATCGATCCGGTGGCTTCCCCCTCATGCACGCCGCGGCTCTGGACCGTCCGGGGAGCTTCAAGGCCGGTCCCTACAGCGAGGGCGCCCATCCCGGCGCCGGGCAGTTCGGGCTGGTGACCGTCGACGACACAGGCTCGGGGGTCACCCTGACCCTCAGCGGACGTGACTACACCGGGGCCGAGCTGGTCGGCTACCGGTTCACCGTGCCGGAGTCGGCGCTGGTCCCCGGGGCATAGGCGTCCGCGCACCCGTCGGTCACGAGGGGACGTCTGCCACGGCCAGCACGTCGCTGCGGACGCGCTCGATCACCGCGTCCTGCACGCACCCGACGAACTCCCTGGTGTCCGACTCCCCCGGCCCAGGGCTCATGGTCATACGCAACCGAGCCGGGTCGGAGTCGTCGATCGGCTCCAGGGACTGCAGGTGCACCGTCTCGGGCACCCGCACCCGGCAGGCCGTCCACAGGGCGAGCGCGACGTCGCGGTCCGGCTGC
Source organism: uncultured Actinomycetes bacterium (assembly GCA_963706875.1). GTDB lineage: Bacteria > Actinomycetota > Actinomycetes > S36-B12 > CAIYMF01 > Prado023. Next base: position 281,801 of record CAVPNW010000004.1, on the reverse strand, counting down.
TCGAGGTTGCGGCGCATCACCACCAGGTCCACCGCGACCGCGCGCCCGGGGTCGGGCTCCTCGGGGATGCTCAGCAGCCACTGCGCGCCGGCCAGGATGCCCGCGACCAGGACGGCGACGAGACCGCCGGCCGCCAGCCAGCGCCAGACCCACCCCGCCCGCGGTGGCGCGACGGCGCCGGGAGGCGCGTGTGGCAGCCGGCCCAAGGGCGCCAGCCCCTCTGCCGGTAGGGCCATCGTGGACAGGCCCCGAGCCAGCTCGTGCTCGGCCACGGGGACCGCCGTCACCCGCGACAGCTGCTCGACGAGATACGCCACCGCGGACAGGACCACGCCGGCCCCGATCAGGATCGGGAGGAACACGCTGAGCCGATCGCGGTCCGGCGCGAGCCAGGCGAACGGGCCCGGGGAGTCCGGGCGATTGGCCCGCAGCCGGGCGGCCAGCGCCGTGGTCTGCTCCCGCGCACGCTCCTGCTCGATCTGGCTGCCGAGGCGGGCGAACCGGGCCCCGAGCACGTCGGCGATGAGGACCAGCTCAGCAGCCAGGAAGAACAGCCCGGCGATCAGGGCGCGGTTCCACTCCCAGCGCACGAGGTAGATGAACACGTACGCCCCGGAGGCAAGGAGCACCACGGCAGAGAGCAGCCGCCCCAGTCGGTGCAGCACCGAGCGGTTCATCCAGGCTCACCCCCCACCTCGGCTCCCCCGACCACGAGGACCTCGCCGGTGGTGCCGTCCACCACGAGCAGGGTCCCCTCGGGGAACCGCTCGACGGCGTCGTGCACGCCCACCACGGTCGGCACCCCGTACTCGCGCGCCAGGATCGCCAGGTGGCTCAGGACGCTGCCCGTCTCGCAGACGACGGCACCCAGCTCGGGCAGCCACCCGGCCAGGCGCGGGTCGAGGGTCCGTGTGACCAGGACGTCGCCCGGTCCGGCCGCCGCCGCGTCGTGCACGACCTGCCCCTGGGCGCGCCCCTGCGCGGCACCGCGGCCGCCGGCCCGATGGGCTCCACCTCTCTGCACCCGCACGGGTCGGCCGTCCGCCGACAGTCGGAAGCACGAGGGCAGGGGCGGACCCGGCGCGAGCGACCGCTGCGCGAGGTCGGCGGGGGCGGGCCATCCGGAGACCACCTCCTCCAACTCGACCAGGCGCAGGTGCACGATCGACTCCGACGAGGGGATCTGCAGGTTCCGCGACAGCCGTGCGGCAAGGACGTCGGCCACACGGGCCGAGAGCTCCTGGAGCCACCGGGCCCGCAGGCGCAGCGCCTCCCGCGGTGGCAGGCCGGCCACCAACGAGGAGGTGGCCCCCTGCACGTCTGGCTCCCCCGGTGCCGCGTCGACCGTGGGCGGAAGGCAGATCGGGGCGCCGATCCTCGGGGCGGTCAGGGCTAATGCGACCGGCCACCGCGCCACGATGTCCTCGTCGGCGAGTCCGAGTGCCCGTCCCCGTCGCACCACGGACATCGCCACCCCGGCGGCCGTGGTCGTGGCCCCGCCCTGGAGCAAGGTTCCGGCAAGGACCTCATGGCCGTGCACGGCCGCGAGGTGGGCCCGGACCCGGCACATCACCTCGAGGAGCTCGGCGTCGCTGAGGCCATGCAGGGGGCCGAGTCCGGCGAGCTCGCCATCGACCCGCCGGCAGAGCTCCGCGGCGAGCTCGGGGAGCACAGCGCGCAGGCGCCCGACCCGCCACGCGCTGGCCAGCCGGCGGGCCGGAACCCGCGGGTCCAGCCACCGCCACCCCGACGCGGGGAGGGGCGAGGCCCCGAGCAGGTCCAGGTCGCAGGCCACCCACCCGCCGACGGTGGTCACCAGCGGGGAGGCCGCCACGGTGCGCCGGGGCCATGCTCCGACCACACTGATCGCCGAGCCGATGCCCGACCGCAGCGGATCGAGCCACAGGTCCTCCTCGAGCGCACACAACGGCTCGGGGAACGTCTCCCCGACCGGTCCGGGACCCAGGAGCGGGCCCACCCCGCGTTCGGCGCTGCCCACCGCCGTCACCGGCCGGCTCTGCAGCAGCCAGAGCGTGTCCCGGTCATCGATGGCCCACTCGACGTCCTGCACCCGGCCGAACTCCTGGGACGTCCGCGCAGCCAGGCCGGCGATCCGCGCCCGGGCGCGCCTGTCCAGCAGGTGTGGCTCCTGAGTCCCGGAGGGTCCTTCGATGACGCGCCCTCGACGCCCCAGCAGGTAGCGTTGGGCGGTCACGGTCCCGCTGACGAGGGACTCGGGCCCCCCGGGCACAGCCTCCACGAGGATGTGGCTGCGGTCCCCGGTTACCGGGTCGAGCCCGAAGAGCACCCCGCCCACCCGGGCCGCGACCTGCCGCTGAACCAGGACGGCCATCGCCGCCGGCGGTCCGGTGCCGACGGGGCGCCGGGACGAGCCCAGCACCTCCCGCACGGCCACCTCGAACGCCGACCAGCCCACCACATCCAGGATCGACTGGAACTGCCCCGCCATTGATGAGGCATCCACGTCCTCCACTGTGGAGGACGACCGCACGACCAGGGGTGTGTCCGGCGCTGCAACAGACTCCCACGCTGCCCGCAGCTGCTCCTCGACCTCGGGCGGCAGGCTCGTGCCCAGCCACCCCGGCGCGGCGGGGTCGAAGGATGCGGTGGTGAGGACGAATCCGGCGATGATCGGCAGGCCGGCCGCCCCGGCGATCGCCAGGTTCGCCGCCTTCGCCCCCGTCAACCGGGCGTCGGTGGCCCGGGGGTCCGTCAGCGACAGGACGAGCGGCTCGTCGGGCAGTGCTCGCCCGGGTCGCGCCCAGAGGTGCGACGTCCGGCCCGGCTGGGTGCGCGCCGGCCGTGACCCAACAGGCGCCGGTGAGGTCTCACGACCTGTTTGCACACTTTCACTCTACGCCGGCTGGTCCGGGGCGGACAGGCCCTCGGACCGTCCGGTGCACCGGGGTCCTCGGGCCCTGACGGCCTCCGACTCACACCGGCCAGGGGCCGATGGTGATCCCCGCCGCCTGCGCGAGCGCCGGAGCCAGGTCGAGGAGCTGCTCGGCGGAGATGATGGCCCCGCCAAGGCTCCCGACCCCGTCGACGTGATCGATGCGCGCGCCCCGGAGGTCCAGCTCGTCCAGATCGGCATGGACCACGACCAACTCGCCGATCGCGCAGCCGGCGAGGCTCACTCGTCGCACCTTTGCCCCGACGAGGTCGAGCGTCTCGATCCGGCAGTCGTTCAACAGCACGTCGGTCAGGGTCGCGTCGCGCAGGTTGACGTAACCGAGCTGGGCGCCAGACACAGTGACCGCATCGAGCACCCCACCCGCCAGATCCCAGGCACCGATCCGGCCACCGTCCACCGCAATGGACCGCCAGGTGGAGTCAGCGCCGACCACCTGCATGATGTCCGGCTCGTTGAGTCGTGAGTCGATCAGCCGCGCCCGGTCGAGCACCAGCTCGGCGACATCCGTGAGGTGGACGTTGCAGCCACGAAGGCTAACCCGGCTCCAGTCCACTCGGGCCAGGTGCTCACCGACGATCTCCTCGGACTCCCGGACGTCCTCAGCCTCGACGCCGGATGCGTCGTGGGTCGGTGCCTCCTTCACGCCCGGCAGTGCCAGAGCGATCCGCTCCACGTCGTCCCAGTTGGCCACCTGGTGACGGTACTGCGAATGGTCACTTCGACACCACGACCCCACACCTCAACAGCCCGACGAGCAGGTCTCGCGATCCACCCTCCCGCGCCCCACGACCCCAGGGTGGGCGCGTACTGTCGGAATCGGCGAGATGACGTTCCGGTCGACTCGATTCGGAGGTGCTCTGATGGCGTTTCGGTTCAATCCCCCGCCCGGATGGCAGGTGGCCGACGGGTTCACCCCGGGCAACGACTGGCGACCTGACCCCGCGTGGCCGGCGGCGCCGGAGGGCTGGGAGTTCTGGCTACCGGTCCCCGATGCCCCGCCTCCCCCGCCCGCACCTCCCGGGCCGCCCCCGGCGGGCCCCTCCGCGTCAGGGCCACCCCCTGGACCCGCGACCCCCGCGACCGCCAGCACGAAGATGAGCGGCATGTTCAAGTCCCTGAAGTCCAAGGCCCAGGACGAGGACTGGATGGGCAAGGCCAAGGCGGCCGCTACCCAGGCAACCGCAACCGCCCAGCAGGCCGCGGGCCAGGCGACCGCCCAGGCCAAGCAGCGAGACGAGGCCACCCTGGAGAAGACCGGTCCGCTGCCCGAGGGGGCCCTCTGGCGGGGCGTGAGCCACGACGCCGGTCGGAACTCGATCGTCACGCTGTACCCCGACCGCATCGAGCGGACCAAGCCGACCGGTCGCATGTCGCTGACCGGGATGCTGGCCGGCGGGCCGGAGGACGTCGAGGTCATCCCGATGAAGTCAGTCTCGTCGGTGCAGGCGCGCAGGGGTGCGTGGTACCACGACGTGACCGTCTTCGCGTCGGGGAACACCATCGTGTTCTCCGTCGACGCTGCCGACGCTGAGAAGCTGAGGAGCCTGATCATGGACCAGGTGCTGGGCGGCTCGGCCCACGCCGCCGCGCCTGCCGCACCGGCCGCCCCTGCTGCTCCGTCCGGAGATGCCCTGATCGAGCAGATCAAGAAGCTGGGCGAGCTCCGCGACGCGGGGATCCTGACCCCCGAGGAGTTCGAGTCGAAGAAGGCGGAGCTGCTCGGCCGTCTCTGAGCCCGGCGCGGTTGGCCCCGTCGAGGCCACGCCCCGCGGTGACAGACCGCGCGTTCCCGGCCACCCCGGCGGGCTTGCGCGCGATGCGCGCCGCATGTGGCCGACAACTCGCGAGGCGCTCAACAGCTGGCCGGGAACGCCCGATACCGGGCGGCCGGACCAGGCAGCCGAGGGCCGCCAGATCGACAGGGCGAGCCGCGTCGGTGGTTGGCTCCTGCCATGACGACGGTTGCGCTGTTCCCCTCGGTGCTCGGTGTCCGCGCCGGCGTCTTCGACGCCGCTGAGCGGCTGCGTCGGGACGGCCACGAGGTGCTCGTGGTGGACCTCTACGAGGGTCGCACCTTCGACGGTTACGAGCCGGCCATGGCCTTCGCGGAGGAGGAAGTCGGGCATGCCGAGCTCATGCGCCGTGCACGGGAGGCGGTGGCCGACCTGCCCGACGGGTTCGTGTCCGCAGGCTTCTCCCTCGGGTGCGTGATGGCCGTGCACATCGCCACCCAGCGCGCGGTGTCCGGGGTGCTCATGATCGCCGGTGCCCTCCCTGCCTCGGCCTTCGGAGCCGATGCGCGGTGGCCAGCGGGAGTGCCGGCCCAGACGCACGCCACCCTCGACGACCCGTGGCGCGAGCAGGAGATGATCGATCAGGCCGTCCTCGAGGTGCAGGCAGCCGGTGGCGCCGTCGAGGTGTTCGACTACCCCGGCAGCGGTCATCTGTTCACTGACCCGTCACTGCCCGCGGAGTACGACCCCGTCGGCACCGAGCTGCTGTGGAGCCGCGTCCTGCCGCTCGTGCGCGCCTGCGGCTGATTCCGCCAGTCGGGCCGGGCCGGGCGCAACCAGGAGGCAATGAGCAGGACTTGGTCGAATCGTGGCAACCCCGACACAATGACGCACGCCAGTCCCGAGCGAGATGAGGTGCGTGGTGTCGCGCAAGAAGCCCAAGCGGATCGGAATCCTGACTGCCGGCGGTGACAGCCCGGGGCTCAACGCGGCGATCCGCGGAGTCGGCAAGACAGCGATCGGCCACTACGGAATGGAGCTGATCGGCTTCCGCGACGGCATCACCGGGCTCGCGCAGAACCGCCACGTGCCGCTGGACAGCGCTGCCCTGTCCGGGATCCTCACCCGCGGAGGAACCATCCTGGGGACGAGCCGGGACAAGGTGCACCGGATGGAGGTCGACGGCGAGGTCCGCGACATGGTGCCGGCCGTGGTGGCGAACTACGAGAAGGAGGGGTTGGACGGCCTGATCGTGATCGGCGGTGGGGGCACGGCCAAGAACGCCCTGCGCCTGCAGGCCGTCGGCCTGAACGTCCTCACCCTGCCCAAGACGATCGACAACGACATCTTCGGAACCGACACCAGCTTCGGGTTCGCCACCGCCACCGAGATCGCCACGGAGGCCATCGACCGTGTCCACAGCACGGCGCACAGCCACCACCGGATCATCCTCACCGAGGTGATGGGCCACCGGGCAGGGTGGCTCACCCTGGCCTCCGGGCTCGCGGGCGGGGCGGACGTCATCCTGATCCCGGAGATCCCCTACTCGGTCGAGAAGATCGCCGAGACCATCCGGGCCCGCACCGCGCGGGGCAGCTCGTTCAGCGTGGTCGCGGTGGCTGAGGGGGCGCGCGACGCCGACGACACCGCCGACTACGAGGCGGCCAGGCTCCTGGTGAAGGCCGCCAAGACCCCCGAGGCCTCGCGGGCCGCCAGGGCCCACCTGGCCCACGTCGAGGACTCCCAGCGCGAGCACACCTTCCGCCTTGCCCGGGAGCTGGAGGCCGCGACCGGGCTGGAGACGCGCGTGACGATCCTCGGCTACGTCCAGCGAGGCGGGGCACCGTGCGCCGCCGACCGGTTGCTCGCCACCCGCCTGGGTGCCGCGGCCGCCGACCTGGTGGCCCAGGGCGAGTACGGCTACATGGTCGCCGCCCGGGGTGAGACCACCGTGCCGGTGCCGCTGACCGAAGTCGCCGGCAAGGTCAAGCTCGTCCCCCCGGACCACGACTTGGTCGCGGCTGCCCGCAAGGTCGGGACCGGGCTCGGCGACTGACGGGATCGGGCACCTGGCCGGAAGCCGATCGCAGCAAGCCGTGGAACAATCGCAGGCAGGCGGTGGAGGATGCGGATCCGGATCGGGTATCAGCTGACGTTCGAGTTGGAGCAGCCGACTCCGATGATCGTCGTCCTCAACGTGCACTACAGCCGGTCCTCGGACCTGTTGGCACCCGACACGATGATCACCTCGCCGGCGACTCCCTTCACCTCCTATCGGGACACCTTCGGCAACTGGTGCAACCGGATCACGGCCCCCGCGGGCACCTTCCAGATCCGCGCCGACACGGTCATCAGCGACCACGGATCGCCTGACGAGGTTCCCTCCTCGGCGCGCCAGCACCCGGTGGAGGACCTGCCCGAGGATGTCCTGGTCTTCCTGCTGCCCAGTCGCTACGCCGACAGCGACCGCCTTGCCGACCTGGCCTGGGATCTCTTCGGCAGTGCCGAGCCGGGCTGGCCCCGAGTCCAGGCAATCAGCCAGTGGGTCCACGACCACATCGCCTTCGGCTACGAGTGGGCCCGGCCCAGCAAGACCGCGTGGGAGGCCTACCAGGAGGGCCAGGGGGTGTGCCGCGACTACGCCCACCTTGGGGTGGCGTTCTGCCGGGCCCTGAACATCCCCGCTCGCTACTGCACCGGATACGTCGCAGGAGTCGAGCTGGCGACACCCGAGGAACCGATGGACTTCTCGGGCTGGTTCGAGGCCTACCTCGACGGCCGATGGTTCACAGTCGACCCGCGCAACCTGCACCCCATGACCGGCCGGATCCTGATCGCCCGGGGTCGCGATGCTGCTGACGTGGCGATCGCCACGAGCTTCGGGCCCAACATCCTCAGCGACTTCCGGGTATGGGCCCACGAGCAGGGGTCCCCCTAGGTGCACGGTCGGAGACGATCGTGTTAACAACCGCGCCACAACGTTGCCGAGCCGACGCCTGGGGTGCGATCGTGAGTGCGAGGGCACCGGCCGGGCCCTGCCAACTGCCCATCCGGCCTGACCCCGACTCAGGACCAGCGTTGGTCCGCGGAGGTGGTGAGATGATCCACTCACTGGGCAGGAGCCTGGGGGGCCGGCTGGACAGGGCCTACTACTCCCTGCTGAGGACGGCTGTGACGCATCTCGTTCCCGCAGCGATCCAGTTCGACGATCGGGATCCCATCCTGGCTGCCGGGTTCGGCGCGGCGCACCGACGTGACCGCGGGTGAGCCGCGCCGACCGACTCAGGTGATGGACGCCTGGAAGATGCCCTCGATGGAGGAGTCGAGGGTGGCGTCGAACTCCACCTCGCTCTGTTGTGCGGTCAGCCCCTCGGTCAGTGCCCGCGAGAAGCTCGCGACCACGCCGTGGTTGCGCGCGAGCAACTCGTTGGCCTCCGCCCGGGTGTACCCGCCGGACAGCGCCACCACACGCAGCACGTTGGGGTGCTCCACGAACTCGGCGTAGAAGTCGTCCTGCTCGGGCAGGGTCAGCTTCAGCATGATGAACTCGTCGGCGCCGAGCTGCCCGATCTCGGCCAACAGGGCGGCCTTGAGCAGGACCTCGGCCTGAGCCTTCTCCGGGCTGTGGATGTCGATCTCTGGCTCGATGATCGGCACCAGGCCAGCTCCGACGATGTGGCGTCCGACCTCGAACTGCTGGCTTACGACGGCGCCCACACCGGCCTCGTTGCCCAGCTTGATGACCGAGCGCATCTTCGTGCCGAACACGCCGTGCGAGATCGCCTTGGACATGACCGAATCGAGGTCGGGCATCGGCTTCATGACCTGCGCCCCGTCGGCCTCCTCGGCCAATCCCTTGTCGACCTTAAGGAAGGGCACGACGTTCTTCTCCTGCCACAGGTACTCAGCGGCACCCATGCCCATGATCTGTCGGTCCATCGTCATCTCGAAGAGGATCGAGCCGAGGATCCGTTCCCCTGTGAACGCAGGACTGGTGATGATCCGGGTGCGCATCTCGTGGATCCGGTCGAACATCTGCTCCTCGTTGGAGTAGGCCGACTCGTCCACGCCGTAGAGCCGCAGCGCCTTCGGGGTGCTGCCTCCACTCTGGTCCAGTGCCGCAATGAACCCCTGGGCGGTCTTGATCTTCTGGAACTGCTCGCTGTTCACGGTCCACATCCTCTGATTGCCGCGCATACCCACGTCCCGTGGGTCACTTCCCGTCCTACGCCGAGGAAATGACCCTGTCAAGGTGAGCTCGTCCCGAGTTCCCCTATCGCCCAGCGGCACCTCGCGCGACCGGAGACCCGCTGGCACGGCGCCCGAGCCGGTCAGGCCACTGGCTCCGGCTCAGGCGGTGGCTACCGCGAACACCACGTGATCATCGTCGTCATCCGCGTCGCCGAGGACGCCCCGGTGCAGGTCGAGGCTCAGACTGTGACCCCCGGAGGACGGGCGAGCTCGGGTGTGGGATTGTCGGGACTGTGAGCACGCCCGCCTGGTTCCAGCGGCTCGGGGCCGGGGACGTCCAGGCGCTGGCCACGGATGTCGGACCGGTTCCGATGAACGTGGGTGCCGTCCTCGTCCTGGAATCCGACACCAACGTCGACCTTGCCGGGGCGCGGCAGCTGCTCGAGACTCGACTCGCGGCGATCCCTCGCCTGCGCCAGAGGCTGGTCGCAGTTCCCTTCGGGTGCGGCCGCCCGATCTGGGTGGACGACCCGCGGTTCGACGTGGGGGCTCACTTGGAGCAGGTCCGATGTCGAGCGCCCGGGGACCACGCTGCGCTCCTGGACACCGCAGTGGCGGCCGTCACCAGCCCGTTGGGCCGGTCGCGGCCGCTGTGGCGCGCGGTCCTGGTCACCGACCTCGCCGACGGGTCGGCTGCCATCGTCTTCGTGCTGCACCACGTGGTGGCCGATGGCATCGGCGGTCTCGCTGTCCTGGCAGCCCTGGTCGACGAGGCTGCGACCGGCCCCGAACCGGTCGGCGTCCCCCAGCCCCGCCCTCAGCCCACGACCCGGCAGCTGCTCGCCGAGGCCTGGCAGACCCGGCTGCGCTCGGCGCGCCGGATCCCCGCCAGCACCGCCACTGTCCGCGCGGCCATCGCCGAGCTGGGCCGGGGCCGGCCCGATCCAGCGCCGCGGACCTCCCTGAACGTGCCGACCGGTCCCCGCCGCCAGGTGACGACGGTCGCGGCCGAGCTGGCGGCGATCCGGGACGTGGCCCACGCCCACGGGGGCACTGTGAACGATGTGATGCTCGCCGCGGTCGGCGGCGCATTGAGCACACTCCTGGAGCATCGCGGGGAGACCGCGCCCGCCCTGGTCATCTCCGTACCGGTATCGGCGCGGACCCAGGCAACGACGGCAGCGCTGGGCAACCAGACCGGGGTGATGCCTGTCCGGGTGCCCCTGATCGAGCCCGTCGAGGCACGTCTGCTCGAGATCTCCCGGGTCACCGCCCTCCAGCGGACCGCCACACGCGGGTCCTCCGCGGCACTCGTCGCGCCCGCCTTCCGGCTCCTGGCCGCGGTGGGGCTCTTCCGCCCGCTCATCGACCGGCAGCGCCTGGTCAACTCCTTCCTCACCAACATCCGAGGCCCCGTTGACCCGCTGACCTTCCACGGTGCACGGATCACGCAGATCGTGCCGATCACCATCACCGCCGGCAACGTCACGGCCGCCTGCGCAGTCCTGTCCTACGCCGGGACCCTGACTGCGACCCTGATCGTCGACCCCGATGCCGTCCCCGATCTCGAGGTGCTCACGGCCGCCCTGGACGACGAGCTCCGATCGCTGGCAGACCTCCGACGCCCGACCCCGGCCATCGCCGCCACGCACCCCGTTGCTGGTCACACCTCCGCCGTCGAGTAGGTTCCGGGTACCGAACTCGTCCGAAGTTCAGGGGAAGCCGGTGGGACTCCGGCGCTGACCCGCAACCGTGAACGGCCCTTGGGCCGCAAGTCGGAGCACCTGACGGACGCGAGCGGCTCCACCGTCGAGGTCTACGGCACGGAGCCCATCCGCACGATGCGCCCCTGGGGTCGCTCGTGTGGGCGGGCCCCTGGCTTCGGACCCGCTCACCGAGAGGAACACCCGAATGAACCCCACCCTCCCCCGCGCCACGCGCACACTGGGAGCTGTCGCCACGGCGTTCGCCCTGACCCTTGGCGCGGCCGTGACTGCCACCGCCGCTCCCACGCAGGCCCCGGCCGCGTCGCGCACGGCTGCCGCCAGCGATGCTGGGCTGTTCGGCGCGGCAGATCCCAGCTTCGACGGGGTCTACCGACAGGGCCTGGCCATCACCGGCCTGCGGGCAGTCAGGGCCCCAGTCCCCAGCAGCGCCGTGAGCTGGCTGGTGCGCCAGCAGTGCCCCAACGGCGGCTTCCAGTCCTACCGAGCCAACCCGGCCGCACCCTGTGACTCCCCGAACCCGGCCACCTTCAGCGGACCGGAATCGAACTCCACTGCCGTGGCTGCGATGGCCCTGCGCTCGGTCGGCCGCACGGAGCAGGCCGCCCGAGCCACGTCCTACCTGCGCACCCTGCAGAACTCCGACGGCGGATTCGCCTACTACAAGGGCGGATCCAGCGACGTGAACAGCACGGGCCTGGCCGTGGCCGCCCTGCGCCCGCAGGCCGGCTCCAAGGCCGTGGCCACACGGCTGGCGCGGGCCAGCAAGTTCCTGCGCTCCGCCCAGCTGCGCTGCTCGGCATCCGCTGCCGATCAGGGCCTGCTGCCCTACCAGCCGGCAGGACCGGCCAACTCCCTGGCCAGCGCGCAGGCCGCCCTCGGCCTGACCACCACGCTGCCGGCCAAGGTGCGTCGGGTCTCCAGCGACCGGCTCACGTGCCGTGATGGCAAGCAGGTCGGCTCGGTCAGCACGCGCAACGCGCTGCTGGCCGGGATCGCCACGACCCTTCGCGCCGGCAACGGCGCGGCGCCCAGCTCCTTCGGAAGCGGCCCGGACATCTCGGCGACGGCGCAGATGACCATCGCCCTGGCGGCCGCCAAGCAGTACCCGGGGACGGTGCGCACGGCGGTCCGGGCCCTCAAGGCGAACGCTGCGGAGTACTCCGGCGCCGGCTCCGAGGCGAGCCCCGCGGCCCTGGGTACCCTGCTGCAGGTCGCGGCGTTGACGGCGAACACCACGCCCAGCTCGTTCGGCGGGGTGAACCTCACCAAGGAGCTGCGCAGCAGCATCCGCCGCTGAGGTCGCGACAGTGGGCTGGGGCGCGGGTGTCCCCCACGCTCCGGCCCACCGTGGCGCGCAACGCCCCAGCACCCCGGAGCAGACTCGGGGCATGACTGACGAACGCCCGGGACAGCGCCGCCACTCGTGGGCGGAGCCCTACAAGATCAAGATGGTCGAGCCGCTGCGCATGACCACCCGCGCCGAACGCGAGGCCGCCCTGACCGAGGCGGGCTGGAACACGTTCCTGCTGCGCAGCCGCGACGTGTACATCGACCTGCTCACCGACAGTGGCACGAACGCGATGTCGCAGGAGCAGTGGGCCGCGCTCATGCTCGGCGACGAGGCGTACGCCGGCAGCGAGAGCTTCTACCGCTTCGAGAAGGCCGTGCAGGACGTGTACGGCTACCCCTTCATGGTGCCCACCCACCAGGGCCGTGGAGCCGAGCACATCATCTCCCAAGTGCTCATCAGCGGCGGGGACGTGGTGCCGGGGAACATGTACTTCACCACCACCCGGCTGCACCAGGAGCTGGCCGGCGGCACGTTCGTGGACATCATCATCGACGAGGCACACGATCCGGCCAGCGAGCACCCGTTCAAGGGCGATGTCGACCTGGCCAAGTTGCGGCGGGTCATCGCCGAGTACGGCCGGGAGCGCATCCCCTACGTCAGCATCGCCGTCACGGTGAACATGGCCGGCGGCCAGCCCATGAGCCTGGCCAACATCGCCGACGTCCACGACCTGTGCCGGGTCCACGGCATCCCGCTGTACTGCGACATCACGAGGATCGCCGAGAACGCGTGGTTCATCCGCCAGCGGGAGCCGGGGTTCGCCGACGTCCCCGTCGCGGAGATCGTGCGGCGCATCTGCGACCTCACCGACGGCGCGTGGATGAGCGCCAAGAAGGACGCGCTGGTCAACATCGGCGGGTTCCTGGCCCTGCGCGATCCCGACGTCTTCGAGGAGGCGCGCAACCTGTGCGTCGTGTACGAGGGCCTGCACACCTACGGCGGGCTGGCCGGGCGCGACATGGAGGCGATCGCCCAGGGCCTGCACGAATCGGTCGACCAGGCGCACCTCGACGCCCGCATCGGCCAGGTCATCTACCTGGGCGAGCAGCTGCGCCGCGAGGGGGTCCCGATCGTGCTGCCCATCGGCGGTCACGCCGTGTTCCTCGACGCAGCCGGGTTCCTCCCGCACGTGCCGCAGGTGGAGTTCCCCGGGCAGAGGCTGGCGGGCGAGATCTACCTGGAGGCGGGCGTGCGCACCATGGAGCGCGGCATCGTCTCGGCGGGCAGGGACCCGGAGACCGGGGAGCACCGCCGCCCGCGACTGGAGCTGGTGCGGATCACCATCCCGCGGCGGGTCTACACCCAGGCGCACATGGACGTAACGGCCGAGGCCGTGCTGTCGGTGTGGGACCGGCGCGAGTCGGTGCGCGGGCTGGAGATGATCTTCGAGCCGAAGTACCTGCGGTTCTTCCAGGCACGCTTCCGCCCCTTGTGAGCGCGGTTGCCCCGGCAGGTGCCGGGGTCGCGCAAGGATGGGGGCATGACCCGAGCCACGGATGAGCCCCTGCGCGTCCTGGAGCAGCTCCCGGACGGGACCGTGCGCCAGCAGTCGCCGCTGACCGGCACCGTGGTGTGGACGGTCCCGGGTCGATCCAACCGGCCGATCCCCTCGGCGCTTCCCGCACCACAGCCACTGGGCTCCGCCAGCTCGGAGGCGGTCTGCGCCTTCTGCCCCGGCCGGTATCTCGAGACGCCGCCGGAGCGGTCCCGGCTGATCCTGGCGCCCGACGTCGGCGGGTCCGAGCCGTGGACCGTCCTTCAGAACCTGCCCGCCGAGCAGCTCGGGGAGACCGTGGCGGACTTCCGGCGCTTCCCCAACCTGTTCGAGATCCTCGCGTTCGAGTACTGGCACGCCAACCATGGCTTCGAGATACCGGCTGCGGCACGCGCTCGGGCCACCGAGTACGCCGCCACACCGGTCGGACGGGACCATGTCCTGGCCATCAAGCGGACCCGGATGCAGTCGGCCGGCGCCAGCGCAGAGGAGGTCGCGGCCGAGCCCGAGGAGCGGCTCCTCGCCCGCGCCGGCACCCTGTTCGCCAGCTCGCACGACGTCATCTCCGGGAGGAGGCACTACGTCGACGGGGCGACCAGTGACGACGAGCTGGCATCCTCAGGGGACCTCACCGCCGTGGAGCACCACGCCTTCCTGCGCCTGACCGTGGATGCGCTGGAGGACCTGAACCGGACCAACCCGTTCGCCCGCTACGTCGCGGCGTTCCAGAACTGGCTGCGCCCCGCAGGGGCCTCATTCGACCACCTGCACAAGCAGCTGGTGGCGATCGACGAGTACGGGCCCCTGATGACCCGCGCCCTGGGCATGCTCCGCGATGCACCAGACCTGTTCAACACGACGATCGTCGACCCGGCGGCCCGGGATCGGCTGGTCATCGCCGAGAACGACCACTGCATCGCTGTTGCAGGCGTCGGCCATCGCTATCCCACCGTCGAGATCTACGCCACGGGCACGGCCCCACTGCCGTGGGAGCACTCCCCTGAGGCCCTTCGAGCCGTGTCGGACGTGGTGCACGCCTGTCACGCCGCAACGGGTCGGGCCGTTCCCACCAACGAGGAGTGGCACTACCGCCCGGTCGGTGCCGAGGCTGCCATGCCGTGGCGGATCAACCTCAAGTGGCGGGTGTCCACGCTCGCCGGCTTCGAGGGCGGGACGAAGATCAACGTGAACACGATCAGCCCGTTCACCCTGCGCCAGCGGATGGTCGACGCCCTGCTGGGGCTGCGCTCAGCCGGGCGCATCGAGCCGATGGCGATCGGCGACGAGTGCTCGCATCGGACCGGAGCGCTTCGCTACGCCGAGGTGTGATCCTCGACCACTGCCCGCGTCCGGGTCATGCGACCTGTTCGCCTGACCGGTAGTCCCGCCACGCGTCGGCATTGAGACCCATGTGGAACGGGGTCGTCGAGGCGCGCTCACCGGCACGGAACTCCTGCCACGCCTGCGAAGTCAGACCCATGGGGGCCAGGGCCGCCACGGCCCGCTCACCGGACCGGTGGGCCCGCCACGCGTCGGCATTGAGACCCATGTGGAACGGGGTCGTCGAGGCCCGCTCACCGGCACGGAACTCCTGCCACGCCTGCGGGCTCAGACCCATGTGCAGGTCCGGTGTGCCTGTGGCCGAGTACTGGGTCATCGCGAAGATGCCTGCGACCACGAGGACGAACCCGATCACTCCGGCCAGCGCCCACGCCAGCGGACGCCTACGTGGCTCCGGCGACACAGGGGCGGCCTCCAACTCCAACGTTGGAGGGCCTCCAGGTGCTCCTGCGCGGGAATGCCCTCCGTCACGACCTCCAGTGGGGGCATGTCCGCCACCGGGGTCACCTGCGAAGCCTCAAGAGGCTTCTCGAACTTGGTGGCCATCACGGCCTCCCTTCGAACCTCCCCCGACCAATCCCCCAACCTGTGGGACCAGTTCCATGATCGGGCGACAGACCAACTGCCGGTGCGACCTGGACGACACCCCGAGTGTGCCCGCGACGACACTTCTGCACGCGGATGCGCCCGCGAGCCCCCTCACCGCTCAGCGGGCGGCGCGGGCCAGCGTCTCGAGGTCCGCGATGGTGATGTGGCGCCGACCGAGTCGCACGACGCCCTGGTCCTCCAGATGGCGCAGCACCCGATTGGCCGTGGGTCGCGAGACGCCAGCCATGGCGGCCAGGTCGTCCTGGGTCAGGGGCAGCGGCTCGGCCCCATCGACCCCGAACGAGCAGCGGCAATCGAGCAGGCGCCTGGCGACCCGGTGCTCCGCGTCGACGAACAGGGCGTCGGCAAGCAGCGCAGACATCCGCTCGAGCCGCTGGGTGAGTGTCAGAAGGAGCCAGTCGGTCAGGTCGGGATGGTCCGCCCGAAGGTCGTGGAACCGTGTCGCCAGGACCGACAGGACGTGGACGTCATCGAGGGCCACGACGGTCGCGGTGTGGTGGTGGTCGGGGCGGATCAGGCCCACCTCCCCGAAGGCGTCCGGAGCTGCCATCAGCCCGATGGTCACGTCGTCGCCATCAGGTGTGAGCACGTGCACCGACACACGACCGCGGCGAAGGAGGAACAGCGAGTCGCACGGATCTCCCTGGTGGAAGACCACCTCACCGGGCCGGAACTCCCGCGGCCTGCCCGCCCGGAGCAGGGCCTCTCGCGTCCAGCCCGGGAGCGTCTCGAACGACTCCTCGTTCATGATTCCATGCAATCACCGGTCCGCGTCGCGCACCAGAGTCCAGAGTCACATGTCCGGGAACGGCGGGATCGAGATCGGCTCGATCGACGCGATCGGCGGGATCGAGATCGGCTCGATCGTCGGGAACGACGGGAACGAGATCGGCTCGATCGTCGGGATCGAGATCGACGGGATCGACGGGAACGACCCGGTCGTCGGAGTCGACGGGGTCGGGTTCGACGGGATCGAGATCGGCGCGATCGACGGGATCGACATCGACGGGATCGGCTCGATCGACGCGATCGACATCGGCGCGATCGACGGGATCGACACCGACGGGATCGGCTCGATCGACGCGATCGACATCGGCGCCATCGAGGCGATCGACGGGATCGACCAGTACGGCATGTACGCCAGCGCAGAACCACGCAACTGCCCGGCGTAGACCGGCTCGGACGCCCGCTCACCTGACCGGTACGCCTGCCACGCCGGCAGGGTCAGGCCCAGGTGGAACGGCGTTGTCGACGCCCGCTCACCTGCCCGGTACTCCTGCCATGCCTGCGGAGTGAGCCCCATGTGCAGGTCCGACATGCTTGGCGACGAGTACTGCGTCACCGCGAAGATCCCCGCCACCACGAGCAGCATCCCGACCACTCCGGCCAGCGCCCACGCGAGCGCGCGCCTCCGGCGCTCTGGCGCAGCGGGGGGTGCCTCCGGCTGGATCACGGGCGGCGGCCCGATGTGCTCCTGCGGCGGGATGCCCTCGGTCACCACGTCCATCGGGGGCATGTCCGCCACGTGCGTCAACTGCGAAGCCTCGACCGGCTTCTCCACCTTGGTACTCATCTCGGCCTCCCCTCAACCGATCCCCCATCCCTTGGGGGCACTTCCATCGTCCGGCCACCCAGTCGTGCCCGCTATGTCCGCGATGACACAGGAAGTGTCGCCCGGACGACCTTCCCGCTGCGTCGGCCCAGGCGGTCGGGCTCAGGCGCCCACCGGGGGGAGCTCCGTGGAGTGAGGCCGGGAGGCAACGACTCCGAAGAGCCCGACGACGACCACGACTGGGACCAGGAGCAGGGCCATGCGTACCGGCATCACCGATCCGAGGGCGCCCAGGGC
Organism: uncultured Actinomycetes bacterium; assembly: GCA_963706875.1. GTDB lineage: Bacteria > Actinomycetota > Actinomycetes > S36-B12 > CAIYMF01 > Prado023. The sequence goes on along the minus strand of CAVPNW010000004.1, from coordinate 264,570 downwards.
GAATGGTGCACTGCCGACAGCAAGCCCGAGGACCAGCGAGGAGCGCGCCATCGCGAGGTCGGGATGGCCGGCGGACAGCACGATGCCACGGTCGAGGAGGAGCGGGAACAGGGTTGCGATCCCCAGGCCGGCGACGAACAACCCCACTACCGACAGCGGGAGCGTCCCGGCGGTCCACAGCACGCCGAAACCGACCAGGGCCAGGCCGAACCCGGCGAGCAGCATCCGATGCGGGCCCAGCCGCAGCGTGAGCGCGGATCCGATGGTGCGGCCGATCGCCACCCCCGCCACGACGGCCGCCATCGCCGCGGTCGCCGACGCGGCCGGGGCCCCGGTCTGCTCCTGGATGAGCGTCGAGCCCCAGTAGTTGATGGCGAACTCCGTGGCCACCGCCGCGAACAGCGCGACCATCGCCAGCCAGAAGACGCGGGGCAGGGCAGTGGGTACCGGGGCGTTCGATGCCCGCGGAGTGGGCACAGGCTCCAGCGCGGGTTGCACGGCCAACTCGTGCGAGTCCCGACTCGTGTCACCGGGGACCCCATCCGCGTCCGGTTCCGACCGGGCCGTCACCGTGTCGGCCACGACCAGCCCGACCAGCGCGGCCAGCGCAAGGACCAGGCACGCCAGGATGCCCACCTCCCAGCCGAGTCCCGCGCCCAGGGCAGCACCGAGGATCAAGGGCGAGAAGAGCCCGACCCAGGCGGCCGCCGCGTTGGCCTCCGTGATGACCCTTGCGCTGTGGATGGGGTGGGCGTCGGACAACCGGGCCATGGAGGCGTTGAGCATGGTGCCCCCACCGCTCGCGCTCACCCACACGAGTCCGAGGATCAGCCCGAAGGCCACCGAACCCGAGGCGAACAACGGCACCAGGACCATGCCCACCAGCCCAGCCGCAACCACGACAAGCCCGGACTTCGTGGCTCGGTCCCGGCCCAGCCTGCGAACAGCTCGGGGAGCGGCCAGCGAGGCGGTGATGATCCCCAGGGCCAGAGCGGTGCCCATCAACCCGGCCGCAGCCAGGGACATCCCGAGGTCCTCGCTCACGATCGGGCTGACCGGTCCGGTGAGGTAGATGAAGGAGGCCCATGCGCCATTGACGCCGTAGATCGCCCAGGTGATCGGAGTCCGGTGCAGGCGCATGGGTCGATCCTCCACCACGAGGTGCCCAGGGCTGTGCCTGAGCCCCTGCATCGCCCCCGAGGCCGGAATACCGTGGAGGTGGGCATCAGGCGAAGCCCCTTTGACATATACCCCCCGGGGTATGCACAATAGGACGCGACGACACCTTCCACCGCAGGGAGAACCCATGATCGAGCAGATCACCACCGACCAGCTCCAGCAGCGCATGACCACCCAGGACGTGACCCTCGTGGACTGCCGGGAGGTGCACGAGTTCCGCGCCGGGCACGTCCCGGGAGCGATCAACATCCCGCTGGCGCTGATCCCCGTGAGGCTGCACGAGCTGCCCGCGGGCGCCGAGCTGACCATCATCTGCCAGTCGGGCAACCGCTCGATGCAGGCCTGCATGTGGCTGGCCAACCAGGGCCGAGCCAGCGTCAACGTCCTGGGCGGCACCGGCGCCTGGATCCGCTCGGGCCTGGCGGTCGAGGCGGGGGTGCCGGCATGAGCCCCCGCCGCCCCACAGTCGTCGCCCTGGACACCGTGAACCTCGGTGATCGCTCGTACATCGTGGCCCTCGACGGCCAGGCCGTCGTGGTCGACCCGCAGCGCGACATCGACCGGCTCCTGGCCATCCTCGAGCAGAACGCGTGGACGGTGACCCACGTCGTGGAGACCCACGTCCACAACGACTACGTCTCCGGCGGGCTGGTCCTGGCCGGCGAGCTCGGTGCCGAATACGTCGTGCCCCGCGGGCACGACTACCGGTTCGACGCGACGCAGGTCGCAGACGGCTCCACGTTCACGTCCGGGCCGATGGCCTGGCGCGTCCTGCACACCCCCGGGCACACCCCGCACCACGTGTCCTACGCCGTGGCCGTCGACGGCGTCGACGCCGGGGTCTTCACCGGTGGCTCGATGCTCTACGGCAGCGTCGGGCGCCCCGACCTCATCGGACCCGATGCCACGGAGGGCCTGGCCCACGCGCAGTGGCACTCGATGCGCAAGATCGTCGACGAGGTCGCCCAGGACGCCGACGTGTTCCCCACGCACGGCTTCGGCTCGTTCTGCTCGGCCACGAACACGGTGGGGACGGCCTCGACGGTCGGTCACCAGGCGCTGAGCAATCCGGCGCTTCAGACCGACGAGGACGTGTTCGTCAAGGAGCTGATCGACGGGCTTGACGCCTTCCCGGCGTACTACGCCCACATGGGGCCTGCCAACGAGCTCGGCGCCGGGCCGATCGACCTGTCACTGCCCGCCCTGGCCGAGGCCACCGAGCTGCGCCGCCGCATCGACGACGGCGAGTGGGTCATCGACCTGCGCTCCCGGATCCTGTTCGGCCAGGGCCACGTGCGCGGAACCCTGTCGTTCCCCTCCGACGGCAACGCGATCACCTACCTCGGCTGGGTCATCCCGTGGGGCACCCCGATCACGCTGCTGGGCCAGACCGCGGAGCAGGTCAGCGAGTTCCAGCGGGACCTGGTCCGGATCGGCATCGACCGACCCGAGGCCCATGCCACCGGTCAGCCCTCGGACTGGGTCGGCGACCCCAGCGACATCCAGACGACCGAGCGCACCGACTTCGCCGGCTTCATGGCGGCACTAGCCGAGGACCCCAACCGGGTCTACGTCGACGCCCGCCGCCGGACCGAGTGGATCGACGGTCATGTGCAGGGAGCCAAGCTCATCCCGCTGCACGAGTTCCCGGCGCGCATCGAGGAGATCGCGACACTGTCGCGGGCCGCCGCCCATGCCGGCGCCGACCCGCGGGTGTGGGTCAGCTGCGGCAGCGGGTTCCGCGCCAGCATCGCCACGTCACTGCTGCAGCGCGCCGGGATCCCGGCGGTCCACATCGACGACTCGTTCGGCAACGCTGCCAAGGCCGGTGCCACGATCCTCGTCGACCAGCACCCCGAGACGATCGGATCGGCCTACACCGACTGATGGCCACCGTCCTGCTCGCCGCCGCCGTCGGCCTCCTGCTGGGCAGCGCCCTGGGGCTGTTCGGCGGCGGCGGGGGAATCCTGGCCGTGCCGATGCTGGTCGGCCTGCTGGGCATGGACGTCGACCAGGCCGCCACGGCGAGCCTGGTCATCGTCCTGTTCGGGGCGCTCGGCGGGCTGGTGTCCCACCATCGGGCGGGGCGCGTGCTGTGGCGTGCGGGACTCCTGTTCGGTGCGACCAGCATCGTGGGTGCCGCCGTCGGCGCGCTCCTCGCCGCACGGGTGGCCGACTGGATCAAGCTCAGCGCCTTCCTGGTCCTGATGGTCGCCGCCGGCCTGGCCATGCTGCGCAACGCCCGGCGGCAGCCCTCGGCGCGGTCCCTCACCCAGCCAAGCCTCGTGGGTTCCCGGCGCCATGTGGGCGACATGGGGCCAGGCGTGGATCCGGGGACCGATCCCGGCGCGGCCCTGATCGACATCCCCGCCGCCGACCTGCCGATGCCCGCAGGCCCGCCCGGCCCCCACACCAGCGCTTCATCCGGCTCCCCCGCCACCCCTCCCACGCTGGCCTACTCGATCCCACTGCTCATCCTGCTGGCCACCGCGACCGGCCTGGTCACCGGCTTCCTCGGCGTGGGCGGGGGCTTCCTCGTGGTGCCCGCCCTCGTTCTCTCGCTGCGCATGCCCGTCGCCAATGCCACCGCCACTGGGCTGGTGGTCATTGCGATCGCGTCGACGTCGGCCCTCCTCGTGCGGCTCACGCACTCGGGAACCCTGGACGAGCCCGCGCTGACGGCCGGGATCGTCGTCGCCACCGTCATCGCCTCCCTGTTCGCCGCCCGGTTCTCCGGCCGGATGTCCCCCCGGGCGCTGGGCACCGGGTTCGCGGTCCTCGTCCTGGCGATGAGCCTGCTGGTGGCGGTCCAGGCGCTCCAGGCGTTCCGGGCGGCCTGACGCCAGTCGCTCGCGACCTGGGGGCCTCCCTGCTGCCATAATCCCCGGATGTCCGCCACCTCCCCTGCTCCCGCCCCTGAGATCAGCCGAAGCGCGCTCCTGCGGGTCGTCGGGTCGTCCATCCTGGTAGCCCTGCCGATCTCGGCTGTGGCACTGGGCTTCCTCGAGCTCGTCTCGTGGGCGCAGGAGTGGGTGTGGCAGACCGCTCCCGCCGGACTGGGCTATGACACGCCGCCCTGGTGGTGGCCCATCCCCTGGTTGCTCCTGGCGGGACTGCTGGTCTCGTCGGCCATCTCGCTGCTGCCGGGCAGCGGCGGCCATGTCCCTGCCAACGGAACGGGCGGTCCCCCCGCCGTTCCGGCCTACGTGCCAGGCGTGTTCCTCGCCGCACTCGCAGGGCTGCCCTTCGGCGTGGTCCTCGGCCCAGAGGCGCCCCTGATCGCAATCGGCACCGGCCTGGCCATCTGGCTGTCCCGCGCGATGCGACTGTCGCCCGGGGGGCGCATCGAGCCACTCATCGGGATCGCGGGAGCAGCTGCCGCCATCTCGATCGTCCTCGGCAACCCGCTGACCGCGGTGATCTTCATGGCCGAGGCCGTCGCCCTGTCCGGCGGACCGGTGATCGCCGCGACCCTTCCTGCGCTGCTCGGGGTCGGCACCGGGGCACTGCTGTTCACCGGCTTCGGGGACACCGCCGGAATCGCGGCCCAGTCCCTGCAGCTGGTCGAGCTGGACACCGCGCCCCGCCCTGATCTCGGCGACCTGTTCTGGGCCGTTCCCGTCGGCGTCCTGGCCGCTGTCGTGATGGCCGGCGTCTTCACTGCCGGGCTCCGCGTCGCCGATCGTGTCGGGTCACTGACCCGGGGTCGGCTTATCGCAGCGACCATGGCAGTCGGCCTGGCGGTGGCCCTGTGCGCATCCGCCTACTCACTGATCACGGGCCGCAGCCCCTTCGACGTCGCCTCATCAGGCACCGAGACGCTGGAACTCATGACCAGCGACACGTCATCATGGGGAACGGGCGCCCTCGTCGCACTGCTCGTGTTCAAGGGGGTCGCCTACGCGCTGTCCCTGGGTGCCTTCAGGGGCGGCCCGATCTTCCCCTCGATCATGCTCGGGGGCGCGTTCGGCCTTCTGATCGCCCCCCTGCCAGGGCTCGGCGTCGCCGGCGGGTTGGCGGTCGGCATGGCGGCCTTCGCCTCCGCTGGCATGAAGATGCCCCTGAGCAGCGTGGCACTGACTGTGCTGCTCTTCGGCTCCAACGCCAATGCGGTCTTCCCCGAGATCGCGCTCGCGGCCGTGACCGCCTACGCGGTGCGCGTCGCTATCGACAAGCGCCGGGAGGCTGCACCTGTCGGGGACGCGGCCCCTGACGCTTCGGCGCAGCCGGCCTCCGGCGGACCTGCCGCGCCCGCAACGAGCTGATCCGGGCCAGGGCCGGTGCGCCTGGTCTGTCCGCTGTCCGGTGTCCAACCCCGGAGGTGTGTCGCGGGCGGCCGGTCAGGGAGCGATGTTGAACCGCTCGACGGTGCGCTCCCCCAGGACCTGATCGCCCACGATCGACACATCGGCCGGACCGCGGCCGCACGTGAGGGCCACGAACCCCGGGAACGACATGGTCAGCGCCACGGTCGGATCCTCGACGGACCCGATGGGGCCGCCCTTGCCGCCCTCGCTGCGGATGACTGTGTCGCTGAACTCCACACCCGGACCGGTCACCGTCACCTGCAACGTCGCGCCGACCGGCGCATCGACCTTCTTGGCCCAGACGAACCCCAACGACCGGCGCATCCGGCCGGCCGCCATGTGCGCCGGCGCGGTGCCCAGGTGCCCGGGATCACCCACCGCCACCCGGATGTCCTGCTCGTGGACCCAGGTGTCGAACACGCGCATGGAGATCACCTCATCGAACGGCATCATCCGGCCCAGGGGGTTCATCACCAGCCCCGGGTTGCTGGCCCGGAGCTCGCGCAGGGCCACCTCCCGGTCCGCCATGGTCTCGTCGAACTCGGCCAGGACCTCCTCGCGGGTCCGCGACCGGCGCAGGTCGACGGGCACCTCGGTGATCCGCCCGAAGCCCTCCCTGGCGTGCGGCAGGGCCTCCCAGTCGGGTTCGTGCGGAGGGTCCGCCAGCCCGAGCTGGGAGCGCTCGATCCAGGTCACGTGCGCCACGACGTCGGCCACGGTCCACCCGGGGAGCACCGACGGGTGTCGCCACTCGGCTCGGGCCGCCGCATCCCGGAAGTCGGTCATCGCCTGCCGCCACACGTCGATCGGATCGGGTGTCGCCATGTCGTCCGTGGTCGGGTCAGCCATGGCACGCAGGCTACCGGGATGCGGTGGCCGACCCGATCCCGGCCACCGCCCCGCGGGCCACCTTGCGCCCGTCGGCGATGCACTCCGGAACCCCGACCCCGTGCAGGGCCGAGCCGGCCGGGTACCAGCCCGGGATGTCGGCCAGGGCCGTCTCCACCGCTGCGACCCGGTCCAGGTGGCCCACCGTGTACGTCGGCATCGCGTGGGTCCAGCGGGTGACCCGGGTGAGCTCGAGCCGCCCGCGAACCCCCAGCACCTGCGCCACGTGGGCGGTGACCACGCGAAGGACCTCCTCGTCGGGAGCCGTCGCCAACGGACCGCGGCGCTCGGGCACGAACGCGCGCAGGAGGACGAGCCCCTCAGGGGCGCGCCCCACCCACTTGTTCGAGCTGATCGTGACCCCGCTGATGGGGGCCTCGCCGGCCTCGAGCCACCCCTGGGTCGTCGGCACCGAGCCGAACGCGGCGCTGGGGTACGCGAGGGTCACGACGGTCGTCGTCGAGTGCGGGATCGAGCGCAGGGATCGGGCGGCCGCGGGCGCGGCGGCCTCGACCAGATCGGCCATCGCTGCAGCGCCCACCGCCAGGACGACGGCGTCGAACCGCTCGGCCGGCCCGTGGGAGAAGGTCGCTGTCGTACCGGTCGGGTCCCACTCGAGCCGCTCGACCCGCGTCGCGAGGCGGATGTCCGCACCGCCGGCGCGCAGATCCGCCTCCAGCCGCTCGGGCAGCGCGCCGAGTCCCGTGCGCAGGCTGCGGAAGGGTGAGCCCGCTGCGGGTGCGCCCGCAGCCTTGGCCCGGCGGCGGGCGTCACGGCCCTGTGCCAGGCTGGCGACCATCAGGCTGCGGTGCTCCTGCTCGCTGGTCCGCAGGGTGGGCAGGACCGCGTCGAGGCTGAGTTCGTCGATCCCGGCCCCGTAGATCCCGCCGATCAGCGGCTGGGCGAACCGATCGACCACGCCGTCGCCGAGCCGCGCGCGCAGGAACGCCCCGGCCGAGGTGTCGGCGGGGCCCAGCCTGCGGGGCAGCACGAGGTCCAGCCCGGCGCGTGCCTTGTCCCGCCAGGACAGGATCGGGGTCGTCACGAAGGGGCCCATCCGGGTGGGCAGGACCATGCCCATGCCGTCGGGCAGCGGCAGGAGCCGACCGTCGGCGCGCAGGTGGACGCTGCGCGAACCGCCCACAGAGATCACCTCGTCGGACATCCCCAGGTCGTCGATCAGCCCGAGGGCAGCCGGGCGGTAGGAGACGAACGAGTCCGGTCCGTGCTCGATCGCGAACCCGTCCACACGCTCGGTGAACACCTTGCCGCCGACCTGCGGGGTGGTCTCGACGAGGGTCACCCGGGCACCGGAGCGCATGGCCTCCCAGGCCGCACTCAGCCCGGTGATCCCGGCGCCGACGACAAGGAGGCGGGTCATCCCAGCGACTTCCCCGCGTGAGCGTGCGGCACGTACGGACACAACGGGTCGGACTCCAGCGGATCACCGGTCCACGCGTAGGCCCGCGCACGCGAGCCCCCGCACCACATCTGGTACTCGCACTGCCCGCAATGCCCTTTGAATGTCGACGGGTCCCGGAGCCCGCGCATCGTGGGGCTGTCGCGGTAGATCTCCACCAGCCCGGTCTCCCGGACGTTGCCGACCGGCAGCGGGAGGAACCCCGACGGGGTGACCGTGCCGTCGTGGGCGACGAAGACGATCCCGTTGCCGTCGCGGATGCCGAAGCCCCGGGAGATCGGGTGCCGCTCGATCTCGGCGTCCGACAGCCCGGCGCGGCCCAGCGCCTTGGCGGCGACCCTGCGGTACTGCATCGCCTCGGTGGTCTTGACCTGGAACGGGGCGTCGGCACTGATCTGCCACAGCCAGCCCATCAGCCGCTCGGCCTCGCCCGGGGACAGCTCGGTCAGGGTCGAGCCCCGGCCAACGGAGATCAGGAAGAACAGGCTCCAGCGCAGCAGGGTGCGCTCGGTGAGAAGGTCGTGGATCGCCGGGAGGTCGGCGGCCGTCGTCGAGGTCACGAGGGTGTTGACCTGGACCGGCATCCCGAGCTCGGCCGCCCAGTCCATGGCCTCGAGCGTGGCGTCGAACGTGCCCGGCACGCCACGAAGCCCGTCATGGGCCTGCGGGGTCGAACCGTCCAGGCTCAGGGAGATCGCCGCGACACCGTCGTCCTTGAGCTCCGCGAGCCGGTCACGGGTCAGCAGCGGGGTGACAGCAGGCGCCAGGGATACCCCGATTCCCCGGGCGATCGCCTCATGGATCAGCACCTTCAGGTCCGGCCGGCGCAGCGGGTCGCCTCCGGTCATCACCACGTGCGGCAGCGGCGAGCCGAAGCCCGTGATCTCGTCGAGAAGGGCGATCGCCTCCGCCGTGGACAGCTCGCCGGGCGCCGGGTCGGGCATCGCCGTGGCCCGGCAGTGCCGACAGGCCAGACCGCAGGCATTGGTGAGCTCCCAGTAGATGATCATCGGGGCGCTCGCATACACCCAGCCCTCCGGACGGACGGCTCCGATTCCAGCCGGGTGCCCGCCGGACCCGGGATGCCCGCGGCGGCCGGCCTGTGCCGAGTGCCCTGGGTGTTCCGAGTGCCCTGGGTGTGCTGCCACGATGCCGCCTCCTAGACGCGCGAAGTGCTCAGGCCATCGTAGGTTCCGGCCTCCGCGTGGCCGGGCGCCGGTGGTCCCACCCGGACCGGCGGAGGTCCCGAGCACCTTTGCGATCGCGTGGGTTCGAGCGGATCGCGCCGGTCCGGACCGACACGATCCCGGGTAGCGCCCCGAGACCCGACACGATTCGCCGGGGGTACGCGCCAGCAGCGCGGGCCGGCCGACGAGGGCACTACGGCGCTGAACCCGGAGGCGCCCTGCGTGATCGCCCCTCGCGGGTCACCACGACCTCGCCGTCCCGCAGGGTGTTGGGCAGCCCGATCATCCGTGCACCGTGCCCGATGCCCCTCAGCCCTGACAGGGCCGTTTCCCTCCCGACCTACCCGATGTCGCGGCGGAAGGTCGTGAACCGCCCGATGAGGACCAGGACGACCGCGTAGCCCGCCAGGGTCAGCGCCCCCTGCCACGACGGCAGCAGCTCGGCCAGGCCCGAGCTCACGTAGAGGCTGGACCCGGCGATCGCCTCCCCCGCGGCGCCGGGAAGGAACTTGCTGACCGCCTCGGTGGCGTCGAACTGGGCCAGGAGCAGCCGAAGCAGCGGCTCGACGAACTGCGTGAACGCCAGCAGCACTACGATCGCCGCCACCTGGTTGGTGAGCACGGACCCGAAGCCGACCCCGACCAGCGCCCAGAGTGCCAGGGCAAGGACGGACAGGGCGAGCGTGCGCTGGATGGTTCGCTCGCCCAGCAGCGTCGGCTCGCCCATGATGGCCAGGGTCGCCGCTCCGCCGATGACCGTGCCGACGACGCCGGCGATCGCGACCACCAGCGCGAACGGAAGGATCGCGACCAGCTTCGAGCCCAGGACCAGGCTCCGACCCGGCTCCGCAAGGAGGGTCGGAGTGATGGTGCGGTGGCGGAACTCGCCCGTCACGCTGAAGGCACCGAGGATCGCTGGGAAGATGTACCCGAGCGCAACGGCCAGCGTGTAGACCGACGTGGCGATCGCCATCTCGTCGAGGACGGCGTTGCCGAAGCCGCTGCCCCCCGCGGGCGGGGCACCGGCCTTCTCCGCCTCGCGCATCCCCAGCACGAGCGAGAAGGCCATGATCACGCCCATCACGATCATGTATCCGAACATCACCAGGGCCGTCAGCCACCACGTGCGGGTGGTCGAGACCTTTCGGAGCTCGGTGCGCAGGGCGGCGATCATCGGGCCACCCCCGGGGCAGTTGCACCAGCGGAACCCGGCGGTGTACCGGCGGAACCCAGCGGTGTGCCGGCCGGTCGAACCGCAGCCCCTCGCAGCCCGGGTGGCGGGTCCACCGGGTCGGCGGTGAGCTGCAGGAACAGGGACTCCAGGCTCGTGCCGGCCGGGGTCAGCTCGTGCAGCTGCAGGCCGCGTGCGAAGGCGGCGGCCCCGACCTGCGGGCAGTACCGGTCGTAGATGACTGCCGTTGTGGGGTCATCGAACTGCGCACTCGGCCCCCAGCCCTGGTCTGCGACAAGGGCGGCGAGGCCGGCAGCGTCAGGTGAGCTGATCCGGACCGCGGGCCGGGCCAGGGCCTCCAGCTGGGCCAACGACGAGGCGTGGACCAGCCGGCCGCGGGCGATGATCACGACATCGTCGACCGTCTGCTCGACCTCGGAGAGCACGTGGCTGGAGACCAGCACCGTGCGGCCCTGCGCGGCCAGGTAGCGCAGGAACTGCCGCAGCCACGCGATCCCCTCCGGGTCCAAGCCGTTCGCGGGCTCGTCGAGCAGGAGCACCTGGGGATCGCCCAGCAGGGTCGTTGCCAGGGCCAGTCGCTGCCGCATGCCCATCGAGAACCCACCCGTGCGCCTGTCCGCTGCATCGGAGAGGCCGACGATGCCCAGGACCTCATCGCAGCGCGCGTCCCCCACGCCGATCTGCGGGGCGTAGACGCGCAGGTGGTCACGGGCGGTCCGACCCGGGTGGAACGAGGACGCCTCCAGCGCGGCTCCCACGTGCCGGGCCGGTTGGCTGCGAGCGGAGTACGCCCGTCCCCCGATCATGGCGGAGCCGGCGTCCGGGGTGGCCAGGCCCAGGAGCATCCGCAGGGTCGTGGTCTTGCCAGCGCCGTTCGGCCCGAGGAATCCCGTGACCCGTCCGGGCTCCACGGTGAAGCTCAGGTCAGTGACCGCATGGACCGGCCCGAACCGCTTCGACAGGCCGACCACCTCGACGATCCCGGCCTCGGGCGCGAACGCCACAGGCCCACGAGCAGAAGTCATGCATCAAGCCTGTCACGCCCAGCCTCGCCCACGCCGCCTGCTCCCCCCATCGGCTCCCCCGGCTCCCCTCCGGCTCCCCCTCCGATCGGTCCGCTCTTCGGTGGCCCAATCCCGCATCGGTCCGGATTCGCGACTGGAAATGGTCGGAGATCCGGACCAGTCTGAAGGGGCGTCCCGGGGGCAGCTGGTCCGGCCGGTCAGGCGGCTTCCTGCTGGGTGGTCGCCTCCGCCTCGGCGGGCACCTCGGCCGGGACCGCGGTCTCCCTGACCCACGCCGGCGCCCGGTTGAACCGGCCGAATGCGTTGTTCGGCAGCGCGAGGCGGATCACCTTGTGCCACGCGGAGGCGACCTGCTTGGGCAGCGAGCCGGTGACGTAGGGCAGGTTGTGGCGCTCGAAGAGGTCCTGGATCCGCGGGGAGATCTCCTTGTACCTGCGGCTCGGCATGTCCGGGAACAGGTGGTGCTCGATCTGGAACGACAGGTTGCCGGTCATCATGTGCATCGCCGAGCTGCCGGAGATGTTGGCCGAGCCGACCATCTGTCGGACGTACCACTCCCCACGGGTCTCACCCTCGATCGAGGTCTTGGAGAAGGTCGCGACCCCCTCGGGGAAGTGCCCGCACATGATCACCGAGTGCGTCCACACGTTGCGCGCGAGGTTCGCGGCAAGGTTGGCCGTGAACGTGGCGGCGAAGGCCGGGATCGCCGAGAACGGGTTGACCAGCGCGGCCAGAGCGGGGTTCATCAGGTAGTCCTTGCGCAGCTGTCGGCCGATCTTGGCCAGCACCTTGCGCCCATCGCGCTTGAAGTCCTCGTCGACCTTCTTCTTGCCCTTGTAGTAGGCCCCGAGCTCAAGGTCGTAGGCCGCGATGCCGTACTCGAAGAAGCACATGTTGACGAAGTTGTAGAGCGGCTGGCCGAGGGTGAACTTCGTCCAGCGCTGGTCCTCATCGACGCGCATGATCCCGTAGCCGAGGTCGTTGTCGCGCCCGACGACGTTCGTATAGCGGTGGTGGACCTCGTTGTGCGAGTGCTTCCACATGTCGGCCGGCGCGGCGTTGTCCCACTCCCAGGTGGTGGAGTGGATGGCCGGGTCGCGCATCCAGTCCCACTGCCCATGCAGGATGTTGTGGCCGATCTCCATGTTCTCCAGGATCTTGGCCACCGACAGCCCAACGGTCCCGGCGATCCACGCCGGCGGGAACCAGGCGAACAGCAGGACTCCACGCGAGCCCATCTCGAGCACGCGCTGGGCCTTGATGACCCGGCGGATGTAGGCCGCGTCCTGCTCACCGAGGGTGGCGAACACCTCCTCGCGCAGGGCATCGAGCTCGCGACCGATGGCCTCGATGTCCGCGTCGGTCAGGTGCGCGACCGGGTTGTCCGTGCGCTTCTGGATGACTGTCATGCTGTCAGCTTCCGTCGGTGTGAACGAATCCGACGATCGGATGGTCGTATCCGTTCACACGGGTGGTGTGGTTGGGGGTCATAGGTCGATGGAGCACGGCCCGGCGGCCGCACTGATGCAGGTCTGGATCTTCACGCCGTCACCGGGCACAGCGGTGGTGAGCACGCCGTTGCGCAGGTCGCGCACCGCACCGGACTCCAGCGGCACCACGCACCCCATGCAGATGCCCATGCGGCATCCCGAGGGCATCAGCACCCCGGCAGCCTCGCCGGCATCCAACAGGGGGGTCGCGCCGTCGGCCTCGACCACCGCGCCGGACCTGGCGAACGACACCGCGCCGCCCTCGCCGGTCACGACGACGTGGGGGCGGAATCGCTCGGTATGCAGCCTGTGGGGCGCCCCGGCTCCGTTCCAGCTCTCCTCGAGGGCATCGAGCAGGCCCGTCGGACCGCACGCCCACGTCTCCCGCGCCGCCCAGTCGGGCACGATCGTGTCGAGCTCGGCCGGGTCGAGCAGGCCGTCAGTGTCCGTGTGCCGTTCGACGAGCCGGATCCGGCCGGCGGAGGCCATGTCCCGCAGCTCGGCACCGAAGATCACGTCGGCCGACGTCGGGGCGCTGTGCGCAACGACCACGTCACCCAACTCAGGCAGGCGGTGGCGGAGCATGCCCATCACCGGCGTGATCCCGCTGCCTGCAGTCACGAACAGCGCCTTCCGCGGGGCGTCGGCCGGCAGGTGGAAGTCGCCGGTTGCCTGGTCGAGCTGGATGACCGTTCCTGGTCGGGCCCGACGAACGATGTGGTTGCTGACCTTCCCACCGGGGATCGCCTTGACCGTGATCGCGATGAGGCCGTCGCGCCGGGGACCGGAGGTGAGTGAGTAGGCCCGCCAGAGCCGGACGCCGTCGACATCGATGCCGATCCGGACGTACTGGCCGGGCAGGTGGCCCCGCCAACCGCGACCTGGCCGGATCAGCACCGTGGCGGCATCAGGGGTCTCCGCCGTGATCGCCTGGATCCGGCCGCGCAGGGCTGCACCGCTGCGCAGAGGGTCGATCACATCGAGGTAGTCGGCTGGGACCAGCGGGGTCGTTACGGCACCGAGCACGCGCAGGAACCCATCTCGAACAGGTGTGGACGTCTGGGCCATGGTTCCATTCTTCCCCGCCCGCGGGATAACACAGCAGCCGTATCCGGTGAAATCGGGGTACTCTTTTGTTCGTCACGAACAAGGGAGTCCTGATGTCCGAGTGGGGTCCACTGCCTGAGCAGCCCCGTCCGAGCCTTGACGGACCGGTGCTCGCGGCCCTGCAGGAGCGCCTTCACGAGGTTGCCCAGCAGACCATCGACGCCGTGGCCGACGAGGTCCCCGGCTACCGAGGGACTCTCGATGACGCGGCCCAGGCGATCCTGGCGCAGGCCGTCGAGGGGGCCCTTAGCGGATTCCTCTCCCTGGCAGCTGCCGACCAGGACCCGAGCGCCCCCCTGGCCCCGGCGCTGCAGGGAGCCTTCGCCCTCGGGCAGGGCGAGGCCCGGCGCGGCCGGACGATGGACGCACTGCTCGCGGCGTACCGGGTGGGCGCCCGGGTGTCGTGGCGCGGCCTGGCCGGCGCGGCCGTCGACGCCGGCCTACCGGCCGACGAGGTGGTGCGCTTCGCCGAGCTGGTGTTCGCCTACATCGACGCCCTGTCCGCAGCCAGCGTCGCAGGCCACGCCGAGGAGCTGGCGGTGGCTGACCGTGTCCGCCAGCGCAACCTCGAGCGCCTCGGCCATGGGCTGTTGGCCGGAGCTCCCCCCGACTCGCTGGTGGCTGCCGCCCAGCGGGCGGGATGGACACCGCCAGCCGGCCTGGTGGCCGTCGTGCTCCCCGAGGCACGCGTGGCCGATGTCCTGGCCCGGATCGACTCCCGCACGCTGCAGCCGGTGGATGACATCCCCGGCCTGGAGTCCGGCGAGTCGGTGCTGCTCGTGCCCGACCCGGACGCCCGGTTCCGCGCGGGCCTGGCCCGCGGCCTCGGCGGGGATGGCGCGGTCATCGGACCGATCCGGCCCTGGCTGCATGCCTCCGGCTCCTACGAGCGGGCGCTGCGCGCATGGCGCCTCGGGCTGGCGGGGTCCCCGCCGGGAGGGGTCGGGTTCGCCGGGGCGGGCGCCGGGGCTGGGGCAGCCGGGGCGGGCGGCGCGGGCGGGGGCGCAAGCACCGGGGCCCGTGCCGGGGCGGGCGCGACGGGCGCCGGCACCGGGCTGCGGGCCGGGGCACCTGCTCGGATCGTCGACACCGAGGAGGTCCTGCCCGAACTGCTCGTCGCCGCGGATCCCGCCGCGCTCGCCGACCTGCGGGTTCGGGCACTGGCTCCCCTGGCCGACCTGCGCCCGGCCGTGGCCGCCCGGCTCACGGAGACCCTGAGGGCCTGGCTGCTGCACCGCGGCCGGCGCGACGAGGCCGCCGCCGCGCTGTTCGTCCACCCCCAGACCGTGCGCTACCGGATGGGGCAGGTCCGCGAGCTGTTCGGCGACTCCCTGGACGATCCGAGGGTCACTCTGGAGCTCACCTTGGCCCTCACCCTGCCGACAGCAACCACAGACCCCCACCAAACCCCCTGACCGCCCCCGCCCCATCCGCCCCGACGCCTTGAGCTGCGTTGCGTTTCGGCTGCCCAGGTGCCGGTTGCGCTGCATCCGGGACGCCCAAACGTCCGAGGTGCAACGCAGCCGCGGTGGGGCTGGGGCGTGGTGCAGGTCACGCTGGAAGCGACCGGGTGGCTGTGGGCGGCCCCGGGGCCGGGGTGGAGACTGGCCTCGTGACCGACCAGCGCGACGCCACTCCCCTGCAGCCGTCCGACGCCCCGAGCCACCAACCCGGCGACGACGCCCCCGGGACGCCCGGATCTGCCGCAACTGCCGTGGCGACCCTCGAGGAACCGATGCCCCACGGGATCCTGGCCCGCCACGGCGCCGCGATGGCCCGGCACGCGAAGGCCGTGGCGCTCATCAGCGTCCTGCTCGCCGTGGGTGCCTACCTCGTGGCGGCCCTGGGTGTGGGCGGGCAATCGCTGTTCGATCGACTCGAGCTCGGCGAGCCCACCGTGGCCGGCGAGGCCCTTGACGGCCGGGCGCTGCTCGCCGAGAACGACCCGACAGGGTCCAGCATCCAGGCCCTCTGGGAGGGGGTCGACCCGCAGTCCGAGGAGTTCCTCGCGTCGGCCGCGACCGTGAATGCCGACCTCATGGCGATCCCCGGAGTGGAGCAGGTCCTCGATCCGACGACGATCGGGCCAGCAGCCGTCTCCACCGATGGTGAGTCCGCCCTTGTCACCGTGATCCTCGACCCCGCGCTGAGCGAGGCTGAGCAGGAGCAGGCCCAGCAGGCGGTCGAGGACCGGCTCGAGCAACTGCCGCAGGACGTACCCGGCTCGACTGTCGAGGTCACCAGCATCCAACAGCTGGTGGAGACGATCACCAAGCAGGTCGAGGCCGACCTCAAGAAGGGCGAGGGTCTGTCCCTGCCCCTGACCCTGCTGGTGATGGTCCTGATCTTCGGGGGCTTCGCGGCCGCCGGCGTCCCACTGGCCGGCGCGATCGCCTCGATCGCCGGCGGCCTGATCTCCTTGCTGCTGTTCACCTACGTGATCGACCTGGACATCACGGTCGTCAACGTCGTCACCGTCCTCGGGCTGGGCCTGTGCATCGACTACGCCCTGCTGATGGTCTCCCGCTACCGGGAGCAGATGCACGACCTGCACGACCTCAGCCAGCCCGGGGCGCACCGCGAGGTCCCGGCCGAGGTTCGCGAGCGCGCGATGGCGATCACGATGGCAACCGCGGGGCGCACGGTGCTGTTCAGTGGCGTCACGGTGGCGATCGCCGTGGCGGGACTGCTGTTCATCGACATGACGATCATCCAGTCGGTCGGAGCCGGGGCGGTGAGCGTGGTGGTGATCGCGGTCGTGGTCGCGACCACCTTCGTCCCTGCCCTGCTCGTGCTGTCGACCAAGCACGTCGCTGGCGCGGGGATGCTCTCCAGGGCGCCGGGGTTCCGCCGGTTCGCCGGCGCCTTCGACCACACCCCCTCCGACGACGGCTGGTTCGCGCAGTGGGCCACCAGGGTCCAGCGCCGTGCGTGGCTGGCGTTCCTCAGCGTGACCGCGCTGCTGATCCTGCTGTCCATCCCCGCGTGGCGGATGAACCTGGTGAGCTCCGGGGTCGATTTGCTGCCCGCCGACAACCCGACCCGCATGGTGTACGAGCAGATCCAGGCGGACTTCCCCGCACTGGCCGCTCCCACGATCACCGTGGTGGCCGACGCAGCGGATGCTGACGCGCTGACTGAGCTGTCCACCTCGGTGGCCGCCCTGCCCGACGTCGACCGGGTCGGCGAGGTGGAGACGACGGGCGACATCGCGCAACTGCCGGTGTTCACAGCCGACGATGTGGCCACCGACGTGGTCAACGAGATCCGCGACATCCGCCCCGACGAGCCGCAGACGTGGGTCACCGGGCAGGCAGCGATCCTCGTGGACTTCACCGAGCAGCTGCGCGAGGACGTGCCGATCGCACTGCTGTTCGTGGTCCTGGCGACCCTCATCCTGCTGTTCCTGCTGACCGGCTCGGTGCTGATCCCGATCAAGGCCCTGCTGATGAACCTGCTCAGCCTCGGGGCCACGTTCGGCATCCTCGTGCTGATCTTCCAGGACGGCCGGTTCGAGTCGATCCTCGGCTTCTCCTCGACCGGGGGCATCGAGGCGACGCTGCCGGTGATCATCTTCGCGTTCGCGTTCGGCCTGTCGATGGACTACGAGGTGTTCCTGCTCTCACGGATCAAGGAGTTCCACGACCAGGGCTACGACAACGACGACTCCGTGCGCCTGGGCCTGCAGCGCACCGGTCGGATCATCACCTCGGCCGCACTGCTGATCATCATCGTGTTCCTCGGGTTCGCCCTCGGCGACCTGCTTGCGATCAAGCAGAACGGGATCGCGCTGGCCACCGCGGTGTTCATCGACGCCACGCTGGTCCGGATCATCCTGGTGCCCGCGACGATGACCCTGCTGGGCGAGTGGAACTGGTGGGCACCAACGCCCCTGCGCCGCCTGCACGACAAGTTGGGCCTGTCGCACTGAGCCCACCGACGTACAGGAGGTCGCCGCATGCGGATCGCAGTCACCGGGGGCAGCGGGAAGGGCGGTGCGTGGGTCGTGCGCGACCTGCGGGATCGCGGGCACGAGGTCCTCAACCTCGACATCCGACCGGGTGCCCCGATGTCCGGGGAGTCCCTGGTGGTCGACCTCACGGACCTCGGCCAGACCCAGGACGCACTCGCCGGCGTTGACGCGGTCGTGCATTTCGCCGCGATCCCGGCCCCCGGCCTGCGCCCAGAGGGCGAGACGTTCCGGATCAACACCCTCTCGACGTTCAACGTCTTCCACGCGGCCGTCGCACTCAGGCTGCGCCGCGTGGTCTGGGCATCGAGCGAGACGGTCCTCGGGCTGCCCTTCGATGTGCCCCCGGTCTTCGCACCGATCGACGAGACCATCGAGCCACGTCCGGAGTCCAGCTACGCCCTGTCGAAGCTGACCGGGGAGACGATGGGCGCGCAGTTCGCGCGACGATCCGGGATCGGCTTCGTGGCCCTGCGCATCTCGAACATCATGGAACCCGACGACTACGCCGGGTTCCCGGCCTTCTGGGATGACGCCCAGCTGCGCAAGTGGAACCTCTGGGGGTACGTGGACGCGCGCGACGTCGCGCAGGCCGCACGGCTGGCGCTCGACGCTCCGGTCGAGGGCGCCGAGACATGCATCATCGCCGCCGCAGACACCGTGATGACGCGTCCGAGCGCGGATCTCATGGCCGAGGTGTACCCGACGGTCCCCCTGCGAAGGCCGGTCGCGGGCCACGAGACGCTGCTGGCGATCGACCACGCCCGCCGGGTCCTCGGCTACCGCCCGAACCACTCCTGGCGGGATCACCTGGGTCCCCAGCAGCCCTGACCCAGAAGCCCCTGAGCGCGCTGTATGACAGGCTGGGCCCCGCTCAGCCGCCCGTCACCTCGGGGGTGATCGCCCACGCCACGGCGTATCCCCACTCGGCGGGGACCAGCTTCACGAGGCCGCCGTTGCGGAAGGCCACGACCTGGGCGGTGCAGTCACCGGCCACCAGGAGCGCGGCGAACCGGTCGAGGAAGGGCAGGTGGCCGACGATGGCCAACGACCCGGCCGCCGCCGGATCGACCAGTGCATCGGCTGCCTCCTGCACGGCTGCGTTCGGGGACAGCCCGTCGACCTGGTCCACAGTCGCGCACCCCAGCGCCGCGGCGAGGATCCCAGCCGTCTGCTCGGCGCGCAGCTTCCCGCTGTGCACGATGCGGTCGATGTGCACCCCGCAGGAAGCGGCGTGCGCCGCCACCGCCCCCACCGAGCGGCGGCCGATCTCGGTCAACGGGCGCGCGGGGTCGACCTCGGCCGGCGCCGCCTCACCGTGCTGCATCAGGTAGACGTCCATCGCCTACCCGAGCGTCGCGGTCAGGTAGTTGAACAGCACGTCCCCGGAGCGCTCGCTGAACGAGTGCAGCTCCTCGTGGCTGGCGGTCACCTGGTCACCCTCGAGCCGGTTGAGCAGGGTCGTGCAGATCATCGCGAACTTCGGGAAGCCCCAGTGGTTGAGGTAGCCGGCGAGCATCGCGCCCTCCATCTCGATGTTGCGCACGCCCTCGGCGTTGATCCACTCCAGCCACGCCATCTTGGACTCGGGGGTCTCCATGCATACCGCGCCATCGAGGCGGAACTGCTCGAGGAAGAACTCGTTGCCGGCCACAGTCCGGCCCAGCTGGACCGGGATGCCGGAACCGGCGCTCGAGGCCACGATCGCCTCGGCCACGGCCAGCGGGAAGTTGCTGTCGAAGCGGTACTCCCCCGACCCGCCCTTGAGCAGCCGGTACGGTCCGAGGTCGGCCATGACGCCCTCGGTGGTCACGACGACCGTCCCGCCGGGCAACCCGACCCCGCCGCTGGTCCCGACCCGCGCCCAGAAGACCTCGGACATCGCGTCCAGGTCCCCGCCCTTGAGGAAGAACACCATCCTCATGAGCTCCTGCACCGCGATGGATGCACTCGGCATCCCCATCCCGTGGGAGGCGAACAGCACACCGGCGCAGTAGCGCGTGACGAAGCGCTCCTCCTTGGGCAGCGACACCACGGGGGCGCCGTCGTGCAGGGCGCTCCACCGCTGCGCGAACTCGTCGATCCGGTCACCGGATCCGGCCAGGATGATCGCCCGCACGTCGCGGAACCCCTCGAGGACCGGATCGTCACTGGCCACCCCGAAGTGGTAGTACACGTCGACCCGCTCGCCGGTCAGCACGCCGTCGAGGAAGGCGTGATTGATGCTCTCGTCGTGCATGGGGCCTCCGCAGGTGATGGCGGCGTGGGCCGCGGCTCGACGCTACCGCCCGGCGACCCCCGCATGCACTGCGATCCAGTGCGTCCCGGCCTCCGTCGACAGCACCCGGTGCCGTGTGCCCGCCGGGATCAGCACCCAGTCGCCGGCACCCAGGGCGACCTCGTCCCCGGCGACGTCCAGTCGGGCCACCCCACGCAGCACCACCACCCACTCGTCCCACCCCTGGACCTGCTCGCCGGGATCCGGCGTGTCCGAGCTGACGATGTGCTCCACGCGAGTGGTACCCACGTCGGCCAGCCGATGGAAGGACTCGCCGGACACGGGCACGGTGTCCGTGAGCCGCCCTCGGAGCGCGACGTCGGGCGGCGCACTCGACAGGTGCGGGTCCGATCCCATGGCGCGGTCCTCCAATCGCTGGCGGGTCCGATCGGGCGGGGTGCTCGACTCGGCCGACCCTACCGGTGCCGACGCGAGCCCCGGCCGGCCGTGCAGGAGACTGTGCACATGGATGCCTCAGGATGGAACGAGCGGTACGCCGCGAGCACGGTGTGGTCCGGAGAGCCGAACGCCCCACTGGTCATCGCCCTCACCGGGCTCGTGGACCCGTCGCCGGCTCAGCAGGGCCAGGCCGCTCCCACTGCCCTGGACATCGGCTGCGGCGAGGGCGCAGATGCGCGCTGGCTGGCTGCCCACGGGTGGGCGGTCACCGGGGTGGACTGGTCGGACGTGGCCCTCGACCGGGCCCGGTCGGCCATGGCCGAGGCTGGCCTCGACGCCATGTTCGTCCAGGGCGACGCCACAGACGCGGCCTTCCTCGCAGGACTCTCACCGACGGGCGCGTTCGACCTGGTCTCGCTCGCCTACATCCACCCCGAGCCAGAGGACCGCGACACCGCCTACGCGCACCTGCCGGGGCTGGTGGCTCCGGGCGGGCACCTCCTGGTGATCGCCCACGACCCCGAGCACGGGGCTCGCGGCCTCGGCGGTCCGCCGCCAGCCCGCCTGATGTCCCCCGAGGCCATCCTCGGCGCGCTGCACCTGGCGGCCGACTTCGAGGAGCTCGTCGCGCAGGTCCAGCCGCGGGAGAAGGACGGCGAGGTCGTGGCCCTGGACTCGGTGGTCCTGGTGCGCCGCGCCGGCTGACCCCGCTGCCGCCCCACACCCGGTGGGCGCCGCCCGGGCCCCGCCCACCGGCTCACTGCTCTGTACCGGTGGGCTCCCACACGAGCGGCACGAACACCACGTCCAGCAGCTTGCGCCGGGTGACGCCCTCGGCGACCCGCTCGAGCACCACCAGCTCCTGGCCCCCGAACCACGCCGACGGCTCGCCGATCGGGATCACCAGGCGCCCGCCGCGACGTCCCTCGCCGGGCTCGCGCAGCTGGTCCAGCAGCGCCGGGGGCACCGTCGGGGTCGCCGCGGCCACCACGATCGCATCGAACGGGGCCTCCGCAGCCAGGCCCGCCGTGCCGTCACCGCACCTCACGTCCACGTCGTACCCGAGCCCGGCCAGCCTCACGCACGCCCTGTCGGACAGCGCCGCGAGCCGCTCGATCGAGTGCACCCGCGCCCCGCACGCCGCGAGCACCGCCGCCTGGTAGCCACTGCCCGTCCCGACATCGAGGACGTGGTCGCCAGGGCCCACGGCGGCAGCCTCGGTCATCAGGGCAACCACGGTCGGCTGCGAGATCGTCTGGCCGTGGCCGATCGCCATGGCGTGGTCCTCCCATGCCCGGAAGCGCAGGCCCGCAGGGACGAACCTGTCCCGCGGCACCGACATGAGGACGTCGACCACCCGCCTGCTGATCCCCTCCCGCAGGAGGTGATCGCGCAGGTCGCCGGCGTCCATGGCCGCCTCAGATCCAGCCGAGCTCGCTGAACTCCGGGAACAGCGAGCCGTCTGCAGCCAGCCAGTAGACGCCCCACCCGACCAGCAGGACCAGCCCGACCCCACCCACCACGAGCAGCAGCCGCGACACCGCCGCCGGCCGCCACCGCAGGCCTGCGATCAGCCCCGTGGCGAGGAAGACCAGCCCCATCCAGGGCGTGGCCCCCTCGATGTAGGTGTTCACCAGCGTGACCGCGACGAGCAGCGCGACGACCACGTCGAGCGCGCCGACGCGGAACTCCTGCGCCCGCAGCGCCCAGGCCACCGCAGCCATCACCAGGAACAGCCCGGTGTACCAGATGTAGTGGCTGACGACCTCATCCCACAGGTGCACGATGGACGCCTTGGCGACCACCTCGTCGGCGACGTTGCTGATCGAGTTCGCTGCCAGGTGCAGGCCGTGGCCGAGGGTGAACGTGATCCCGCCGACCCCGAGCAGCACCCACTGGCCGCGGGACGCCTCTGCGCGCACCAGCACCATCGCCGCGCAGCCGAGGATCGCGAACGGCGTCAGCAGGTCGACCCAGTCGGCCACGCGGGTCTCACCGATGGCCCCCAGGGGCTTGAACACGGTGCCGGCCTGCATGCCGACGATGACTGCGAGGGCGAACCAACCGAGCCAGCGACGCATGGCGATCCTCCTGCGCATCGGCCGAACCGCGGGCGGACCCCGTCCGCTGACTCCACGCTACGCCGGTGGACCCGCGCCGAGAGCGCCCACACGCGCGCAACGGAGCCCCGCCCGGATCAGGCCCGGCGCACCTTGCGGCTCCCCGCGTCCCGCCGCACCGCGTCGATCTGCGCGGCGGTCCCGATCACGATCACCACGTCGCCGGGCTTGACGACGGCATCCGGCGACGGGTTGGTGCGGAACACCCCGCCCTGGCTCTGGCGCAGGGCCAGGAGCAGGGCCCCGTCGCCCTCGTGCAGGCGGGTCTGGCGCACCGACGATCCAGCCAGCGACGAGCCGTCGTGCACCACCACCTGCTCGAGGCGGAACTCGACCTCCTCGTCGTGCATGGCCACGTCGAGGAAGTCCGTGACGTGCGGCTGGAGTGCGAACGCGGCGATGCGGTTGCCCCCGATGCGCTGCGGGTTCACCACGCGATCCGCCCCGGCACGCAGCAGCTTCTGCTCGGTGTCGTCCACACGGCTGCGGGCGATGATGACCAGGTCGGGGTTCAGCGCCCGCGCAGTCAGCGTGACGAACAGGCTGGAGGCGTCGGTGTCCAGGGTCGCCACCAGGACCCTGGCCCGTTCCACCCCCAAACGGCGCATGAACTCATCACGAGTGGCATCCCCTTCCAGGTGCGGGTACGGGCAGTCCTCCAGGCGATCGACGTCGGTGTCGCACACCACCACCGACTGCCCCGACTTGTGCAGCTGGTGGGCCGCCGCGCGCCCCACCCGCCCCCAGCCGCACACGATCGCGTGCCCGTGCAGGGCCTCGATCTCCTTCTCCATGCGTCGCCTTCCCCACTCGTTGCCGGCCCAGCCCTCGATGAGCAGCCCCAGCAGCGCGCTCAGGGTGTACAGCACGACGCCGACACCGACCAGGACGAACATGATGGTGAACACCTTCTCGGCCGTGCCGAAGGGCTGGACCTCCCGGAAGCCGATCGTGGTCACGGTCGTCACCGTCTGGTAGACGGCGTCCAACGGGGAGAAGCCCAGGAGGAAGTACCCGACCGTCCCGACCAGGATCACGGCGGAGAGCGCCAGGAGGCTGCGACGCAGCTGCCGCGCGACGGCGTCCCGGTCCGATGTGGCCACGTGGTCATTCTGGTCGCGTCCACCCTCGTCAGGCGCCCCGACGGCACCGTGTCCTGCGAATCAGGACTCAGGAACCTCCTCGATCACGTCCAACGCCGTCGGCTCCAGTTCCTCGAGGGGCACGTCGGAGTCGCTGATCCCGGCAGCCAGGCACGCGCTGGAGTAGAGGACCAACGACAGCAGCTGGAGGATGAACAGCACCGCGATGGGCGCGGCGAACGCACCGTACTGCGGCTTGTCCAGCGCCCAGGTCATGATCGCGTCGAGGAGCTGCTTGATCAGCCCGACAGCGACCGCACCGATGAGGCTCGCGACGAGCCGGGGCCGGACGGCCGGCCGGATCCCCCCGAGGTGGCCGAGCAGGATCCACAGGATCAGTGCGTCCACCAGGAACCCGGCGACCAGCCCGACGCCGGAGATGGCTGTTCGCGCCCCGGCACCGTTCCAGCCGAGGGCCTCAAGGACCGGGTCGGCGAGCTGGCTGGTCACGGCCGTCGACGCGAACGAGACCAGGATCAGCGGCGCCACGCACACGAGGATGAGCAGGTGCCGGGCCTTGGCCTTCAGGAAGTTCCGCGGGTCCGGGGGTGCCCCGAAGATCAGGTGCAGAGAGCTGCTCGCGCCGTTCACCGCACCCAAGGTCGAGAAGAGCAGCACGACCAGGCCGAGGATCCCGGCGGTGCGCCCGGCTGACCTCAGCTTCGCCGGATCGATCCCCTCGTCGCCGACCACGCCGGGGAAGGCGTTGTTCAAGGCCTCGGTCATCGTCGAGGACAGCTGGTCAGCGCCGAGGACGGCGATGATCCCGTATGCGAACGCCAGGAGGGCGAACAGCGACAGGAACAGGTAGTAGGCGGTCCCGTTGGCCAGCAGTCCGACGTTGCCGAACGAGTAGCGGCGCATCGCCCGGTACCCGATCCCCCCGACGGTCGTGCTGTCGAGCTTGGCGGCGAACGCGGGCACCGCCTTCGGCGGCGGGTCGACGGGCGTGCCGACGATGGGCGGCGGGGCTGCAGCAGAAGCCATCCCCGGACGGTAGACCCGCGCGGTGCCCGGATTCAGCGCGAGGAACGAGCCTGCCGGGGCTCCCAGTGGAAGAACCGCCACGCGACCAGCGCCGTCGCGACCATCCAGCCGGCGAGGACGGCCAGGTCCAGCCAGAACGTGGCATCCAGCGCCCCACCACTGGTCGCCGTGACGGCCGCCGACACAGCGTGCCGCAGCGGGAAGAACCACCCGATCGCGTTGAGCACCGTGGGCATCTGCTCGACCCCGACGATGAAGATGTCTGAGATGAACGACAACGGCAGCAGGATGCTCAAGGTGGCCGCGATCACCGCCTGCGGGGAGTCCACCACCGCCACCAGCGCCAGGCCGCACGCCGCGAAGCAGCAGATCGCGAGCACGAACACGAGCAGCGTTGCCGCCCACCGCGAGGGCGGCAGGGCCACCTCGAAGAAGGTGACGCCCACGACGAACACCAGCACGACCGTGAACAGCCCGAGCACCAGCGCCGCGAGCACGCGCCCGGCCAGGTACGCCCACGGCGGCAGGGGCGAGCCGCGCAGCCGCTTGAGGATGCCCAGGGCCCGCTGGTCGGCGATCGATCCGGGCAGGTTCACGAACCCGGTGGTCGCCACGCCGTAGATCGCGAAGGACGCGCACAGGTACTGAGCCAGGCTCATCCCCGCCCACGTCGCATCCGGGTCGTTGACCGACGAGAAGAACGACACCAGCAGCACCGGGAAGACCACCCCGAAGAACGCCGACATCGGGTCGCGCAGGATCTGCGTCATCGCGTACCGGACCTGCGTCCACACCAGGCTCCCCAGGGAGGGCGAGCCCACCTCGTGCACGGTGGTCGTGCGCGCCGGCACACCCGCGGCGTCGGCCCCCCGGAAGGTCGCCACCGCCTGCGCGACCTGGGCCTCTTCGTCCTCCGGGGACGCCCCCTGCTTGCGCCGCAGCCAGTCGGCCCCGGCGGCGCTGGGCTCCCAGCTCAGCGCACGCCGCGTGACCAGCGTGCCCACGATCCCCCAGGCCACCATGACGGCCAGCGCCGACCAGTCCGGGGTGGCGGCGTCCACGTACGGGTTGAACCCGGCCGAGAAGGCCTCGACGAACGGCTTGAGCGGGAACACCGAGGCCAGCCGCTCCATCCAGGTGGGCAGTTCGCCGATGCCGAAGATCCCGGATATGAACCCGAGCAGGATCAGGGTGGAGTTCGCGAACGCCATCGCGGAGTTCGGGGTCGGCGCAGCGGCCGCGACCGCGAACCCCAGCGCCGCGAAGCACCCGGTCCCAACCAGGAAGGTAAGGACCAGCGCCGGCACGTTCTCGCCGATGATCTGCACGTCATAGAGCACGACACCGACGGTCACCATGATCGCCACGGCCAGCGCAGCGATCCAGATCGAGGAGAGGATCCGCCCGATCACCAGCAGCGACGGGGGCAGCGGCGTGCCGCGCAGCCGCTTGAGCACGCCGCCGGCGCGCGCGTACGCCAGGCCGGTCGCCAAGGAGACGTAGCAGGCCATCGTCGCGCCGAACACCGCGAACGTCGGAGTCGTGTACTGCGCCAGCCTCAGGCCCGTGCTCGGGTCGATCACCTCGTTGCCGTAGATCGCCGAGAGGATGACCAGGAAGCTCAGCGGGAACACGATCGTGAAGAACGCCGCCACGGGGGTCCGCCAGAAGCCCTTGGTGGAGTAGCGGAACTGGCCCCAGAGCATCCCGGGCACCGACACCGCGTGAGCGCGGACCGTCGCTGGGGTCGCTGCGGTCACGGTGGCGGCGTCAGCCATCGCTGCCATCCTCAGTGAGGTCGAGGTAGACGTCCTCGAGGGTCGGTCGGGCCATGGTCAGCCCCGCGAGCTGCAGGTCCCGGGCCAGCGCCCACTGCGTGAGCTCGTGGAGGTCGCGGGTGGGCTGCGCGCTCGGGAGGTCCACCCGGGTGCCGCGGGTGCGGACCGCCCCGATGCCGAGCACCGGCAGGTCCGCGGGGTCCATCCCCTCGGGTAGGTCGAAGGAGATCATCGCCTCGGCGCCCTCGCGCGACACGAGGTTCGCCGGGGTGTCCAGCGCGACGAGTCGGCCTCCCTGGATCACGGCCACCCGGTCGGCCAGCGCCTCGGCCTCCTCCATGTAATGGGTGGTCAGGACGATGGTGGTGCCGCCCTCGCGCAGCGAGGCGACCAGCTCCCAGGCGCGGCGCCGCGCCGAGGGGTCGAACCCGGTGGTCGGCTCGTCGAGGAACAGCAGCTCCGGGTCGCCGACCAGGCCCAGCGCGAGGTCCAGGCGTCGGCGCTGGCCGCCGGAGAGCGTCTTGGTGCGCGCCTTGGCCTTCTCGGCCAGGCCGACGCGCTCGATCACCTCCCCGACGTCGCGCCGGCGCGGGTACAGCCCGGCGTAGAGCGTCACGAGTTCCCTGACCGTGAACTCCTCGTCGAAGCCCGCCTCCTGCAGCACGATCCCGATCCGCTCACGGTAGGCCCGACCCCCGGTCTCGGGGTCGAAGCCCAGCACGCTGACCGCCCCGCTGGTGCGCCGGCGATGCCCTTCGAGGATCTCCACGGTGGTCGTCTTTCCGGCCCCGTTCGGGCCCAGGAGGGCGAACACCTCCCCCTGCTCGATGGTGAAGCTCAGGTCGTCCACGGCGCGGACGCTGCCGTAGTCCTTGCACAGGCCCTCGACGACGACCACCGGTCCGGACGCAGAAATGCTGCTCATGGTCCACACCTACGCCCCGTCGACACACGTCGGGTAGGGCCGAACGACTCACGCAGAGAGGGCCAACACGCCCCGTCCCGAGGTTTCCCGGACGCCCTGGCCGGGTATGCCACAGGGACCATGAGAACTATTGGGAACATCATCTGGCTGATCATCGCCGGCTGGGCGATCGCCCTGGCCTTCGCCGTCGCGGGCGTGATCATGTTCATCTTCATCGTCACGATCCCCTGGGCGATCGCGTCGTTCCGCCTGGCCAACTACGCGCTGTGGCCCTTCGGCCGGACGTCCGTCCCGAACCCCGACGCCGGCGTGGCCAGCCTGATCGGCAACATCCTCTGGATGATCTTCGCCGGCATCTGGATCGCCCTGGCCCTGATCACCTACGGCATCGGCCTGTGCCTGACCATCATCGGCATCCCCTGGGGCATCGCCGCGTTCAAGATGGTCCCGCTGGCGCTGACCCCTCTGGGGCACACCATCGTGAGCACCTCGGACCTGTCTGCCCCACCGGCGGCATACGCCCAGCCGGTCAGCTGAGCCGGGCCACAACCCCCAGCGTCACCTCGTACCCGTCGAACGCCCCGGATGATCACCCCGGGGCGTTCGACGTGTTCGTGAACCGTGGCTGAACGTCGCGGGGCGTCCTGACGCGCCGGTCCTCCGCTGGCGCTACGTTGGCACCATGACTGAGCGAGAGCACGACGTCGTCCTCTTCGGCGCGACAGGATTCACCGGACAACTCGTCGCCGGGCGGCTCCTGGAGCGCGCCCCGCAGGGCACGCGCATCGCCCTGGCCGGGCGCTCGCTGGCCAAGCTGGGGGCGGTCCGAGATGCTCTGGGCCCCGATGCCGCGCACTGGCCCCTGATCCTGGCCGACTCGACGAACAAGTCCACGATGACCGCGCTGGCCCGCTCGACGGTCGCGGTCGCCACGACCGCCGGGCCGTTCGCGAAGTACGGACTGCCCCTGGTCGCGGCGTGCGCGAAGGCCGGCACCCACTACGCCGACATCAACGGCGAGGTGCTGTTCATGCGCTCCGCGATCGATGACTACCACGAGATGGCGCAGGCCTCGGGTGCGCGGATCGTGCTCGCCTGCGGCTTCGACTCGCTGCCCTCGGACCTCGGCGTGCTGCTCCTGCACGAGGCCGCCGGCGAGCTCGGAGCGACGACGATGATGGTCACCGAAATCCGCGGTGGGTGGTCCGGCGGGACCGTGGCGGCGGCGCGACTCGTGGCCGAGGAGGTCAGGTCCGACCCCGCCGCGAAGGCGGTCGTCGTGGACCCCTACGCCCTGAGCCCAGACCGCGAGGCTGAGCCCGACCGTGTCGACCCGGACTACGCCGACGACGAGGCCGACCTCTCGGGCGCCGTCAACGACCCCGAGCTGGGTTGGCTGGGACCGTTCGGGATGGCCCCGATGAACACCCGCGTCGTCCGCCGGTCCAACGCCCTGCTGGGCTACCCGTACTCGCCGGCATTCCGCTACCGGGAGGCCATCGGCTTCGGCAAGGGGGTCACCGCCCGCGCGAAGGCCACCGGCCTCGGGGCGGGGATGGGCGCCCTCGGTGCCGCGCTGGGGTTCGGTCCCACCCGGTCGGGCATCGGGATGGTCCTGCCCAAGCCGGGCGAGGGCCCGAGCCCCGAGGATCGCGCCGCCGGGCACTTCACCCTGGAGATCCACGGCAAGGGCCTCGACGGCGAGCACTACATGGCCACGGTCGCGGCCGAGGGCGATCCGGGCTACGCGGCGACATCGCTCATGCTTGCCGAGGCGGTCCTGTTCCTCGCCTCAAGCAGCCCGGACCTGCCCGACCGGTTCGGTGTGCTCACCCCCGCGACCGGACTGGGCCTGCCGATGGTGCAGCGCCTGCGCGACGCGGGGATGACGTTCGAAGCCGGACTGGCCCCCGAGCCGGTCGAGGACGAGGCTGGGGATGAGTCGGACGAGGAGCAGCCCGCCGAGGACCCGGTTGAGGCATCCGACCCCTCGATCTGACCTGCCCCGGCTCAGGTCGCAGCCGTCGCCGGACCTGCCCCGGTTCAGGTCGCAGCTGTCGCCGGACCTGCCAGCAGCCTCGGCAGCCACGGCTGGGCGGCCTCGATCTGGGCAGCCAGCGAGAACATCTGCTCCTCGGCACCGAACGCACCAGCGATCTGCACGCCGACCGGGAGGCCCTCGGGCGTCCAGTGCAGCGGGAGGCTCATCGCCGGCTGCCCGGTCATGTTCCACACCTGGGTGTTGGCGCTCTTCTCCAGCCGGGGGCCCGCCAGCTGCCCCAGCGCGATCCGGATCGCCGGCGCCACGTTGACCGGAAGGGTTCGCAGGGCGCGCAGCAGCGCCTGGTCGACCGGGCTTGGCGCATTCTCGCCCACGCGGACCGGCGGGTAGGGCAGGGTCGCGGTGACGTGCATGTCGATCTGGTCGGCGAACAGCGCGCCGAGGCGCCGGGTCGCGGTGGCGACGCTGTCCCGCGCCTGCTCGAGCTCGCGGGCGGACAGCACGTCACTGGCCTGCCGGAGGAACCACGTGGCACCCTCGAAGTCCTCGGATCGCGGCTTGCGCCCCGTCATCCGCTCGGTGTCGTCGACCATCGCTCCGACGCCAGCGGCCACGATCGCGATGTAGGCCCTCGCGAGCGCCTCGCGGTCGACGGGCAGGTCGACCTCGACGACCTCGTGCCCGAGTCCCTCGAGCAGGGCGACCGCGTCCTCCACGGCCGCGACGCACTCGGGGTCCATGCCCCTGCCCAGGATCGACTGCGTCGAGTAGCCGATGCGCAGGGGCCCG
This sequence comes from uncultured Actinomycetes bacterium, assembly GCA_963706875.1. Taxonomy (GTDB): domain Bacteria; phylum Actinomycetota; class Actinomycetes; order S36-B12; family CAIYMF01; genus Prado023. The sequence continues at coordinate 234,385 of CAVPNW010000004.1, read as the reverse complement.
GCGTCCCGCCCGACAGCCGCGAGGAAGTCCCCATCCGGCGGGGCCGAGTACGGAGCACCCACATCGTCGCCCTGGGTCGCGTCGAGGAAGGCGGCACTGTCGCGCACCGTGCGACTGACGACGTGCCGGCGCACCAGTCCGTGCCAGCCCTCCCCCTCGTCCGGGCCCAGCGGGGTGCGCCCTCGCGAGGGCATCAGGCCGAACAGCCCGCACGCCGACGCGGGGATCCGGATGCTGCCCCCGCCGTCGCCGGCATGGGCGACCGGAACGATCCCAGCCGCCACCGCCGCCCCCGATCCGCCACTGGAACCGCCCGGGGTGTGGTCGGTGTTCCACGGGTTGCGGGCTGGGCCCCGGAACTCCGGCTCGGTCACGCCATAGATCCCGAACTCCGGGCAGTTCGTCTTGCCGACGAACACCACCCCGGCCCGGCGGTAGCGCGCGAAGAGCTCGGAGTCGTCGTTCGGCACGTAGTCGTGCAGGGAGCGGCTGGAGAACGTGCACGGCTCGTCGGCGAGGAAGCCGTCCATGTCCTTGACCAGGAAGGGCACGCCCCGGAACGGCCCGTCGGGCAACTCGGCCGCGGCAACGTCGCGAGCGGTGTCGTCCATCCGGTGGACGACGGCGTTGAGCGTGTCGTTGACCGCGTCGGTCCGGGCGATCGCGGCCTCGACCAGATCGGCGGGGGTCACCTCCCCGGTGCGGACCAGGTCGGCCAGGCTGAGGGCATCGAGGGCGGCGTACTCGTCATGGCGCATGCTGCCCATCTTGGCCCGGGAGGGCCTGTGAGGCGTGACGAGCGGGGGCCTCCGGCCGGGACGGCAGCCGACAGCCACGGATGCCCCGATCGGTCTGCGCCGGGCTGACTACACGGCTGTCCGGGCCACGATCGCCTCGAGGACCTCGGACTCGCTCTCGGTCCGCAGCCCACGCAGGGCGGCATCCCGTGCTGCGGACCGCCGGCCGGCCCGCTCGTGTCGTACGGCCAGGGCATGGGCCACATCACCGATGAGGCTGATCATCACCTGTCATGGGGCAGCAGGGCCACGGGGACCTACTTCGTGCTCAGAATGCGTTGGTTGACGTTGGCAGTCCGCGATGAGTTGCGGACAGTTGCGGACTGTCTGCGGACTGCGGCGAGAGGACCCCGCAGACAACGTCGGACCGTGGTGCCACGATGAACTCATGGGACGCGTCGACATCGGGCCCCCGGGCGAGTTCTGGGACTGGACCAAGAACCAGCAGCTCTAGTGGATCCGGCAGTTGGAGGCCGAGGTGCTGGCCGGCGAGGACTAGCGCGGTGCTGATCTCGCCCAACTTCCTTTTCGAGCGTCTCGGCTTGCCTGACCCGCCACTCGACGCTGCGGCCTGCTGCGGACGGTTCTTGACCACGACGAGGAGTCCAGTTAGGGCCGTGATGAGTCCGGCGATCGAGCCGACGAGTCCGGTGACGACGGGAACAACCGTCAGGACGGCAGACTGTGGCACGTTCTGGTCGGGCTGCAGCCCAAGAAGCTCGAGGTGTCGTTGGGGGTAAGCGTGAGCATGCTCAAGAACACCAACAGCAGAAGACAGAGTACGAAGATCGTGAGGCCCCATTTCACGAGGCGGCGGCCTCGCCTGCGTCTTGCCGCGGAAGCCTCACCCGTGGTCGCTGAGTCGTGTGCGGCGCCCTCACTCGACATGCCGTGCACCCCGTTCCTCGCGGTGTGATTCTGATGCTACGCGCACGGCGGGCAAGCGCGCAGGGCTACGAAGCCGATGACGACTAGCGGCGCGAACGCCGCCCAGGTGATCGCCGAACGCAACGCCAGCACCGGATCCAACTCCTCCTCAGGCACCTCCAGCACGCCCCGCACGCCCACGAATCGGACGTACAACTTCCCTTGGGGTGGGGACTTCACAGGCCGGGCCGGTGGGGGGTGCCATCGCGAGTCGGGCATCTCGGTGGACCCACCATCTGGGCGGTGTTCATCGCGGACCTAGCCATCCGGGCGTGGCTGTCGGGGAAGCCGCTGAGCTACATCAGTGCCATCCGATTGACCTGCTCCTGATCCTCCTGCCGATGCCGACCCCTGCGAATCCTCCGGATCTTCACCGCGATGCAGGTACTGATCCGTCAGGGCGCGCGGGAGTCCATCGGACGGACCCTCGCAGGCGCGGCTGGCGCGACACTTCTGCTCATGTTCATCGCAGCAGTCGCGATGCTGGACGCAGAACGCGGGGCGCCCGAGGGCACCCAGGTAGCGATCAAGACGTTCGGCGATGCCGTGTGGTGGTCGGGATCGACGGTCACCACGGTCGGCTACGGCGACATGTACCCGGCAACTTGGGTCGGCCGTTGGGTTGCGTTCTGCCTGATGCTCGTGGGCATCTCGATGAACTCCAGGCGGAGAGGTCCGCGGGCGACTAACGGAGTCGGACGGTGGCCTTCCGCGGCTTCTTGGTCGTGGCCCGATCCCCGCAGTAGTTCAGCAGGCCACCCAGTGTGGACTTCTCCCACGAGTCAACCGACAGCCCCCAGCGCCACTTCACGGCGATCCAGTCCGCGACGTACTTGCACTTGTAGGACCTCTTCGGTGGGAGCCACTGCCACGGCTCAATATCGCCCTTGGACATGTTCTCGCGGGAGGTGACGGCGATCAGCGAGTTGCCGTAGCCGAGGTCATTGGCGAACCGGTCCCGCGTGCCACCGGTCCAGCGGTGGGCCCCCGACTGCCATGCCTCGGACAGGGGCACCATGTGGTCGATCTGGAGGTTGTTGATGCTCTTGTGCGCCCTGCCATCGTAGGGAGATACCCAGGAGCCGCCAGCGAGCTCACAGCCGCCGCGAACACGGGGTTTCTCCTTGGCCTCGGCGATCATGACTTCCCTACGGGTGTCGCAGCCATCCCCGTCTGCGTCGCGCCAGCCACCGAACTGGTTGCGCTCGTATCCGGACTCATGCGCGTCGCGAACCTTCAACTGGGATAGCAGAGTGCGCAGACACGGTCTCAGCCGAGACGACAGGTGCAGCCATCCCGGGGAGCGTCATCCCAACCACCAAAGCGACTGTCAAGGCGAAGCTGCTGGATGCTTGTCGGATGACGTGACTGAGGGATGTCACTGACCTGTCGCCATCCGGCTCAGGCACGCTTCCAGCGCCAGCCGCTATTGTTTACGCACTTGAGCCTGTTGCACGAACCCTGGATTGCCCACGGGTGTCGGTCGGTGAGTTCGTCGGTGTTCGGGGGCAGGATTCTTGGTCGTGGGGTACAACTTCGTGGCCGAGGATCGTGACCAGTTGTTCTTGATGCCGCCGTCGATCAGTGACTGGTTGCCCGAGGATCATTTGGCCTACTTCGTGGTGGACGCGGTGCAGGAGATGGACCTGACCACGTTCTTCGCCGACTACCGCGCGGATGGTTGGGGTGGCGCGGCACGTCATCCGAGGACGATGGTCGCGCTGTTGCTGTACGCGTACTGCACCGGGGTGGTCTCCTCCCGCAAGATCGAGCGTGCCTGCCATGTCGATGTCGCGTTCCGGGTGGTGTGCGGCAATGTGGCCCCTGACCACACCACGATCGCCCGGTTCCGGGCCCGTCACGAGGCCGCGTTGAAGTCGCTGTTCACCGCCTCGCTGCGGCTGTGCGCGAAGGCGGGGATGACCAGCGTGGGGCTGGTCGCGGTGGACGGCACGAAGATGGCCGCGCCGGCATCGATGGCCCGTAACCGCACGAAGGACTGCATCGACAAGGCGGTCGATGAGATGTTCGCCGACGCGAAGGCGGCCGATGCGGCCGAGGACGACCAGGGAGGCCCAGATCGTGGCGATGAGCCGCCGGCGGTGCTGCGGGGCCGGGCCGATCGCCGCCGCCGGTTCAAGCAGGCCAAGCAGCGGCTGGATGCCGAGCTCGAGGCCGAGGAGGCAGCCCATGAGCAGCATCTGGCTCGGCGTGCGGCCGAGGAGGCCGAGCGTGGTTCGAAGCTGCGCGGGCGCAAGCCGAAGGCACCCGCGGACAAGGCGGGGCACAAGCCGAGGAAGGTCAACACCACTGATCCGCAGTCGGGGGTGATGTCCACGGCGAAGGGGTACGTGCAGGGCTACAACGCCCAGGCGGTCGCCAACGACGAGCAGGTGGTGGTCTGCGCGGAGGTTACCGACGAGCACAACGACCTGGGTCAACTGCACCCGATGATCACGGCCACCGCCGTTTCGCTGGCCGGGGCCGGGATCGATGCGCGGCCCGGGAAGTTGCTCGCCGATGCCGGGTACGCCTCGGAGGAGAACTTCGCCGCCCTGGACGCCGATGATCCTGACTGTTACGTCGCGACCCGGAACATGAAGAACAACCCCACGCCGCGGACCGGGCGGCGGGGGCCGTTGAAGAAGGACGCGACGCAGGTGGATCGGATGGACCGCAAGGTGTCGACGACGAAGGGCAACGCCCTGTACCGGCGGCGTCAGCAGATCATCGAGCCGGTCTTCGGGCAGATCAAGGCGGCCCGCGGCATCCGCGGGTTCAGCCGGCGAGGCAAAGCCGCGGCGGACTCGGAATGGAAACTGATCTGCGGAACCCACAACCTACTCAAGCTGTACCGCCGTGCCCTAGCCGACCCCACGGCCGCGCCCTACAGCCGGATAGGGACCCCGGCCACCGCCTGAACAAGCCCAAACGGGCACCGAGTGCCCCGCGCAGCGGCCCTCATGACCCCACGGACGCCATCCGGGCCGCGTATCGGCCACCAAGACGCCACACCAGATCACCGCCCAGCAGCGGACCCGGAGAAACGCCGCGCGTCAGCGCGTCTCCCCGTCAACCTTCCCAACCTCCGTGCAACAGGCTCACTTGACCTTGCCGTACTTCGCGGTCTTGGTCCAATCGCCGTGGTGCTCCCTCTTGCAGTACCTGCCTGGGACCGCTTTCGGGTATCGGACATAGGCGGTCGACACACTGCTGATCGCGTGGGCGGACACCCCCGACGAGGTCGGAGAGGCCATGGCCGGTGCAGCCGTTAACGTACCCATCCCGAAGATCGCGGAGGTCGCGATCGCGATGCTCTTCTTCACCTGTTTTCCCCCTGAGCCAGCGTTAAGGTGGCCCGGAATTGGGCTCCTGGGTTACAGCCTCGACCGGTTGATAGGTTCAGTGAACGGTGTCATTGGTCCTGACTGCGGGGAGGACGACGCGCCTGGGGCTGCTGCCGCACCCGGCGCCGACCGCGGTCATCGGTCAGCTCGAGTCCTGCTATCGCGCCATCGCCCGGGAGTCGCACGACCGACCCTGATCCTCGTCCCGGCGTCAGCCGCACGGCTGGCCGCGCAGCGGGACGCCGCCGCCGGAGTACTCACGCATCTGAGCGGCGGTGACCGGTGTCCAACCGACGAACGTGCCCTGAGCGGGAACCCATGTCAGGGCCAGGTCGGTCCAGGCACCTGACTCGCCCTGCGTCTCCAGCTGGGCACCGGCGTCCGTGATCCGTCCGCGGACGCTGAACCACTCGCTGTAGAACGCCCCACCGGTTCCGGAGGACGTCACCATCGCGACGTTGAGGACGAGGAACGACCCCACGGTCGGGTCCGTGCCGCTGAGCCGGACACCAGGTACAGGCAGGTGCCCTGACTCGCGCAGGCACGCGGGCATCGAGTCCGCGCCGCCCGGTCGGGAACTGCGTCTGACCGGCGGGGTGGTAGATCTTGACCCAATCGACGTTCCGCAGGCGCCGCAGCGTCGGGATGATCGAGTCGGCGATGGTGAAGCTGCTCGACGCGCCCGCACACCCACCGGTCAGGCGCAGCCGCGCGATGCCACGGGCGACCCTCACCGAGGCGAACCCTGTGGCACCGGAGGTGACCAGCCGAACCCCGTCACCCTGCTCCTCGAGGGTCGGTCCGGCGAAGATCCGGTCCAGCAGGCCCGTGGCCGGGTAGGCGTCTGGGATCGACCGACGAACCGTGACCCGAGCGGACGTGCCCGCCGGGGCGTCCTTGTCCATGAACGTCACGCGCCGGCTGGTCCGGGGGTAGTTGGTCGACACATCGACCGCGATTCGGCCGGGGTTGGTCAGGCGATGCACGTGGAACGGCATCTTCCTGGCCAGCCCGATCCCCATCGTGACGACCGCCTCGAAGTCGCCGGCACCTCGCAGCGCCATCACGTTCGGCAGGGCGAAGGCCTGGTCGAGGAGGACCGTCGACTCGCCATCCTCGGTGTGCGCCTGGGCGCCCTGGACCTGGACCCGGATCACTGCACGCCCCGGTACGGGGACCCGCTCGCCGGAGAAGTCGCCGATCAGCTTCGGCACCAGGGCCACAGTGGCCCGGGGTGCCCTCCTGGTGTCGAACTCGAGGACGAACCTGTCGAAGCCCGGGTGGTGCGCGGCCCGGACCGCGACGATCGTCGCAACGGCCGGGGCCGCCGCGGGTGCCCCCGCGATCGCGACCGCGCCGTTGGGCCCACCGGGCACCGCGACCACGAGTGCAACCGACCCCGCAACCGCCAGGACACGTCGGACCAAGGATTCACGGGACCACATCACAGCCCCCTCAACCCGGGCGCCGAGCCCGCCGGCGGGCTCGTTGAGGACCCCCGGACCCTTCCATCATCGCCCTCCCCCAGGAGGGCGGGAACGGCCGAAGGTCCCGGGGAGCGGGCTCGGGCTACGCCCTGCCGGCGGCCTTGTCGAAGCCGCGCCACGCGCGGTTGAAGGGGTTGCGCCCCGCCTTCGACGGCGCTGAGGGGCGAACCGCCTCGACCCAGCGACGATAGGCGTCGGCTGCCTCGGCGAACGCGTTCCGGGTGCACTGCACCCGGTCCTCAACCCTGCCTGCCACGGCAGCAGCAGCCCACCCGTCGATTCGCGCCTGGACCTCTCGACGATCCGGCTCGATCAGCCCGCGCAGCCGGGCGTAGTCCAACAGGACCGTGCGGTGCAGGTCCTCGTGGTCCCACCAGAGCGATCCGGGCGCATAGGTGCCTCCCGGCGCCGGGCCACGGTCCGGCAGGCCGGCTGCCTCGACCGCGTCGAACCAGACCGGCACGCGCAGCGACAGGCAGGGGGCTGCGGTCCCGGTCACCCAGTGCGTCGCCCTGATCCCACCGGCCGGGAGCTCCGAGACCCACGACCCGGTCGTCTGGGAGCCCCGCACCGGCCCGAACCCGGCGTGCATGCACACCGTCGCCCCGATCAGCCCACCCACCGGATGATCGGCGGGACCCCAGCCGGGCTGCCCGTCGGCGCGCGCCCCGTGATCGGCGAGCAGCTCCCACGCCCCGGCCACAGCCACGCGGCCACGGGCCGCCACCAGCGCGTCATTCGTGCGGCACTGGCGGGACCGGGCGTCACTGAAGCGCGTGTAGATCCGGTCGCTGTAGTCGGAGGCGAAGTCGAAGGACTCCGGGCCGGAGCACCACTTCTCGGCCACCGCGCGATCGACGAGGCCCGGCGAGGACCGGTCGAACTGCCCCCCGATCGTGATGGCATTCGAGATCGACCCCGAGCCCTCGACGCGACGAGCTGCCCACTCACGCCCGGCTGTCTCCAGGATCCACGCCTGCGAGGGATCGGCCACCAGGAAGCTGTTGTGGTAGCGGAAGTCATGGGTGTGCCCGCAGTTGCCGCCCTGGCCGTGCTCGACGAGGAGGTCAGTCATGACTGTGACAGCCGCATCCGCGGAGTCGGCGCGCTCCAGGCCGAGACGCAGGAGGTCCATGCCGATCAGGCCCGGCTCCTTCTCGTAGGGCAGCTTCGTGAAGACGGCCTCGTTGCCGATGACGACGCCGTGGGAGTTGGCGCCCATCTCGGCACCCCAGATCCAGTACGGCTTGCCGAGCAGGACGGCGTTCGTGTGGGCGACCTGCGGGATCGTGATGTAGGTGCACTGGACTTGCGCCCCGGGGCCATGCTCGGCGGCCGGGACGTACACCACCTCGTGGGCCTCATTGGGCTCCCGGTCGCTGTTCTTGGCGAAGACCACCGACCCGTTGGCGGTCACAGTTGACGAGGGCCACGAAGGTGTCGCACATGCGCCCATCATGCGCGCGCTGACCCGACCGAGTCCCGCGGGTGGGCCATGGGACCAATGCCTCTACCCGCGACGCCGGAGCACCTCGCAAGGCTGATCCTGGGACGAGAGTCCTGCACGTGGAGATGGGGATGATCCGCCGTGCACGGAATGCGTGACCCTGACGCCGAGGGAGCACGTCTGCTCCTCCGTCCATACCCGGTCGACCCGGGTCCGCGCGCCTCCGCCCGCGCTTCCACCGGCCCATCGCCCCACCGGGCGGGCACAGACGGCGCCGCGCCCGTCTCCGCCGAGGACGAGAGGTGCACCATGAAACGACTCATCGCCCTGGTCACCGGGGCACTCGTGGCAGCGGGACTGACGGTCACGCGCTCCGACCGCGCTCGCGGGCAGCACGACCGTCGGAGTCGGTCCATACGGACTGGTCCAGTGGACTTGCCGGCCCCAACAGTGCTTGGAGGCCAGTTCCCACCCGGCTTCCACCGTGCAACGATCTGACAGATCCTGTCAACGGCCGGCTGACTGGTGAATGGGGCCGGAGACGCAGTGGACCCTCACCGGTCGAGACTCCAGGCATATGCGGTTACGCCTCGGGATTCTGGAGGCGAGTCACGGTGAGCCGAACGTCGTCCGGATGCGCTCGCCGCTCGTCCGGTGTGAGATCTGCGAGCACCTCAATGTGCCGAGTTGCGGTCCATGGGGCCAGTACGAGGTGCTCGGCACTGCCAGCGTGCCCTCGGGCACAACCCCCAGCGAGCAGTGCCGACGGTCGACCTTCAACGTCGTTCACCCCTGCGCCATGCCACATCGGCGACGATGTCCTACCAGGTATCTCGGGAGTGAACACGGTTCGCTGACCGCCGTGTCCGAGCATCAGAGCGGCGGCTTCTTCACGGCGCGCGTCCGGGGGCGCCGTCGCCGTTGAGCAACTGGCGGCCGGCGATTGGACGCAGATCGCGGAAGCGACGTTCCAGGGCGACGGATCGGCACTCGCCGCAGTCCTGCACCGCCGGTTGGCGCCTTCGCGGTCCGCGTTCAGGTATCAGGGCTACTACCGGTGCACCCAGCATCGAGCCTGCCCGTCCGGGTCCAAGCGACGTGCGCCCGAGGTCGTCACCTAGCCCGTCCAGCTTCCCACACCGGCTCCGGTGACCCCCTCGCCCGTCAAGGTCAAGGCGGTCAGCGCCCGGTCCAAGTTGAAGGTCGACGTGAACCCGAACATGGGCCCGAAGTACTGGACGTTCCAGGTCCAGCGGAAGAACGCTGACGGGTCCTGGAAGGCCCTGAAGACCTACCGGACCCTGGGGCAGCACCGAGAAGCGCACGCTCAACCTGCGCAAGGGCACCTACCGAGTGTGGGTGAACCCGAAGTTCGGGTACAAGGGCGCGATGTCACCGAACGAGGTGACGCTGAAGCGTTGACCGAGTCGGAGTCCGGACGCCGGTCCTCCGACCCGACTTCGCTCGGCGCCGGCGTGGTCGATACTGCGCCCATGAACGGTCCGCACACCACCGACGCACCTCGGCACGACGAGGCGCCAGTCCACTCCCGCGACGAGGTCCTTGCCCTGTCTGAGCGGCTGGTCTGCCCGGATCGCGTCCGCACGTTCAGCGCACTCGGCGCCGGGATCGTCATGGGCCGCCGCGAGGGCTACCGGATCTCCGACGTCGACGGCCGCAGCTGGCTGGACCTGCACCTCAACGGAGGAGTGTTCAACCTGGGGCACCGCAACCCCGAACTGATCGCCGTGCTGGTTGACGCCCTGGACGAGCTCGACATCGGCAACCACCACTTCCCCAGCGTCGAGCGCTCGCTGCTCGCCGCAGACCTCGTCGAACGCGCGCCGGGCATGGCCTACGCGGTCTTCGCCAGTGGCGGCGGGGAGGCGATCGACCTGGCGATCAAGTCCGCCCGCCGGGCGACCGGCCGCCGCCGGGTCGTCTCCGTCGCGGGGGCCTACCACGGGCACACGGGTCTGGCCCTGGCCGCAGGGGACCGGGCCGCCGCCGAGGCGTTCCTGTCCACCGGCCCGGACGACGAGTTCCCCCAGATCCCCTTCAACGACCTGCCCGCGCTCGAGCAGGCGCTGGCCGCCGCCCCCACGGCCGCCGTGATCCTCGAGACGATCCCGGCCACCATCGGGTTCCCCGTGCCTGACGCCGGCTACCTCGCCGGGGTCCGCGAGCTGTGCGACCGCTTCGGCGCGCTGTACATCGCCGACGAGGTGCAGACCGGGCTGGGCCGCACCGGCGCACTCTGGGCCGTCCAGCATGCGGCCGTCACCCCGGACGTCCTCGTCACCGGCAAGGGCCTGTCCGGGGGCCTCTACCCGATCGCCGCGACCCTGCTCTCCGCCCGCGCCGGGGCCTGGCTGGAGGACGACGGCTGGTCGAACATCTCCACGTTCGGCGGCTCGGAGCTCGGCTGCCGCGTGGCCCGCGCGGTCCTCGACATCACGACCCGCGCGGAGACCTCGGCCCGGGTGGACGCCCTCACGGCCACGTTCGCAACAGGCCTGGCCGACATCGCCGCGCGGCACCCCGAGTGGCTCGTCGAGGTGCGCCAGGCCGGCCTGGTGATCGGGCTGCGGTTCGCCCATCCGATGGGCGGGATGCTGATGACCCGCGCCTGCTACGACGCCGGCATCTGGGCGATGTTCGCCGGGTTCGACCGCTCGGTGCTGCAGTTCAAGCCCGGCCTGCTGCATGTCCGACGCCGAGGCGGGCGAGGTCACTGGCACGGCTCGGGGCCGCGATCGCCGGACTCCTCGGCACCGGCATCCTCGACGACCCGGCACTGGTCTCCCGGATGTTCGCCGCCGTGGCCCCCACCCACGGCGACATGCCCTCCCCGGAAGTAGCGCACCGATGACTGGGGACCCCAAGGAAGTCCCCACGGCCGTCCCCGGTTCGGCCGTCCCGGGGGCCGTCCCCGACCGCGACCACCTGCAGGCGGTCCTGAACGACACGGAGCGCCGGCTCGACCCGGCGAACCCCGAGACCGGCGGCCACGTCACCGTCCTGGCGTACGGCGAGATCTCCGCCGCGCTGACGACCGAGGAACTTCCTGGGCTGGTGTGCAAGCGGATGGCGGGCTTCCCCGACGAGGCGTCGGTCAGCACCTACCTGGACCTCGTCGACGAGTACCTCATGGAGCTCGCGGCAGCCGGGCTCAGCGTCGCGCCCACCGAGGTGTTCCCGGTGCACCGACCGGGACGCCCGCCGGTGGTCTACCTGGTGCAGCCGCGCATGGATGCCCAGACACTGGGCCACAAGAAGCTGCACGCTGCCGACGATGCGGGCCTGGCCACCGTGATGCGGCAGGTGCTCGACTCGGTCGCCCGGCTGTCCCGGCGCAGCGCCGGCCGGACCGACGGGGTGGAGGTGGCCCTCGACGGCCAGCTGTCGAACTGGTCGTTCGGTGCGACAGCCCCGGCATCGCCCCCGTCGCAGGCATCCGCGGGACCTGGCGTCCCGGACGCAGCCCCGACGCAGCCCGTGCTCATCGACGTCGGGACCCCGTTCATCCGTCGCAACGGCCGGCACAGCCTCGACGCCCGGGTCATCCTCGCCCCCGCTCCACCGGGAGTCCGGGCCCTCCTGCTCCGGTTCGTCGCCGACTCCTACCAGGACGACTACTTCGTGCCCCGGACGGTCGCGCTGGACCTGCTGGGCAACTTCCACAAGGAGGGCGCCCCGAACCGGATCGGCACCGGCCTGGAGATCGTCAACGAGTGGCTGGCGGCCACCGACATCCCCGGCCCGCGCGACCCGATCCAGCCCGTGGAGGTCGACCACTACTACCGCCGGGACGCCCAGCTCCTCGGGATCTTCCTGCAGGCACGACGCGCCGACCGGGCGATCCGCACCAAGGTCCTGCGCCGGCCCTACGACTTCCTCCTGCCCGGCAAGGTCGCCCGCTGACCCGGCCGCCCACCGGCCCGCTCCCGACCCGTCCACCACCGCGAAACGACCCCCGCCCCGGGCGAATACTCGAAGCATGACGATCACTCCCTCGGGCTTCTGGCACACCACCGCCCCGTACTCCCCCGGCCCCGCGCTGGTCGGGGACCTCGACGTCGACGTCGCGATCGTCGGCGGCGGCTACACCGGCCTGTCGACCGCGCACTTCCTGCACCGCGCCGAGCCGACCATGCGGATCGCGATCCTGGAGTCCGAGTTCATCGGGCACGGCGCCAGCGGTCGCAACGCCGGCTTCAGCATGACCAAGATCGGGATGATGCACTCCCTGACCGCCATGCGCTTCGGGCGGACGAGGGCCAGGGAGGCCCACGAGTACGCGGACCGCGCGGTCACCCTCCTCCAGGAGCTCGTCGGCGACCTCGACCTGGACTGCGACTACGAGCACCCGGGGTTCCTGTGGGTCTCCACCTCGCCGAAGTACCAGGAGCGGCTGCTCAAGGAGATCGCCCTGATCCACCGGATGGGGATCACCGGGATCCAGCTGATCGGCCCTGACGAGCTGCGCGCCCGGGTTGCGAGCCCGACCTACGTGGGCGCTGCCTGGTGGGAGCCGAACATGGGCCTGGTCAACCCGGCGAAGCTGGCCTGGGCATGGCGCGACGTGGTCGCCGCGGAGGGCACCCAGATCTACGAGGGCACGCCGGTGTCGGCCTTCGAGCGGCACCCGGACACGGGCCGGGTGATCCTCACGACACCGCAGGGCCGGGTGCGCGCCCGCAAGGCGGTGCTGGCGACCAACGCCTGGTCGCACATGTTCGGCGACCTGGCCCGCAAGCAGGTGCCGGTGTGGACCTACATCGTGCTCACCGAGCCGCTGAGCGACACGCAACTGGAGAGCATCGGGTGGCGCGGGCGGGAGGGCGTCGAGGACTTCCGCGACCTGGTGCACTACTACCGCCTCACCGCCGACAACCGGTTGCTGATCGGCGGGCGCGACGTGAAGCTCGGCGATGGTGTCGGCATGGGCTTCGACGCCGACGAGGCCGTGTGGGCGGCACTGCGCCAGGACGTGCGCACGATGTTCCCCGGCCTGGCCGACGTGCAGTTCAGCCACGCGTGGGGAGGGCCGGTGTCAGCGACCCTGGACATGTTCCCGGCCCTGGGGTACATCGGCGGCAAGGACGTCATCTACTCGTTCGGCTGCGTGGGCCACGGCGTCTCGGTCACCCACCTCAACGGCCAGACGATCACCGACCTCGTCCTCGAACGGCAGTCGGACCTGACCGATGTGTTCTTCGTCAACCGGCGCATCGTGCCGTTCCCACGCGGTGGGCTGGGGCACGCCACCGCCGGGCGCATCGCGCAGTTCATGCGCTGGGAGGACCGCCGCCTGGACGTCCACGGCTGACCGGCCGTGGCCGATCAGCCCGGGCCAACCGAGGCCGGCTCGTCCGAGGCGGCGAGCAGCAGCGTCCAGTTGTTGGCACTGGGGTCGTAGGCCCACACATCGTCCGTGGGCAGCAGGGAGCCCTCGCGGACGAAACCACCGACAGCGTCGCCGATCGGGCGGACCTCCCCGCCGATGATGACGAGCCTGTGGTTGACCGGATCGAGGACCATGCCACCGACAGTGCGGGCCATCGGGTCGACCTCGACGTCGCCCAGCATCACCGACTCGGGCCAGCCGGATCCCCGCTCGGCCACCACCCAGTCGTCGGCGAGCGCGTCGTAGCCGAGCATGGCCGTGTCGGAGAACAGCCAGGTGCGCCCGGACACGGGCTCGAAGGCCGTCGCCCACCCCGTGGACGGGTACCCCCCGGCCAGCGTGTTCGGGATGTCTGCACCCTGTGACCACGTTCGCGCCACGGGGTCGAACCGCCAGGTCCGTCCCGGCTCGTCGGCCTCGGACTGCGGTGTGATGACCAGGATCAACTGCTGCGCGGCGGTGTCGAAGGCGACGTCGTACTGGTCCATCCGGACCCGAGGCTGCTCCCCCGGCGCGTCGGAACCAGCAAGTACGGCCCACGCCCGCTGCGCGAGGTCATAGGCCAGGACTCCCGTGGAGCTCGGGTCGGCCGTCAGCACGTTGGGGTCGAAGGCGAGCAGCCGGTCGCCCTCCGGGTCATGGACAGCCATCGGCCACGCCCCCGACCCTTCTCCGGTTGAGGGAATCGGGGTCCACGAACTCGCGCGGGGGTCGTAGCTCCACACGGGCGTCAGCCAGATCGGGATGCCGAGGACCGCCCCGGCCCCGGGATGGGTCACGAACTGCGCAAGGGCCGGCCGCTGGTCGGGGGCGGGGAGGGATGCGGCGCCGACCTCGGTCCAGGCGTTGGTGCACACGTCGAAGGTCCACGTCGACTGCAGGGTCGCGGACCCCGCGCCGTCGGCGAAGCCGCTGGCCCCCACCACGATGTCAGTTCCCGTCGGGTCCATGGCCGCCAACTGGAACCAGTCCCGCAGCGCCGGCCTGGCCATGCCCGGGTCCCCGGCAAGGTCCGGTGACGACCCGGCCGGGCAGCCCGTGGGCGTCGCCGTCTGCGATGCCGCATCAGTGGCCGGAAGGTCCGTCGATCCGGACGGGGCGACGGAAGCGTCAGCCACTGGCGAGCTCGGGGCGCACCCGAGGAGCACCGCCCCCGCCGCGACCCAGATCCCCGAACGCACGCTCCTCATGCGCCCATCTCCTCCAGACTCAGTCGGATTCCCACCCGCTGACAGCGACGACCCGACTGCTCGATTCGGCCAGCGGGTCGGGCCCGACGACGTTGGCGATCACCACAGACCCGTCGCCGGAGATCCGCAACGTCCCCTCACCGGTCGAGGGCTCGTAGCCGTTCTCCTCCAGCAGGGCCCCGATGTCGGTCTCCGTCCCTGAGCTCACGTCCCGGACGGACCCGTGGTTGACCACCCACCGGCCGTCGCTGCTGGCCTGCCGGAAGGTGTCGAACGGGTAGTTCGGCATGGCCGGCGTGCTCACGAACTCCTGCATCCAGGGCAGCGGGGTCACCTCCCCCGTCGCCACCGAATAGGCAGCGTACTCGGGCACGACGTCCGCCTCGGGGGCCTCGTACTGGACTCCCATCCTGATGAACACCGTGCGGCCGTCGCGGGTCATGCCGCCGCTGCCCTCCACCGGCTGGAACTGGCCGGTGGCGGGGAAGTACAGCGTGTCCTCCGACCAGCCGACCATCCCGTACTCGCCGCCCGTGGACCGGTCGCCGTTGACGTGCACGACGGTCCCGTCAGCCGAGACCTGCGGGTAGCTCATGCCCTCGTCGCTGAACTCGTCGTCGTCATCCTCGCGGCCGAACCGGATGATGCCGCAGAAGAGCTGGGTGCGGGTCAACTCGCCGGTGGTCAGGTCCTTCACGTACAGGACCGGTTCCTCGGGCTTCTCGTAGTTGGCGCAGAAGGCGGCGATCCGCCCGTCACCGGAGACGGAGTCGGCGGACACGTTCAGGTGGGGCGCCCAGTGGTAGTCGCACCCGCCCTCGCATTCGCCTGCCTCCCACGACGGTTCGAGCGCAGCACCGGAGGAGTCGGTGTCGATGCGGGTCCGTGAACCGCTGGCCGAGTCCACCACGTAGACCCCACCTGAGGGGAACCATCCGACCACGCTGGTGTCCACCTGCTCCACCAGCAGGTTCGGGGACTCGGGGATCATCGCGCCCTGCTCGGCCATCGAGCAGAAGCCGAGGTCCGGGTCAGCCCAATCGCACAGGACCCACTGCTCGCCGGTCGCGCGGTTCATCAGGACCAAGGGCTTCGGCTCGCTGGCGCCCGGCTCGCGCGGCTCGTTGCCGACCACCCAGGTGGCGTCATGGGAGATGTCGTTGACGTAGACCATCCCGAGCGGCGTGACGGAGGGCCCGGCCGCGGGGGTCGTCGATGGGGCGACGGCAGTGCTCGAGCCCGATGCCGCGGGGTCGGAGGCCGAACTGTCACCTGCCCCGCCGGCGCACCCGGGAATCGCTGCCAGTGCCAGCACAGCACCGGCGGCAAGGGCCACAGCCCTGACGCGTGAACCACGGCGGCGCATCCCGTCCACCTCCCCGCGCGGGCGGCACCAGGCGGGCCGCCCTCACCTCCATGCTCGCGCGGACAGTTCAGCCGGCACAGTGCCATTGGCCCCGACGACGAGTGGCTACTCGATCCGACGCAGGACGAACGGCGTGCCGCCGGGCAGGGATCCCGGGATCCCGAACGTCACACCGACCAGGGCGTCGTCCCCGAAGGGCCGCAACTCGTCGGTCACCCGGGGCCACGGGAACGGCGCATCCACCGGGTAGCCGATGATCAGGGCCGGCCGGCGGTCGAGCCGCGAGGGCCCTATCGTGGCGACCATCGGCACGGAGTCGACGATCTGCTCCCCCGCGCGCAGGAGGTTCACCCCGACCAGTGTCGACGCACCCTCCTGCGCGGGGTGAACCGCTTGCCGTACCAGTCGGGCATGCGACCGAGCCGCATGATCACCGGAGCGGCTGCGCGCAACCACCACGGGCCGACGTACTCGCCGCGATGCTCGCCCACCAGGTCGTCGGGAGTCGGATCCGGGGCGGAGCGGAACGCCTGCCGCAGGGCACTGGCCGAGCCCAGGTCGACGGTCGTCGGGTCGATCCGCATCCCGCCTGTGTGGCTCATCCGGTTCCTCCTCCGCTTGTCCGGGGCGTCCCGGGGGTCACTGCTTCGACGGGCGCAGGACGTTGCCCAGGACCTCGATCAGCAGCCACTCGACGAGCGGCTCGGGGGCCAGGTCCATGATCGCGTTGAGCGTGGCGCGCCGCTCGGGGATGCCCTCCCCGCCGTCCCCGCCCAACGAGATGCCCGCTGCGGCCAGCACCATATCGACGGCCCCCGGGGGCAGGCTCGCCGGGTCCAGGGAGGCCGCCATGGCCAGCAGCCCCGGATCCACCTCGACTCGGCCCAGGGCGCGGGCCGCCTCCACCGAGGCGGCGAGATCGGCCAGGAACACGTCGGTCTGCGGCTCGTGGACCGGCATGAGGCAGATGTGCGCCGTCGGCGGCCCACCGTGCCCCGGCTGGACGCCCAGCAGCCAGCCGCGCACGACCATCTCGTCGGCGACCACCCGGATGTCCGGGTCGTCCGGGCCACCGTCATCGGTGAAGGCCAGCAACGTGGAGCCGGTCTCGCCGACGACGTGGATCCCGGGGATCAGTGCGATCCCGTCGATGAGCGCCCTGGTCGCCCGCCACGCCGAGAGGGCCAGGTCGCGGTAGCCCTCGCGACCGATCTTGTGCAGGTAGGCCCACGCGATCGCCGGCGCGCCACCGCCACGTGAGCTCAGCAAGGTCGGGTTGACCACCGGGTAGCCGTTCCAGGCCGCGGTGGCGAACCAGTGATGGCGGCGCAGCTCGAAGTCGCGGTGCAGCAGGATCGACACGCCCTTCGGCGTGTAGGCGTACTTGTGCAGGTCGACCGACACCGAGGTGACCCCCGGGATCATCAGCCCGATCGGGGGCAGCCCCTCGGCCTCCCGGATGAATGGGACGGTCCAGCCGCCGATGCAGGCATCGATGTGGCAGAGGACGTCGCGCTCGGCAGCAGCGGCCGCGATCGGCTCGATCGGGTCCACGATCCCGTGGGCGTACGACGGCGCCGAGACGACCACCAGGGCGGTCCGCTCGTCGATCGCCGCGATCATCGCCTCGACGTCGGCGGCGAACGTCACCGGGTCGATCGGCACGCTCACCAACTCGACGTCGAACAGGTGGCAGGCCTTCACGAACGCCGGGTGCACCGAGGTGGCCGCCACGAGCGTGGGGTGGCCGTGCGGCTCCCCGACCTTGGCGCGCCACCGCTCGCGCGCGCCGAGGACAGCCAGGGCGCAGGACTCGGTGCCGCCGCTGGTCATGGTCCCGACCTCGCCGGGGTCCCCACTGCCGAGCACGCTCAGGGCGGCGGCGACCAGGTCGTTCTCCACCGCGGCGAAGCTCGGGAAGGCGGTCGGGTCCAAGCCGTTGACGTGCTCGGAGAGGGCGAACGCCCGGAGGCCCAGCTCCTCGAGGTCGTCGCGGTCGGGGTCGTAGACGTAGGACGTGGTGCGTCCGCCCTTGACGGGCACGTCGAGCTCGCGCAGCCCGGCGAGCGTCGCGAGGATCACGTCGTCGGGCAGACCCTGGTCGGGGAAGGCGGGGGGCAGGGATGCGGTCATGACGGATCTCCTGGGGTTGTCGGCGCGGGCGGGGTGGGGGCGCCGGGGGATACGGCGGCGGTGGGCAGAGGGACCCGCGCAGCATCGGCCGCGGACGCCCGGCTGTACCGCAGGATGAACGGGAGGCTGATCGTGATGAGCACGGCCGGCACCGCCGTGAAGGCCATGAGCACTCCCGTGATCGCCGAGTCGGGCTGCACGACCAGCTCGTCGGCACGGCTGGACACGAAGCCGCTGAAAGCCAGCACGACGAGGACCAACCCGGGGCCGAGGGCGAATCCGAGGGTCTCGCCTGCGGCCCACAGGCCCGTGAACACCCCGGCCCGCGCGTGGCCGGAACGGGCGGTGTCCGCTGCGATGCAGTCGGGCAGCATCGCCAGGGGGAACATCTGCAGGCCCCCGTAGGCCATGCCGCACAGCGCGATCGCCGCGTAGATGATCGGCAGCGAGAGGGTGCGCCCGCCGAACAGCAGGACGAGGGTGCCCCCGAGGAACATGAGCGTGGCGACCAGGTAGCCGTGCTCCTTGCCGAACCGGTGGGCGACCCAGTTCCACACGGGCATCACGACGATCGCCGGCGCGACCAGGCAGACGAACAGGATCGTGACCGCCGTGGGCTTCTCGAGGATGTAGGTGGCGTAGTACTGCGTCCCCCCCAGCATCGCCGAGAGCCCCAGCGCCTGGATCACGAACGCGGACAGCAGCACGACGAACGCGCGGGTGTGGCGCACCTCCCGGAACTGCTCGCGGAGCCCGCCCTCGGCCGCGGGGCTGATCCGGGACCTGGCCTTCGACAGCCCGATGATGCACAGCCAGATGCCGACGGCCATCAGCCCCGCCATGCAGACGCCCATGACGAAGTGGCCCAGGTAGGTGCCGCCGAGGGCGTCGCGGATCACCGGCGCCAGCGCCCCGCCCATCAGGATGGCGACGGTCAGGAAGGCCACGCGCACGGCCATGAGGGTCGAGCGCTCATCCGCGTCGTCGGTCAGCTCGGCCGCCAGGGCGATGTAGGGCACCTGGAAGAGCGCGAAGGCCGTCGCGGCCAGGATGAACGCCACGAAGACCCACGCCCCGGCCAGGGCGGGGCCGAGGGCGGGTGGCACAGCGAACATCAGCACGAACGCCAGCGGGAGCAGGACCCCGGCCAGCCGGAGGAACGGCAGCCGGCTGCGCACCCGCTCGGCGGATCGGTCGGACAGGCGGCCGACGATGGGCAGCACCACCACGTCCCACGCCTTGGGGACCGCGACCACGAGCGCTGCGAAGCCCGCGGCAACGCCGAGGGTGTTGGTCAGGTAGTAGGCCAGCACCAGGCCGGGCACCGCCCCGAACACGCCCGTCCCCACCGACCCGAAGGCATACGAGATGATCGTTCGCCTGGTCAGGTGCAGCTCATCGGTCCCCGCGGAACCTGGGCCGCCATCCCCACCTTGCGGCTGCGACAGCGCACTCATCGACATGCTCCGGACGTTACAGCGGCCAGCACCGGCGTCGCGTGATCAGCCGCCCAGGAGCTCAGCCGCCCGCCGACCGCTGGCCAGGGCGCCGTTGATGCTCGGACCCTGGCGATGGTCGCCCGCCAGGACCATTCCGGAGCTCACCGCCTGGGGCCGCGCGACGCCCACCGCCGGAAGTGCCGCGGCGATCGGGTAGTGGGCGATCAGCTCGAGGTCCCCGGGTGCAACGCCCAGCATCCGCGCCGCGTCCTCGCGGGCCCACTGCTCGGCCTGAGTCGAGTCGTGGAACCCGACCGCCGAGGCGGCGACCAGTCGGCGGCCTGCCGGTGCGTACGTCGGCGCCACGTCGCTCATCACGGCGACGTTTGCCAGGCGCACGTCGGGCGACACCAGCAGCATGGGATGCCGGCGGGGCAGGTCCGCGGCGGCGAAGTACCAGGTCGTCAGCGCCCGCCACGTGGTCGCCGTGGCCGTCGGGACCAGCAGGGCCGGGTCCTCCACGGCGACGATCACGTCCTCGGCCAGCCACTCGGCGTCGCCGGTCGTGACCCTCCCGGACTGCGCGGAGAGCACGGGTGCCTCCGTCAGGACGGAGAGCCCGGCGGCCAGTCGCCTCGGCAGCTGGTCCATTCCCGCGTCGGGCACGCCGGGGGTGCCGGCCAGGAAGGTCCGCAGGATCTCGTCGGCAACCCCGCGCGGGGTCTCCAGGGCAGAGTCTGCGAGCACCCCGGACAGGAAGGGTCGGACCAGCGCGTCGAACGCGGCATCGTCGACCCCTGCCGAGCGCAGCGCCTCGCCGATGCCCTGCTCGGCCCTGCCCGGCGGGGTGCGGCGAGGGTGCAGCGGGGTGCCCAACCGGGCGACGTACGACCCGAACGCGCTCAGGCCGCGGGCGGCCCCAAGAGCACGCAGCGACCGGGTCGTGGCCGGCAGGCTGCGGGGGTCGCGCCGGGGATCGGCCAGCGGGTGCGACATGCCGTCGCGCACC
The DNA here is from genome assembly GCA_963706875.1 of uncultured Actinomycetes bacterium. GTDB lineage: Bacteria > Actinomycetota > Actinomycetes > S36-B12 > CAIYMF01 > Prado023. The sequence goes on along the minus strand of CAVPNW010000004.1, from coordinate 213,833 downwards.
ACGTCGACCCCAGCTGAGAACTGGCGGATCGGGAGGTCCGGCCACGCCAACCGGCCCTCCGGGTAGGCCGGGTTGTACAGCTGGAAGCCCCGATCGAGGGTGAACCCGTCGACTCGGTCGGTGCGCACGCGCCCGCCGATCCCGTCGGAGGCCTCGAGAACCACCACATCACGCCCCGCCGACGCCAGGAGCTGAGCCGCACGCAGCCCCGCCAGCCCCGCCCCGACGACCACCACGTCCGCCCTGTTCGCCACGCCCGGAAGGCTGCCGTGGACCGCCCCCCGGCGCAACCCGACGTCTCGGCACGGGAGCTGCGCGGGGCGAGGAGAAACTCAGCTGAGGACGAGGATCCCGCCGCTGATGTTGAGCATCAGCACGCAGGCACCCGTCAGGAGGATGAGCCTCGCAGCAGGGACCAGCGATCCGGAGGGGATCACACCCGGCTCGACGCGCTGACGGCGCACCGAGCCGACGAGGACGCCGAGCCCGAGGACCATGGCGACGGCCGCAGCCGCGACAGCCAGCTCGTTGCGTCCGCTGGCATACGCCAGCAGCGCCGCCGGAACGCCCAACAGGGTCAGGCCCATCCGCGCCCAGGCAAGCGTCGTGCGCTCCCCGGCCAGCCCCGGATCCGAGGGGCCCGGCACCGCACCGGGGCTCACGAGGAGATCACCACCGCGATGCCCGTCGCCACCGACAGGAGCGCAAGTGAGATCGCCACCACGGGGATGGACGTCGACAGGGGCAGGCCATGGCCCAGGCGCATGGCCCGCTCCATCCGGAACCACCGGACGAGCGCACGGATGGACAGGACCGCGGCCATGAGGATCCACACGATCGCCAGAAGGTTGATCGCGAAGTGCTCCCCCGGGATGATCGTGCCGACCGCCAGGCCGATGCCGAGCAGGCCCAGGGAGGTGGTCACCCAGGCCAGGAACGTTCGCTCGTTGGCCAGCGTGAAGCGCGGATCGGGATCGTCGCCCACCGCCCGCACCCACGCGTCGAACCGGCCCACGTCCACGCCTCCCTCAGGTCGGCGCCCACCCTAGCGTCCGCGATGGCGCCCCGACCCGTCCTGCGAGTCAGGGGCACGCCCGGAGCTGGTCCGCTCAGGCTGCGGAGCCGGTGCCGCCCGCGGGGCGGGTGGCCCGACGGGGCCCGCGCCGTGGTGCGGCAGTGGCCGTCGCGCCGCTGCTCGACCAGACCGTGGTCGAACCGCCCGACGAGCGCGCGGACGACGAGGTCGACTGCGAGGAGCGCGGGGCTGACGACCGGGACTGCGTGGAGCGGCTGGTGGAGCTGCCGGACGCCTGGCCGGGGCGGGAACCCGAGCTGGTGCGCTGCCGGCCGTTGGATCCACCGCTGGACCCACCCGAGGACCGACCCGCGCCGGAGCCCGAGCCCGAGCTCGAACCGCCGGACGAGCGCCCGCGGCTGCCGCCGGCTCCACGACCCGAGCCACGGCCCGTGCGCTCCTCCGGGATGGGCTGGGCGTTGGGCACCACGACACGCGGGGCGCTGGGCCCGGCGATGTCGGTGATCGTCGAGTCGCCGGCGCGCACCTTGTGCTGGGTGGGCGTGATCGCAGCCCGGCGCATCAGGTCGGCGACGTCACGGCGCTGATCATGGGTGGCGACCGTGACCACCACGCCGGCGGCACCGGCGCGCGCGGTGCGCCCGGAGCGGTGCAGGTAGGCCTTGTGCTCGGCCGGGGGGTCGATGTGCACGACCAGCGTGATGTCATCCACGTGGATCCCGCGCGCGGCGATGTCGGTGGCCACCAGGACCCGCACGTCGCCGTCGGCGAATGCCGCCAGGTTGCGCTGGCGGGCCGCCTGGCTGAGGTTGCCATGCAGGTCGACGGCGTGGATCCCGGATGCGGTGAGCGTGCGCGCCCAGCGCTTGGCCTGGTGCTTCGTGCGGGCGAACGCAAGCGTCCGGCCCTGACCACCGACCAGCTGCGCGACGACCTCACCGCGGTCTGCGGCGTCGACGTTGAAGACGTGGTGGTCCATCGCTGGGACCGGTGACGCGGCCGAGTCGACCTCGTGTGTCACGGGGTTGTGCAGGTAGCGGCGGGCCAGGACGTCCACACCGGAGTCCAGCGTCGCGGAGAACAGCAGGCGCTGGCCGTCGGCCGGGGTCTGGTCGAGCAGGCGACGGACCTCGGGCAGGAAGCCGAGATCGGCCATGTGGTCGGCCTCATCGATGACGGTGACGACGATGTCCTCGAGGCTGCACAGCCGCTGCTTGATCAGGTCGGCCAGGCGGCCGGGGGTGGCGACGATGATGTCCACACCCTTGGCCAGGGCGGTGACCTGCGGGTTCTGTCCGACGCCGCCGAAGATCGTGCGGGTCGTCAGGCCCATCGACTTGGCCAGCGGTGCGATCGTGTTGTCGACCTGCACGGCGAGCTCACGGGTCGGGACGAGCACGAGCCCGCGGGGACGGCGCGCCGCAGAGCGACTGCCGGCCAATGCGGAGACCAGCGGCAGCGCGAACGCCACCGTCTTCCCACTGCCGGTGCGTCCGCGGCCGAGCACGTCGCGCCCGGCCAGGGAGTCGGGCAGGGTCGCGGACTGGATCGGGAACGGGGCGTCGATGCCACCGGAGGCCAACGACGCGATGAGCGCCGGGGCGACGCCGAGTCCGGCGAAGGTGGCCGCATCGACAGGGCTCGGGGGCCGGGTGGGTACCGGGGTGCGGGAGGAGTGCGGAGGTGCGCGCAGCAGAGGCCGCACGGGCGGGAGAAGTCACAAGGATCCAGATCGTCGAGAGGGATGGCCGCGGGTGCTGGCCCATCTCGCGAAGGGGACGCCGGTCACGGCGTCAAAGCAGACGACCTCGCCAGCGGCGGATGCCGCGGACAACGTGCACCAATCAGTCGATGCATGGCCAGAGTACCCCGATCCGTGACCGGCCAAACACCATTCGTCACCGGCGTGCCACACTCCACGAGTGCCCGATGACGCGCTGCCCACGCGGTCCGTGTTCGCCGTCCCCGGCATGGACTGCCCGACCGAGGAGCAGCTCATCCGGATGGCGCTGTCGGGGGTTCCCGGCGTCCGGTCCCTCGACTTCGACCTCGGGGCCCGCACGCTGGCGGCCGTCCACACCGGGCCGCCGGACCCCCTGATCGCCGCACTGGAGCCGTTGGCGATTGGCGCCGAGCTGACGTCGGTCGTGCCCGTGGATCCTGCCGGGGCCGCGCTGGACGAGCCACCTCCGCAGTCGCCGGGCTCCCAACGTCGGGCCCTCTGGTGGGTCCTGGGCATCAACGCGGCGATGTTCGTCATCGAGTTGATCGCCGGGCTCGTCGCGCAGTCCACGGGGCTGGTCGCCGACTCCCTGGACATGCTCGCCGATGCGAGCATCTACGCGATCGCCCTGCTGGCGGCGGGCAACGTGGCCAGCCAACGACGCGCGGCCCGCATGAGTGGCTGGCTGCAGCTGGCCCTGGCCGGGTTGGTGCTCGTCGAGGTGGTGCGTCGCGCTGCGTCCGGAAGCGAGCCGGTCGAGGCCCTGATGGTCGGAGTCGGGCTGCTCGCACTGGCCGCGAACCTGGCCTGCGTGGCGATCCTCAGCCGGCACCGACGTGGTGGCGCACACATGCGGGCCAGTTGGATCTTCACGACGAACGACGCGCTGGCCAACCTCGGCGTGATCATCGCCGGGGTGCTCGTCGGGATCACGGGCTCCGCCCTGCCGGACCTGGTCATCGGCACGGCGATCGCGGTCCTCGTCGCCTCGGGGGCGTGGCGCATCCTGCGGATGGGGTGAGTGACAGTCGTCCCGGTGGGAGGATCCGGTCCCATGGAGCTGATCCGCCGCCGCGCCGAGCACCTGCCCAGCTACCTCGACGCGCTGCGGCGCGGATGGTCACCGAACACCGAGCACGTCGGCCCCGACCAGGGCGAGATCGATCGCGTGACGCGTGACCCGCAGCGCTTCATCGACCTGTGTGACGACCGGGAGGCGGCCGGTGGCCCCATCGAGCTGCCCGATGGCACGACGGTCCCGCGGCTGCCCGGCCTGACCCGATGGATGTGGGACGGGGAGTTCGCCGGCGCCATCAACCTGCGCTGGCAACCGGGCACCAGGGAGCTGCCTCCCACCTGCCTGGGCCACATCGGCTACTCCGTGGTGCCGTGGAAGCGCCGGCGCGGCTACGCGACTGCGGCCCTGGCCGCGATGCTGCCCATCGCCGCAGCGGAGGGCCTGCCCGTCGTCGACATCACGACCGACCTGGACAACCTGGCGTCACAACGGGTCATCCAGGCCAACGGGGGCGTGCTCGTCGAGCGCTTCACGAAGCTGCCCTCGGCCGGCGGGGGGCCCGCCCTGCGCTTCGAGATCCACACCGGTCCCGCCTGAGCCGGTCCCTGGGTGCGGCCCGGAGGAGCTGCCGGAACGCGTGGCGCCCGCCGACGTCTTCGTCTGGGTCAGCGGGTGAGATCCGGATCGTGGAGGTAGGACTCAACGAGGACCCGGGCCAGCGAGCGGGCCTCGTGATCCTCCGGATCGGACTCCAGACGGATGAGCAGACGTGCGGCCTCGGCGGACTGCGCCCGGCCACCCCGTTCGACGATCTCGCGCAGGTGGGCGTCCATGGATCGAGCGTGCCAGCGATCGTGAGGGTGTGCCAGCCGGCGCGCCGGCCCCCTCGTAGGGCCGAGGGTTCGGCGAATCCTGCGATTGCGGGCACGCATCGTAGAATCGCCCCCACCGCCACAGGGAGTTGCGACCATGCCCGTCAAGATCAGGGAAGGCCTTCCGGCCGCCGACGTCCTCGCCGCCGAGAACGTCTTCGTGATGACGGATCGCCGTGCCGCCAGCCAGGACATCCGTCCGCTGAACATCCTGGTGCTGAACCTGATGCCGGCCAAGCAGACCACCGAGGCCCAGATCCTGCGCCTGCTGGGCAACTCCCCCCTGCAGGTGGAGGTCACCTTCCTGCACACGGCCTCCTACTCCCCCAAGCACACCGACCACACCCACCTCGAGGTCTTCTACGAGACCTTCGACCGGGTGCGCGAGCAGAGCTTCGACGGACTGATCATCACGGGTGCCCCTGTCGAGCTCATGGAGTTCGAGGATGTGGACTACTGGGCCGAGCTCGTCGGGATCATGGAATGGGCCGACGAGCACGTGTTCTCAACCCTGGCGATCTGCTGGGGGGCCCAGGCCGAGCTCTACCACCACTACGGGATCGGCAAGCACACAGTGGACGAGAAGGTCTTCGGTGTGTTCTCCCACGAGGTGACCGACCCGAAGAACAAGATCACCCGCGGGTTCGACGACGTCTTCCTCGCGCCGCACTCCCGGCACACGACGGTCAGCGTGGAGGACATCCTGGCCGAACCCGACCTGGAGCTGCTGGCCGTCTCCCCGGAGGCAGGTGTCTACCTGGCAGCGTCGCGCGACGGCCGCCGTGTGTTCGTGACCGGGCATGCCGAGTACGACGCCGAGACCCTCGACATCGAGTACCGCCGCGACCTCGAGGCTGGGCTGCCCATCGAGATGCCGCGCAACTACTACCGCAACGACGACCCCGGGCAAGTGCCCATCGTCGGCTGGCGCGCGCACGGTGACCTGCTGTTCACCAACTGGCTGAACTACTGCGTCTACCAGGAGACGCCGTATGACCTACACGAGCTGGCCGCCCGGAAGCACTGACTGTTCTGGGCCCTCACAGCCGCCAGCGGGTTCGGGGGGTGCGGGTGATGGTCCAGGGTGCGCCGTTGTTGGCGGGCCAGGGGGTTCCGGGTGGCGCGCCGGTCTCGGGTCGGGGCACCTGGTCGCTTGGCTCCGCGGGGACGATGGTCCACATGCCGAGGTCGACCTGGCGGTGATGTGCCCAACACAACAGCACCATGTTCGGCAGGTCAGTGGTTCCGCCGCCGGCCCAGTCGTCGACATGGTGGGTCTGGCACGCTTCGGCGGGGATCCCGCAGCCGGGGATGATGCACCCCCTGTCCCGGGCGGCCAGCGCCCGGCGCTGCGCCGGGGTCGCGGTCCGGGCGGTGCGCCCGACAGCCAGCGGGATCCGGGTCCCCAACAGGGTGCTGGCCAGGGCCGCGATCCGCGCCCCCGCCGACGCCGGCTCACCGCCCCCTGCCGGGTCTGATGATGCCGAGGCCGACGATCCAGCGGCGGCCACCAGGTCGGCGATGGTGTCCGGGCAGTGACCGGAGTCGATCAGGATCGGGGTGACCAGCGCGTCACAGGCAGTGAACCGGGCCTCGGCGTCGGTGAGGGTGTGCCCCCGGGACGTGGACCATACCCGGTCCCCCAGGACGGTGGATTCGAGGGTGACCGACACGCTCACCGGCAGCCCACCCCGGCTGGGGATCGATCCGCTGGCGTGGGCGGCGTTCACCAGCGCGACCAACCCGTCGGCGCGGCGGGCGGACGCGGGGACGTGGTCGGCCTCGGAGCGCAGCCGTTCGGCGAACGCCTCGACCGCGGCGATCACCGCCTCGCCCTCCACCCGGGGCAGCACCCCGGACAGGATCACCGAATCCGCGGTCACCGCGAACGACACCGACCGGGACTCATAGGCCCCGACCTCGTCGGGGTCCGGGTCCCCGGGTGGGTGCAACAAGCGGATCACCCGGGCCACGAACGTGGCCACCGCCTGAGGGGACAGCTGCCCCCACAACGCGCTGAGCTCCTCGACCACCGCAGCCAACTCATCGGGCTCCAGCGGTCCGATGCTGCGGGCGATCGCATCCACATGATCACTGGTGATGATCCCCGCGGCCCACGCGCCGGCCACGGTGGGGTGCTCAGCAGCCAACGCCCCCGCGCGGGCCAACCGTTTCGCGTGCGGGGCAGCCCACCCCCGGGCGGCCAGTACCGCCCCCGGACTCCCCAAGGGCAGGGACCCGGCCGACGCCGCGGCGTGCATCCGACGCGCCAACTCGTACTCCACCACCGCGAACGCCCCGGCCAGCACATCCACGTCCGCCATCGGCCGCTCCCCGGCCAACAGGCCCATACAGGGCAGGTCACGGACCGTGACGCCAGTGGCCCGCGCCCACAGATCAACCACCTCCGCAGAGGCCGACCCGATCGCCCCGACCGCCCGTGGGTCCACCACCGTGCGCTGATCCACTGTCGTGCTGCTCACCCCGAACCCCCTGTGCTTCGAACGCCTGTACGAACACTATCAAGGGTGGCTGACATTGCCAGAGGTAGCGAACCATCCTGTGGATGACCGCGCGGACCCCGCGGTCAGGGAACACACGGGGCCACCTCGACACCACGACCCAGTTCCGACGCCACCCACGCCCTGTTCAGGGACGTGCTCGGATGGCCGCCCGCTCTCACGAATCCGGGCTGCGCGGGCTTCACCCCTCCGTCCGGTCCCCGCGACCTGTCGAGGTCTTCGGCCCCGACATGACCAACGAGTCCGTCGCGCCAGCGGAGTCCAGCGCGGGACGCTGGTCGCGTTCGCTGTCGAGGGCATCGTCAGTGCTCGTGCCGAACTCGCCTCAGCGGACGTCCAGCTCATCGACGGCAGCCGCACCCAGCCCGGCACAAGGCCCTCCCCGCCCGCGCACCCGCCGATCGCGACCCGCCGATCGCACCCGCCGATCTGGACCCGCCGCCGGCCGCAAGACCACCGCCTCAGGCGCCGAACCACTCCCGCACCCGCGCGGCGATCGCGCGGTCGAACTGGTCGTCGTCGTGCCGGGCGCCGAGCCACTGCACGAAGTCCCCACCGGCCGCCTGGTCGAGCTCGCGACGGCAGGCGTCGGTATCAGTCACGGCGCGGTAGAGCATCGCCTCAGCCTCAGCCGGCGTCCTGTAGAAGAACGGGTAACGCTCCGGGAGGATCGCCCGCGCCCACGGGCGGTCCGGGAACACCCCAACAGCACCGGCGACCAGGGCCTCCACGTACTCCAGGCCGTACGACTCATCGCGCGCCGTGGCCAGGAACGCGGTGGTCCGGGCCAGCGCGTGCCAGTAGTCCTCGCGGGTGGCAGTCAGCGGGCCGACCCACGCCCAGTCCTTGCGGGACAAGCGCATGGCGCGCTCGCTGATGAGGTGCGACTCGTGCAGGCGCGCCTCCACCTTGATCGGCGTGCGCTTGTGCACCTTCTCGACGGTGTCGAGGAACAGTTGCGGCTGCTTGCGCTCCGACAGGTAGATGGCCGGGTAGAGCACGACAGGAACGCTCGACTCCCGACGTGGTTGGACGTGCTCGAGCCGGATGCCGAGGTTGACCCACGCGATCCGGGCCTCCTCCCAGATCGACTTGATCGTCCAGCCGGAGACGATCTCGCGGATCTCGTTGGCGGTGCGCTCGGAGTTGGCGAACGTCGGGAACAGCCCGCACGACAGGCCCAGCGCCGACCGCTGCACGCGATGGTCGTACTTGACCGTGTTGAACCACACGAAGTTCATCAGCTTCGGCTCGTCGCAGTTCTGCTTGAGCGTCTGCCAGACTCCGACGGAGTCGATGACGTCCATGTTGATGACCACGGTCTCCGAGCCGTCCACGAACTCCAGCGGGATGACGTCGAACCCATCGCCCTGCCGCGGGCCCGGGCCGATCAGCCGCGCCTGGGGGAACACCCGGAGCAGCCGCCGGACGAGCGTCGCTCCTGCGTCGTGACCGCTCACGTGACCGTCCGCGTCGACGACCGCCGCCCCATACCGGATCGCGATGTTCACCTGACCCCACCTGCTCCCTCGTACGCAATTGCCGAGCTGCCCTCAGGAAGGGCGCCACTGCCACCGAAACCGGCCGAGCCGTCGGGCTCCTCCGGGTACTCCTCGTCATCGACCAGCGGCACCTCGATGCGCATCCCGTAGAACGAGCGGTGCACGAAGAACACAGACACCGCGAAGAACACCGCGGCCAGGACCTTGACCAGGACCTCGTTGCCCTGCCCGTCGAGGCTGACCGCCAACTCGACTGCCAGCAGGCCGAACAGGGTCGTGAACTTGATGACCGGGTTCAGCGCCACCGAGGACGTGTCCTTGTACGGGTCACCCACGGTGTCGCCGACGATCGTGGCGTCGTGCAGCGCGGTGCCCTTGGCGTGCAGGTCGATCTCAACGATCTTCTTCGCGTTGTCCCAGGCGCCGCCGGCGTTGGCCATGAAGATCGCCTGGTACAGCCCGAACGCGGCGATCGAGATCAGGTACCCGATGAACAGGTACGGCTCGAGGAACGCGAAGGCCAGCGTGGCGAAGAACACCCCGAGGAACATGTTGATCATGCCCTGCTGGGCGTACTGGGTGCAGATCTCGACGACCCGGCGCGAGTCCTGCTCGCTGGCCTTGGTGACGCCGTCGAGCTTGATCGTGCCCTTGATGAACTCGACGGCGCGGTAGGCGCCGGTGGTCACGGCCTGGATGGAGGCGCCGGTGAACCAGTAGATGATCGCCCCACCGCTGATCAGGCCCAGCAGGAACGGCGGGTAGAGCAGGGACAGGTTCTCCATGCCGGTCGTGAGGCCCTGGGTGAGCCCCATGATGATCGAGAAGATCATCGTGGTGGAGCCCACGACCGCCGTGCCGATCAGGACGGGCTTGGCCGTGGCCTTGAACGTGTTGCCGGCCCCGTCGTTCTCCTCGAGCATCTGCTTGGCGCGGTCCCACTGCGGGGTGAACCCGAAATCCCGCTCCAGCTCGGCGTCGATGGCCGGGATGTCCTCGATCATCGAGAGCTCGTAGACGCTCTGGGCGTTGTCGGTGACCGGGCCGTAGGAGTCCACGGCGATCGTCACCGGGCCCATCCCGAGGAAGCCGAACGCCAGCAGGCCGAACGCGAAGACGGCTGGCGCGATCATGATCACGTCCAGGCCCATGTTGCTGATCAGGTATGCGCACCCCATCAGGCCGACGATGGCCATCCCGAGCCAGTAGGCCGAGAAGTTGCCGGCGACCAGCCCGGAGAGGATGTTGAGCGAGGCGCCGCCCTCCCGCGAGCTCTTCACGACCTCCTTGACGTGCTTGCTGTTCGTGGAGGTGAAGACCTTGACGAGCTCGGGGATCAGGGCGCCGGCCAACGTGCCCAGCGAGATGATCGCAGCCAACTCCCACCACAGTTCGCTCGTGGCGCCGACCCCGAGCACCAGGTAGGTCGTCAGGAACGTGGACAGGATGCACACCACCGAGGTGACCCACACCAATGAGCTCAGCGGCTCCTCGAAGTTCATCCGGTCGGCGGTCGCGTAACGGCGGCGGGCCCACATGTCGTTGAGCAGGTACGAGGCGCCCGAGGCGATCACCATCACGGCGCGCACCACGAACAGCCACACCAGCAGGCTCGCCTGCACGCCCGGGTCCTCGACCGCAAGGAGGATGAACGTGATCAGCGCGACGCCGGTGACGCCGTAGGTCTCGAAGCCGTCCGCGCTGGGGCCGACCGAGTCGCCGGCGTTGTCCCCGGTGCAGTCCGCGATAACCCCGGGGTTGCGCGCGTCGTCCTCCTTGATCTTGAAGGCGATCTTCATGAGGTCCGAGCCGATGTCGGCGATCTTCGTGAAGATGCCACCGGCGATCCGCAGCGCGGCGGCTCCCAGGGACTCGCCGATCGCGAAGCCGATGAAGCAGGCGCCGGCGATCTCGGGGGGCAGGAACAGCAGGATGACCAGCATCATCAGCAGCTCCAGGCTGATCAGAACCATGCCGATCGACATGCCGGACTTCAGCGGGATGCGGTGCAGCGGCAACGGCATCCCGCGCAGCGAGACGAACGCCGTGCGCGAGTTGGCGAACGTGTTCACGCGGATCCCGAACCACGCCACGGCGTAGGAGCCACCCATGCCCAGGAGGCTGAACGCGAGGATGATCGCCACCCGCTGCCACGTGAACCCGACGAGCACGCCGTAGTACACGACGATCACCGCCGCGATGAACACCCACAGGATCAGCAGGAACCGGCCCTGCTTGAGCAGGTAGGCCTTGCATGTGGAGTAGATCAGCTCGGAGATCTCACGCATCGACTCGTGCACGGGCAGCCGCTTGAGCTGCAGGTAGGCCAGCAGCCCGAAGCCCAGGCCCAGCACGCAGACCAGCAGCCCGAACATCAGCAGCACACGGCCGGAGCCACCCCCCACGACGGAGACGGTGGAGAGGTCGGGCAGGACCAGGCTGGCCTCCCCACCCCCGGTGCTCTCACCGTCGGCCTCACCCGTGGCGCATCCAGCCAGCGCGGTAGCGGTCAGGAGGATTCCAGCACTTCGGGCCAGACGGCCCCGGGACTTCACCATCGGGGATTACCCCTCAGCTCGGGGTGCCGATCGGACAGGCACCAACGCCCGACACGCTAGCGACCGATCCCCCGCGCCACGCCGGGCAAAGGTCCCGGTCCGGGGGGCATGCGTCCCGAGCATCCCCCACGGAGGAGACGCCGTTGGACCTTACCGACGGGTAACCAGGGGCTCCCCGGTCACGGCCTCTCTGGCGTGGGGCCCCCCAGCGGGTGCTCCAGGGGGGCGTCCTCGACGTGGCTGAGGTGATCGGGATCCTCGGGGACGACGTGGACCTGGTGCGCGGCATCGAGGTCCCCACCCGTTGCGTAGGGGTCGTCCGGATCCTGCCCGGCAGGCCCTGCCCCTGGCTGTCCCGGAAGGGGGGCGGAGGTGCCGCCTGCCTTCCAGGCGACAGCCTCAGCCTGCGCCGGGAGCCAGACCAGGATGATCACCAGCGCGATGAGCAGGAGACCCAGCGCCATGTAGGCGGCGATGTGGAAGGCGGGGATGAACGCAGCGTCGGCCACTGCCCGCAGCATGTCCGCCTGCTCGGGGGTCGCGTTCCCCGAGGCCTGGATCCCCGCCGCCACCTCGTAGGTGGCGCCGACGCTGTCGGAGGCCTTCGCCTGGAGGTCGGCGGGCAGCGGGCTGCCCTCGAGCGCGCTGGACATGGAGCCCGAGTACTTGGTGGCGACCACCGACGAGATGACCGCCACGCCGAGCGTGGCCCCGACCTGGCGCACGGTGTTCTGCACCGCCGACCCGGCGCCCGAGCGTTGCGGCGGGGTCGCCAGCGTCATCCGCGTGGTGCTCGGGGCGACGACGTTGCCCATGCCGAACCCGAACACGAACGGGATCAGCACCAGCAGCCAGACCGGCGTGGTCAGGTCCAGGCGGGTGAACATGAACATCGCCACCGAAGCCAGCACCAGGCCGAACGGGATGACCCGCCGGGCGCCGAACCGGGCCACCATCTTCCCGCTGCGAGGGGCGGACAGCAGCTGCCCGATCGCGAACGGGACGGTCAGCGCGCCGGACTGCAGCGGCGACCACCCGCGCACGACCTGGTAGTAGAACGCCAGGAAGATCAGCGACCCGCTCAGCGCGGCGAACGTCAGCGACGTCGCCGACAGTGGGACGGAGAACGAGCGGATCGAGAACAGGCTCAGGTCCATCGAGGGATGGTCGGTGCGCGACTCCCAGAACAGGAACCCGGCCAGGACCGCGACGCCGAACGCGATCCACGCGTACGTGACCGGCTCGCTCCAGCCAGCCTCCTGGATGCCGTACACGAGGGCCAACAGGCCGACGACGGACAGCACGAGGCCGAGGGGGTCCAGGCGCCCGGGGTGCGGATTGCGCGACTCGGGGACGTTGGCCAGGATCCCGGCGATCCCGACGGCGATGATCGGGATGTTGATCAGGAACACCGATCCCCACCAGAAGTGCTCGAGCAGGAATCCGCCGAGCAGCGGCCCGAGGGCGACCGCGCCACCGACGGCTGCGGCCCAGATGCCGATCGCCTTGCCGCGCTCCGCGGGCGGGAAGATCACGGTGATGATCGACAGCGTCACGGGCAGCACCGAGGCCCCGCCGATGCCCATCAGTCCGCGCGCGACGATCAGCTGCATGGGGGTCTGGGCGAACGCGCTGAGCAGTGACGCCAGCGCGAACAGCACCAGGCCGATGATCAGGATCTTGCGCCGCCCGTAGCGGTCGCCGAGGACGCCCCAGGTGAACAGCAGTGCGGCGAAGACCAGCGAGTAGGAGTTGATCGCCCAGATCAGCTCGCTCTGGGTGGCACCGAGGTCATCCTGGATCGTCTTGAGCGCGACGTTGAGCACTGTGTTGTCGAGCACGACGACCAGCAGGCTGACGACCAGGGCGGCCAGCGCGCGCCACCGGTGCGGCGCCACGACGGGTGCTGGGGGCGCGGCGGGGCTCGGGACGGGCTGGCTCGGGGTGCTCATGGCGGCTCAACCTACTCCGGGTTGGGCGCATTCCCTCCCGGCGTGTGGGGGCGGTCACACGAGCGGACCGAGCGCCCCGCGCCGGCGACGGACCCGCGGGTACTGCGGCTGCAGTACATGGGGATACCGCGGGCGGTGGGCGCGCGGGGGCAGCCGATGCCCCTATCGTGATCGGCATGCAGGGCTGGGCTGATCGGATGGCGGCGCGTCTGGGCTCGCGCGTCGCGCCCGTCGACCTCGCCATCGCGGCGGGCGTCCTGGTCGCGTGCATCTACCTCCCGCCGGCAGGGCGCGCAGGTGTTGGCACCGCTCGCCTCGACCCCGCCGACCTCGCGACCAGGGGCTGGGACTCCCTCGCGCTGGTGTTCCTGGCGTGCCTCGCGCTGGTGTGGCGACGACAGTGGCCGGTGCCGGTCTGGCTGGGGACCCTCGCGCTGGCCGCGACGGACACCCTCCTCACGCACCTGCCGTCGCGCTGCCTGCCAGCCCTCCTCGTCGCGGTCTACACGGTCGCGGTCCACACCAATCGCAGGACGACGCTCATCGTCGCGGCTGCGACGGCCGTCACGCTCATCATCCCCACGCTCACCGTCACGGGTGGGTCGATCGGCAGCGACGCGACCTATGCCCTGGCAGCGTTCAGTGCGCTGGCAGCGGCAGTCGGGGACTCCGTGCGCAACCAGCGGGCGTCGGTCGAGTCCGCCCTGGCCCGAGCCGAGGCTGCGGAGGCCTCTCGCGAGGAGGAGGCCCGCCGCAGGGTCGCCGAGGAGCGATTGCGGATCGCCCGCGAGCTCCACGATGCGGTCGCCCACCACGTGTCGGTCATCCACGTCCAGGCCGGCGTCGCCTCGCACCTGCTCGAGGCCGACCCCCCAGCCGCCCGCACGGCCCTCGTGCACGTGCGCGCGGCGAGCCAGGAGGTCATCGAGGAGATGCGCGTGATGGTCGGCCTGCTGCGCACCGACGGGAACGCCCAGCTGGTCGAGCCGCCGACTCCGGGGCTCACGGAGATCCCAGGACTGGTCGCCCGGATGCGCTCGGCAGGGCTCGATGTCGAGCTCGACGACCGCGTGGGCGCTCGCGACCTGCCGACCACGACCGGCCTCACCGCGTATCGCGTGATCCAGGAGGCCCTGACCAATGCGGGCAAGTACGGGCTCGGGACTGCGCGCGTGGTCCTTGAGGAGGACGGTGCCATGCTGCACATCGAGGTGAGCAACCCGGTGGCTGCGCCCGCTGCGGCAACGGCGCCTGCCGGAGCCCCGGGGCGGGAGGGAGCAACCGGGCACGCGGGAGGTCCAGAAGCCACCGGCCAGATGACCGGCCACGGGCTGATCGGCATGCGCGAGCGGGTCGCCGCCGCGGGCGGCACCATGACGGTGACATCCGACGCGGTCTTCCAGATCCGCGTCGACCTCCCCCTGCACCGGGTGACCCGATGATCCGAGTCCTCATCGCCGATGACCAGGCGCTGATCCGCGCCGGCTTCGCCGCTCTGATCAACTCCGCACCCGACCTCGAGGTGGTCGGTGAGGCGATCGACGGCGCCGACGCCCTGCGCCAGTGCGTCGCCCTGACCCCCGATGTCGTGCTCATGGACATCCGGATGCCGCAGCTCGACGGGCTGCAGGCGACCCAGGAGATCAGCGCCAACCCCGACCTCGCCGGCGTGCACGTGCTGATCCTGACCACGTTCGAGGCCGACGACTACGTGGTCGCCGCGCTGCGCGCCGGCGCCGGAGGGTTCCTCGGCAAGGGCGTGGAGCCCAACGAGTTGCTCGACGCGGTGCGCGTCGTGGCGTCGGGGGACTCCCTGCTCTCCCCGCGGGCCACTCGGACCCTCATCGACCGCTTCCTCGCCCAGCCGTCGGAGGTCCAGCTGACGACCAGCCCCGCCGAGCTCGAGGTCCTGACCGATCGGGAGCGAGAGATCGTGGCCATGGTGGGCCGCGGCCTGAGCAACGACCAGATCGCCGAGCAGCTGTACCTGTCTCCTCTGACCGCCAAGACGCACGTGAACCGCGCCATGACCAAGCTGGGCGCCCGTGACCGCGCCCAGCTCGTGGTCATCGCCTACCAGAGCGGCCTGGTCCGCGCCGGCGACGCCTGAGCCGCATCGCACTACTGCCGGCGCAGTACGTGAAGGAGCCTGCATCTGGCAGACGCGGACTGGGCGCCCCGATTGCGAACCTTGATCCATGCCCACCGGAGGAGCCGGCGGGCCTGGACCAAGGAGAGATCGTGATCGAGGTTTCCAACCTGACCAAGCGATACGGCGACTTCCTCGCCGTCGACGACATGAGCTTCACTGTCGAGCCCGGCATCGTCACCGGGTTCCTCGGACCCAACGGGGCCGGGAAGTCCACGACGATGCGGATGATCCTCGGCCTCGACCGGCCGACGGCGGGCACCGCGACGGTCAACGGCCGCCCCTACGTCGAGTCCGCGTCGCCGCTGGCGGAGATGGGCGCGCTGCTCGAGGCGCGGGCGATCGACAAGGGCCGGACGGCCCGCAACCACCTGCTCGCCCTCGGGGCCACCATCGGAGTCGCCGCCAAGCGCGTCGACCACCTTCTCGATGTCGTCGGCCTGGCCGACGTGGGGAGCAAGGGCGCCGGCGGCTTCTCCCTGGGCATGGGCCAGCGCCTGGGCATCGCGACCGCGCTGCTCGGTGACCCGCAGACGGTGATGCTCGACGAGCCGGTCAACGGCCTGGACCCCGACGGCATCCAGTGGATCCGCACCCTGCTCAGGGAACTGGCGGCCGAGGGCCGCACGGTCTTCGTCTCCTCGCACCTGATGAGCGAGATGGAGATGACCGCCGAGCACCTGGTGGTCGTTGGTCGGGGCAGGGTCCTTGCGGACGTGTCGATGGCGGAGTTCATCGCGGCGTCGTCGCAGAACGCCGTCCGCGTGGCGTCCCCCGACGCCGTCCGGCTGACCCACCTGCTCGCCGGACCCGGCGTCACCGTCACCTCCGAGTCCCCCGGCCACCTGGAGGTCTCCGGGATGCCGGCCGCACGGGTCGGCGAGCTCGCCGCCCGCGAGGGGCTCGTCCTCCACGAGCTCGTCGACGTCGCCCCCTCACTCGAGGAGGCGTTCATGGAACTGACCCGCGATGCCGTGGAGTACCACGGCACCACCGAGACGACCGGAAGGACGGCAGCCTGATGAGCGCCGCAACTCTCAACACCCCGGCGATCCGCACGCACGCGATCACCGCGGCGCGCACCACCACTCCTCGCGTCATCAGGAGCGAGTGGATCAAGATGCGCACCCTGCGCTCGACGTGGCTGACCATCGGCGGGATCCTCTTCGCGCTCGTCGCCTTCGGCCTCCTCTCCGCGCTCACCGCGAGCGGCCAGGTCGAGGTCACCGCAGGCGAGGGCGGGCCGCCCGCGTTCGGCGGGACGGACCCTGTGTCGACCGTCCTGTCGGGCGCCAACTTCGCGGTCCTGATCGTTGCCGTGCTCGGTGCGATCGTGGGAGCACGGGAGTACTCGACCGGCATGATCCGCACGACGTTGGCCGCAGTACCCAAGCGCCTGCCGGTCCTGTGGGGCAAGCTCGTGACGTTCGTGGGAGTGCTCGCGCCGGTCGCCCTCGTCGGGGTGCTGGTCTCGTTCTTCGCGGGCATGGCGATCCTCGACGCTGGAGGTGCTGCGACGGTCTCGTGGTCCGACGACGGGGTGGCGCGGGCCGTGATCGGGACGGCCGTCTACCTGGTCGGGCTGGGCGTGATCGGTGTGGCCCTTGGCATCCTGCTCCGCAGCACCGCCGGCGGCATCGGCACGGTCATCGGCGCAGTCCTCTTCGTGCCGACCCTGGCCTCAGCACTGCTTCCTGACAGCTGGGACGGCGTCCTGAAGTACCTGCCCTCCAACGCCGGGCAGTCCTTCACCTCGCTGAATCCGGGCGCCACGCTGCTTGACCCCGGTGCCGGGATGGCGGTCTTCGCCGCCTGGGTGCTGCTGGCGATGGCCGGTGCTGCCCTGGCCCTGAAGCGACGCGACGCCTGACCCCGTCGCGCCCCTGAACCCGGCCCCCCGGCCCGAACCCGGGGGGCCGGCCCATGCCCGCTCGGGGACGCGGCAACCTGGCGAATCCCGGAAGGGACGGGGCCACGTCGGTTCCCATCCCCGCCGAGTACCGTGGGGTGGTCGCGTGGGCGTATGAGAGACGCGGTCACGCCCATGGCCAGGAGGTTCGAGTGACATTCCCCGATCCGCAGCCGCCCTCACCGGCGACCTCCGAGAACGATCACGAACCGACGACCTCGCCGCACCACCGGCGGACGGTCGTGGTCGAGGTCTCCGATGCAGCAGATGGCCTGATCGAGGTGGCCGGCCGGATGCGCGACGAGCGGCCGTGGGCGACCGACCCCCTCGACCTGCCCGTGGTCCACGACCTCGGGCTGGCGGTCACTGTGTCCCTGGCGGACTTCGTCGTCCGCGATGTCCGGGTGGACTTCTGGACCTACCCGCACGCCGAATGCGTGGACATCGCCGCGGCCCACCAGGCACTGGTCGGGGTGACCCTCGGTCGGGGCTGGAACGCCGCCGTCCGGGAGCGACTCGGCGGGCCGGCCGGCTGCACCCACCTGCGGGAGCTTGCCAGGTCCTTGGCCCCCACGTTGCTGCAGGCGGCGTTCTCCGCCCGGCTCCGGGTGGGTGGACGCGATGATCCGGAGTACCGCGAGGCTCGCGCCATGCTGCCCCTCATCGCAGACACCTGCCACGTCTGGGCGGTGGGCGGTGTGGCCGAGCAGAAGCTCGAGCGCGGGTGGCGGCCGGGCAGTTCCCTCACTCCCATCCCCTCCCTGGCGGACCTCGACTAGGGACTCGGCAGCGAGGTCGTCGACGACGAGCGTCCAGAACCACCAGGCGCGGGATCCTCCCGTCGGGCGGTGCTACCGTCACGATTGCCGACCCGGATGGGGGCTGGCATCGGAGCACGTCGGCGAAGGGTCCTGATCATGCGCGTTCGAACCGTGGCCACGATGGTGATGCTGCTCGCGCTGCCGCTCGCGGGGTGCGCGAGTTCGAGTGACTCCGGATCAGCCGGGGCGGCGAAGACCCCGACCCAGTTGCTGGCCGACACGGCCTGGGACCTTGCGCAGTACGCTCCGGCCGGGAAGTCGGCCCTGACCGCCGTCCCCGACAGCGTCAAGGCGACCGCGGAGTTCACCACCGACCAGATCTCCGGCTCCAGCGGCTGCAACCGCTTCAGCGGCGGCTACACGACCGACGGGAACACCATCGACATCGGACCGCTGGCATCCACCCTCATGGCCTGCGTCGGAGAGGCCATGGCCGTGGAGGCCGACTACCTGGCCCGTCTCGACGAGGCAGCCACGTTCTCGATCGGTGACGGCACCATGACGATGAGCGACAAGGACGGCCAGGTCGTGCTCTCGTACACCGTGGCCGTCCCGATCACGCTCACGGGGACGAACTGGTCGGCCAACGGGATCAACACCGGCACGGACGCGGTAGCCTCACTGGTCGCCGACACTGAGGTGACGGCGGTCTTCGGCGACGACGGGACCATCTCCGGCAACGCCGGGTGCAACACCTACAACGGGACCTACGAGGTGTCCGGCGAGAGCATGACCATCGGGCCGCTGGCAACCACGCGAATGATGTGCGAGCCGGACGTCAGCAAGCAGGAGGCCAACTACCTGGCAGCTCTCGGCCGGGTCACCACGTACACGATCCGCGGCGACCAGCTCGAGCTGCGCGACGATGAGGGCGCCCTCCAGGCGGGGTACGTCGCCGGGTGACCCTCCAGCGCCGGACGAGCCGCCTGGACATCCCTGCGGGCCGGGAAGGGTCGGTCGACTCTGGCGCAGAGCACAGATCTGCGCTCTGCTGGAGGTGGAGACAGAGGAGGTGCCGACCATGAGCAGCGTGCGATCCGGGGGGCGACTGTTGGTGCGATCCTTCGATGAGGGGCGCGGCGTCCATGCGCGGCGGCATGTGCGCAAGCCGGGCCGGGTCGTGAAGCATCGCATGGGCCACACCCGGCGCCGTGAGCGCTCGTAGCCGCATCCGACCGTTCGGGCCGACACGGCCGGCGACCCGCAGGAGGTACGGCCATGCACCGATCCGCGTCCACACGCTGCCGGTCGGCCTGCGTCGCGGTTGCAGGCCGCACTGGCGATGTCCGCGATGGGTGGGTGCGCAACCGGCTCGGCCGACGGTGAGCGCCCGTCCGCCACACCGAGCATCGCCTCATCCGGGTCGAACCAACTCCCGGCCCCCGTCTTCGTCGCCCCCGGTCAGACAACGGCCGACGCGGCCGTCGGCGAGACGATCGTCTTCAACCAGCCCGACCCCGCCAACACGACCATCAGCACCGACAAGCCCGACGTCCTCGAACTGATCCAGGGCAGTGACGACGGCAGCGCCGTCTTCACCCCTGCCGCCGTCGCTCGTGCCCCCGGGTCGCCGTCGTGACGATCGAGGCCGCCGACGGATCGACCACCCAGGTGACCGTGACCGTCCGCTCGCTCCGTGTTCGCAGTTCCGCACTGGCGAATCGACGAAAGCCCGCGGCTACCAGCGGACTATTACGTCCTGCGAGAGCATGGCCCGGCCGACCAAGTCGGAGTCGAGGGCACCGACTCGTATGGTGCGGCGAATGCACGGGCCTTGGCCGGCAAGGGTCCACGGTAATCGAGCTCGCCAGGCACAACAGGCAAGCGCTCGAGCTGAGGTGCAAGCCAGACCCGATCGACGCCTGGCCGGCCAACAGCGCCGGCGGTGTCCTTAGCATGAATGGCGCATGCAGGCCAAGGCAGGCGATCTCCTGATGGAACTCGATGAACCCACACGCGGGGGTTGAGCGCCGACCAACCCGTCTAGTAATGCAGCGAGCATGTCCTGCTCCGCGAGGACCTTTGTCCACCCGCCGGAACTCATCCTGAGTCGTCGCGCCAGCCTCGATGCTGGGGTGCAAGTCCGATCAAGCACGGGGCTCCGGTGAGGGGACGTCAGCGTGGCTGAGAACCCGCCGCCCGAAGGCGTCTTTTCCCTTGCCCTTCGTCGGCGCGCCCGATCCGGAGCTGTATCCATATTCGTAGTCGTACCGGCGAGTGCGACGCTTCTCGGGCACGAAGTTCAACACAGTGCCGATCAGGCGACCGCTGACCTGGGCCAAGGCTTCCGCTGCCTGCTCCGCTTGCTCGCGTCGAGTCTCGCCGTAGCGTGCGACCAGTATCGCGCCGTCGGCGGCCGTCGTCAGGATCGCCGCGTCCGTGACCGGAAGTAGAGGTGGCGCATCGAGGATCAGAATACTGTAACGCGTGCCCAATACGGTCAGTAGGTCGGCGAGCTGCTGCGAGCCCAGTAACTCGCTCGGATTCGGCGGGATCGCCCCTGAGGGCAGGAAGTCCATCAGCCCACGCTGCCACGGGATGATCGCCTTATCTATGTCAGTCCGCCCGATGAGGACGTCGGTCAGGCCAACCGAGCCGTCCACCCCTAGATACTCGGCGACCCTGGGGCGGCGAAGGTCGGCCTCGACGAGAAGCACCTTCAATCCTCCTTGCGCGAGGGCGATCGCCAGGTTGACTGCTGTCGTGGACTTACCTTCCAGTGGAACCGACGAGGTGATCACCACCGACCGGGGGGGGTTGTCGACGTCGACGTACTGCAGGTTGGTGCGGATGCTTCGGTAGGCCTCCGCGCGCGGCGTGCCTCGCAGCGTTACAAGTGGGTTCTTGGCCGCCTCGGAGTCAAAGCCGACGGTACCGAGCAGGGTGGCCTGGGTGGCGTCCTGCAGTTCCTCGACGGACTTGATGGAGGTGTCCAAC
Organism: uncultured Actinomycetes bacterium; assembly: GCA_963706875.1. Lineage (GTDB taxonomy): Bacteria > Actinomycetota > Actinomycetes > S36-B12 > CAIYMF01 > Prado023. Next base: position 192,834 of record CAVPNW010000004.1, on the reverse strand, counting down.
GCTGCGCGCAGGATTGCGACACCAAAACCAAGAACGAAGCCCACGAGGGCGCCCAGGATCACATTGAGTTGCGTGCGAGGGGCGACCGGCACGGTCGGAACCTGCGCGGGGCGGATCAGCTCCGCGCGTACCGGCTTGGCGCCGGACTCGGTGGTCTCGAGTCGCACGATCTCCTTGGCCAGGGAGGCTGCGGTGGCATCGGCGATCCTCGCGGCCTGTCGCGCATCCTCATCCGTGACGAGAACGTTCAACAGGACCGTGGCAGTGGGGTTCTGCGCGGAGACATCGTCGGCCAACGCTTTGTAGTCACTGTCAAGGTCGATCTGGTCAATAACCGGTTCGAGGACCCCGGGGGTGTCAACCAGTGTTGCGTAAGACTTGATGCGCTGCTGGACGTAGAGGCCTCCCGTGTATGCCCCGGAGATCTCCTCGGCTGTCTGGACCGATACGAACAACTGCGCCTGAGCCTGGTATATCGGCGTGGTCAAGAGGCTCAAGCCTAGGGCCGCTAGGAGGCCGAGCAGCGTCGTGGTCACGATGAGCAACCAAGATCGTCGCAGGATCTCCCAATAGTCCCTCAGTGCCATTCGGCCCCCTCTTGGTGCTCGCTGTCCTCAACTACGTGGGGCTCACGCTGTGAGGCGATGCCATGTATCCCACACATAGTGACGATCTGCGGTCGGCCCCGAATCGCCCATGCTACGTGATCAGGCGCCTGGGGACACACCCTGCGAAGGAGCCTAGGCTAAGGCCAATAGCATACGCGGGATCATGGGCTACCTCCTCGCTGAGAAGTGCCGCCCACACGCCATCGCCGTGTTCAGTGCCGCCATCAGCCGCGGTAGTGTAGACACATTCAGGCGAGGAAGTGCGAGGGTATGCAGACGGCGACCATCGGCTCGATACACAGACCGACCGGCGCTGTTGTGGTCTGGATAGCCTCACTGCACGAAGTCATTCCGGCTTCAGTGAATCCTGACAACGCCGGAGGAACTCCTAACTGGGCAGGAGGACGTCTCGATCATCGGGCCGGGCGATTGGTCCTCCGATCGATGCTGGCGTACTACCTCGGCGAAAAGGGCGTCGACGTCGAACCTGTGCCCGATGCTAGGGGCAAACCCCGCCTGTTCAGACGGGACGGATCTCGGTGCGCCCTCGAGGTCAACATCTCGCATTCGCGCACCCATGTCGCCGTAGCCATCTCTCGCTGCGGCCCTGTGGGGATCGACACTGAGTCCCGCCAGCTGTCCCGCGGCCAGTTGCTCTCGATACCTGCGCGCATCCTCCCGAGAGAAGCCGCCGAGCGATTCGCGACGCTCAGCCCGGGTTCGCAGGCCAATCAGCTGCTGAGCCAATGGTGCGCCCGCGAGGCCCTGCTGAAGGCTCTGGGAGAGGGTCTGACCCGCGACCCTCGAACGGTAAGCCTGCCGGTCCCTCTGCCATCTTCCCCGACGACGATCGAGGGTCACATGGTCCAGGTCATATGCACGGGACCCATCGTCTCCTTAGCCCATCCCGTCCTCGACGGGCGCAATCTGAGGCACGGCACAAGGCCATTCCACAGCTACTCCCATTCGAGAGGTGAGGCCGGCGACTCCGGCAGTTGGCTGCGGCCACAGTGAGAGCCCCCGAACACGACTCCACGGAACTGATGGCTGCCGCGAAGAGGGACCGGACCGGGGAGTTCCCGGTTCGTCACACTCGCATTCCGGCGGGATCGCTTTCCGCGGAGCTGAGGGGGTGCGCTTCCAACCGAGTACTGACGGCCGAACGGCCCAGGAGTCCTCACCGGGCCGTGTGGGCACCCCTGAGACTCGACCTTCCGCGGAAGGTCCGCCGCGGTGGAAGGGATCATTCGCCGTGCCAAGTGACACACGGATCACCGCGTGGCGTTGAGTACCTGCGGTTGAGCCCCCAGGCCGGCGTACAGTCCGTGGTGCAGATCGGCCGGTCCTGATGCTGACGGAACTCATCGGGATAGACGCCCCCGAAAGATGGGATGAGGTTGTCGACGAGTTCCCCGACATGGACGTGTACGACCTGGCAGGCTTCCACCGTGCATGTAGCGTCATCGGCGAGGGTGAACCCTGGCTGGCGATCGCCCGTGACCGCGGCGGCAGGGCCGCTATCCCTATGCTGCTTCGTCCAGTTCCAGGCTGGCCCGGAATCTGCGACGCGTCGAGCGCGTACGGGTATCCGGGGGTGCTCTTGGCTGGCAACAGCGCATCTCGCCGCGCATGCCTTCGAGCAGCGTTCAGGGCCATCCAGGATGAGTGGTCGCCGGTGACGATCGTCATCCGGCAGAACCCCTTCCACGATGAGACACCGGCCCTCCGCAGCGTCGGACAGGTTATCCAGGTTGGCAGGACAGTTGCGGTTGACCTCCGTCGGCCAGAACCTGAGATCTGGTCCACCACACGGAGCCTGCACCGCCGGAGGTACCGGCAGGCCGAGAGGCTGGGACCGCGTTTCATCTTCGACGCCGAGTGCGCTGGACTCGGACGGTTCCACGAACTCTATGGGGAGACGATGAATCGCCTTGATGCGGACTCCCGGTATCACTTCACCCCAACCTACCTACGCGCACTGGCATCGGGGCTGGGCTCTCACGTCCGGCTGTTCCACACCTCACTCGATGGGAAGGTGGAGGGCTCGGCGCTGGTTCTGGACTCTGGGCGAGTGGCCCACTACCACCTAGGCGGTTGGTCGACTCTCGGTCTCAGACTGGGACTGTCAAGATGGTTGCTCGAACGGATACGTCGCTGGGCAGGCGACGCTGGTCGTGAGTGGTTCCACCTCGGGGGCGGGGTTGGCGCCGCTGACGACACTCTGTTGTGGTTCAAGCGCGGGTTCTCGGGGACCGAGTTCGGGTTCAGCATCGCCACACTGGTACTCGACGAGGAAAAGTACGCCGAGATGACGACCGGACTCGATGTATCCTCAAGGTTCTTTCCTGCCTACCGCTCCCCCGGCTCCTGAGCCTGGGATCTGCCCTTGTGCCGTTATCGCTGAATCGATTAGTGGGGCAGCCGCGCATGATGAGTTGTCGACTGGTCGACCCACTTCCGTAGCACTAGTATTCGGCCGTGCAGTTCCAGCCATGGGCCGAGTCCGACGCAGCGGTGCTCCACGAGCAGCTCGGAGAACGTGCCATCATCGACGGCCAAGGCCGGTTCTGGTTCGACGGGGGGCATGGATTCTGGCGGCCGGTGGATATTCTGCGACCGATGGACGTTGATCGGACCCGACCTCCTGCACGGATGGCGATCGGATTCCACTGCCTGGTCGTTCCACCCGAACGGGCGAGCCGGGCACTGACATTTCGAATCATCGACGAGGTGTCGACCTACGATCTCGACCGCGTGACCAAGAAGAGGCGCCAGGAAATCCGACGATCTCTCCGCAGCAACGATATCCGGTTACTGGACACTCCCGATGAGTTGCTGGAGTTTGGCTTTGCCATCACAGTTCAGGCGCGCAGACGAAGCGGCCAGCGCGCTCCATCCTCGCCCGAGCAGTTCCACCGTCAGATCCTGAAGCGGTGGGAACTGGGTCCACAACTGGTCGTCGGGGGATTCAACAATGGCCGGCTGGTTGGATTCATCCTCTCGCACGTCCTTGGTAGGACCGCGTACATGGAGGACGTCTACATCAGCGACGAAGGCCGGGCCGTCGAGGTGGGATCGGGGATGTACTTCTCACTGGCGCAGGCCGTCCGAGAACTCGACGCCGCCGACAGGATATGGATGGGTTGGGACGAGCCCGACTTCCCGGGGCTGACTGCGTTCAAGAAGAGCACGGGTGCGCAGTTGCGGCACTTCCCGGCTGAAGCGCGCCTCGTCCCGGGTTTGGCTGCGATCCTCCGCCGAAGGCGTCCGCACACGTACCACAGGCTGGCCGGAAGGCCTTTGGGAGATACCATCAACGGATAGACTCGCGACCGTCACCGAACAGCAACTCGCGACGAGTCCGAGTCATCAGTCCGACGGCATCCGGGAGCAACAACCATGATTCCCGGCACGTGTCGTTGGCCTCACGGGTCAGGACTCGCGAAACGGGGTCAAATGCCGGGATCGATCGCCAATCGGAACGCGGAGCATGAGGGCCGGGGGGAGGTGGCCGCTCAGCTTGAGATGCCTGAGACGGACCATCTGCCCACGGACTCATCACGGATCGACTACCACGTGCACACATGCTGGTCCTTCGACTCAGACACGAGCCTGGATGCGCTGATAGCCAAAGCGCGTCAGGCCGGCCTCCAGCGGATCTGCGTGACAGACCATGACACGATTGAGGGGGCATTGGCCCTGCAACGGATCTCACCGGCCGACCTCGATGTGATCGTGGGGTGCGAGTTCAGCACCGCCGACGGGTCTCAGATCATCGGCCTCGGCTTATCGGCAATGATCCACGAGAAGGGGGTGCTTGAACTGATGCAGGCAATTCGTGAAGATGGCGGACTGGTTCTTGTTCCGCATCCCTTCCGCAGGGGGAGCGGCCTTCTCCGGCCGGAGAAGCGGCGCTCGCCAGCGTTCCTTGATCATGCGCTCTCACTGACAGATCTGGTGGAGTGCTTCAATGGCCGTGACACGTTCGACAACAACGCGCGGAACCTCCACTTCGCCAAAGAGCGTGGGCTACCCTCGGTAGCCGGGAGCGACGCACACACGGCGGACGAGATCGGCTCCGTGTTCGTGGAGTATCCAGGGGCCGAGGAGGTAGACGGCAGGTCTGAACGCCTGATCTGCTTCCCCGATCTCCCCCAGAGACGAGAGCATCACCTCAAGCGGACCGCAATGGAGTTCTACCATCGCAATGCATACCAGCTACCTGGACCAGTGAACCATGCCTATCGGGTTGCGCGGCGATGGACCCACGCGACAGTGCCCGCCGGTGGCGTCCCGAGAGTGCAGTACCGGCTGCCAGCCATGGCGCCAACTACTGATGAACGCTGACCTTCCAAGCCGCGTTCAACGCGACGTCAAGAGGGCTTGCGACCTCGTGGGGGCGGGGGTCCTGCTGGTCTTGCTCATTCCAGTCCTGCTGGGTACCGCCGTGGCGGTGCGGGTCACCTCGGGCGGTCAGGTCATCTTCCGGCAGCAGCGGATTGGGAAGGACGGACGTCCTTTCGCGATCTACAAGTTCCGGACGATGACTCAGGGAACCGAGGCGTCTGGACTCGGGTCGTACGTACACCGGGACGACCCGCGCATCACGCCGGTCGGGAGGGTCCTTCGACGCACGAGCATCGATGAGTTGCCGCAATTCGTGAACGTCGTCAAAGGGGAAATGAGCATGGTGGGCCCGCGACCTGATCTGCCCCATCATGTGGAGGAATACACCGAGTGGCAGCGTCGCCGCCTCGAGGTCCGACCTGGCATCACGGGATGGGCGCAGGTTTCGGGACGGAACGAGCTCAGTTGGCAGGATCGAATCGAGGTGGATGTCGAGTACATCGAAAGGTGGTCTCTTCTCCTGGATCTGGCCGTCCTCGCGAAGACTGTGGGGGTAGTCCTCGGGGGGTACGGGGCCGCACAACCACCCCGCGATGGTGATGTGCGATGACTGCGCGGACGGATCCACACCTGACCGTACTGGTCACTGGCGTGGGCGCGCCGGTCGGCGTCAGCATCTTCAAGGCGCTGCGCCACTCGAAGCTGAGCCCACGGATCGTTGCGACCGACACGGCGGTGATGTCCGTCGGCCTGTTCCGCGCCGATGCGGCCTACTTGCTGCCGCATGTGAATACCGATGAAGCTGAGTACCTATGCCGACTGCAGGAGATCTGCGTTCGCGAGGGCGTGGACATGGTGTGCTTCGGTTCCGAGATCGAGATGCTCCGAATCGCCCCGCATCGCGCGGAGGTCGAACGGGCGACGGGGGCGCGGTTGGTTCTCAATGAGCCGGAGTGCCTCGAGGCCTTCATGGACAAGTTGACAACCGTCCGAATGCTCCATGCTCGCGGCTTCCCTGTACCGGATACCGTCGAAGCGACTGATCCGGACGCCGTCGCTGCGTTCCTCGCCCGAAACGACCTGCCGGCGGTGCTCAAGCCTCGGCGAGGCTCTGGCTCGAAGAGCGTCCACATCGTCCAGAACCGGCGCGAGTTGGATCTTCTCACTGATTACATCGACAAGCCGATATTGCAGGAATTGCTCCTCCCTGACGTCGAGGAGTACACGGTGGGCGTGTACACGAGCCCCCGATCCGGGTATGTCGGCCAGATCTGCTTCCGGCGAGAGCTTGCCGCCGGCTTGACGTACAAAGCGGAGGTGGTATGGGATCCAGAGATCGAGACCACGTGCCGAAACGTCGTCGAGGCCTTCGAGGTTTGGGGGCCTATCAACCTCCAACTCCGGAAGACCGCCGCCGGAATTCGGATCTTCGAGATCAACCCGCGCTTCTCGAGTTCGGTCGTGATGCGGTCCTTCTTCGGGTTCAACTCACCTGAGTTCGCGTTGCGCGACCTGGTCCTTGAGGAATCGCTCCCCTCGCCGGAGATCCGACCTGGATATGCATTCCGGTATTGGGACGAGCTCTACCTCGAGCCCGACCAGTACGCGGGAGAGGAAGCATCCTCCAGCCGAGTTGGTCCGAGGGGCACGCGCTCGGACAACTTCTGATCCCGCAGAGTTCTGCGCCAAGTACATAGCCTCCACCGGTACCAGTAGCTTACTGGGAGGTGAGGACGCTGGCCTTCCTTCTCGGGCCTACCGCTTGGGCGTGGCCGAAGTTGCGCCGGGCTCGGTAATCGGCGACGCGAGCGCCCCAGTGCGCGGCTACCGGCGCAGCCATGTCCGCTTCTTCCGCGGAGGAACTTGACCACCCTGTGTCATCAGCGCCTCTGCCTCCAGGACCCGGTTCACATGCGGCCTGAGTCGGACCGACTTCAGGGACTCCGCCAGCGCCGAGTCCTCGACCACCTCGACCACCCCGGGCCGACACCCGAGTCCTCGACCACCTCGACCACCGGGCCGACACCCGAGTCCTCGACCACCTCGACCACCGGGCCGACACCCGAGTCCTCGACCACCTCGACCACCGGGCCGACACCCGAGTCCTCGACCACCTCGACCACCGGGCCGACACCCGAGTCCTCGACCACCTCGACCACCGGGCCGACACCCGAGTCCTCGACCACCTCGACCACCGGGCCGACACCCGAGTCCTCGACCACCTCGACCACCGGGCCGACACCCGAGTCCTCGACCACCTCGACCACCGGGCCGACACCCGAACCCTCGACCACCTCGACCACCGGGCCGACACCCGAACCCTCGACCACCTCGACCACCGGGCCGACACCCGAGTCCTCGACCACCTCGACCACCGGGCCGACACCCGAACCCTCGACCACCTCGACCACCGGGCCGACACCCGAACCCTCGACCACCTCGACCACCGGGCCGACACCCGAACCCTCGACCACCTCGACCACCGGGCCGACACCCGAACCCTCGACCACCTCGACCACCGGGCCGACACCCGAACCCTCGACCACCTCGACCACCGGGCCGACACCCGAACCCTCGACCACCTCGACCACCGGGCCGACACCCGAACCCTCGACCACCTCGACCACCGGGCCGACACCCGAACCCTCGACCACCTCGACCACCGGGCCGACACCCGAACCCTCGACCACCTCGACCACCGGGCCGACACCCGAACCCTCGACCACCTCGACCACCGGGCCGACACCCGAACCCTCGACCACCTCGACCACCGGGCCGACACCCGAACCCTCGACCACCTCGACCACCGGGCCGACACCCGAACCCTCGACCACCTCGACCACCGGGCCGACACCCGAACCCTCGACCACCTCGACCACCGGGCCGACACCCGAACCCTCGACCACCTCGACCACCGGGCCGACACCCGAGTCCTCGACCACCTCGACCACCGGGCCGACACCCGAGTCCTCGACCACCTCGACCACCGGGCCCCGGGCTACCCGAGGTCGCCGCCGCCACGGTGAACGGTGTGTGACGTCGGCCATAGGACGGGTCTGCACTAGGTTGTCCTGCTGCGTCAGGGCGTCCAACTTGATATCTCGGATAGCCTGGGTGAGGGCGTCCAAATCGACGTCTCGGAGCAACTCCGGGTCGATTCCCTCCGCCCCGCTGACAGCAGCCACCTTCACAACTTTACGCGGGGTCGGCGCAGAGAGGGAAGCGCCAGCACCGACGCCTGCTTGCCTAAGTCCGCCAATTGGGACTGTCCTGGTGACGGTGAGGGCGGCCCTACAGACCAGGCGCGAGCAGTTGAGTGACTCGGCTGGGAAGAATCCCGATTGTCGTGAGAGGATTCCCGTAGTTGATTCAGGGACAACTCGTGGCTCCCAGTTCGACTGAAGTGGCGCGGGCTTGGTTGGCGCAGGAAGCGCTCCTGTGATGGTCCGTCGGCGAAGATGTAGGCGATCGTGCAGCGTTGCGAGGGATTCCGTTCGAGGAGGCTGCCGCTGTGCTCAGGCTACGGCAAGTGAGTCGTCGATGATCGTCCTCCCGATAGTCGTCGTGGGGGCGGCCGGATGCGGTCGGCAGACCCTTGACGTGATCGATGCCGTCAATCGCGCGTCGCCCAAGCCCGTGTACCAGATCATCGGCGTCGTGGACGATGCACCCTCGGACGACAATCTGCGCCGCCTGGCTGCAAGAGAGACCCCGTACTTGGGTGATGTCGATTCCTGGCTCGCCGCCGATGAGGGGCCGTGGCAGTACAGCATCGGTATTGGCGACCCCGAGGGCAGGGCCCAGATGGCCACTCGATTCGAAGCAACCAGACATCGGGCCGCCACCCTTGTGGATCCCTCGGCGGGCCTCGGCTCGCAGGTGACCCTGGGGGAGGGGGTCGTAATCCGGGCAGGGGCCCAACTGAGCACCAATGTCCGACTCGGGCGTCACAGCTACATTAATCTCCATGCCACCATCGGACACGACACCACCTGCGGCGACTTCGTCTCTGTCAATCCAGGTGCTCTGGTCTCCGGCGAGTGCGAAATCGGCGATCGGACCCTCATCGGTGCGGGAGCCTTCATCCTGCAGGGCTTGATCATCGGGAGCAACGTCACCGTCGGGGCGTTGGCCTGTGTGACCAGATCCGTGCCTGACTCGGTCACCGTCAAGGGAGTGCCTGGCCGCTGGTAAGCTACACGCTGTTACGCCACAACCTCAATCCGACGTCCCGAGGATCAGTGCCGCCCAGCACTCACGGCAACCCGCCAGTCCGCTCTGGACTGATGCTTCGCCGACTGCGTCCAATCACGCGACGCCGATCCACAGGACTCACCTGGCGAGATGCCCTTTCCGAATCTGGGTAACTCCTGACGCCGCCGGAGGGCCACGACCGCCCACTGACGGCGACCGCCGTGGCAGTGGGCTGAGCTAGAGTGCCGCAAGAGGACCCAACTCGCGGACGGGAGCGACGGTACGCATGGAACGACCATCGAATCTGCGCCAAGTCGGCCTGCTCGTCATGGACAGGGTTCGAGGGGGCAAGTTGGACGAGGCACTCCGGTCCATCGAAGCAACATCTCCCACACGGGAGTCGGAAATGCTGTATTCCATACTGCGTTTTGCCACCGAGACGGTTCCGTATTACCGCGACCTAGGGCTCAATGGGGAACTGAGCCGGTTTCCTGTGGTGAACAAGGAGGTCATCAAACAGGAATACGGGCGCTTCAGATCAGACGCACCCGATCTCGGGAGATTGACTGTGGCCTCAACGAGTGGCAGCACAGGGGTACCTTTCAAACTTCTCCATGACGAGCGGAAACAGCTCTTCCGGCAGGCAGATACCATCCACTTCGGACGGCTTGCTGGCTACGAAGTTGGGGTTCCGTTGTACTACTTGAAGATCTGGAGCGCGAGGAATCGGAAATCATGGGTGCAGCAGAGGCTCACCAACGTGATCCCGGTTGACGTCATGTCCCTTCACGAGCAAGGCGTCAAGCACCTTCTGGAGAGACTCCAACGTGACCGTCGCCGCAAGGTGGTCGCAGCCAACGTCTCTGCACTGGATCAGATCTGCAAAGTCCTTGATGCCGATCCCGATCTCGTGACACGCGTGAACTTGCGCATCGATGTCATCATCGCCCAAGGAGAGGCGTTGAGTCAGGAGACTGCAACCCGCTGTGCTCGGTACTTGGGCGCACTTCCGGTCGTTCACTACGGAATGGAGGAAGTCGGAATCATTGCCCAGACGCCGAGGGGCGGAGGAGACTTCATAATCAACACCTCGGGGGTGATGGTCGAAGTACTCGAAATCGGGAGCAACCTGACGGTAGCGCCTGGGGAGCTCGGGCGCCTCGTGGTCACGGACCTTCGCAACCGGGCAATGCCACTGATCCGCTACGACACGGGGGATCTTGGCGTGGCGAGCATGCGGAAGGGCCGGCCGGCTCTTTCCATGGTTACTGGCAGGAAAATGGATCGAATCACGGATCCACAGGGCCGATACATTTCCAACGAACTCACCGACAACATTTATTGGAAGTACCCTGAAATGCAGCAGTTCCAGTTTGCACAGCAGGGTCCGCGCGATTATGTGGTACGCCTGAAGACTACGCATCCAGAAATCGCCGATTCGGTCGTGCGGGACTTCCGCGACCTATTGGGCATGAATGCCCGAGTCACCTGCGAGCTCGTCGAGACAATCCCCCTTCCTCCGTCGGGGAAGCTTCGAATGGTCGTGAATGAGCGACCTGGGTGAGGTTCCCTCAAGAGGCAGGCCACCGACACCGGGGAGCGCTGACGGCACTCCGGCAAGCCGTTTGTCAACGGCGGGGCGGGTTGGGACCGCGGCAAGGAGATGTCCGCCCACGCCCAGTTCAAGGTCGAGACCGGGATCCCCGTGTTCTTCGCCGACCCACAGTCACCCTGGCAGCGCGGCACCAACGAGAACACCAACGGACTGCTGCGCCAGTACTTCCCCAAGGGCACTGACCTGTCCCGCTGGTCCGCCGACGAGATCGAAGCCGTCGCTCACGCCCTGAACACCAGGCCCCGCAAGACACTCGGGTGGAAGACACCGGCTGAGGCGTTCAACGAGCACCTACTGTTGCTCCCGCAAGCCGCTGTTGCTTCCACTGGTTGAATCCGGTCAGTACCTGTCGCTGGCGCACACCCAGCGGCTAGCCGACGCCGGGATCCGGCCCTCAGTCTGGGCTGTGGGCTCCAGCTACGACAACGCACTAGCCGACACCAAGTCTCCGGACATGCCGGGGCGGTTCAGGTTCCCAGACGGTGGCAAGAGCCAGGCGGGAGTTGGCAGTGACGACCTCGTCCCGCGAACTCCGTCAAACCGATTAGTAAGTACCTCATGACGATGGCGGGGCGGGCGTCGTGATGGGGCGAAGGGCGACGAGTTGGCCGATTGCGGCGGCAGGCTTGTCGGATATGGCGGTTCGCGTGCCGGTCCCGGGTGCTGCGGCGCCGAGAACCTGGTCGGCGATCTCGGTGGCCACCCGGGTCTTGCCGGCGGTCGAGGCGATCTCGCCCTGTTCGACCATATCGACCGGCGGCGAGAAGGTCGCGTTCGTGCCGATCCCGAACGCACCGATCAGGAGGTCGCCCGCGACATTGGTAGCGATCGATGGGGCCACGATCGCGGACTTCGGGTTCGTCTTGGCGTACCCGCCGGACGCATCCACCGGGTACGCTGGGGTGACGGAGACGTCCACCCCTGAGTACACGACGATCAAGCCGGAAACCGGGCCCGTCTTGGAGAGAGTCCACTTGAAACTGGCGCCCTCGGTTCCGTCGACGACTCGGTAGTAGATGGCTTGGTTCAGCGTGCTTCCGCTCGCGTCCGACCGGATTAGCGTCCACCCGGAAGGCACCGTGATCTCGGGCGCCCCACCGGCCGTGACGACAGCGATCATGATTTCACTTGCTTGGACGCCCGCTGGCCGCGGAATCGTGAGAGCCGATCCGCGGTTCTGCGCGCGCGAGACCGAGCGGAACGCGATCGTGCGCATTGCACTCGTGGATGCCGGCGCCGACTCAAGCCCTCCTAGATCGGCGCTCGTGATCCGGTAGAAGACCTCGGCGCCGACCGGGGCACTCAGGTCAACATAGGCTGAACTGGCGACGACCGACGGCGTCAGCGGGGTCCAGGGACCGACCTCGGACGAGGAACGATAGACGCGGTATCCGGCCAGGTCAGGCTCGGCATTGTCCGCCCAATCGAGTACCACGGCGACCGTCGTCGCCTTCGCCGTGACCCCGGACGGCGCGGCTGGCGGGCTTGCATCGACGACTGCGGTGACCGTCACCGTGAACGCCTTGCTCCCGCTGTTGCCCGCCTTGTCACTAGCGGTGCAGGTCACGGTCGTCGGGCCGACCGGGAACGTGCTCCCCGAAGCCGGGGCGCAGGTCGGGTTCACCACACCGTCGACCAGATCAACCGCCGTCGCGGTGAACGTGACCACCGCACCCGCAGGACCCGTCGCCGGGACGGCGACATCAGCAGGCACGGTAAGCGTCGGCGCAATCGTGTCGATCACCAGGTTCTTGTTGGTACCCAGCGAACCTGCCGCGCCCGCAGCCGGCAGAGTCAGGATCGCGTTGTTGGCGGCCGAGTCCCTGATCGACCCACCATTGACTGCCAGCGACGTCGTCGACGAGTAGTTCAGATCAGCGGACGTATTACCCGCCGCGACGGTGTAGTTGAAGGTCAAAGTGTCCGTCGCAGAACCGGAAGAGTAGTTCACCACCGTGGCCGCCGGGGATCCGGTCGATAACGTCAGCGTCGGCGTCCCCGTCACCATCACCTGCTCACTGAAGGTCACCGTCACCGGAACCACCTGACCAACCGTGTAGGCGCCATTGGCCAAACTGGATGACACACCCGAAACCGTCGGCGCGGTCGAGTCGACGACTGCGGTGACCGTCACCGTGAACGCCTTACTCCCGCTGTTGCCCGCCTTGTCACTAGCGGTGCAGGTCACGGTCGTCGGGCCGACCGGGAACGTGCTCCCCGAAGCCGGGGCGCAGGTCGGGTTCACCACACCGTCGACCAGATCAACCGCCGTCGCGGTGAACGTGACCACCGCACCCGCAGGACCCGTCGCCGGGACGGCGACATCAGCAGGCACGGTAAGCGTCGGCGCAATCGTGTCGATCACCAGGTTCTTGTTGGTACCCAGCGAACCTGCCGCGCCCGCAGCCGGCAGAGTCAGGATCGCGTTGTTGGCGGCCGAGTCCCTGATCGACCCACCATTGACTGCCAGCGACGTCGTCGACGAGTAGTTCAGATCAGCGGACGTATTGCCCGCCGCGACGGTGTAGTTGAAGGTCAAAGTGTCCGTCGCAGAACCGGAAGAGTAGTTCACCACCGTGGCCGCCGGGGATCCGGTCGATAACGTCAGCGTCGGCGTCCCCGTCACCATCACCTGCTCACTGAAGGTCACCGTCACCGGAACCACCTGACCAACCGTGTAGGCGCCATTGGCCAAACTGGATGACACACCCGAAACCGTCGGCGCGGTCGAGTCGACGACTGCGGTGACCGTCACCGTGAACGCCTTACTCCCGCTGTTGCCCGCCTTGTCACTAGCGGTGCAGGTCACGGTCGTCGGGCCGACCGGGAACGTGCTCCCCGAAGCCGGGGCGCAGGTCGGGTTCACCACACCGTCGACCAGATCAACCGCCGTCGCAGTGAACGTAACCACCGCACCCGCAGGACCCGTCGCCGGGACGGCGACATCAGCAGGCACGGTAAGCGTCGGCGCAATCGTGTCGACACCGGCGGGGACGTAGGTCGCCGTCACGTCGTGGAGCACCGGCGTGGTTGACGAGTCCGACGTTCCCAGTTCGGCCTCGTACTGCAACCACCGGCCGGACCCGTCAGCAATCGGCGCGCCGCTCGCCGCGGACCACGCGGACCACGCGGACCATGCGGACCCGGCAGACGTTGCCGCCGTCCGAGTCCGCAGTCGAACAGAGGTTCCGGGAGGTGTGGATGCGGTCCATTTCAGGGTCTGCCACGTCGAGCCGGCGCCGGCGTCGAAGGCGGAGGAGACCAGCGATCCGCTCGCGCTGAACACGGTAGGCACGCTCACGCTCACGCTGTCGACGCTGATCGACCCCGGCGGATACGTGTCGAAGGTGACGCCGCTGCCTGCAAGACGGCTCGGGTCCGTGTAGTCGATGAGCGGCGTGGCCCCACCGTCAACCCAGGCCCGGATCCGTGCGCCCACGAACTCGACCCTCACATCGTGCCAACTGGCGTCGATGGACAACGGGGTACGTGTCACGGTCGTGTACGTAGTCCAGTTGGGTGTGAACTTGATGAGGGCCACGTATCCCCGATTGGCAGCGGGGCCATCGGGAGGGTACAACCAGATTCCGTAGTGGGATCCGTTTGCCGGGTTGAGTCGCCCGCCGATGCCACCGCCGAGGCTCCCCGCGGGAATCTTGAGGCGCGCCTCGATCACGTAGTCCAAGGGCGAGGTCGGCGGGACGCGGTGGAGGTTCCCGTAGCCCCCGACACCGCTTCCCGTGAGAACCCCACCCTCGACTGCCCAAGAGCCGCTGACCGTCAGCCAAGGCAGGAGAGGCGATGGGTCGGTCGGGCCACGGTTGAATGCGTCGGAGAACACCACGCCACCAGTGGACGACAGCCTCAACTGGCCCGCGCTGCTCGTGTCGATGCTCGTCCCCGACTGGTACTTCGTCTGATCGGACCACACGCCCTGCCCACTCCCACCTGACCACTCGGTCTGCGTCCAGCTACTCACGGGGGCGGTGACGGTGATCGTGAAGGTCTTGCTCGCGGGGTTGCCGGTCGTGTCGGCGGCGGTGCAGGTCACGGTCGTCGGGCCGACCGGGAACGTGCTCCCCGAGACCGGGGTACAGGTCGGGGTCAGGGCACCGTCGACGTCATCGGCCGCGGTCGCGGTGAACGTGACCACAGCACCGGCAGCACCGGTCGCCGGCACGGTGATGTCCGCCGGGACCGTCACGACGGGCGGGATGGTGTCTGATGTCGGGGGTCCGTGGTTGACTTCGATTGAGGTCACGGAGGTGCCGACCTTGATCTTGAGGCCATCGGTCGTGGTCTTCCATGTTCCCGCGGGGGCTGTTGCGCCGTTGAGTTTGACGCTCACGGAGGTCGGGGTCCCGGTCCAGCTCGGGATGACGAGCTCGACCGCGGTCTGCGAGTCCGTCGATCCGGTGACCGTCGCGGTCGCCGCCCAGGTGGAGCCGCTGCGCGTGAATGACGGGGTGACCTTCACGGGCTCTCGCTTGACGAACCAGTCACGCACGCCGACGGCGTTCGTCTTCCACAGGTTGGGCTTGCTGGCCAGGTACTCGACGTAGGGCGCGACGTCGGTGTGGCCGTAGAGGTTGACCAGCCCGCCGAGGTTGTAGTACCAGTCGACGGCCGCCTTCATGTTTGGCGACGTGGCGAGGGACGTTCCGAGGTAGGTGTCGACCGTCTCCTGGATCTCGCCTGCCACATACCAGTTGCCCACCCCCACACCGACCATGGGGAAGTAGGTGCGGGGCGCGAGGTAGGAGAAGGGGCGGATCGGGAACGGAGCGACCTTCTGCTCACCGACCACCTGAGCCCCGAGACCCTGCAGGATCTGGCGGGATCCCTCACGACCCGCGTTGTGGAACGGGCTGACGAACGTGCGCGGGCAGGTGACCGCCGCACCGCATCCCGACCGGCCGTTGTCAAGACGCGGCAGGCTGGTGGCACCCGAATAGGGACTCGAGCTCATCCAGGTCTCGATGTCCTGGAACGACGTCCTCAGCGACTGCTCCGCGTAGGCCGTGCCCCCGGGATAGTCCAGCGCCTCGTCGGGACCCCAGTGGTAGAGGTAGTTCTCATCCCCGCTCGTGGCCCCGTTGGGATTGGTAAGCCCTCCGTTGTGCGAGCCGACGGTGGCCCCGGAGGAGACCGCCGTGCGGAGGGCGTCGATGTCGGCCCTCTTCTGGGCGTCGGACATCCGGGTGTCCCCGGAGCCGATCCGCAGGGTCTGCGTCGTGAAGTAGTAGTCCCCCTTCATCCCGAGGCTGGCCTCGTGCGCGGCGGAGTCCCGGATCTTGGCGCCGGGGTTGAGGTACGCCTCCAGGTCGTGGCGAACCACTCCCGCCGCGTCGTAGGGGTACTGCCACGGACTGACCTTCACGATGGGCATCCCGGCCGCCTCGAAGGCCCACTCGATGGCGTTGCGGTAGATCGTGTACGCAAACGCACTCGAGTTGTACCCGGTGTCACCCAGCAGCGGCTGCAACTCCGCGTCGTAGATGAACCGGCCGTTGCCATACCCCTTGGTGGCAAGCTCCACCCCACCGTCACCGGTCGCCAGCACCTGCGCATCAGTGTTGGTCACCCGCCAGACCTGACGGTTCATCGCCTCGCTCTGCTGCTGGTCCTGGTTCGGGGCGTTGGGGTCCCACGGGATCGAGTCATAGGACGGCTTGCCACCCCAGAACAGCGACCCGGAGGGGATGTCGGCGGTCAGACGGTGACTACCGGCCTTCGTGAACGTGTTGTTCAGCGCCCAGTTCTGCAAGCCCGCGGTCGTCATCCGCAGGCCCATCTCGGCCTTGAACGCGAAATCACCACGCGAGGCCCCACTCGTGGTGCGTGTGAACGACGACGAGCCCGCCATGAGGAACCCGCCAGCGCTCACGTAACTACGCAGCGCGGCGACCTCATTATCGGCCACGGCCTCCGCCGCGAGGCTGATCACGATCGGATACCGCGGCTTCCCGGCCGTGGTCAACAGATCGCCCGCAGCGATATCCGCATCACTGACCTCAACGAACGGGGTGCCATCGGCCTTGAGCGCCTCCTCAAGACTCTGATAGGCCACGAAATACCGCCAAGAGGTGATCCACCACTGCTCGCCCGTCGTACCCGAACCCATCGGAGTCGGAGCCGACGCCGGCACCGACTCCAACGCCGCCGTGAGCTCAGAAACGTGGATCGCCACCACCGGGGCCGCCGAGGCCACCGGGGCCCCAACAACCGACCCCGCCGGCACGAACACCACCAACGCCGCGACCAACACGACCGCCGCCATCACCGACAGGCCACGACCACGACTACCAGAACCCTCAGGCTGCACCGCGGGCCTCCCCTCAACCGGACCATACACGCACCGGAACCGATCACCCAAGGGACAAAATGACCCAACCCCAGCCGAGTCCGGGCGGCCAATCCACCGCCCGGACCACACGACCGGACAACCCGATCAGCGCTTCAACGTCACCTCAGTAGCCGACAAGACGCCCTGGTAACCGAACTTGGGGTTCACCCACACCCGATACGTGCCCTTGCCCAGATTCACCGTACGGATCTCCTTCGAGCCCTTGGTCCGGTAGGTCTTCAACGCCTTCCACGAACCATCCGCATTCTTCCGCTGCACCTGGAAAGTCCAATACTTCCCACCCTTGTTCGGATCGACATCCACCTTCAACTTCGACCTCCCACTCACCGCCTTCAACCTCACCACCGGCGACGGCTGCCCCGACACAGGCGGAACCGGAGTAGCCGTGGCAGGAGGCGCGACGGGGGTGGTTGGGACCACCGTGACGACCGGCGAGGGCGTGACCACGGGGGCGGTGACGGTGATCGTGAAGGTCTTGCTCGCGGTGCCGGTCGTGTCGGTGGCGGTGCAGGTCACGGTCGTCGGGCCGACCGGGAACGTGCTCCCCGAGACCGGGGTACAGGTCGGGGTCAGGGCACCACCGAGGTTGTCGACCGCGGACGCGGTGAACGTGACCACAGCACCGGCAGCACCGGTCGCCGGCACAGTGATGTCCGCCGGGACCGTCACCACCGGTCCGTGGTTGACTTCGATTGAGGTCACGGAGGTGCCGACCTTGATCTTGAGGCCATCGGTCGTGGTCTTCCATGTTCCCGCGGGGGCTGTTGCGCCGTTGAGTTTGACGCTCACGGAGGTCGGGGTCCCGGTCCAGCTCGGGATGACGAGCTCGACCGCGGTCTGCGAGTCCGTCGATCCGGTGACCGTCGCGGTCGCCGCCCAGGTGGAGCCGCTGCGCGTGAATGACGGGGTGACCTTCACGGGCTCTCGCTTGACGAACCAGTCACGCACGCCGACGGCGTTCGTCTTCCACAGGTTGGGCTTGCTGGCCAGGTACTCGACGTAGGGCGCGACGTCGGTGTGGCCGTAGAGGTTGACCAGCCCGCCGAGGTTGTAGTACCAGTCGACGGCCGCCTTCATGTTTGGCGACGTGGCGAGGGACGTTCCGAGGTAGGTGTCGACCGTCTCCTGGATCTCGCCTGCCACATACCAGTTGCCCACCCCCACACCGACCATGGGGAAGTAGGTGCGGGGCGCGAGGTAGGAGAAGGGGCGGATCGGGAACGGAGCGACCTTCTGCTCACCGACCACCTGAGCCCCGAGACCCTGCAGGATCTGGCGGGATCCCTCACGACCCGCGTTGTGGAACGGGCTGACGAACGTGCGCGGGCAGGTGACCGCCGCACCGCATCCCGACCGGCCGTTGTCAAGACGCGGCAGGCTGGTGGCACCCGAATAGGGACTCGAGCTCATCCAGGTCTCGATGTCCTGGAACGACGTCCTCAGCGACTGCTCCGCGTAGGCCGTGCCCCCGGGATAGTCCAGCGCCTCGTCGGGACCCCAGTGGTAGAGGTAGTTCTCATCCCCGCTCGTGGCCCCGTTGGGATTGGTAAGCCCTCCGTTGTGCGAGCCGACGGTGGCCCCGGAGGAGACCGCCGTGCGGAGGGCGTCGATGTCGGCCCTCTTCTGGGCGTCGGACATCCGGGTGTCCCCGGAGCCGATCCGCAGGGTCTGCGTCGTGAAGTAGTAGTCCCCCTTCATCCCGAGGCTGGCCTCGTGCGCGGCGGAGTCCCGGATCTTGGCGCCGGGGTTGAGGTACGCCTCCAGGTCGTGGCGAACCACTCCCGCCGCGTCGTAGGGGTACTGCCACGGACTGACCTTCACGATGGGCATCCCGGCCGCCTCGAAGGCCCACTCGATGGCGTTGCGGTAGATCGTGTACGCAAACGCACTCGAGTTGTACCCGGTGTCACCCAGCAGCGGCTGCAACTCCGCGTCGTAGATGAACCGGCCGTTGCCATACCCCTTGGTGGCAAGCTCCACCCCACCGTCACCGGTCGCCAGCACCTGCGCATCAGTGTTGGTCACCCGCCAGACCTGACGGTTCATCGCCTCGCTCTGCTGCTGGTCCTGGTTCGGGGCGTTGGGGTCCCACGGGATCGAGTCATAGGACGGCTTGCCACCCCAGAACAGCGACCCGGAGGGGATGTCGGCGGTCAGACGGTGACTACCGGCCTTCGTGAACGTGTTGTTCAGCGCCCAGTTCTGCAAGCCCGCGGTCGTCATCCGCAGGCCCATCTCGGCCTTGAACGCGAAATCACCACGCGAGGCCCCACTCGTGGTGCGTGTGAACGACGACGAGCCCGCCATGAGGAACCCGCCAGCGCTCACGTAACTACGCAGCGCGGCGACCTCATTATCGGCCACGGCCTCCGCCGCGAGGCTGATCACGATCGGATACCGCGGCTTCCCGGCCGTGGTCAACAGATCGCCCGCAGCGATATCCGCATCACTGACCTCAACGAACGGGGTGCCATCGGCCTTGAGCGCCTCCTCAAGACTCTGATAGGCCACGAAATACCGCCAAGAGGTGATCCACCACTGCTCGCCCGTCGTACCCGAACCCATCGGAGTCGGAGCCGACGCCGGCACCGACTCCAACGCCGCCGTGAGCTCAGAAACGTGGATCGCCACCACCGGGGCCGCCGAGGCCACCGGGGCCCCAACAACCGACCCCGCCGGCACGAACACCACCAACGCCGCGACCAACACGACCGCCGCCATCACCGACAGGCCACGACCACGACTACCAGAACCCTCAGGCTGCACCGCGGGCCTCCCCTCAACCGGACCATACACGCACCGGAACCGATCACCCAAGGGACAAAATGACCCAACCCCAGCCGAGTCCGGGCGGCCAATCCACCGCCCGGACCACACGACCGGACAACCCGATCAGCGCTTCAACGTCACCTCAGTAGCCGACAAGACGCCCTGGTAACCGAACTTGGGGTTCACCCACACCCGATACGTGCCCTTGCCCAGATTCACCGTACGGATCTCCTTCGAGCCCTTGGTCCGGTAGGTCTTCAACGCCTTCCACGAACCATCCGCATTCTTCCGCTGCACCTGGAAAGTCCAATACTTCCCACCCTTGTTCGGATCGACATCCACCTTCAACTTCGACCTCCCACTCACCGCCTTCAACCTCACCACCGGCGACGGCTGCCCCGACACAGGCGGAACCGGAGTAGCCGTGGCAGGAGGCGCAGGCGTAGCCGCCGGAGCGGTAACGGTGATCGTGAATGCCTTGCTCGCGGGGTTGCCGCCCGTGTCGGTGGCGGTGCAGGTCACGGTCGTCGGGCCGACCGGGAACGTGCTCCCCGAGACCGGGGTACAGGTCGGGGTCAGGGCACCGTCGACGTCATCGACCGCGGACGCGGTGAACGTGACCACAGCACCGGCAGCACCGGTCGCCGGCACAGTGATGTCCGCCGGGACCGTCACCACCGGTGCGACCGAATCCGCGGGGATGTACGTCGCCGTCACATCGTTGAGTACCGGAGTCGCCGACGAGTCTGACGTTCCCAGGTCGACCTCGTATTGCAGCCACCGGCCGGACCCATCAGCAATCGGCGAGTCGCTCACCGCGGACCAAGCGGACCACGCGGACCCAACCAGACCGGCGGACGTGGCCGCCGTCCGCGTGCGCAGTCGGACAGTGGTTCCAGAGGGCGTCGACGCCGTCCACTTCAGCGTCTGCCATGTCGAGTTCGCACCGGCGTCGAACGCCGAGGAGACCAGCGCGCCACTCGTGCTGAACACAGTCGGAACGCTCATGCTCACGCTGTCGACGCTGATCGAAGTCAAGGGGAAAAGGGGGGCGCGATACGTGTCGAACGTGATGCCGCTGCCAGCAAGCGGGCTCGGGTCCGTGAAGTCGATGAGCGGGGTAGCCCCCCCGTCCATCCAGGCACGGATCCGGGAGCCCACGAACTCGACTTTCACATCGTGCCAGTTGGCGTCATCGATAGAGAACGGCGCAAAAGCCAGTTCGTTGTATGTGGTCCAGTCGGGACTGAACTCGTTCAGAACGATTCGGCCCGCGTTCGTTCCGCCTCCGGCAGTCGGGTACAGCCATATTCCGTAGTGGGCACCGGTTGCCGGGTCGAGGCGGCCGCCGATGCCGCCGCCGAGACTCCCGAGCCCGGCGGGCATCTTCAGTCGCGCCTCAAGCACGTAGTCCGAGGGCTGGCTCGGCGGCACGTAGTAGACGTTCCCGTAGCCCCCGTCACCGTTCCCAGAAAGCTCCCCAGCCGCGATCGCCCACGAGCCCGTGTTGGCGGCCTGCCATGGAGCGAGGGGCGAGGGATCGCTGCGGGTGAAGGAATCTGCGAACACCACGCCACCCGTGGACGACAGCCGCACTTGGCCCCCACCGCTCGTGTCAACGCTCGTCCCCGACTCGTACTTCGTCGAATCGGCCCAGACGGGCTGCCCCGCGCCGCCGGACCAATCCGTCTGCGTCCAATCGATGGAGGCTGGGGCCGCGACGGCCGAGGAGGCAGGGACTACCGCACCCAGAGACGCGACAAGCGCACCGGCCACCAAGGCCGGCAGGGAACGACGGGAGATGCGGGCGACACCGAGGCGCATCATTGGCTCCTTCTTCGATTTGGACATGATGCCTATAGTACCCGCCGCTGGCGGCGCTCAGACCGGGACTACCCGAATGGCGGACTGATGGACCAAGGTGCGACCACTCGGGCGCGCCCGACCCCGTCCGTATCGAGAGCCTCGAGCAGCGCTGACTCGTGCGCCACCTGGGCCCTACAGCCCTCGGTGTAGAGCCGCCAGGAGTCCGACCCGCGGAGCGAGTCCAACTCGCCACGTGCCTGCGCCAGCGACAGTTCATCCACCATCGCGTCGAAACGGGCGAGTTCCCGGATGTAGGTCGCGTAGCGCTCCGAGCCGCGGATGTCAGCCAGCGGTTCGTAGTCGCTATATGTACCCGCGCGATGCCTCTCGAACCCGGTAGCTGCCGGGTCGAACAGGCAGAACAGCGTCACGTGGCCGTCCTGGATGGACACTTCGTGCTTGTTGCGGGGTACGCCTCCCGCCACCTGGTCGACCGGACCGTCCTCGTCGTCAACCTCGCCGCTTTCGTTCACGTGGTAGGTGGAGTCGCCGTCCAGCAGAAGCCACGGACCCCATGACTGGTCCACAGCTCTATACGGGTGCTCGGCCATCCTCACCCGGGCGCATCCGCGCACGTCGTAGCAGACA
Organism: uncultured Actinomycetes bacterium; assembly: GCA_963706875.1. Classification (GTDB taxonomy): domain Bacteria; phylum Actinomycetota; class Actinomycetes; order S36-B12; family CAIYMF01; genus Prado023. The sequence goes on along the minus strand of CAVPNW010000004.1, from coordinate 170,480 downwards.
TTGAACTCGGTGCGCGAGTTGTACTGCATCTTGAACACGGGCTCGCCGTCGTCGTTGGGCGGCAGCCCGGCGATGTCGAACATCGTGGTGCGGTACCAGGAGACAGGCGCCCCGGACTTCGACAGCAGGGTCGCGTCGTGTTCCAGGAAGATGCGGCGGCTCAAGTACTGCGACGTCAGGATCCAGCGAAGTGACTGCGACCCGGTGGCGCACGCTGCGATGAACGCCTCGTCACGGACGAGGAGCCGCGTGCCCGGGGACTGGCCGGCACTCGCACCCGATACACGAAGGATCTCGGCACCGACTGGGGCCTCGATGCGCGCCCCCCAGCCTGGGGGGACGTAGACATGAGTCGTGACCGAGAGTTGGAGCGCAGTGTGGTCGTCGGCGTCGCTGCGCAGAGTGACAACCCCGGAGAGGACACTCACGAAGTGGCCGACGGAGGCATCCAGCGAGAGCGCTCCGGCCCCGACGAACTGAACGCGCTCAACGTCGAGTCCCTCTGGGCTACGGCGATGGTCGAAGATCCGGGCTACCCGGAACGGCCCGCTGGCATCACGCTGCCATGCGTTCCGAATGACGTGAGGACGCCAGCCAGTCATGGTCGGGCCAGCCTCTGCCGGTCGACCTTCCCCAACGGGGTCAAAGGGAGCGCGTCGCAGAAGGTGATGTCCTCGGGAATCATGTAGCGAGGCAACTCCGACAGACAGTGGGCCATGACCTCGTCTCGGGTGAGGCCGCCGGGCAACCTCGGCTCGACGAATGCCGCCAACCGGTTGCCGATACGTTCGTCCGGGACCGCGATGACCGCCGCGTTCGTGATCCCAGGGTGGTTGCGTAGGGCTCCTTCGACCTCCTCGATCTCGACCCTGTAGCCCCGGCTCTTGGTCATGAGGTCCTTGCGACCGAGGAACACCAAGTCGCCCTTGGCATCGAGGCGGACGATGTCGCCTGTCCGGTAGACCCTGCCGCCTGTGCTCGGATCCAAGGGATTGGCGATGAAGGCCCTGGCAGACCGATCGGGGTCGCCCCAGTAGCCGAGTGCGACGGTCGACGACCTGACGTATAGCTCACCCTCTTCCCCTGGCCCGACCGCCTGGTGGCCGTCGTCTCCGAGCGCGAAGACCTCGAAGTTCGGCAGGGCCCGGCCGATCGGCACCGGCTCGCGCGACCCCTCGGGGATGCCGCCCACCCAGTGGTAGGTCGACGTGTTGGCCTCGGTCTGGCCGTACATGTTACAGAAGCGTGCTTCCGGTACGGCCGCCATGAGCCGACGCAGGGGCTCGACTGGGAACGCCTCGCCGGCGAAGAGCACCAACCTCAGGCTCGCCAGATCGAGGTTGTCAAGCCTCGCGACGCCCACGAGGGCCGAGGGCACCGAATTCCAGACGGTGATCCCGTACTCCCTGATGGCCCGGGCGAGCATCGGTGGGAACATCGCCGCCACCTCCGGGATGCCGACGATACAGGCGCCCGCCCTAAGCGCCACATAGATGTCGAAGACGGACATGTCTGACAGCAGAGGACATACGTGCGACAAGCGGTCGTCCGCCGTGATGTCAAAGAGGTCACCGGCCGCGTTCACGAAGGTGAGCGCATTGCGGTGCGAGATAACGACTCCCTTCGGAGCCCCAGTCGAACCCGAGGTGAACAGCACGTAGGCACTGTCGAGGTCGATCGTGGCCGCCTCCGGCAGTTCCAGAAGGTCGGCAGCGCAGTCCGCAACCCAGTCGACAATGGCCGGCGCCTCCAGGGGTCTTTGCCCGGGGTTCCCACCATCCATGAGCACAACACGGCCGACCGATATTGCGCCTTTCAGTGCGTCGTCCAGAGTCGCCAGATGCTCGCGCGCCGTGGCCACCACCTGCAGGCGACATGTGTCGACGATGTACCGCAGGCGTGCGCTGGGGCTCTGGGGGTCCAGGGGGACGTATATCGCCCCGATCTTGAGGGCCCCATGGATCGCAATGAGTGCATCGGCACCTCGGTGTAGGTGCACCCCGACCATCCCCCCTCTCGCGACGCCGACGTCGAGCAACAGGTGTGCGAATTGGTCCGATGCCCGATCGAGTTCGCAGTAGGTGAGCGTGCGATCCCCGAAGATGACCGCCGGTCGATCAGGATGTCGAAGAGCGGACTCTTCGAGGAGCTGGTGCAGTAGGTACGCCATGGGTGCGCCTAACACCCGGTGAGCGCGGCCATCAGAGGCCGAGATGTCGGGCGATGATATTGCGCTGAATGTCCGACGTCCCCGAGTAGATCGTCGTCGCGATCGAGTCCCGCAAGTCACGCTCCACCTCGAACTCGGTGGCATACCCGTAGCCACCGTGGATTTGGACGGCGTCGAGGCACGACTGCTGCCAACACTCGCTCACGTAGAGTTTCGCAATCGCCGACTCCACGGCAGCCTTGCCGTGGAGCTTCTTGCTCCAGCCCGCTCTGTAGACGATCAGCCGCGCAGTCTCGAGCCGGACCTTCATGTCGGCGATCCTGTGGGCGACTGCCTGGAAGTTCCCGATGGGCTGGCCGAACTGCTCACGCGTCTTGGCGTAGGCAATGCACGTGTCGAGTTGTCGCTGCATCGCGCCGAGGACGCTGGCCAGGGTGCAGGCCCGCTCCCATTCGATTGCATCCCCGAAGATCGTCGCCCCGTTACCCTCGCGTCCAAGGCGATTCGCGATCGGCACCCGGCAGTCATCGAAGTACAGCTCGGCCATCGGAGCCGTGCGCAGACCCATCTTGTCGATCTCGGCGCCAACGCGGAAGCCTGGGGTGTCACGCTCGACGATGAATGCGGTGATTCCAAGGAAGCCCCTGGTCCTGTCAACCGTGGCGTAGACGAGGAACACATCTGCGAACGGAGCGCTCGTCGTGAAGGTCTTGGAGCCGGTGATCACGTACTCCTGCCCCTCGCGCCGGGCGGTGGTCCTGAGGCTGAACGCATCCGACCCGGATCCGGGTTCGGTCATTCCGTGAGCACCGATCCATTCGCCGCTGCACAGGCGTGGGAGGTACCGCTGCCTCTGGGCCTCAGTACCGAACCGCAGGATCGGCATCTGGACCGTCAGGACCTGACCGTTCAGGGCAAAGAGCAGCCCGCTGTCCTTGCAGGCTTGGCCGAGGCCCTCCATGAGCAACATCGCCGTGATGATGTCGGCATCCTCGCCGCCATACTCGGCCGGGAACGGCAAGCGTTGGATGCCGAACTCGGCGCACTTGCGCCAGAGGTCGCGCGAGAAGGTGGCGCTGCGATCCCTGGCGACAACGTCGTCGGCGAGCTCGCGCCGGCCAAACTCGACAGCCGCCTCCCTTATGGACAACTCCTCGGGCGTGAACGACAGGTCCATGGACGTTCCCGGTCAGTCGCCCGCGCGGACGCCCGGGCCCTCGCCCGTGCCCCCAGGGGTGAGCTTCGCCGTGACGAACGCGGCCAACTGCTCCAGGGTCTGGAAGTTCTCGGGCACGACATCTTGGTCGACGATGTCGATCCCGAACGTCTGCTCAAGAGACGCGATAAGGCTGATCAGCCCGAATGAGTCGATGACCCCGCTTGCGAGCAGGTCCTGGCGCGGATCCAGCGGTCCATCCCCCAGCATGCTTCCGAATTCGGATCGCAGCACAGCTTCCACCGCCTCGAGGTGACTCATCCGCATTCCTTCCGCTTCGCACGCATTGTGCCCCCCAGTGCTCGGTCAGCCTGCGTCAGGCGGGTCCCAGAGCGCAACACCTGGTCAGTATAGGAAGTAGTTGGAGACGGCGAGACTGTCGGGAGCGGGAACGTCGCGAGAAAGGAGCAGGTTGCCCGGTGGCCCGACAAGCCGGAGGCGGGCCTCGACGGCGACCTCGACCAGGCCGCGCGCCGTCCCGGGGACGAGTACCGATGCCCGCTTGACCCGGGACAACTCGGCGCGCAGGGAGTCTGCTGCGCTCGCAGGGTCCATCCCGGCCAGCGGCCCAATCGCTCCAGTCACGGCGCTATACGAGTAGGCGACTGCCGCGCCATCTCGCCGCCACACCGTGCACCTGCGCTGTCGCGACCAGTACTCGTGATCCACTGTTCGGCGAAACCCATAGCTGGCTCGGTCGAGCATCGTCAGATCTCCAGGGAGCGGCTCACCCGGCTCTAGGGTGGAGTGATCATCGATCGAGGGCGTCCCTTCGAACAGGAGCATCGGTGTGGTTGGCACCAGACCGTGACGAGCGTACAAGGCATTCGACACCGGCTGGATGGCGTCGGTGATCGTGATGCGTCGGGACGGTGCATCACGGGCCGCGAGCTCCAACAGCCGGCGGCCGATACCTTCGCCTTGGCGATCGGGGTCGATGAAGAGCGCTGCGAGGAACCAGGTGTTGTCTCGCACAAACGCGGCGCTGAATCCGGCAACCTTCCCTTCGGCCTCGGCGACGTGACAGCGGTCGGGATCGCTCGACAGCAGATGTCGGGCAAAAGGGACGAACCAGGCAAGCGGCGGGTCGGCCCAGGAGAAGCCGTGGCGGATACGAAGGCTGCCTTCTGCCCGGCAGAACACCTCGTGCTGAAACGCCAGATCCCCGACTGTGGCGGGCCGGAAGGACGCTACCATCACGTTGCCCGCGAGGAACCACGAACACCGACCGCTGGCACCTACCTCACCGGCCAGGTGAGCCAGTTGCTCAAGACTTCGCTCGACTTGGCCTGCAACTCAGCGGGCCTCGTGAGGTAGACCCCTCGATCTGGCGCGCTCGTTGTGATGGTCGCGCCTGCGCCGATGATGCACTCGCTTCCTATCGTGATTCCTTCCCTGCAGGTGGAGTTTGCGCCAAGCATCGTGTGGTCGCCAATCGTGACCATCCCGAGCACGACAGCCCCAGAGGCGAGGAAGCAGTGGTCGCCGATGACGGAGTCGTGGCCGATCGAACTGCCCGCCAAAATCACGTCGTTCCCGATGGTGACGTAAGGCCCCACGACGCTGTTTTCGAAGACGAAGCAGTTGTCGCCCAGGACGAGGCCCGGCCATGTCGTCGCCTTGGAACTCACGTACGAGATGAGCGCGTACCCCTTGCCCTTTGCCTCCCGGTACTTCTGCGCCCTGATCCGGTTGACTCGTCCGAATGCGATGGGCACCGCCATCGCATACTCGGTTGGCGGGTACAACGCCTCGACATCCTCAAACGGCACGATTGGCAGCCCCAATAACGTCTCCTCCGCTATCCGTGACCGGTCGACGGTGAAAGCGACCACATCGTGAGCCGAGTCGTGTTGCAGGAAGAAGTGCGTCATGCGCGCCATCTCGGTGTGTCCAAACAGCACCACTTTCGACAAGTTCGGATTCCTCACTCGTGTCGTTGTGCGCCGCGCCACGGGAGTGGATCGGCTCGGTCCCGCCTTGACGGGGGTAACCGCGATGGACTAGCTCCTGAATCGGGCCGGTATCTGGATCTCGTCGGCATGTTGGACCTCCGATACGTCACGCCGACCGAGGACCTGGACGACGGTAGACGCGATGATCCGCACGTCCAGCCACAGACTCCGATTGTCGACGTACCACACATCCATTTGGAGTCGTTCCTCGAACGGGGTTGTATGTCGGCCATTCACCGCGGCCCACCCCGTGACCCCTGGTCGGACCTCGTGCCGGCGCGCTTCCTCACGGGTGTAGTTGTCGAGGTACTCCATGAGCAGCGGTCGCGGTCCGACGAGGCTCATGTCGCCTCTCAGGACGTTCCACAACTCGGGCAGCTCGTCGAGACTCGTCGAGCGGAGGAAGCGTCCGAAGCGCGTGACTCGCTGGGCGTCCGAGCCGTGAGTCGTCTCGCCGAGGGCCAAGGGTCGCATCGTTCGGAATTTGATGATGGTGAAGGGCCGTCCGCCGAGCCCCGGCCTCTGCTGCTTGAACAGAATCGGGCGCCCCTGGACTCGGGCTGCGGCAAGGGCGATCGCTGCAAGGAAGGGGGAGAGCACGGCGAGCCCGAGGCCTGAAACTGCTAGGTCGAGGCCGCGCTTCGAGACCTCTGCAGCATGCCCCTGGCTCCGCGACCGGGTCTTCGCGACCCAAGGATCCTGCATCGGTCCGCCACCAAGTGCACCACCAGCGTGGGACCGCGCTGCCCCGACGTCCGCCTTGTGCTTGAGGTGCTCCACGCCAACATCGTATGTCAACATGGTCGAGAGCCACTGACGAGACGACGCACGACGGACGACTTCGGAACCCCAAGCTCCGCGGGTTCATGAACCTCCCGCCAGCGCCAGCGCCCACAAGGCTCCGATCGGCTGCACCAGACAAGTCGTCGCACGGATTACCCCCTAGAGTGCCACCTGATGGCGCCCACACATCGAACTAACTCTCCACAACTGGCCGGTGCTCAGAAGGGGTAGATGTGAGCAAGAACGTTCTGGTCATGGCCGCTGGGAGGCGCGTCTATGTCGTTCGAGAGCTGGTTCAGGCCGCCCCCGCCGACGCCAGGGTCTACGTGTCCGATCTCGATCCCTGGGCGCCGGGTCTCTATGTGGACGGAGCTGTCCCGGTCGATCAGGATCAGCGCCTCGAGGACCCGGATGCTTGGCTCGAAGCGACGTGCCGAAAGCACGACGTGGCGGCGGTGCTCTCACTTCACGACTACGAAGGCTTCTGGCTGGCCCAACGTCGAGATGCACTGAGTGCATCGGGAACGCTGCTGATCGGTCCCGATCTTGCCACTGCCGGCACACTGATCGACAAGGCTGCGCTGGGCGACCGGCTGTTTCGTTGCGCACCCGAGTTGGCGACCCCCACCTACCCGTGGGATGGGCGCGGCCGCAACCCGGTCAGGGGAGACGCTGGCACCCTGTGGATGGTCAAGGATCGCTTTGGCTCGGCCTCGTCGGGACTGCGTGTCTGCTCTGGCACCAAATCGGTGGCCGAGGCATGCGCGGCGAATGCGCGGCGAAGTGGATGGCATCCTCAAGCTGGCACCGCTCCGGTCGAGTCAGTCATCCAGCCGTACCTGAGGGGGACCGAGTTCAACGTGGACTTGTTCTTCAACGGGGACGGACGGATTGCAGGCCATTGCGTGAAGGTCAAGCACAGCATGCGCGGCGGGGAGACGGACTCAGCGCGGGTATTCCGCCACGCGCCGCAAGACATACTCGATGCAGCGACTCGTGCCACCGATGGGCTGAGCCTGATGGGGAACGTGGATATTGACGTCTTGAAATGCGAGGACGGGCGTTTCGCAGTACTAGACATCAACCCTCGATTCGGCGGGGGCTACGCCTTCAGCCAAGCGGCAGGCTACCGGGTTGCCTCCGCGGTTTGGTCGATCGTCCTCGAGTCTTCGAGTGCGTCGCCCATCCTTGTGGAGCGGGACCTCTGCGCCGTGAAGCATCTGGAGGTCGGAGTTGTGCCTATGATGGACGTTGGCGACCGTGCCTAGCGCCCGCCAAGAACTCCGCTCACCGGCAGCACCTGCGAGCTTGAGTTGGGCGGCCAAGGCATGCTTGGCCAGATGGCTTGACGTGAAGTCGTCCCTGGGCTGGGGAGCGCTGCATGCCTGACCCGACAACGGCAATGGCCGCAGACCGAGAAGGCCCGCCAGCCACGCCTGCGTTCGTGGTGGATGAAGCCAAACTGACAGCCCTTCTCACAGACTTCCAACGCTCCCTCAGCGAGTATTGGCCGAATAGCATTCTCGGGTATTCGTTCAAGACCAACTCATTGCCCTGGCTCATCGCCTTCATGCGAGATCATGGTGCTTGGGCCGAGGTAGTCTCCGATACCGAGTTTGACTTGGCCTTGGCCTTGGGCTACCCATATGGACGGGTCATCTTCAACGGCCCCGTCAAGGGGCGAGATCACCTCCACGTGGCATTGAGCGAAGGCTCGGTGATCAACCTCGACTCCAAACGTGAGGTCCGTTGGACGTGCGAGTTCGCACGCGAGCACCCTCGGATCCCGGTCGGGGTCGGACTGCGGGTGAACTGGGATGTTGAGACGGCGTGTCCCGGCGAGAGCACGGCACATGGGGGCCGGTTCGGCTTCAACGTCGACAACGGTGAGTTCGACGATGCGCTAGGACAACTCCGAGCGGCGGGAGTACGAATCTCCGGCCTTCACCTTCACACCAGCTCCGCCACTCAGAGCGAATGCATTTACCGCGCGGCTGCGACCGTCGCCGCGCATCTCGTGACCTCCCGACGCCTGGATCTGGACTACCTCGACGTCGGAGGCGGGTTCTTCGGTGGGGAACACCCCGACAAACCGACCTTCGATGACTACCTGCGAACGATTCTCGACGCAGTGACGGGGGTGATCGACCCGAACCGGACCAGGTTGATCGTCGAGCCCGGGGGATCCCTGACCATGGTCCCGATCGAGTTCCACACCTCGGTGATCGACACCAAACGGGTAGGAGAGCACACGATCGTTGTCACCGACGGAAGCCGAACCAACATCGATCCAATGCATCGTCGAGCCGCCTACGACTACCGCCTCGTCGCGAGGTCACGCAGTTCACTCCCGAGCCAAGTCGTCGTGGGCTTCACATGCATGGAGCATGATCGCCTCATGGAACTCAGCGATGCAGCAGCTCTTGCTGAGGGAGACCGGATCATCTACGACAAAGTCGGTGCCTACACGATGGCCTTCCAGCCCCTGTTTATCGAGTTCCACCCCGCCGTGTACGTGCGGACCGTCGATGGACTCGTCCAAGTTCGTGAGCGGTGGGGCGCCAATGAATGCCTGCAACGCTCGTCCTGGCCTCGTATGGACCCGGTACCCGTACGTGACGAAGCGGGAGACTGAGGTTCCGGTTCCTCGTCCAACCAGGCCCTGGGTGCCTCCGGGAGACGGCGCGGCCTGTCCCCCACTCCATGAGTCAACCCAGCGCCGCCCTGATCCCGTGAGCGACTCGCTCGATATCGGCATCACTGAGCCCGACTCCGCTGGGCAAGCAGAGACCCTCATAGAAAAGCCGGTCCGCCGTTCCGGTGAGGTGCGCCTCGTTGGCTCGGAAGACCGGCTGTTGATGCATCGGCTTCCAGATCGGCCGGGACTCGATGCGCTGAGACTGGAGCTCCTCACGGACGCGGGTGGACACCTCAGGGCGCAGGTCCCGGTCGAAGGTCACCGTGGTCAACCACGCGTTGCCGGTCCCCCACGGTGGGTCTGGGGTGACCAGCACGCCTTCAAGCCCGGCTAGCATCTCGGTGTACAGCGCGCGGATCTCCCTGCGGCGGGCGATCATCTCGGGCAACCTCGCCAGCTGGGCCCTGCCGAGAGCCGCGAGAATGTTGCTCATCCGGTAGTTGAAGCCGATCTCCTCGTGCTCGTACCAGGGGAATGGCTCCCGGGACTGTGTTGACCGGAAGCGCGCCTTGTCCACCAGTTGCTCGTCGTCGGAGACCAACATGCCGCCACCTGACGTGGTCATGATCTTGTTACCGTTGAAGGAGTAGACACCGGCATGCCCCATCGTCCCTGCCGATCGGCCTCCCTGGGAGGCGCCAAGGGACTCAGCGGCATCGACTAGGACAGGCACGCCGTACTTCGCGACGATCGGGAGGATCCGGTCGTACTCCGCTGGGCGACCGAACAGATCCACCGGGATGACGGCCGCGACCGCACGGCCCTCACGCGCGCGGAGGGCGAGCACGGACTCCAGGATCTCAGGGTCAAGTCCCCAGGATTGCTCGTCGACATCAAGGAGGACAGGCATGGCGCCGGTGTAGGTGACTGCGAACGCGGTCGCGCCAAAGGTGAGGGTAGGGATGATCACATCGTCGCCTGGCTTGACGCCCAATCCCAGGAGCCCGAGGTGGATAGCGGCGGTCCCCGAGGAAAGGGCCAGGGCATGGGCAGAGCCGGTGAACGCGCACATGTCGGCCTCGAACCCGTCCACCTCGGGACCCAGCGGCGCCACCCAACCGGAAAGCAGGGCACGACGGATGGCTTCGGCCTCTGAGGTCGTCACATGCGCCTGCGAAAGCAGAATGGGCTCACCCTTAGTCGATCCCACTCCCCTCACCCACCCCCAACTCAACGAAACCGCACGCACCGGGGCCGCATCCTACGTCGCGCATCGGGCGCGGCACATGGCGAAGTCCGTGACTAGTATCGACCACTATGCTCCTGTCGGGTGGAACGGAGTCCGATTTGAGGCCGGTGCTTTGGATCTTCAATCACTATGTCGCGCTCCCTCCGGCGCCCGGCGGCGTCCGTCACCTGTCGTTGTCCCGGCAGCTGGGCAGACTCGGTTGGGACGTTTACCTGATCTGTGCCACGACCGAAGCCGGTCCGCAAGGTACGCGACTCGGAGTCTGGCCCCATCGGCACCTCATTGACCTCGGGGACTTCCGAGTCGTCACGATGCGCGTGCCCACATACGATGGCAATGGTCCTCGCCGGATTGCCAACATGGCCGTTTTCGGAGCGACCGCATCGCTGCCAATCGCAACACGGGACCTACCTCGCCCCGACATCGTGATGGGATGTTCGGTACACCCGCTGGCGGCGTTGGCGGGCGCACGACAAGCCAACAGGCTCGGCGTTCCCTTCGTCTTTGAGACACGGGACCTCTGGCCCGAGACCTTCGTCAGTCTCGGGCGTTTGCAGCGGTCATCACGAACGGCACGAGCCCTCTACGCGCTGGAAGCGAACCTCTGGACGCGAGCGAGCATGGTTGTTAGCCCACTCGCGCAGGTGCCGACGTACGCTGCCGATCAGGGACTCCCAGCTCGCCCCTTCCTGCACATCCCCAACGGCGTGCAGATTGCCGACTTTGACCCTGCTCCCGAGCCACACAACAACCCGTTGAGGCTCGGCTACTTCGGATCGCATGGGAACACCGACTATCTCGCAACCATCGTTGATGCACTAGCCGAACCCGCTGTGCGAATTCGCGAAGAGGAGTTCTCAGTCCACTTCTTCGGCTGGGGGCCCCGTAAGCAGGAGCTTCGAGAAAGGGCACGTCGCTTAGGCTTGACCAACCTCAGATTCCACGACCCTGTTGATCGAGATCACATACCTGAAACTATGCGGGGGATGGACGCCTTCATCTTCCCCCTCGGCGACTCCCAGGGCCTCTACAGGTACGGTGCAAGTCCCAACAAACTGCCGGACTACATGGCGGCGGGTCGCCCGATACTCATGAACGCGCCCTTCGAGGGAGACCCGGTGACGGCTTCGGGAGGCGGCGGGATTCTGATTCCAGAATGCACCCCGGCCGCTTGGAGGGATGGCTTGTTGGCCTTCCTGGGCTTGACTCCAGAACAGCGGAATGGCATGGGCGCCCAACTTCGACAACTTGCCGAGGCCAAGTACGACTTCGCGGTCCTGGGCGCCGAGTTGGATAGCGGACTTCGGTCGGTGATGAGCTCATGACCACAATCGTCGCCGTCCATCAACCCAACTTCGCACCTTGGCTTGGCTACTTCCACAAGATGCGCGCCGCCGATGTCTTCGTACTGCTGGATGACGCGGACTTCAGCAAGAGCAGTTACACCAACAGAGTGAAGGTCCAGGAGGACCGCTGGCTCTCGGTTCCCGTTCGGGCAGGCATGAGCACCCCCATCAACGAGGTCAGGACTGCTGATCCCGACCTTGCTGACAGGCACTGGGGGATCTTGCGGGCTTCCTACGGAAAGGTGCCCCTAATCGATGACTTTGTCGCTGTGGAGCGAGGAGCCTTGGCCTCATCTGACCTCCTGGTGGACCTGAATCTGGCCGTTCTTGGTTTCCTCCGCGCGAACCTGGGGATAGACACGCCACTGGTCAGGTCCTCCGACCTCAGCGCGAACGGCAGGTCCACCGAGCGACTCGTGTCAATTGTCTCGGAAGTCAGTGGCGACATCTACCTGTCGGGGCTCGGCGGCCGTAACTACCAGGACGAGAGCCTCTTCCGAGGCGCCGGCATCAGCGTGGAGTACAGCCAGTATGTGCCAACGGAGATCGGTGCCAGCGCTGGCTATTCGGCTCTGCATGCCCTTCTGGTGAGTCCCGAACGCGGCCTCCGGGTTGGCTCATCGTGACTCAGCCCTCGCCCCCGCGTGGCGTTCACCAAGCGCTCGAGTCTCAGGGCAGCATGGCCACCGTTCCCTACTGCCGTCAACTGTGAGGAGTTTCTTCGTGGCACTTGAGGCAACAGGCATGGTCATTCTCGTACTCGCTCCGCATACCGACGACGGCGAACTTGGCGCAGGGGCCTCGATTGCCAGGTGGTGTCGGGACGGCACGGACGTCCACTACGTGGCGTTCTCGGCCTGCGAGTCCATTCAGATCGAGGAGCCGTTCGACGTGTTGCGCGGCGAGTGCCAGCTGGCGACGTCCCGACTCGGCATCCCATCGGGCAATACCCAGATCCTCGACTTCGAGGTGCGTCACTTCGCGCGGGATCGCCAACAGATCCTCGACACCATGGTTGCCCTGAACCACCACATCAAGCCAGATCTCGTGCTGTTGCCCTCCAGCGATGACACTCACCAAGACCACTTCGTCGTCTCGGACGAAGCTCGGCGAGCGTTCAAGCGGACCAGCATGCTTGGATACGAGGCACCATGGAACAACTTCCGGTTCGAGTCAACGGCGTTCGTCACGGTCCAGGACATCGATGTCGAGGCAAAGATCGCAGCTCTGGACCAGTTCAAGTCCCAGATGGATCGCGCCTACATGCACCGGGAGTACGTACAGGCGCAACTCAGATTCCGCGGGGTACAGGCCGGCGTTGCTTGGGCCGAGGCGTTTCAAGTGCTGAGATGGTTTCTCTGACCCTGGAAGCCTGTCTGGGGGCGCCCCGCCGGTCGATTCCGGGCACGCGTCAACGCAGGTAGAACTGGAGGTCGCCTCTGTCTCCGAGTCCGGGGACGGTGGACCAGGATGAGCCTCCGTTGGTGGTAGCTTGGAGGACTCCGTCAGCGAAGTAGGTGGCGGGGTCGAACCCGTATGAGGAACCCTGCTGGATGCCCCGCGTCCACAGCGACGTGGAGGAGTCAGTCGACAGACGCAGATGGTACGTCGCACCGTTGACCAGGGTGCGGGGTGCCGAGAACGACCCGGAGACCCAGACACCGGAGGCCGTACCGCCGGTGCTCAGAGTGGGCACGGACCCCGCCGAGACAACGAACGAGTCAATGAGGGACCCGCTGCTGTCCTCCAGCCTCATGACGAGGTTGCCCGTTCCGCTCGTCCTGGCAACGCGCACCGCGGCCCCGGTGACAACGCGGTCACCGCCGCTGACAGTGATCCGTTCACGGACCATGCTGTTCGCACCAGAGATGGCCAGCGGGGTGTCCTCGATCTCCATGTACCCCTGCCCCTGGTGAGCGCCACTACCGTAGGTCAGATCCAGGATCGGGGTGTACCGAGACTGTTCGGTCCACGCCCCGGTTCCCAACTTCTCCAGGACCGCGAAGTCCTCGTTGGACCTGCCCGGCTGCCGAGGGCTGAACGTGGTCGCCGTCCAGATGCAGTCAACCGAGACGAAGTTGACCCTCGGGTTGGGGTCGATGTTGGTGAACACCAGGTGGTACAGCACGCCAGCGGACAGGGCGGGCGGCGCCGGGAACTTGAGCAACGGGAAGTCGGACGCCGGATGGACCACATCAGTGGACGCCAGCACTGAGCCCGAGGGCACCCCCGCGTTGTCCGCCTCAACAGACACCCGGATGGTCCCACCCGTGCCACCACCGTAACCGGGGAAATCCTGATTCAACCAGTACGCCCGGAACCCGGCCAACGCACCCGACCGCTCAGCACGGAACCGATACGACACCAACGTGTTCGACGCCCCCGACACAGGACCACCCACCTGCAAATTCCCCAACGCATCCATATTGTACGAAGCGCCGTACCCCGCCGAAGACCCAGCCAGCGCCGCTGAGGTCACCGCTTGGGAGGCAACGCTGCTCTGGCCCTCAGGGGCCCGAGCGGCGCCGGAGGCGACCGGTGCGACGACAGTCCGCGAGACCGTGATTCGCGTAGATGAAGTCGTGGTCCCTCGCCAAGCACCTCTGGCGTTGACCTTGAGTCGCCATCGCCCGGGAAGATCGCGGAGAAAGCCTACGTCCAGCCCCCGATTCGCCGACGTCCGCACGACGCGGACGGTCCGCCACCGCCCAGCGGACTTCTTCTGAACCTTGACCCGACGCCCGGCCGGCCCGGTCACGTGCAGGGAATCAAGTAGTCCCACCGAGGCCGGCGACCGACGAGCAGCCTTCCAGCCCACGACCTTCGTCGATCTGGACGCCTCCGACTTCACGGAAGCCGTGACTGATAGCCCTTGAGCGGTCGAGCCCCCTCCGATAGGAAACGCTGCGATCATCAGAATGGCGAGCGCGAGGGTGATGCCGACGACCGGCGGTACGGCGCGGACGCGTGTGAGTAGAACCATGTGCCATCTCCCTCATGCGCCTGCGGAGTGAGCTGTCGGGTTCGGGTGGAGGACACCCTTCCGCCGCTCGGGCGGATTCACCCCAAGGGCCTCACAGCGAACCATGAGGCCCGGGATCGTGGTTCCCCCGCTCCCGTTCATGTGCTCAGTGCTGGCGTTCAAGACCAACGCTGGGGGGTGGTACGTGAACGGGATTCGGCGCCGTCCACCCCGTCCCACCGGACGGCGGGACCACACAACCATACCGAAGGTCGCGGCAGACGCCAAAGGCCCGGCGATTCCGGGCGTGGGACAACTTGGCCGAGCGAAGCCTCACCTGTGCTATCGGTGTCAAGCCTCACTGCAAGCCACGGGCGGCTCACGCCGAACAACGGAATCCTGGTGTCACCCACTAGCGAAGGCCTGGCCAGTAGAGCTAGCGCAGGTAGAACTGGAGGTCGCCTCTGTCTCCGAGTCCGGGGACGGTGGACCAGGATGAGCCTCCGTTGGTGGTGGCTTGGAGGACTCCGTCAGCGAAGTAGGTGGCGGGGTCGAACCCGTATGAGGAACCCTGCTGGATGCCCCGCGTCCACAGCGACGTGGAGGAGTCAGTCGACAGACGCAGATGGTACGTCGCACCGTTGACCAGGGTGCGGGGTGCCGAGAACGACCCGGAGACCCAGACACCGGAGGCCGTACCGCCGGTGCTCAGAGTGGGCACGGACCCCGCCGAGACAACGAACGAGTCAATGAGGGACCCGCTGCTGTCCTCCAGCCTCATGACGAGGTTGCCCGTTCCGCTCGTCCTGGCAACGCGCACCGCGGCCCCGGTGACAACGCGGTCACCGCCGCTGACAGTGATCCGTTCACGGACCATGCTGTTCGCACCAGAGATGGCCAGCGGGGTGTCCTCGATCTCCATGTACCCCTGCCCCTGGTGAGCGCCACTACCGTAGGTCAGATCCAGGATCGGGGTGTAGGCACCCTGGAGGTGCCACCCTCCAGTTCCCAACTTCTCGAGCGCCGCGTAGTCGGAGTCGGGGACGTTTGGCTGTCGAGGGCTGAGGCTGCCGCCAGCGACCCAGGACAGGTCGAGTGAGACGAAGTTGACCGTCGGGTTGGGGTCGATGTTGGTGAACACCAGGTGGTACAGCACGCCAGCGGACAGAGAAGCCCGCGATGGGAATCGCACGAACGGGAAGTCGGACGCCGGGTGGACCACATCAGTGGACGCCAGCACTGAGCCCGAGGGCACCCCCGCGTTGTCCGCCTCAACAGACACCCGGATGGTCCCACCCGTGCCACCACCGTAACCGGGGTAATCCTGATTCAACCAGTACGCCCGGAACCCGGCCAACGCACCCGACCGCTCAGCACGGAACCGATACGACACCAACGTGTTCGACGCCCCCGACGACGAACCACCCACCTGCAAATTCCCCAACGCATCCATATTGTGCGAAGCGCCATAGGAAGGCCGTGACGGGGTCCCGGCAGTCCTGGTCATCAGGAACGCGGATACAGCGAGGATGGCCAGTAGCCAGAGTGCTGGGGAGCGCTTATCCATGTTCAACTTGTCTGTCGGCCGAGTTGGCGTCGGGATTCAAGAGGTGCTTGATCGGCATTTCGGACTGGTTCGGTTGGATGATCATGCCTGACTCAACCCGGCCGTGGGAAGGACCCGGACGCGGGGCGGGGGCCGGTCCCCGAGTCAGGCGATCATCGCACATACCACTCCAACCTGGGGTCGTGATCGTCGGCCTTCCCGGATGTGGCTTTGCAGTGCACGTCAGCGCAGGTAGAACTGGAGGTCGCCCCTGTCGCCGAGTCGGGAGCCGGTGGACCAAGGCGGCCTCCGTTGGTGGGGGCTTGGAGGACTCCATCACCGAAGTGGGTGGCAGGGTCGAACCCGTTCGAGGAACCCTGGTGCTTACGATGCCCGATCACCAAATGCCGGGTCCGAAGCCCGGGTCTCGGAGTCGCTTCCGCATGACGCCACCTTCCCAACGAAGAAGGGTTGAACCTCACCCTTGGGGCGATTCAACCGGGCCTTCGCCTGGCCCCACCCGTCACGGAAACGGATGAGACAGTCGTGACCGCGGTGCCGATGTCCTACCAAATGTCGCGAATCGCCGGTAGTTTCGAGGCGGATGGCTGTCGGGATTATGGTCCCGCCACGCAGTCAAGGCAGACAGGAGCACAAGTGAGCACCACCAAAGCTTCCCAACCACCGCACACCGGTGGGCCCGTCACGGACCGAATCACCGTCCTTGCGTTCGGGGTTGGGTGGGCACTGATCGTCTTGGGACTCCTGTTCCTAGGCCTCGCGCTCACGAACTAGCCGCCGGCGAAGCCCGAGTAAGCGCGGGCCCGAATCCCTTGTGCTCTTCACCTTGTGGCACCGAACACATTCGATCATGGGGTTAACTGAATCTCGTCTATCGCCAGGCACTTCCACGGGGAGGTGCAGGCCGACCCGGCACCAGTTGTCCTTCATCAGTTCTAGTCTCCTTCTCACGCCCGGCCGCTTCCAACCGCGGGAAGTCCTGTGCGCTCGTACGGTATCCATGGCAGCTGTACGGAGGAAGGGGACATTCAGTGGGGACGCGACAGCGGGTGCGGTCGGCCAACCCAAGTCCGCGTGAAGGGTCGCCGCTCACGATGTCTGCCATCTGCCCTTTGGGTCCAGGGCGTGCCCCGGAGGCCAGGGCAGCGATCTGGGTGGGCACCCCGGGTTGGGCCTCGAAATCGAAGTCCTCCGGGGTCTTGACCGCGGCGAAGCCGGCGGCGCGGATGCGCAGCTGGGCGCCGGAGGCGTTGCGCGCCGACACCTCAGTCCTCGTGGGTCCAGCCGGCATCGCGGGCCTGGTCGGCCAGCCGGGTGGCGGCCTCGGTGATCCGGGGCGCCTTCAACGAGGCGCCAGGTAGTGGATGTGCTTGACCGTGTCGGTGGTGGCCTTGCCGGGCATCAGATCACCTCCAGGCCGAACGCGCGGTCGTAGTCGCCGAGGTCCCGACCCAGGTCCTCGACCGACGGCTTGGTCCGTGGGGCCTGGAACGCCGAGCGCAGCGCCGCGGCGGTTCGCTGGTGGGCGGGGTCGGTGATCGTCATCCGCGGGCCCAGACCCGGTCGTGGTCGGCCACGATGCGACCCTCGGCGCGGACCCGCACCCGGTCCAGATCGGCGGCCACGTCGACGATCCGCCCGATCATGGTCCCGTCAGGGATCGCGTGGAGTGGCCGCCCGAAGGGTTCGGCCCCCAGCAGACGGTGCGGACCTGGCATCACCGGTTGACTGGCGACGGTACCTGGGACGCTCGCCGGGATGGGAGACACTCCCCAGGAACCCACGTCGGTAATCACCGGTAGTCGCCTCGGCCCTGAATCACGATGGGTCAAGAGCCTACGGCCATGACAACGTAGGCAAGGTGGGGCCAACGTCACACTCCGCCCGGATCCTGGACCGTCGCGGCCGCTCGGATTCATGTGCGCATCCGTTCGGGCCGCGTGGCGGACACGGTGGGACTCCCACTGACCCCACGCGTCAGCGTAGGTAGAACTGGAGGTCTCCTTCGGCTCCGAGTCCGGGGACGGTGGACCAGGATGAGCCTCCGTTGGTGGTGGCTTGGAGGACTCCGTCAGCGAAGTAGGTGGCGGGGTCGAACCCGTATGAGGAACCCTGCTGGATGCCCCGCGTCCACAGCGACGTGGAGGAGTCAGTCGACAGACGCAGATGGTACGTCGCACCGTTGACCAGGGTGCGGGGTGCCGAGAACGACCCGGAGACCCAGACACCGGAGGCCGTACCGCCGGTGCTCAGAGTGGGCACGGACCCCGCCGAGACAACGAACGAGTCAATGAGGGACCCGCTGCTGTCCTCCAGCCTCATGACGAGGTTGCCCGTTCCGCTCGTCCTGGCAACGCGCACCGCGGCCCCGGTGACAACGCGGTCACCGCCGCTGACAGTGATCCGTTCACGGACCATGCTGTTCGCACCAGAGATGGCCAGCGGGGTGTCCTCGTTCTCCATGTACCCCTGCCCCTGGTGAGCGCCACTACCGTAGGTCAGATCCAGGATCGGGGTGTACCGAGACTGTTCGGTCCACGCCCCGGTTCCCAACTTCTCCAGGACCGCGAAGTCCTCGTTGGACCTGCCCGGCTGCCGAGGGCTGAACGTGGTCGCCGTCCAGATGCAGTCAACCGAGACGAAGTTGACCCTCGGGTTGGGGTCGATGTTGGTGAACACCAGGTGGTACAGCACGCCAGCGGACAGGGCGGGCGGCGCCGGGAACTTGAGCAACGGGAAGTCGGACGCCGGGTGGACCACATCAGTGGACGCCAGCACTGAGCCCGAGGGCACCCCCGCGTTGTCCGCCTCAACAGACACCCGGATGGTCCCACCCGTGCCACCACCGTAACCGGGGTAATCCTGATTCAACCAGTACGCCCGGAACCCGGCCAACGCACCCGACCGCTCAGCACGGAACCGATACGACACCAACGTGTTCGACGCCCCCGACGACGAACCACCCACCTGCAAATTCCCCAACGCATCCATATTGTGCGAAGCGCCATACCCCGCCGAAGACCCACTCGGGGTCGCAGACGGCGTCGGCGTCGGCGTCGGGGTCGGGGTCGGGGTCGGCGTCGGGGTCGGCGTCGGGGTCGGGGTCGCAGACGGCGTCGGCGTCGGGGTCGGCGTCGGGGTCGGGGTCGGCGTCGGGGTCGGCGTCGGCGTCGGCGTCGGCGTCGGGGTCGGGGTCGAAGACGGGCTCGGCGTCGAAGACGGCGTCGCAGCCGCCGGGTTCTGGCCGTGGATCGCCACGACCGAGAAGTCGTCCATTGTCGCGGAGGTGCTTGAGCCATTGCGTGACACGTACCACCAGAAGCCGACATCGCCTGCCGCAGTCAGCCGGTCCTCGGACGTGTCAGTGTCTGAGTACTGCCAGTCCGGCTCCGCCTCCCCCGCCGGCCAGGCCTTGATGGTGAGCTTCACGTTGTCAACGCCGGTGACGGCCGCCTTGACCGAATAGGTGGAGCCCGCCACCAGCCGAAATGGCAAGACCCGCTCCCCGCCTATTGCGGTCGTGGACCACAAGCCAGTCACGCGGTACCCCGAGACATACGCAACGCCCCCTGGAGCCACTCGCAGTCTCATTCGGTACTCGTTGCCCTGCGAATCGCGGCGTCCGGTCAGCCCGAAGTACACGCCACGTCCTGTGGTGGGTATAGAGGAGATCTGGATCTCCGCCCTTGACTCGAAGTCGAGGCCGGTCACGGGGAGGTGCGCACTGCGGTCCTCCCCCCTTGCAAGTCGCACGTGTGCGGTTGCTCCCGTGACAGAGAACTCAGCGCTCTCGTCCAGAGAGTACTGCCCGCCTGTGGGCGCTGAACCGAGCCCGGAGGAGACAGTTCGTGTCATCTGGTCCGACACCAGAAGTGCGGTTGCAGCCGAGGCCGGGACCTCCGCCCAGGTGGGAACAATGAGCGCCAATGCTGAAGCGCCAGCCAATATGCGGGCGCGCCAAAGTCGCGTGGTCAAGGGGTTCTCCTCACACGTATTCGGAATCGCCCTGGGGAATCACGCGAGCGTCCGACGGAACTCCAACTTCTGAGGTGGAGCAACTTGGTTGGAGCCAGAACTGTAGCCTCCAAGATCCATTTGGATCCGCCATCGTCGTCGGCGGCCACCCGGGATGCCCATGGGTGTTATCCGAGTCTTAGTCGGCTGATCAGTTTGGCACGACGGGCAGGAATGACGAGTGGGGCGCGTGGATACTGCTGGCATCCCATGTCCGGCCCGGGGCCGCCTCCGCCAGGCAACCAGCCTCAGTTCTGTGTCCTTCGATGTTGTGAGGGAAATCACACTCTCTGAGCCGGTCAAGTCCTGGGGAGTGGTGTTTGGGGTCGGTGTGATCCTTCGGTCTGGGTCAGGCTGACAGGGCTGTGATGGTGGCGGGTTCCTCCTCTGGGTCGGTGATCAGGGTGAGGCGGGCTTTGGCCAGGGCGTCGAGGCCGAGGTAGCGCCGGGCTTCGGCCCATTCGTCGTGCTGCTCGGCCAGGACCGCGCCGACGAGTCGGATGATCGAGGTGCGGTCCGGGAAGATCCCGACGACGTCGGTGCGACGCCGGATCTCCCGGTTCAACCGCTCGTTGGGGTTGTTCGACCAGATCTGTCGCCAGATCTCCCTCGGGAACGCGGTGAACGCCAACACGTCACCCCGGGCCCCGTCGAGGTGCTCGGCGACGCTCGGGAGCTTGTCGGTCAGGGCGTCGAGGATCCGGTCGAACTGCTCATGCACCGACCCAGCATCGGGCTGGTCATAGACGCTGTGCAGCAGCGCTTTGACCCACGGCCACGAGCTCTTCGGGGTGACCGACATCAGGTTCGCCGCGTAGTGCGTGCGGCATCTTTGCCAGCTGGCCCCGGGCAGGGTCGCAGCGATCGCCTCGACCAGGCCGGCGTGTGCGTCGGAGGTGACCAGGGCGACCCCGGTCAGCCCGCGGGCGACCAGGTCGCGGAAGAACGCCAACCACCCGGCCCCGGTCTCCCCGGTGTTCACCTGGACCCCGAGGATCTCCCGGTGCCCGTCCGCGTTCACGCCGGTGGCCACGAGCACGGCGACGTTGATCACCCGACCGCCCTCACGGACCTTCATCTTCAACGCGTCCGCCTGGTCGAGTTGTGGGAAGCCAACTACCGGGTCTACGGGGCGCGGAAGTTGTGGAAGGCCGCGCAGCGGGCTGGTCACGACATCGGCCGCGACCAAGTCAGCCGTCTGAACCGCCCGATCTACGCCGCGATCGGGGTCGACCTGCACGGGCACAAGGACATCCTCGGGATGTGGGCCGGGCAGGGCGGCGGGGAGTCAGCGAAGTTCTGGATTGCGGTCCTGACCGACCTGAAGAACCGCGGCGTGGGTGATGTGTTCTTCGTCGTCTGCGACGGGCTGAAGGGCCTGCCCGCGTCGGTGAACACGGTCTGGCCCGAGGCGATCGTGCAGACCTGCATCATCCACCTGATCCGCGGCTCGCGCCGCTACGCGTCGACGAGCTGACCCGCGACCTGCGACCGATCTACACCGCCCCCAGTGAGGCCGCAGCCCTGGCCGCACTCGACGCGTTGGACGCCAAGTGGGGCACCCGCTACCCGGCCATGATCAACCTCGGGCGCAACGCCTGGACCGAGTTCATCCCGTTCCTGGACTACGACGTCGAGATCCGCCGAGTGATCTGCTCAACGAACGCGATCGAGAGCCTGAACGCCCGCTACCGCCGCGCAGTCAAGGCCCGCGGACACTTCCCCAGCGAGCAGGCCGCGATGAAGTGCCTCTACCTGGTCACCCGATCCCTGGACCCGAAGGGCACCGGCCAAACCCGGTGGGCAGTACGGTGGAAGCCAGCCCTGAACGCGTTCGCCATCACCTTCGCCGACCGCATGCCAGCGGCCAAGACCAACTAACCATGAACGCCACGTACACCGTTCATCGGACAGACCCTGGTCCGCGGAAACTCGGAAGGGGACCATCAAAGGGGACGCGGCGGCATGGAATAGGCCCCGAAGTGCCTCGGGGACAAGACCCCCCTGCTGGTGTGGCCTTCCTTCCCACCGTTCACCGCGACCGCCACGGCCGGGACTGGGCACCAGCCGGCGCGGGTCAGCGTAGGTAGAACTGGAGGTCTCCTTCGGCTCCGAGTCCGGGGACGGTGGACCAGGATGAGCCTCCGTTGGTGGTGGCTTGGAGGACTCCGTCAGCGAAGTAGGTGGCGGGGTCGAACCCGTATGAGGAACCCTGCTGGATGCCCCGCGTCCACAGCGACGTGGAGGAGTCAGTCGACAGACGCAGATGGTACGTCGCACCGTTGACCAGGGTGCGGGGTGCCGAGAACGACCCGGAGACCCAGACACCGGAGGCCGTACCGCCGGTGCTCAGAGTGGGCACGGACCCCGCCGAGACAACGAACGAGTCAATGAGGGACCCGCTGCTGTCCTCCAGCCTCATGACGAGGTTGCCCGTTCCGCTCGTCCTGGCAACGCGCACCGCGGCCCCGGTGACAACGCGGTCACCGCCGCTGACAGTGATCCGTTCACGGACCATGCTGTTCGCACCAGAGATGGCCAGCGGGGTGTCCTCGTTCTCCATGTACCCCTGCCCCTGGTGAGCGCCACTACCGTAGGTCAGATCCAGGATCGGGGTGTACCGAGACTGTTCGGTCCACGCCCCGGTTCCCAACTTCTCCAGGACCGCGAAGTCCTCGTTGGACCTGCCCGGCTGCCGAGGGCTGAACGTGGTCGCCGTCCAGATGCAGTCAACCGAGACGAAGTTGACCCTCGGGTTGGGGTCGATGTTGGTGAACACCAGGTGGTACAGCACGCCAGCGGACAGGGCGGGCGGCGCCGGGAACTTGAGCAACGGGAAGTCGGACGCCGGGTGGACCACATCAGTGGACGCCAGCACTGAGCCCGAGGGCACCCCCGCGTTGTCCGCCTCAACAGACACCCGGATGGTCCCACCCGTGCCACCACCGTAACCGGGGTAATCCTGATTCAACCAGTACGCCCGGAACCCGGCCAACGCACCCGACCGCTCAGCACGGAACCGATACGACACCAACGTGTTCGACGCCCCCGACGACGAACCACCCACCTGCAAATTCCCCAACGCATCCATATTGTGCGAAGCGCCATACCCCGCCGAAGACCCACTCGGGGTCGCAGACGGCGTCGGCGTCGGCGTCGGGGTCGGGGTCGGGGTCGCAGACGGCGTCGGCGTCGAAGACGGCGTCGGCGTCGGGGTCGGCGTCGGGGTCGGGGTCGGGGTCGCAGACGGCGTCGGCGTCGAAGACGGCGTCGGGGTCGGGGTCGGCGTCGGGGTCGGGGTCGCAGACGGCGTCGGGGTCGGGGTCGCAAGACGGGCTCGGCGTCGAAGACGGGCTCGGCGTCGAAGACGGGCTCGGCGTCGAAGACGGGCTCGGCGTCGAAGACGGGCTCGCGATAGGTGTCGTCGGCGTTGGGGGCGGGGGCGTCGGAGATGGCGCCGTCGGGGTGACCCTGGTGTATCGGCCATGGTCGGTCTTCTTGGCGCGGGAGGCCAAGCTGGCGTCAGCTACTCCCGGCTCGACGGATGCCACGGGCGATACCAGGATCTTCGCACTCACTGTGGTGGTTGCGCCCCAAGCGCCTTTCGCGGGAACCACTAGTCGCCACCGCCCCGGGAGCTTGCGGATGAAGCCCGCATCCAGCCGATTCCTCGCCGAGGTCCGCATGACCCTTATGGTCTTCCATCGCCCGGCCGATTCCTTCTGGACCTGCACCAGACGCCCGCCCGGCCCACTCACGTATAGCGCGTCAAGGAGCCCGACGGAGTTCGGCGCTCGGCGCGCAGCCCTCCAGCCCACCACCTTCGTCGATCTCGGCGCTTCCGTCTTCGCCCAGGTCAAGGACGAACTGGTGGCATAGACAGTGATGCCCGGGCTGGATGGAGCGTGCGGGACTATCGCAGCCAAGGTCCCGCCTGAGGCCGGCACGACCAGCATCGGACTGGCCAAGAGCGCTGCTGACATTGAGATGGCGATTCTAGATGCAGTTCTCATGCTCGGGGCTTCGGTCGTGGCGATGCGGCCCATGAGCCGCCCATCTTGATTTCACCCGATCAGACCGGTGAACCTCGCGCTGGAGCCGCGAAGGCCACAGGGCGCCAACGTCGCCTATGTTGCCCCGTCGCGCGTCCACCTAGGGAACGGAACCAAGAAGCGCGAGACTGCGGGACATCGGTCCGATTTGGCGGAATGCTTGGCCCCCGGCAACATGCGCGGGCCCGGAGGCGACCACCCCCTGCTCGGCGCCTTCCCAGACTAGGGTCCGCATGCCGCGGTCTATCTCGAGACAAGGCTCGTGGCCCTCCCGAGGATGCTTCGCAACACCCATCGGGGCGGACTACGGGCCCCTGACATCACCGGGACATCGCGCTCAATATCGAAGATGCCGGCCCCAACTGCGGGTCAGTCGGGGCGCTGCGGTCAACTGCTGGTCAAGTGAGGCAGTTCCTACCGGATGAGAACCTCGCAGCTGGGCTAGGCGATCCAGCGCCATCTCCAATGCCGGACATGCCCGGCGCCGCCAACACTCCCTCAATCACCAAGAGCTGCGGAGTACAGGGCGAGCAATCGGCTCTCGGAGGGCCCCCAACCGGCATTCTGATAGATCCAGGAGCGCCCCGCTTGAGAGAGAGCCATCCACTCCTCGCGGCCTTGCATCGTCTGCGCAATGGAGTCCCGGAGATCTCCGCTCGAATACCCCTTGGACAAGGTCCCACCCGCGGACTCGCTAAGCAACTTGGCTACAGAAGGCGTCGGAGTCCCAACGATTGGGAGCCCTCCAGCCAAGAACTCAAAGACCTTGGTCGGCGAGGCGCCCTCATCAAGGTAAGCAGGGATCGGAGCATCAGTGGCAAGGCCAATGGTCGATGAAGTGATCTCGCGTGCCAGGCCCTGCCTTGACAACCACCCGAGGTGCTCGATTCGATCTCCGAGCGCGGCCCGTGCTTGCCTCCAGATGGTCGGTTCAGGCTCGTGGCCCGCCACGGCCAGCCGGACTCCTGGGAGTCCTCGAATGGCCTCGACGACCTCCAAGAAGAGATGTCCGTGCCCCGGTATACCGATGAAGAGGCAACGACGGGCATCGAAACTGGGGGAGCAACTGGCGAAGTCCTCCAATCGGGCTTCGTTCCCCACTACGACCGTATTCGGATTGGTGTACCTGGCCGCGATCGTCGGCGTGGCAGCGACGACACCCACGGCGCCTCGATCGACGGCCTTCAACACTGACTCAAGGGTGATTCTGACCAACCCGCGGGCAGGTCCAGGGACCCAGCTCTTGGCCCCATCATCAGTGAACTGCGCGATGTAGTCCTCGTGGGCGTCCCAGATGACAGGTACCCCTGACCTGGACAATCGCAGCGCGACGGGCAGCAACTCCGGATCGTGGAAGTGCCAGAGGTCGGCCGAAACCGCTCGCGACAATGCGAGGGCCTTGCGCGGGCCGCTGCTGAACCGTCCAGCCCTGCTCACAGGAGCAGGGGTCAAAGGGATGAGCGTCACCCCTGAATCCACGGGAAGGCTGCCAGCAGCCGCCAGAAACACATCGTAGAGGCCGCTGGCGGCAAGACTCCGGCATTCCCTCTCGAAGATGCGAACGTCATCGGCGAGATGCGCGGTTGTGACATGGACAACGCGTCGCCGCATTGCGCGGTCCGCTGTGCGGGGCAGGTCCACGAACCCCCTAATGCAATCGCCGGGTGCTCAGGGTACCCGGTCGTGGAGTGGTCAGGCCACACGGCGGATGAGAGGCCGGACCCAAACGGTCAGCAGTAGACTATGCGGATGCCCGCCACCGTGGACGTCGGACTCGGGAGCGTGGCTGGCAAGGCGCCCTTGCTTCCCTCGCAGGCGAGCTGACTCAAGGTGACCGGAGCGGAACTCGGATCACGATCGTCGAGGCATCGCCCGAGACGCGTATTGAGAGGATTCCTGGGGATCCTGACGGGGTCGGCGGTTGCACAACTCCTGGCCTTCGCTGCCCTGCCTCTCCTTTCACGCCTGTACACGCCCTCAGACACGGCCCACTACGCACTGCTATTGGGCAGTGCCGCTGTCCTGCTCTCCTTCGCGAGTCTGAGACTGGAGCTCGCGATCCCGATCCCCAAGTCGACTGACGACAGTCGGGGCCTATTCTGGCTTGCGGTCCTCGCTCCGCTCATCGTCCTGCCGTTCACAGGGCTCCTCGCCGGGATTCTCAGCCTCACCGGGGTCTGGCACGCGGGGGGGCTCGACTGGACGGACTTTCTGGCGATCGCGACATTCGTGGCGATCGCGGGCCTGTACAGCGCCGGCGGCCAGTTGGCCATTCGGCTCCGGTCCTACGGCCTCCTCGGCCGAATCCCTGTGATCCAGATGCTTGGGACACTCGTGGCCCAGATTGCATTGGGCGCTTTCGGCTTCAGCCGTGGGCTGTTCCTCGGCGGGCTCGTTGGCAGGTCACTGGGAATTGCCGGCCTGCTGCGCTCCTGCGACGTCCGCATTGCGCAGGCGCCGGGGCGCAGCGGGGCACGTTCCCTCCTCAAGGAGTACTGGCGCTTCCCAGTCATCTTTGCGCCAGCAAACCTCGTCAACGTCCTGGGGGCCACCCTCGCAGCCCTGATGCTGCCTTCACTCTTCGGCTTCGGGCCTGCCGGGCTCTATGCAATGGCTGACAGGATCGCCGGCGTCCCGGTGACTGTCCTGAGTCAGTCTGCCGGTCAGGTCTTCCTTGGTGAGTTTGCGCGGGCGTCGTCCCTTCACGCCTCCCGCAAGGCGTATTTCCGGTGGTCTGCCGCCCTACTGCTCATGGCAGTCACTGTCGCATCAGTGATCTGGGTCCTGGCGCCTCTCGTATTGCCGTGGATCCTCGGCGATGAGTGGTCAGGAACGGCCAAACTAGCCCAGTACGCGGGTGTCATGGCCGGGGCTGCGATCTTCGGTTCTCCCGTTCAGAACGTCTGGACAGTACGCCAGCGGGGACTGATGCAGTTCTCATGGAATCTGGTCCGCCTGGGTGCCAATGCCACCGTGATCCTGGGGGGGGCTCGAGCAGGTCACTCGCTGGCCGACGTGGTCGCGATCCTGGCCATCACCACGGTTGCGGTGTACGTGCTGGCTTGGCTTGGGTGCCTGTGGGCTGCGAGTAGACCGCCTGCCGGTCAACACGCTGAAGTGGACGAACCGCCCGCCGGCTTCGAGGGGGCCTCGCCTCTGTAGACGAACTCGCCTCCGGATTCCCACCCGGGAGCGGCAGGAGCAGGCAAGGGATGATCGCGATCCAGAACACCCTGTTGGTCAGGTCCGCGCTGAACTGTTGGCCCATCAACATGACTACGGCCACGGCAGCGACCACACGCGCCTCCGGCGCTGACCTGCTCTGCCCCACCCTCACGCCGACGACCGCCAGAAGAGCCAGGACGCAGAGCACGCCGACGAGGCCCAATTCCGAAGCGGTCTCCAAGAACAGGTTATGTGGATACTCGGCCCAGGAGACGGTGGAGAAGTCACCCCATCCAAGCCCGAGGAGTGGGGACTCCAGAAAGGTCATCCGTGCGATGGCCCAGAGATCCTGTCGCGCGGGATCCCCCAGGACGAACCGTGAGACAGCAGCTTCAGAGGCTTGGCGCACCCCTAGCACTGCGACCACAGAGACCACGAGAAGCACCATCAGAGACCGAGCCCTCAGAACACCGCGCAGCAACATCCAGGCAGCGAGGCCGACGACGGCCCCGACCATCGGGCCACGCGATCCAATCGTCACGAGCGCAACCCCGCACACCACCATCCCTGGAAGCGCCACGGCGAACGGGAGAACCTTCTCGCCCAGAGCGGCACCCCCCGCAACAAGCGCCGCTGCTGATAGATAGGCCGGTCCGAGCGTTGCCTCTCCGATTCCCGCTCGGCCATAGAGGTCCTCGCCGGCACCCACAACTAGCACGAGCGCAGCTATCAGAGTCCCTCCCACGAACCACACCGCAACCAGCCCTCGCAGGTCACGGACATCGCGCAGGAGAACGGGAATACAGACCACCACTACAGCCGTTAGCAGGAAGAAATCACGAGCCTTGAGGCCCTGATAGTCACCCGGATCGCTTCTCGCCACGCCGACAAGCACTACCAGGGAGAACAGGAAGAAGGGAAGCATCTGGGCGACGGGATACCGCGGATGCCGAACAAAGGTCACAATGGATGCGGCCAGCAGAAACACAACGCTGAGGACAGTAGTGTCAACGCCGCCGATTGAGACGAACCCGGTGGCCTTCACAGTCCCCACCACGATGATGGGGAGCAGCGCGAACACGGGCCCGAACCCGAAAGCCCGAGCTGGGGTTCCCACAGGTTGGCTTCTACGCCTCGCGACAGGGCGCACTCCGCTATCCCCTCGGCCGTCGTCCATCGCCGATCGTGACGGCAGTTTGGTTCCCGGGCTGGACGTGACGCCCGTCCAGGAGCACTCGGGCCCCGGGGATGTCTGTCGAGACCAGATGAAGGTACTCGGGATGATCCGCTTGGACAATCGCGGCGTCCACGGGCTCTCCCAGGTGATACGGCTCCCAGCCGAAGCTGGCGAGCTCCGCGTCGGAGAACATGGGGTCGTGGACCACGACGTTCGCCCCGGCCTCCGCCAGTGCGGCTACCACCGGGAACACCCCCGAGAAGGCTGTCTCCTTCACACCTCCACGATATGAGGCACCCAGGACTGCGACCTTGGCGCCGCTCAGGTCCCCGAACTCCTCCGCCAGCCTCTTGACCGCGTACCGAGGCATGCCCGCATTCGCGTCACGCGCTGCAGCGACAATGGTGGCATCGGGATCGTTGTGCAGGTAGAGCCTCGGGTACACCGGGATGCAGTGCCCGCCCACGGCGATCCCTGGCTGGTGAATGTGGCTGTAGGGCTGGGAGTTGCAGGCCTCGATCACTGCATAGACGTCGATGCCACTCCTGTCGGCGAACCGGGCAAACTGGTTGGCCAATCCGATGTTGACGTCGCGGTACGTGGTCTCTGCGAGTTTCGCCATCTCTGCGGCCTCAGCCGACCCCATGGCCCAGACACCGTTCGGCTTCGGCAGGTCGCCCCGCGCGTCGAAATCCAGGACTGACTGGTAGAAGTCGATCCCCCGCCTCTCGGACTCCAGGTTGATGCCACCGACGAGTTTCGGGTATTTGCGCAAGTCGGCGAACACCCGTCCGGTCAGGACCCGCTCGGGGGAGAAGACTAAGTGAAACCCGTCCCCTGCAACCAGCCCGGAGCCCTGCTCGAGCATCGGGGCGTATCGGTTCCGGGTGGTGCCGACAGGGAGGGTGGTCTCGTACGTGACCAAGGTGCCCGGCTGCAGCCCTCTCGCAACCTCCCTCGTGGCGGAATCCATCCAACCGAAGTCGGGGCGACCCATTTCATCAACGAACAAGGGGACTACAACGACGACGGCCTCAGATTGGGCGACGGCGGCAGTAGTGTCCGTGCTCGCAGTGAGCAGCCCGTGCGAAATCGCCTCCCGCAACTTCGGCGTCAGGTTGGCCTCACCAGGGAACGGCTCTATGCCCGCGTTGACCAACTCGACCGTCTTGGCGTTGACGTCAGCCCCGACGACCTCGTGGCCCTTGGATGCATACTGGACGGCCAACGGCAGGCCGATCTTGCCCAGCGCGACGACGCAGATCCTCACAACCCCTCCACCTGCCACGCATCGATCAAGATCATGTTGCCGGTGGCCGCGGATTCAGCAACCGCGTTGGCGACCGCGACCGTAGCAGCGGCCTGACCCAGGGTTACGATGTCCGAGTTCTTACCCAGGAGCGCATCCCGGAAGTTCTCATGCTCGACCCGCAGCGGTTCCGGCTTCGCGTAGGCGAACCGAGTCATGTTCCCCTCCGTGACGCCCCTGAATCGGGCCACCTCGCTCCACTCGGTCGGGATGACGCCGTTCTCGAAGAACGTGAGGTCCGCGCTCAGTGTGTCAGCTACCAGGGCCCCCTTCTCACCAGTGATGACCGTAACGCGCTCCTTCATCGGCGAGAGCCAGTTGACCAGGTGATTGGTCACGGTGCCATCCGCGAGTTGTCCCGTTATGGCTACCAGGTCCTCGTGCGGCCTGCCCGATCGGTAGGCGGTCCGCGCCGCAACCGAGATGAACGGCTGTTGGGCGACCCACGCCGTCAAGTCGATGTCGTGGGTGGCCAGGTCGAGGATGACCCCGACGTCGGCGATCCGGCCCGGGAACGGACCCTGCCGGCGGGTGGTGATCTGGTAGATCTCGCCCAGGTCCCCGTTGGCGATCCGGCGGCGGGCCTGTTGCAGGGCCGGGTTATACCGCTCGATGTGGCCCACGGCTCCGATCAGCCCGGACGCTGCGAATGCGTCGGCTATCTCGTGCGCGGAAAGGACGTCCGTGGTCAGCGGTTTCTCGATCAAAGCGTGCACCCCGGCGGCGGCCAGGACCAAGGCAGTATCGCGGTGAAACCTGGTGGGGGTGGAGACCATTGCGTAGTCGATGCCCAGGGCGAGCAACTCCGCCACGGTGCCGACGACCGGTACCCCGTGTGGGGTGGCCCCCTCCACGCCTCCCGTCGGATCGGCGATGCCCACGAGTTCAACTCCATCGAGGGAAGCCAGGACACGGGCGTGGTTGCGGCCCATCATGCCCAAGCCGAGGAGGCCGGCGCGGAGGTGGGCCATCATGATCCTGCCTTCGCCACCGCGTTCACGGCGTCGACGATCGTTTCGAGGTCAGCCTGGCTCAGGGCTGGGTGGACAGGAAGCGAGATCACTTCCTTAGCTGCGCTCATGGTCTCGGTGAGGTCGAGTGTGAGTCCGAAAGAGGGCAGGGCATGGACGGGAGTCGGGTAGTAGACGCCGGAGCCCACACCTCGTTCAGCCAGGGCTGCGACGAAGGCGTCCTGGTCGTGTCCAGGAACGCGGATGGTGTACTGGTGGAAGACATGCACCGCCCCTTGGGCAACACTCGGCGCGACCACACCCTCGAGATTGACGGTCAGGAACTCGGCATTGGCCTGACGCTGGGCGGTCCAGCCGGCTAGTTTGCCGAGTTGGACCCGACCGATCGCGGCGTGGATGTCGGTCATCCGGGTGTTGAAGCCGACCACCTCGTTGCGGTAGCGGACCTCCATGCCTTGGTTGCGCAGCAGCCGGACCATGCGGGCCGTTTCGGGGCTGGCGGTGGTGACCATACCACCCTCGCCGGAAGTCATGTTCTTCGTCGGGTAGAAGCTGAAGCAGCCGGCGTCCCCGAGTGCGCCTACCGGGGTGCCGTGCAGCGATGCCGCGTGGGCCTGGGCGGCGTCCTCGATGACCAGAAGGTCGTGGGCCTTCGCGATGGGAGTAATGCGGTCCATCGCGGCCGGGTGCCCGTAGAGGTGAACAGGCATGACAGCCCTCGTTCGGGATGTGATCGCTGCCTCGCTCGCCTCCGGGGAGATGCAGAACGAGTCAGGCTCGATGTCGACGAACACAGGGGTGGCACCGGCCAGGGCCACGGCGTTTGCGGTGGCGGCGAACGTGAAGGACGGAACGAGCACCTCGTCGCCGGCTCCGATGCCCAGCGCGATAAGGGCCATGTGTAACGCGGAGGTGCCCGAGTTGACGGCGACGCACTCCCGCCCGCCGACGACGGCTGCGAACTCCTGCTCGAAGGCTGCCACCTGCGGACCCTGCGCCAGCCCCCCCGAGGACAGGACCGCATCGACTGCAGCCCGCTCCTCCTCGCCGATCAGCGGCTTCGCAGCCGGGATCATCCCCACGTCAGCACTCCTCGAGTTGGTTGTCGTTCACTTGCCGGTACTGGGCGCCCGTGGTTGGGCACACCCAGAGTTCTTGGTCGTCGGCGGCTTGCTCCAGCGGGACCCCTGCGCGGCCGACCCAGCCGATCCTGCGGGCTGGGCTTCCTACCACAAGGGCGAAGTCCGGGACATCACGGACGACGGTTGCTCCTGCCGCCACCAAGGCCCAGCGCCCGATCGTGACCGGGGCGACGCACACAGCCCGGGCGCCGATCGAAGCACCCTCGCGGACGGTCACGCCCACCGGCTCCCAGTCGTGGCCGGACTTGAGGGAGCCGTCGGGGTTTACCGAGCGGGGGAAGTGGTCGTTGGTGAAGACCGCCGCCGGGCCGATGAAGGCGCCATCCTCGACACGCGCCGGCTCGTAGACCAGGGCGTAGTTCTGGATCTTGACGTTGTTGCCGATCCGGACGCCGGTGCCGATGTAGGCACCACGGCCGACGATGCAGTTCTCGCCGAGGATCACGCCCTCGCGCAGTTGGGCGAACTGCCAGATCGAGGATCCGTCACCGATCCTGGTGTCGTGGGCGACATCAGCCGAGGCGGCGATCCGCACTGACATGGTGGTTACTCCCTGCGGTTCGATCAGCCCGACTTCAACATGAGGATCTTAGCCGTGACAGTACTCGCCGTCGCATGGTCAACTTCCTCCTGTCGACCGATACACGAATGGAATCCGGCTCTTCACAATCCGGCGTGTAGTTGGGGTCTGAATCCGCCGGTCTCGAGTAGGGATCTGGCGATGTAGCTGGTGGGGTTGCGGAAGCCGAGGGCGGAGCCACGGCGAACAATGCCTCGAGGCGGTCGGTCTGCTTGTCGGTGAGCAGCCCAGCCCCGGTGTGAGTGGACATGAGTGCCATGCGGCTCGTCGACGCTGGGCTCTCCACCATGGTCCGCGCCCTCCGCAACATGGACGCGCAGTCGTCACGCCACTCCAGCTGGCGCCCAGTCCACGTTCGAGGTACGAACCTCTGCGATCGACAGCGGAGGAACATCTGTCGCGTCAATCAGGTCGTGGGTTGTCCCCCGATGGCCCTCAGCCACGCCCATCAGCTCCTCATGCATCTTCTCTCCCTCACGCAGGCCCGTGAACTCGATCTCGATGTCCGTGCGCCCGCTGATCTCAATCATTTGGCGGGCGACATCCAGGATCTTGACCGGCTGGCCCATGTCGAGCACAAGTGCCTCCCCGTCTTTGCCGATCGCTGCAGCCTGAATGACTAGCTCACAAGCCTCCGGGATCATCATGAAGAAGCGGGTCACCTCGGGGTCGGTGACGGTCACCGGACCACCCTCGGCGATCTGTTGAGCAAACGCAGGGAGCACTGAGCCACGCGAGCCCAGCACGTTCCCGAACCGGACCGAGACGAACTTGCCCGGTGCCTCCTGCGCCATTGCAGCAGTCAGCCGCTCGGCGATTCGCTTGGAGTAGCCGAGCACGCTGCACGGGCTTGCGGCCTTGTCGGTGGAGATGTTGACAAACACATCAACTCCGCAGTCGCGTGCCGCCTCCAAGACGTTGGCAGTCCCGAGGACGTTGGTCTTCCAGGCCTCCTCGGGATACTGCTCTAGCATCGGGAGATGCTTGAGCGCCGCCGCGTGGAAGACCACCTCGGGCCGGTGCCGTTGGAACACCGCGGCCAGAGCCTCCTGGTCGCGGATGTCCGCCAAGATCACGTCGTCGGTATCGAGCAGTGCGCGCCCGGTCAGGCTCAGCTGCAGGGCGTGAAGCGCGGACTCATCGCGGTCGAGCATCAGCAACCTTGTAGGCGCAAATCCCAATAGCTGTCGGCAAAGCTCCGAGCCGATGGATCCCCCGGCCCCGGTAACGAGTAGGCGCTTGCCCCGGAGGTATCCGGCGCATGACTCAACATCAGTGTGCACTGGGTCGCGGCCTAGGAGGTCGGTGACGTCGATGTCGCGCAAGTCCTGTACGCCAACGCGTCCGGCGAGGACGTTCTTGAGGCTCGGCAGCACTTTGACCTTCAGGCCCAGAGCCGCGGCGGACTCCGAGACATCCCTGAACAGCTCGGATCGGGCCGAGGGGATGGCGATGATCAACATCTCAGCACCAGTCTGCTGCGCCGCCGCTTTCAGGGCGGTGCGGTTGCCAAGCACCGGGATCCCATCGATCTGCAGGTGCCTCTTCTCGGGATCGTCATCTAGCAAGCCGACCGGGATGTACGGCGACTCAGGATCGCTGAGCATGTTGGCCACCAGTTGGATGCCGGCGGAGCCAATGCCGAGAACCAGAGCGGGAGCCGCCCCTTCGGGACGGACAATGGACTCGTGCAGGGATCGCCATTCCAGGCGCACAGCCGCACCCAGAGCGAGCGCCCCCAACCCACTGGCGACGGGTACCGAAAGCGCCATCAACCGGCCACCCGCGAATAGCACACTCGCCAGTTCGAAAAGCACGACGGTGACCCCGTACGTCTTGGCGAGCGCGACGCCCTCGTCACGCGAGCCCACTTGGTACCGACCGTCATAGATCCAGAACACGGTACCCATGACCATTTGGACACCAATCGCGATGGCGATGGCAGTGACCGTACGTGCCCAGGGGACACCTCCAGGGACGTCCAGGTACCGCAAGAGCGTGAACGTCAGTATGGAAAACGTCCAGGCCAACACGTCGAGCAGGACAAGGACGTCTCGCTTGTTCCGCGCCAGCCAGACCTCCAGAGACCCCCTGCTCACCATGTCGCCTAGGGTATCCATCCCGAGTCACTCTCGGTTAACCCAAACGGGTGACAGGCTGGCCTCCTGACCGTCACACGGCGTAGACTTCGGATCAACAAGGCGGGCAAGGCAGTGCCCTCGCTCCGGCCCCGCCAGAGGATCGACGACGATGGGACTCGACGTCATATGAAGCGTAGCGCCGCAGCACTTGGTGCAGGTGCGGTTCTACTGTGTGTCGCCGCGACACCTGTGGTAGCAGCAGCCACCTCGAACGATGCGACTCCTCGCCCGTCGACGTTTGACGCGTCGAGGGTCGAGACCGTCGACCAATCCGGAGCACTCTCGGATTCCAGCCTCGCGGGCACTGGGGCCACGTTCTTGCTGGTCGGCATGGCCACAGTTGGCGCAGCCCGCCGCCGCCGCTGGCGCACCCTCGACCTGCGCGACCGGACGGTCGACGTCCGCAGGGGGACGGGCAAACAGGCACACGCCTAACCCTCAATCCACCGCGCTGATGGCTGAGAGGCACGGGCTGCTGCGGTGAGCGGTGTAGCGGGGCTGTGCTGCGGGTAGGCGTGCCGGTCCGGCCGGTCGGGTCCGGCTTCTCCAAGTTCCTCGGGTTGTGGTGGTCGGATGGGGCCAGTGGTCAGTTGGTCATGACAGTGGTCCAGAGGGATTGCAGTGCTTGGCCCAGGGCAAGCGCTGGGGTAGGTGTAGGCGTTGGCGTCGCCCGGATCGGGACACCGGGCGGGAACGCTGAGGACCCGGGCGCGTACGGTCGCGGCCTCGGCCCGGGTGAAGGTGCCGCCGGCGGCGACGCCGATGGCGCGGGTCAAGTTGAACGCGATCGTGGCCGCCACGAGCCAAGCAGCGTTGGCCTGCAACTGTCCGGAGGGCAGGTGAGCCAGAGGCCCGGACTTGAGGTCGTCGATGACCTGTTCGACGATCGCATGGCCCCGGTGCTGCGACTCGGCGACCACCAGTGGGGCCGGGTTCTTGGTGAAGATGGCGTGATACCGCCAGACGGTGAACAGCCCTTCCCGGGCGGCGGCGGCGGGCTTGTTGGTGTTGCGTTCCGGACCCGGCGCACGATCAGCCGACCGGGCACGGCCTTGATTCCGTGTGAGGTGAACGCCAGGTAGGGAGCTTCGGCGACCTCCGCGCAGGAGACCATCTCCCCGGCGTCGGGGTCGAGCACGGCCTGCGGGTATTCGATGCGCACCCACGCCTGGTCGTCGATGCTGGCGATCGCCCGACGCACCGCGCTGTCCTGTCGGGCGCCGACGGAGAAGCTTGGCCCCGGCCTTCGTGCCGGCAGTCACGAACCCGCGCTGGTAATGCGCAGACCCGGGCCCGGGTGCTGGTCAACTTGGGCTGGGAGGGCACCCTGGACACCGACGGGCTGCGCCGGCTGGTGTCCTCGATCTCCCGCACCTGGGCGACACCGATCCGTACGCAGGGAATGGCCAAAGCAGGACCTGCTGCGGGTGACTTCGTCACGGTCCCTGGGTGGGGTGTGGTTGCTCGACGGGTTGTGGCACCAGTTGGGCATCGCCACGGCGTTGCGCACGCTGCTGGGACCGCGGCGGTTCACCACCGACGTGGAGCAGGTCCTGTTCGCGTTGGTGGCCAACCGGGCCCTGGATCCGGGCTCGAAGCTGGCGGCGACCGAATGGGGGTCTCGGGACGTGGCCATCAGTGGACTGGATGCGGTGACTGATGATCAGGCGTATCGGGCGATGGACCTGCTGGTGGCGGCTGATGCGACCGCCCAGGTGCAGGAGGCGGTGTTCTTCTCGGTGGCCAACCTGCGATCTCCGGCTCCAGCGGCTGCAACCGCTTCAGCGGCGGCTACACGACCGACGGGAACACCATCGACATCGGACCGCTGGCATCCACCCTCATGGCCTGCGTCGGAGAGGCCATGGCCGTGGAGGCCGACTACCTGGCCCGTCTCGACGAGGCAGCCACGTTCGCGATCGGTGACGGCACCATGACGATGAGCGACAAGGACGGCCAGGTCGTGCTCTCGTACACCGTGGCCGTCCCGATCACGCTCACGGGGACGAACTGGTCGGCCAACGGGATCAACACCGGCACGGACGCGGTAGCCTCACTGGTCGCCGACACCGAGGTGACGGCAGTCTTCGGCGACGACGGGACCATCTCCGGCAACGCCGGGTGCAACACCTACAACGGGACCTACGAGGTGTCCGGCGAGAGCATGACCATCGGGCCGCTGGCAACCACGCGAATGATGTGCGAGCCGGACGTCAGCAAGCAGGAGGCCAACTACCTGGCAGCTCTCGGCCGGGTCACCACGTACACGATCCGCGGCGACCAGCTCGAGCTGCGCGACGATGAGGGCGCCCTCCAGGCGGGGTACGTCGCCGGGTGACCCTCCAGCGCCGGACGAGCCGCCTGGACATCCCTGCGGGCCGGGAAGGGTCGGTCGACTCTGGCGCAGAGCACAGATCTGCGCTCTGCTGGAGGTGGAGACAGAGGAGGTGCCGACCATGAGCAGCGTGCGATCCGGGGGGCGACTGTTGGTGCGATCCTTCGATGAGGGGCGCGGCGTCCATGCGCGGCGGCATGTGCGCAAGCCGGGCCGGGTCGTGAAGCATCGCATGGGCCACACCCGGCGCCGTGAGCGCTCGTAGGGGCCACGGCCCCCACGGCCGCCACGGCCGCCACGGCCAACATGGCCGACGACCTGAGGAGGTCAGACCATGCAGCCAGTGACGTCGACAGGTTCTCGAGCGGCGCGGGTCGCCCTCGCTGTGGCCCTCGCCGTTTCGGCAGCCGGTGCGTGCGGCTCGTCGGAGGAGCCCAAGTCCCCGACGCCGAGCGCCTCCACGTCCGGGTCGAACCAGATCCCGGCTCCGATCTTCGTCGCCCCCGATCAGACGACGGCGGAGGCGGCCGTCGGCGAGACGATCGTCTTCACCCAGCCGGACCCGGCGAACACGACCATCAGCACCGACAAGCCCGATGTCCTCGAGATGATCCAAGGCAGTGACGACGGCAGCGCGGTCTTCAACCCGGCCGCCATCGCCCGCGCCCCCGGGGTCGCCGTCGTCACGATCGGCGCCGCCGACGGATCGACCACCCAGGTGACCGTGACCGTTCGCTAGCTCTGGCTGATCGGGATCTGGGGGGCCGGAGCAGATTGGGGTGACTTGTCGGACATCCACCCGCCCCTGCACGACCTCCTCGCCGCCGGGTCGATCGGGGTCGTCTACCCGGCCGTCCGCGACCCGGGCCGCGAAGCCGTCGCGTGCTTCCACCAGGCCGCCGTGGCGAACGTGCGTCCCGGCGGGCGGTTCCGCCTCACCTGGTCCGGCGGCCCGGAGCCGGAGATCAGCGAGCTCCGCTGACGCGCCGCGGGTCGATCCGCTTTCCTTTCGTCGGACTGCTTCCCGCAAAGGGGAAGCGGGTCATTGTGGGGAAGCGCGAGCCCAGAGGACAGGCACCCCGCACGTCACCCGAGGCGAGTCCGTGTGATCCCCGCGTCCTTGGCCTTGATGGCAGCCGCCGTGCGATCGGGGACCTGGAGCTTGAGCAGGACACCGGACACGTGGTTGCGCACCGTCTTCTCCGACAACCCGAGGCGGGCCGCGATCTCGTGGTTGCGCGCACCGCCGGCGAGCTCGCCGAGGACCTCCCGCTCCCGGGGGGTGAGGTCGGGGAAGGGATCACCGCCGACCGTCCCGGAGTGGAAGGCGAGGATCCGGCGGGCCACCGACGCGCCGTAGACCGCCTCCCCGGCTGCGACTGCGCGCACGGCCCGGACGATCTCGGCCGAATCCGCGCCCTTGACCAGATACCCGAGGGCGCCGGCCCGAAGGGCCGCGAACACCGACTCGTCGTCCTCGTGCATGGTCAGCGCGATGACGCCCGTGGCCGGCGCGGTGTCCCGCAGCCGGTGCATCGCCGCGATGCCATCGAGTCCGGGCATCGTCAGGTCGGTGACCGCGACGTCGGGCGCGTGCTGGGAGACGGCTGCCAGCAGTTCGTGGCCGTTGCTCGCCTGGGCCACGACGTCGATGTCGTCGGCCTGGGCGAGCACGGCAGCCAGGCCCAGCAGGTACATCGGATGGTCGTCGGCGACGACGACGCGGATGCTCATGTGGACACCAGCGCGACGGGGAGCATGGCCGACACCTCCGTGCCGGTGGGGTCGACCGGGAGGACGGTCACGCGCCCGCCAAGCATGGCTGCACGTCGACGCATGGACGCGAGCCCCACGCCACTGGTCGACCGCTGATCCGGGATGCCCCGGCCGTTGTCGCGAACCGAGAGGGAAAGTCCCTCCGGGACGCGACCGACACGTACCCAACAACGGGTGGCCCCCGAATGCCGCGCCACGTTCGTCAGCGCCTCCGCAGCGATCCGGTAGGCCGTGGACGCGACGTCGGGCGGCAAGGTCGTGAGGTCACCCTCCAGCTCGACGCTGACCTGGGCAGCCACCCGGTCCGCAGCCAGCCCGATCGCCTCGCCGAGGGCCGCGGAGTCAAGGGCGGATGGGCGCAGGTCGTCGATCACCCGACGGACCTCCTCCGTCGCCGCAGTCGCCTCGACACCGATCCGATCGATCAAGGTCGCCGCAGCGTCCGGGTCGGTCCGGACCAGGCCCTGCGCGGCTTCGGCCCCGAGGGCGATACCGCTGAGCGCCGGGCCGAGGCCATCGTGGAGGTCCTGGCGCAGGCGGGCGCGCTCGGACCCGGCGGCGAGCAGGACCTGTTCACGCTCGGACTCGAGGTCCCGAGCCAACGCCTGTGCGCGCAGAGCCGCGACCCAGTACGGGGTCACCGCGGCAAGCAGTCGAGCATCTGCTGGATCCAGGGTCCGTTCACCCCGCCGGGGCGAGACCACCAACTCCCCCGCGGACCTGTCCCCGAGAGGCACCGACTGGGCGCGCTCGGTGAGCGTGCCGACGGTGGCCACGGTGGTGCCGGTCGCGTCGCGCAGTTCCACCCCCGGAGAGCGCACCGATTCGGCGAGGACCCGCAGCAGGCCCTCGGGAGCTTCGGGATCAGCGCTCCCGATCTGGCCGATCACGGCAACGGGGTCGCTGCGCCGGCCGTAGAGCAGCCGATCCGTGCCTCGCACGAGCGCGTCCCTGAGCGGCAGCACAAGCACGGCGATGGCGACCGCCGAAACGACGATGCCGTACTCCGAGCCCTCAGTCCGCTTGCTGATGGTCGCCGAGATCGCGCCCACCATGAGCGCCACCAGCAGAGTGAGCGGCAGGTAGACCAACGCGCGGCGCACCGTCACGTTGATGCCCAGGAGGTCATAGCCGAGCACACCGATGGCGACCGCAACGGCGATCAACGGGTACCAGACGTGCAGGACTAGGTCCTCGAAGGGCAGGAAGGCCGTGATCGCCGCCAGTGCGACCGGCAGGGACAGCCAGATGATCTGGCCGCGGGCCTGAGATCCTCCACGACGGAAGCGCACGCCGAGGCCAACCAGCCCTGCAACGAAACCGACGAGCAACCCAGAGAAACCGAGCACCAAGATCGCGACGCCCACAGGCGCCATCCACTGCGGCCAAACGAACGGCAGGGTGAGCCCCTCGACCCAGTCATTGACGTTGTCCGTGCTCAGTGCCAGGAGCAGTGTCACCGCCGCCAGGCCCAGCACGCTGAACCGCAGGGCCCACCGCCACCGGGGGCCGACGGGATGGCCGTCCGGGTAGACCTGGGGAAGCACGGTGAACGGCAGCAGCAGGGAGGGGAACCACAGGAACCCGGCAGCCCAGACCGCGAGGAGACCGAAGGGCCACGACACGTTCGGGTCGGCCAACGCGCGGGTGCCATAGATCCCGAGCACTTCGGACAGGCTGCCGAACAGCGCGGACAGCAGCAGGATCCAGCCGATCGGGTTCCGAGGGCGTTCCAGGGCGACCATGAGGCCCGCAACGCCGAAGCAGAGGCCCCAGAGCAGAATCCACGGGCCGTTGGTCGGGTCTTTGGTGACCCCAGGAAGCGGGTACGCGTCAGGACCGATCAGCAGCGACACCAGCGCGAAGGCCACCGACAGCCCGGCGAGGGTGACGGCCAGCGCCCGCAGACGGTCCTCGGACTGATTCCTCATCCCACGCATGGCGCTCCTCTCGTGGTCAGTGTGACTCAGCAGCCGCCGCCTTGTCCCGGGACCCGAGTCCCGGGGCACCCGGGCATGTCTCCCGAACGACCGGGGCTCGGGGCCGATGTGGAGCCCAAACCATTCGCGGTGTGCTTCACCTGGCACCTCCGACCGGGAGGTCCGCCAACCGGAGCCAACAACGAAGGAGAAGCACCATGAGCAGGACCGATGTTCAGGACCTGGACGAGTCCGTGACGAGCATGAACCCCGTGATGGCCCCCGCCGCGGGCCTGATCCTGTACTTGGGGGCGGTGGTCCTCAACCTCGCAGCCGACGCTGGGCAGCCCTCCCCGCAGAACCTGACCGACTGGGTGGTCAGCCTGGCCATCGCGGGTGTCGGGGTGGGCATCGCCATCTGGGCCTCCCGCCGGGCCATCACCCGTGGAGTTGGCTCGATGGCACTGACCTCGCTGATCCTCGGCGTGGTCGCGGTCCTCACGATCGTGGCCTTCTGGGCCGGGCTCCCCTGCGTGTTCGGCGCAACAGCCCTCGGACTCGGGCTGGGCGGCGCGCCCGACCGGAGGACGACCGAGCACTCCAGGAATCGTGGGCATGCTGCTCGGCACACTGGCACTGGTCGCCGGGGCCATCACGATGGTGGTGGGTTGAGATGCGCCGCGCCCTGGCCCCCACCCGCGTCATGAAGTCTGGCCTTTGTGTGGCCGCTGCGGCGGCCGTCGCCGTGATGGTGGGCGGGGTCGCGCCCGCATCCGCCGGGGGTAACCATCACGGCAAACCAGTGGAGGACCTGTTCAGCCCGCTGGGTTTCGCGATCGCGGCTGACGGCACGTTCTACGTCGCTGAAGCGTTCTCCGGCCAGCTCACCCGGGTTGATCGTCGGGGTGAGCGGACCGTGCTGGTGGATCCGGTGGAGGGCCAGTTCACCGCCGGGGTCGATGTACGCGGCAATCGCATCAGCTACACCCTGAGCCTGCCGCCGGAGTTCCAGGAGTTCGGCCCGCCCGAGGACACGTTGCTCAACACCATCTCGGGCGAGGGCACCCTCAGACAGTCGGTGTCGATCCTGGACTACGAGACCGCGAGCAACCCCGACTCGGTCAACTTGTACGGCGTCATCGAACCCCCGGTGAATGCCAGCACGCCCTGGAGGCACTCAGCGACTTCCTGGGTCCGGCGGCCTATCCGGGGCAGGTGGAATCCAATCCCTACGCGGTGGCCTACGACCGGGGCGGTTCGCGGGTGGTGGCCGATGCTGCCGGGAACTCGCTGCTGCGCGTGAGCAAGCAGGGAGCCGTGTCGACGATCGCGGTGCTTCCCCCGATCCCGCAGACCCTGACGCCGGACTTCCTCCAGGGGACCATCACCCAGATCAACGCCCAGATCAACGCCGAAATACCTCCCGCGGAGGCGATCTCAGAAGACGCGTTGGCCGCCTGCGTGGGGCAGACCTACCAGAGCAACCCGGTGCCCACCGACGTGGAGGTCGGACCCGACGGGCACTACTACGTGTCGGCCCTGCCAGGATCCCGGAGGGCCCGGGCAGCGGTTCAGTGTTCCGGATCAACAGGTCCGATGGCACCGTCACCTTGGTGGCCGACGGGTTCACCGGCGCGGTCGACCTCGCAGTCCGCGGCGGGACCGTGTTCGTGGCCGAGATCTTCGCCGGACAGGTCAGCCACTTCAAGCTCAGCGATCCGTCCACGGTCTCGGCCACCCCGGTCGACTGCCCCACGGCACTCGAGGTCGACCAGCGCGGCAGGGTCTGGGTCGCCGAGGGCGGCATCTGCACCGATGGTGCGCCCTCGCCGGGCCGCATCGTCCGCCTGGCCGGCTAACGCGACTCTGTCTTCGCCCCGCAGGGGGCCGGTCCTCGTGGACCGGCCCCCTGCCACACGCCCGGAGCAGGACACAGCCCGAGGCCTGAACGCGGCGGCACCCCCCGTGGCAAAGCGCCGACAACTCGTCACGTCGTCGACGTCGAGCCCGTCACGGCGGCGCTGGCGGCGACCTCGGCATCGGTGACGTCGCGGCGTATCCAGCGTGCGTACCAGAGCCAGAAGCAGCCGATGAGAACCGTCGTGCCGAACTCCGAACCCAGGATCGCAACGAAGCCGCCCACGCCCAGAAGCATGGCCGCCCATCCGGGGATGCGCCGCGCGCGCCAACCGGCCAGTGCGGCCACGATGAACCCGATGCTCGCAAGCAGGTTTCCCGGCAGGCCCAGAACGGCGAACCACTCGGGGTCCTCCCGCAGCGCCAGGCCGGCCGCCACCCCGACGACAAGAAGCCCGTACCCGACAGCCACGACGAGCGGACCCTTGCCGGGGAGGTCACCCAGGCGTCGGCTCACGAGGACCGCGGCAATGCTGAACCCCAGGAATGCCAGCATGAGACCCTCCCTGGCGATTCCCGAGAGGGTCTCGTAGTCCGCACTGGGAGGGCCTGGGGTCAGAACCTGGGTCAGTGCCATCGCGACGGCACTGATGCCGGCCCCGATCGGGGCGGCGGTCTGCAGCGACGAGGGGCGAGGGCGTGCTTCTGTGGGTTCCATGGACACAGACTGACCCGGCACCCGAGGCACGCACATCACCTGGCAGACCAGTCCTGAGGTGGGCACCGATGCCCCACATGGACCATCCGGCCGGGGGAAACGTCCTCCTCATGGACGAGGCCCGAGTCCGTCGAGGGCCCTACCCTGACGCACATGCGCACGCCTCGCCTCGCCCCTCTCGCCACGGCCGTCCGCGTCCTGGCCCTGGCAGCCCTCCTGATCTGGGTCGTAGCGGCGTCAATAGGGGCGACGCGGCCGGCACTCGTGGTCGCGTGTGGGGTCGCTACCGCTGCCTCGCTCCTGGTGGGACCACGGTGGCCCGTGCTTGCCCCTGCGGTTGCCACACCTGCCCTCATCGTGGCCAGTACGGCCGGTGGCCTGCCTGACGATGGGCGGAGCGATTCGCCCTTCATCCTCATGCTGATCTGGTCGGCCTTCCTGGCCGGGCGGCATGCGGCCCCGAGGTGGCAGCCATGGATCGCTGCGATCGGGTTGGCCTACGTCGCCCTGGTCGTGAGCAACCCGGGGTCCGACATCGGCGAAGTCGTGTTCCCCGCCCTGCTCTTCTTCGGTCCGTGGCTGGCCGGGCTTACCGTCCAGACCGTGACCACCCAGGCCGAGCAAGCACGACTCTGGGCAGCCGAGGCCGAGGCGGCACGGGAGACCGCTGTGCGCAACGCCATCCTCGAGGAACGCCTCGACATCGCCCGCGAGCTCCACGACATCGTGGCGCACCGGATCTCCGCAGTCTCCCTGCAGGCGCAGCTCGCCCGGCGGCAAGCCGAGGCCGGGCTGACGGTGAGCCCCGCCCAGTTGCACACCATCGAGACCACAGCTCAGCAGAGCATGGCGGACATGCGCCGGCTCCTCGGGCTGCTCCGCCCCGAGGACGGCCCCGCCACCCTGGACCCGCAGGCATCGCTGGCCGACCTCCCACACCTGCTCGAGACCGCCCGAGCGTCAGGTCAACGCGTGCAGCTCGAGGAGATCGGGCAGGCCCGCCCACTTCCGCCAGCCGCATCGCTCGGGGCCTACCGGATCCTGCAGGAGGCCCTGACCAACGCCCGCAGGCATGGGGCACCCGGCGTCACCCGCCTCCGGATGACCTGGAGCGAGTCAACACTCGACCTCGAGGTCACCAACCCGGTCGGCAGCGACCATCGGGCCGAACCACCTGGCCACGGCGTGCACGGCATGGTCGAGCGCGCCCAGCTGTTCGGGGGAACCCTCACCTCCGGCCGGGAGGGCGATCGCTGGGCGGTTCGGGCAGTGATGCCCGCCCCGGCGATCGTCCAGGCGGCCACATGACGATCCGTGTCCTCGTCACCGACGACCAACCACTGATCCGCGAGGCCCTTGCCGCCCTCCTCGCCGCAGTGGACGGGATCGAGGTCGTGGGCAGCGCCGCCGACGGCGCCTCCGCGGTGCGCCTGGCCAGGAGCCTGGAACCTGATGTCGTCCTGATGGACATCCGCATGCCCGTCATGGACGGGGTCGAGGCGACGCGGCAGGTTCGATCCCTGCCCCGTCCCACCTGCGGTGGTCGTCCTGACGACGTTCGACCTCGACGAGTACGTCCTGGCCGCGGTACGCGCCGGAGCCTCCGGGTTCCTCCTCAAGGACGGCGACGCCGACGACCTGGTCGCCGGGATCCGCAGCGCAGCCGCCGGGGACGCCGTCCTGGCACCGCGCGCGGCCCGGGGGCTGATGGATCATGTCGCCGGCCGCAGCGGTCCCGATCCCGAAGCAGCGGCCGCACTCGCGCGCCTGACGGACCGCGAGCGCGAGGTGCTGGTCCATCTGGCCCACGGGATGACCAACATCGAGATTGCCCAGGTCCTGGTCGTCAGCGAGGCCACGGCCAAGACGCACGTGAGCAACGTCCTG
This sequence comes from uncultured Actinomycetes bacterium, assembly GCA_963706875.1. Classification (GTDB taxonomy): domain Bacteria; phylum Actinomycetota; class Actinomycetes; order S36-B12; family CAIYMF01; genus Prado023. The sequence continues at coordinate 125,551 of CAVPNW010000004.1, read as the reverse complement.
GCCAAGCTCCAGGTCCGCGACCGCACGCAGGCGGTGATCGTCGCGTACACGAGCGGCCTGGTCTGAGGGTCAGGCCTACTGTCGCGGTCTGTCCGCGCCTGCGACCCGGACTCGGTGGCCGACTCCTCGCGCTCCTTGGCCGCGGCGACGATCCGCTGCTCGACGTCGGCGAGGGCGGTCTGCGGACTGCTGGCATGGGGCGTGGACATGGTCGACTCCGTGGCTGGGACCGGGTCCGCGCGCGCGGACCGAACACCCCCTGCATGCCCATGCATACGTGCCCGAAACGTCGGGTTCGTGTGAGGCGGCGCACATTCGCGCACGGAGCCCAGGCTGAGGTGCGTCGCGTTCGACCTCCGCAGCAATCGGCTCAGGCCGCCCTACAGTTCCGACCATGACCTCGGGGCTGCGGACACTGATCATCGCATCGATCACGAGCGCCCTGGCCGCGGCCGCGGTGGCAGCGCCCGCCGCCGGCTCGGGGAGCGCCGACACACCGGCGGTCCAATCCCGCATCGCAGTCTCGGTGGCCACGCTCTGGGCCTCCCCCGAATCCCCGCGCCCCCTCGATGTCCTCGCGATCGGCGCCCCAGCGGACCCCGCCGGCTGGCTCAGCGGATTGACCACAGCCGGTCGCCGCGGCCTCAATGGCCGGGTCGAGAGCCAGGCCCTGTTCGGGCAGCCAGTGCTGGTCGTGGAGGAACGCGGAGCGTGGTCAATGGGTGGCCCTGCCCGGCCAGCCGAGCCCGAAGTCAGCGGACGGGTACCCGGGCTGGATCCCGACTGCCCAACTCGTGGCATCCCCCGCAGGGTCGGCACCGACGCAGACAGCCTCGACTCCCCGGGAAGCGGTGGTGACACGTCGATCAGCCTGGGCACACGCCGACCAGGCCCTTACCTCGCGTGTCATCAGACTCTCCTACGGAACCCGGCTCCCGGTCGCGAGCACGACCGAGGGAGTCGTCGAGGTGAGCATCCCGGACGGTCGGAGGTTGTGGCTGCCCGCGCGGTCGACGGCCCTGGTCGATCCCGGGTCGGCGACCCGCACCCCGACCGGGTCGGCCGTCGTCTCCGAGGCGCGCAAGTTCCTGGGTCTGCCCTACCTGTGGGGCGGTACATCCGGCTTCGGGTTCGACTGCTCCGGCCTGACCCACCTGGTGTACGCCCAGCTCGGGGTCACGATCCCCCGCGACGCGACGCCGCAGTCCGCGGCAGGCACTCCTGTGACCCGTGTCCGGGACCTGCGCAAGGGCGACCTCGTCTTCTTCCGCACCAGGTCCGGAGCGATCCACCACGTGGGCATCTACGCCGGCCGCGGCCGCATGATCCACTCCCCGCGCACCGGCCAGCCGGTGCAGGTCTCGTCGATCACGAAGGGGATCTGGGCCCGCGAGTTCGCCGGCGGGCGCCGCTACCTGTGAGACCCGCCGCCTCGATCGCTGATGTGGCAGGGTTGCCATGAGGCAGGATTCCGCCCTGCGCTCCAGCACCCGACGAAGCCCGGAGGCCCCCTTGTCGACCACCGTGCTGAGCCTGCCGATCTGGCTGCTCACCATCCTCATCATCGTCGTGTTCGTCGGGTTCGCCGCCCTTGGCCTGCTCGCCGCCCGGCGCTGGCTGCTCCCCCGGCTGAACATCGGGCAGCACGACGCGGAGTTCGGCGGCGCCATGGTGCAGGCGATCCTGGTCTTCTACGCCCTGGCCATCGCCCTGGTGGCGGTGAGCACCTGGGAGCAGCACAGCAGCATCTCCGAGCAGAGCTCGCAGGAGGCGGCGACGATCGCCACGCTCTACCGGGAGAGCCTGCTCTTCCCCGAGGACGTCCGCGACGAACTGCAGAAGGACCTCGTGGAGTACACGGCCTTCATCGTCGAGGAGGCTTGGCCGGCGCAAGCACGTGGCGAGGTGCCCGAGGGCGGCACGACGGTGATCACCGACATCCAGTCCATGCTGGGCTCCTACGAGCCGACGTCACCGGGGATGGAAGCCGTGCACGCCCAGGCCCTGGACACGTTCCGCGAGATGATCGAGCTGCGCCGCCTGCGGCTGGACGCGGTCGGTGGGCACCTCTCGATCGCGATGTGGTCCTTCGTGCTGGTGGGGGCAGCCATCGCGCTGGGCTCGTCCTACCTCTTCGTCGTGGGCGACGCCCGCCTGCACCTGATCCTGGTGGGGTTGCTCGCGACGATCATCGGCATGGTCGTGGTCCTGATCGCCGCCTACGACAGCCCGTTCGTCGGCGACCTGGCCGTCACCTCGGATTCCTACCAGCTCGTGCTCGACGCCGCCAGGTCGATCACCCAGACCGAGTAGCGCTGACCGGAGTCAGCGGCGCACCGGACCCGGGACGTCGTACTGGATCGAGCGCATCGTGAACTCGCCGTAGGTGAACGGTCCGTCGGGGCGGTGGTAGACCGCTCCCCCGCTGTGCAGCAGGTGCCGGCCATCAACGTCGCGGTACTCGGTGACGGGTGTCGACCAGCGCATCGGGACGAACGTGCCGGTGCTGCTGTCCGGGCGGTCGTCGGACCAGAAGTCCACCAGCTCGTCGCGGACGTTGAACACCAGCGTCGCGGTGACGACGTGCGGACCGTTGGTGAAGGTGACCGTCGCGGACCGATCGTCCACCGGGCTCCATGCCAAACGGGGATCCACCAACGCCCCCGGTGCCATCAGGCACATGTCGTTGAGGACGGTCACGGTCTCGGCAGCGCTGATCTCCTCGCCGCGGAGGTCGACCATGTTCACGGTCGACGCGACCCGGACGGTGAACGTGGCCCTCTCCTGGCGGTACACGTGCAGGGCGCGGACCGGGAGCCCGAACATCCGGGCCTCCATCAGGAACAGCCGGGTCGGCCGGCCGAAGAACGTGTGCTGCACGGACCGCGCAGGCATGGGGGCGCCGGGCTTGCGGTACATGGTCGCGTCCATGACGACGCGCATGTTCTGCGGACGCGGCCGGCCGACCGCCCCGGAGCGCTGGATGTAGCGCCGGACCGGGTCGGGCAGCCCTTCGAGGTCGGCGGCCGTGAGGGTCGCCGCGTCGGGCGTCAGCGGCTGGGCGGCGAACTCGGCCGTGACGACCTGGTCGTAGCGGGCGCGCAGCGAACGGCCGGTCCCGGCGTGTGCTCGCGAGCTGATCGTTGTGGTCACGATGCCACCTCCACCATATGGGTCCGGGAGCGGGCGGCCCACGCAGCCCCGGCCAGGATGGCCACGTTGACGGCGATCCCCATGGCCGTCTCCGGAAGCCCGACCAGGCACACCATGAGGGACACGATCGCCAGGATCGCGGTGAGCGGAAGTGCCCATGTCGAGCGGCGCACGATGCCCACCGCGGCGACGATGAATCCGATTGCACACGCGAGCCAGAGGATCCCGACAAGGCGCACGCCGATCTCGCCGAGGTCGGCCGTGCCGTCCAGGACCGTGGTGCGGTAGGGGAATCCCGCCACCGCGGCCAGCTGCCACGGGACGACGAATCCGATCAGGTGGATCACTCCATGGGCAGCGATCGCCACTGCCAGCGCGACGCGAGTCACGAGCGTTGTTCCTCTCCTTGGGTGGTGGTGGTGAGGCCTGCGAGCCAACGGCGCAGCAGCGCCAGCAGATCGCCGGTCTCATCGGGCGTGAGGCCGACGAAGGCGTCGTCGAGCATGCCGCGGGTGCGATCGAGCATCCGGGGCTCGTCGAACTCGCGCACCCGATCGGTCACCTCGATCCGCGTGGTCCGGGCATCGGCAGGGTCGGGTACGAGCCGCACGAACCCGCGGGCCTCGAGCCCGAGGGCGACCTGCTTGACGTTCTGCCGGGAGCTGCCGTACTTCTCGGCCGCTTCACTCAGCGAGGGGCTGTACCCGCCGAACCCGTTGGTCAGGACCGCGAGGAGCAGCCACTGGCGCGTGGTGAGCCCGAGGTCGGCGAGTTCGCTGTCGGCCCTGCGGGACAGGTGCGCCATGAGCACGAAGAGAGATCCGAATGCCTCTGCCCGAGTGGCCAGGAGTTCGTCGTCCGTCATATACGTAAGGTATTACGCATCGAGGTGGCCCGTCAACTCGAGGGGCGACCGGGACTTCCGCCGTTGGCGAGCCATTCGACCGTCAGCCCCATGGCGGACTGGTCGGCGAAGAACCGGGTGGGCTCCACGATCATCGCCTGGGTGTGCGCCCCCGGGCGGCGGGCGGTGCCGTCGAGGATCTGCAGCGCTGCGGCCACGGTCGGTACGGCGGTCACGAAGTACGCATCGGGGTGGCTGATCCGCATCAGGGGCCGGGACGGTTGGCCGGCGACATTGCCGTCCAGTTGCAGGATCGTGCCGTACGGCGGGCGGGAGAACCGCAGGAGGCCCCAGTGCAGCAGCCGCCCCAGCGGCGGACCGAGCCGTTCAGGGGCGATCCGCATGCCCGCCATGGCCAGCGGGATCACCCCGTAGTCGACGACCGGGTTGAACCCGCCCACGTAGAAGCCGGTCTCGCGCAGCCCGGGCAACGCATGGGTGAGCTGGTGCATCTCGGCCAGCCCCATCGCGGCAGCCTTCCGGGGACCGAACGGTTCGGGGAACGTGAACGTGGGCTGCCTGCCGGCCGACCCCCACCGCCCGGAGCGGTACTCCTCGTAGGCGAAGTCGCGGAACTCCTCCATCATCTCCGCGACGGTCGAGTCGGCCAGGGGCCGCAGGGCCGCCCAGTCCACGGCGATGACGCTGGCAACCGACGCCCGCTCGAGGCCGCCCATGCGCTGGTCGGCGTAGCGGATCATCGCCGCCGGGACTCCCGGGTGGAACCCGCCGTCGGTCACGAGCGTCACCCCCGCTTCCCGAGCCTGGGCATCCATCGCCAGCAGCCGCTGGGCCTTGGCGTGCCCGACCTGGATGTCCAGGTAGTCCACGCCCGCGGACAGCGCGGCTGTGACTGCGGTCCCGGCGCTCCGGGAGGTGCCGGCCGCAGCGATGCAGAGGTCCACGCCCGCCAGCGCGCTGTCGAGGCTCGCGCGATCGTCGGCATCGATGCGCAACGCCTCCAGACGCGCAAGCCGATCGACCTCCGCGACTTCGAGCTCGTGAACGAATGCCTGCGCGCGATCCAGGTGCCGCCCGCCGACCCGGACATTGTGGTCGCTGTGGGCGAGCAACCGGCCGGTGATGGCAGCTCCTGCGTTCCCGTAGCCACCGATGACCAGGACCGTGCCCATCGCTGCGCACCCCTTCCCGCTCAGCCGCCGGATGAGTCACGGCGACCCAGCCGGGGCATATAGGTAATGTATTACTCAGTATCTCCAGCCGTCAACCTGCTCCTCCAGAACGCACGCAGCCTCCGCGAGCCGGCCCTGTCGCGCTAGTCGGTCTGGTTCATCGGATCAGCTGGATCGACCACCCCAACCGCAGCACCCCCGAACCGGTACCGTGCTGATGGGGCCAGGTCGAGCCCCCGGGGAGCGCCTCCGTCGCCCGGCGGCGATCGTGGCGATGACAGGAGGGCTGCTGATGGATCGCAGGCTCATCCGGTACGTCCTCAACTGGCTGCTGCTGGCAGCGGCGGTCGTGGTGATCGTGACCGGCATTGTCGTCGACCGACTGGACCTCAACGACTTCACACCGCACCGGTGGGCTGGATACTGCGTCGCGGCGCTCATCGCGCTGCACGTGGGGATGCGCTGGCGCGCGTTCGTGCCCAAGGGTCGAGCCGAGCCACAGCGGCATGAGCCGGCACCCCTGCGGGCGACCGAAGCAGTTGACCAGTCCGGGGAATCCGCGGTCGCGCCGTCCCCGGTCGAGCCCGGGGTCGGCACCCGGGCAGCACCGCTCCCGACCTCGGCAGAGGCGGGTGAGGGGCGCTCGCACCCGACCAGACGGACGGCCATCGCGGCCGTCGGCGCTGGCGTGGCCGGTGTCGCGGTGGGCTGGACGGCGAAGTCCGCGGTGTCGCCCGATCCCTACCCGGGCGGCGATGTCGGCCTGTTCTACCACCGGCAGAGCGCACTCGGGCTGCGCGGACTTGTCGGCGGCGTGGTGGACTGGGGACGCCGGCCCGCCCCCTACTTGCAGGTGAGCGACGGACCGAGCGTGCCGTTGCCCGCCCCGGACGCGGCGCCGACCATGAGCGTCGCGCAGGCGCTGCAGCAGCGACGGTCCCTGCGCGACTACGCCGACCGCGCGATGACCGCCGAGGAACTGGCCTGGGTGGTCCACGGGGCGACGGGGATCACCCAGACCCGGGGCGGACTCCGCACCGCGCCGTCGGCCGGCGCGCTCTACCCCCTGGAGACCTACGTGGCGGTGAACCGGGTCGAGGGTGTCGAGGCGGGCCTCTACCACGTCGACGTCCGGGGCCGGGCCCTGGAGCCGATGCGCACCGGGTCGGTCGCCGGTGACCTGATGGTCGCCGGCCTGGGCCAGGACTTCCTGCGCGCGGCCCCCGTGGTGCTGATCCTGACCGGCCTGTTCCAGCGCTCACGCTGGAAGTACCGCGAGCGCCACTACCGCTATGTGTGCTGGGAGGGCGGACACATGACCCAGAACGTCCACCTCGCTGCCGAGGCCGCCGGATTGGGGGCCTGCATGGTGGGCGCGTTCCTCGACGACAGGGTCAACGACCTGCTCGGCGTCGACGGGCGGCGTGAGGCCGCGCTCGGCCTCATCGCCCTGGGTCCCCGCTGAGGGACGGCCGGCGCCATGACGCTCCGAGCAACAGTCGGGTCGCTGGGACTCATCCCCAGTATATGCGTAATGTATTACCTAGAGAGACTGACCTTCAACGACAGAGGTCGCGAAGGGAGTGCGGCATGACAGGGATCGAGGTCACCACCGGGAGGACCCGTTCGTCCGCCCGCGGGCTCCTGGCGTGTTGTGCCGGGCTGCTGGGGATCACAGTCGGCGTCGGGATCGGCCTGCCCCATCTGGCCAAGACCGGCCTGACCCTGGCCTCCGTCGTCGGGTTGGCCGCACTCGTGGCGGGCCTGGTCCTCATGGTGGTCGGCGCACGGATGCTGCTTCGTGGGCGCCGTTGGTGGGTTGTGGTCCCGACCGTCCTCGCCCTCGTGGTTGTGACGGCCCTCACCCTCCTGACCGTCGGCCAGGCCCTGGCCGCGACCACCGTCCCACCCACGAGCCTCGGAGCAGCGACGCCGGCGGACAGGGGCCTGGAGTACCAGGAGGTCACCGCCACAGCGGCCGACGGCGTGACGCTCTCCGCGTGGTACATCCCCTCGACCAACGCAGCGGCCGTCGTCCTGCGGCATGGGGCGGGGTCGACGCGAACCGACACCCTCGACCAGGCCGCGGTCCTCGCGGAACAGGGATACGGAGTCCTGATGATGGACGCGCGTGGGCACGGTCTCAGCGCCGGTCGGGCGATGGACTTCGGCTGGCACGGCGACAAGGACATCGTCGCCGGGGTCGACTTCCTCACCTCTCAGGCCGACGTCGACCCTCGTCGCATCGCGGTGGTCGGGCTCTCGATGGGCGGCGAGGAGGCGATCGGTGCTGCCGCAGCCGACCCACGGATCCGCGCGGTTGTTGCCGAAGGGGCCAGCCAACGGATGCCGGCTGACAAGGAGTGGCTCTCCGAGGTCTACGGCGCCTCCGGGGCCCTCCAGGAGCAGCTCGACCGGATCACCTACGGCGTCACCGACCTGCTCACCCCGGCCGACCCGCCCACCCCTCTGCGCCGGGCGGCAGAACTCGCCGCACCTCGTCCGATTCTCCTGATCACCGGCGGCGCGGTCCCCGACGAGCAGCACGCCGCCGCATGGATCCAGACCGGGTCGTCGGGGTCCGTAACGGTGTGGGTCGTCCCCGGCGCCGGCCACATCGCTGGCTTGCGGGCCGATCCGGAGCAGTGGCGCGAGCGGGTCACGAGCTTCCTCGACGAGGCGCTCGGCATCACGCGGTAGGACCGTGAAGGCTTCCGCAACGACCCCGCACTTCGCGCGGCGATGCAGGAGTCGGGGGTCACGTCGGCTGACATGACCGGCCCCTGGGAGAAGGTGTTGTAGGGCACGACCGTCGGCTTGTTCAGGCGCGGAGCCCTGCAGCGAGGACGACAGGCAGTGCGCGAAGGTCGTCCGTGGCCCGATACCGCACGAGGCCCCGGGTCAGACGCGCAAGGGTTCGGTGGCTCGCCGTGGAGAGCGGTTTGCTTCGCGGATGGAAGCCGGCGTGGACGACCGACTTCTCCGGACGATCGAGCAGGAACCAGTTGCCGATCACACCCACCCCGCTGCCGATCTGCTCCGGAGTGTTCCCGGGGAAGCCGCCCCACGTGGTGTAGCCCAGGGATCCCGACATCACCGCCCACTCGTTGACACCCACAGATCCGTAACGCAGGTCGGCAATCGCCCGGTCGACGGCTATCGACTCGTCCTTGACCGTCGCCGGGTGCACGAACATCGTTGCCCCAAGGTCCCCTGCGAGTCGCTCGTTGCAGAAGCGAACGGCCGCAGCGAGATAGGACTCGACGCTGGCCGCCGGGAGCTCCACAACCCCCAGGACATCGGCGAAGACCTCGTCGTGGAAGAGACTCGCGTCGGAATCCGGATCCAGGTCCGTCAGGAGGTGCCTCCGATCCGGACCCTGGAGGACCTCGCAGCTCGCCTGTCCAGCGAGCGCACGCTCGACCTTCGCGTCAGTCCCCGGGTAGTAGGGCGCCCTCGGTGGAAGGGCGCGCAGCAGCCGTCGGATCTCGTCGAGAAGGGCTGGGCCCTGCTCCCAACCTCCGGGCATGACCAGCACCTGGGTGGCATTGCACACATGCCCGCAGTTGAGCAGCTTGGAGATGGCGATCCGGTCGGCCTGCCTGCGGACGTCGGCATCGCTCCACGGCCCGGGCACAACGATCACTGGACTGACTCCGCCCAACTCCGCGCTGAAGGGCTTCTCCAGGAGTCGAGTCCCGGCGACCCGGTTTCTCATGCCCTCCTCACCCGCCCCCCAGACCAGGGCGTCATAGGTGGCCGCCGACCCGGTCATGTGCAGACGGTCGATCCCCGGGTGGTGCGCCAGGTAGGTGCCGGACGCAACGCCGGAATCCACGAAGCGCAGCCAACCGCGGTCCACGAAGTCGGCGAAGACCCTCTCGAGGAAGGGCTGCAGGTAGGCGTTCACCGCATTCAACTTCAGCGCCACGACGCATCCCTCACCGAAGAGCATGTGCAGGATGTCCGACGCCGGGAGGAACGAGAAGTTCCCGGCACCGAGGACCAACGCGACGCCGGGCTCGTCGAAGCCCTCGCACCGGTAGGCGCGTGCCGCGCCGGCACGTACCTGCTCCTCGGTGGTCCCCTGCTGCATCCACACCTGCCCATGAAGCCCCGACCCTGCGAACAAGAGCCGATCCGTCCTCGTTGCCGGTACGACGTCCACCACGACCTGCCCGTCAGCTCGCGCATGCACAGCACCCGCGGGAAGAGGCTCGCGCCCAGACGCGACCCGTCCAAGGACCTCCTCGAGGGCGGACAGGTGGAACACCAACGGCAACCAACCGGTCCACAGGTCGCGGGCCCACCAACTGTCGGGCGGCACCCCCTGCGCCGCGCACCCCGCGGCCACGATGCCGTCCGCCTCCTGCCCGGCCCTTCGCCGAGTGGCGCGCACTACTTCGATCCGTTCCTCGAGCGGCAGGTCGACCCAGGAGGGCAGCCCCGCTCGCAGGTCGGCCACCGCCGCGTCCAGGGCCGCGGTGTCCAGTGCAGACCCGGTCCTCGCGGGCGCGCCCTGTCGATCGGTATCCAACGATTGACTCGCCATGGTCCTCAACTCCCATCCCCATGGAGTCGGTCCTTCAACACGCAGACCACGTGTTCACCTCCAGCCAACGCCGCAGACGCCCGCGACAACAGGGCCGAAGGTCGCCTGGACCTCGACAAGAGCCGATCGCCTCTGGTCCGGCCCCTCCCGCCTGCCTAGCGTGGGAGATGGAAGGGGGTGAAACCAATGGCAAAGTTGACACGCAGCATCACGGTCCACGCCCCGATCGACAGGGTGTTCGACTACGCGCTGGACATCACGAAGCTGTGGAAGGCCAAGGATGTGGGCCTGGCTGAGGTCGATATCAAGCCCGACGGGGTCGGCAGCTCGGCGCGCATGTACACGCACTTCCTGGGCTTCCACATGGAGGGCGGGTTGGAGTACACCGAGGTCGTGCCCGAGAAGCGCATCGTCGCCCAGGTCCACTTCTTCATGGAGAAGCCGACGTGGACGTTCACGTTCGCACCGGTCAAGGGCGGCACGAAGGTGACCGCCGAGGGCGAATGGCATGTGGGGCTCCCGGTCGCGGGCGGGCGCATCGAGGGGATGATTGTCAAGGAGCATGAGCCGTTCCTTGACGAGATGCTCGCCAGCCTCAAGGCGGGGGTCGAGGCCAAGGCCGCCGCCTGATGCCGTCAGGGCCGCCGGGTCCGGTAAGGGCCGGCGGCCCTGACGCGCGGCAGCTCGGCGCCCTTGAGCAGGTAGCCGCGGGCACAGGCCTGACGGCACCAGCCCGTCGCTGTTCCCCTCCCACTGGCCCCGCCCCGGGAGGGGAACAGCGATGAGGGCACGCTGGCCCCCGGGCAAGATCCCGTCGGAGTCATGGCGGCCTTCGAGGCATGATGTGGGACCGACCCCCATCGGGCATCGGCGTGGCGGCTGCGACTGTCCGGCGTGGCTGTTGGCGCAGATCGAGCACGGTCGGGCCGATGCCCGCCCCTTGCCGTCGGGCGCCCATCGGGGCCTCGGTAGCGTGGGGCCAGGCCCGGATCCGCGCAGCGCCCGCTGCCCCAGACATCCGGCCCATCGCGGAAGGGGTCGCACTCATGAGGACGCGCATCACGGAGATGTTGGGCATCGAGCACCCGATCATCCAGGGCGGCATGCACTACGTCGGGTTCGCCGAGCTCGCCGCTGCGGTGTCCAACGCCGGCGGGTTGGGCATCATCACCGGCCTCACCCAGCGGACGCCGGAGGCGCTGGCCGCCGAGATTGCCCGCTGCCGCGAGATGACCGACAAGCCGTTCGGCGTGAACCTCACGTTCCTGCCCACGGTGGCTTCCCCGGACTACCCCGGCTACGTGCGCGCGATCATCGAGGGGGGCGTGCCGGTCGTGGAGACCGCGGGGCGCAACCCCGAGGCCGTCCTGCCCTACCTCAAGGGCGCGGGTGTGAAGGTCATCCACAAGTGCACGTCGGTCCGGCACGCGCTCAAGGCCCAGTCCATCGGATGCGACGCGGTCTCCGTCGACGGCTTCGAGTGCGGCGGGCACCCGGGCGAGGACGACGTGCCCAACATGATCCTGCTCCCCCGCGCCGCCGACGAGCTGGAGATCCCGTTCGTCGCCTCCGGCGGCCAGGCCGATGGGCGCAGCCTGGTCGCGTCGCTGGCGATGGGGGCCGATGGGATCAACATGGGCACGCGGTTCATCGCGACCCAGGAGGCGCCGGTCCACCAGAGGGTCAAGGACGCGATCGTGGCCGCATCCGAGCTCGACACCCGGCTGGTCATGCGACCGCTGCGCAACACCGAGCGGGTCATGGTCAACGCCGCGGTCGAGCAGCTGTTGGAGAAGGAGCGCGATCTGGGCTCGGAACTGAGGTTCGAGGACATCATCGAGCAGGTTGCCGGGGTCTACCCACGGATCATGATCGAGGGCGACATGGACGCCGGCGCGTGGTCCTGCGGGATGGTCGCCGGTCTCATCCACGACATCCCCACGTGTCAGGAGCTGATCGACCGGATCATGTCCGAGGCCGAGGAGATCATCCGCGGTCGGCTCACCGGGATGCTGGACGCGGTCCCTGCTGTTTGACTGGGGGCGCATCCCGCTTGATCCGACCCCAGGAGCCCCCCGTGCCCTCGTCCTCGCCAGCCCCCTCGTCGCTGCCGAGGACGATCGCCAGGGTCATCCTCGGCGGGTTCCTGCTCTTCGCCGGCATCGGTCACCTGACCCGCCAGCGCGAGGAGTTCCAGGCCCAGGTGCCCACGTGGCTGCCCCTCGACCCGGACTTCGTCGTCGTGGCCTCGGGGATCGTCGAGATCGCCCTCGGGCTGGCGCTGATCGCACTGCCCCGGTACCGGGTCCCGGTCGGCTGGATCGTCGCCGCGTTCTTCGTCGCCGTCTTCCCGGGCAACATCTCGCAGTACGTGACGGGAACCGACGCCTTCGGGCTGGACACCGACCGGGCACGCCTGATCCGCCTGTTCTTCCAGCCCCTCCTGATCGTGTGGGCCCTGTGGTCCACGGGCGCCTGGGCAGCTTTTCGCGCACGCCGCCGCCCCAGCGCAAACCCTCCGTGAAAGGTCAGATCCTCCGTGCCGACGCGGAGGGTCTGACCCGAAGCGGAGGGTTTGCGCGGTGGTTGGCTACAGGGGGTGGAGCTTGTCCTCCTCGATGGCCCAGTCGAGGGTCTCGAGGAACGCCTTGCGGGCCTTCACCTTCGTGTTCGCATGCGCGGTCATGTTCAGCTTCTTCATCTGCTCGGCCATCGCCAGGGCCGCTGGCATGAGTTCCTCGGGCGCGACGACCGCGTCGAGGAATCCGGCCTTCACGGCCTCCTGCGGCTCGAACATCTCGGCGTTGATCACCGAGCGGTTGAAGTAGGACCGCCGCAGCCGATCGCGCGCCAGCTCGATGCCGACGTGGTGCATCGTCATGCCGATCTGCACCTCGTTCAGGCCGATGCGGAACGGCCCATCGACGCCCACTCGGTAGTCGGCGGAGAGCAGGATGAACGAGCCCTTTGCCACCGCGTGGCCGGTGCACGCGACGATGATCGGGAAGGGGTGCGCGAGCATCCGGCGGGCCAGGCCGGAGCCGGCCGCGACCAGCGCGATCGCGTTCTCCGGGCCCGACGTCATGACCTTCAGGTCGTAGCCTCCGGAGAACATCCCCGGCGTGCCGGTGATGATGACGATGGCCTTGTCGGCGACAGCCCGGTCGAGCGCGGCATGGAAGGCAGCGATGACGTCCGGCGAGATGGCGTTCACCTTGCCGTTGTCCAGTGTCAGGGTGGCGATGCCGTCCTCGAGTTGGTAGCTGACCAGGTCATTCATGCGGGGATTCCTTCGCTGGGGTGGCCGATTGCGCGGATCTGGAAAGCGACACTAGCCCGGGTCCCGACTGCCCCTTCGGCTGGGTCTGCCGGGCAGGCTCACGAACCCCGTCGGTCCCGCAGCGTGGGCAGGGATTCCAGCCTCGGGATCCAGCGGAGGTCGGGATCCAGCGGACGACCGAGCCCTGAGCACCCGACCGGGGAGTTCAGTTGTACTGTCAAGCAATCGGTAGGATGTCCCCGTGAGCACCCGGTGGCTGGACGATGAGGAGATGGCCGCGTGGGTCCGCCTCGCTGCGGTGCTCGAGCTGCTGCCGGGGGTCCTGGACTCGCAGTTGCGCCGAGACGCGGACCTCACCCACTTCGAGTACTTCGTGCTGGCGATGCTCTCCGAGGCCCCGGAGCGCACCCTGCGGATGTCCTACCTGGCCGCACGGACCAACGCGACTCTCCCCCGGCTGTCCCACGTGATCCGCCGACTGGAGCAGCGCGGGCTGGTCGAGCGCTTCCCCTGCCCGCATGACGGGCGGGCCACGAACGCCCGCCTCACCGACTCCGGGTGGGACAAGATAGTGGCGACCGCGCCGGGGCACGTGCAGAACGTGCGCACGAACGTCATCGAAACCCTCACCCGCGACCAGGTCCACCAGCTGTCGGCGATCGCCGGGGCGATCCTGGACCAGATCGACCCGAAGGGCCTCTTCGCAGCACACCGACTCAGGTGAGCGCCCCTACCCCGACGCGGGCGGCGAGCTCGGCCTCGTTGGCCGTGTTCGGCGTGTTCACCGTGGTCGGAGTCGTCTTCGCCTCGTGGATGAGCCGCCTGCCGGCGATCCGGGACGCCCTCGGCGTCACCCCCGGACAGCTGGGCCTTGCTCCTCCTCGTGGGCTCGGCCGGGTCGCTGATCGCCCTGCCGCTCACCGGCTCCGTGGTCCACCGGCTCGGCACCCAGCGCACCACCCGGCTGGCAGCGCTGCTGGCCACGGCCGGCCTCGTCGCCGCCTCGATTGGCACTCGGCTTGGGCAGCGCACCCCTCGTCGCGGGCTGCCTGCTTCTTCTCGCTGATGGGCATCGGCGCGTGGGATGTCTCGATGAACCTGCAGGGAACCGTCGTCGAGCACGAGCTGGGCCGGGCGATCATGCCCCGGTTCCACGCCGGCTTCTCCCTGGGCGCCGTCGCGGGCGCCGCGCTGGGCGCCATTGCCGCGGCTGTGGGCATCCCCGCCCCGTAGCACATCATCACTGCCGCCATGGTGGCCCTGGCCGCTGCACTGTGCCCTCACCCGGCTACTACCTGCCTGACGGCGAGTTGACCGCGACCGACGACCACGGGACCCGCGAGGCGGGCCGATCGCGCAGCGCACTGGCCGCGTGGACCGAGCCCCGCACGCTGCTGATCGGCATGATGGTGCTGGCCGCCGCACTGACCGAGGGCAGCGCCAACGACTGGCTCGCCCTGTCGGTCGTCGACGGCTTCTCGACCTCGGATGCCATCGGCGCGACCGCGTTCGGCATCTTCGTCGCATCGATGACCGCCATGCGCTTCGCGGGCACCAGCCTGCTCGACCGCTTCGGCCGCGTCCCCGTGCTGCGCATGTGCGCGGGCCTCGCCCTCGTCGGCCTCGTCGTGTTCGCCCTCTCCCCGTCCCTGCCCCTGGCCATCGCGGCCATCATGCTGTGGGGCTTCGGCGCGGCACTGGGCTTCCCCGTCGGCATGAGCGCTGCCTCCGATGACCCGGCACGCTCCGCCGCCCGGGTCTCGGTGGTCTCCACGATCGGGTACCTCGCGTTCCTCGCCGGACCGCCGGTGCTTGGCATGCTGGCCGATCACGTCGGTTACCGGATGGCGCTGCTGACCATCGCCGGTCCGCTGGTCCTGAGCCTGATCCTGAGCTCGGTCGCGGCCCCGCTGCCCGCCTCCCGGGGCGGCACGCGCCGGGCACCGGACCTGACTGGCCATGAGCGACACCGCCCACCGATGTCCCCTGCCCGCACCCCCCGCCAGCGGGCGCGAGGGAAGCGATCGTCGCCGGCCTGCCGCTGGCCGACCGGATCCGCCTGCTCAGTGGGCGCGACTTCTGGAACACCGAGGCCGTCGAGGGAGTCGTCCCGTCGATGATGCTCACCGACGGCCCCCACGGGCTGCGCAAGCAGGCCGGCGACTCCGACCACGTCGGGCTCAACGACTCCGTGCCGGCCACGTGCTTCCCGGTGGCCGCGTCCCTGGCGTGCACCTGGGATCCCGCGCTGCTCGAGGAGGTCGGCGCGGCGCTGGGGCGCGAGGCGCGCGCCGAGGACGTGGCCGTCCTGCTCGGCCCGGGGCTGAACCTCAAGCGGCACCCGCGCTGCGGGCGCAACTTCGAGTACTTCTCCGAGGACCCGCACCTGTCGGGCATGCTGGCCGCCGCCCTCGTGCGCGGCATCCAGTCCGAGGGTGTGGCCGCATGCCCCAAGCACTACGCGGCGAACAACCAGGAGACCGCCCGGATGGTGATCGACACGATCGTCGACGAGCGGACCCTGCGCGAGCTGTACCTGCGGGGCTTCGAGATCGTCGTCGAGACCTCGGACCCGGCCACGCTCATGGCCTCGTACAACCAGGTGAACGGGCAGTTCGCCTCCGACAACGAGCACCTGCTGGGCGAGGTCCTGCGCGGCGAGTGGGGCTTCGACGGCCTGGTGATGTCCGACTGGGGCGGCACCAACGACCACGTCGCGGGCCTGCGCGTCGGGATGGACCTGGAGATGCCCGGCGGGTCCGGCGCGTTCGACTCCGACATCGCCGCCGCCGTCGCGGACGGCCTGCTGGCCGAGGCGGACGTCGACCGCGCTGCCGAGCGCGTGGTGGAGCTGGCCCTTCGCTGGCAGGACCTGCGCGACGCTGGCGACGACGGTCCGGCGCTGGACTTCGAGGCCCACCACGTCCTGGCCCGACGAACCGCCGCGGCGGGCACCGTCCTGCTGACCAACGACGGCCTGCTGCCCCTGCCGGCCGAGGGCACGATCGCTGTCATCGGGGCGTTCGCGGTGGACGCGCGCTACCAGGGAGGGGGCAGCTCCAAGGTCAACCCGACCCGGATCGACGTCCTGCTCGACTCGCTCACCGCGCAGGTGGCCGGGCAGGCGGAGATCCGCTACGCCGCCGGCTACGACCCGGCCACCGGCGACACCACCCCGGCCCTGATGGCCGAGGCGGCCGCGGTCGCCCGCTGCGCGGACCGGGTCGTGCTCGTGGTCGGGCTGCCGGCGCGACTGGAGACCGAGGCCAAGGATCGCGCCGAGTGGGGCATGCCCGCTGGGATGGGGCAGCTGGCCGAGGTGGTGCTGGACGCCAACTTGCGGACGGCGGTGGTGCTCGTCAACGGCGGCACGGTGGACGTCCCCTGGGCAGACCGTCCCGCCGCACTCGTCGAGGCCTACCTCGGCGGGCAGGCCGGGGGCTCCGCGCTGGCCGACGTGCTGCTCGGGTCGGCCGAACCCGGTGGCCGGCTGGCCGAGAGCATCGCCTTCGACATCACGCAGCTCCCCTCCGACCAGAACTTCCCGGGCCAGCCGCGCCAGGTGGAGTACCGCGAGACGTTCAACGTGGGCTACCGGTTCCACGACACGCACGACGTACCCGCGCGCTTCCCCTTCGGCCACGGCCTGGCGTACACGACGTTCGCCTACGGCGACATCGAGGTCACCGGGAGCGGCACCGACCTGGTGGTGGCCGTGGACGTCACCAACACCGGCACCCGGGCGGGCAGTGAGGTCGTGCAGGTCTACGTGCACGATGTGCAGTCCACGCTCCCCCGCCCGGCCAAGGAGCTCGCCGGGTTCGCAAAGGTGCGCCTCGAGCCCGGGCAGACGGCGCGAGCCGAGGTGCGCCTCGGACGCCGCTCCTTCGCGGTCTGGGACGTGACAGCCAACGACTGGCTGGTCGAGGCAGGCGAGTACGAGATCCTCGTCGGCGCCTCTTCAACAGACCTGCGCGGCAGCATCTGCGTCAACGTCGAGTCCGACGATGTCATCACCCCCGCACCGGCCCCGTCGCGGCCGGTCGCCGATGACGCCGAGTTCGCGACCCTCCTGGGCCGACCCATCCCCGTGCCCCCGGGACAGCGCCCATTCAGCCGGACCTCGACCGCGGCCGACCTCGAGACCAGCCGCCGCGGCCGGCTGCTGGTGGCCGCGATGCGGTGGGGGATCCAGCGCAAGTTCGCCGACAACGAGACCGGGAACATGGACGACATGCTCGAGGCGGTGCTGGAGGGGTTGCCCCTTCGGTCCTTCGCCACGATGTCCCCCGCCCTGGGGTTCGCCACACTGGACCGGATGATCGCCTCCCTGAACAACGACCTGCGCGGAGTCCTGCGACCTGGAGGCTCCCACTCGGGAACGAGGCGGGCTGGAGACCGGCGAGAATGAGGCCATGGCGATGACCGACACCGACCCCCCGTTCTGGGGCGACGAGCGCCCTGCCGTCGACGGGGTGCTGCGCTGGGTGGCCGACCGGGTCGCGCACGCCAGTGACCCGAAGGCCACGGCACGCCCCGCCTCCGACCTGGCAGCTGCGGCTGGTCGTGCTGTGACGTCCGAGGGGATCGGCTGGGAGGCGGCGCTGGACGTCTTCGATCGCGTGCTCGTCCCCGCCACCCGGGCCCAGGACGACCCGCTGAACCTCGCGTACATCCCCGCCGCGCCCACCCGTGCCGCCGTGGCCTTCGATCTCGCCACGAGTGCGGCGAACATCTTCGCGGGGATGTGGGAGGCGGGGGCTGGCGCGATCCATGCCGAGAACGAGGCGCTGGCGTGGTTGGTCGGCTTGCTGGGATGGCCCGAGACCGCCGGTGGCACGTTCGTCTCCGGGGGCACGATGGGCAACCTGTCGGCGCTGGTGACCGCCCGCGAGACGATGCTGGCCCGCCGCGGCTACCGTCCGGATGTGGGGTGGGCTCTGGCGTGCACGTCGGACGCGCACTCGTCGATCCGCGGCGCCGCCCGCGCACTGGACGTGGCGGTCGTTGAGGTGCCCCAGACACCCGAGGGGCACATGTCCGGGGTCGCCCTGCGCGAGGTCCTTGCGGCGAACCCGAACGTCTTCGCGGTCGTCGCCTCCGCGGGCACCACGAACGCCGGGATCATCGATGACCTGGCCGAGGTCGCCGATGCGTGCGACGAGTTCGACGTGTGGCTGCACGTGGACGGCGCCTACGGCGGTGCTGCCCTGGCCGCCCCCAGCGCCCGGCACCGATTCGACGGGGTCGAGCGCGCCAACAGCTTCATCGTCGACCCGCACAAGTGGCTGTTCGCGCCCTACGACTGCTGCGCCCTGCTCTACCGCGAGCCGGAGACCGCGCGCGCGGCGCACTCACAGAAGGCCAGCTACCTGGACCACATCGACCGCGAGGAGTGGAACCCCGCGGACCTGGCCACCCACCTGAGCCGGCGCGCCCGCGGGCTGCCGTTCTGGTTCTCCCTGGCGGTCCACGGCACAGCGCAGTACAGCCAGGCCGTCGAGCGGACCCTGGCGATCGCCCGGGAGGTCGCCGAGGGCATCGACTCCAGCGACCACCTCCGGCTCATCGCGCCACCTGAGCTGTCCGTGCTGCTGTTCCAGCGTCCCGGATGGGATCCCGAGGACTACCAGGCCTGGTCACGGCGAGCCGCTGTCGAGGGGACCATCTTCTGCATGCCGACGATGTGGCGCGGGGAGACCGTGCTTCGCCTGGCGTTCGTGAACCCCGAGACCCGCCCCGACCGGGTGCTCGAGGCGCTGGAGACCCTGCGGTGAGCGACCGGGACCGGGATGCCGCGGGCCGCGCTCGTCAGGACCGCCCGCGCGATGCGCTCGGCCGGCCGTTGCCCTACGGATCGACCGGGGTCGAGCCGGTCGGCGAGGATCCGCTGCCACCCGCGCAGACCCTGGACCGAGCCCGCGAGCTGCTCGACGCGGGCCGGCCGTTCTCCGCCCACGAGGTCCTTGAGGCCCGCTGGAAGGCGGGTCCGGACGAGGAGCGCGCACTCTGGCAGGGCCTGGCGCAGGTGTGCGTGGGGCTCACGCACGAGGCCCGCGGGAACGCCACGGGCGCCGTCACGCTCCTCGAACGCGGCGCGACCAACCTCGAGGACTACTCCGCCGGTGACAGCCCGACGTACGGCCTGGACCTTGCGTCGGTCATCGCCTGTGCGCGCAGCCGGGCTGGCGGAACCTGAGTCTCCGGTCAGCCCCGATTGGGCCGCAACTGGTAGTGCCCGCTGCTGGTGATCACCGTTCGGCCGTTGGCGTCCTGGCCGACCAGGTCGAGGGTGAACTCCGCCTGGCCCTCGGCATCCACCTGGTCGCCCAGGTCCCGCAGCTCCTGTGGATCCATCCGCGCCGACAGCGTCACGTCGGTGCGGGCGGCGGCGAGGAACCGGATGTCCAGCGACGTCACGATCGGCGTGTACCGACCGGGCTCGAGCACGGCCAGCGGGATCAGGCCGCCTGGCAGCTCCGCCAGGGCGAACAGGGCGCCCGCGTACATGGTGCCCATGTGGTTGGCGTTCCCCTCGATCGGGACCCGCAGGTCGACGGCTCCCGGGGATATCGCCTCGACCACCACCCCCAGCCGGCCGATCGCCGGAACTGCCTGGTGCACGAAGTCGGTGGCCATCTGCGGGGTGAACTCAGCCATGACCCCACGGTAGGCGACCCGTGCCGGGCCCGGTCAGGCCGGGACCACGACGACAGGGACCTCGGAGAACTCCAGGACGTACAGCACCTGGGATCCGACGAACGGCTGGCCCACGTGGCGGACCCCGGAGCGCCCGAGCACGATGACGTCGGCCTCCCACGCCGACGCCTGGGAGAGGATCGCCCTCGCGGGCTGTCCGTGGAGGGTCAGCGCCTCGACCGGGACGCCCGCGCGCTGCCCGAGCCCGGTGACGTAGCCCAGGACCGACGCGGAGTCCGCCGACCGGCGATCGTTGGCCCCAGCCCGAGGTGCGCCCGCTCGCGGGCCCGCCGCTGCCCCCGGCTCGGCGAGCACGTGCACCGCCCGGACCTGGCCACCGGACTGCTTCGCGAAGTGGATCGCGGCCCGGGCGGCGGCGAGACCGGCGGGCGAGTCGGTGACGGCGAGCAGGATCCGCATCATGGTCGTGCCCTTCCTGCTGAGGTGGGGTCGGCAGCCCAGCGCAGCCGGACGTGCTCGTCGTGCTCCTGGTCGTCGAGGGCGACCACGAGGCCGACGTGGGAGGCTTCCAGCCGCGGGATCCAGCGCTCACGTAGGGCCCGCAGCTGGCGCCGGGTGGTGGCGATCTCCGCACGAACAGCCTCGTGGGCTGCCACGGCAACGGCATGGTCGACCCCGGCGTGCACCGCCCGCTCGGCGGCAGGGCGGGCATGGATGAGGGCGGTGCTGTCGGGAGGGAACGCCCCGACCGGGCGCTCCGGGGCCCACCACGCCGCCGACGACGGGTAGCGCACACCCATGGTCAGCGTCCAGGTGACCTCCACCTCGCCCGACCCACCGTCACTGGCCAGCCTCGTCCCGCGCTCGCCGCTGATCATCGCCGCGCGCAGCATCCAGCGATCCAGATCGCCGACGGCGTCGGCCCATTCGGCCGCCGTCCGCTCGGCCAGCATGGCGTAGTCCTGCTCCTCGGCCAGCAGGATCCGCAGCTTGCGCTCGAGCAGGTCCCCACCCCGGATGGCCACGTCGCGGCGCCGCGCGAGCCAGGTCAGGCCAGCCCGCCCCGGTGGCAGCCCGCGGAGCCTGGTCGCCATCAGCCGGCCCCCCCATCAGGAGTCCCGGAGGCATACCGGGAGATCAGCTCCGGGGGCAGCATCGTGAGCTCCCGGCGGGGCAGCACGCCCAGGACCTCCCAGGCCAGGTCGAGCGTGCCCTCCAGCGATCGGTCCTCCCCGTGTCCCTGATCGAGGAGCCGCTCCTCCAGCGCAGCCTCGAAGGCCAGGTAGCGCCGGTCGGTGCCGCTCAGCGTCTCGGGCCCGACCAGGTCGGCCAGCTCGCGGACCTGCCGCGCCCGGGCCAGTGCCGCCAGGACCTGCGCGGCGACGTCGGGGTGGTCCTCCCGGGTGCGGCCCGCCCCGGCGCCCTTGCGCATGAGCCGGGACAGCGACTGCAGTGGGTCCATCGGCGGGTAGACCCCGCGCGAGTGCAGGTCGGCGGTGAGGACCAGCTGGCCCTCCGTGATGTACCCGGTGAGGTCGGGCAGGGGATGGGTGATGTCACCGGCCGGCATCGTCAGGACCGGGATGATGGTCACCGACCCCGGGAGCCCGCGCACCCGGCCGCAGCGCTCGTAGAGCGAGGCCAGGTCGCTGTAGAGGTAGCCCGGGTAGGCGCGCCGCGCCGGGATCTCCCCGCGGGCGGCCGACACCTCGCGCAGCGCCTCGCCGTAGCTGGTCATGTCCCCCATGACCACGAGCACGTGCCGCCCGACGGTGAAGGCCAGGTGCTCGGCAACAGTCAGCGCGATCCGGGGGGTCAGGATCCGCTCGATCACCGGGTCGTCGGCGGTGTTGAGCAGGAGGACGAGCTCGCCGGCGCGCGAGCGCTCCTCGAGACCGTCGCGCACGGCGGCGGCATCCGCGTGGGTCAGTCCCATGCCCGCGAACACGACGCTGAACGGCTCCCCCCCTGCGCTGGACTGGGCGGCGATCTGCGTAGCCAGCTCCAGGTGGGGAAGACCGGCGACCGAGAAGACCGGCAGCTTCTGGCCGCGCACGAGCGTGGCCAGGCCGTCGATGGCTGAGATGCCGGTGAGCACGGCGTCCGCCGGTGGCTCGCGCATAAGCGGGTTCAACGGCGCCCCGGTCGTGGCAACCCACTGCGTGGCCGTCACCGGCGGGCCGCCGTCGAGGGGCGCCCCACGCCCGTTGCACACCCTGCCCAGCCAGGCCTCGCCCACGGGGATCTGCAGCGGCGTCCCACCGAAGCGGACCCGCGTCCGCTGCGGGCTGAGGCCCGCGGTGCCCTCGAGCACCTGGACGACCGCCAGGTCGCGGTCGACCTCCAGGACGACCCCGTGGCGCTCCTCTCCCTCGTCGCTGCGCAGCGTGACGTGCTCGTCCCAGCCGACGCCACGCACGTCCCGGACCACGAGCAGCGGACCGCGCAGCCCCGTGACCGACGTGTACTCGACCGCTCCCCACCGGGTCATGGCATCCCCCTGCCGGCCTCCAGGGCGTCCAGGGCGGCCAGCACGACATCACGACGCGACTGGACACCGGCAGCATCCTGCGAGCCGGTCTCGTCGCGGGCCCGCGCGATCGGGCCCCAGTCGACCTCCTCGATCAGCGAGGCCAGCACTCCGCCCTCGACGAGCGCGAGGCAGCGGTCGTGGACCGCCAGGACCGCGTCGACGAGCGCGGCCCCCTTCGCCAAGGAGCACACGGCGTCGTTCGGCGACAGCGAGCTCTGCTGCAGGACCACCTCGCGCACGAGCCGGCCGGTGAGCAGCACCATGCGCTCGGGACCCGGCAGCGACCCGACCCCCACGAGGTCGGCCAGGGCGGTGAGCCGGTCGGCGTCGGCGACCAGGGACAGCACCCTTCCCCGGCGGCGCGCCCACTCGGGGTCACCGTTCGCCGCATGCCAGGCGCCGACCCGGGCGGCGTCCCGGGAGAACGACGTGCCCCAGGAGACCGCCGGGTAGTGCCGGGAGTAGG
Source organism: uncultured Actinomycetes bacterium (assembly GCA_963706875.1). Classification (GTDB taxonomy): domain Bacteria; phylum Actinomycetota; class Actinomycetes; order S36-B12; family CAIYMF01; genus Prado023. The sequence continues at coordinate 102,870 of CAVPNW010000004.1, read as the reverse complement.
CGAGCTCACGGTCCAGGGACCACAGGGAGCGCACGAACCGCTCGGTGTTGGCGCTGACCGGCTCGGTGACGTCCCCTCCCGGTGGGGACACCGCCCCGATCACGGTCACCGAGCCGAGGTCGCCGCCGAGCGTCTCGACCCGGCCGGCGCGCTCGTAGAAGGCGGCCAGCGCCGATCCGAGGCTGGCCGGGTACCCCTCCTCGGCGGGCAGCGCCCCGGACCGCGAGGCGAACTCGCGCAGCGCCTCGGCCCAGCGCGAGGTCGAGTCAGCGATGACGACCGCGTTCAGGCCCATGTCCCGGAAGTACTCGGCCACGGTCATGCCGGTGTAGACGCTGGCCTCTCGGGCCATCATCGGCATGTTCGAGGTGTTGGCGATGACCACGGTCCGCTGGGCCAGGCGCCCCCCGGTGCGGGGGTCCACCAGGGTGGCGAGATCGGCCACGACATCGGCCATCTCGTTGCCCCGCTCCCCGCAGCCGACGTAGACGATGACATCCGCGGTGCACCACTTGGCCACCTGCTGGAGCAGGACGGTCTTCCCGGTCCCGAACCCGCCGGGCACCGCGGCGGTGCTGCCCAGCGCGATCGGATAGAGCAGGTCGAGGACGCGCTGCCCAGTGACAAGCGGGTCGCCGGTCTCGGTGCGTCCGCGGTGCGGCCGGGGCTGGCGGACCGGCCAACTCTGCCCCATCCGCACGGCTCGGCCACCGACGGCGGCGAGCGTGGCGTCGGCGGGATGGCGCCCCCGCCCCACGATCCGCTCGACTCGCCCGCCGCCCCGCGGGGGCACGAGCACCTGCAGCTCGAGCGGTCCGTCAGGGCGGACCACGCCGACGACCTCCCCCGGGCCCCGATGGTCGCCGACCGCGACCAACGGCTCGAAATCCCACTGCCGGGAATCCGGGACCACGGCGGCCCCGGGCCGCAACCAGGTGTCAGCCCCGAGCAGCGGGCGCAGGAGCCCATCGAACATGCCACCCAGCAACCCCGGGCCGAGCATGGCCGACAGCGGCTCGCCGAGCGGCCGGGCCACATGACCGGGGGCCAGGCCTCCCGAGTAGTCGTAGGCTTGGACCGTCGCGACCCCGTCGGCCAGCGCCACGAGCTCGCCGGGCAGGTGCAGCGGCCCGAGCTCCACCATCTCGGACATGGCCACCGCGTCGAGGCCCTCGACCTCCACCAGCGGTCCGTTGACCCGGACCACCGTCCCGGACGCGGCGCGGTCCGTCCCTGCGTCTCGTGTCATGGTGGCCCCAGCTCCTCGTCGCTCCGGTCCATCCGGTCCAGGAGGTCGTCGCCGAGGGCGCCCAGCGAGTACTCCACCCGCCGCGAACCCGCCTCCGCGATGATGCCACCGCCCTCGAGCAGGGTGACTGTCACGTCTGGCCCGAGCTCGTGGGTGGCCCGGGTGCGCAGCGCCTCGATGATGTCCGGGTACTTCGGGTCGTGCCGGAGCTCGGCGACCGCCTCGCGCACCGCGTGGCGCAGGTCCTCACGGGTGCTGCTCCGGGTCTCCAGGATGATCCGGCGGGCCTCCCGCTCGGCACGCGTGCGTTCGGCTGCCGCGACGGCCTCCCCCTCGGCGACCCCCTTGGCGCGCGCGTCGGCAAGCAGGGCGTCGGCCTCAGCGCGGGCCCCGGCGACGACGGCCCCGGCGTCGCGGTCGGCATCCGACAGGGTGTCCTGCGCATCCTGCCGCGCGCGGTCCAGGAGCGCCGAGACCAGCGGGGCGAGGGCCTCGTTGCGGGGCAGAGGGGCCGAGGTGGTCACTGCGGCATCACCACCGTCAGCGGCCCGGTCCCCTGGGTTCCCAGGGCTGCGCTCGCCCGAGGGGTGAGGATCACGACCTCCACGTCCTCGGGCAGGTCCGTCCAGTTGGCCAGCACCTCGGCCGCGTCCTCGCCGGGCAGCAGCAGGACACCGGCCAGGGACAGCCCCTGCAGCCGGACGGCCTCGCCGATCGCGGCCACGCGGCCCATGTCAGGCACTGCCCAGCAGGATGATCGCCACGATCAGGCCGTAGATGGCGATGCCCTCGGCCAGCCCGACGATGACCATGGCCCTCCCGAACAGCTCCGGCCGCTCGCTCATGGTCGCCAGGGCAGCAGCCCCGGTGTAGGCCACGGCGATCGCCGCACCGATCGAGGACCCGGCGACCGCGATCGCCGCGCCCAGGAGGGCTGCCCAGCTCGAGGAGTCCGACGTGGTGTCGGCTGCGGCAGTGGCGGTGGACGAGGCCACCGCCACCACCGGGTCGGGGGCCGCCGCCAGCACCAGGACGACTCCGGCCACAAGCGCCAGCAGCACGTTGATGGCGAGGATCGCGTGCAGCGCAGGACCGGAGTGGGTCCGCAGGGCCACCCGTGTGGCCAGCACGACGACGAGGAGCACGGGCAGGCAGATCAGCCAGACGATCACGGGACACGCTCCTCAGACAGCGGGATGGACCAGGGCCGGAACGCCCGGCCCTCGGAGACGAACACGCGGGAGAACAGCTCGTAGTACTCCAGGCGTAGTGCCTGGACGCCGGCAACGACCCCCTCGAGGGTGAAGGTCAGCACGTTGCCGAGGACGAACACCGCGACCGCGGCCACCATCACAAGCCCCCCTGCGGCCCACAGCCCGGTCGTGGCCTGCCACACGATCCCCAGCAGCGCGGCGTGGGCCAGGCCGAAGGCGGCCAGCCTCGCGAACGACACGAAGTTGGTGCCGAGCCGGATCACACCGTCGAACAGCTCGACACCGGCCTCCGCAGCACCGGCTGCTCCGCCGCCGGTCGCTCCGAGGAGCCCGCCGTATGCCAGGACCAGCCCGACGACCACGATCACCACCGACGCGACCACCAACCAGTCCACCGCGAGGTAGGCACCGAGGGCGAGCAGGCCGAGGCCGAGGAACACGGCGGCGCCGGCCACCCCTGAGGTCGACACGAGGGCCACGCGCCAGCCGCCCTCACGCCAGCGGTTCACCGTGCCCAGCACGTAGGCGCCGCCCAGCAGGCAGGCGCCCACGGCGAGGGCCACCTCCAGCAGCAGGATCGGCTCCTCGAGGGGCTTGACCCACAGGACCGGGATCACCCCGGTGGGCCCGAAGAACTCGCCGAAGAGCACCCCGAAGGCCGTTGCGGCCAGGCCTGCCCCGACGACGAATGGCCACACACGACGTGCCCCGGCCAGTCTCGGCAGCCGGCCAGCCCGCAGCATCAGGCCACCCAGCAGCAGCAGGAGTCCCTGGCCGGCATCGGCGAACATCATCCCGAACATCAGCACGAAGGCCAGCCCGGCCAGCACGGTGGGGTCGACGTTGGCGTACGGGATCGTCGTGTAGGTGTCGACCAAGGGGGCGAACGCCCGGTTGAGCTCACCCTCCTCGTGGACCAGGGAGGGGGGGTCGACCCCGCGCGGCGTGGGAAGGGCGACGACGGCAGCGCCGTGCGGGGTGAGCACCTGCCGCAGCGGGTCGATCTCCGATGCAGGCGTCCAAACGAGCACCCCGGTGACCAGCCCGTTGGTGACCGCAGCCCCCGCGCGGCGCTCCAGCTGGGCCTCGCCCGCGACCAGGTCGAACCGGCCCGCCCGGACGAGGTCGTCGAGATCCGCGGGAGCGCGCGCCAGTGTGGCGGTGGTCTCCTCGCGCGCGGACTGCTGCAGGATCCGGTCCGCCCGGCTCACCTCCGCCTCCGTGGCGACCTCCAGCTCCACCGTGCCCTGGCCCGCGATCTCGACCAGCACGTCGCGCAGGCGCTCCCGGGGGGCGAGCACCGCGACTCGGCTCATCCGCACCGGCTGCATCGACTCACGCCACGGCATCGAACACCTCCAGCGCGCGGCGCGACTGCGTCCCGCTCCGTGCCGCCACCTCCAGTGCGGCGCGCACCCGCCAGGCGTCGACAGCCAGGACCGCGACGCACCCGACGACCGGGGCCGGCGAGGCGCCGGGCCGGTGCAGCAGCGAGGCGCCGTCGACGCTCAGCCGGCTCCACCAGGCGGCCTCCGCCCGCCACAGGTCCGCGGGATCCTCGATGCCGTCGAGCACCCATCGGGCCTCAGCGGGGAAGGCAGCCGCGAGACCCGTGATCGAGCGGGCGTCCATCCATGCGGATCCGAGCAGCGGGGCGAGCATGCGCTGCGCCTGCGGGGTCGGGACCGATCCGACGAGCAGCAGCTCACGAGCCACGGTGAGCCCGACCGCGCCACATGCCCACGAGCGGGCCTCCGGGACGCCGGCTGCGACGCGCGCCGCCCACGCCATGCGCATGCCCAGGCCGATCCCGCCGGGGGACTCCGCACCGGGATCCCCCCATGCGGACCGCGCGAGGACGGCCCTGACCTCGGCGGCCGAGCCGGCTCGCGCCGCACGTTCCCACGTGGTGGCCAGGCTGCCCAGGTGGAACGGCGGCTCGGCCGGACGCCCCTCGAGCTCGCGGAGCCGTTCGTCGACGTTGGCCACCTCGTACCCGCCGGCGAGCAGGCGAAGGATCCGGGCCGAGCCCGTGGGCAGCCAGCCTGCAAGGACGCGCATGTTCCACAGGACAGTGGCTGCAGACAGCACGCTGGGCCTCGCCGAGTGCCTGGCCGGGACGGACGTCATGGCCGTAGGGGCCATCGGCGAGGCTGTCGACCGCCAGCTCCAGGCTCGGCCTGCCGGCCAGGGTCCGGGCCTCGACCGCCCCCACCCGCCGCCGGGACATCGCGCGGGCGCGGACGGCTCCCGCCACCCATCCGGCGCTCATGGCGAGCCCGCCGGGACTCCGAGAAGCTCTGCCCGAGCCTGCTCGACGACCGCGGCCACCAGGGCGGCACTGCGGGTGTGGCCCTCGCCGGCGATGCTCGAGGCGCGGTTCTGCGCGTCCTCAGCGATCGCACGCACCTGCTCGGCCGCGCCGGCCCGCGCAGACGCAGCGGCCGTGGCCCGCTCGGCCTCAGCAAGGCGTCGTGCCGCCGCGACGATGCCGTCGGCCCGGGCATGGGCCTCGTCGCGCCGTCGTCGCGCCTCCTCCTCGGCAGCGGACCTGATCCGTGCCGCCTGCGCCTGGACGTCCTCGAGGAGGGCGAACACCGCCTCCAACTCGGTCGCATGCTCGGCGAGCCGGTCAGCCGGGACGCCCGCCACGGAGGGCGCTCCCGGCGTCCCGCTCGGGCGCAGGCGCTCCAGGAAGTCGCGCACTCCCATGACGCTCACCTCCCGGGGGGAAGGGCGCTGGGCCCAGTCTCGGTGCGCGGCCCGGCAGCGGGGTAGAGGCTTACGTCCCCCCCACTCGACGGGCCCAACAGCCCCTCCCGGCGATCCCGGAGGAGGTGCCATGGTGGAGGTGAGGGAGGTACGCACCAAGCAGGGCCGATGCGAGGCAGGTGCGGCCTCACACTGCCGTTGCCCTTCGCGAGGCTCTGGGCTCCTGCTGCGACGATCGCGGCACGGCCCTGGGACAACCCCCTGCTGTACACCAACGACACCCTCCACGCAGTCGCCGCGTTCCCGCGCGTCGACGACTCGAAGGCTCGCCGTGACCTCGGGCACCGCCCGAGGCCGCTCCGGGAGACAGTGCGGGACCTGTTCGCCTGGTTCGACTCGCCTGAGTGCCGCGAAGCGCCGACGTCCGGGCGTGACGCGCACAGGCCCGCGTCGATCGGCCGTGACCGAGGGGGATGATGGGCAGGTGGACTACCAGGACGACCGACGGCGCGACACCTACGTGGCCCTGCACGAGTGGCACACCCGAACCGGCCAGCCCCTCGACTGGGAGCAGGTGATCTTCCCCAACGAGGTGCTGAAGTGGGCCTCGGCGGACCCCGAGGTTTCACTGCTGCTCCGGCACCGCTACTGAGCCCGGATCACGGACCATCGAGAGGATCGGAGGATGCGCAGATGACCTCGACCCCATCCGTTCCCACGCCCAAGCCCGTGGTGACGATCTACGGCACCTACGGGGCGGGCGCGAAGCAGGTCGGCCGCGCCGTTGCCCACCATCTCGGCCTGCCGTACTTCGGTCCCGCGTTCAGCTCCGAGGCGCTCGAGGGCGGACCGGAGGAGGTCCATGCCCAGGAGGCGACGTTCCTGACGAAGATGATCGCCCTCATGGCTGCGGCGTTCGGCGCCAGCGTGATCCCCGAGGGCTCGCTCGAGGGCCACCGGCAGCAGCTGATCGCGGAGAACCACCGCCAGGTGCAGGGATGTGCGCACCTCGGTGGGGTCATGGTCGGGCGCCACGGGGCCCTGCTGCTCGCAGATCGGCCGAACACCGTCCACGTCCTGCTCACCGGTTCGGTCGAGGACCGGGTCGAGCGGGCTGCCGCGGAGTCGGGAATCGCGCGGGAGCATGCCGCCCGACGCCTGGAGCGCGAGGACCACGTCCGCGCCGACATGGCGATCGCCCTGTTCGACTGGGACCCCCGGATCCCCGACCACTACGACCTGGTCGTGAACACCAGCCGGATCCCCCTCGACGGTGTCGTCGAGATGGTCCTGGCTGCGGTGCGAGCCGTCAGGGGCTGAGCGAGGCCCACCGGGTCCTCGCCCCGGGGCACGGGCTCAGATCCAGTCCTGCCTCTTGAAGATCCAGAACAGCGTGCCGGACATCCCCGCGATCAGCAGGGCGCTGAGCCACAGGCCGGATGTGTGCCCGAACCCCGGGTACGGGATGTTCTGGCCGAACCACCCCGTGATGGCTGTCGGCACGGCGATGATCGCGGCCCACGCGGCGAGCTTCTTCATGATCTCGTTGAGTCGCGAGTCCTGGAGGGACAGGTTCGTCTCGAACAGGGAGGAGACCATGTCACGCAGGGACTCGGTCCACTCGGATGCCCGCAGCACATGGTCGTACAGGTCGTCGTACCAGGTGTCGAGCTCGGCGTTGCCCGTCTTGCTGTGGCGCAGGAGACCGCTGACCACCTCACGCATGGGCAGCACCAGCCGGCGCAGCTGCACGAGGTCCTTGCGCAGCTGGAAGACGCTGCGGGCGAAGACCCTGCCCGTGCGCCGCTCCTCGAAGAGCACGTCCTCGAGCTCCTCGACGGTGTCGTCGAGCTGCTGGATTGTGTCGAAGTGGCTGTCGACGATGACATCCAGCAGCCCGTGGACCAGGGTTCCTGAACCGTGCGTGAGCAGTTCGGAGTTGGCCTCCCACAGGTCGAGCACCGGGCCCATGTCGAAGCCATCGTCGACGCGAACAGTCACCAGCGCCGTCGGCATCACGATCCCCGAGATGCGGGAGGCACGCAGTCGCCCCTCCCCGGGGGCAACCGACTCCTGGGGCACCATCCACGTGGCGTAGGCCGTGAAGAACAGGTGGGTGTCGTACCGGACCAGCTTCGGACGCTCGAAGGGCGCCAGCGCATCCTCCACGGCGGTGGCCGAGATCCCCAACTCGGCGGCGATCGCACCCAGCTCGTCCGGGGTGGGTCGCAGGAGGTCGATCCACACGAGACCCTCGGGCTGGCGCACGGCGCCAGGGATCTCCTCGAGGCGGACGTCGTCGTCCACGACGCGCCCATCGCGCCACGAACGGCTCGCGACGATGCTTCCCACGGTCTCCACGCCCCCATCCTGCCCCCGCAGGGTGGGGTGCGTCGGGCACCGGCCCGTGTCGTCGGCGGGTGACGATCCGATCGACCAGGCGGCGACCTGCGTTGGTAGCGTTCCGGGAACGCGAGGCAGGAGGTGCCGCAGTGAGCCAGATCATGTCCCGGCGGGACCTGGACTTCCTGCTCTTCGAGTGGCTGGACACCGAGGCGCTTCTCTCCAGGCGCCGCTTCTCGGAGCACGACCGGGACACCGTCAGCGGGGTCCTCGATCTGGCAGAGACCCTGGCCACGAGTCACTTCGCGCCCCACAACCGGGTGGCCGACCTCAACGAACCGCGCTTCGACGGCCGCGTCGTGGAGATCATCCCGGAGGTGGGCACCGCGCTGCGGGCGTTCACGGACGCGGGGTTCCTCGCCGCACCGATGGACGCGTCGATCGGAGGAGCCCAGCTCCCCGCGTCGGTGTTCGGGGCCGCGATGTCGTGGTTCCACGCCGCCAACGTCGGGACCACCGGCTACGCACTGCTCACGATGGCCGCGGCGAACCTGCTGGCGGTCCACGGCTCCGCCGAGCAGGTGCAGCGGTACGTGCGGCCGATGATCGAGGGACGGTTCTTCGGGACGATGGCGCTGTCGGAGTCCCAGGCGGGCTCCAGCCTGGCCGACATCACGACCCGGGCCGAGCCGCAGGTCGACGGCACCTACCGCCTGTTCGGGCGCAAGATGTGGATCTCCGGTGGCGACCACGAGCTCAGCGAGAACATCGTGCACCTGGTCCTCGCCCGGATCCCAGGAGCGCCGGCCGGGACCCGGGGGATCTCCCTGTTCCTGGTCCCCAAGTACCTCGTCGCCCAGGACGGCGGCCTGGGCGAGCACAACGACGTCGTCCTGGCCGGGATCAACCACAAGATGGGCTACCGCGGCACGGTCAACACCGCCCCGGTCTTCGGCGACGGCGCGTACACGCCCGGCGGGCAGCCGGGCGCGGTCGGCTACCTCGTCGGGTCCGCGAACCGGGGGCTGCCGGTGATGTTCACGATGATGAACGAGGCGCGGATCGGCGTGGGGCTGGGCGCCACGGCGCTGGGGTACACGGGCTACCTGAAGTCCGTGGCCTACGCCCGCGACCGGCTCCAGGGCCGACTGAACGGTGCCGACCCGAGCACGCCCCAGGTCCCGCTGGTCGAGCACGCGGACATCCGCCGGATGCTGCTCGCCCAGAAGTCCTACGCCGAGGGCGCCCTGGCGCTGAACCTCTACTGCTCCCGGCTCGTCGACGACGTGGCCTCCCTGGACGATCCAGCGGGCGTGGCCGAGGCGGAGAAGCTCCTGGGCGTCCTGACCCCGATTGCCAAGAGTTGGCCATCGCAGTGGTGCCTGGCCGCCAACGACCTGGCGATCCAGGTGCTGGGCGGCGCCGGGTACACCCGCGACTTCGACGTCGAGCTGCACTACCGGGACAACCGTCTGAACCCGATCCACGAGGGCACCCACGGGATCCAGGCGATGGACCTTCTCGGACGCAAGGTGCTGCTCGATGGCGGCCAGGGGCTGGGCATCCTGCTGGGACGGATGCAGGCCACCGCGGCCCGAGCAGAAACCGTGGGCGGCGAGGCAAGCGTGTACGCCGCGCAGCTGAGGGCTGTGGCCGACCGGCTGGTTGCGGTGACCGGGTTCCTCGGCGGGCTCGGTGACCCCCGCCTGATCCTCGCCGACGCCACCGCCTACCTCGAGGCCACCGGCCATCTGGTCGTCGCGTGGCTGTGGTTGGAGCAGTGCCTGGCTGCGGACGGCAAGGTGGGCGCGTTCTACGAGGGCAAACGGGCCTCCGCGCGCTACTTCTTCGCCCGCGAGCTGCCCAAGGTCGGCCCGATGCTGGACCTGCTGGCCTCCGCCGACCGGACGACCGTGGACCTGGACCCGGACTGGCTGTGACTGCACGCAGCCGCGGTGCCAGCCGGCCGAACCCCGCTCGGGCTCCGCTGAGATCCCGAGCGGGCCTCGGAGGCCTGATGTCACCACGGCTCGGGTGAGCCGCGCTACTCTCGCAGCGTGGCGAGCAGACCCGCGAGTGAGCCGGAGTCCGCGGGCGGCGACGCTCGGACCGAGAGCGAGGGCGGGGATGCCCAGTGGATCCGCAGCTTCCTGCGCACCCAGCCGGGTAAGACCTATCGCATCGACGCGACCGACGACGCCCACGAAGAAGCAGCGCGTGAGGCGCTCGCCGTTGCTGCCCGGACCCTGACCGACAAGGTCGTGCGCGATGCGCAGGGCGCGGTGACGGACCACACACCGACCCCCGGCCAACCAGACTAGGGCTCCGGGACCCAACCCCGGGAGAGAGCCAGCATCGCCGCACGGGTGCGGTTCGGGCTGCCGGTCTTGGTCAGGATCGACCGCACGTGGTTGGCAGCCGTGTTCTCGCTGATGACCAGCCTCTCGGCGATCTCGCGATTGGTGGCCCCCTCGCACACCAGGCGCAGTACTTCGAGCTCGCGGTCGGTGAGCCCGCTGTCCGTTCCCGGTCGGGGACCTGCCGCACTCGGGGTGAGGCCCGGGAGGGCCCGGAGCACCCGGCGCTGGCCGATCGGCTCGGCGATGGCACGTGCCCGCTGGACCGCGTGGAGCACCTCGGGCGCCTCAGGGCCGCGCGTCCGCGCAAGGTGGCGCGCACGAGCCGTCAGGGTGAGGGCGAGATCGACGACGAAGCCAGTGCGGCTCGCGAGCTCTGCGGCGGCGTCGAAGCAGGGGATCGGGTCGACGTCGCCGAGGGCGGCATCGATCATGCCGAGGTAGCGGTCCGCGGCCCCGCTCAGCGAGATGAACTGGTCGGACACCAGGTTGAGGCCCCCGTGCTCGGCGACCATGGGTCGCAGCCTGGACAACGTCTCCGGGTCGTCGAGGAACAGTGCAGCCTCCACCATATAGGCCAGGGTCGTCGGCATGTACTCGCTGCGCCGGTTCCGCTCGAGCACGGGTCCATCGGCCAGCACGTCCAGCAGCCGGCGGGCCGGTTGAGCCATCCGCAGCTCCGTGTACAGGGCAAGGAGGGCCGGCGCCCAGAGCCCGGAGATCGATTCCTCGCCGGTGATCAGGTGCCGAGCCTCATCGATTCGGCCCGTCTCCCGGTGGATCTGGAACATGTGCACGCCGTAGTGAGCCACCTCCTCGGCCCCGTGCCGTTCGGTGACCCAGTCCCGGAGCCGGGCGGCGACCTGCGTCGCGCCGGCGAAGTCCCCGCGCATGAACCTCAGGTCGAACTCGACGACCTCGGGCCAGTACTCGAACCACAGGTGCCCACCGAGGTCGTAGGCGATGCGGTAGTCGACCACGCCAGCGCGAACATCGTCCATGCTCCCGGCGCGCAGGCCCAACAGGCATCGGAAGAAGCCGGAGGATCCCAGCTTCCCTGCGTCACCGGAGCGCGCCAGGGTGGTGAGCTCCCGGGCGGCGAGCAGGCCCTCCTGCGTGCGACCGGGCCGCCCGAGCGCCAGGGGGAGGCCCACGCGCAGGATCTCCCCCACTGTGACGCTGTCGCCCAGCCGCCTGGCCTGGGCCAGGACCACGTCGTAGAGCCGGACAGCGTCCGGCGAGTCGAGGACCTGACCCATGCCACGGCTCAAGCCGACCAGCCCGCGCAGGAAGAGGGGGTCGCGCAGGTCACCGGGGTAGGCCTCCAGTGCCTCGATGAGCACCTGCACCGCCCGGAGGTCGCCACCGAGGAGCGTGGACTCGGTCTCCACCAGCGTGGCGGCAGCGAGCCGCGTCCCAGCGTCCACGGCCTCGTGGGCCACCCCCGCGGCGACCTCTCGGGCGGCGGCGTAGTCGCCGGAGCTCTGCAGGGCATCGGCCGAGCGCAGCAGGAGCTGGTGTCGCTCGGCCGCAGTCCCGGCCAGCTCAGCCGCGCTCCGGTAGTGCTGCGCCGCCTCGGCGTACGCCCACGAGCACTCAGCGAGCTCGGCAGCTCCGATCAGGTGCTGCCGGGCACGGTCCACCCGGCCGTAGGCGTTCAGGTTGTGATGGGCCAGGCGCAGAACCTCCGACAGGGTGTGCCCGGACCTGGCCTCGAGCACGTCGGCCACGCGCCCGTGCCATTCAGCTGACCGGGCCGGCGGGGTGAGGTCCAGGACGGACTGCCTCGCCAGTGCGTGCGGGAACCCGAACGCCTCCTCATTGGGCAGCGCGACGAGCAGTCCCAGGTCGATCCCGCGGTCCAGGGTTGCCATCGTCTCGATCGCAGAACCTGTCACCGCATCGAGCAGGGAGGTCGCGAAGCGATCACCGAGCACAGCCGACAGTTCGAGGACGTCGCGTTCAGCGTCCGGGAACTGTCGGATCCGGGACCCGTACAGCTCCCGGACCGTCTCCGGGACCCGCAAGCCCGACCCAGTCGCTGCCTCATCCCCCCGCCTGCGCAGGTCACGGCAGATCTCCTGGAGCAGGAACGGGTTGCCCGCCGTCTGGGCCAGCAGCCGATCGGCCAACTCCGGTGCTCGAGCCGGGTCGATGTCCGCGTCTCTGGCCACCATCGAGGCGATGTCATCGGTGGTCAGGCCGCTGAGTTCGAGCGCGGTCACACCTGCTTGCCGGTAGAGCTCGGTGAGCGCCCCCTCCAGCGCATCGGAGAGGTCCGGGCGCGTGTTCCGAGCTGTGATGAGGATCAGCAGGTGCGCGTCGGGGGCACGGCGCACGATCCACCCGAGGAGATCGAGGGTGGATCGCGTGGCCCAGTGCACGTCCTCGACGACCAGGATGAGCGGATGCACGGTGGACGCCCGCCGAAGCGCGGAGACCACGGCGTCGAAGGAGCCCGAGGCACGGTCGGGGCCGCCTTCCGGCAGGCTCGCCTCCTCGCCTCTGCCGGGGACGGCCAGCAGCTCGCGTACAGCATCCAGCTCCGGACCTGCGTCGTTGAGGGCGAGGTCCTCGATCAATCGGCTGAGCGGGCCACGGAAGGGCTCGTAGGGCACCGGCGCATCCGGCATGCAGCAGCCCACCAGGACCGCTGCGCCATTCCCCGCCAGCCGCGCGCTGGCCTCGGCGACCAGGCGGGTCTTGCCCGCACCCGCCTCGCCGAGGACGAGCACCACCTGGCGTCGACCGGAGACCGCAGAGCGCCAGGCCCGGTCGATGGTGCGCAGCTCCTCAGCTCGGCCCACGAACGTCGGACCCACGGGATCCACCCACCACTGCGGCGGGGCAAGGGGAACTCGGGCACGTCGGCGGCCGGCAACCGTCATCGGCGACCTCCTCCCGAGGCGCGTGTGCTCAAGACTCGCATAGTCAATCCTGACTATCAAGCCCTCGCTCGGTCCGGTCGAGGGATGGCCGGATGTGGTCATGTGCCGGATCGGTCCAGTCCTCTACCGTTCAGGCACCAGCGACGCGAGGAGCCCCTCATGGGCACATACGACACAAACGACCTGCATCGCCGTCAGCACTCCGGCGACGTCGGCCACGCCGTCCTCGGCTCGAACACCAAGTCCACCTCGAAGCGGTGGCGGGGCCTCCTGGTGCCTCTAGGCGTGCTCGCGCTCGGGTTCCTGCTGGCGATGTGGGGGCCGCTCCCCGGACTGGGGTTGGTGCTGGTGCTCGGTGGAATGATGGGGCTGGTGGTCACTGCAGGTCTGCTGCTGACCGACGGGTTCTCCTGATGCCAGCACCCCGCGCCCCTCTCCATGGCCGAGCGCGCCTCGGAGCACCGATCTGCGCGGTCGCCCTGTTGTCCGGCTGCGTGGCGCCGGGTCCTGACGAGCCTGCCCCCTCCCCCTCCGGATCGATCGGCGCGGAGATCCCGGTCGACGCCATTGCCGACGAGCTCCCCAACGACCTTGAGGCCGAGACCTTCTGGGGCATGGACCAGTCCGCCTGGACGCAGTGGAGGAAGGAGGCCACCTCGATGCCCTGGCACATGGTGTCGGCCGGCGGAGTGGAGCAGGCGGCGGCGTGCACCGGATCGGGCGCGCCCACGGTGGTGTACATCGACGGGTTCAACTCCCCTGCCGCTCCGTCATGGTCGATGGCCGCCAGCCGCCAGTCCGAGTCCAACCGCGTCTGCATGTTCGACCGGCCCGGGATGGGTCTCTCGCCAGCGCGGGCAGGCGCCGCCCCGCACAGCACCCCCGAGAAGCACGCGCAGGAGATGCTGGACATGCTGTCGGTCCTGGGTGAGCCGGGTCCCTACCTGCTCGTCCCGTGGTCCTACGGCGGGCTGGTCGCCCGCGCAGCGTCGGCACTGCACCCCGAGCAGGTCGCCGGACTGGTCCTTGTCGACGCCACGTCACCGCTGCAACCCGGCCTGGACGAACCGTGGAATGGTGAGAGTGGCCTGATCGACACCAACACCATCGCCAGCACCGTCGGAGAGGGCTTCAGCATGGGGAAGCGGCCCGTGATCGTGCTTCAAGCCGGTCAGCCCGACGAGGGCGCTCCTCCCGACTTCATGCAGACCTGGAACGACCTGCAGCACCAGGCGGCCACGATCTCGGACAACTCCATCCACGCGGTCGTCGACGACTCGGATCATGCGATCCCTCTGCGAAACCCAGCTGCGGTGGTCGCAGCAACCTCTACGGTCGCGGACTCAATCCGCGCCGGAAACGCCGACCTGCCCACGTGCCCTGTCGCCCTCGCGGCCGCCGGGGTCACCTGCACGAAGGAGTGAGACCATGAAGGACCTGCGGTGCCTGATGGGCATCCACCACTACTACCAGCACCACATCGAGAACGGCAGCGGCACCTACATGGAGTGCAGTCGCTGCGGGAAGGCGGACGACAGCTTCGACCCCAAGGGCAACGGGGTCATCAAGGTCATCGGGTTCTGAGCGCCAGCCCTCACGTCAGCCGGCGACCGTGTCGAGTGCGCGTAGCCCCTGCGCGGTCGAGCGTCGCTCGAGGTAGCGGACGAACCGCTGTGGCCTCTGCGAGGGGATCGCCAGAGCGACGGCACAGGCACCGGCCAGGAGCATCACCGCCACCGCGGCGTCCATGAGGTAGTGGTTGCCGGTCACCACCACGACCCACGTGGTGGCCAGCGGATGGAGCACAGCCAGCCACCGCCAGGGAGTCCGGGCGATGACGACGATGAGCAGTGCGACGGCCGCCGCCCAGGCAATGTGGACAGACGGCATGGCGGAGTACTGGTTGGCCCCCGGGATCGCGTCGTACACCGACAGCCCGGTGCGCTCGGCCGTGTCGACGACGCCCAGCTCGGGGATCAGCCGCGGGGGCGCAACGGGCTTGTACTGGATGAGCAGGCACGCCGCCGTGGTGAGGAAGACGGTGGTCCGCGTGAACGGCCAGTCAGCCCGGTGCAGGAGGAAGACCCAGGCCAGCGTGATCACGAACATCGTGAGGTGGGCGCTGGCGTAGTACGTGTCAGCCATGCGCATCAGCCACTCGTGAGCCAGCACCGGGGCCTGCATCGCCGCACCACTGGGCCATCCCAGGATCTCCTCGAGCCGGACGATCCTCAACCCGGACTCCACTGCGCTGTCGAGTCCCCCGAACGTGAGCGCCGTGGCGAACTGCCACGAGGTGTAGGCCACCATCAGCAGGGCGATCTCACCCGCGCTGCTGGAGACCGAGCGCCACCGTGGCTGCATCCGGGCGGCAAGTGCCACCACGCCCATCACCACGGCGATCACCAGCGCCCATCGCCATGGCAGCCAGCCGAAGCCGTTGCTCACCAGCCAGTCCATCGGCGGATCACCCCCACCCGGCCAACTGCGGTGCACCAGTCGTCAACCGCCCGGACGCCCATAAGGCAGCGGAGGGACTCAGGGCTGGTGGCACCCCTCCATCATCGCGCAACCGGCCCGACCCCAGCGACGCCGCAGCAGAACACCACCCTGTCACCGGTCAGGGGGCGGGGGTGGGAGCCGAGTCCAGCGAGGCGGCGTCCCCATCGGTACGAGGCGACCGGAGCGCCTCCGCGCCGGCGATGAGGATGACCAGGATGACCACGTCCTGCAGGAAGTGGACGCCCCAGGCCCAGCCGATCCCGCCGGTCTGGATCATGGATGTGGCCATCAGCCAACCGAGGAACCCGGCCATCAGCACTCCGGGGAGCCGCCCGGGGTTCCCGAACCAGTGCGGCACCCCGAACAGCAATCCGGAGAGGATCGCGATGGTCCCACCGGCGGCCAACCCCGACAGGCCCTGCCCGAGGGCCACCCGGAAGATCACCTCCTCGACACCGGCGTTCACCACCGAGATCCCCACGGCCAACGGCAACGCAGGCAGGAGCGCGCGCAGCGAGGGCCGGGGCCCGGCTTGCGCCCAGACGACACCTGCCGTGATCGCGGTGGCGACCAGGGCGAACGACATCCCCACCTGCGCCCAGTCATCTCCCGGGTTCGCCAGGATCCCCAGACCGATCGCGGGCTGGCTCAGGTCGCCCATCTCCAGGTACTGCCGAGGGTCGACCGGCTCCCCCGCGAGCAGGCGCACGGTCCAGACGGCCCCCAGGGTCAGCACGGCCACCACCACCGACGCCGGCTGGTACCGCAGGTGCATCGCGACGACCCTGTTGCGCCCGGGCTGGGCCTCGGCGCTGGCGCCGGCCCAACGGCCCAGCAGCACCAACGACCAACCGGCCAGGGCAATGACCGGCACGACCATCCAGGCGATCATGCGGCACCCGCGATCCCAGCGGGGAGGGCACCCGCCCCATCAAGGGCGCGATCGGGCCGCGCCCGCCACAGGCTGTAGGCCAGCAGCCCGACCACGGGGGTCCAGATGATCCTCTCGATCATCGACGGTGAGATCGCATTCATCACCGTCCCGACCGCGAACACCCCCGACAGGACCGCGTATGTGCGCCGCTGCACCGGGACCGCCATTCGACCCGACCAGACGACGTACGCCAGGCCGGAGTAGACCACGACGGCCGTCGCGCTCGTGCCCCGCAGCGACGTGGGCAGCACCCCGGGGTGACCCCCGCCGAAAGCGGCCGCACCCCACGGGGCGCCGAGGGCCAGCGACGCCTGGAACCCGGCCGCGACGACCAGGAGCCCTGTCGCAACATGTCTCGCCTGCTGTCTGTTCATATCTGCAAGATATATGCATCTGTCAGATATAGTCAACTCATGACCTCACGGAAGTCACAGACCCAGGTGGCCGTCCTCGGCGCCCTGGCCGTCGAGGACGCCAGCGGCTACGGCGTCCGCCAGTCGATCACCGAGACCCTCGGGCACTTCTGGCACGAGAGCTTCGGCCAGATCTATCCGACCCTGGCCACGCTCGAGGCCGACGGACTCGTGGGCCGCACCCCGGCCGGCCAGTTCACCATCACCCAGTCCGGGCTGGAACGCCTCACCGAGCTGCTGGCCGAACCAGCCGAGCCGACCCGCCCCCGCAACGGCCTGCTCCTGCGGCTCTTCTTCGCCTCCCACCTGCCCGAGGGCATGGCCCGGCAACTCGTCGAGGACGCCCGCGACCAGGCTCACGCCGCCCTGGCCCAGTACGCCGCGATCGAGGCGGAGGTGGCCGGCGAGTCCCACCCCGACGCGGTCTACTGGCTCGCCACCGTCCGCTACGGGATCCACCACGCGCAGGCCACGCTGGACTGGGCCGACGAGACGCTCGCAGCACTCGCCTGACAGGAACCGTCGAGTGCGACCCCGCCACCCCTGAACGATCCCCATCAGATCCCCGAGATGGCGACCATCCCCGACGTTGGCCGTGACGATCCGAGCGCCGTGCGCAGGGCGGTCGCCACGATCTGCGCGTCCAGTTCGCCGAGATGCGCCATTCCATGACCTGCTGGAAGCGGCTGACCGCGCGGGTGCCGCTGAGGAACGCCGCAGGCAGATCGGCCATCGACATCCGCAGTACGTCAACCCAGCGGGCACCGAAGGCCCTCCTTCCACAGCCCGACGATCACTCCATCCACAGCTTTGGCAGACTGCAGGGGTGACCCCCTCGCAGTACCCAGTTCCTGCCAGCAAGCCGCGCCCGTCCAAGTGGTGGTTCGCGGTCGGCGGCGCGCTGCTCGTGGCCGCTGCCGTCGTCGGAGTTGCCCTGTTCGTCTGGGCGTTGAGCGGTTTCCTGCGCACCGACACCGCCGTGCCCGCTGATGGCAGGGCGCACCAGGTGAGCGTGGACACCGACGGTGACCGGTTCCTCTGGTTCCAGGAGTACACCACAGGCCAGTGCTCCATCCGCGACACCGCCACCGGCGCCGAGGTCGAACTCCGTCCCGTCTCCGGCCAGTACAGCCGCTCCAGCGGCGGCGACAACTGGGTGGCCAGCTCCCGATTCGACCCCGGCTCCGGGGACCTTGAGATCACCTGCACTGGTTCGGGTGGCTCAGTCGAGATCGGACCGGCCCTGAAGATCAGCGGCTTCATCGGCGGGATCTTCGCGGCAATCCTGCTCCCGATGGCCCTGGCAGGAGCCGGGCTGGTCGTGCTGCTGGTCACCGGCGTCCTCTACCTGACCAGGCCAGCGACCCCGAACCAGCCATGAGCCGACGCCGCGGTCGGGCCGCAACGGCGCCGCCGAGCACCACCCGCGCGACCGCGACGAACGCCCTCGCTGCGGTGGCGGCCCCCGGACCGGGGGCCTGGGGCCTCAGGGGCGATGGTCGGACAGGGCGGAGGGCGGCGGCTGGCCGCAGGCTGCCAGGCCGGCCTGCGCCGTGGCCGAGGTCCGAGGAAGGTCTGCGGGCAGGGCCGTCACCAGCAGGTTGAACGCATCGGCCACCAGGCTGATCGGCCTCGACCTGCCTGCGAGCACGGACTCGGCCCAGCCGACATGGTCGGTCACGATCCGATCGTCACCGACCAGGGTCGCAGCAAGGACCGTGCGCAACGTGAGCGCCAGCATCCCGCGCGCCTCCGCCAACGAGGTCTCGCCACCAACGAGGGGAGCCCCGCGCACGACAGCCAATTGCGTGGCCACCCCCACCACGCGGGTGAACTCCCGGGTCGCCAGGGCCATCTCGGCGGCAACGTCCGGCCGCACGGCGTCAGGACGAGGGACGCCAGCCGGCCCCGAGATCGCGTCGTCGAGCAGGGCAACGCCGGCGCCCAGGTCCGCGGCCCCCGTGTCGGCCCCCAGCGCCACGCCCCACACACCATCAGGCCCGAAGCCCCGACCCCCGCACACGATGATCTTCCCGGCCGCGCGCAGCGCGGTGATCGTGCGCCAGGCACCGATCAACGAGCTCGGCATCGAGCACGACACCGCGACCACGCCAGGGGACTCCGATCCCAGGAACTGGGCCAGCTCGGCAGCCGGGACCGACGGTCCCACGAAGTCCACGTCGAAGCCACGCAGCCGCAGGACCTCGCTGACCAGCCGGCCCGGAAGGACATGCCACTCCCCCTCCGCGCACGCCACCGCGACCCGACCCCGCTCACCCCCCGCGGTGCGCCGCCCAATCGGCAGGGCGTGCTGGGCCACCGCCTGGATCACCGCCTCGGCCACCGCGGAGGCACGATGCTCCTGAGCGACGTCCCACCGGCCCTCCTGCCACGCCAAGCCGACCTCAACCTGTCCCACACCCACAAGCTCGATGAGTACGGCGTCGGCAGGAATCCCGCGGTACAGCAGGTCGAAAGCCACCTCAGTGGCCCTGCGCCGATCCCCCCGCCCAAGCGCATCCAGGTAGTCCGCGCGCGGCTCGAGAAGCTCCGCCTCAACGAGATCGGGTAGAGCCACAGCATCCTCCCTGAGGCCGCACCCCGACAGGCCGGCACCCACACACCACGATAACCACAAACCCCCCTTCCGGACTCCCCCACCCGATTCCACTGGCACCGCGCTGGTGTTGCGCAACTCATCGCCCTGGATCGGGTTTCGACCACCAGACACGCCCACGAGTTGCACCACACAGCGGGACGCCGCGCCGAGTCCCCCTGCCGCGGCCCGGCGCCCCCTACCGATCGGCAGATGCCTCGGGCGGGTGCCGCGACCGACTCTGCGCCAGGCGCGCTGCCAGGGCGGCCCTGCTTGAGATTCCGAGCTTCCGGTAGACCGACGACAGGTGGTACGCCACCGTCCGCGGCGACAGGAACAGCTCCGCGGCGACCTGCCGGTCCGAGGCGCCGCTGGCCACGGCTTCGGCCACGCGGCGCTCCTGCGGGGTCAGCGTCGACAGGAGATCCGAGGCGGACGTGGGGACATCCGGGGCCGGGATGCGCGCACGGGTGGCGCGCAGCTCGCCGAGGGTGCGGGCCGCCCACGCCCTGGCCCCCATCTGCTCGAACGCGTCTGCTGCCAGGCGCAACTCGTGGCGCGCCGCCTGGACGGAGCGCTCCCGGCGCAGCCGCTCGCCGAGCAGCAGCCGGGTCCGCGCCGCCTCGAACGGGTCGCCAGCTTCGTCAAACGCGGCGATCGCCGTGGCGTACGCGGACTGCGCGTGCTCCCCCCGGCTGACCAGTCCCTGCGCTCGGGCCACCAGCGCCCGGGCGTACGGGTCCGGCGAGGGGGCCAGGGTCTCGACCAGCGCGGCCGCGACCGCGCCCGCCCGGTCGGCCTCACCCGAGCGGTGCAGAGCCTCGACCAGGTCCGCCCGGCCCAGCGGCAC
Organism: uncultured Actinomycetes bacterium; assembly: GCA_963706875.1. Classification (GTDB taxonomy): domain Bacteria; phylum Actinomycetota; class Actinomycetes; order S36-B12; family CAIYMF01; genus Prado023. The sequence goes on along the minus strand of CAVPNW010000004.1, from coordinate 82,812 downwards.
GTCGTCCCAGGGCCCCCGTCCCAGCAGGGGCACCTCGTCCAGGGGCTCGAGGTGGGCCAGGGCGTCGTCCAGCCGGCCCTCGCCGAGGGCGAGCAGACCCTGCGCCCGGTTCGCTGTCGTCGCCGCCTGCGGCCATCCGATGCTTCCGGCGATGGCACCCAGTTCGGCGGCCTGGCGGGCCACCAGCTCGGCATCCCCGCAGGCCGCCGCGACCCGCAGTGAGACCAGCAGCCAGAACATCCAGTACGGCCGGGAGCCCGCGCCGAATCCCAGCGCCCGCGACTCGTCGAGCAGCGCACGTGCCCCGCGGAACCGGCCGCGGCGGCATGCCCGCTCGGCCTGCATGACCCGCACGGATCCGAGGCTCTGCCCCGGGTCGGCGTCCAGCAGCCCGACGAACTCCTCGAAGCGGGCGTCGACCCACGGATCCAGCTGGACCATGTAAGCGTCCGCAGCTCCCACCTGCACCCGTTCGACCAGGCCCGCGCCAGTGGTGGGCCGCCAGCACCGTGAGGCGTCCCGGATCGCGTCGAGCTCCGCGGCGGCGGCACGTACCTGCCCGACCTGGAACAGGGACACCGCGTGCAGGCCGCGGCACGCCCATGCGGGCATGCGTGCGGCAGCGTCGGCGTCGGGACGGTCTGCGAGCGCGAGCATCGCCGCGGCGTGGCGCAGGGTGCTCTCCTCGTCGAGCATCCCCCACGCGTTGTTGAGGGCGCTGAACCGGATCCACGCCAGCATCGGGCTGTCGAGCTCGGCGGCCAGCTCCAGGACGCGCTCCATGGCCAGCTGGGAGCGCTCGAGGTCCTCGGCCAGGTGCTCGGCACGCAGCCACTCCACCCAGAAGCGCTCCTCCGGCCCGAGGGCCGACGGGTCGGCCAGGGCGAGGATGGGTGCGACGTCGATGGTGTCGGCCGTCCCCTGCTCGGTCAGGGTGCGGGCCGCCCGCGCGGCCAACCGGCAGCGCTCCGGTGCCGTGAGGGCGAGCTCGGCCGCGGCCAGCAGGGCGTGGGCCGCGGCATCGCCCAGGCCCGCGGCCTCGGCCCGTTCGGCTTGGGCCAGGAGTCGGTCCGTCACAGCGTCGTCGCCGGGCTGCGCCGCGGCCACGAGGTGCGCGATCACGACCGACGGGGGCAGCGCCAGCGCCTCGGCCGCGTCGGCCGCCCGTGCGTGCATCGCGCGCACGGCGGGCCTGCCGGCCGCGGCGACGACGGCATCCCCGATCAGTGGGTGGGCCAGGCGGGCGCGGCCCTCCCGGGCGTCCACGCGAGGATCGAGCAGCCGGTCGGCGCCCGCCGGATCGAGGGCATCGGCGGCCAAGCCCAGGTCGGCGAGCAACCGCGCCGTCAGCGCCTGGCCCGCCCCCTGGGTCACGGCCAGCGCCAGCAGGGCGGTCCGGGTCGGCTCCGTCAGCGCCAACCAGCTGCGCCCCCATGCCGCGTCGAGGCGCTCCGCGAGGGGAAGCGGGTCGGGCAACGCCGCATGGCCGGTCAGCTGGTCGGCCGAGAGCAGTCGGCCGGCCTCGACCAGGGCCAGCGGGCAGCGACCGAGCCCCTCGGCGAGGTGCATCGCCTGCTGGTCCGTCACGGTGGGGCAGTCCCGCTCGACCAGGCTGCGGCGGAGCAGGTCAGTCGCATCGCCCAGCGCCAGCGGACCCACCTCGATCCGCTCCCAGGCCTCCACGCGGGGGTCGAGCGCGGGCCGCGGTCGGGCTGCGGCGACCACGGCCACCGGCTCCTGACCGAGTCGCCCGACAGCCACGAAGAGCGCACCGAGCGATCCGGGGTCGGCCCATTGCACGTCGTCGACGAGCACGAGCACGTGTTGGTGGCGGCTGGCGCCCTCGAGGAGATGCAGCAGGGCACCGGCGATCCGGGCGGGGCCGATCGTTCCGTCCCTGGGTGGTGCGCGGAGCAGGCGTGCGTCGTCCTCGGCGAGGCGCTCGACGTGCTCGGGCAGGCAGTGGGCGAGGTCCTCGACCACCGCGAAGGCACTCAGGTCACCGCCCTGCGGGGCTGCCGCCCGTGCGACGCGCCAGCCCCGGCGCCGGGCCGCCCCGGTGAACTCGTCGAGCAGGGCAGTCTTGCCCATCCCCGCCTCCCCGACGATGAGCCGCCGGTCGGCACGCTCCACCACCGCCCGGTCCAGCAGGGACATCAGGGCGGCCATCTCATGGGAGCGGCCCAGCAAACGGCTCCCCCGGGGAGGCACCTCTCCACGGTACCGCGGGAACTGGTGCCATGAACGGGAAGGAGGTCCCGATCCCCGTAGTCCGACGGATGCGCCCGTCCGCTCCCGCCACCGACCATGGAGGTGGAAGGAGTTGGAGGTGAGGAAGATGACAACGATCCAGACAGGATCTGAGGTCACAGTCCCTGAGGCGCTGACCGAGGAGCACCACGAGGCGATCAGGGCCTCGTGGGAGTTGCCGGCCTACGAACGGGAGGCGCCGCCGACCGCGAGGTCGACCAAGCCCCTCGTCGTGGGGATCCTGGCGGGTGCCTTGAGTCTCGCGGTCGGCTTCGGTGCCGGCTACTGGGCGCACAGCCAGATGGTCGAGACCGCGGCTCCGATCGTGATCTCGCGGGTGGCGGGCCCGGTGGACGCCAATGGCGCGCCGCTCGGTCGTCGGGTTCCCCCATTCGAGACCCAGAGCCCGAACGAACTGCCGGTCCGGGTCGCGACAGACACCAACGGGATGACCCTCGGACGCAGGCTCGCACCCCTCGAGACGTCCCTGCCGATCGGCATCACGATGCCAAGCCTGGTGGACGCCAACGGCGCGCCGCTCGGTCGTCGGGTCCCCCCATTCGAGACCCAGAGCCCGAACGAACTGCCGGTCCGGGTCGCGACAGACACCAACGGGATGACCCTCGGGCGGCGGGTACCCCCGTTCGACGACATGGCGACGACGGAGGCACAGGTCGCCGAGGCTGACACCGTCGCCTTCGGACGTCAGGGCGGAAGGCCGTGACGCGCCGAGCAGCACGAACGGGCACCCGCCGAGGGGATGACCCACAGGAGATCTCAGCGCCGGTGGCCCTGGTGAACTGAGCGTGGCACCCGGTCGGCGAGCGCGGCATTGTCCCGCCGGTTCTCGCAGCATGAGCCGCCCGCCGGGCCGGGTGGCCCTCAGGTTGGGCCGGGTCGACCGGGGCCACTGCCCCGCTGCTCGTACAGGTCGCGTCCCAGGGCCAGCCAGGCCTGATCGTGGGCCTGCCGGCTGAAGCGTGCGGTCACCTCGCGGGCGGACTGGGACATCCGGTCCCGCAGGTCGGGTTCGGTCAGCAGCCGGACGACCGCGCGGGCCGCGGCCTTGATGTCGTGAGCGGGCACCACGAAGCCGTCGACACCGTCGCGGACGATCTCCCGCGGGCCGTAGCGGATGTCGTAGACCACGACCGGGGTACCGACGGCCAGGGCCTCGAGCAGGGTCAATGGCATGGCCTCCCGCCGGGTCGTGGAGATCACGCACGCCGCCCCGGCCATCACCTCCAGCGGGGACGTCGTGTAGCCGGCGAACGTCACCGACCCGGTCATGCCCCGCTCCTGCGCGACCGCGCGCAAACGATCGAGGTCCTCGCCATGCCCGTAGATCCGCAACCGGGCGTCGGGGACGCTGCGAAGGACCTGGGCCATGATCCGGATCGCATGATCCCAGCGCTTGTAGTAGTCCAGGCGACCCACCACGACCACGAGCCGCGGGTCGTAGCGGAGATCCGGTGCCGCGACCGGGTCCGCGCAGTGCGGAATGACCGCGATCGGCAGATCCGTCCCCCACCGGAGTTGGAAGTCCTCCTTCTGGGCATCGGTGAGCACAACGATCCGATCCGCCGCGCGCATCGTGGCATCGGACACCTCGCTGAATCGCTTCGTCATCGGGCCGTTCGCAATCGCACGACGATCCTCCAGCCGGGTGGCCTCGGCTGACAGGTGCGCCAGATGGACAACGAACACCCTGGCCACCTGCGGGTTGCCCATCAACGCCAGGAAGGAGTACGCCGGCGGCGAATCGGCGAACACCACCGCACCGTCGGACGAGGCGACCTCATCCAACCAGTCCGCGATCAGCTCTGCGCGCCCCCGGCGCAGCACCCGGCTGGCCACCCGACGTGGCAGGCTCCGTCGATCCCGGGAGAAGTGATGCACGACGACCGACTCCGGGATCAGCCCCTCACCCCGCAGGACCCGCAACGTCTCATCGATCCCAGGATCAGGGCTGAGCAGCGCCAGATGCACAGACCACCCGGCAGACGCGAAGAGCCGGACCCTCCCCAGCCACGCCTTCGTCAACCCGCCCTTGCGCAACTCCAAGCGATGCAGGACGAAAACCACCTGCGGCTGAACCTGCCGCGGCACCTGTCCCACGCTCAGCGGCGTGGTCACCCTGGTGACGGCCACACCTTCATTATGGCCAGGCGTCACCCCTCACGGTCAGGCCGAGCCCACAAAGGGGGACGCCTGCCCCAGCGTGCGCGAAAGGCGAATGCAGGACCATCCGACGGTCGAGACGGGCGCCGTGCAAGGAGGTTGGCGAGAGGTCCGTCACCGGTGGGCGGCGGCGGCTCAGTCCGAGCAGTCCACCGCGATGGCGAGGGCAGCGCAGATCTGACGCATCCGATCGTCGGCCACCCGGCCCAGGCGTTCGACGAGGATCGCGATCGAGACGCTTTCGACCGAGTCCAGGTTGACTGCCGAGCGAAGCGGCACCGGGTCCTCGCCAGGCTCGAGGAGGACTTCGCTGGGCAGGTGCCGGACGGTGGTCGTGCACGGCGCGATCAGTGCACGGCGATGGCGCGGGATCACGGCGTCACGAGACAGCACGACCACGGGTCTGCGCCCGATCTCAGGCATCTCGCACCACCACACCTCCCCGCGTGCGGGTAGGTCTGTCATGAGGCCGCAACCGCACGCCGGAAGGAGGCCAAGTCACCCCACTCGTCTGGTTCGTCGAGCGGGTGCACGTCGTAGGCGGCGTAGCTGGCGTCCACCTCGGCGGCGCGATGCCGAGCCACCAAGGCAGCGAGCGCCTCGTCAATCAGCGCGGAGTCCGGCTTTCCGGACGCCTTCCGGGCACTGTCCAGCAGGTCCGCGTCCACCGTGGTGCTCAATCGTGTGCGACTCATGCCACAATCATGCCACGGTGGGCGAAGTGGTGGCGCCCGACTGGAGCCGACAAGCCGCGGTGTTGATCCCTGGCGCGGCGTCTGCGTCAGAGGCCCCAGAACGCTCCCTCGAGGCCAACACTGCGCATGTAGTCGGCTGCCTCGCTCGGCTCGCGGCGCTGGTAGCCGTGGTCCGGCAATGCCGGCAATGCCGGCAACCCAACACCCGGCCCGAGGTGAGGATCACGCCCGGAGAGCCACGAGCGGGGGTGAGATGCACTGCGACCTTGCCCCGGCCCGTCACGGACTTGGCCACCGCGTCGCCCGACATGCGAAGCGTCAAGTCACCCTCCACGCGGCTGCCCTCAGATGGGGAGGAAGACGATAGCGCCTCGTGACCGTCATCCCTGTTCCACGAGCCGGCCGTGTTCGCGCTGGCCGGGGGTGTTGCTTACGCCCACGCACAGGCCCGGGATGGACGGCGGATCTGGCTATTGGTGGGCCCCGGGCGTGTCGGAGGGCTGGAGGTGTCCGCCGGCATTGAGTGGGTCGTGGGCGACGATGCCCGGGAGTTGGTCGTGGAAGAAGACCTGCGCGAGCAGCTCGCGCCGCGACCGGGTGTCTGTCTTGGTGAAGATGGCTTTCAGGTGGTCCTGCACGGTCCACTGGCTGATCACGAGTCGCTCGGCGATGGCCGCAGTGTCCAGTCCGCGTGCGACGAGGGTGGCGATCTCCCGCTCGCGCGGCGTCAGCCCGAACACCTCCAGGCGCAGTGGCAGGGCGTAGTCCTCCCCCGCCGGCTGAACGACGATCGCGACCCGACTGTCGGCGGTGCCGTCGGGCAGGGATCCGTGGAGTGTCAGCCACCCCGACGACGTGGGGACGTGAAGAGGTGCAGCGGTGCGTCCCTCCCGGCCGCGGCGTCGCACGTCGGCCGCAAGCGTGAGAACCGGGGCAGGGACCATCCGGTGGGCCGGGTCGTCGTCGATCAGCAGTCCAAGGAGTCCCGCAGCAGGAGGAGTCGTGAGCTCTATGTCATCGGTCGCATCGAGGATCAGCAGCCCTGGCGCCCGCGGCTCACCGGGCCGGCGGGCTGCGTCGAAGCGGTACGACGCCCGCAGCGCCTCGGCGATCGGCCGCGAGAGCCGCGCGATGGTTCGGGCCTCGTCCGGGGTGAAGTCGCCGGTGGCCTCCGTGCGGTGCATGACCACGCATCCCCACGCCCGACCGCGGGTGACCATCGCTGCCCGCATCTCGAAGGGGGTGCCGATCGGGGCGAGGTACTCCACGTAGCGGGTGCTGCGCTCGGGGCGTCCCCGGGTGGTCTCGCTGAGGATCGCCACCGGCGAGCGGCGCCCGGCGAGGTCGGCGAAGGTGTTGACATCGTCGCGCAGGTACTCGCTGGTGACCACGGCTCCTGCTGCCATCGCCTCGGTCTCCGGCGTGAGGAAACCGCCGGTCATCAGCTCCACCGGATTCGCAGTGGTGAGCAGGCGGGTGTCCGGGTCCAGACCGTGCCAGCAGAACGCATCAACAGGCATCACCCGACGGATCCGCGCGCCGAGCTCGGCATGCAATTCCCCGTACGGCAGGCCCCGGGCACCTACCCGTTCGATGTCGGCAGCCAGCCTCTGCGGATCCCATCGGCTCATCGCGTCATGGTGGCACGCGTTCGCACCCACGGGCACCCACATGCACGAAAGATCCCAGATCTCAAGGGATGCCCGCCGCGGAGCGCGTGGGCGAGCCTGAACACGACGCCGACCCCCGGCGCGATCACTACACCAAGGAGCCCACCATGACCCTCGACACGACTCCGACCCGCGTCACCACTCAGACGGTCTGCTTCGCGGCCCCGTTGCTGCCCGGCACCTCGACGCACGACCGCGACGAGATGCTCTCGTGCTGGCAGGGCGAGCGCCGCGAGGACCACACCCATTCACGCCGCGCCCACGGCATCACCCGCGAGGCGGTATGGATCCAGTCGACCCCGGCCGGCGACGTGGCCGTCGTCCTCATCGAGTCACCGGACCTGCCTCAAGCGCTCCTCGGGCTCGCCACCTCCCGGGAGCCCTTCGACGTGTGGTTCCGCGAGCACCTGCTGGCCGTGCATGGCATGGACCTCGCAGCGGGGATGGCGCTGCCTGAGCAGGTCCTCAACTTCCAGGACCACTCATGACCCATAGCGGTGAACCTGACTGACAATGCTCGAAGGCCCGGTCCTCCAGCGGATCGGGCCTTCGAGCATGGACAGCTTCCTGGGCTGCCCGAGCGCGCCCTCGAGCGCTGGCCCCTCAAACGCTGGGGGCGCGCGTCTGCGGCTAGTGTGCCACTTTGGCTTGCGATGGTGTCACTATGATGCCATACTGGTGCCATGTACTTGGATCGCTATGTCGATGACATCGCTCGCCAGATGGCCGTGGTCGCCGCGGCAGGTGGCCCTGAGGCGGAGTCGCTCGCCGAGCGACTGGTCCTCCCGCTGCGGTCGGCCATCCGCTTGGCCCTGCTCGAGTCGCTGTCCGCCGCGGCGGACGAGCTGACACTCGAGCTGGCCCCCGGGTCGGTGGAGGTACGGCTGCGCGGCGGCGAACCCAGCTTCGTCATCGAAGGCGTGGCGGCAACCGAGCCGGCGACACCATCGCACGCCAGCGCCGAGGACGCCATCTCCGCGGAGATCGACGCCGCCATGCGCACGTTCACGGCCCAGGAGGTCATGTCCACCGCCACCGCCGACGAGGGTGCCAGCCGGATCAACCTGCGGATGCCCGACTCCCTGAAGGCTCGGGTCGAGGCGGCGGCCCTGCGCGAGGGCCGCTCGGTCAACGCCTGGCTCGTGCGCGCCGCCGCCGCTGCGCTCGAACCCTCGGCCCCTCACCCCCAGCCCCCCAGCCCCCCCGCCGCCTCCCGCCGCGCCTCCAAGCGAGTCACCGGCTGGGCACAGTGAACGAGAGGAACACCATGCAGACCTTCCCCACCCCCACGCCCATCGCGGTCACCATCGAGGCGAACTTCGCCGAGGTCCAGATCGTGGCCAGCGACCGCTCCAACACGCGTGGTCGACAGTCCGCCCGACCGACCCGGACGATCGCGCGCACGTGGAGGTCGCCGAGGCCACCCGCGTCGAACTGCTCGGCGACCAACTGCGGGTGATCGCCCCGAAGCCGAGCCTGATGGCCCGGATCCTCAACTCCCCCTCGCTCGACATCGTGATCAGCCTGCCGACCGGATCAGCCGTGCGCGCCGACCTGGGGGCGGGCAACGTCGAGGTGACTGGCACGCTGGGTCACTGCACGGTCCGCACAGGCGCCGGCAACATCCGCCTTGGGGACACGGGGGCGCTCGATGCGCGCAGCGGCACCGGCGACATCGTCGTCCGGAACGTCGCCGGCGATGCCACGATCGAAACGCCAGCCGGCCACACCCAGATCGCCTCAGCAACCGGCAACGTGGCAATCAAGAACGGCAGCACGAGTCCACGCATCGGTATCGTCGGAGGTGACCTGCGGGTCAGGGCCGGGCACGGCCGCATCGAGGTCGAGTCGGTGGCGGGGAGCGTCGATGCCCGAACCGCCCACGGGGCTGTGGTCATCGGGGTCGCCACCGGGGCCGACGTCGACCTCAAGACCTCGCACGGGGATCTTGAGGTGGGCATCCCGGACGGCCGAGCCGTCTGGCTGGACCTGGACACGAAGTACGGCCGGGTCGTCAGCGAGTTCGTCCCGACCGCCGACGCGCCGCCAGCTGGCGGGCCCTCGGCGCGGGTCGTCGGGCGCACCTCGTACGGCGACATCCGCATCCGGCGGATCGGCGACCCCCCGGACACCCACGGGACGGCGTGACCATGAACGCACGCACGCCAGCGATCGAGGCCGTCGGCCTCACCCGCCGCTACGGCGAGGCCAATGTCCTCGACGTGGAGAACCTGCAGGTGGGCCAGGGTGAGGCCGTGGCCCTACTCGGCCCCAACGGTGCGGGCAAGACCACGATGGTGAACATCCTGTCCACCCTGATCAAGCCCACCGCCGGGACCGGGCGCGTGCTGGGACACGATGTCGTGAACGATGCCGACGCGGTCCGCAGGCTGATCGGCGTCACCGGCCAGTTCTCTGCGGTGGACGACCTACTCACCGGCCGGGAGAACCTCGCGCTCATGGCCGACCTGCACCACCTGCCCCGCGCCCTGGGCCGCAGCCGGACCGACGAGCTGCTCGAGACGTTCGAACTGGTCGAGGCCGCCGACCGAGTGCCCTCCACCTACTCCGGGGGCATGCGCCGCCGCCTGGACCTGGCGATGACCCTCATCGGCCGGCCGAATGTGATCTTCCTCGACGAGCCCACCACCGGCCTGGATCCCCGATCCCGGCGGACCGTCTGGGAGATCGTGCGCGGCCACCTGCGCGAGGGCGTCACCATCCTGCTCACCACCCAGTACCTGCACGAGGCCGACGAGCTCGCCGACCGCGTGGTCGTCCTCGACGCCGGTCGCATCGTCGCCGACGGCACCCCCGACACCCTCAAGCGCCAGGTGCCCGGCGGGCATGTCCGGGTCACCGTTCGACACCGACGAGCGCCTGGCCGCCGCCGCCAGCGCACTCGGCAGCCAGGCGGACACCGAGCACCGCGCCCTGACCATCCCCATCGACGGCAGCGTCGCCTCCCTGCGAGGCGCGCTGGATCGGCTGACCCCCCACGAGTCCGCCGTCACCGACATCACGGTCCACCGCCCGGACCTCGACGACGTCTTCCTCGCCCTGACCGGGCACCCCGCCGCCCCGTCCACCACGACCACGGAGGCCCTCGCATGAGCATCGCCTGCCCACCCGCGATACCGCCACGATGCTGCGCCGCAACCTCCGGCACATCCAGCGCTACCCCTCGCTGACGCTCATGCTGCTCGCGCAGCCCGTGCTGATCCTGCTGCTCTTCGTCTTCGTCTTCGGCGAGACCCTCGGTGCCGGCGTGAGCCCGGACCTCGCCGGTGCGTGGCCGCGCGGCCTACCTCGAGTACGTGGTGCCCGGCATCCTGCTGTTCGCCATCGCCGGGTCGGCCTCGGCACCGCGATCTCGATAGCCGCCGACCGGACCAAGGGCATCATGTCCCGCTTCCGAACGATGGGGATCGCCCGCTCCGCGGTGCTCGCCGGCGAGGTGCTGGGCAGCATGGTGCAAGCGGCCTTCGTCCTGGTCGTGGTCAGCGCGCTCGCGGTGATGCTCGGCTACCGACCCGGCGGTGCCGCCGGCGGGTGGGTCGCGGCTTTCGGGCTGGCCCTGGCGATCTCGTTCGCCGTCATCTGGCTCTGCCTGGCCCTGGGCCTGAACTCCCGCAGTGTCGAGACCGCGAGCAACACCCCCCTGCTGCTGATCGTGCTCATGTTCCTGAGCAGCGCCTTCGTGCCTGCCGAGTCGTATCCCGTGGGGCTGCGCTGGTTCGCCGAGCACCAGCCGTTCACGCCCATGATCGAAGGGGTCCGCGGGCTCCTCGACGGCACACCCGACGGATCCACGATGCTCATCGCCCTGGCGTGGTGCGCAGTGCTGTCGTTGGTCGGCTACCTCTGGGCCCGCCACCTCTACGAGCGCGAACCTGCTGCCGTCGCAGGGTGACCGCGGACCGGCCGCGGCCGGTTCGCTCCGGCAGTCGGGGATGTAGCCGATCACCACTCATCTCGACCGTGGCTGTGGGCTGACGAGCGCCGTCCAGCTCATCTGCCGATGACCACGTCGGTGCCGTTGAACTGGGCGCCGAAGCCCTCAACGACATTCCCTCCGGCACGCCGGCCACGTCTTGGCGGATCGTGGCAAAGGCTGCGGGCGAGGGTGCTCGCCGCCGAGTCGAGGAACGACGGGCCACCGAGGTCGACGGTCTCCGGCCCGATGAGCAGTTGGCCGCTGTCTGCGCTCACCGTGCCCGCCGCCTGGAGGGTGACGTCACGCCCCAGGATGGTGGCCTGGCGCTCGACGCCCGCGGTCCTCACCCCTGTAACAGAAGTAGAAGGTCACCCACCCCAAGCCTTGGGGGGTCGTCACGGCTCAAGGTGTGCGCGTCAATCTGGAGCCGGAAAGCCGTGCCCGGATGCCTCAGCATGGCCGTCGACGGTAGGGCTGGCCCGACCGGTCGCCATTCACCCTTCAGTGATCGCCGACACCCCAGACAGACACATCGGCTACCAGATTCGCCGCGGGCGTGGGCCTGTTCCTGCATTGGCAGACGCTGGGTGAGTCGAGGCACGTGAACGGCCGACCACGCTCAAGCAGGATGGAGCCGCACCAGCTCCTGCAGGTCCTACCAGGGGTCAGGCGGCCACTCGGCGCGTCGGCTGGGCAGGGGGACGCACCTCGCCACGATGGTCCGGACGCTGGGCTGGTCACAACCAGGTGAGGATCTGGGGGGTTGTTCCGACCGTGATCCTGGACCTGGCCGCCGAGGTCGTGGTGGCGCCCTGGACGGTGGCGATCTGAGCTGCGCGTGGGAGCCGGTACCGGGCGGACCGGTACTGCCGCCACATGATGCGGATCGCTGGGCGCACACCGGCGGGGTCGGCGTAGTTGCATCCTCGTAGGGATCCGTACCAGCGGCATCCGGTCAGCCGCAGTCCCTGGGTGGCGGTGCTCAAGGCGAGGAGGGCCGCCTGCGCGGGTGTGCCGGGCGCCAGGTTCACCGCGGCCTGGCCGGGGGGAGCAACCAGCCAGTAGAGATCGCGAACACCACGGAAGGTGGCGTTCATCACGGTGGCGCCCGCCAGCTGCGCCTGGGCGCTGGCATTGGTGACCGACGGTTTCAGGTTGGAGTGGTCGGCCGGGTTGTGGTTGATCAGGTTGTGGTTGGTCTCTGTGATGATCAGCGGCAGACCGCGCAGGCCGCGGTTGCGCCGGACCCAGGTGCGGACTTTGGCCACGCGGGAGTCCCAATCCATGACCATCGACGTCGGGGTCTTCTTGCGCGAGTAGACGTTGTACGCGATCGCGCTGATGTTCCTGCGACCGGTCTGGGCCTTCAGGTACCGCCGGGCGAAGTCGTTGTCCCTCTGGTAGATGGCCGTGGACACCAGGTCGAACGCGGGGTATCGGGTTCGGATCAGGGTGGCCGCGATCGACTCCATCGCGACCACGCTGGCCACCGCATCCACGGTCGTGGTCGCGGCCCCCGGAACCTTTGCCTTGATGTCGATGCCGTTGAGCAGGTTGGGCTCGTTCATCACCTGGAAGGACACCGCGAACCGGCCCGCATAGTTGGCCTGGACGTATCCCATCAGCGCGTCGGCGTAGTTCTCGAAGTACTGGTACTGCATGGGCTTGCTGCCGTCGGGCGCCAGCCGCAGCGTGCCTGGCTTCGGCACGCTGACCGCAGACGCATGCCCGCCGCAGAACCAGATCGGTCGTGACCCTCTGGACCACCTCGTAGCCGGAGCCCGAGACTGCGGGGAGTCACCGAACACCCAGGGCGCGCTGTGCCCCAGGGGGATGATCACCCGCTCGGTCCCGTTGGCGACCAGGACATCCAGTGCAGGTGCCAGTCGCGCCGCGGCCTGGGTCGCCACGTCCGCATCAGCCGTCGGTTGCAGGTCGCACCAATTCACCCCCCGGTCCCACAACCGGGCACCGGTGAACGTGACCCCATCGGCGGTTGCCCCGCTCACCGAGGCCAGCGCGACCCCCGATTCAGCCGTCCCCGGCATCGCGGTCGCGGCGGGCCCCGCAATCGCCACCACCAGTGTCAATGCCACCACGCCGGCGACCCTCATCGTGGGCCTCCCCTCCCAACCACCGTAGCCCCGCAGATCCCGCCACTGGTACCCCAACCACCCGCAGGGGCGTGGCATTAGCGTGGCCCTCGCAATCCGTTGACACTGACCAATTGCCACCCCGTGCTGAGCCTGTTGACCGGGGGCTACCTCGCGTTCGTCGCCTGGCTCACGCTGACCCCCCAAGTGGACGCTCCGGGCGCAGCTCCCGGCGTCGCCCGTCACACCCAGCAGCACCACGTGGCCAGCCGGCAGAGGCATCAGTCCCCAACCCCGAAGGGGTCAGCCCCTCCAGTGCTGCCAGGCCCGCCCTCAACGCTCGATCACTCCACGGGGCCGATGCGGTCCGACGCACTATACCCCCTGGGGTATAGTGCGTGCCATGACTGAGATTCGAACCCCCCTGTGGCTCTTCGACGGTGACTGCGGCCCCTGCGACCGGGCTGCGGCGAAGATCCGGACCCGGGTCGCCCCGCCGGCCGACGTACGCCCCTACCAGTCGGCGGATCTCGACGCCCTCGGCATCGGGCCCGACGAGGTCCTCCGTGGCCCCGTGCTCGTCCGGCCCGACGGCAGCCACGTGGTCGGCCCGCAGTCCGTCGCCGAGCTGCTGCGGATGTCCCGGCCGCCATTCCGGCTGGCCGGCGCGCTCATGCAAGCCCCCGGGGTCCGCCACGCGCTCGCGGCCATCGGGCCGCACATGTACCAGCAGCGGTACCCCCTTCCCGGGGCCACGGCCGCGTGCCGGACCCCCGCACCCGTGCACACCGCGCGCTGAGCCGAGCCGGCCGAGGTCCCCTCCCCCGCGGAGAGCCGCCTCAGCCCCCGGGCGGGAGTCTGGAGTCTGGCTTTCGCGGCATCGGGCGTGCCGAGTCGGCCGTCGACGAGGGTTACTGCGAGTCGGCACCGGCGGCGCCGCCATGAGCCTCCCCGCCGATACCTACTGTCGAAGATCCTGTCGAAGGTCGGTCGTCGCGGGACCGGCTGGGACGGCGGGGGTTCGAGGCAAGGTCCAGGCGGAGCGCAGGATGAAGGCCAGGATCAGCACCTCGACTCCGATGGTGAGGGCGTAGTAGAGGGCCCAGTCCCAGGACGCCCCTGCCGCGTTGAACACCATGATGGGGATGTACAGCGATGCCACGACGAGGTTCGTGGCGCGGTTCACCCGGGTGGGCAGCGTCATGGAGAGCATCACCATCAGGGCCGGGATCGCGATGATCACGAAGAAGACGGTCATCAATGTCGCGCTGATGTCGAACTCAAAGATCACGCCACCCCGGATTTCGTCGATTTCGCCGGGCTGGTAGAGGTGGAAGTAGTCGATGTAGATGACGAGGAACATGAGGCTGGTCCAGGCTGCCGCGAGCTTGGCCTGCACGGGGATCGGCGGGTTGTCGAGCAGGTTCGGGGTTGTCGTTCGGATGGTCATCGGTTCTTCCTTCGATTGGAGCGGTCCGTCCGCCGGAGGGGCGGCAGGTCTGGGCGTGCACACGCACGGGTTGGGTCGTTCTCGTCGGTCCGGTCGTCAGACGGTGATCACGACCTTCCCTCGGGTGTGGCCGGCCGCGACGTAGCGGAGGGCGTCGGCTGCTTCGTCGAGGGGGTAGGTGCGGTCGATGGCGGGCGTGACCTGCCCGGTCGTGAGCAGGTCGGCCAGGGCGAGCAGGTCCTGGCGCTTCCCGACCGACGTGAAGGGCTTCAGCTGCTGACGGGTGAACCCGGACAGCACGCGCGCTTTGACGATACGACCGAGGGGACCGAGCCAGCGGCCGCCGCGTCCGCTGTTGGGGATGAGGGTGCCGGTGGGCGTCAGCACTCGGCGGACCTCCGCCAGGGGCTGGGCTTCCACGTTGTCGAGGATGACGTCGTAGCGCTTCTCGGTGCGGGTGAAGTCGGTCCTCGTGTAGTCAACGACGTGGTCGGCACCGAGCGACCGGACCAGGTCGACGTTGCGGGTGCTGCACACACCGGTCACCTCGGCGCCAAACGCCTTGGCGATCTGTACGGCGAAGGAGCCCACGCCGCCCGACGCGCCCGTGACCAGCACCGTCTGGCCCGGTCGAACGTTCGCGATGTCGCGCAATGCCTGCAACGCCGTCATGGCCGACGTGGGGACCGCTGCCGCGTCCACGACCGACAGGTTGGGCGGCACGGACACGAGGCTGTCCGCTGGGACGCAGGCGTACTCCGCGAGCGTTCCAGCGGTGCTCCAGCCGAACACCTCGTCACCGGGGCGGAGAGCGGTGACATCCTTCCCGACCGCTGCCACCACGCCGGCGAGGTCCCTGCCAGGGATGCCGTGGCGCGGCCGGCGGAGCCCGAACGCCAGGCGCACCACGTACGGCTCACCGGTCATGACGAAGTAGTCGCCGGGATGCACTGAGGCCGCGCCCACCTGGACGAGCACATCGCCTCGACCGGGCAGCGGTAGCCCGACCTCGGACGACTCGAGCACTGAGGGCGGGCCGTAGCGGTGCTGGACGGCGGCCCGCATCGTCGCCGCCCCGGCCGTACTGGCCCCTGGCACCAGGCGCGCTCCGGCATTCGATGGCTGTTCGATTCCCACAGAAGCCTCCTCACGTCCGAGCTGCGACCCTCGCTTGCTCGTACACCGTACGTCGTACGCCGTACTATGCGCGTACGCTGTACGATTGTCAAGCCGTTCGAGGGAGCGAGGAGACCCGTGTCTGTGAGGAAGCAACGCCAGGTCGCGTCAGACGCGGGGCTGAGCAAGCAGCGGGTGGTGGTCGAGGCGGTCCGGCTCGCCGACCGCGAGGGAATCGACGGGCTGAGCATGCGCCGGCTGGCTGGCGCGCTCGGCGCGGGCGCGATGTCGCTCTACCACTACGTGGCGAGCAAGGAGGAGTTGCTGGACGCCATGATCAACGTCGTGTTCGAGGAGATCGAGCTCCCGCCCGAGGAGACCGACTGGCAGTCGGCGATGCGACGGCGGTCGATATCCGCCCGACAGGTTCTCGCACGCCACCCGTGGGCGATCGGCCTGATGGAGTCGCGGACATCGCCGGGGCCCGCGCACCTCCGCCACCGCGAAGCGGTCACCGCCTGCCTGCGGAGGGCTGGCTTCCCGGTTCTGATGGCGACGCACGCCAACTGGTTGCTCGACGTCTACGTCTACGGGTTCGCCCTGCAGGAAGCCAGCCTGCCGTTCGACACCGCCGATGAGTTCGCGGACATGGCCGAGGACGTCTTCCTGCCCCAGCTTCCTCCTGACGAGTTCCCCTACCTCAACGAGTCCGCCGCGGAGCTCGTCGCGGCCGGCTACGACCCTGCCGAGGAGTTCATGTTCGGGCTCGACCTCGTCCTCGCCGCCCTCGAGCCCCTGAGAGCTTCCGCATAGCGACGCTCACGGACCGTCGCGCGGCCCTCTGCACCGCAGCTCCGATCCATGACCGGCTCATCCCAAATGGGGGTGTAGCGACGGTGGGCGCGTCGGTGGCGGGGTAGGGGTCGAGGTCTTCCGATGATGGGAGTTCTCACGCTCCCCACCCGAAAGACCTCGACGTGGGGCGAGCACCCGGGCCGGGCACGGGATCGGCGGCGTGATGATCGGAGGTGTCCAGACCGCGACCGCGGTGCTGGGATCACCCGCTGTGGACGCCGTGCGGCAGCAGCCGGCGGCCTGATCAGTCCGGAGCCGCTGGACGCCAACCGCGAGGCCACGGCCGCCTTCGCCGCGCGTTTCGCGGCTGTGACGCAGAGACGGGGGTAGCCGGACATGACCGCACCTCAACCAGGGGAGCCGCGGAAGAGGTGCCATCTCGCGCGGTGAGTCACCGGGCTCATCGCACTGGGAAGCGGGGGGCCGCCTTCCAGGGGGATCACCAGTGGCTGCCATGTGCGGGCTGGGGCGTGATGGTGTCCGGGGTCGATGCCCCAGATCAGGCGGTCGCTGATGCGGGCGAGTTCCCGTTTGGTGTCCTGGTCGGCGAGCAGGTCGCCGCGGTTGATGATGTCCGCGGCACCTGGGTACCAGCGTTCCTGGGACCATCCCCGCACGGTGGTGTGCCCGTGGATCTGGTTAAGGTGCGGGGCGTCGGTTGTGTGGTCCCAGGAGGTCAGCAGCTCAGCACCGGCCTGCGCCCACAGCGGACCGGCGGCCAGGTCGGTGGTCCCGGTGGTCATCCGGCCCTCCCGCAGGGTGACGGTCGCAGGACCGCGGGCGTCGGCGTTGATGGCGGCCGCGGCCGCCGCCGCGGTGGCGGGCCCGCCCAGTTCCTCCCACGCCCCGTGGGTCAGCCCGGCGTGGGTGACCAGGATGTCGCCCTGCGGGCGCATGGACCGCATCCGTCGGGGAAGTGCCACTTGGGTCCAGTCAGGGGTGATCGCGGTAGCGGCGTGGGCCAAGCCATCGGCCCACCATGCCCTCAGCGTGTTCACGGAGGGCTCGTCGAGTTCCCGACCGATCACGCATGGTTGGTCGAACAGGTAGGGCTGTTCGTGGTTGCCGATCAGCTGGATCCACCGTTCGGCGTGCCGGCCGCGCAGGAACAGGTCGACCAGGGCGATCACCCCCGCGGAGTCCGGGCCGCGGTGGACCAGGTCCCCGGCCTGCACCACCACCAGCCCGTCGGGGATCGTGGCGGTGGCGAGGTCCACCCCGTGGGCGCCGAGCGCCCAGCGCAGGGCATCAAGGTGACCGGCAACATCACCGATCAGCAGCGCCCTCGGACCAAGCGGCCCACCTGGCCGGCCCGGTCCCCCGCGGCCCATGCGCCCTAGGCCATTCGGTCGGGGTTGGCGTGGGACTTCAGCCAGCTAAGGGCGTGTCGCCCCCTCTGCTTGCGCCGGACCGAGGTCCGGAGCTCGGCCTCGCCCTGTTCCACGCTGGGAGCGGGGCGGGTCAGCTCATCGAGCATGGCAATGAGGGGCTCGAGGTTCCCCTCCTGGCTCGCTACCCGGCTGGCCTCGTCGTTGGCCGCCTTGGACATCCGCACGAAGTCCACGTACCAACCGGCATGCAGGGCCACCTGCCCCCAGAACAGGCGCTGGGTCCGTCCGTTGCCCTCCCGGAACGGATGGATCTGGTTCAGTCGCGCGTAATAGTGCGCCAGCCGGGCGATGAACTGCTCGCGCGGTAGGCCCCGCAGCAGGTTCTCCGCTGCGAGTTCGGCGAACACCTGGTCGATCGCCGTCTCGACCTCCACTGCCGGGAGAAAGTCCGTTCCCAACTTGTCGATGTCGGTCGTGGTACGGAACTGACCGGCCCAGTCGAAGACGCCGTCGAAGAGGACCCGGTGGATCGCCTGCAGGTGTGCCTTGTCCCCTGTGCACGGGATCGGGATCTTCGCGAGGTCCTCGAGGCGTCCGGGCAGGAGTTCGGCGGAGGCGAGATCGATCTCCTGCTGGGTGTTGGCCGACACCTCGTTGCGCAGGAACCCGGTGGCCGGGTCCAGGTAGGGCGAGGAGGTCCCGGTCGCTGTCTGATCCGGTACCTCGAGGGCCCCATCCACACTTCGTTTGTAGCACCGTCGGCAGCCGCTGTCGACCCGTGAGTGACTGGTGCCGGTGGTCGCATCTCCCCGATCCGTCGCTGCTCACCCTGCCCAACGGCCCGGGCCAAGGCAGAACGCGGCGAACCCCACGACCCGGCGCGGGGTGGCGGGGGTCCGCTGGTAGCGTCGTGAGGGTGACCAGCGACCGGGAGTTGCGGCGGCGCATCGTGCAGGCAGCCGCCGAGTTGTTCGCCGAGCACGGTTACGAGGGCACCCGGATCCGGATGGTGGCCCAGCGGGCGGGCACGACCTCTCGGACGGTGCGCCGGCTGACGGGCGGCCGCTCCCAGTTGTTCGCGATCGTGATCGCTGAGACGGTCACGTCGGAGGCCGCCGATCAGATCGCCACGGCGGCGGAGGCGGTGGAGGCGACCGAGTCCTTGCCGCCGTTGGCCGCGATCATCGCGGCGGCGGGTGAGGTGTTCGCCGCACCGGCGCGCAGTTGGGATCTGCTGGAGCTGGAGGCGCTGACCCGGGCGCACCGGGACCCGGACCTTCGGGCGATTGAGTCCGAGCGGATCCAACACCGCTGGGACAACCTGAAGACCCTCGTCGAACGCCTCCGGGCGGCCGGGGGGATCGACGACACCGTCGACGGTGACGTGATGGCGCACTTCTCGCTGGCCCTGTCCGTCGGGCTGGCGATGATCGACCCCGCACTGGAGAACCGGCCACGCCGGGAGGACTGGGACGCGCTGATGGCCCGGATCGGTGTGGCGGTGGCGCCCTCGGAGTTGCTGCTCACCCCCGATCAGGGGGCCCGGGCCTACTGGCGGATCCGGGTGGACGTGCCGGACCGCCCCGGTGGGGTGGCCCAGTTCATCCGGGCGGCGGCGGCCCTGCACACCTACGCCCTGGCGATGTACGTGATCGACTCCGGTGAGGGCACCCGAACCCTCGACCTGGCCCTGACCGCACCGGAGTCGGTCACCGAGCAGACCCTGCTCGCCGCGGCCCTGTCGGCCGGGCGCAACGCGTATGTCCGGCCCGGGTCCCCCGATGACGCCCTGGACCTGCCGACCCGGATCATGGACGGTGCCACGCAGTTGGTGGGCAACCCGGGCTGGGCCCCGTTCGCCGCGGAGCAGCTGGTCGAGGCCGACCGGGTTCGGGTCGTCGATGCGCCCGAGGGGGAGGACGACCGGACCACTGTGCTGCGCCTGCAGTGGACCCAGGATCGCCACGTGCTGCTCAGCCGCGACTGGGCCCCCTTCGCACAGGCCGAGCAACAACGCGCCTCGGCCCTGTTGCGCCTGTTCGCGGCGATCGCCACCGCCGCCGGCGACACCGACGCCCAGGGCTGGATCGAGCCGGTGAAATCCGGCACCGTGTGGATCCGCCTTGCCCACCCCGAGGACGCCAAGGCGGTCACCGCGATGCACCACCGCTGCTCGCCGCACACCCTCTACCAGCGCTACGTGTCCTCCGGTGACTGGCAGGAGATCCAGATGCGCCGCCTGTCCGGCGGGCACAGCGGCGCGACCCTGGTCGCCGTGGGCGACCAGGGAACAGTCATCGGCCTGGGCAACGTGTTCCCCGAGACACCCGGAGACGAGCACAGCGCCGAGATCGCGCTCCTCGTCGAGGACGACCACCAGGGCCGCGGTGTGGGGACCGCCCTGCTGCGCCACCTGCTCCGGATGGCCCAACGCATGGGGTTCGCGGAGGTGGTCGGGGTCGTGCTGGCCGACAACACCGGCATGCTGCACCTGCTCGACGCCACCGACCTGCACTGGAACTCCACCATCGACAGCGGAGTGCGCACCATGCGCGCCCAACTACCCGCGGACCCCCCAGCGCCGAGTGCCGACACATAACACCCGTCCCCTTCGCGAGAATGCGCAGCCATCATGGTGGGGTTCTGGCCCCATCAACGCCTGGGGCGGGCCTCTAGTCTGCTGATGTGGCCGACAGGAGCCCCTCGACGGCCCTCCGGTGCGCCGTGTTCAGGAGTATGGTCCAACTACCGAGGATTCCCTCCCGTCGACGACCGTCTGCGCTATCCCCCGGCTAACGTACCAACAGGCCGCCCAGCGGCCAGAGCCAAGGTGATCGTGCCATGACCGGCATCGTGAGCCCCCCACCCAGCACCTCCGCACTGGGCCCAGACTCGATCGCCGGGGATCTGGGCACGCGGCTTCCGGCACATGCCGACACCCTCGCCCTCTCCATCCTGCACCGGGCCGCGGCCACCCCCGACCGGGAGGCGTTCCGGTACCCGGGGACCCGCGGGGCATGGACCTCGATGACCTGGGGCCAGGCCGGGCAGGAGATCATCACGCTGGCCGCCGGCCTGGTGTCCCTCGGCCTGCAGGTCGGGGACCGGGTGGCGATCGCGAGCAGCACCCGGCTGGAGTGGATCCTGGCTGACAGCGCGATCATGTGCGCCGGCGGGGCCACGACCACGATCTACCCCAGCACCCATGTCGACGAAGTCGTGTTCATCCTGGCCGACTCAGGGGCCCGGATCCTGTTCGCCGAGGACGCCGCGCAGGCGTCGAAAGCCGCCAATGACCGCGACCGGCTCCCGGCCCTGATGGCGATCGTGGTGATCGACGGGCCCGGCGACGGCGACGGGATCATCACCATGGACGCCCTTCGCGCCCTCGGGACTGCCACGCTGGCTGCCGATCCCCGAGCGATCGACAATCGGGTCGCCCAACTCACCCCCGACTCGCTGGCCACCCTGATCTACACCTCGGGGACCACCGGTCGGCCCAAGGGCGTCGAGCTGACCCACCGCAGCTGGGTGTTCGAGGGCGCCTCACTCGATGCCCTGGGCATCGTCACGATCGATGACCTGCAGTACCTGTGGCTGCCGTTGTCGCACTCGTTCGGCAAGGTCCTGCTCGCCCTCCAGTTGCAGGTCGGGTTCGCCACCGCTGTCGACGGCCGGATCTCCGAACTGGTACCCAATCTGGCGGCGATCCAGCCCACCTTCATGGCCGGCGTTCCGCGGGTCTTCGAGAAGATCTACACCACAGCCAACGGGAGGGGCCAAGCCGGTGGCGCCCTGAAACGCAGGGCGTACACCTGGGCTGTCGACACCTCCGCCGGCATCAAGGCATCACGGCGCTCGAAACGACGCACCGGACCGCTGGCACGAATGGAACTCGCGCTGGCCGACCTGCTCGTCTACCACAAGGTCAAAGCCCTCACCGGAGGGAGGATCCGGTACTTCGTCTGTGGATCCGGCGCGCTCGACCGCGAGGTAGCCCGCTGGTTCGACGCCGCCGGCATGCCCATCCTGGAGGGCTACGGCCTGACCGAGACCTCCGCGGCCACCAGCCTCGTGCGCCCCGACGACCAGGTGTTCGGAACCGTGGGCCAACCCATCCCCGGCACCGAGATCCGGATCGCCCCGGACGACGAGATCCTCCTGCGCGGACCGCACCTGATGACCGGGTACCACAACCTGCCCCGGGAGAACGCCGACGTCCTCCTCGCCAACGGCTGGCTGGCCACCGGGGACATCGGCTCCCTCGACGACGCCGGACGGCTGCAGGTCACCGACCGCAAGAAGGACCGGGTCAGGACCTCCGCCGGCAAGTACATCGCTCCCGGGGCCATCGCCTCCCGGTTCAAAGCCATGACCGACCTGGGATCGCACCTGATCGTGCACGCCAAGAACCGCAACTACGTCACCGCCCTGGTCAGCCTCGACCCCGAGGCCCTGGCCGCATTCGCCACCGCCCACCAGATGCCCGGAGAACACGTCACCCTGTCGCAGTCCGTGCCAGTACGCGCCGCCATCCAAGCCACCATCGACGAGCTGAACGCCACCCTGAACCAGTGGGAGACGATCAAGAGGTTCACCATCCTCACCCGCGACCTCACCGAGTCCCGGGGCGAGCTCACCACCAGCCTGAAGGTCAAGCGCAAGGTCGTCGAACAGCACTTCACCCACCAACTCGACGCCATGTACCCCTGAGCACACGCGCGGCGGCGGGCTCCCCTGACCACCACTTCGGTTCATCCGTGCGTCTGACGTGGGCCTAGGGGTGGCCAGGGGTCAGTCCGAGTGCTGCGTCCGAGGGCTGCGGTGTTGTGATCGCGTCCGCATGTCGATGCACGATCTTCCAGGTGGAGTCCTCGCGTCGA
This sequence comes from uncultured Actinomycetes bacterium, assembly GCA_963706875.1. GTDB lineage: Bacteria > Actinomycetota > Actinomycetes > S36-B12 > CAIYMF01 > Prado023. Next base: position 60,351 of record CAVPNW010000004.1, on the reverse strand, counting down.
TAGACGCTCGTGACACGCAGCGCGAAGGGGACCACATCGGCACTGCCGTCGACCCTGGCCAGCCATCTCTCTGTGTCGAGGAAGCACGCCAGGTCAGGTGTCACGTACCTGGCCACTTCATCGACAGCCGCGAGTTCCCCGTCGCGGAACCGGGCTGCGCCCGCATCGAGCGCCTGCGAGACCTGCGCCCACCCTCGCCACGGAGGGCCCCACGGATTGGCCAAGCTGACGTCATCACTGTGGGAGAACAAGGCCTTGACAGGGCCAGGATCCCCGGCGACGAACGCGTTCCAAGCGTGACGGCACTGCGCAACCACTTCCTCAAGGTCCATGGGACCCCCTTCGCGTGCACGTCGTCGAATCGAAGATACTCGCCCCATCCAGTCGCCTAAGCCGTAGCCCTCATCGGGACCCCCACGATCCTCGGTTGCGTCCTCCACTTTCGGGCCCGCAGGGCCGTCCGTCCCAACTCCACCGCTTCCAGGCGTCAGCAACGTCGCTGAGCGGATTCGCGTCACCAGTTCGTGCGGCGCACAGGTCCCAGGGCTCCTGGCGGCGGCCGCACTACTCATCGACGGGTACGCGAGGGAGGTGCAGCCCGGTTCCGACAGTTCGACCGAAGGCGCGCCGCGCAGAGGGCCGGCACCAGCCGACCCTCACTTGCCGGGCAGCAGGTCCTTGGCCTTGTCGACCGCTTCCGCGGCCTTGTCCTTGACCTCGTCGACAAAGCCCTCCACCCGGTCCTTGACGTCGTCGATCTTCTCCTCGGCCTCGCCGGTCTGACGGTCTGCCTTGCCCTCGGCTTCAAGATCCTTGTCGCCGGTGACGATCCCCGCGACCTCCTTGGCCTGTCCCTGGACCTTGTCTGACGTGGCACCCATGGTGCTCTCCCTCCTATGACTCACGCCGTACCCCGGATGGGCGACGACGCACTCCTGTGCCCCGATCGGGCGCTGACCCGGCCACCGTGCATGGTCACCACGACCGCGTCACGGTTCCTAGCCCGCAAGGGCTCACAACACATCAAGTAGAGATCCTCTGCCCGCTCATCAGGACCGCGCCAGTCCGGCGTGCAAGGCGCGGTCGGGAACATCGTCAGTCCCGGGTGGCCGGGGAGTCGGGATCGTTCGACATCTCCGCGCGCGCCTGCTCGGTGTGCTCGTCATCGAGTTGCTGGGTCAGCCGGTCACGGTCCGTGCGCAGCGCCTGGGACTCCTTCTGTGATCCCTTGAGGGCCCGACGTGATCGCCGCGAGGCCAGGCGCCGGTTGAAGGCGCCAAGCAGGAGGCTCAGGCCCAGCATCCCCACAACTCCGATGATGATTCCGTAGAAGAACAACTGACCCGTCGTCAGACCACTCAACTGCAATCCGAGGACCGCGAAGTCCTGTCCGATCAGGTGCTCATTGCCACTGTTGGCCAGGACACCGGACACGCCCACGCCGACCGCGACCAGAAGGATGAGAAACCCGACGATGACCATGGCCCGGCCTCCAAGTGCCTTTGCCTACCTCCAGTGAACGCCGGTTCCCGGGCCCAGTCAACGGCGCCGGCTCAGGAGAGCGTCTTCACGTCGTCCTTGGTGGTGAGGGTCTTCGCCGGATCGATGTTGATGATCTTCACGCACTCACGGGCTGGCTTGACGTTGCCGATGTTCAGGCGCTCGCGGGTCTGGATGGACCAGTCCCAGCCGTTCGGGTAGGTGTATCCCGTCACGTCAGCTGTCCAGATGCAGAGGTAGGCCCTCTTCGACGTGGCCAGCGCAGCCTTCATCGCGTTGGCCTCGTCGAGGGTGAATGTGTGGGTGGCCTGGTAGTACGTGTTCACCCTCGACCCTGTGAGCTTCGGCTGGAGCGTCACCGTCGTGATCGACGTGCCTGGGGTGAGGTCGGTGCCCCGGACCTTCTTCGAGTAGGCGTCGAGCGTGACGCTGATCGTGGGCAGCGGGGGGGTCATCGCCCTGTACCTGACGGTTGCCCGGAGGGTGAGGGGACGGACGCTCATCGTTGTCCCGTCCGCGATGCTCACGTCGAAGACGTTCAGCGGGGTGTGGCCCGCGATGTTCACGACCTGCAGCACGGGCTTGTCATTGGGCTTCGTACCAGGAGCAGCTGTAGCACCGGCGACTGAGCCGAGCACCAAGGCGCCCGCAGCAGCAGCCACGAGCAGTGTGCGCATTCCTTTCCCGGTTGTGTTCATACCTTCACGGTACGGCCGCGGAAAGGACCGCGGTAGGGCCATACGTCCGCGCGCAACCCCGCAGGCCAATAAGGAATGGATAGGCCACAAATAACTGAGCGCTTCGCCGCGTCCCGGGGCGGGCCGAGCCCCGACCAGGATGCCGTCTCACGCCACGGCAGGTGCTTCACCCGACACGGCTCCGAAATCCACCACCAGCATTCAATTCAACGCCGGAATACATTCCGAGCCGGTGACCTGTGTGCCTATTCGACCATTACTGCCAGGTTTCCCGGTGGCCACCGCAGGCCACCTCCCAGCAATTGGCCCGAACAACGAAAACGCTGCGCCCAGCACACGGCAATCCGCGGCCAGGGCCAGGTGACTGGCTGCGCACGTGGGGTTCTCAGCTGGAGCGGGGTCGGATTCGACGCGTTCAGCGCATCCGGGGACATCCTCAGCAAGTCCGGGAAGGGCACGCTGTGGCTGACCCCGGGCATGAAGGTCAAGTTCCTGCTCAAGTGCCTCACGCATCCCGGGAGCACATGGGGACGTCCCCATGGGCGGCTACCACGCCACCGCGGTCATCTGCGCCCAGATGGCCCTGACCCTCCTGCTGGACGCAGACCGGCTCCCCGCACGCTACGGCTTCCTCACACCCGCGGCCGCCGGCGAAGCCACCCTGCTCGAACGGCTCCGAGGCCAGGGCTTCCAGATCCACCCCGGGTAGACCAAGCCCCCGCCGACCCCGAGGGTGTGCACAGGTCACGAGGATGGTCCCTGACGAACCAGCCTCCCTGACCTGCCCATGCGCCCTCCTTGCGCCCGGGGACTTGTGGCCCTGTTCGAGGAATCACCGGCGGATGATGCTGGTAGTGACTCCTGAGGAGGTGGCTGACGATGTCGCAAACTCACCCTACTGATGACGTGGTCCGGGACTCGGCCCGGGATGAGTCCCACCCGAATTTCACGCGCTGGGCCTGGATCAGCCTCACGTGCACCGTCCTGACGCTGCCCGCGGGGATCGCCGCCGGAAGCGTGCTCATCGACTGGCTGGGCTATAACCCGAACAACCTTGAGTCGCTGCCCTCGGGTGTCGCCCTGCTCGCCGGGTCCGTCACCTTGTTGATCATCCTGATCGCACCGCTAATGGCCTTCGTGTTCGGCCGGCGGGCCGTGCACGCAGGTGATGGGCGCGGACAGCTCCCCATGCTGCTGGGGGGTATCGGCGCAGCTGCGTTCTTTGCCATGAACATCGTCCAGTTCGTCTTGGGGCTGTTCTTCGACTGAGTGACCAGCTGGAGGCCCGGGAAGCATCGGACCCGAACGACGTCCAGCGCCTCGGCATTTCCAACGGTCCGACCGAAGTCAGACCAGTGGGTACCTGCGGACGGCCGACGCCCAGAGGGGCGGTAGCGACGTCGCCGCGCGCATCCACAGGCGCCGCAAAGACTCCTGTCGCGTTGGCCAAGGCTGTGCTCCGGGCAGTTGAGCGGGGCTCCAGGGCGAGCCGCGTGCTCCAGGACCACATTCCCCCGGCACGCAATGCCGGGGTCGCGACGAGACGCGAGGGCTCCCACCGATGGGGCACCCCCGCGGGGTCTGGCACGCCTACCGCTGGTCCGATGGTGAGCGGTTAGGCGGATCCTTGGGCGTGAGTTGGCGGCCGGTCGTGAGTAGTGCGGTGACGCCGAACCCGACGAACAGCACTTCCACGACCACGAGCACGAGCATCCAACCCATCACCAGGACGCCGAGGCTGCTCAGGACCGACAACGCGACGCTGAGGACGGCGTACCAACAGACCACGGCGACCAGCCAGCGCGGCGCATTGCGCAGGGGCCCTTCCCCGGCCCGGCCCAGGAACGCCAACGCAAAGGTGGCCCACATCAGCGCCCCCACCCCGTACGCGATCGAGTAGAACAGCGATCTCGACTCTGGCTCGGGCAACCCCCGACCGGCAGGGGTCCACGCGTACGACTCCTCGCCGACGCCGAGCAGGTTGGCCACGGCCACAGCCATCATGCCCACCGCCAGGGCGGCCGTCACGCGAGCCACCACGCGACTGTTCATGGGCTCACGTCACTTCCGCGTCACCGTCGCCGTGCACGGCCCGTAGCCCTTGTCACCGAAGTCGTTCAGCCCGTCGATGGTGATCGTGACACTCTCGTCGCGACCCATCGTGAACGACATGTCACAGGCCTGTCCCTTGACCTTGGCCACCTCGGTGTCCTTGTCGGAGCCGGCCCTCACGCCCAGGTCGAACTCGCCCTCGGGAAGCTGCGGCACAGAGTCGGAGTACGAGAACGGGGAGCTCGTCACGGACGTCGTCAGCAACGTCCAGACCGGCGCCTTCTGCATGTAGTCGACGTTCTTGCTCAACTCCGCGGTCAACTCGCTGCCCTGGGCGCCCACGAGATTCGTCACCTCGACGGTCAAGGTGTTGGTCCCCGTGGTCTCCACGACGTCCTCGCCGCAGGCTTCGAGAAGCAGGCCCATCGGGACGCACACAGCGAGGACGGTTGCAGCCCACCTGATCCTTGACATCATCCACCTCCTCACTTCAACCATGGCCCCGATCAGGGGTACGCGTCAGGGGCGGAGGACCTGCATCACCCACGGGCTGGGCGAACTGCGACTCGGCGGCAGTGGGAGATCTTTCGCGATCGTTCTGGGTGTCGCCTGCGGACTTCTTCACGCAGTACCGGATCGCGCCAGGACGGACAGCCCTGGCCGAGTTGTGGTGCTCGGATGCGATGTGCATGGTCGGAGCGGGTCCGCCCCGCTCCGACCAGCGGGCGACCTTCGGCTCTGGCCGTACACGAGCGCACCCGCGTAGCGTCGAGTGTGTAAGGGGGTGCGATCGATGGACGGCTGGGTGGTTGGGCTCCTGCTCCTGGTGGGCGTGGTCGGGTTGTTCGTGATCGAGACCATGGCCACATGGGGTCTGGGTGGCTGGATGGAGTACCGGGACCGGCGATCGGCTCGGACCCGCGAGGAGGCCGAGGCCGACCTCGCCGAGTACGGCCCCACCGCCGTCGGGCTGCGCGACGAACTGCTCCCCGACGACCTGCGTCAGATGGTGCTGTCCGAGCGAGAACGTGCAGAGCGTCGTTGGGGCCGTCGCAGGATCCTGCACTGATCAGTGTGCGGCACGCTGCCCCGTCAGGGAACCTCGATGATCATGACGTCGTCGGCAGCAGCGATGGCCTGCACCTCGGCGCCGCTGCCCACGCCAAGATCACCGCCGCCTTCCCGAAGCCTTCACCCGCCCACCCCGCCGCCCAGACCGCGCACCACTGGCCGCCGGACAGGCTCGGGCCCGCACCCGATGCCGCGTACTCATTGGCTGCCACGGCGGGTCCGGGCCGCCGGCGTGGCGCGCTCATCGCGGCAGGCACATCGTCGGACGTCTCGTGGCAGTGGCGATTCTGCACCCCCGAGGCCGTGCGCCGGCCAGTTCAGCGCGGGTCGCGGTCACCCCGGGCAGCGGAGGCCACGATGCGCGCGATCCGCGACGCGCGCGTCGCCGGCCGCTTCGCGGTCGCGACCCACGACAGCAGGGTCTGCCGGGTGGACGGCGGGAACGAGGTGAAGGCCTGCTGGGCGGCGGGGTCGGCCGCGAGGGCAGCGGCCAGGTCCTCGGGGACCTCGAGGCGCTCGGCGGACATCAGGATCGACCACGAGCCGTCCGCCCGGGCCCGCTCGATGGCCGCCAGGCCTGCCGGGGCCATGCGCCCCTGCGCGATGAGCCTCTCGACCCGTTCCCGGTTCGACCGTGCCCACACGCTGCCGGGCCGGCGCGGCGCGAAGTACAGCTTGCCCCGCTCGGCGTCGACGGTGCCCCCGGTGCTGTCGACCCAGCCGAAGCAGAGCGCCTCCTGGATCGCGTCCTCGTAGGCCAGCCGGGGGGAACGACCGGCCCGAGCCCGCCAGGTCACCAGCCACACGCCGCGGCTGGTGGCATGGTGCTCGGCGAGCCACGCGCGCCACGACTGCGCGTCGTCGGCGTGGATGGTGGGGGCCTCGTCGAGCGCCGACATGCGCCCGAGTGTAGGAGCCAGTCGGCCCGGTCGGCGGCGGCGGCGAGTACCAGTTGGTCGACCTTCCCGAGCGGCTGCCGGTCACCGACACCCTGCAGGCGCGCGAGCCGCCCTGGCGGCGCCGCCCGCCAGGGGGCAGTGGTCGTCCGGTCCCTCGCCGAGCGCAGACCCGCACCACGCCGAGGAGTCGGCGAGCCCAGGAGCCTGAGAGTCAGATCAACCGTGCCGGAGGAATCGGTCGGGGCTGTCGCGTCACGGTGCTGACCACGGCGTGGACGACGCAGATCGAGGGTTCATGGAGGGCTGGCGGGTGGTCGGCTCGAGTCGATCGGCTCCCTGCGGTCGACCAGCCCTGGTGGGACTGTGGCAGTGAGGGGTTGGCCGTCGCGCCTCAGCCGGGAGAGGGGTACCGCGCCGCAGATCCGAGTTCCCTGCCGGTGGCCGTCGCGCCGCAATCCCTCGGGAGGTGGACCTGCCCGACACGGCTGCCGACATCGTGGCGCTGTTTGAACGCCTGCCTACCGAGTTCGCCGGCGGCCAGCGCATGGACGAGGTGGCGGGGCCAGATCGGTTCCGGGTCACCTACGGGACCACCGAGCCGGTCGGCTGCTCGTCCATCGGCCTGCAAGCCGTGGATGTCTCGACCGGCGACTTCTACCCGCAGGGGTGGACCGCCGAGCAGGTCGTCAGCGCCTTCACCGAGGGTGCCGATTTGGACGTCGAGGATTTCGGCCACGACGCGGACCTCTACTGGGTCAGGTCGAGCACCACATGCGGCGTGGAGGGTCAAACCGGCGAGGACTTGAGCCTGACCACGATGTGGGGGCAGGCGGGCAGCCCGTGGGTGTTCTCCGCGATGGCTGGCTCTCCCGAGGCCCGCGATGAGTTGACCGCAGCGTTCGTGACCGCCGCGAGCTGACCAACTCCCGCCGGACTGGCCGGCGACACACGGCCATCCGCGGGGCTCAGGTGCCTGCTGCTGTGACGGCCGATCTGCCGAGGACGGCTGTAGCGGTGGCGATCCCGCCGTGCACGACGCCGGCGATGCCGCGTCCGCTGCGGGTGCTCGCGACGACCAGGAACAGGTCGGGGATCGTTCATCGGCGGCCCCGTTGCCCGCGGCGCTGGCCGGGAAGGCCTGCACCGCAACCGTGTCGATCACCGCGCGCGTTGCCGCATCACCGAGCCGGGGAACGGTCAGTTGGGGTCGTTGGCCTCTGCCCGTCTCCTGTGGGGCTGGGAGATGCTGGTGTGGAGGGGCGTCATGATCGCGACAGCATCGGCTGGGTGGTTCCCCGATCCTGGTGGTCGTCACCAGTGGCGGTACTGGGACGGCACCCGGTGGACGGACACGGTCGCCGACCAGGGCGTGACCAGTGTGGAACCGGTGGACCAACCCGGGGTCCACCAGATGACCGAGTCACCGCCGCGGGGAGGCGATCCCACGGGTCCCCCGGGGCCCGGTCAGGTCTCGCCCAGCACCTACCCGGCACGCGTGGCCGTCATGGTGGGCCGGGTCGCCGTGGGGGTCTGTCTGGCTCTGGCATGGCCCGCGGCGCAACTCGCGGTGTTCTGGCTGCGATTCGGTGACATGCCCCCGGGAGGTCCGGGCGAGAGCCTGGTGTTCCTTCCCATGAGCGTGGTGGGTGCTGTCGCCGCTGTGTGCCTCTGGAGCATGGCGGATTCCCGGCGTCAGCGGCACTATGTGGCGGCCGGCTACCTGCTGGCGATCCCGATCGCCTTCTCCGGGGCGCTGGTCGGCGGTCTGGTGCTGCCGTGGTTCCTGGCCCCCCTCGTCTTCGGTGGCCTGCCCCTCGTTGCCGGGAGCTACGCCGGATTCGTGATGGGGCGAACGCAGTCGGCCGCCCCGGCCTGGAGAACTCGCTGACCAGACGGCTGGCCGGGGCGTGTCTGCTGCCGTGGGCCACCGACCCGCCTCCAGTGAGGATTCCTCGTCACCGCACCCCCGCGCCGGCCGACTACCCGACATGAGACGACACCGAACCCGAACAGGAGATGGCCCACAGGGATGCAGCCAGACCGTCCTTGCGCCCGTCGAGGTGCGTCCACGGCGGCGGGATGACTGTGAGGAACGCAAGACCCAAGTCTCCCAGCGACACCCTCACGGCACAGCCGCCAAGCGACCCCGACCCGCCCGAGAAGGTCAGCGAATCCCTAGCAGTGCAGCCGGGGGTCCGTTCTGCCGGACCCGTGACCGAGCGGCTAGACCAGCCAGATGATCGCGTCCTCGAGGCTTCCCTGGACGAACAGCCCTGCACCCTTGGCCATCAAGGCGAGGTATCCGGGATCTGTGAGGGTCCTGGCCCCGACAGCCCCGAATTCAGCCATGTCCGCGTACTCGGTGAACCAGTGCACCCTGCCGTAGGTGCCGCCCACCTGCATGCCCCACACCGTGGGTGCACCGAAGCTCTCCGAGACGTACGCGGAGACCTCAGCAGCGAAGGCCGCGGCCTCGGGGCCCTTGCCCGTGGCGATCAGGCCGGTCCTGTGGAAGCGAATCGCCATGATGTCCTCCTCAGCCACATCGACGGGTGGTTCCCCGTCCCCTCCAGCATCCCGATCGGGGCCGGTCGGCGACAGAGGCGAACGGCCCACAACAGACGCGGGTGAGGCGAGGGCTGGCGGAAGTGCGCGGTTCCGGTGTGGGGCAGGTTGAGTCGTGCGGCAGGTTGAGTCCTTGCGCCTGCCGATGGGAGTTGCCGGCCATGTCACGGGCGTTGTCCAGCGGGATTACCTCCGTCTGGGCACCCGAGGCAAACCCGCGAAGCCCACCGCCACACAGGACCATTGACGCTGGTGGGCCGTTCGGCCGTTACCCCGCGCGAACCCCTGCGGCTACCGTGGAGGTGGGACCACGGTCGTCGCAACGGCGGGGTCGCCGCGGTCCGAAGGAGTGGTCATGAACACCCTGACACAGGCCCGCACCGACTTGGGCACTCGCCGGAAGTTGCACAGTTTCGAGCGGTTCCTGAACCATCACACCGACTCACTCACCAGACGGTTCGGCCCCGCCGACGCCGCGATCATGCGCCGCGAGATGCTCGAGGAGTACCGGACCCTGATCCCCCAGGTGCCCCACATCGGCGGGCGGCGCAACCCGTGGAACGCCAACCTCGCGGCAGCGCCGATGGCGCTGGCGGCGTACCGGGTGGTGGTGCGCCACGGCGGCTCCGCGCAGGACGCCGGTGAGGTGGTCCTCGGCTACGCCCAACAGGAAGTGGAGCGGATCCCCCGCCGCCTGCGCCCACTGCTGCTGCGCCCCCGTCCCTCACGCGCGCAGAAGGTAGCGCGCTGGACCCAGCAGCGCCGCTACCCCGAGGACTGGGTGTGCCAGATCGTCGACGGCGCGGGCCAGGACTTCGACTTCGGCATGGACGTCACCGAGTGCGCCATCGTCAAGTTCATGCACGCCCAGGGCGCCGACGAGTTCACACCCTAGCTGTGCCACCTCGACTACGTCATGGCCGAGGCCGCCGGATACGGGCTGACCCGGACCAGGACCCTGGCCTGGGGCTGCGACCGGTGCGACTTCCGCATGACGTCCCACGGCACGACCACCACCACATGGCCCCCCGGCTTCCCGGAACGCACCTGCGGCCGATCGGCCATGACCCAAGACGCGAGCACGACGGCCTAGTGGCCGCATGGACAAGGAGGGCCTGAGATGAGAGGCACGGAGGTACTGACGAGGACGGGGGCATCGGTGGCCGGGGTGGCTCAGTCGGCCGCGGAATCTGCCACAGCGGCGACGACGGCGGGCTTCAGGCACCTGGCTTGGTCCTGGGCCGGGGTTCCGAGCGGCCCGCTGGGCTGGGTCAGCAGCCACTGGACCATGCCACGGCTGCACAGCCAGCTGTACAAGGTGATGGACCGCGAGTTGGCCCTACAGCCCGACGACGAGTTGCTCGAGGTGGCCTGCGGGTCCGCGTACTTCCTCGAAAAGTACGCCGGACACGTGGGGCGCGTGGCTGGTCTGGACCTGTCGGATGTCCAGATCGACCTCGCCCGCCAGCGCCTCGCCGACCGGATCTCGGCCGGCACCGCGGAGATCGTGCAAGGCGACGCGGGCACGCTGCCCTGGCCCGACGAGACATTCAGCGTGGTGACGGTCATGGGGTCCTTCGAATGCTTCCCCGACCCGGAGAAGGTGCTGACCGAGTTGCACCGAGTGCTGCAACCGGGCGGCCGGGCGGTGATGAACATCGGCGAGTGGGTCCAACCCGGAACCCAGACCCATCGCATGATGGACGCCCTGTGGGTATGGAGCGAGGACGACGTGCGACGCATGGTCGAGCAGGCCGGGTTCACAGACGTGGCCATGTCCTACGCCAGCACCGCGGTCAACCAACTCGACGAGTTCCTCAGCAAGCACATGGGCGGGATCGCCGCCGACATGCGAACCGTCCACGCCACCAAGGCCTGACCACGCTACGTCCCTGGTTGATGCGCATGGTCCTGGGCGATGGCGACGCAGCGCGCGACACGCGGCGGTGTGGGGCGCGCTGGGATGGCCACCCCGTCGCCCTTCGGTGTCGACGCGTGCGCGGTCAGGATGCGGCGGCGATCAGCAGTTCGGAGATACGCGCGGGCTGCTCGCGGAAGAGCCCGTGGTCGGCGGCGATCTCGACGACATCGGCGCCGACTGAGGCTGCCATCACCCGCTGGGTGTCCGGCGGCACCAGGGTGTCGGCGGTCGTCAGGATGTAGGTGCGGCGGCGGGAGGTCGGCAGTTCCCCGCGCCACTTCTCGCGCAACGCAGCGATGCCCTGCGGACGTTGCGTGCGCTCCAGGTAGGTCCGCACCGCGTCCCGCTCGGCAGGGTCAGCCGCGGCCACGTACAGGTCGATGTTCAGGGCGCACAGACCAGGGCCGGCGGCCAGCACCAGTCCGTCGAAGGCGGCGAATCCCGTCTCCTCGCCGGCCTCGAACGGATCGCCGCCGGCGAAGAGGTCGAGCACCGAGGAACCATCCCGCGGGATCCACGCCGCGACGTAGACCACCGGCACGTCGGGGTGGTCCACGGCGATCCTGGAGGCGGTGAAGCCTCCGAACGAGTAGCCGACCAGCACCACCTGGGACAGGTCCTCGGGGAGCACGGCGCGCACGGCATCCGCATACTCCTCCAAGCTCGCGTCAGGGCTCCCACACGGCAGGTCAACGACGACCACGTCGTGGCCAGCCGAACCCAACGGCTCGATCACGGGCTCCAGGGTCGCGGGTGTATCCCAAGCGCCCGGCACGATGACGAACGTGGACATCAGCAGATCCTCCTCGGGCACAGAGCCGCTCGGCGCTGGGCGCTCAGGTGAGCCTGCGCACCCGTTCGCCGCTGACGATCGCGTCGAAGCGAAAAGCATCGCTGATCTGGTTGGGCATGTCCATGGAGTTGTCGGAATGGCACCTGCAGGATTAGGCGGCGGATCTGGGACCGCACGTACTTCGGGCACGCCGGAGGGCTGGACATGGGAACAACGCGCGATAGGCGGCCGCAGTGACCCATCGGGCGCCGCGACACCGGGACGGTACGCGGCTATGCCGGTATGCCGCGGGTCGCGAGGTCCGAGATCATGTTCCCTGCGGGGTTGGTGGGGACGCACCCGGGCTGCTGCGGGGTAAGGGGGGTCGCGAGCCCACGACCACGCTGCGGTCAGTACCTAGGGTCGGGGGCCTGCGACAAGTAACCAGTACGTCGCACCGAGGCACAGCATCGAGAACGCCAGCGCCAACAGGAACGTCCAGAAAGACCCGGAACTGCCGCCGACCGCCGCTGACGCGACCAGAGCGACGACCGACGCCGGCCACATCCGCCGCCCAACCCCCTGCTTCACGTTACCGACCATTTAACCCCACTCGACGACGACTCACGTAAGCGCAACGTATCGCTCGCGCGGGGTCGTTTCCTGCCCCCAGCCCGTCCCCGCACCGAGTTGGAGCGCCAGAGTCAGGGTGACCCCCTGCCAGAGGTAGATGACGGCGGAACTCACCAAGAAGGTCAGGAAGAACCCCGCGGCCGACGAGCCCAGCAGGGGCCGGAGTCCTGAATGGACGGTCTCCCCACGCCGGGGGTCCACCTCACATCGTGATGACGATCTTGCCGGCGAACGCCCCCCTGAGGTAGTAGCCCATGGCGTCACGGCCTTCCTCCAGGGGGAACAAGCGATCGATCACCGGCTTCACCGAGCCCTCGCCGATCAGGCGAACCAAGCTGTCCATCGCATCGGGTCGGTTGGCCCGGTACATCACCAGGCCAACCCGTCGGCCTTCGGATAGCCGCAGGGCCTGCCCCAGCGCGGCTGCCCCAACCAGCCGCCCGGTGCCCCCACCAATGACGCCACAACTGCCGCCGGGCCGAAGCGCGCGCCGGTAGTCGGCGATCGATCGATGGCACACCACATCGAGGATCAGGTCGTACTGCTCGCCGCTGCGCGTGAAGTCCTCTGCGGTGAAGTCGATCACCCGGTCGGCGCCGAGGTCGCGCATCAAGTCGAGTTTGGCCGGGGCGTCGACCCCGGTAACCTCAACACCGGACGCCTTCGCGATCTGGATGGCGAAAGTGCCCACCCCGCCCCCGCCGCCGTTCATCAGCACGCGCTGCCCCGGGCGCAGCGGACCGCCCTTCTCCAACCCCGCCATAGCCAGCCCACCGGCCTGGGGCACGGCCGCCGCCTCCTCGAAGGTCAGGAACCCCGGCTTCGCCGTCAACGCGGACTCGGCCGCGCAGGCGTACTGCGCGAACGCGCCGAACCCACACCCGGACAGGTCGCCGAACACCGCATCCCCGGGGCCGAACCGGGTGACCGAACTACCCACCGCCTCGACCACGCCGGCGATGTCCGACCCGAGGGTCCGGCGCCGCGGGCGGCGCAGCCCACTCGTCCGGTTCACGAGCGGGGTGCCGCGCATCAGGCCCTGATCCCACTCGTTGATCGAGGCCGCACGCACCCTGACAAGAACCTGGTCGGGTCCGGGGTGCGGGACCGGCAACTCGGCGATCTTCAAGACCTCCAGGCCGCCGTACTCGTCCTGCACAAGAGCCCTCACGTTGTCGCGTCCCCCGCCCGCAGAGCCAGAGCCACGAGAACGGACAGCGGGACCAAGGGACTCACGATCAGCAGCGTACGCCCGGCAGCGCGGCCACCCCGTACGGGAGTTCGGCATACTGGGACCACCTGTCCGGGGGGCAGCTGGAGGAGGTGCCCGTCGCGATGGACGGATCCCGGGCTCACCGCCGCCCAGGCTGCCACATCCTGCGAGTCCGCGTATCGGCCTCAGCGCTCCTCCTGGTCGTGGGGGTGCCCGTTCTGGCCGGCTGTCCCGGCGGCGGCGGGGATCCGACCCCGTCGTCACCCGCGGCAAGCCCGCAACCCAGAAGCCCGGAACCGAGTTGGTCCGGCACGATCGTGCCTCTTCCCATCTACCCCAGCGAAACGGGAGGGCTCGCCACATCGCCCCCACACGCCCCCAGTGGTCCGCCACCGACGCCGACCCCTCGCATCACCCCAGCGGACCCCGGCACGGACGACTGACCCAACCACGGGCTGGTCGGCGCCTGGGTGGGCGCCGGCTGGGTGAGGGCCCGGTTGGGGGTCCCTCGAGGTGACGACCTCGGAATCCTGGCGCTGTTCGCGGTGCTCTTCGCGCCTGATGCTGGCCGCGGGGATGGCAGTGAACGGACAACTCCGGCGACCTCCGCAACGCTAACCCGGGGCCCGTCCCCAGCGACGCCGCGCCCGACCACGCCGACGATCACGTGACCCCGCGAGCGCGGGCCCCCCGGGGCATTCGCCGAACGGCTGAACCACGGCGTCCGGGGCTATCCGGTCGGGATCCCGGAGTTGGTGGACCCCGCGCTGGGCGTCGGCCCGCTGGCCTGACCAGGCCCGCTGCGACGGGAGACCAGCTGCCCGGTGACGAGGACAACCAGCACGGTGAGCAACCCCAACGTGTACTGCCTGCCCGGCAGGGCAACCCCAGCAAGGTCCATCGCAAGCCCGATCAGCACCATGACACCGCCCGCGCACAGGCCGGCGACGTAACCGCTGCGAGTCATCTCACCCGCTCTGATCATCGCTCACCTGGCTGTCTGAAGCTGCGGACCAGTCACCGGCGCACCTTCCGGACCTCGCGGCGTGCGGCCTGGAACCCGGCGAGCAGTCCGACGGCGACCACCACCAGAACCGTGCCCAGGAACGTGACCAGCCCGTTCTCGGCGTGCACCCACCCGGTCCACACATACGCGCCGAGCAAGGCGCTGATCAGCAGCACGACCACCAACGTCACCCGCTGAGCCGGTTGCACCCCACCAACATACGCCCGCCCGACACCTGCCGGGACGCCCACACGCGGGACACCCGCCGGCGCGCGACCACCACAACGCAACGGCCGAAGCAGGGGGGCAGCGATGTGGCATCCCCCGATGCTCGCAGAAGGTCCCGAGGGGATCGCGCCCGACTGGCGGCGATATGCCGTACCGCCGCTGACCGGGACGGTGCGCGGTATGCCGTTCGGCTCCACTGGGCGATACTCGCCGGGTGCGGGAGTGGGATTTGCAGTTCGAAGGGCCGGTCGTCGAGTGGCGGGGGCCTGCGCCCTACTACTTCGTGGCCATCCCGGCGGAGGAAAGTGCGGATATCAAGTTCGCCGCCAAGGGTCTTGAGTACTGGGGGCAGGTGCCCGTGGTGGTGCGCATCGGCGAGATCGAGTTCACCACGGCGCTGTTCCCCAGGGAACGCAACTACTTCCTCCCGTTGAGGGACGCGGTCCGCAGCTCGGCGGGGATCGAACTGGACCAAGTCGTGGCGGTCTGGTTGAGCGTCGGGCGTCAGTAGACGAGGTGTCCGCCACCGGACGGCGCAGGGCCTCGGCAAGCAGACCGCCGCGTCCCGGTCTGCCCCGCCCCGGACGTTGGACGGCTCTCGGTGGTCATGGACGGTTCGAGGGGGCGCGGAACCGACGCGTGCGCGACCTTGAAGGCGCGGTGATCTGGGTCATGCCCGCCCCGAAGGCGCCCAGCTCGCGGCTTTGTGGGGCGCCCGGACGTCAGGCGGGGCTGGTCGGTAGGTGCCGCGCTCGGGGCCGATGTTCGAGTTTGGATCCCCTGGCGCGGATCCCGGGGAGTGACGCGGGGTCGTCAGCGTCGCCGCAGAGGATGGTCGGCGGGGACGTTGGGCTCTGCCAGGTCCCGGGCACAGGGCGATAGCGTGCGAAGTGAGAGGCCTGACCCACGAGGGGTGATTGCGATGACTCTCCAAGACATCAGCCACCGGGCCGACACATCGTCCGTGGTCAACATGGGCTCGATGCTCGCGAAGGTTCGGTTCGCGGTCCTCTGGCTGGTCGCCGGCAGCGCGTTGGCAGGGACGATGGCGGTGTTCTTCTACGAGCCAGGCGTGCTCGCGGAAGGCGTCGCCGGTGAGATGGAGGGCGAGCCGGTGACCATGGCCGGGGCGCTCCTGATGGCGGGGATGATCGCGCTGCCACTGGCCATGGCGGCGGTCACGTTGTTCCTGCCCGCCCGCCCCAGCGCTATCGCCAATCTGGTCGTAGGCGTGCCGCTCGGGGCGTTCGGACTGTTCGCGATCATCAATGAACTGGCGGCAGGCACGTTGCACGCGCACGTCACCCTCGCAGCGCTTGCTGCGGCGATCGCCTGGCTCATCGTGGGCCTCAGCTTCGCCCTACTGCGCCGACTCTCGCATGGGGAAGCCGAGCCGCGCCGGTGACGGTAGGGCCGACATCACTCCCCGAAGGGCCACGGGGTCTGGCGCCCACGCCCGATACGCGGCCGATAGGGGGCACCGGCGTTCGTGCGCTCATGCCTGTGAGCGCTGGACGTATCACGGCTCGGGAGAGCCGATCGCATCGCCGGTCAGGAGCTCGAGAACCCGCACCGCCGCGATGGACATCTGGTTCGGGCGTGATCGGTCGCGCACGACCGAACGTCGTGTGCCGACGCTCCTATGATCCAGAGGTGCCCATTCCGGTGCTCGCCACCAAGCTGTTCCCGCCGACCCCGAGGTCTGAGCTGGTGGCGCGGCCGGGGCTTGCCGAGCAGTTGGACTGCACCCTGCACCGCGGTCACCGACTCACCTTGATCTCCGCGCCGGCTGGCTTCGGGAAGTCGACGCTGCTCAGCAACTGGGCAGCGCGCCGCGCTGACGCCGACGTTGCGGTGGCCTGGCTTTCCCTCGACGAGGGCGACAACGCGCTGTCGCGGTTCCTTGCCCACCTGTGGGCAGCACTGTCCGGCGTCGGGCTCGACCTGGACGCCGAGGACCTGGACGACCTGACTGCCGAGTCCACGTCCGCGGCAATCACCGCGGTCGTCAACGAGCTCGAACGCGTGGGGCAGCGACGACCCGGCAGCCACTGGCTGCTCGTGCTCGACGACTACCACGCGATCGTGGAGCCTGATGTTCACGAGGCGATGACCTTCCTGCTGGACCACCTGCCAGAACAGTTGCATCTGATGGTGGCGACGCGCTCGGATCCGCCGTTCCCGCTCTCGAGGCTGCGCAGTCGCGGACAGCTGACCGAGGTTCGGGCCGCGGGTCTTCGCTTCGCGCCGGAGGAGGCGCGGGCATTCCTCAACGAGGTGATGGGCTTGGACCTCGCGGACAGCGACGTCCAGGCCCTCGAGGAGCGCACCGAGGGCTGGATCGCCGGCCTCCAGCTAGCGGCGCTGTCGCTGCGTGGTCTCGCGGAGAATGGGGCAATCGTCGACTTCATCAAGGCCTTCACCGGGAGCAACCGGCTGGTCATCGACTACCTGGTGGACGAGGTCCTGGCTCGCCAGAGCGCCGAGGTGCGCGACTTCCTGCTGCGCACCTCGATCCTGCAGCGATTGACCGGTTCCCTGTGCGACGCGGTCACGGGACGCACGGACGGCGGCCGCGTCCTCGAGGAGCTGGACCGCGCCAACGTGTTCGTGGTCGCGCTGGATGGGCAGCGTTCCTGGTACCGGTACCACCACCTGTTCGGCGACGTCCTTCGGGCTCGCCTGATGGCCGAGCTTCCGGAGCAGGTACCTGCCCTGCATCGGGCGGCGAGCCGTTGGTACGCCGGTCATGACCTCCTCGCCGACGCCGTCCAGCACGCGCTGGCCGCTGGCGACCACGAGCGCGCCGCCTACCTGATGGAGTCGGCCCTGCCGGAGCTGCGCCGTACCCGGGCGGACAGCCTGATGATGGACTGGATCCGGTTGTTGCCAGAGCCCGTGGCGCGACGGCGCCCGGTGCTCAGCATCGTGTCCGCGTGGTCGCTGATGATGACCGGTGACCTGGCCGGCATGGAACGTCGGCTCGACGACGCCGAGGCCGCTCTGGCCGCCGGCGCTCACGACCAGGAGCTCGCGGGGAGCTGGGCGGACACCGAGGACTTGCGCACCGCACCGGCGACCCTGTGGGTGTATCGCGCGGCGTTGGCGCAGGCGCGCGGCGACGTCCCGGCCACGGTGGCCCACGCGCGGCACGCAATGGACCTTGCTCGGGCCGAGGACCACTTCGTGCGTGGGGCCGGGGGCGGAATCCTCGGTCTGGCTGCGTGGGCAGGCGGTGACGTGGAGCAGGCCTTGACCACGTTCTCGGAGGCGGTTCGCAGCCTGCACGCAGCCGGCAATCTGGTCGACGAGCTGGACAGCACGGTGGTGCTCGGCGATATGTGGCTCACCGCGGGCCGCCCGCACCGGGCGCGACAGCTGTACGAGCAGGCCCTGGTGACGGCGACCCGGGGCGGTGAGCCGTACCCGCGGGCCACTGCCGACCTGCATGTCGGGCTGGCCGAGCTGGACCGCGAGCGCAACGATCTGGCAGGCGCGGCGGCACACCTCGAGACCGCGAGGGTGCTGCGTGGGCACAGCACGATCACCGAGAACCGGTACCGCTGGTTCGTGGCCGCCGCGCAGGTCCGCGCCGCGTCCGGGCACCCCGTCGGCGCTGTGAAGCTGCTCGACCAGGCACACGTGCTCTACCGGCCGGGCTTCTACCCGCAGCTGCGTCCCATCGCTGCCATGCGCGCCCGAGTGCAGATCGCGGCGGCGGACCTCGACGCGGCTGAGGAGTGGGCACTGGGCTGCGGTGTCACAACCCTCGACGACGTGACCTTCCTGAGGGAGTACGAGCACCTCACCCTCGTGCGGCTCCTGCTGGCCCGACACCGTCGCGACGCGGCTGCGGGTGGCACGCGCAGGCAGGCTCCACTACGCGATGTGCTCGGCTTGCTGGAACGTCTGCACGACGACGCCGCTGCCCCGACTCGAGGTGGCAGCCTGCTGGAGATCGGCATGCTGCGCGCCGAGACCCTGCATGTCCGGGGTGACCGTCCGGAGGCGCTCGCCGAGTTGGAGCGGGCACTCGTCCAGGCCCCGGAACCGGAGGGCTACGTGCGCCTGTTCCTCGACGAGGGGGCCCCGATGCTCGCCCTGCTGCACGACGCTGCGGCGAGTGAGGGGCGCGGCGGGTCCGACGTGCTGCGACAGCATGCCCGAAGACTCCTCGACGCCGCAGCCAGCGCGCAGAGGGCGCCCGCGGAGGCGCTCGGCGTGGTCCCTCTGGCCGACCCGCTCAGCGAACGGGAGCTCGAAGTCCTGCGCCTGCTCGACACTGACCTCACCGGACCTGAGCTCGCCCGCCAGCTGTTCGTGTCCCTGAACACGCTGCGCACCCACACCAAGCGCATCTTCACCAAGCTCGACGTCAACAACCGCTCTGCCGCCGTCCGCCGCGCCCGCCAGCTTGGTCTGCTGTAGCGGCCCAGGGCTGCCGGGAGGTGGCCCGGGCGCGCCCGCTGCGCAGGCGCAAGTCACATCGTCGGTCACCACATGTGGTGACGCCGGGGTCGAACCCGCCGCCATACGTTTCGGACATCCCGAGGCAGCTGCCGCGGAGCACCGAAACAGCCAAGGAGCCGGCCATGACCATCACACCCACCGCCCTCACCCGGGCCGCAGGCGTCGCCGCCGTCGCTGCGGGCCTGATCTTCATCGGAGTGCAGTTCAACCACCCCCACCTCGACGTCACGTCCATCACCACCACAGAAGTGATCATCCGGAACTCGCTGAAGGCACTCATGGCCGTCCTCGCACTGGTGGGCATCACCGGCATGTACCTCAGCCAGGTCCGCCGTAACGGACGGCTCGGACTCGCCGGGTACCTGGTCCTCAGCGGCGGCTACCTGCTCATCATGAGCACCACGCTCGCCGCCGCGTCCATCCTGCCCCTGGTCGCAGGAACCGACCCCGCCTTCGTCACCGACGCCATCGCCATCTCCACCGGCGGCACAGCCAGCGGCGACCTCGGCCTCATGCAATACCTGAGCAAGGCCCAAGATCTCGGGTACCTGCTCGGCGGACTCATCTTCGGCATCGCCCTGTACCGCGCACATGTCCTGGCCCGCTGGGCCTGCGCGCTACTGGCCGTCGGAGGGATCGTCACCATCGCACTGTCGGTCATGCCCGACGCGTTCTACCGGCTCCTGGCCCTGCCGAACGGGATCGCCATGATCGGCCTGGGCTACTCGCTGTGGAGCACCGCTCGTACCAGTCACGACCCGCAGGCGGCGGCTGTCATCAGTCGGCCCGTCGCCACGGTGCCTGCGCAATGAACCAGCCCACCGCTCTCGGTATCCGGTCGGCGCCTGCGCGCCGGCCGGGGCTCCGCGGGGAGTCGAGCTGGCGGGTTCCCGCCGCGCTGGTGGCCCTCACCACCATCCCGCTGGTGGCCGGGTCACTGCGCCTCCTTGAGGTTGCCGGTGGTCCGGCCTTGCTGCCCACCAACCCTCGCATCGATGCCTCGCCCGCCCCGCTGGTCCTGCACGTCATCGCCGCCGCGGTGTTCGCCGTCGTCGGGGCGTTCCAGTTTCCCGCCCGCCTGCGACGCCGCCACCGCGCCTGGCACCGTCGGGCCGGTCGCGTGCTCGTCGCAGCTGGTCTCGCCGTCGCCGGATCCGGGCTCTGGATGACGCTGTCCTACCCCGACGCACCCGGTGGCGCCCTGCTGTGGGCCGTCCGGCTCGTGGTCGGCTCCGCGACGGCCACCTGCCTCATCCTGGGTATCACCGCGATCCGACGCCGCGACGTCGCCGCGCATCGAGCCTGGATGATCCGCGCCTATGCCCTCGCAGTAGCTGCCGGGACCCAGGCGTTCACCCAAGGCGTCGGCGAGGGCATCTTCGGAACCAGCGACCTCAGCACCGCGCTGTCGGTCACGTCCGGTTGGATCATCAACCTCGCCGTCGCCGAGTGGATCATCCGCCGTCCAGGTGTCCGCACGGCGCGGCGAGCCCGAGCTGCGTTGGCGGGGCCCTGACCATGACCTGCCCCAGCCCCTGTGCCCCGGTCTGCTACGAGCTGCGCATCGAGGGACACCTCGACCAGCACTGGTCGCCGTGGTTCGGCGGCCTCGCCATCACCCACGACGACGACGGCACGACCACCCTCCGCGGCGTCGTGACCGACCAGTCGGAGTTGCACGGCCTGCTCGCCAAGATCCGCGACCTCGGGATCACCCTCCTGTCGGTCACGTCCCTCGACACTGGGACCCGGCAAAGCTGAAAGTGGGCGGCGTCCAGTTCGCTCTCCAACGAACTCACCCAATCGGCAAATCGATGTGTTGCCCGACGAGGCCGGCTGCTCCCCCCAGGCCCGCGTTCGTCCGTGGGACATTGGTGGTGCGACACCGACCCTCGACCGATCACGAAGCCCAACGCGGACCTCTACTCCGGTCCGAGCGCAGCCGCCGGACTGCCGGAGCCGGCGTTCTTCAGCTCGACGAAGATGACGTGGGTGTCGGTGTCGCCGGTGTTCTCCCCGTAGTGCCGCTGGGCTGGTAGCCAGTGTGCGCCACCGGCCGCGATTTCGACATCACGGAACGTGTCGTTGGCGTGCAGGCGCCGCCGGAACGAGCTGAGCGTGTACATGACGCTGTCAGGATGATCGTGCGGCGTGGTCACGTCTCCCGGTGTGTCGGTGTACTCCAGGACACGCACCTGGTCGTTCTCCATGATCAACACGTAGTGATCGGGGTTGGTCGTTACCGGGTCTCGCCACATGGCTGCCTCGTCCTCTGCCCGCTGACTCTCACCGCACCGTAAGCAATCGACGCGGGTCAAGTCAGCGAGATCGCGGCAGTGATCGAGTACACCACCGATACAGCGATTCCTAGCACTACTGGTCCCCTCACGACCAGCGACCTCATGCCGTCCGGCAGTGCCGTGCTCGACGTCGTCGACGGCCGTGGCGGGACGGCGGTCCGCTGGTGGCTACGTCGACGACCTGAACCGTGGCGGGCACGGATCGAGATCGTGGCGATCGACATGAGCGCGGAGTTCCGGGCAGCGATCCGCGACGTGCTGCCCCAGGCCCGGATCGTGGCTGACCTCTGGCATGTGATGACCCGGGCCAACCACATGGTCACCCAAGTCAGGCGGCGTCGCTCCTGGGACCTGCACGCGCTCAAAGTCGAAAAGCGGTCTGGTGCTGGTGCTGGCGTTCCTGGCTCTGGGCCTGCTGGATCGGATGCTGGGCGGCTGAGGTGTCCCGGTCCGGCGGAGCGTTCGGATGCCTGCGCCCCCACTCGGATGTGCCGGCCGGGCTGGCTAAGGGATCTCCATCGCGTTCCCGGCTGACCAGTAGTGGGCGTTCGTCATCCAGGCCGTCACCCGCGGGGAGTTCGTCAGGTGCGCGATGAACGGAGACAGCACCTCGTCGATCTCCGCCCCTGTCATCCCCGCCAGTTCCTTCTGCCGCTCGAGGCAGGTTCCGGGTGAGGTGGCAGGTGGGCTCATGCTCGACTGGTGCTCGGCATAGAAGCTCATCAGGTCACGCACGCTGACGAGCTCTGGCTGCTCTGCCAGCAGACCACTGGCGATCAGGGCCTGGGCCAGCGCAATGTGTGCCTGGATCTGCCGATCGGTGAACTGTCCGTCCAGGCCATCCTCCGAGGCGCCTGACGGCAGGGTGAGCACGTACTGATGCAACCGGATGGCCGCTTCGCACCCGGCGATGCTGTACCCGAACGATGCCAGTGTGGCGCCGTCGCCCTGATCAAGCGCCTGGACGACAGCGTCGTCCCTCGGGATGGCCTCCCGGTAGGCTTCGTCGCCCCTGCCAGCGAGCTCAGCTGGGCTGGATGGGGGCTGGGCCGGCACCGCAGACGAGCCCGGTACTGCCTGCCCAGGAAGCGACGCACCCGGCTCCTGCGCCTGAAGTGGGCCGCGATCCGATGAACGCGCACAGCCACCAGCTGCCCCCACCACAAGCACGACGCCGACGCTGACCCTGGCAAGCCGCCCAAACCCCCGCACCTTGGCAGGCTAGCGCAACCCAGTGCGACGCGGCAGCACCGTCATCCGGATGGACGAATCCTCACGTGACACAGGGAATCCACCGGGTGCCGCTACGCGGCTATGCCGCACTGCCACGGCCGTACATGCGGCTAGACTCTCCCGACGCGCCAGCGTCCACGTCCTTGCAGGGCCCAGGGGGTCGCAGATGAGAGTCGGATACGTCGTCCTGTACGTGAACGACGCGGAAGCCTGTCGCAGGTTCTGGGTCGACCAGATCGGGATGGTCGAGAAGCGGCGCACCGAGGCGGGCACGTTCACGATCGCGCAGGTCGGGTTCGCCGACCAGCAGTTCGCGTTCGAGCTCGTGCCGCTCGAACTCATGAAGGAAAACCCGGACGGGCTCGACCTCGCAACACCCTCGATCGCCTTCGCGGTCGACGATCTCGAGGCCACACGCGCCGGCCTCGTGGGGCGTGGTGTGCAGGCGAGCGAGGTAGCCGAGCACGGGGGCACGCAGAGCTTCGCATTCGCGGACCCCGAGGGTCGCTGGTTCGCCGTCACGGCCGGATGAGCACGGAAACGCCCTCCGGCGCCAGCCCGGGTGGACCCTAGCCGCGGTCGCGGCCGACGCAAGCCTCGTCCCGGATGGCATGAGCGAGTCCGCACGCGGTATGGCGCAGCCGCGACAGCGGGACGGTAGGCGCAAGGGACTACTGGCCCGTGAGTCGGTCCGGCTGAGTGTCCGCGTGGGGGGCGTTCCCGGGCCACGCTCCCTCGGGACCGCGTGATGTCGGGCGCGTCGTGATGGCGGGTCGCGGTTCCGGTTCTATCGGGTGACCCGGACGGCGGCGTTCTGTGTCGTCAGGGTGAGCACGCCCGGGGTGCGGGTCCCGTCTGGCAGGTTGATGGCATCGATGACGAGTTCGGCGTCGGGGCCTGCGGTCCAGTCGGTCCGCACGTACAGGTACCGGCCGTCAGGCGTGCAGCCCACGGCACCAGGCCCGCCCCGGCCGAGCTCGGGGAGCTCGGTCGGGGCGACCGGAGCCGGGCCGAGCGCCTGCAGGGTGGTGTCGTCGACGGTCAGGATCGAGTCGGTGCCGAGGATGCACGCCCAGGGCTGGGTGGTGGGCAGGGAGCCGATCGCGGCGGTGGCACCGGTGCGCACGTCCAGGCGTTGTGCGGTGTGCCGCTGGTTTGCGCCGTCGTAGCTGATCAGGACCAGGGTGTCGGGCGAGCTGGTGGCCCGTACTGCAGCTAGCGCCGGGAACGGCCCGAACTCCGCCAGCGTCTGGCCGGTGTCGGTCGAACTGATCGTCACGGTGGCGTCCTCGGTCCCGTCCAGCGGGGTGCTGCGCGCCATCCGCATGTGGTCAAGGAGCACGCAGGGGTAGTCCGCCCCATCGGGTCCGCTGCACCAGCCCGGCACGTCCAGCTGGTGGAGCATCTCGCCGGTGACGATGTCACGGACCTGCAGCTGGGTGTTCCGGGAGACGTCGGTCAACGGTGGGAGGAAGGTCGCGGTCAGCGCCCATGGCCCGACCGCATCCAGCAACCGGGTGCCCTCAGCTGCGGGGCCGGATTCCCACGGCACGGGGGCCGGCGCCCCGAGCACCCCGTCGGCGCTGATCGGGTAGCGCTGGGCCCCCGACCCGTCGGCCAACTCGACGATGAACGCGCCGTTGCCGACCGGCGTCGTGGTGCTGGGCGTCGGCGACCCGGGCGACTCGCCACCGGTGCCCGCGCACCCAGCCAGCAGCAGTGCCGCCATGCCGCACACCACCCCGGCGATCGTACGACGTCGCATTCGCATGATGACCCCTCAACGCTCACCACCATCGTGGGCGTGGAGACCCAGGGCGATCCAGGGTCCGAGGACCCGACCCGTGCCGGGATGGGAGACGGGTGCCTCAGCCGGAGGGGTCCACCGGCCAGGGCAGCACGTGATCGGGGAGCCGTGCGACCTGCTCGCCGAGCACCCACGCCGCCCCGTCGGATCCGATGGACACGTCGGCGGACAGCTCCGGCAGCGCCACGCTGGCGCTCAGCCCGTCGGCGTCGTAGCAGGTCAGCGCGTCACCGCCCCGGCTGTCGCCCCCCTTGACGCAGACCGCACCAGTCGGGCTGGATGCCAGCGACCCACCAATCCCGCGGCCCCGCGACTCCGGGACCTCCGACCACCGGCCGTCGGAGTAGCGGATCAGCCACCCGGTCTCGTTGTTGCTGGCCTCGGCCCACAGTGACCCGTCGGCTGTGGCCAGGGTCTGCAGGGTCCACGCATCCACCGGGGTCTTCGTCCACTGCCCATCCCAGCGGGCGGCCTGCGGCGTCATCTCCATGGCGTTGGTGCCCACCCAGACGACGCCCGGCTGGCCGGAGCTGAGCAGCACGCCCCTCGGGGCTCTGCCCAGCGGTGTGCGCCCGATCACCGTGCGGGTCCCATCGGGGTCGAAGCGGACCAGGCGGTCACCGGACATGGCCCACGCCACGGCGTCCGGCCCGACGGCCAGCGGGCCGGTCGTGATCGACGCGTCCGCGGTGACCC
The DNA here is from genome assembly GCA_963706875.1 of uncultured Actinomycetes bacterium. Lineage (GTDB taxonomy): Bacteria > Actinomycetota > Actinomycetes > S36-B12 > CAIYMF01 > Prado023. Next base: position 35,287 of record CAVPNW010000004.1, on the reverse strand, counting down.
AGTCGCTGCCGTCGTAGCGGATCAACCCGTCGGCGCTGATCGCCCACATCGCCCCATCCGGGCCCACCGCGAGGCCTAGGCAGGAGCGCACCCCGGGCCCCCCGACAGTCCATGAACCATCTGCGAACCGGGCAATGTGCATCGACGTTGCGTAGCGCTGAGCTGCTCTTGACAGTCCTTCGCGGCGGAGCGTCGCACGTCGTCAACCCGCGCGGATCGCGGAAGTTGAGTGCGTTTGTGGTGATGGGTGAGGCACTGTGGGGTACTGGCTCCACAGTGGCGAACGCTGCGTTGGTCTTCCTGGCGAAGGTGAGGGGGAGCATTCATGAGGCGACGTCGTGCCGGTTGTCACCGGCGTTAGGGGTGATCCCCTGCCCTTCATCAGCTCGGATCAGCTGTCGTTGCTCGCGCAGTTGGAGCGGAATATGGACAAGCAAACCGGCTTCCGCGTCATGGGCGGTACCGCGTCCATTTTCCATCCCGCCAGATCATCATCGGCGTGTTGGCAACTGCAGCCCCAGCCGTGCGAAAAGGCTTTCCGTTGTCGTCAATAGTCAGCGGCGGGCGGTCGCTACCGTCCACTATATTCAAGACTAGACGCCACTCCACGACTTGGGGTTTGACGAACTGAAAAGCGTACACATCAAAGGTCTCGGTTTCGCCTTTCGCGAGAGTAAATCGTGCCGGTATATCTTTACCGTCTTTGACGAAGGTTGCCTTCTCCGCATTCAAGTCGACATTGATTCCGTGTATATCAGCAGACGCGCCCCCGACTGGACAGGCTGCCACAACTCCGCCGTTCAACGGCTTGCGGGAAACGATCTCCACCGAAATGGATTCTAGAGACACTTCACTTGGACGGGAACCTGTGAGCGTTACCGCCAACCGCGTCTCATCCGCGTCCGCTCCGCTCTGAGCCCATGCCCAAGGTCGACGGTCACGGCAGTCCTTTGGTGGGGTCGTGAGTTGTGACCCATTCGTGGCCAGGTAATAGAAGTATGGTGTCCAGTTTGGCCGCTTGTCTTTGAAATAGGATGGATCCACGCGGACGTTAAACCTTACGGGATCCGACACTCTCTCTTGAAGCGACTGATAGATTTGTTGTCCGGCGCCGGCGAGAATAGCCGCGCCGACGCCCATCGCAACCCACTTAGCGACGCCACGAAAACGCGACGAAAAGGTCGATCCCCTCGATGCGGAGGGCGCGCCTTCTGAGTTCAAGTTGGCCAAGACCGGCCCCCTAGCCTGCTCCGTAGAATCGACGATCAAACTATCAAAGCCTAATTGGGCGCGCCATGCAACCAACGGTGCACCCCACTTCCCGATCAACAAGCACCGGCGCAGCGCACGTTTCGCGGCGAAGTGACCCTGGTCAGTGCGGTCAATGTCGGTGCGGGGCCGTGGTTACGGCTTGATGCCGCGGGCCAGTCGCATGTCCCCGCCGAACGGCCCCGCGGCCTTGGTGAACAACCTGTCCACCGGACCGTCCCCTGCCCAGGCGATGAGCTGGATGGTCACGTCGCGGAAGCCGGCCCCTTCGACCATGCGCCGCACGTCGTCCTCGGCCCAGACCCAGAACTCGCCCCACGCTCGATGCGTCTGGGTGCCTGGGTCGACCCGCCAGCCGATGTTCAGCACCGCCCTGCCGCCGGGGCGCAGCACCCGGAACATCTCGGCCACCACGCGCTGCGGGTCCGGGAACATGTCGAACGCCCCGATGCACGTCACCACCGTGAACGACCCCTGCGGCCACGGCAGCTTGGCAGCATCTCCCAGCACGATCTCCGCAGTTCCGGCCGCGATCTCCTCGGACAGCCGCGATCGGGCGCGGTCCACCTGGTACGGGGACAGGTCGATGCCCACCAGACGCTGCACCTTCCCAGCCTGTGAGATCAGGAACGGGCCAGTCCCGCAGGCCACATCAAGCAACTCGTCCTCGGCACACAACGCGCACACGTCAGCTACGCGTGCCATGACCACCGGTCCCATCCCGGACAACAGAAGGGTGCGGGAAGTCGCCCAGCCGAGCGGCCCGCTGGGCAACCCGAAAGAGTCCCACACCGCACGTCGCAGCACCCGTCCTGCAACGGCTCGCGGCTTCGCGACCAAGGTCGACACCGACCCTGCACCGGCATGACCAGTCATGACTGCCTTCTCCCGTCGCCCTCACCTCGACGGTAGGCCCCGGACGGCGCCTCGCGGCAGGGCAGAACGTCCCCGGGGCGGGCCGTGTCGGACCTCCAACTCCGGCTCACATGTGCAGCCGAGATCGAGCCTCAACATCGCGCGTTTCGCGGATATGGGGCACCTCGCTACGGACACCTCGGGCGGCAACTGAGCTGAGGGCGGCGGGCTCCCGGTCAGCGGGCGACGACGCCTATCGGGCCGACGAAGTCCGCGGGCTTCTGCAACTCAGCCCCCAACTCCCGCACCTCGTAGGTGAACGCCTGACACGTGCCGGGGAGGCCCGGCTTCCAGTACACGTCCTTGTTCATCACCGTTCCGGGCGCGAAGAACTTGCCCTTGTACTCAACAGCCAGATTGGAGATCCCGTTCTCCTCGAACGCAGCTTCATCGGTGACCGGTGTCTCAGGGAGCGGCGTAGTGCACGCCTGATCGGTGAAGAAGGGATAGCCGTACTCGTCGGCCAGGTCGCCCGCGCTCCCCCTCCCGTAACCCGGCCGTCAACCTGGACGCGCCACACGAAACCATCACGCAGAATCGAGGGAGCCCCCGCGAAGAAGGCGAGCTTCTCAGTCCGCTTGCAGGACTTCCCAGGCTTCAACAGACCTTGGTCCCCACGTGGTCCCCCCTTGACGCGGCGTGGTGGCGCACATCGAGGTGGGGACCTAAGTCCCGAGTCACCCGATTGCTGGAGGGGTAACAACCTGTCGATGCGATGGGGGATCGGCGAACCACGCTGTCAATCGAACGATCGCCGAGTGGCATTTGCCACAGAAAGAACTTGATGAACAGGGTCCTGTCAGGGTTGGTCGCCACCACGGTTGCCGCTGGTCTGCTATTTGCCGGAGCCGGTGCCACGGCCGGTTCCGCTGAGGCGGCCTCGTCCAAGACCACGTGGAAGACGGCGAAGGTCATCCGCTGGGTCGATGGCGACACCGTGGTGACCACCAAGGGCACCATCCGAGTGATCGGCGTCGATACCCCCGAAGTCGGTGCCTGCGGGTCCGGCGCTGCCAGCGAACTGGCCGTTAGCGCGGCACCCCCGGGGTCAACCGTGCGTTTGGGGAATCCCCGCTCGGTGGTCAACCGGGACAAGTACAGGCGGAACCTGCGCTACGTGGTGCGCAAGTCCACCAGGGTCGACATCTCCGCCATGCAGATCAGCAATGGGGCCAAGGCCCGCTACGACAGCCTGGACGGCTACCAATGGCACCCCCGGCAAGCCACATACCGCAACCTCGACGCCACAACTGCCGACTACCAGTGTGCTGAGCCTGTCCCGGCCCCGATCTGCCCGGCGTGGCACCCGTGCAGCCAGTTGTCGGGCCGACCGAGCCTGTGGTGGTGCCCGTGGATCCGGCACCGCAGCCGGTGGCCAACTCGTACCAGGAGCGGGCCAACCAGCCGGTGTCGGGCACCAACCCGGACCTCGACTGCGGTGACATCCCGACCCAGTACAAGCCCATCAGGATCACCGGACCGGACTACCACGCCCTCGACCGCGACGGTGACGGCCTCGGCTGCGACATCTGAAGGCTCACACGAACACCCTCCCGCGTCTTGGAGGTGAATCGAGTGAAGGACGACACTCTCGCCGCGCAGGCACGCTGACGGCCCTGGCTCCAAACCCGTCTAAACCACCTGGATCCACCACCAGAATTGGGGGATCGCTTCACGAGGGAAATCACCACATGCGCACTTTGAAGAACGTGAGCTTGTCGCTCGCGCTCGCAGCAACCATCGTCGTCTCTTCCCTGGCCGCCGCCGCGCTGCCGGCAGCTGCGGACGATGCGACACCAGCACCGGCGGCGACGACCACGCCGTCCGATCCCACCGGTGAAACCTCCGACACCATGCAGCCCATCGAGGATGCTCCCGCTGCGCCTGTGGTGAGCACGACGACCTCGACGACCCGAGTCACTTCGATCGTCGACGGCGACACGATCCGCACGTCGCGTGGCACGGTGCGTCTGATCGGTATCGACACTCCCGAACGCGGAAGGTGCGGATACAGCGCCGCCACGAGCAACGCCAAGCGCCTGGCCCCAGTCGGCTCCTGGGTGAAGCTGACCCGCGTCGCCGGTCGCGACAACCAGGACCGATACGGGCGCTACCTGCGTTACGTGTCCCGCAATAGTGTTGACGTGGGTGGTGCGCAGATCACGGCCGGTCTCGCCGACGCCCGCTACGACTCCCGGGATGGCTACGGCTGGCACCCGAAGCAGAACTCGTATGTCGCGTTGGACCTCGCCCACGCGGACAAGTACGCGGAAGCCGCTTGCGCCACCACCTCAACGACCACCAAGAAGCCGGCCAAGGCCACCAGCGGCCGCAAGTACACCGGCTGCCGTGCCTACGGACCCCGAGGAACCTCAAAGGACGAGAAGGGTCGCCGCTACACCAAGATCGACTGCCGGACCAAGCGACCGTTGCGCTGACTGCGGCGTTGCTGCGCGCAGAGGAAGAGGCCTAGCGGGTCGCCCCCAAGGTGGTGGAACTCCTGACGAACCTCGCCGAAGACCAGGTTCCGTCCCTCACGCAGCGCCCGAGGGGCACAGCGTCGGGCGCTGCGTGACGGCCTGCAGTTGTAGGGCCCCACCGCTGGGCGGCCGGTAGGCCCGGGCTCGCATTGGCCCCCGTCCCTGGTGACAACGCGGACGCCCAGCCGGGCTGCGACATAGGCGGTGATCAGCGCTGTCCAGAGCCAGTTACCGATGCCCACGTCCGGCAGCGCCCGACACTGGGTGCCGGGTCACGGTGGGCGCCTGTGATACCTGCCCCCACGTGCGCGGTAAGCGCCGGGGGCACGCTGGCCGTTGGCATCCTGGCCGCCGTCGTGATGAGCGAGGCGATCGGATGGCAGCTCATCGGTGACCGCAGCTTCGCTTCCAGCACGATGGTCCTGCTCCTGCTCATCGGGCTCGCGGTGCCGTTCCTGATGCTGCCGCGTGATCGCCGCAAGCAAGGCGTTCTGCTGGCAGCGGGAGCGACGATCCCCGTGGTACTGATCATGGTCACCGTGGGAACGGCCGGCTGATCAGGTTCCCTGGGGCGCGGTGACGCCTACCCCTCAGGCGCCCAGCTCGCGGCGAAGTGCCGCAGGTTGGCCAGGGTTCAGGAACGACGGCCGGACCTCGGCCATCTCCGTGTTCCCTCAGTGGCTACGAGTTCCGGATTGGTCCACGGCCTGGCCACTGAGGTCAGAAGACTTCGTCAGTTCTGCGGTTCCAGGAACTCCAGCCGGTTGCCGAACGGGTCTGCTGCGTAGAACCGGTCGTGCCCCGGGAACTCGCCATCCCAGGTCACCTCGACTCCGGCCGCTGCCAGCGTCTGTGCGAGCTCGCGCAGGTGGCTCACGAGGATGCCGGGATGCGCCTTGCGGGCTGCCGCGAACTCCTGCTCCACACCGAGGTGCACTTCGACTCCGCCGCCCCGGAACCAACATCCACCGCGCGCAGCCAGGGCCGGCGGCTTCTCGACCTCGACCATGCCCAGAATGCCGCCCCAGAACGCGCGGCACTGGTTCTCGCCACCCGCCGGGATCGCGAGCTGGACGTGGTGTAGCTGGGCGAACGTGAACGGGGTGGTCACCATGCGGCTCATTGTGCCCACATCGAGGATCCAGGATCCTCCGGGCCGCGTCAGTGAGCCTGGCGAGCGCCACCGTAGGAGGCGACCAGCGCGTCTGCCACGATCGCCGCGTCGGCTTCGGCAATGTCGGCTGGGTACTCCGGCAACAGGTCGTCCCAGACGACCAGCCACGACCCGAGCAGCTGAGTCTGGCCCTCCGGGCGGGCGAAGAACCACACGTGCAGGTGCGCCCCGCCGTCGCCGATGCGGTAGACGTGAGCTCGGGCGATGTTCGGCAGCGACTGAACGTGGCGAGCGACATGGGTGCTCAAGACGCCGAACTCGGCTGCCATCTCATCCGGAAGGTCGGCAAGGTCAAAGTGGTCCCGCGGATGCAGCATCAGGACCAGCGGGACACCCACGCCCGGCATCTGGGTAAGCCGCCAGCGGGAGTCGAACCAGATGCCCTCATCGCGACGTGTGCAGGCGATGCAGTCCGAAGGATCCTCACCCTGACGTGCCGGCTCGGGCAGCACTGGGGGGCGAAGCGGCGAGACCCGCAGCCCGTCAGGCTCGAACGGGCTGACGTCCCAGCCCGTCATCCGAGACAACGGGAGGCGGCACTCGTCGTCGGCGGCAGCGACGGCCTGGTCATAGAACTTCTCGGGACCCAGGGCCATGGCCGACAACTATGGGCGGCTATCCGACATAGAGCAAGATCACCCGCCACGCGACATTCGCTCCTGAGGTCGTCGGCGACCAGTTGGCCATTCGCGTGGTGGGAGACCCTTCGATCAGAATGAGCGACAACGAGCGTCTGGAGGGGAACAAGTGGACGACATGGAGGAAGGCGGAGGTAGGCACTTCCACATTCCGTTGAGTGAGCACGACGACGCACCGCGGGCGTTCATTGAGCCGTCGGAGCACATTGCCCGGCGCGATGTGCCCGAGGCCTGCGTCATCACGTTCTTCGGGGATGTCGTTGATCGACTCGTCGAGCGTAGGGGTGCACGTGTTCTGGTCGAGAACCGGTGGGAAGACGGGCCCCATCCTCTTCTCGAAGTGGAGCACGAGGGTCAGAGGCTGGCGGTTCTCCGGTCAGGGGTCGGCGCAGAGCGCCTCATCGTGCGCTCGGCCGACTGCGAGGTTCACCAGTTGATCTCCCCGTCAGTCAGGTCAAGGAAACGTGGGCTTCGGCTTTCGTCGGACGTCGCAACATCGAGGAGATTGCGCGCAGCCTGGACCGGATCACCGGTCGCGTCTGTCCTGCCCATTCCGGTGGCCAAGCTTCCGGGGTGGATGCTCCACACGCGAATCCGAGGACCGAGCTCGGTCGCTAGGCATGCGGTGGCCATGTTCTGAGCCGCCTTCGATATTCGGTAGGCGTAGCTGGTGTCGAAGTCGCGGTAGCGTCCGGCAGCCTGATCGTGGATGGAGCCGAGGCGGGAGCTGACATTGATCACTAACGGCGCGTGCGCCCGCAGAAGATTCGGAAGCACGGCACGCGTAGCCCGAAGGACTCCGCCGACGTTCACGTCGCACACATCCAACAGGGTCTTGATCGAGACGCCATCAAGCGGCGTCCCCAGCGTGCCGGCCCCTGCGTTGTTGATGAGCAGGTTCAGCGGCCGGTCCCGGAGTACCTCCTGCAGCGGGCTCACATCGTCGTTGGTGACATCCCAGCGCACCCATTGCGATACCGGTGGGTCGAGCGCTGCCCGTGAGGCGCCGATTGCCTCCCAGCCGGCCGCGCTGAAGACCTCAACGCAGGCCCTCCCGAACCCGCGACTAGCTCCGGTCACAAGAATCCGCCTGGGCTCCGACGTCATGCACCAGATTCAACTGCATGAACTTGCCAACCCTTGCGGCGCGTCGGCCTGGGCCGTGCTACGGCCCGCCGAGCCGTCGGCCCGCATACCGAGCCCACGGTTCGGCAGCCTTGTCGGCATGCAGGAACGCCATCCGTCGTTCCACATGCGGGAGCGGGTGGTGATCCAGCGGTGGGCTGTGCAACAACTGCTGGTCGGGGACTGGCGTCCGGAACACCCCAGAACGACAGATCTGCAGTCGGATTCACCTCAAGCGTGGGTCGTTCCTGTATTGGTCACACTTGGTGAGTGGCGCCAAGTTACGGCCGGCCTCGGCGACTTCTTGTCGCACCACGTCGCACGTGGCCGCTACGCGGTTGTAGGGGGCACGTGCCGGCCTCGGCGGGCGGGCCGGATGGGGTCAGGTTGGTCAGGCCCGCAGTCGGGTGGGTAGCCAGGGGTAGGGGTCGGTCCGGGCGGCCCGATCGGATCGGGCGTCGACGGCGATGCGGCGCAGGCGTTGACTGGCCGTGTAGTAGCGGCCGCGGGTCTGCCCAACGGCGTCGAGCAGCCCGGCGGTGACCAGCTGGTTGAGGTCGCGGGTGGCGGTGCGTTCCTCGATCCCGGCGCGCTTGACGTAGCCGGGTCGGCGGACCCGGTAGCCCAGGATCGCGTCGAACAGCGGGTCGCCGACGCGTTCGGGCAGCCCGTGCTCGGTGATCAGGGCGTCGATCACCGTCCAGGTAGCCTCGGCTTCCCGAAAGCGGCGCTGCAGGATATCGGCCTGCATGTGGTGGGCCCGCAGGCTGAACTTCACCCACAGCCCGGCATCGTTACCCGGGTTCCAGCGCCGGCCGCCGGTCAGCGCCAGGACGCGGTAGTAGTCCTCGGTGTTGGCACCCAACCACTCCTCGATGCTGGAGAACGTCGGCTCCAGGACCTGATCGCGGGCCATCACCAGCGTCTGCAGGGCGCGGGCCATCCGCCCGTTGCCGTCCCGGAACGGGTGGATCATCACCAGGTTCAGGTGCGCCATCGCCGCATCGACCATCGGCTCGCCACGATCGGTGTTCAACGCCCGGGCCAACAGGTCGACCAGGCCGGGGACCAAGGAGGACCTCAACTGCTCCAGAACCTCTTGGAGTCGGTCAGCGCGGTGGCCATGGGAAAGAACCTCCACGGCTTGCTGGCCGCTCTCAAGGCCGGCGTGGAGAGCCAGACGTCGTCAGCTGCCTGATCTGGCTGCCGGGTTCGCCCTGCGGTCCTGGTGACGCTTGCCCCAACGCGCACGATGGGCGGCGCGATGACTCACATGGTGTCGACTGATGGTGAGGTCTGGACGGTTGGGTCCGGGCACGCGTTGAGCACGGCCACAACCCCCATCATCCCGATGCGACCTGTGCGGTGCGTGTCCGCCGAGAAGGACCGCGGAGCAATGGTCGTCAGGCGCTCAGGAATCTGATGAGGAGGGGATTGACTCGGGCCGCGGACTCGTAGTGCGCCAGGTGGCCGGCACCGTCGATCTGGTGGTACTCGATGTCCGGTAGCAAGTCGTGCAGCCTGCTCATCGACTCCCGGGGGAGCTTCTGGTCCAGAGATCCGAAGGCGAGCAGCACAGGGATCCCTAGCTCCCCGATGCGTCGGTAGCAGTCGGTGGCATCGTTCAACGCGTCCCCTCTGAGGTTGGCCAGGATCGCCCTTCGCTTGCCTCGGTAGCGGAACTGCTCGGCGACCTGGGGCTGGAGTACCGCCCTCGCTTGGGGTGACACGACAGCGTCAGAGAGGTCCGACAGCTTGCCGTCACCCGCCAAGCGCATCAACAGGTCTCCGACTACCGGCGCCACCATGAGCCGGAAGAGCACGCTGCCGGAGCCCATGAACTCATCGAAGAACGGCGCCAGCAGGGCGAGCCTGCTGACCGCACCCGGGTTCTCGGCAGCGAAGCAGGCAGCGATGCTCCCGCCCTGGGACGTGCCCACCATGCCGACCGGGGACGCGATGCCGAGGGCGTCCAGAAGGTCCGCGAGCTGGGTGTTGTAGAAGCGGCGGTCGTATGTCCTCAGGTCGGGCCGGTCCGAGAAGCCGTGCCCGAAGAGGTCGTAGCGCAGCACGCGGAACCCCGCGTCGGACAGCGGCCCGATGGTCCGGTCCCAGGTGACCAACGGTGCAGCATTGCCGTGGATGAGCACGACCGTCCCAGCATCCGCTTTGCCCTGAAGCTCGTAGTGCGTGACCCCCGCCGGGAGTTCCACGAAACCGCCGGGAAGTCCGCGTCGGGCCTCAGCCGTCAGATCCTTCTGTTCCTGGCCGAACATCTCCGCTCCCTCCCCCGGCGCCAACCGCAGTCCGAGGGGATGACCGTGGTGGCGACATCCCCCGTCAACTCCTGTCTACTCCGCAGACACGACGAGTCACAACGGCCAGAAGCCCCAAGCCGACCGCGGCCGGCGCCGCACTGCCGCGTGACGTGGCCGACAGAAGTCTATGGCCGTGTACTCGCGGCGCGCGATAGGCGGCAGATAGACGCACTTGGTTCTGCCACGGGCGACGGTGGTCACGGGGTGATGTGTCGGCCGTGGCGTCTGGTGACCCGGATGCGAAGAGGCTCCTATGCCGGGGGGGTCGCCGTCGCAGCGGGGGAATCGTCAAAGCCGGAGCGGGACTCCCGACTGCGGGGTGGAGCTCATCGGGGTCCTCCTCTGGGCGCCCCGCCGCGCGTGGCGCCGTAGTGCAGCACGAGCATGAGCGCGGACACGGCCGTCAGCGTGTGCCACGCGGCGTGGCCCTGCAGCAGGGAGTCGGGCCGGCACAGCACCCCGCGGCCATCGAGCACCCACAGCCCGTAGGCGATGACGAGCAGAGCGATGCCGGTCGACAGCGGCACTCGCCGGGGGTCGCGCCACGGCAGGCCGCTTGTGCCGGGCCGCACTTCGAGCAGGATTCCGGGCAGCAGCACCAGCGCGAACAGCACCCGGCGGCTGTCCGGGTAGGCGTACTGCGCGACGGCTAGCGAGCCGGCGATCGCGACGAACAGCGCCGCTGCAGCCGGTGGGCGCAGCGCGCCCATCCGCACCAGCGCCCCGCACAGCAGCAGGGCGCCGAGCAGGTACATCGACAGCACGTCGAAGTACTGGCCCAGGAAGGTCAGCGTCGCGTGGTAGAAGGCGCTGGAAAGCCCCACGAGCGCCACCACCAGGGCCAGCCACGGGATCAGGGCGCCGGCGCTGTAGGCCGTCGCCCGGCGCGCCCCAACGGCCGCCGCGGCGGCCCAGAGCCCGACCAGCACATACGCGAAGGACGACACCGTGTTGGCCGGCTGCGCGACCGGGGCGTCGCGCACAGCCTCACAGAAGCACCGCGTGGCCAGGCAGGTGGCGGGCCGGGCCTGATCAGCCCAGCCGTCGACGGCAACCAGCAGCCACCACAACAGGGCACCGAGGACCGCGGTGCCGACCACGGCCAGGGCGACCGCGCGCGAGTTAGTTCGGCGATCGATCCACGTCGGGTCGTTCACCCGCAGCCGCACGACCCGCCGCAGCATCCGCCGCCGCTGGTCGGCGCGGCGATCGGCGCCCCCCTCCCAGGCGAGCGCATCACCCCCGCGACGCCAAGCAACCGGACCGTGTCGTCGTGCCCGTCCGGGCAGACGGCCGGCGCCGACGACTCACTCATTGGGCGTGACTCGGTGAACGTCGCCCCGCAGGTGCGGCAGCGGAACTCGTAGGACGGCATGAGCGGAGTGTAGGGATGCTGGCGGCGATCGGCCCGTGGTAGGGGATCAGCTCGAGCGATTCTGGAACCCCTCGGGCCGACATCGAGATGGGGGGCTTCGACCCTGCCGCCCACCACGCGTTGCTGGAACGAGGCCACGGTGAATCGCCCTAGGTTTGATGCCGCGTCCATCTGGGCGGCGATGCCGGCGGTGCGCGTTTCACGGCCGGAGCGTCGCTCGGTGCCTCATCTGTGCCTGCACGGCACGTCCGCGCCGAGCACCACCTGGAACGAGTTACAGGGCTACCGCGAAGTGCACCGGATTGATGCCGACCGTGACCAGCAGCGCACAGCCGGCTGCGACGGCTGCCAAGAGCGCGGCGGCCAGACCCTGGAGGGCCGGTGGCCACGTGCGGCCCGGTGTGTGACCGGCGATTCTCGCCAATCCCGCTGCAGTCGCCAGGTTGACCACAACGGCGACCGTGAACCCCAGACGGTAGCGGGCGCCGTCCGGTGCTGCGATCGTCTCGGGGCCGAACAAGGCACCGGCGCCGTAGATGAGCGCATGCATGATCAGTAATCCCCACGCGAGGAGCCCAAGGCCCGCCGTTGTCCCGGCAGCGAAGGCGAGGGCCCACCACACCGGCTCGTACCCGGATCGGGGCTGCGGCGCTGGACGTCCATCTCCTGGCCCCGCTTCGGCGCTGGTCGCGGTTCCGTCCACGTGCACCACTATGCCCGGACAGGACGCGTCGATGGAGCAGCAACCGAACCGTTCAACGTCGCAGTCGGCTCCGATGTGCTCGGCAGCAGGAGCAGTCCCAGCAGGGTGCTCATCCCGCTGGCGCACTCCCGCCACATCACCAAAGAGCGGGTTGCCAATCCACGTTGCCGGCAGGGCATGTCTGGGCGCTGCGCTCACTGCCTCAGGCGCGCAACAGGCGGCCGATAGGGGGCACATTGGCCCTGGGGACTACCCGGGGTTGAGGCCGCGGCGGCGCAGGAGATGGGTGAGGTCGGGGTCCTGGCCGCGGTAGTCGCGGTAGGCATCCATCACGTCGATCGAGCCCCCATGGGCAAGCACCCCTCGGCGGAAGCGCTCGCCGTTGTCTCTGGTCAGCCCGCCGGTGCCTGTGATGAAGGTCGCGGTGTCGGCGGCCAGGACCTCTGACCACAGGTAGGAGTAGAAGCCGGCGTCGTACCCCCAGCCCCCGAAGACGTGGCCGAAGTAGGTCGACCGGTACCAGGGTGGGACCAGTTCGTAGTCCAGACCGACACCGGCGAGGGCCCTCGCCTCGAACTCCTCCACTTCGTCGGGCTTCGTGGGGAGTTCGTCCACAGGGGTCGTGTGCCACACCTGGTCGAGCAGGGCGGCGGCCACCTGCGCGGTGGTCCTGGAGCCCTGCTGGAAGCGTGTCGAGGCGCGCAGCGTGTCCCCCCAGTGGCTGGGCATCGGCTCGCCGGTCTCGTGGTGGAGGGCGTAGCGCTGCAGGAGGTCCGCGTCCAGCGCCCACATCTCGTTCACCTGGGAGGGGTACTCGACGAAGTCCCGCGGAGTCTCGGTGCCCGAACGTGACCGGTACCTGGTCTGCGAGAGCAAGCAGTGCAGCGCGTGGCCGAACTCGTGGAACAGCCCGATCACGTCGTCCCAGCGCATCAGGGTTGGCTGGCCGGTGGGCGGCTTGACCAGGTTGAGGTTGATTCCCACCACGGCACCCTGAGCGAGCAGGTGGTTCTGGTCGACAAGCGTGTCGCACCAGGCCCCTCCGGTCTTGCCACGGCGGGTGTGGAGGTCGGCGAGGAAGAGCCCGATCGGGGTGCCGTCGGACTCGGCGACCTCGAAGACGCGCACGTCTGGGTTGTATCCGACCAGGTCGCTGCGCTCGCGGAAGGTGATCCCGTACAGCGCCGTGGCAGCTTCGAAGACGCCGGCATGAAGCACGCGCTCCAGCTCCAGGTGGGGACGGAGCAGGGCCAGGTCCAGGGCGTAGCGCTGGGTGCGCAGGAGCTCGCTGACGTACGGCCAGTCCCACGGGGCCATCGGGGCCTCCGGCTCGACCTGGCGCCAGATGGGCTCCATCTCGACGGCTTCGGCGCGGGCGTTGGCCACTGCGGACGGCGCCAGCCCGGTCAGCAGGGCCCCGACCGCGCCGCTGGTACCGGCGCAACCGTCCGCGGCGACGTAGTCGGCGTGGTTGGCGAATCCCAGCAGGACCGCCCGCTCTGCGCGACAGCGGGCCAGTTCGACGATGATCGCGCGGGTGTCGTGCTCCCCGCCCAGGCCCCGTCCCGTTGAAGCCCGGTGGATCCGTTCCCGCAGCCCCCTGTCGTGCAGGACGCCCAGGACCCGCTGGCCCGTGGGGTAGTCCAGCTCGATCAGCCACCCGGTTTCGTGACCGCGCTCGGCGGCCAGCTCCCGCGCACCCTCGACCTCAGCGTCACTGAGCCCAGCCAGCTGGCGGGCGTCGGTGACCAGCACGGCACTCGCAGTCCTGCCGGCCTGCTCCTGCCGACGGTAGGCCGAATGGAGGTCGGCGATCCGGCTGTTCAGGGACCTGAGCGTGACCTGATCGGCCTCATCCAGGCCCACCCCTGCCCGTTCGAAGGCGAGCAGTGTTCGCTGCAGCCAATAGGCCGACTGAGGGTCGAGGTCGATCTGCCCAGCATCCCGGCGTGCGGCCAACGCACGCACACGGTCGTACAGGGCCCGATCCATGCGGATCGCATCCTCGTGGGCGGCCAACAACGGCCCGATCGCGGCGTCCACGGCATCCAACGCATCATCGGCCTCGGCGAAGTACGTGGCCTGGAAGGCCTTCAGCGCCCGGACGAGCAACTGTCCAGATGCCTCCCACACCTCGATCACGTTGGCCACGGTCGGCGGCTCGGCGTTGCTGGCGACTTCGGCCAGTTCGGCCAGCTGATCAGCCATGCCCGCCTCGATCGCCGGCTGGTAATGCTCGGTTCGTATGTTGGCGAAATCGGGGAACCCAAAGGCCAGCGTGGACAGGCCGGCGAACGGATTGGCCGGATCAACAGGCATGGAGGCCAGCATGGCCGAGCGCGCTCCTCGTTACCACCCCACACCACAAGCCCGCGGAGCGGCCGCAGCGTTGCGGCCGCGACTCCTCATGCAGAACGACACCGCCGCAGCCACGACCATCCCGGCCCTCGCCGAGGTGCGTCCACTCGCGGCGAGAGGACTCACCTGCGTCGACGCCCGGTAGCCCGCTGCCGCGGATGCCCCTGGGGGCACTACCGCGCGGCGGCCTCACGGTCTAGGTTGCCAGAAGTGTGACACACGTCACACATGCGGTGGATCAAGCCAGAAGGAGGGCGACATGGTTGTCGTCACGGTATGGAAGTGGAAGGACAACCTCGACGAGAAGGGGATGACCCAGGCCATGGGCGCGGCTGCGCTCCTTGACTATCCGGAGGGCTACCAGAACTACCTGTTCCTCGATGGCTCCGGTGGGGTGACCATCACCCCGGACGACGAGAGTCCCGAGTCAGCGGCGCAGCGGGCATGGACGTTCAGCAAGTGGGCCACGCGAGACTCCCGTTCGGCCATGACAGAGGAAGAGGCCTTGGGGGTCGCCCCCAAGGTGGTGGAACTCCTGACGAACCTCGCCGAAGACTGAGTCCCGTCCCTCACTCAGCGCCCGAGAGGAACGACGTCGGGCGCAGAGATCGGGTGCGACTTCGGCGACGTTGTCATCCGCGGAAGCGAGGTCGCAGGCATGGAGATCGAGTCCCCGTGGCTGCTGGAGGGTGATGGCCGGCTGCTGGTCAACGGTGTCAACGTCGTGCCCCTGGTCGACGCCGAGCTGAATCGCCGGTTCCCCGGACGCGCGCTGCGTGACGCCGAGACCCAAGAAGGGCTCTCTGCAGCCTGGGCGGCCCTGGAACGGACATGGCAGGCCACCCTCGACCGGGCTCTGGCGATGTCTGCCGGCATGCTGGACGCGTCCGTGGCCGACGAATGGTCCTTCACCCAGACCCTGCGCCACCTGGTGATGGCAACCGACACCTGGCTGGGCATGGCGATCCTTGAACGAAGCCAGCCCTACCACCCGGCCGGTCTGCCCAACGAGGACGACAGCCCCGCCTTTGACGCGTCGGACTTCTCCGCCGAGCCGCCACCGTTCACCGAAGTCCTCGAAGCTCGAGCCGACCGTCAGGCCATGGTGCGCCGCTACATCGCGGACGTCACCTCCGAGGACCTCGCGGCGCCGCGGAAGAACCCACACGCGCCCGACTACCCAGAGACAGTGCTCTCGTGCCTGCGCACCATCCTGGAAGAGGAATGGGAGCACCACAGGTACGCCGTGCGTGACCTCGACGTGCTCGCGTAGGCGCACACCACACCGGCCTAGGACGCTTCGTGGCCGCCTCCCGGCGCCCCAGTGTCAGGCGGGATTCCGGACCGCGTGGCGAACGTAGATCACGCCGTTGGCGAATCGTCGCTGGTCCAGCAGCTCGAGGTTGAGTCGTACGCCCCGAGGCAGCGCCGGCTTCCCGCCGCCCACGAGCACCGGGCAGAGCAGCAGCACGCACTCGTCGACCAGACCGTGCCGGAATGCTTCCGCCGCGATTCCTGCGCCTCCGATGCTCAGGTCCGAGCCGGAGGTCTCCTTGAGTTGCCGCACCGCCTCCGGCTCGAAGGTCCGCACGATCGTCGTGCGCGCCGTCGAGACTTCGTTGAGCGAGGAGGAGTAGACGATCTTGTCGGTGTCACGCCAGATGCTGGCGTACTCGCGGACCACCGCAGGCTCGTCGGTCAACCAGTCGTCGCTGTCCCAGACGCGCATCGTCTCGTACATGCGTCGCCCGTAGAGCGACGTGCCGATCTGCCGCTCGTGCTCGTTCCAGAACGCGTGCACGTCCTCATCAGGCACCGACCAGTCGAACGAACCCGTCTCGTCCTCCAGGAATCCGTCGAGCGAGATGTTGGCCGCGTAGATCAGCTTGCCCATGGTGCCCTCCATTCGGTCGAGGGCTTCAGAGTGCAACGTGGCGCCGATACCGGCAACCACGAACGTGAGACCGCCTAGCCCGCCGCCGAAGAGCAGGCCGGGCGTCGCCGACCGTAGGCGGTCCGTCCTGCGCTCTGTTCTGCCGCCTTGAGGACGGATGCGCTCGCCGGGCGTCGGTGGCTTGCGTCCCACTGGGCGAAGTGCAGCGCCCGGGTGACTCTGCATGGCCCTCAACGGGAGGGCTCGCCAGGCCGTCGCCAGTCACATTGGGTGACCAATCGAGCCCCGGATCACACCCTACTCCGGCACTTTGGCTGTCAATTCACCTCGCGGTCTGGGCGGCTCCTGTCTTGGTCACGTTGGGTGAGATGAGCCACGTGAACGGCCGCCCACAGTTGCGTCCATGGACGGGTGAAACACCGCCTTGTACTGGGCCGCTACGCGGTAGGCCGCATCATCGGCCCGCCTCCCGATGGAACCCCCAACCGGCATACCAGGGAGCTGAAGCCGAAGCCTCCTTGCAGGCGATCGGCACCCCCGGCCGGCTCAGCCGTGCACCGGCTCCTCGTGGGGCCGGTGGCGCTCGATCGCCTCGGCCAGGTGCCGTGCGGTGACCGGCTTGGTGATGTATCCATCCATGCCCGCAGCCAGGCAGCGCTCGCGGTCACCCTCCATCGCGCTCGCGGTGAGGGCGACGATGGGCAGCCGGGAGCCCTCCGATTCGCGCCGGCGCCACTCACGGGTCGCGGCGAAGCCGTCCATGTCCGGCATCTGGCAGTCCATGAGGACCAGGTCGTAGGGGATCTGCGACAAGGAGGCCAGGGCCTCGAAGCCATCACCGACGGCGTCGGCTTCGTGGCCCAGCTTCCGCAGCATGGCCAGCGCGACCTTCTGGTTGACCGCGTTGTCCTCGACGAGGAGGATCCGCAGTCGGTCGGACGCCGCGCCGATCACGGGCGCGGCTCCGGAGGGCTCATCCCGGGGAGCCGCCCCCGGCATCCCCTCCACGGCCGGCAGCGGGACGTTGAAGGTGAACTGCGAGCCCTCCCCGGGCACGCTCGTCACCGAGATGGACCCGCCCATCAACTCGACCATGCGCCGCGAGATCGCCAGACCCAGCCCGGACCCGCCGAAGCGGCGCGTCATCGAGCTGTCGGCCTGGGTGAACGCATCGAACAGCGACGACAACGACTCCTCGACGATGCCCACCCCGGTGTCGGTGACGCGGACGGACATCGTGGGTTCCGCGTGGGTGACCTCCACCCGGATGGCGCCCACCGGGGTGAACTTCACGGCATTGCTCAGCAGGTTCAATAGCACCTGCCGGATGCGCCCCGGGTCCCCGCGGACCAGGTCGGGGACCGCATCGTCGAAGCCCACCGTCAGGTCCAGTCCTTTGGCCTGAGCAGCCCCCGCGACGATCTGCAGGGCCTCGCCGACGGCCTCCCTCGGATCGAAGACGACCTCCTCGAGGGCCAGGCGGCCGGCGTCGATCTTCGAGAAGTCCAGGATGTCGTTGATGACCGTCAGGAGCGTGTCGCCCGCCTGGCGGACCGTCCCCACGTAGCCCCGCTGCTCCGGGTCCAGGTCGGTGTCCATGAGCAGGCCGGCAAGGCCGATGATCGCGTTGAGCGGGGTGCGGATCTCGTGGCTCATGTTCGCCAGGAAGTCCGCCTTCACTTGGGCCAGGTTCAGGGCTGCGTCCCGAGCCCGGCGCAACTCCTCCTCGGCCTCCTTGCGCGAGCGAATGTCGGCGATGGCAGCCAGCACATACGCCGAACCGGCGATCGTCACCCGGTTCAGGGCGATCTCGACCGCCACAGGATCACCGGACCGGGACACGCCCCACAGGTCCCGGCCGGGCGCCATGAGCCGATCACTCGGGTCGGCCACGAAGCCGGTCCGGAGCTCCTCGTGCCGCGCGCGCACGTCGAACGGGACCAGGGTCTCAATGGGCACCCCGACGAGCTCACCCTCGTTGTAGCCGAACAGTCGCTCGGCCTGTGCGTTGGCCAACGTGATCATGCCGTCCGAGTCCACGAGGATCATCCCGCTGGGCGAGGCCTCGACGATCTTGACCGAGAGATCGCGGGCCTCAACCTCCCAGGTGACGTCGCGCCCGCTCGCGTAGATGGTGCCGGTGTCGAGGTCGGCGATTGCCGTCCACCGCAGGGGCACCCACCGCCCCGACGAGTGCCGGAACCGGTTCTCGAACGCCACGACGGAGCGACCCTCGGACAACTGGTCGAGGATCGCGACGGTGGCGCCGTGGTCGTCGGGGTGGAGCAGGTCGAGGAACGAGTGTGCGAGCAACTCATCAGCGGCCACGCCAAGGACACGTTCCCACGCCGGGTTGACCACCTTCAGGTGTCCGTCGAAGCCAGCCAAGCAGAAGAGGTCCGGAGCGCGGTCGAAGAAGCGCTCCAGCCGCTGGTTCGCGCTCCGCTCGACCTGGGCGTAGAGCTCCTGCATCTCCGTGGAGACGATGCTCAGCGACCGCTCCATGAGGTAGCGGCTCTGTCGGGTCTCCCCATACGTGCGACCGATCCGGTCAAGCAGCGCCTGCCACTGCTCCGCGGTCTGCGGCGGCTCGACCTCCGAGAGCCCCAGGCGGCGCAGCTGCCGACTGAGGAGTGGGTCCACCGGGGTCTCGGGCATCGGCGGTCAGGTCTCCTGCATCGTGGTCAGCGTCATGGTCTGGTTGTGCAGGTCGCAGGCTCCCGACGCATACGGGGAGAGCTCGCCGTACGAGTAGAAACCCACCTGCCGCGTGCCCTCCGGCAGCATCTCCAGGGTGGCCTCAACCTCCTCCTCCGCTGCCTCGCCCAGCACCATGCGCCGGCCCACGCACGAAATCGCGATGGCCAGTACGTCACCGACACTTCCGTCCTGGACGGCCCACGCCATCCGCGCGGCGTCCTCCGCGCCGGTGATCAACCGGTCGAAGTCGGCCCGCATGAGCTGGGCCATCCACCCCTGGGGGATGTCCCCGGCGAACGTCATGGACTGGTCGGACTCGTCGACCGCGAGGATGGTGCGGACCAGCTGCTTGTCCGACTCGGGGGTCTCGCGCAGGGCCAGCGGGAACCGCAGGCCCGTGGCCGGCAGGCCCGCAGCCAGGTCGCCCAGGTACCTCTTGTAGAGCTCCAGGGCGGGCTTCCCGTCGAGTTCGTAGAGGATGTTGCCCTCCGAGCGGGTCACCTTGCGCTCCGGGCCGAAGATGTCCCAGCCCCCCTTGGACCCGTGCCCGACCTGGATGCGGTCGCCGTACAGGCCGACCGCCGTCGCCAGCTCTCGACCGGGTCCCGACCAGCCCAGGACCCATGTGCGCGCGAACCGCGACCCGTCACCGGCCAGCCCTCCGGTCACGATCACATCGGGTCCCAGTCGCGAGTTCACGCCCCGCACGAGCTCGCTGCCGTTCACTCCCAGGCCAGTCGACAGGACGAAGACCGCGCGCAGGTCCGGGGCGTCCAGCTGCCTGGCCAGCGACTCACCTGCCATGAAGGACCCCGCCGCCTCGGGGAGGTGCGCCACGGCCTTGGTGATCCGGGTGTGCTCGAACTGGGCCACCGCAACGGTGACTGTCCCGTCGTCGATCGTGCTGTCGAGGACCTCGCCGGCTGTCGAGCACCCGAGCATGACCGACCGGGGGAACGTCTCGGCAAGGTCCGCGAGCGGATCGTGCTCATCCAGCAGCCCGCTGTCGGCGAAGACCAGGAGCAGCGTGGCCGGATCGTCCAGTGTCGGATCCAAAGGGCCGTCCCACACGCCCGCCCGGCGGACGAACGTCGCAAGCTTCATTCCCTGCTCCTGACCGTGGTACCCGTCCGGCGACCCTACACACCTGGGCGCGAGCGCCGCCGGCCATGCTGCGCCGAAGCGCGGACAAGTCCTGCCAGAATGTGGCGCATGCCCGCACCGATCGCACTGCTCATCGAGGACAGCAAGGAGTACGCCCTCATCGGCGCCAAGCTGCTGCAGCGCGAGGGGTTCGAGGTCGTGGTCGCCCACGATGGGGAGACCGGCCTCGGAATGGCCCGATCGCGCAGGCCCGAGCTCGTCCTGCTCGATGTCGGCCTGCCCGGGGTCGACGGGTTCGAGGTGTGCCGCAGGATCCGGGAGTTCTCCGATGCCTACCTGATCATGGTGACGGGACGGACCGACGAGGTCGACCGCGTGGTCGGCCTGACCGTCGGGGCCGACGACTACGTGACCAAGCCGTTCTCGGCCCGCGAGCTCGCCGCCCGGATCGCTGCGATGCGCCGGCGGCCACGTGCTGCCGCCGACCCGGAGGTGTGGGACTTCGGCCCTCTGCGCGTGGACGTGGCGGCCCGGGAGACCGTGCTCGACGGCGAGCTCGTGGACCTGACGAAGGTCGAGTTCGACCTGCTGGCCAAGCTGGCCTCCGAGCCCCGGAGAGCCTTCACCCGCCTCCAGCTGCTCGACGCGGTCTGGGGTGGCGACTGGTACGGCGACGACCATGTGGTGGACGTCCATGTCGGGAACCTGCGCAAGAAGCTCGGCGAGTCCGGAACCAGCCCACGGTTCGTGCACACGGTGCGCGGCGTCGGCTTCCGGTTCGAGCCGCCGCGGGACTGAACTGCGCGTTGCGTCGCGCTTGAACCACCCTTGAGGTGGCTGCTGGAGGGTCGGCGGTGTCCTGGGTCATACGACCCGCCACCACACACCCGGAAGTGACCATGTTCAGACGACGAAGCACAGCCAGGACCCTGACGGCGGGAGCCGTCGCCACCCTCATGCTCGCGACGGCAGCATCACCCGCCCTTGCGACCGACATCACCGCGCCCAGGGGAATCCTGGTCCAGCGCGATGCCACGACACCCACGACACTCAACATCGGCTGGAAGCCCCAGGCCGGAACCGACCACGTGCGGGTCAGTGTCTTCGACGGCACGACCGACGCGGTGAAGACCTACCCCGTGGACGTGCTGACCGACAACCACCTCGGCGCGGGCGAATGCACCCGCTACCAGGTACGCATCGCCGCGGTGGCCACCGACGGGACCTCGGCCCAGGCCGCGGCCGTCATGGTCAACAGCCTCGCCCCCGGCGGGCTGGGCTCCATCACCAGTGAGCGGGCCGACGCGGGCACGACCGGAGTCATCAGCTGGACCGCACCGGCATGGTGGGGTTCGGGCACCGATGCGGGCTACACCGTGAAGGTCACGGAGAGCAGCACGGGCCGGGTCCTGGTCGATACCGTCACGACGGACACGTCGGTGAAAGTCGCGCAGATCGACCCGGGGCTGCAGTACGTGGCCAAGGTGACACCGGTCAACTCCTACGGAGGGTGCTTCACGTCCAGCCAGGTTCTCCGGGCAGGCAAGCCCTCCCCGCCCCACGGACTCGCAGCGGCACGTACCGACGTCCCGAGTACGATCCGGCTCACGTGGAAGACGCCCAGCTGGGCGGGCTACGGCGCCATCACCCACTACCGCGTCCACTACGGCGACTCGGTCGTGTCGAAGACGATCGACGTCACCGGGAACGAGGTCACGATCGAGGGCTTCGACCCCCTCAAGGACTCGAAGTTCCAGGTTGTGGCCTACGACGGCGAGCTGCGCGGCGAGCCCTCGGCATCGTTCACCCTGCTGAAGATCGGCGCAGCCGGCGAGAAGGAGCTCGACCCGCTGGTCCGCATCACGGAGTCCGACGGCTTCATCCGTGCCACCATCGAGGGGCCGGTGGGCAGCAGCTCCGCCTATCCGGACCTGTTCCTCGACGTGAACCCGGCTGCCCCCAGCAGCACGTACACCGAGCACCACCAGATCGCCAACCGGGCCACCGCCCTGACCTTCGACAAGGTGCCGTGCGGCGTCTTCACAGTGACGATCTCCGGGCAGGGCGAGGCGGGCAGCAAGGAGTTCGGCCGCGTCCTGGTGAACCGCTGCCAAGTGGGCGAGTTGGACAAGACCATGTGGCGCCTGGTGTACGGCAAGGCCGCCATCACGGGCAACGTCGTGGACATGAACAACGGCAGCGAGACGCGCGTCATCTCGACCAAGGCGATGACCCAGTCCGACATGGCGCTGACCACCAAGGCCACGTTGCGCTCTGGGTGGGGGTACGGCATCTGGCTGCGCGCCAACGCCAACAACACGTCCATCAGCGGCTACACAATGCAGTACGACCCCGGCTACGGGCGGGTCAGCTCGTTCGGCCCGGCGCTCCTGCTGCGGGTCTGGGACAGTGGTAAGGAGTGCGGCACCCCGATGGCACGGGTCAAGTGGCCCGCAGGCCTGGAGGTCAACGCCAGGCACCTGATCACCGCCGTGGTCCAGGGTGACTCGCTCTGGATGAGCATCAACGGGACACGGCTGTTCGCTGTGCCCAGCCTGAGCGGAGCACTGTCGTCGTCGGGCTGCGCCGCCGCCGGCTTCAAGGCGCCGTCGGGCAACCAGATCGGGTTCCGCACCTGGGGTTCAGGCACGTCGGCGGTCTTCGAGGAGTCGACGCTGAACTAGTACCTACACAGGAACGAGGGCCGCATCCGGTTTTCGGGTGCGGCCCTTCTGCTGTGTTGGGCTGGACGAGCGCTTGGAGACGAGCAGGGTGGCCGGGCGAAGCGACCCGTCAGTCGACTGAAGCGGCGGCCGCCACGCGGCGCCGGCGCAGCGCCGTGGCTCCGGCGCCGGCCAGGGCGACCCCCACGATCCACGGCAGGAGCTCGGCCGGGCCGGTGCCCGAGGGGATCGGGGGGACGGCCCCGACCAGCGTGCGGGAGGTTCCCCCCGGGGCCCGGCCGAGGACGACCACGCTGGTGCCGGGCTGCGGTCCGGCTTCGAGGTCCTCGAGGCCGACCGCGAGCTCCAGGGTGCCCGTCGGGTCGACGCGGGTTGTGACCGGCTCGTTGGTGCCGACGGTGACGACGACCTCCGAGCGACCCCGGAACCCGAGGCCGAAGACATCGAGTGCCAGTCCACTCGCCTCGAGGTCGATCGACGCACCGGGGGCGCCCATCGCGATGATCCGCTCGGGCTCCTTCCAGGAGACTGCGAGCTCGTCAGCGCTGCCCCCGTAGCCGGGGCCCTCCTGGGCCATTGCCGCGGGGGCGAACAGGACGGAGCCCACGAGCAGGGCGGCCGAGGCAGCCCCCACACGCCGGCAGCGGGACGAGGTCGTAGTCATGCTGCCACTGTCCCCTGCGACCTCCGGGTCCCGCCAGCGTCACCGGGGAACGCGGAACGTCCCTTGAGCCAATCTTGAGCATGACCGTGCAGACTCCCGCACATGCCACTGACCGCTCCCGCACGCCCCTCGGGCGGCACCGCGCTGCTGCGGGGCACGACCGGCCGCCTGGCGATCCTGGCCGGGCCCGTGATGCTGGCGATCGCCGTCCAGTCCGTGGCCAACCTCCTGTTCCATGCCGCGCTGGGGCGCACGCTGCCGGCAGCCGACTACGGAGCGCTCGGCTCGGTCCTGGCCGCGATGACGCTGGTCGCGGTGCCGCTCACCGCGCTGCAGACCGCCTCAGCCCGGCTCGCCGCCGATGGCGGGCTGACCGGGCGCACGGGTCGCAGCGCACTGGCCCGGGCGCTTCGACTCCTCGCCCCGGTGGCCGTCCTGCTGGTCCTCGTCTCGGGCCCGGTGTCCGACTTCCTGCACCTGGGGTCGTGGTGGGATGCGGCGCTGCTGGCCCCCACCCTGTTGGTCTCCGGGTTGCTCGCCACCGCCCGCGGCCTGCTCCTGGGCACGGGCCGGAGCCGGTCCGTTGCGGGTACGTACCTGGTCTCCGCTGCGATCCGACTCGGGCTCGGGGTGGCACTGGCGGTGCCCCTGGGCGTGACCGGCGCACTGATCGGCACTGTCCTCGGTGAGCTGGCCGCCCTGCTGCAGGCGGCCCGGGCGGTCTGGTCGGACATGGTGGGCGCGACCCGCCGCCTGGCCCTGGGGGACCTGGCCCGGACCACGGCGGTGGTCACCGGGCTGTTCGCGTTCACCACGGTCGACCTGTTCCTCGCCCGCCACCACCTCCCCGGCGACGCCTCGGGTGCCTACGTGGCCGCGGCCACGATCGGCAAGTCGATCCTCGCCCTGCCCGCGGCCGCCATGTCGGTGGCCTATCCACGGCTGGTCGCCGCATGGTCGGCGAGGACCGGCCAATCTGCGGCCCTGCGCTCGGCGCTGATCGTCGTGGGAGCCCCCGCGATGGCCGGCGCCCTGGTCGTGGGCGTCGCACCCGGACTCGTCCTTGCGTTGCTCTACGGCAGCGCGTTCCCCGCGGGCACCGGCTCGCTGGTCCGCGCCCTGGCCCTCATTGCCGGGGCCAGCGCGTTCGTCAGCGTCCTGGCCCACGCCGCCATGGCTCGCGGGTCGCGCGCGGCCTACCTGCCCTGGGCCGGTGCCGTGGTGCAGGTCGCAGCGATCAGCGTCTGGCACTCCTCCCGCATGTCGATCGCACTGGCATCCGGGGCCTCGCTCCTGGCCTGCGTGGTGCTCCTCGGGGGCATCGAGGCGCGGATGTGGAGCGCGGCGCGGCGCCGCTGAACCGAGCTCGTCCACACCCTGCCCGGACGTTGCGACGGGCTTGAGGGTCGCTTGAAGTTGGACCGCGAGATTCCTCGCATGACCACTTCGACGCTCGCCCCCGCCCCCCTGCCCACCCCGGCCGCGATCGCGCTGGCCCCGTTCCTGGCCGTCGCCGGCGCCCTGACCCGGGTGCTGCGCTACCTCATCCTGGTCCCGGCCCTGCTGGTCGCCGCGGTCCGCCACCAGCGCCGCAGCATGGACCCCGCGTCGGTCTGGCAGGCCGATGACGCCCTGTTCGTCCAGGACGGCACCCTGGACCTGAGCGTCGTGATCCCCTTCTACAACCCCGGCGACGCCCTGCGCCCCACCGTGCAGCGCCTGGTGGAGGTCGCCGACGAGGCGGGCCTGTCCTATGAGGTCATCGCCGTCTCCGACGGGTCCACGGACGGCTCCGAGGCCACCATCGAGGGACTGGCCCCCACCGTCCGCGTCGTCGTCAGCCCGACGAACCTCGGCAAGGGCGCGGCACTGCACCGCGGGTTCGCCCTGGCCCACGGCCGCTACGTCGGGTTCGTCGACGCCGACGGCGACATCGACCCCAAGCACGTCGTGGACTACTACCACGCCGCCCGGGCCGGCGACCACGATGTGGTCTACGCCAGCAAGCGCCACCGCGAGTCCCAGTCGGCATCCAGCGCCCTGCGCAAGGTGATCTCCTACGGCTTCATCGCCCTCGTCGGCTCCCTGTTCGCCCTGGGGATCAACGACACCCAGACCGGATGCAAGCTGTTCCGCCGCCAGGCCCTGGCCGACGTGCTGCCCCGTCTTCGCGAGCAGCGGTTCGCCTTCGACCTGGAGTTCTTCGTCGCCGCCCGCGCAGCCGGGATCCAGCGCATGGCCGCCGCGCCGGTGGCGATCGAGGCCCGGATGGCCGGCTCGACGGTGGGACGCGCCGCCATCACCCGCACCCTCGCCGACGCTCTGACCGTCCTGGCCCGCCTGCACTACTCCCCCACCTACCGGACCCCGGTGGCCCCCTCAGTGGCCACCGAGCCGAGCTCCGCGGTCGTGCTCCCCTTCCCGCGCCGCACCACCGACACACCCCCGTCCGCCCCCGCTGCTGCGGCCATCCCGAGCCTGAAGGTTGCCTGACATGAAGATCCTCATCCTGACGTGGCGCGACCTGGCCCATGAGGCGGCCGGTGGCGCCGAGGTCTACACCGAGCAGGCGGCGGCCAACTGGGCCCGCTGGGGGATCGAGGTGACCCTCTTCGCCGCCGCGGTCCCGGGCCGCCCCGCCGAGGAGATGGTGGACGGCTACCGCGTCGTGCGGGCCGGGGGCAGGTTCACGGTCTACCGCCAGGCGCGTCGCTGGTGGGAGCGCCAGGGCCGCTTCGAGGGCTTCGACCTGGTCATCGACATGATCAACACCGTCCCGTTCACCGCCCACCGCTGGATCACCGACGTGCCCACGGTCGCGTTCGCGCACCAGACCTGCGAGGACATCTGGAAGTACAACGCACCCAGGGGAACCGCAACCCTCGGGCGGCGCGTCCTCGAGCCGCGCTGGCTGCGCGCCTACCGCGACATCCCGACCATGGCGGTCTCGGCGTCCACCCGTGACGCCCTGCGCGACTTCGGGATCACCGATGTGACCGTCGTCCCCGAGGGCATCGAGCCCCCCGCGCTCGTGGAGCTGCCGACCAAGGAGCAGCGCCCCACGATCGTCTGGTGCGCCCGGCACGTGCCGTACAAGCGCCCGATGGACCTCATCGACGCTGCCTCGCGGCTGCAGGCCACCATCCCGGACCTGCAGGTCTGGATGATCGGCGGCGGACCGCTGCTCGAGCAGGTGCGTGCAGCGGCACCGGCGGGGATCGAGGTCCTCGGCCGGGTCAGCGAGGAGGAGAAGCTCGACCGGATGGCCCGCGCGCACGTCCACGTGGCCACCAGCCTGCGCGAGGGGTGGGGCCTGGTCGTCAGCGAGGCCGCCGCCCTGGGCACGCCGACCGTGGCCTACGACGTCCCCGGCCTGCGCGACTCCACCCTCGCCGCTGGAGGCGTGGTCGTCCCGCCGACACCCGACGCGCTGGTCGCGTGGCTGCCCTCGGCGCTGGAGACCTGGATGGCCGACCCGATCGAGCCGATCCCCTACGGCGGGGCACACTCCTGGGAGTTCGTCGCCCAGCAGGTGCTCCACGTCGCCCTCACCAAGTCCGACCTCGCCCGCACCTTCGGGCCGCCCCTCACGGTGGTGCGCGATGCTGCCTGACACCATGGCTGCGACGAACAGCACCTTCGCCGCGACGCCACGCAACCGACTGGCCCGGATCGCCCAGTTCATCTCGCTGGTGACCTTCCTGTCCGCGGCGGCCGGCATGCTCGTCGCCGGCGCCCTGCACTCCGCCGGCCGGGCCGGAACGTCCTCGATGCTCGCCACGCTCGGCTACGCCCTCGGCGTGGCCGGCATGACCGCCGGCGTCCTGGCCCTCGCCCTGGAATCCCCCGCAGACTCCGACACCCCGCAGGAGACCCCATGAAGATCAGCGCCATCGTCCCCACCCGCAACTCCGGACGGACGCTCGCCGCGTGCCTGGGGTCCCTGCGCCACCAGACCCACCCGGACGTCGAGATCATCGTGGTCGACAACGCCTCGAGCGACGACACGCTCGTGCTGGCTCGTCGGATGGCCCACGTCTTCGCCGACCGGGGCCCCGAGCGCAGTGCGCAGCGCAACCACGGCGCCGAGCTCGCAACCGGCGAGATCGTGCTGTTCATCGACTCCGACATGGTCCTCGAGCCGACCGTCCTGGCCGACATCGCCGCCACCTTCGAGGCCCAGCCCGGGATCGGGGCGGTCATCATCCCGGAGCGCTCCTTCGGCGTCGGGTTCCTGGCCTCGTGCCGGGTCCTGGAGAAGAGCCTGTACGTGGGCCAGGACGACGTTGAGGCCCCCCGTGCCTTCCGCGCCGAGCTGTTCGACCTCGTGGGGGCCTGGGATGAGACCCTGACCGCAGCCGAGGACTGGGACCTCGCGGACCGGACCCGTGCGGCGGGCGTCGGGATCGCACGGATCTCCTCCTGGATCTGGCACGACGAGGGCGAGATCTCGCTGCGTGCCCAATTCACCAAGAAGCAGTACTACGGTCGGTGGGTGGCCGAGTACATGAGCCGCAAGCCCGAGGCACGCCGGCACCTGAGCCGTCCCGGCCTCGTGGCCCAGGCCCCCACCATGCTGCGCTCGCCGGTGCGGACCAGCGGCATGGTCGTCCTCAAGGCAGTGGAGACCGCGGGCCTGGTCGTGGGCATGCGCAAGGCGCACCGCGCGGGCCTGATCGGCACCGGGCCGACCGATGCCCCGCTCGTCGGTGCTGGCGCATGACCCGCATCGTCCACGTCATCGCCGAGTTCTCCGCCAAGGAGGCGATGGGCCGCACGATCGCCGAGACTGCCTCCCGGGTGCCCGGCGAGCACCACCTGGTGGCCGCACGCATCCACGACGGCGCCGAGCTGTTCGCCAGCGTCGTGGAGGTCGGGGGCGCGATGGAGACGTTCCCGATGGGGCGCAGCACACAGCTGCGCGACGCCCTGCGCGGGCTGCGGCCCGACGTCGTCCACCTCCACGGCGGCGCTCTGGCTCCCCTGCTCGCGGCCGGCTCGCCCATCCGGGAGCACGCCCACGTGATGACCATGTACGCCTGGCCCCGCGTCCCGCCGCTGCGCCAGCTGCGTGCCGGTGGGTTGCGACCGGCGTGGCAGTCCAATGTCCTGCGCCCCCGGGTCGGGGCGACCACCGTCCTGCCTCCCGTGGCCGTCCGCGCCGCCCTGCGTCGTGCGGGCACATCGGCGGTGCTCACCCCTGATCCGGCCGTCTCCCGGCGGCTGTTCCACGGCCTGGACATCCCCGTCCTGCGGCTGACCTCCGGAGCGCCGGAGGACGACCGGCGCGCCACGTTCGAGGCCGAGAAGCCGGTCATCGTGTTCGCCGGACGCGCCGAGTCGGTCCGCGGCGTCGACACACTCATCGACGCCTTCCCCCGGGTGCTTGATCACGTCCCCGGCGCCACCTTGAAGCTCCTGCTCATCCCCCGGCCCGAGCTCGGGTCGCTGGTCGAGCGCGTGGCCGCCGCGGGGATCTCCGATCGCGTGACGGTCGTCACCGACCCGGTGCCCGACCTGCTCGCCGAGCTCGCTGGGGCGCAGGTGGGGGCGTGGCCGTTCAAGTTCGACTACACGACCTCCCCGCCGGCCATGGCCATCGCCGAGGCCCTGTCCGTGGGCCTGCCGACCGTCGCCACGGAAGTCGGATGCGTGCGCGCGGTCGTGGAGCCCGACGTCAACGGCCTGACGGTCCCGCCGGGGGATGCCCCCGCACTGGCCACAGCACTCCTGCGGCTGCTGACCGACCGCGACCTCTGGCAGCGAATGGCCACAGCCGGACCGGCCACCACCCGCCAGCTGAGCTGGAGCCGGGCTGCTGAGGTCACCGATGCGGCCTACCGGACCGCCCTGGGCCCCTCAGCGACGTAGCAGCTCGCGGCGGTGCTCGACGAGTCCGCCGACGATGAGTGCCACCAGCACGGCCAGCGATCCGAGGATCGCTGGCCGTAGCAGGCGCCACGGGCCGTACTCCACGACGGTCGCGTCGGGACCGACCCGGACAGCGGCGGTGCCGGCAAGGGTCGGGACTGCCGCCGTGCCGTCGGAGACCCAGCCGGCGGACCACTCCTCCGGGATCACCACCCAGCCCGGGTCACCGGCTGCGACCGACCACGTCGTGGGCGAGGACCTCGTGATCCCCCCACTGGCGGTGCTCTGCCCAGCCTCGCCCAGGCCGCCGGGGTCCGAGTGCAGCACGGCCTCCGTGCCCCACCCCAGGTCGCGGTAGCCCACCACCGCGGCATCGAAGTCCGCCACCCGGGCCGGCCCAACGCGGCCGATCGCCGACCGGGTCACCCTGTAGAGGGTCATCGTCGGCGAGGTCATCACCTGCTCGATGCCGGGCTGGCCAGCCACCCAGTCGGTCTCCCCCGGCGGGCCGACCCCCTCAGCCACCGCCACGTACTCCACGCCCAGGGGCGCCAGCAGCGGGCCGAGCGCGTCGGCGCCGGCCTCCGCCACGATCCGGTCCACGTACGCCGAGCGAAGCGACGTGGAGTCGGTGCGCAGCCCGGGCAGCTCCACGGCGTCGCTGACCAGCGTCGGGCGGGAGAAGAAGGCGGCCGCCGGCGTGGCCACGGTCCGGCCGTCGGTGAACTCGAACGGCTGGTAGGCGTGCCACGGCAGGAACAGGACGTTGCCCTGGCCAGATCCCATCGCGTCCGCTGCCTGGGCCCACCCGTCGGGGTACTCACTGGTGCGGATCGAGCCGCCGAGGCCCCAGACCAGCCACGGAGCCAGGAGCAGCGGCAGGGCTCCTGCCACCACGGCCACGACCCGGCCCGGTCGTTGTGCCAGCCACTCCACCCCGCACCCGAACCCCACGGCGTACCCGAGCACGACCAGGGCGAGCCACTTCTGCTGCTCGCGCATGGCCTCGAAGAGCGGCAGGACATCGAAGGCCAGTCGGTAGGCGCCAGCCAGCGGGCCGCTCACGCCGGCACCCAGGAGCAGCCCGAGGACGGTGAGGGCCACAAGTGGGGCCGTCCGGTCGGCCTCCTCGCCCCAGCGGGCACGGAAGCCCAGCACGACGACGAGCAGGATCCCCACCAGCAGCAGGGCCCCGGGCAGCAACCCCATCCCGGACTCGACGGACTCCTCGAAGCCACGCCAGAACCCGCGGAGGGACAGGACGGTGGGCAGCCATCCCCCGGGACCGTCGTCGGTGGCGTACGCGTCGAGATCGGCCTGGGTCACCGCCAGGGTTCGGGTTCCCGTCGCGTAGAGCACGAGCGCGTACCCGTAGACCAGGGCCGCTGTCATCACCACCTGGACGGAACGGATCAGGTCGACCCACGTCGGCCGGGGCAGCAGGGCCACCGCCAGCAGCAGGACCCCCCCGATCCAGGCCATGTGCGGGCTGATCGAGATGGCCAGGGCGTACCACAGGGCCGGGCGGACCGCGAAGGGCTTGTGCAACCGACGGGCGTGCAGGGCGGCGGCGAACAGCCACGGCAGGATCGCCATCCCGAGCAGCACCGCCACGTGCCCCGCCCGGATCCGGTCGATCACGAACGGGTTGCACACCATGAGCAATGCCGCGGGCCACGCGCGCCATCGACCACCCCCGGCCGCGGCGGCGGCCCCCGCGGCTGCGAGCGGGAAGAAGGCAAGGATCAACAACCAGGCCGTGGCCGCCGGGCCGACGAGGACCCGCAGCACCTGGGTCCCGATCCGGAACGGCATCGCATCCAGCGCCGACCCCGACAGGCCGTACACGCCGGGTGTCAGCGCCTGCTCGGGCCCACTGACCCAGTCGAGCAGCAGCAGGTAGCCCGAACCGATCCAGGGGGCGACGACCAACAGCCCGAGCGCGAGCCCGAGGAGCCCCGATTCAGCGAGGACCCGCGCCCTGGTGCGTGGCTGCTCCAGCTGCACTGCGCGACTCCCGCGAGCTCATGTGGGCCGCCGAGATGACAGCCAGCTCCAACCCTGCCACGGGGTCGGCCGTGGAACCCGACGTATCGACCACGACGTGCCCGAACCGGGCAGGTCGCTCAGCCAGCAGGCTCCGGTAGCGGGCCTGGATCGCTGCCTGCTCACCGGCGCTGCGCTCGGGCTTGCGGGCGTGGATCATCTCGTCGGGAGCGTCGGGCAGGACCAGGATGTCCGGGCGCGGCACGAGGGCCTCGGCAACTCTGCTGGCCATCGACCCGGGCCACGGGGACTCGCGCAGGTCGTAGACGTAGCGATCCACGAGGACGATGTGACCCTTCCGGCGGGCCGGGGCCACGGTGCGCTGGTAGCGCCAGATGTACTCCGCGGCGTAGTACCAGGCCGCGGCCCGGCGCAGCAGGGGCCGGTCCAAGGTGGTTCGGTCGCCGGCCGGATCGTCGGCCGCACTCGTGGCGACGGGCTCGACCGCAACGGCCGCAATGGCGGGCTCCACTCCCCCGACGCCCAGCACCCGGCGGGCCAGGGCGACCCCGGGCAGGTTGCCGCGCGCCATCCCGAAGTAGGCCGAGGACGTGGCGAATCCGGCGTCCTCGAGTCGCTCGCGCACCTGCGCGGCGACCGTGGACTTCCCCGAGCCATCAGTGCCGACCAGCGCCACGACGACGCCGTGCCCGCGAAGGCCCAGCGGTGACGCGTGCCGCCCTGCGGGGGCGATGGTGTGCCGCTGGCGCCACGTGCTGGCCCACGCACGTGGCTCCACGGTCGCGCGGATGAGGCGCCGCCGCGCCCTGCTCACCATCAGGGCCGTGGGAGTCGCGCCCTCGAGGACGCCAACGACCTCGCGGGCAAGCGGGGAACCGAGACCACCGCGCCACCCGTCCTCCGCGGCCGAGCGCTGCGCGACGGAGGTGCTGGCCCAGGCCGCCCGGGCCTCGTCGACCCGGGAGTCGACTGGCACCCTGCCCCGCAGGACGGGGCGAATCAGGAGATCGGCGGCCGCGGCAGCCCCCGTGAGCTGCGGGGCCTCCCCTGCCGTGCCGGTGACGAGCTCGGCGGGCATCAGCGTGATCGGGCCCACGCGCAGGTCACCGTGGGTCAGGTCGATGATCGCCAACCCAGACTCGGCACGCACCACCAGGCTCGTGTGGCGCAACCGGGCGGGGTCGCGGGAGTCGGCCACCGGAGCCGCCGGCAGCTCGCGGCACAGGCGCTCCACGAGCACGGCCGGATCGGCATCCATCCCGCTGCCCGGGCGCCACCAGAGATCGAGGTCGGCCGGCCCCGTCTCGGACAGCCACCGGACGTGGGCCCCTGACACACCCTGCCAGGCCCAGTCGACGCCGGCGTCGCGCAGGATCGCGACGAGGCGGTCCTGCAGCTCGGCTCGGCTGGGCAGGGCGATCCGCGGGTCCGCCGTCGGTGCAGCGTGGGGCGACTCGGTGATGGGGTGCATGCCCTCACGGTAGGCGCCGACGACGGCCCCTGAAAGCGTTCGCAGCCATACCTGAGCACCTCTTGAGCAGTCCTTGAAGTTCATGGCCCACTGTCGGGACATGCCCTCAGCCGCCGACCTCCCGCGTGTGCGGGGGACGTTCCACGCGGCTCGCTCCTACGCCATCGTCTTCGCGATCTCGTCGGTCATCGTCAGCCGGTGGTTCGTGACCGGGACCTTCATCTCCACCGGTGACATGGGTGCCTTCATCCGCCGCGGCTGGGAGCCGGGCATGGCCTGGGCCTGGAACCACCAGATCAGCGGCGCGGGGTCGGGGGCCCACACGATCGGCCGCGCCTTCGAGTTCGGCCTGATCCACGTGGTGGGCTTCCTCGGGGGCGACGAGACGGTCGCCCAGTGGGTCTTCTACACGCTCATCTACGGGGCCGTGGCTGTGGGCGTCGCCTTCGCCGCCGGGGCGGTGGTCCGCTCGGACCTCGCCGTCATCGTCGCCGGCACGTTCGGGGTGATGAACGGGTTCTTCCTGACCCGCCTGCCGAACCCGCTGAACATCATCTCCGTGGCCACCGTCGCGCTGGTCACGGGCATCGCGCTGCGGGTGGCCAAGGGCCAGCGGGTTCCCGCTGTGGTGGGCGGCATCGCCCTGATGCCGACCTCCTTCCTCGCGTTCAACCCGCCGATGCTGGTCGTCGCGTTCGCGTGGGCCAGCCTCGGCACCCTGACGCTGGCCCTGTTGGTCGTGGGCCGGCGGGGGATGCTGCGGCTGCTGAGGTGGCTGGTCCTGGCCGCGCCGTGGGCGCTGCTGCTGAACCTGTACTGGATGATCCCCTTCGCCGGGGTCTACACCGGCGGCGGTGCGCCGGAGTCGAACGCCACGTTCACCGACCCGACCAACTGGTCCTGGGCGACCATCAACAACACGATCCCCAACATCCTGACGATGGTGGCCAACTGGGCCTGGTTCCGCCCGCAGTACCTGCCCTTCGCCTCCGCGCTGGACCAGCCCTACTGGATCTGGGTGCGCTACCTGCTGCCGACCCTCCTGCTGCTGGCCCCCGTCCTGGCCGTGCGCGCCCACCGCCGCGCCGCCCTGTCGCTGTGGGGGATGTCGGCGGTGTTCGTGTTCCTGGCCAAGGGCATCAACGCCCCGTTCGCCGGGGTGAACCTCTGGCTCTACCTGAACGTGCCCGGGTTCTGGCTGTTCCGCGAGCCGATGAGCAAGCTGGGTCAGCTGCTGGTCGTCTTCTTCGGGATGCTGCTCGCGATCGCCGTTCACGGTGCAACCGTCCGGGTCCGGGCCGCGATGGCGCGACGGGCGGCGCTCCACGTCCCGACCACAGGTGCCCTGCAGTGGCCGGGAGCCCCCGTGGCCGTGGCTGCTGTCGGCGGCGTGGCGCTGCTGCTGGCCCTGGCCTACCCGTACCCGCTTGCCAGCGGCTCGGTGATCCCCGATGAGCGGCCGATGCAGCCCTCGGCCCACGTGCGGGTGCCCGAGTACTGGCGGGCGATGGCCGAGACCATCGACGCCGACGACCGCGACGGAAAGGTCCTGGTCCTGCCGTTGGACGACTACTACCAGATGCCCACCACCTGGGGGTTCTTCGGCGTCGACAGCATCGCCAACCTGCTGATCCGCCACCCCGTGGTCCAGCCGAAGCCTGACGGCTACTTCGGGGACGTGGCCGGCTTCAAGGCCAACGTCGTGGCGGTCGAGACGGCCCTGCTCTCCGGGGACCTCGAGCCGGTCCCGAACCTCCTGGACGCCATCGGCGTGTCCGAGGTGATCGTCCGCCACGACCTCGTCCGCGGTCTGCCGGGTCGCACGTTCGCCGATGACGAGGTGCTCGCTGAGGCGATCGCGCGGGTCCCGGGCCTCACGCGCGTCGTCGATGGCCCCCTCGAGCTGTGGCAGGTCGGCAACGGCTCCAGCGACTCGGTCCGGCTCTACGACCGGACGCTGTCGGTGGCCTCCGAGCCCGCAGCGTCCTCGGCGGTCATCGGCACCGTCGGCACGGCCAACGCGGTGGTCCCGGTGAGGCGCAGCGGCCCCGCGCCGACGTCACCGACCGTCCTGGACACCCCGCAGGTCACCGACGACACGGTGGTCTGGGAGGTGCCGGCGGTGGACTCCGGGTGCACCGACCCAGACGGTCGAGCTCACCGGCGGGGAGTACGTCGTCGGCCAGCGCGCCCGCGCCGCGGCGGTCCTCACGCCGAGCGTGGACGGCGACGTGCTGCGGTTCTCGGACCTGACCCGGGTGCGCATCGACGGCGAGGTCGTCTCCCAGCGCCCCGACCTCGAGGTCCCCGTGCCGGATGGATCCCGGGTCGCCGCCGTGGCCGTCGGACCGCGGACGGTGTCGCTGGATGGATGGGGCCGCGAGGGCCTTGCCCGTCCCGAGGGGTCAGGCGCCACCAAGGCAACGGTGACGGTCGGCGCCGCCACCGCCCTGACCGTCCTGGGAGGAGCGCGCGGAACCGCGTCGAGGCAACCCGGCTGTCCGACGTCTTCGACTGCAACAACTACGAGCCGCGCC
>CAVPNW010000003.1:0-6247 GCA_963706875.1 uncultured Actinomycetes bacterium | reverse complement strand
CGGCTGCACATGGCTAGGCGCGGCTCGGTCAGTCCGGGGCGCTCGCCCGGGGGAGGTCGATCTCGAAGGACGTGCCGGTCTGCCCGTCCGAGTCAACTCGCACGATGCCGTGGTGGGCGGTCACCAGTTCTCGGACCACGGCCAATCCCAGACCCGAACCCTGCGACCGGTCGCCCCCACTGCCCCGCCAGAACCGATCGAAGACGTGGGGGATCTCCCCGGCCGGGATGCCCGGGCCGGTGTCCCGCACGGTGAGCCGGGCCAGGTCACCTCGCGGCACCACAGCCACGTAGACCTCGTCGCCGGCTCGGCAATACCGCGCGGCGTTCGACAGCAGGTTCGCCAAGACCTGCCGCAAGCGGTCAGCGTCGCCGCGGACCAGCACCGGCTCACTCGTGTCGGAGTTCACCACGAGGCCGGCCGCGCGCAACCGCGGCTCCTGCGCCGCGATCTCCGACCTCGCCAGTGCGGCCAGGTCCACGTCCGCCCATCGCAGGCTCAGGGCGCTGGCTTCGGCCGCCGAGAGGGCGGCCAGGTCGTCGACGATGCGGCCGAGGCGCAGCGACTGGTCGTGGAGCCCGGCCAGCAGGGCCGCGTCCGGCTCCACCAGACCGTCCCGCGCCTCCTCCAACCCCGCCTGGAGGGCCGCCAAGGGGGTCCGAATCTCATGCGCCACATTGGATGCCAGCCTGCGCCGACTCTCCTCGGACTGGACCACCGTGTCGGCCATCTGGTCGAGCGAACGCGCCACCTCGCCGATCTCCCCCGGCCCCGTCACTCCCGTTCGGGCGCCCCTATTCCCGGCGGCGAAATCCCGGGCGGTGCCGGCCACGGCCATCAACGGCACGGCCAGCCGACGCGTCACCCAGAGCCCGACCAGCAGGGCCAGCAGCAGCGCCGCGCAGGCGGCAATCACGACCCAGCGCCAGGCGATGTCCCTGGCCGTCGTCACCGCATCGTCCTCGAACACCAAGCCCACCACGCCCACGGGCAGCCCATCGACCACGACCGTGGCCGAGGCATCCCACTCGCCGCTGGCGACGCCTGGAGATGCGGTCGGGGAACAGGCTTCCCCCCTGGCGAACCGTCTGGTGAGGGGCTCGGCGGAACGCTGGGCGAGCCGGTGCCCCCAGCGCCACCCCCGTCCGTCGGTCCAGGCTGCGTCGTGCCACCGCTCGGAACGACGGAAGGGGGCACCGCGCCGCCCGGGCTGCTCGGCTGCCCCGACCCGCCACCCCCGGGATCGGGAGCGGGCGACCGCTCGCTCGGTGAGGGGGTCCCGTCCACACGGCGCAGGCCCGCGATGAGCCGGGATGAGGAGCCCACGCCGGAGGACAGGGGTCGCTCCTGGCTGGCCACACTCACGATCGATCCGTCCGCGGCGACGATGAAGATGCGCGCCCCGGCGGCCGTGGCAATCGCCTCGGCCTCGCTGAGATCCGCGGCAGCCCAGCTTCCCGCAGCGCGATAGGCCGCGGCCGCGGCGTCCGCCACGCGGGCGGAGACCAGCTCGCGGTTCACCTCCTCAGCCTGCTCGATCCCGCGCCCGGTGCCCACGAGCGCGGCTGCCGTCACCAGCGCGACGGCGCCGAGGGCGACCAACGAGAACGCCATCAGCAGCCGCCAGCCCAGCGATCCAAGGATCGGGCGGGTCCGCTCAGTGGTCACGCGGCCACCCCAACCGGTAGCCCACACCGAGCACGGTCTCGACGAGCTCGACGCCGGACGGGCCCAACTTGTGGCGGAGGTTCTTGATATGGCTGTCGATGGTGCGCTCGTAGCCGGCGAACTCGTACCCGCGCACGCGGTTCACCAACTCATAGCGGGAGTAGACCCGGCCAGGCGTGGCCGCCAGGGCGGTCAGAATTCCCCACTCGGTGGGCGTGAGGTCGAGGAGCACGCCATCCAGGGATGACTCATGCCGCACCTCATCGATGCGCAGCCGGCCACCGCCGAACGTTGTCGGCTCCGGCCCCCCTGAACCGCGTTCTCCTCGGTTGAGCACGGCCTGGACCCGCAGGACGACCTCGCGCGGGCTGAACGGCTTGGTGACGTAGTCGTCCGCGCCCAACTCCAGCCCGTGGATGCGGTCGTCCAGGTCGCTGCGGGCGGTGAGCACCAGAACGGGCAGCCACCCCAGCTGGCGGACCTCGCGCAGGACCTCCTCGCCATCGAGATCTGGCAGGCCGAGGTCGAGCAGTAGCAGGTCCACGTCCGACGAGCGCAGCAGCGACAGTGCCTCGGCGCCCGATCCCGTGGTCAGCACCGCGAAACCGGCGCGCTCGAGGTATCGGCGCAGCACCTCGCGGATCTCTCGCTCATCCTCGACGACCAAGACGGTGGCCACGAGTCCATGGTTGCCCATCAGCCACCCAGATCGCGCCGCATGCGGCGCTCTCCACACAATCCCCACATCGAGGGCCACACAGGCATCCGCCCCGCGGCGGGGGGGTCGTTCCGCGGGGCGGTGCTGGTGCGCCGGTCAGCGGCCTAGCAGCTGCCCTGGCACTTGCTCGGATCCTGCACGCGTAGCTGGTCGCGGTCGCGCAGTTGATCGTCGCCCGTGCCGTCCTTGGCTTGGGTCTGGTCGCGGTCGCGGTCTTGGTCGGCCGTGAGGCAGGTTCCCTGGCTCGGGGCGCCTGAGGGCTCGCCAGCCGTCTGCGTCTGCGCCTGGGTCTGCTCGCGCGTCTGCGTCTGTGTCTGCGCTTGCACCCGCGTCTGCACCCGCGCCTGCTCCTGCTGACCCTGGTCGGCCGGCTGCCCGTGCTGAGCCTGCTCCTGGGTTTCGGTGCGCACCTGCTGGGTGACTCCCTGCTCCAGGGGCGTGGGCTCTGCGGTTGATGCCGAGGCTGCCACTGCCATCGCACCGCCGGCCGCGAGAGCCATTGCCGCTACTGCGGTCATGAGCTTCACCGTGGTCTTCATCGTGTCACCTCCTGTGCTCACCTTCAGGAGACCGCTGCGCCGTGAAGACCGGACCAAGCCCTGGTGGAGATCGCGTGGAATTCAGGAGCGCGCAGAGGGCGGGGCGGCGGCCGGTCCACGGCCGCCGCCCCGCCTCACGATGGGCGATGATCAAGAGGCAAGATCACTTGCCCTTACCACCGCCACCGCCACCGCCACCGCCCGTCACGATGATCGGCAACGAGACCGTGTGGCCGTCGGCGCTAATGCTCCCCACGGGCACGCTGTTGATGGTCACAGCCGGGAAGGTGTACTCGATCACGTAGGTGCCTGGAGCCGTCACGCGCAGGTTGTACCCGAAGACGACCTTCCCCGTCGCGTTGACCTCGGCGGTCGCCGCCACGTTCACCACTGGCGAGCCAGGGGTGCCCTGGAGGTAGATCTTGAGGGTGCCGGGGGCCCAGACCCGAGTCGGCAGGGTGGTCAGGGGAGTGCTCACATACCCCCCGATGCCATCAGCCGTGGCCAGCGTCCCGTACGGGGACAGCCGGTCGAGCTGGGCCGGCTCCAACTTGACGACATCCCAACCCGTCATGCTCGGCGGGGTCACGTCGAACAGCCCGAGCTCCACGCGGATCGGGCTCCCCACCTTCTTCTTGGCGTCACCGGTGAGGTTGTCGCCCCACGCGGCGGTCGTGGTGGCGTCGGGAGCGCCTTGGGTGCACCCGGCCTGCCACGTGTTCACACCCTGCACGTAGTAGTAGCCAGTCAGGGTGTAGCCGGTCTTCGGGGTCTGGCCGTCAGGAGACTTCGCCAGACCATCGCACGTCAGGCCGAATGGGTTGCTCCCCACGAAGACGGCAGGAACCGACAGGCTGTTGGCGGTCGTCTCCTCGCCGCCGGGCTTCCCGCCGCCTCCACCGCCGCCTCCACCGCCGCCGCCCGCACCGGGGCCAGCGGCAACGGCCGCGACGGGCAGCAGGAGCAGTCCCGCGATCGCCGTAGCGGCGACCATCACGGTTGTCCGCTTGATCTTCGTCCTCATGGCAACCTCCCCGCACGCTCACGGGCATCTGCATGCCCTTGTCCGGAACATCCACATTCAGACTCCACCCCGCCCATGGGGGGCACATAGGCGACAGATGGCGATTCAGTGGGGATCCGATGGAGATGGGGTCCTAGGGCCCGCCCGCCGACGCGCACGCACGGCGTACAACTGAGGAGTGGCCGCACGCATCTTGGTCGTGGACGACGACGCCGAGATCTGCGCGCTCGTCCAGCGCTACCTCGAACGTGAGGGATACCTGGCCACGACCGCCGCGACCGGGGCAGAGGCCCTCCTGCGGATCGAGGAATCAGTCGTCGACCTCACCGTGCTGGACCTCGGGCTGCCCGACATCCCAGGCGAGGAGGTGCTCGCCGAGCACATCGCCCGGGGCATCCCGGTGGTGGTCCTGACGGCGCGGGCCGGAACGCAGAACACGATCCGCGGTCTGGAGATCGGCGCGGACGACTACGTCACGAAACCCTTCAGCCCCCGGGAGCTGCTGCTGCGGGTGCGCGCCGTGCTTCACCGGGCCGCGATCGTGGCCGCCGAGCCGGTCGCCTCGTACGGCGGCAGCCGATTGGTGGTGGACGAGGACCGACACGAGGTCGCCCTCTCAGGCACCCCGGTCCACCTCACCCCCAGCGAGTGGGGGGTGCTCGCCGCCCTCGCCGGGCATCCGGGCCACGCCTTCTCCCGGTACGAGTTGGTGAACCGCGTGCACGGGTACGAGTTCGCCGGCTATGAGCGCACCATCGACACCCACGTCAAGAACCTCCGGCACAAGCTCGGCGACACCGCCCAGTCGCCGCAGATCATTGAGACCGTCCCGGGCGTGGGCTACCGGCTGGGGCTCACCCGCGATGGCTGACCCCGCCACAGTCCGCGCCGCGACGGGCCTCGGACCGCTGGGGCGGCGGTTGCTCGCCGCCTTCGTGGCCGTCTCGCTGGTGGGCCTGGTCACCCTGATCGCGCTGTCGGCCTGGGGGGTCGGCAGCGGGATCGACCGCCTCGCCGCCGAGGAGCACTCCCGGACGGCTGACGCCGCCGCCGCGCTCGTCGGCGAGGCGTACACGGCGTCCAACGGGTGGAGCGGTGTCGATCTCGAGCCAGCTCGCGCCTTGGCCCACGGGGCGAGCGGCCGCCTGACCATCTTCGACGCTGAGGGAAACCGGGTCGCGGGGCCGCCCGTGGGGCAGCTGACCGGATCGGGACCCACGTCCTCCCAGGACCTCCCCACATCCTCGGCGGAGGTGACACAGGGCGGCGTCAGCGTCGGGCGCGTGGTGGTCACCTATCTCGACCATCTGCCCCTGCTCATCACCAGCAGGTCGCTGGTGTGGGGCTGGCTCGTCGTCGCGGGGCTGGCCGGCCTGCTGGCGGCGACCGCGGTGGGCTGGTGGGTCAGCCGTCGCTTCGTCCGCCCGATCAGGGGGCTCACCCGCTCAGCGGCCTCGTTCGCGGCCGGCGACCGCACCGCGCGGTCCGAGGCCGGCGGGCTCCCCGGCGAGCTTGGGGAGCTGTCGCTAGCACTCGACTCGGCGGCCGACGCCGTCGTGGAGCAGGAGGCCGCCGGACGCCGGATGGTGGCCGATCTCTCACATGAAATCCGCGGGCCCCTCACCACCCTCCAAGTCGGCCTCGAGGAGCTCAGGGACGGGCTCGCCCCGGCGACGCCCGAGCGCCTCGCGGCGCTGCACGACCAGAGCCTGCGGCTCGGCCGCGTGGTGGAGGACCTCACCCTGCTGGCGTCAGCGCAGGAGACGGCGCCCTCGGTGCTCCCCGAACCATGTGATCTGGCGGTGATCGCGGCCTCGGCCCTTGCCGCCAAGGACGCCCTCCTCCGAGTATCCGGGCACGTGGTCTGCCCCGATCTGCAGCCGGCCGCCGTCACCGCCGACCCCGCCCGGGTGCACCAGGTGATCGGCAACCTGCTCGACAACGTCATCCGCTACTGCCCGCAGGGGGCGCATGTCTCGGTCAGCACCGGAAGCCGAGCATCGCAGGCGCACCTGGTCATCGAAGACGACGGTCCCGGGATCGCCGACGCCGACCTTGCCCACGTCCAGGAGCGGCTCTACCGGGGCGAGAACGCCGCGGGGGTGGCCGGGTCCGGCATCGGGCTTGCGGTGGCCGCCGAGATCGTCCGGGGCCAGGAGGGGACACTGGAGATCGAGAGGCCGCCGAAGGGCCGTGGCACCCGCGTCACCGTCACCCTCCCGGCAAGGGCGACGGTCGCTCCAGGCCCGCCCACCGCCGAGCAGCAGGTCCCGCGCATCTCGGACGAGCCGAGGCCCT
>CAVPNW010000002.1:0-66452 GCA_963706875.1 uncultured Actinomycetes bacterium | reverse complement strand
TGCATTACGGCGACCTGACGGATGGTTCGCGGCTGGTCACCCTGATGGAGCGGATCTCGCCAGATGAGGTCTATCACCTGGCAGCGCAGTCGCACGTACGGGTGTCCTTCGATGAGCCGGAGTTCACCGGAGATGTCACGGGTTTGGGCACAACCCGATTGCTGGAGGCGATTCGGGAGTCACAGGTGCCGGCCCGGTTCTACCAGGCGTCGAGCTCGGAGATGTTCGGTGCGACCCCGCCGCCGCAGGACGAGTCGACCCCGTTCTACCCGCGCTCCCCGTACGGGGCGGCCAAGGTCTACTCATACTGGATGACCCGCAACTACCGCGAGGCGTACGGCCTGTTCGCGACGAACGGGATCCTGTTCAACCACGAGTCCCCCCGGCGCGGTGAGACGTTCGTGACCCGCAAGATCACGATGGCGGTGGCGCGGATCGCAGCCGGTCTGCAGGAGCACCTGTACATGGGCAACATCGACGCCGCCCGGGACTGGGGTTACGCCAAGGAGTACGTGGAAGCGATGTGGCGGATGCTGCAAGCCGACGAGCCCGACGACTTCGTGATCGCCACCGGCACGTCGTACACCGTGCGCGACTTCCTGCAGATCGCGTTCGAGCACGCAGGGCTGGACTGGGAGAAGCACGTTCGGTTCGACGAGCGGTACCTGCGCCCGACGGAGGTGGACAACCTGATCGGAGACGCATCGAAGGCCGCGGCGAAGCTGGGGTGGAAGCCCCAGACGCTTACGCCGGACTTGGCCCGGCTCATGGTGGACGCCGACCGAATGATGCTCCGCGTGTGAAGGCTTGAGGTTCCCGGCCTTCGGCGATTCACGGGTCACGTCAAGGAAGCGGACCGGCACCAACCCTGCCAGCCCAACTCAAGTCAGCCGTCATCAGAGACGCAGGGGATTCACTGGATCCTGTGACGGGCGGGTCCTGCAACTGTCACGGCCGGTCGCCTTGATCCCGAAGGCCTGGCTCATTCAGCAGTCCGGCCAGGTAGGCCCCGTACCCGCTCTTCAGGAGTGGGTAGGCGAGATCAGACAACTGGTCGTCGTCAATCCACCCGTTCCGCCAGGCGATCTCCTCGAGGCAAGCCAGCTTGAGACCCTGGCGGTCCTCCATGACCCGGACGTACTCGGCGGCATCGTGCAGGGAGCGGAAGGTACCGGTGTCGAGCCACGCGGTTCCCCGCTCCAGGACGGATACCGTCAGGCGCCCCTGAGTCGAGGTAGTGCTGGTTGACCGCCGTGATCTCGAGTTCCCCGCGCGCGGAGGGCCGGATGCCCTTGGCGACGTCGACGATGTCGGGCCCGTAGAAGTACAGCCCGGGGACTGCGTAGTTGGATCGAGGCTCGGTCGGGCTTCTCCTCCAGGAGATAGCCTGCCCCTCGGCGTCGAACTCCACCACGCCGTACTCGCTGGGGTTGGCCACGCGATAGGCGAACACGTGGCCACCGTCGATGTCGTGGAGGGCCTGCGCAGCTTCCGGCCCAGACCCGGGCCGTGGAAGATGTTGTCGCCGAGCACCAGCGCGGCCGCGTCGCCCGCGAGGAACTCCTCGCCGAGCAGGAACGCCTGCGCCAGGCCCTCGGGTCGCTCCTGAACGACGTAGGAGAACGACACCCCAACTCCGCCCCGTCACCGAGCAGCCGCACGAATGCCGGCTGGTCCTCGGGTGTCGTGATGATCAGGATCTCCCGCAGCCCCGCGTTCATCAGCGTGGCGATCGGGTAGTGGACCATCGGCTTGTCGTACACCGGCAGCAACTGCTTGCTGACCCCACGCGTGATCGGCCACAGCCGCGACCCGGTTCCCCCCGCAAGCACGATTCCCTTCATGCGCGGATTCTCCCATGAGCCGGCGTGGCGGCCGGCCGACGCCCGGTAGTATTCGCGGGGCAATCGAGGCCGCCGCTGCCATGCGCGACCAGAACAGGGGAGATCCGTGAAGATCCTCGTCACCGGCGGGCCGGGTTCATCGGCTCCAACTACGTCCGTCGGCAGTTGGCCGATGCCTACCCGGAGACCATCGGGGCCGAGGTCACCGTCCTGGACAAGCTCACTTACGCCGGGACCCTGACGAACCTCGCCGACGTGGCTGACTCCCCGCGCTACCGCTTCGTCGAGGGTGACATCTGCGACGTCGACCTGGTCAACGACCTCGTGCCGGGCCACGATGCCGTGGTCCACTTCGCCGCCGAGTCGCACGTCGACCGGTCGATCACCGGCGCCTCGGACTTCGTCGTCACCAACGTCCTGGGCACCCAGACCCTGCTCCAGGCCGCGCTCAACGCCGGGATCGGCAAGTTCGTGCACGTCAGCACCGACGAGGTCTACGGCTCGATCCCCGAGGGCTCCTGGGACGAGGCCCGTCCGCTTGAGCCCAACTCCCCCTACAGCGCCTCCAAGGCCGGCTCGGACCTCCTGGCTCGCGCGTACGCCCGCACGTTCGGCATGGATGTCTGCATCACGCGCTGCTCCAACAACTACGGGCCCCACCAGTTCCCGGAGAAGGTCATCCCGC
The DNA here is from genome assembly GCA_963706875.1 of uncultured Actinomycetes bacterium. Classification (GTDB taxonomy): domain Bacteria; phylum Actinomycetota; class Actinomycetes; order S36-B12; family CAIYMF01; genus Prado023. The sequence goes on along the minus strand of CAVPNW010000002.1, from coordinate 63,923 downwards.
TGTTCGTGACCAACCTGATGGACGGCCTGCAGGTGCCGCTGTACGGCGAGGGGCTCAACGTCCGCGACTGGCTGCACGTCGACGACCACTGCCGCGGTATCAACCTGGTCCTGGCCAAGGGCCGCGCAGGCGAGACGTACAACATCGGTGGCGGCACCGAGCTGACCAACGTCGAGCTCACCGAGCGGCTGCTCGCCGCCATGGGCGTCGGCTGGGAGATGGTCCGCCGAGTCGAGGACCGCAAGGGCCACGACCTGCGCTACTCGGTGGACATCACCAAGATCGCCGACGAGCTGGGCTACGCCCCCGAGGTCCCGTTCGAGCAGGGCCTGGCCGACACGGTCGAGTGGTACCAGGCCAACGAGGCGTGGTGGCGTCCGCTGAAGGAAGCGAAGCCCGCGCTGTGACCGAGGCAGCCGCGCCCGCGCGCTGGCTGGTCGTCGGGGCGCAGGGCATGCTCGGTCACGACCTCATGGAGGTCATCGCGGAGGCCGGCCACGACGTCGTCGGCATGGACCTTCCCGAGGTGGACATCACCGTCCCCGACTCCGTGGCCGCGGCCCTTGATCTGGTCCGCCCGGACGTCGTCGTCAACGCCGCGGCCTACACGGCCGTCGACGCGGCCGAGGAGCACGAGGACGTTGCCCTGCTGGTCAACGGTGAGGGGCCGCGCGTCCTGGCAACGGCGATCGCGGATCGTCCCGGTACCCGACTGGTTCACATCAGCACGGACTACGTGTTCGCCGGCGATGCGAGTACTCCGTACGCCGAGGACGCGCCCCCAGCGCCCCGCTCGGCCTACGGTCGCACGAAGCTGGCCGGCGAGGTCGCGGTCCGGGGTGTGCTGCCGGAGCGAGGATTCGTCGTCCGGACTGCGTGGCTGTACGGAGTCCATGGCGCCAACTTCGTCAAGACCATGCTCGCCCTGGAGTCCGCCAAGCCGGAGATCTCGGTGGTGGATGACCAGCGCGGACAGCCGACGTGGAGTCGGGACCTCGCCCGCCAGATCGTGCTGCTGATGGATGCGGACGCCCCTGCCGGGATCTACCACGGGACCTCATCCGGTGAGACCACGTGGTTCGGATTCACCCGGGAGATCTACCGCCTGATCGGAGCCGACCCGCAACGGGTCCACCCCACCACGACCGACGCGTTCCCGCGCCCGGCCCCGCGGCCGGCGTACAGCGTGCTGGGGCATGACAGGTGGGGCGATATCGGACTCGCACCCATCCGCGACTGGCGAGAAGCCCTGAAGGTTGCGCTGAGGAGTATCAGCGCTTGAACGGCGGAGCAGCGCGCCTTGGGCCGCCATCGCGCACCGCGTAGTAGTTGGTGGTTCGGAAGCATTCGTCCTGCTCACTGTAGGTTTCGACACGAGCGAGTCCCCTGGGGCCGAGGCGGTGAATGTGGAAACCGCGGGCCTGGAAGAAGTACCAGAAGTCCTGGAAGTATGTTCGGCTGTCGATGTTGCACCCTCCAAACTCGAACTGGATAACTTGAACAGCCTGCAGGCACTCTGAGGCCCCCGAAAGGACAGCGAACTCATTCCCTTCGACATCCAACTTGACGAGGTTCGGGCGGACTCCAGTAGTTCGGCTCCAGGAATCAAGGCTTTGAACCGGCACTTCTTCCTGACTCCTGAACTCGATTCCGAAGTGGGCAAGGCGACGATTGTGAAGGCTTGCGAGCCCGCTGCCTGGGGAATCGGAGAAGAGCATCGCATCGCCGTCATGGTTGCCCACGGCCAACTGGTGCCGGTGCACGGTCGGAAGATGACTTGTCCTTTGCTCTAGTTGGCCGAAAGTAGACTTGCTGGGCTCGAACGCGTGGACTTCTGCGTCTACCTGCGACTTGAGGAGAGCTATCGTCCAGTCTCCTATGTTGGCCCCCACGTCCAGGGCGCAAACCCGCTCGCTAGGACTGTCACGTCGAAGCAGTTCTAGGGCCGCAGCTACTTCCCTCTCGACCGTGCAGGCGCCCCACCCTTTGCCTTGGCCCAATTGTGCGGCTAGCTCGATGTTCGCCAATGCATTGACGGGAGCCGTCGCAGCAAGGCGGGCAATTGAAGCGGCCAGCGAAGTGCGCGAGATTGCCACGGATTATCGACTCCTCTGAGGTGGTGTTGATCGAGAGACTACCCTGCATCGAGGATGGCGATTCTGTTGGGATTGAGCGTCAAGTGCAGGGATTCCCTCCCCGCCGCTCGGGCGTGGCCAGAGCGTTCACGCACGCACGCTCCGTAGTCCGGCAGCAGTCCTGCTGCCGCCGCCTCCGCCAGGGTGGGGGCCGCTGCATCCTTCGCCGACAGTTCCGGCTCGATGCCGTCCAGTGGCCAGTCGATCCCGATCGCCGGGTCCAGGGGGTGCACCTCGTGCTCACCGGTCGGGTTGTACCCCTCGCTGCAGAGGTACACGACCGTCGAGCCGTCCTCCAGGGAGCAGAACCCGTGGCCAAGACCTTCTGACAGGTAGACCGCACGGCGATCCCTGTCGTCGAGGAGCACCGAGGTCCATTGCCCGAACGTCGGTGACCCGACGCGGATGTCGACGATGACGTCGAGGACCGAGCCCTTCACGCACGTCACGTACTTCGCCTGCCCGGGCGGTACGTCGGCGAAGTGGATCCCGCGAAGGACTCCCTTGGCCGAGACCGAGGCGTTCGCCTGCACTAGGTCGAGGCGGTGCCCGACCGCTTCGCTGAACACGGGGTCCTTGAACCACTCGAGGAATGCACCCCGCTCGTCGCCCAGGATCCGCGGGGTGAACACCCACGCGCCCTCGATGGGCATCGGCTCAACCTGCATGCGCGTCTCCTGAATCGCCTCGTGTTCGTGCCTGCGCCAACCTACCGGCCACCTCGTCCGCCCCGATGACGGACATCCCGGCATTCGCGACCAGCGCTCCCACGAACCGCTCCAGCGCGTGAGCGGTCGTCCCGTCGATCGAGACCGCCTCGTGCTCGAAGTCCTCGATCGTGAGCCGTGCATCGCGCAGCCGGTTCAGCGGCGCAGGTCGGCTCCAGAACATCGACCCCCCCGGGAACCAGACCTGCTCCGGATCCACGCCGATCCCCGTCCGCGCGGCCAGCGCGTCCACCATCGGCCCGTTGGACCCCCAGAACTCCCGACCCAGCACCGCATCTGCAGGGGCCACCATGCCGATGTCCGGGTCACGACGCAGCAGCTCGAGGATCAGCCCGATCCCCTCCGGCGACGGGCATAGCGAGTCGAGCAGCCGGTCGCGCCAGGCGTCCCCGTCGATCCGATGCACGCTGGCCTTGGTGTGCAGCTTGAGCACCGCGTCGTAGTCGCCGACCAGCCCGAGCTCGAGCACCCGGACGAACGGCCACATGTCTCGGCCGCGGTTGGGGACGACCTCGAACCGCACGTCGGGGAACTGCGCCACGATCGAGTCCGCCAGGGCCTCGGACCGTCCCTCGACGAGCGTGACGACGAGGTCCACCGGTGCCGGGATCCTCGCGATCCGGTCGGCGAGCGGCGGCCACAGCTCCGGGTAGAAGACATGGGCGATCACAAGGACGCGTCCGGCGCACCCCGAACGAACGGGGCGGATATCCGGCTCGGGCAGCAGCGGCTGGCCGGCGAGCCAGTCGCGGGTCCGGGCCAGCAGGGGGTGGCGGGAGGCCTGCTCATCGGTGATGGCGAGGGACGTGGGAGGCGTAGGAGCGGCCGATGTGGCGACGTCCGCCCCGGCCACGGAGGCCTTGCGCCGCTTCTCCCCGGCGCGGTGCCTCAGGGACTCCTGGACCCGACGAAGTGGGGCAGTCACCTTCAGGTGCTTGGCGAGCTCCGTCTGCGCAGCCTGCGGCCGCTGCCATCTGCTCGGTGAGCATCAGGTTCTGCGCCCGCAGCCGTTCGTTCTCCTCGCGCAGCGCGCCGATCAGTGGGTCCTCGTCGGCCACCGGAAGGCCATCGCTCACCAGCCGATCCGGAGTGTCCACCGGGTCAGGGTATCGAGGTCGCCAGCTCGAACTGGCCCACCTCGCCGCGTCCGGGCATTTGGGTCCCGGCGGGGAGCCTCTGTACGATTGGGTCGTCCGTCCGGGTCCGGCAGCGCCGATCGCCCAAGGCAGGCGCGCCGCCTTAGCTCAGGGGTAGAGCAGCTCACTCGTAATGAGCAGGTCCGGGGTTCAAATCCCCGAGGCGGCTCCGTGTGAAGTCCCGGGACAAGATCCAGGTCCTGGCGAAGTACGGCCACCTGGCGACGTGGTCACAGCCGGTGACGCTGCGCCGGTGAGCGCGGACCCGTCAACGATGGCGGAGGCGCCTGACGGGGATAGGCCGCAGGGATAGGGGAGTCGCCTCTCGACAGGTCTCGTGCAGGGGCTCGACCATCGTCCCCGGCGCCGAGTCGGCTGGAGCCCCTACGGCCGGCTGGACCCCATCAGCGTCCAGTTGACCACCGGGACGTTCACCAGCGTGCGCTCCACCAGGTCCTCCACGTGGAACCCGGCCTCGACCATCGCCGCCCGCGTGTCCTGGGTGCACCGGCACCCACCGGCCAGCCGCGGCCACAGCCCGCCGACCGACACCGCGCGCTGCATGCGCTCGGTCCACGTCCCCGGCTCGGCGCGCACGTGCTCCAGCACGCACACCGTCCCGTCCGGGTGCAGCACCCGCCGCGCCTCGGCCAGGACGTCCTCCACCGAGTCGACCGAGCACAGCACGTAGGCGAACAGCACGCAGTCCACCGAGTCGTCCGGCAGGGGCAGCGCCTCGCCCACTGCGTCTATCAGCTCGACCTCCAGTCCGCGTGCCCGGGCGGCCTCCACTCGCGGCATCGAGGCCGCCCGCATCGAGTCGCTGGGCTCGATGGCCACGACGGAGGTCACCGCGGCCGGCAGGTGGTCGAGGTCGTGCCCCGGTCCGAGCCCGACGATGAGCAGCCGCCCATGTGCCCCGGCGAGCACCTCGGTCCGGGCGGCACCGAGTTCGGAGTGCTCGCCGAGGTCGGCAACCACCCCGTAGAGGCGGGTGAAGAACCGGTGGTCGTGGGCAGCCATGGTCGCCAGTATGGCGGCCGCAGTGGGAGATGAACCGACGGGACTGCCACCCGTCGGCCGGAGGAAGGGGACCTCGTCACCTTGCCCGGGTGCCGTCGATGCGGGCATCCTGAACAGGAGCTTGGCCTACGCGGACTCCACGCGAGGGGGGAGGTGGCCCGCCATGATCCGTCGCGGATCGTCCGGCCCTCGATCACGCGCGCTCAGGGTCGGCGCGGGGAGCGTGTCGTTGATCCTCTTGGCCCTCGCAGGCTGCTCCGGGGAGTCCACCGACACGAGTGACTCGCCCTCGGGGGCGGCCTCGGCCGCCCCCACCACGACTGCGCCCTCCGCGTCGCCCACCGACTCCCCGCCCACCGCGTCGCCCACCGCTTCCCCTGCGCTGACCATGACCCCGGCCCAGGCCCGGGCCGACACCCCTGTGATCCACGACAACGGCTGCTACGCCCACCACAAGGACACCGCAGCTCCCGACCCCGAGGACTGCACCTTCGGCTTCTTCGACGGCGACACCGTCGTCCTCTACGGCGACTCGCACGCCGCACAGTGGTTCGGGGCCGCGGTCGAGGTGGCGACACGCCACGACTGGCGCCTGCTGCCGGTGACCAAGGAGGGCTGCCCGCCCGGCGACGAGCGCGTGTACGACGAGAGCAAAGGCGCCGAGTACACCGAGTGCACCCAGTGGCATGCCAACGCCATGCGCCTGATCCGGCAGCAGGAGCCCATCCTCGTGCTGGTGGCGGCGAAGTCCGACCACTACCGGATCGTCGAGGACGGGACCGTGCTCACCGTCGAGGCATCATCCGACCGGCTCGGCCAGGCTCTGGCTGATGATGTGCGGGCCTTCGCCGGCATGGGTGCGCGAACGGTCCTGATCCGCGACACCCCGGTCCCGGGATTCGATGTCCCGGAGTGCATCGAGGCGGCCGGCCCGGACGCATGCGCCTACCGGCTCGCCGAGGCAATGCCCAACGACTCAGCCCAGCTGTCCGCCGCGAGGACCACGAGGACCCACGTCGTCGACCTCAGGAAGGAGGTCTGCGGTGACCGGGACAGCTGCCGCACCGCGATCGACGGGCTCATCACCTTCCGCGACGCTGAACACCTGACGAGCACCTTCGCCGGCACGCTGGCCGACGACCTCGAAGCTGGGATCGAAGCCCTGGAGGCATGACCTGACCTTCCCGCACGCGGGCGTGCCAACGGCGCTTCCCCTGCCGTCGGCCACGGCGGCCAAACCCACCCACATGTCTGTGATGGCCCACGCCATCCGCCGCGAGTCCGGCCCACGAACCGCCCTACAGTGAAACTCCCCGCCACAGTCGCACCGGGCCAACCCCACCCGCGGTCGCGACCCCCAGCCCTGGGAAGGACGCCCATGAACCTCGCCAGCAACCTCGCCCGCACCGCGGAGTCGACCCCCGCAGCCCCCGCCATCACCTTCGACGAGACCGTCGTCCCCTACGGCATGCTCGCCCAGGGCGCAGCACGGGTCGCCGGCTGGCTCCAGGAGCTCGGCGTCCAGCCCGGCGACCGCGTCGCGGTCAGCATGCCCAACATCCCGCACATGCCGATCGTCTACTACGGCATCCTCTGGGCCGGCGGCGTCGTGGTCCCGATGAACCCGCTCTACAAGTCCCGCGAGGTCGCCTTCGTGCTGGCCGACTCCGAGGCCCGGGCCCTGTTCGCCTGGGACGGCGTCGCCGAGGAGGCCGGCAAGGGCGCGGCCGAGGCGGGCGCGGAGTTCATCAGCGTCGTGCCGGCGGAGTTCCTCGGCCAGGTGATGGCCCACGAGCCGGTCGCCCTCGTCGAGCGCGACGACCAGGACACCGCGGTCGTGCTCTACACCTCGGGCACCACGGGCACCCCGAAGGGTGCGGAGCTGACCCACACCAACATGGCCCGCAACGCCGAGATCTCCGTCGGCCTCGTGGACGTCGGACCCGACGACGTCGTCTTCGGCGGGCTGCCGCTGTTCCACTCGTTCGGGCAGACCGTCGGGATGAACGCGGCCATCTCGGTCGGCGCGAACCTGACCCTCATCCCCCGGTTCGAGCCGACGAAGGCCCTGGAGGTCCTGCAGCGCGACAAGGTCACGATCCTGCTGGCCGTGCCCACGATGTACGTGGCGCTGCTGCAGCACCCCAACAGGGGCGACTACGACCTGTCCTCGCTGCGCGTGTGCGCCTCGGGCGGCGCCTCCCTGCCCGTCGAGGTCCTGCACGGGTTCGAGTCCGCGTTCGACGCGATCATCCTCGAGGGGTACGGCCTGTCCGAGACCAGCCCGGTGGCCTCGTTCAACCACGCCGATCGCGAGCGCAAGCCCGGCTCGATCGGCACCCCGGTCGCCGGCGTGGAGATGCGGCTGGTCGACGCCGACTGGAACGACACGCCCGAGGGCGAGATCGGCGAGATCGCGATCAAGGGCCACAACGTCATGAAGGGCTACCTGGGCAAGCCGGAGGCGACCGCCGAGGTGATGAACGACGGCTGGTTCCGCACCGGCGACCTCGCCAAGCGCGACGACGAGGGCTACTACTACATCGTCGACCGGTCCAAGGACATGATCATCCGCGGCGGCTACAACGTGTACCCGCGCGAGATCGAGGAGGTGCTCTACGAGCACCCGGCCGTGGCCACCGCCGCCGTCGTGGGCGTCCCGCACCGCGAGCTCGGCGAGGAGATCGCTGCCGCGGTGACGCTCAAGCCCGGGGCGAGCGCCACCGAGGACGAGCTGCGCGCGTTCGTCAAGGAGCGGGTCGCGGCCTACAAGTACCCCCGGATCGTCTGGGTGACCTCCGATCTCCCGCTGACCGCAACCGGCAAGATCATGAAGCGCGAGATCCACATCCCGGCGCAGCTGACCGACTGAGGTAGTGGCGGTCGCGGATCCGGGCTCGCGGGGTTCGGATCCGCGGCCACATCGGGCTTCGCACTCGTCCCGGGTCGAGCCTTAACCACTTCTGGTTGCCCTGTTGTGGCGACCTCGTGCTACAAACCGTGGGTGAGGGTCAAGGCGGCATCAGGGGCGGGCATCGCCGCTTTCGCGCTGCTCGCTGGCATCGCCGCACCTGCGAGTGCCGTGGACGTGCGGGCCGCGGCCTTCGCTGCAGGTCAGTCGGCCTCCTCCGCATCCCGTCCGACCTCGGATGTCACCCCCTCCGGCGGGCTGCAGAAGCCCCTGCCCACCGTCCGCGGCGAACGCCTGGGCTCCTCGCAGTGGGGGCTGGGCGCCGTCGGCGCGGAGGGGGCGTGGGGCATCACCCGCGGGTCGGGAGTCACCGTGGCGGTCCTCGACTCCGGCGTGGACGACACCCATCCCGACCTCGCCGGCCGCCTGCTGCCCGCCGTGGACCTGGTCGGTGACGGCCGCACGGGTGACCCGCTCGGGCATGGCACGCGCATCGCGGGGATCATCGCCGGGGTGATGGACGGCGCCGGGATCGCCGGGGTGGCAAGCGACGTCCGGATCCTGCCGATCCGGGTGCTGGCCGCCGACGGGGAGGGCGACCAGAACCGCACGGCTCGCGGGATCCGCCTTGCCGTCGCTGCCGGCGCCCGGGTGATCAACCTGTCGCTGAGCAGCCAGACCGAGAGCCCGGCCCAGGCTGAGGCCATCCGCTACGCCCTCGACCAGGGGGTCACGGTCGTCGCCGCGGCAGGCAACCGTCGCGACGAGGGCAGCCCGACCGTCTACCCCGCGGCCTATCCGGGAGTGATCGGGGTGTCGAGCGTCGGGCGGGGACTGCGGGAGTCGGGATTCGCCAGCCGCGGCGGCTTCATCGACCTCGTCGCGCCCGGCGAGCGAGTGGTGACCACCGAGGTGGGCGGCGGCTGGGGCCGCGAGGACGGGACCTCGATCGCGTCCGCCTTCGTGAGCGCAGGTGCCGCGCTCGTGCGGGCCGCGAACCCCTCGCTGAGCCGGGCGAGGGTCGACGAGATCCTCCTGGGCACCGCGCGCGACCTGGGACCCAGGGGGCGCGACGACGCGTTCGGCAACGGCCTGCTCAGGGTCGATCGAGCCGTGCGGGCCGCCGCTGAGCTGCCCGGCGGGGTGCCGATCCCCTCCGTCGTGGTCACTGTCGTATCCGTCGCCTCAGGCTCGATGCTCGGCGTGGACGTCGATCCCGATCTCAGTGCCGGGGCGTGGGCGTTCCGGGTGGAGCGCCAGCGGGCGGACGGCTCGTGGCGCACCCTGAAGGCGACCTACCGCACCCGCGGCGCACTGGAGACGCGGACCCTGGACCTGCCGCGGGGCACCTACCGGGTGCGGGTCCCCTCGCGGATGGGGCTCACCGAGGCGACGTCGGTGGCGGTGACGCTCAGCCGGTAGGCGGGTCGCGGTCCCCGGTGTGGTTCCCCGCGGCGCCCGGGAGGCCGGCCCGATGCGCGGCGAACGCCGGGGCCGGCTCCGCTCACGCCAGCTGCAGCAGCAGCTGACCCTTCGGCTTCGGGATCGGGATGGCCGCCATCTCCATCCGCTGCCCCGGCTTCGCCCGCACGCGGTGCTCGGCCAGGACCGCGACCATCACGGCCTTGGTCATCAGCTCGGCCAGGTGGTTGCCCAGGCAGATGTGCGCCCCGCCGCCGAAGGGCACGTAGAGGTGCGAGTGCGCGCGATCCTCGGCCCGCTCGGGCGCGAAGCGCATCGGGTCGAACTCCTCAGGCGAGGTCCACCAGTCGGGATGCCGGTGCAGCGCCAGGCTGGCCAGCGCGACCATCTGGCCGGCGCGCAACGGCACGCCCGCGACCTCCGTGTCGCGAAGAACGCCGCGCGGGGAGGACGGCACCGGCGGGCTCAGCCGCAGCGCCTCCTTCATCACCAGCTCGGTCCCGACCAGCGACTTGTAGTTCTCGATGGTGACATCCCCGCCGTCCAGCGCCGCCGTCTCGGCTGCCAGGCGGTCCTGCCAGTCGGGGTGCTGCGAGAGGTGCCAGAGCATCACGGTGAGCGTCGCGGTGGTCGTGTCGTGGGCAGCCAGGAGCAGGAAGATCATGTGGTCCACGACCTCCTCGACCGTGAGACCCGTGCCCTCCTCGGTGGTGGCGTGTGACAACTGCGAGAGCAGGTCCGGCCGCTCGGGCTCTGCACGCCGCTCGAGGACCAGCCCGGTCAGAAGCTCCTGCAGGGTCCGACGTGCCCGCAGCCCCCGGGCGAACGGGGTGCCCGGGAAGGCATGCCGGATGGGCGACACCGACGCCCGCATCATCGCGACGAAGGAGTCGTTGACCACGTCGGCCTGCGGTCCGAGGTCCAGGCCCACGAACACCTGGGTCGCGATGTCCAGGGTCAGTCGCTTGGTCATGCGGTAGACGTCGATCCCGTCCTGCCCGGCGCCCGCCACGGCCGCGGCGACGTGACGGCGCGCGAGGTCGTTGACCTGCTCCATGTACCCGGCCAGCGCCTGGCGCCGGAACGCGTACTGCATGACGCGGCGGTGCAGGTGGTGGTCGTCGAAGTCGCGCAGCATCAGGCCGTGGTGGAACATCGGCCCGATGGTGAACGACCAGCCGATCTCGCTGGAGAAGTTCTCCGCCCGGTCGATGTAGATCTCCTTGGTCGCCTCCGGGCTCACCAGCAGGGTGACGGGCTGGCCCAGGACGCGCAGCTCGAAGGCGTCGCCGTAGGCGGCCTGGGAGTCCATCAGCAGGGTGCGGGCGTCGCGCAGGAACGCAACGGTGTTGCCCAACCCGGGCAGGCCGGGGACGCGGGCGATCTCGGCGGTCATGAGTACATAGTGGTGGCATCGGGGTGCGGGTGGGGACCCCGGGCCCTCGGATCGCCGCACAGTGGGCCTCGGCGCGAGAAGATCGCCTCGGATCCGGCTGTGTCCCGACCTCACGCGACCACGATGGCTACTCTGGGCGTCATGAGCAAGAAGGAGCACAAGGAGCACAAGGAGCACCTCGAGTCCCTCACCGACGACCAGCTGGAGCACCTGCTGGAGGAGGGCGGGCGCCTGCCCAAGCCCCAGGATGTCGAGGAGGCGGCGGCCCGCCGCAAGGTCAAGCGGATGAACAAGGCGCTCTACGAGCTCGAGCTGTTCCGCCTGCAGGCCGAGCTGGTCGAGATGCAGGAGTGGGTCCGCACGACGGGCGCCCGGCTCGTGGTCATCTTCGAGGGCCGCGACGCCGCCGGCAAGGGTGGCACCATCCAGCGGATCTCCCAGTACCTGAACCCACGCGTCGCGCGGATCGTGGCCCTCCCGGCACCCACCGAGCGCGAGCTGTCCCAGTGGTACTTCCAGCGCTACGTCCCGCACCTGCCGGCGGCCGGGGAGATCGCCCTGTTCGACCGCTCCTGGTACAACCGCGCCGGCGTCGAGCGGGTCATGGGCTTCTGCAGCGCCGACCAGTACCGCCGCTTCCTGCACCAGGCCCCGATCTTCGAGCGCATGCTCGTCGAGGACGGGATCATCCTGCGCAAGTACTGGTTCAGCGTGTCAGACGAGGAGCAGGAGGCGCGCTTCCGCTCCCGCCTGGACGACCCGATGCGGCGCTGGAAGCTCTCGCCCATGGACCTGGAGTCGATCACCCGCTGGGAGGACTACTCCCGGGCCAAGGACGACATGTTCGTCCACACCGACACCCAGAACGCGCCCTGGAACGTGGTGGAGTCCGACGACAAGCGCCGTGCACGGATCAACGCCATCCATCACCTGCTCAGCACGATCCCGTACACGCACGTCGAGCGGGCCCGCCTCGAGCTGCCCCACCGGCCGGCCACGACCGGCTACCAGCGCCCCCCGCGCAACACCCAGACGTTCGTCCCCGACCACGCCGGGGACTTGGAGCTGGCCGCCGCTGCCGGCGAGAGGCCGCGCCAGCGGGAGGGCGAGCACTGAACAGGCGAGGACCCGCCGGACGGTTGTCCGACGGGTCCTCGTGATGCCTGCCCGCGTGGGGGCCTCCCGCTATCAGGACGTGAGGGCCGCCACGTCGACGGTCGGCGGGACCATCACGGCGTCGATGACATGGATCACGCCGTTGGACGCGTCCACATCGGTGGCGGTGACGTTGGAGTCGTTGACCTTCACCCCGCCGTCGGTGGTGATCGCGATGGTCGAGCCCTCGACGGTCGGGACGTCGCCGGCGGTGACGTCAGCGGCCATGACCTCACCGGAGACCACGTGGTAGGTCAGGATCGAGGTCAGCGCGTCCTTGTTCTCCGGCAGCAGCAGGGCGTCGAGCACACCCTCGGGCAGGGCGTCGAACGCGTCGTCGGTCGGCGCGAAGACCGTGAACGGACCCTCGCCCGACAGGGTCTCGGCCAGGCCAGCTGCGGTCACCGCGGCGACAAGGGTCTCGAAGTCCTCGTTGGCGGCCGCGACCTCGACGATGGTGCCAGGCTCATCCATGGCGGGGGCCTCGGACGCCATCTCGCTCTCGGCGGCGGCGCTGGTGGTCGGGGCGGTGGCCTCCTCCGAGTCGCTGGAGCAACCGGACAGGAAGAGCAGGGCGGCGATGCCACCGGCGGCTGCGAGCTTGATGTTCATGAGATCTCCTGAGTGCTGTTGCGAGCCACGCTCTGCGGCTCTCAGTGATTGATTCGGCCGCACGCCTCCCGACGGATGCACAAATTGTGCATAGGTTTATAACGAACTGGTAACGGTCCGCGGGGCGGAGCCTCCGAAGTGCCCACGGCACCTGTGATTCCAGGCGGGGGCCGCGACGGCTGGGGCAGTTATCCTCAGGCCTGTGCCCGACACCCGCCCCGATCTCACCGGGCACCCCGCGGCGCTGTTCGTCTTCAGCAACCTCCGCGAGCAGAAGGGCGGCCTGACGCGAGCATGGCTGCGCCGCCTCACGGCCTTCCACGATGCGGGGTGGGACACGCACATCGCGACCATCCACCCGCAGCCGGAGATCGACGCGACGCTGGACGCCTGGCGTGAGCGGGGGTGGCTGCCCACGGCGACGTCCGTGCACCACTACCAGCGCCGCGACAAGCGGTTCCGGCCCTCGTGGAGCAGGCGCACGGATGAGTCGTTCACGCGCGACGACCGGGTCGCAGACTGGTTGGACTGGCTGGTGGGCAGGCTCCCCGGGGTGGTGGTCTTCGCTGACTCACCGGTGACCTATGCGCCGGTTGCGATGATGCGCAGCCCCTACGTCGGACGGATCATGACGGTCCACCTCGCCCACCGCAGGGGCGGTGCCTCGTCGGGCGAGGCGGTGGCCGGCTCCGTCAGGAGTCGCCGCGCCCGCCAGGTCCGTTCCCGCTACGCCGGCCCGGTCGGCCAGCCCCGGCTGTCGGGGCGCCTGCTGCCGTTCGCCGGCGCCGCGGATGCCGTCGTCGCGCTGACCCACAAGCAGGCGGCACACCTCATCGAGGACCTGCCCGGACTCGAGGTCCATGTGATCCCGAACATGGTCGACCCGGTTGCACCCGACCTGGTGCCCGTGCGGGATCGGCTCCGCGTCGTCCAGCTCGGCCGGTTGGACGCGGTCAAGCGAGTCGACCATGCGATCCGAGCCGTGGGGATCGCCGCGCGGACAGTTCCCGGCATTCGGCTGGAGGTCTACGGCCGCGGGCCGGAGCTGGAGCACCTCCTCGAGCTGCGCAGCGAGCTGGGTCTCGAGGACGTGGTGACCTTCCCCGGCTTCACCGAGGATCCGCTCGTGGTGCTGGCCGGCGCTGCCGTGTCCCTGATGACCTCGCGCCGTGAGGGCTTCGGGTTGGCGGTCGCCGAGAGCCTCGCGGCGGGAACCCCGGTGGTCACCTACGACGTCGACTACGGACCTGCCGAGCTGGTCTCCGATGGCGTGAACGGCCGGGTCGTCGCGGATGGGTCGGTCGAGGACCTGGCCGGTGCCCTGGTGGAGGTGCTCACCGATCCCGAGGCGTGGGATCGGATGTCCCTGGCCGCCCCGGCCGCGGCGGAGCGGCTGCACCCCGACGTCGTGGCCGCACAGTGGCTCGACCTCGGCATCGAGGTGGCGGCCCGCGTCGAGGTCCCGGCGAGCTGCCTCGTGGTGGAGGACCTGCGCGTGCGCCGCGATGGGCTCGAGGTGCAGGGGGTTGTGATCGGCCCGGGGGCGCTCCCAGGGCGCGTCGGGATCGTCGGCGGCGTCGAGGCGCCCCTCGAGGAGACCGAGGAGTCGTCGACCGCCCCGTCGAGGGCTGACGGGGCACGTGGGGACGTGGCCCGGGATGTGTGGGCGACCCTTCCCTGGTCGGCAGTGGCCCATTGGCCGGACGAGGCTGCCCTCGTCGCCCGCACCGGGGACGGCCGGAGCATTCCGGTGCTCGGTCCCGGGCTGCCCGTCACCACGGCTCCGACGGACGCTGGAGTCGTGCTGGTCGGCTGGGACGACGAGGAGGGCGTCGTCCGCCGGGTCGTGGGGCCGGATCCCGTGCCGGTGACCGCGCGCCTGACGAGCCTGCGTGCGGCCGTCGGAGAGGACATCACGGTGCTCTCCGAACTGCCCATCGCCCGGGCCAGGGTGCTGGGTACGCGGGCCACCGTCACGGACCTCGAGGTGACGTTCCTGCCCGGGCTCGCCCTGACGGAGGAGTCCGAGCTGTCGGTCGCGGCCGGAGCCGGGGAGCACTCGGTGCGGGTTGGCCGGTTCCGGCTGTCGGACAGTGGGGCGGGTTCAGGGACGGACTCAGGGGCCGTCACGGGGGCCATCGAATGGGATGCCGAGGGGTTGGCCGAGCTGCGGGCAACGGGGGCAGCGCCCGCGCTGGTCTGGCTGGCGGTGGGGCGCTCCCTGCGAACGGTCGCGCCCGTGGAGCTCGATGCGGGCCAGGTCCTGGGCCTGTCGCCCGGGACCCGATGGGCGCTGGCCCCCTCGACCTCCGGGCGGGCGATGCTCGTCCCTGGCCGGGGACTGCGGATCCGGGTGGCCCAGGTGGCGCGCCGGTGGACGGCAAAACGCCCCGGAGTTTGACCTCCGGTGAAACCCATGATTCGATGGGCACATGAATTCTGGGGTGGGGCGCGCAATTGTCCGTGGCATTGTTGGAGTGCTCTCAGTGATGCTTGTGAGCACCCTACTTCCCGCAGGGGCGGCGCAGGCGAAATCCAAGCCGATTGTTCCTAGGGAATTGTTCGGAATGCATTATCACGGCCTTAGCAATGCGTCTCCAAATGTGCGGATCGGAGCCGTCCGATTGTGGGACAGCGGCGTGGCGTGGGCGGTCTTGCAGCCGGATCCGAACCAGCCCATCAACTGGGCGCCCCTGGATGCTGCGGTCAACAACGCCCTGGCGGTCGGCATCCCCGAGATCCAGTACGCGTTCGGGCACACGCCGGTGTGGGCAGCCGCACAGCCCAACCAGCCCGGTCCGATCGGCAACGGGTCGGCATCCGAGCCGGCGAACATCGCCTACTTCACGAACTTCGCCCGTGCTGTCGCGGAGCGGTACAGGGGCAAGATCACGTCATACGACATGTGGAACGAGGGCAACCTCAAGATCTACTGGACCGGGACGTCCAAGCAGTTGGCTGACCTGACCATCCAGGGCTCACGTGCCATCAAGTCCGTCGATCCCGGCGCCAAGGTGCTCGCTCCCAGCATCACCTACGGTGCCTTCACCCGCAGGCCCAAGTTCTGGAAGGACTTCGCCCTCAGGCTGAAGAAGGCGCGTTGGCCCATCGACGCGGTCAATGTGCACCCGTACTCCAAGACGCCCAACTACCTGACGAAGCGCGACAACACCATCAAGAAGACCAAGGCGTTCTATCGCAAGTACGGCTTCAAGGGCCCGATCTGGGACACAGAGGTCAACTACGGTGATCGCCGAGGCCTGGGCCAGGGGTGGAAGCAGGTGGTCTACAGCGGTGACACCGCTGCCGGCATGATCGCGCGCACGTACATCGACTCAATGCGCAAAGGCGTCTACCGAGTCTTCTGGTACGGCTGGGACTCCCACATCCTGGGAATCGACGCGATCGACCCGAACACGAAGCAGATCACGTCCGCCGGCACAGCCTTCCTGACAGTTCAGGACTGGATGGTCGGGAAGAGGTGGCTCGGCTGCAAGGACAAGAAGTCCATCCGCTCGTGCAAGCTGCAGGGCCAGGATGGAGCCCGATCGACGATCGTCTACGCGACCAGCAAGACCCGGACGCTCACCATCCCGAACGGGGTGGGTGCCTACCAGGTTCTCAGCGGGGCCGTCATCCCGGTCGCTCCGGGGCAGAAGGTCAAGGTCAACGGCAACCCGATCATGCTCTTGGGCGTCTGATTCGCGGACCAGCCGCGCGGTGCGGGCTCACCGTCGGATCGCCGGCCAGCCAGAACCGCCACGGGGTCGGGGCGCCGGCGCCAGCGACCCCCGTTCGGGGGCCGGACTCGAGTCGGCCCGGCTCGACCGGGTCTGTGGAGAGGACCAGTCGCAACGGGCTGTGCGGGTCGAGCAGGTCGACCCCGCCCTGATCACCCGTGACACCGAGGGCCGAAGCCAGGCGTGCCGGTCCGCGGGCGAGGTCCCGGTCTGAACGGGCTGCTGGGCGGCGGCTGCGTGCAGTCGCCAGGCCCTGAACCACCTCGCCGGCGCGGATCAGCACGGCCCCGGCCTCCCCCTCGGGATGGGCCACCACGTTCAGGCACCAGTGCATGCCGTAGGTGAAGTAGACGTAGGCCCGTCCCGGGGGTCCGAACATCGCGGAGTTGCGCTCGGTCCGGCGCCGGTGCGCGTGCGATCCGGGGTCCTGCCCGAGACCGGCGTAGGCCTCCACCTCAGTGATCCGCAGGACCACCCTGGGGCCGAGGTCGCTGGTCAGCTCGGCTCCGAGGAGTCGGGGCGCGACCTCGGGCGGCGGCCCCAGCAGGGACGCCCGGAGCCCGGACTCGCCGTTCACGCGGACCTCCCGGTGCACTCGGCGCCCGACAGCCCTCAGGCGCGGGGGAGGGGTCCACGCGGCGCAGCGCCGGCGCCGGTGCCGGAGTACTTCGGGTTCGCCGCGCGCATCGCGGCCTCGACGCGCTGGCGCTCGCTCTCCCCGGGCACGGCGCCGAACTCCTCGACCAGCTCGTACCGGCGCCCGTAGACGGTGATCACCGACTGGACGGTGGCCACCACGGGGATCGCCAACAGCGCCCCGGTGACCCCGAAGAGCGCGGCGCCGGCGATCACCGACCCGAACGCCACGGCGGGGTGGATCTCCAGGGTGGTCCGGGTGATCCGGGGTGCGACCAGGTAGTTCTCGAGCTGCTGGTAGGCGACAACGATGAGCAGCACGATCAGGGCCTTCACGGCATCGCCCTGGACCAGGGCGATGATCACCGGAAGCGCACCGGCCAGGTAGGTGCCGATCGTCGGGATGAACTGGGAGACCAGGCCGACCCACAGGGCCATCGGCAACCAGAACGGGAGGTCGAGCAGGAAGAACGCGATCCCATGGAAGACCGCGCTGATCATCGCCAGCAGCCCGCGGGAGATCACGTACCCGCCGGCCTTCTGGGTGGAGATGTCCACCACCGTCAGGAAGGTCCGCTGCCGGTGCGGCGGCAACCACGAGGCGACGGTGCGCCGGAAGCTGGGGCCGTCGGCGGCGAAGTAGAACGAGAACAACATGATCGTGAACAGCGAGAACACCCAGTTGACCGCCGTCCCGAGCACGCCCAGCAGGCCCACGCCCAGGTTCTGGGCGATCTTGGCGATGTCATCTGCTCCCAGGCCGAAGTTGTTGAGGATCTGGTTGGGATCCAGCTGCGTTCCGAACCGCGCGTTCGACCATTCGAGGATCGTCTCGAGCACGTCCGGCAAGCTTCTGATCAGCTGCGACAGCTGATCAGCCAGCAGCGCACCGAACACGGTGAAGAACGCCACCGCGGACAGGATCAGCCCGCCCATCACCAGGAACGTGCCCACACCGCGGCGGATCCCTCGCCGCTGCAGGTAGTTGACCACCGGCTCCATCGCCAGCCCGATGAAGAACGAGAAGAACAACGTGTACCAGAACGACGTGAGCTGGCCGAAACCCCAGATGACCATCTTCGATGCGGCCACCAGGACCAGGACGAGGATCACCGCGCGACGGAACCACGGCGGCAGGCTGCGGTCGTCGGTCGGCTCAGTGAGCGTCCAGGGCAGGTTCGACAGGCTCGCCTGGCTTGGTGTCGGCCCCTGCTCATCCGAACCTGGCGCGGGAGCGGGGCCCGCGGGGTCGGGGGCGTCAGCGGGATTCATCGTCGGTCCTCTCCACCCGGGGGTACTGGGCTGGTGGGTGCTCGCTACGAGCATCCTGCACCGTCGCGGTGAGCAGGGCCAGATCCTCGGCCAGGCGTCGGGATCTGGCCTCGAGCCGGGACACCTCGTAGCTGAGCTGGATGCACACCAGCAGCAGGAAGACGATCGCCGCGAAGAACAGCAGGTTCGACGGCAGCTC
Organism: uncultured Actinomycetes bacterium; assembly: GCA_963706875.1. Lineage (GTDB taxonomy): Bacteria > Actinomycetota > Actinomycetes > S36-B12 > CAIYMF01 > Prado023. The sequence continues at coordinate 45,558 of CAVPNW010000002.1, read as the reverse complement.
GAATCCGAGGGCGTCGGCGGCGCCGCGCAGGATCCCGGGGAAGACCGCGACGGTCGCCAGGATGACGCAGACGGCCAACCAGAGCGCGGCGAAGCGCTCACGGAGGATCCCCCGGCGCAGCAGTTCGAGGACGAAGACGAGCAGCAGGCCGGCCGCTGCCAGGCCCACCCAGTTGGCGTTCACGCGACTGGAGTCCGGCTCGGGGCATCGGGCGCGAGGATCGGCCTGCGGCTCAGCGCCACGTAGAGCGCCAGCAGTGCTCGGCCCAGGTAGAGAACCGACCGCCCGGGGGACTGGCTGGGTCGCCCACCCTGGCGGGGCAGCATCCGCACCGGCACCTCCGTGACCACCAGCCCAGCCCGCGCGGCGAGCACCAGCGACTCCACGGTGTCACCGAGGTACTCGGCCGGGTAGTGCTGGGCGAACAACGCGATGGCATCGCGGTCGGCGGCGCGGAAGCCCGAGGTCGTATCGGTCAGCGGGGTGTCGCAGACTCGGGACAGCGATCCCGCGAGCGTGCGCATGGCCCATCGGCGTGGACCGCGGACCTCGTACACGTCGGCGAAGCGCGCCCCGACCGCGACTGACGCATGGTCGAGGGCCGCGAGCAGCTCGGGGATGTGCTCGGCGACGTGCTGGCCGTCGGCGTCCACCTGGACCACGGCATCGAATCCGCCCCGCTGGGCGAAGAGGAAGGCTGTGCGCATCGCCCCGCCGACGCCGACATTGAAGGGCATCCGGACCACCCGCGCCCCAGCATTCCGCGCCACGTCCGCCGTGCTGTCGGTGGAGCCGTCATCGACGACCAGGACGTGCGCATCGGGCACCACGCGTCGGACGTCGGCGATGACGGCGCTGATCGTGGCCGCCTCGTCCAGCGCCGGGATGGCCACGAGCGTGCGGGGCATGGTGGCACTCTGCCACATCAGTGGGTGCCAGTGGCCCAACCTGATGCAGCGGGCCGACTTGGCCAGGGCCCGGGGCAGCTGGGTGTGCGTTCCCCCTCTGCCGGCACCCGCCCGCAACCCGGGCGCCGCGCCTGCGGCCGGCAGTGGGCGTCACTAGGATGTTTCGATGCCCTCGCCGAACGAGCCCTCGAGTGCCGTGCGCGCCGAGCAGCCCGTGGTCGCGGCGATGTACGACCGCCTCGACGAGCTCACCACCAAGGCCGCGCGGGACCTGAACCGTGCCAAGCGCGCCCCGACGGCCGGGACGCCGGCTGCGCAGGTCGAGCGCGAGGCCATGATCCGGGTCTACACCGAACGGGTCGGGGCCCTGGTCTCCGCCGAGCGCAGGCTCTGCTTCGGCCGGCTCGACTTCTCCGCGGGGGGCACCCCGGTGTACATCGGGCGGCTCAGCCTGGCCGACGACGCCCAGAACCTCCTGCTGACCGACTGGCGTGCCCCGGCGGCCGAGCCGTTCTACCGGGCCACCACCGCGACCCCGATGGGCGTAGCTCGGCGCCGGCACATCCTGCTCGACGGCCGTGAGGTCAGCGGGGTCGAGGACGACGTGCTGGACCTCGACGCAGTGGGCGCGGACTCCTCCTACGAGGGCAACGGCGCCCTCATGGCCGCACTCGCGGCCCGGCGCACGGGTCGCATGGGCGACATCGTGGCCACCATCCAGGCTGAGCAGGACCGGATCATCCGGGCACCCATGCCCGGGATCCTGGTGGTGGAGGGCGGCCCGGGGTGCGGGAAGACGGTCGTCGGGCTGCACCGGGCGGCCTACCTGCTCTACACGCACCGCGACCAGATCGCCCGCAGCGGCGTCCTCGTGGTCGGGCCCAACCCCCTGTTCCTGCGCTACATCAGCCAGGTCCTGCCCGGGCTCGGGGAGTCCAGTGCGGTCCTGGCCACCCCGGGCCAGCTGTATCCCGGGGTGGAGGCCGACCCGGAGGCCTCGGACCCGGTCGCGGTCATCAAGGGCGACCTGAGGATGGCCGAGGTGGTGGCCACTGCGATCCGCAATCGCCAGCGGGTTCCGGACTCGGCCCGGCACCTGACCGTCGAGGGGACCCGGATCACCCTCACCCCGGGCATGGTCGCCGCGGCCCGCGACCGTGCTCGTGCCGCGCGCAAGCCGCACAACCGGGCGCGCCTGACGTTCGTCACCTCGCTGCTCGATCGGCTCGCGCAGGTCCTGGCCGAGGCGCGGGGCGTGGATCCGGACTCCAACCGGGAGATCCTCCTGGCCGACCTGCGCGACAGCCCGGACGTGCGCCGCGAGGTCAACCTGTGCTGGATGCCGCTGACCCCCGAGCAGGTCATCACCGAGCTCTGGGCGAACCCGCGGACGCTGGCTGCGGCCGGTCCGCGACTGTCGCCCCGGGAGCGCGAGGCGCTCGAGCGCCCTGCCGGCGGGGCGTGGACGGTCAGCGACGTCCCCCTGCTCGACGAGGCGGCCGAGCTTCTCGGCGAGGACGACGAGCCGGCCCGACGGGCTGCGGCGATCGCAGCCTCCGACCGTGCGCGGGAGGAGGAGTACGCCCGCGGGGTGCTCGAGATGACCGGCGTGCAGGGGCTCACGGCCGGAGCGCTGATCGACCGGTACTCCGGTTCCCGGCGGGTTCGGCGCACGGTCGTCGATGCGGCGCTGGCCGACCGCGCGTGGGTCTACGGGCACGTGGTCGTCGACGAGGCCCAGGAGCTCTCCCCGATGCAGTGGCGGTTGCTGCTGCGACGCTGTCCGAGCCGATCGATGACAGTGGTCGGTGACCTGGCCCAGGCTGGATCCTCAGCTGCCCCGCGGACCTGGGGGGATGCCTTCGACCGGGTGGCGCCCGGCCGCTGGTCGGTCGAGCAGCTGACGGTCAACTACCGGACGCCGGCCCCGATGATGCAGCTCGCCGCCCGCGTCCTGCGGGCCTCGGGCAGCGCCGTCACCGAGCCCTCGTCGATCCGTGACGGGACCCCGCCGCGGATCGTCCGCATCCCCGCCGCCGACCTCGCCGCCGCTGTGGGCCAGGAGGTCACCGGCTGGATCGGCGAGGAGGGCCGCACCGCCGTGATCGTCCCGGTCTCGCTGCGCGATCCCATCACCCGGTCCCTGGACGACGCTCTCTCCTCGGGCACGCTCGGCGTGGGCCACTCCGCGCTCGACACCCCCGTGAGTGTCCTCACTGTGGCGCAGGCCAAGGGCCTGGAGTTCGACCAGGTCGTGGTGGTGGAGCCGAGCGCGATCCTCGCCGAGTCGGCCCGCGGCGGCCACGACCTCTACGTCGCGCTGACCCGTGCCACGCAGCAGCTCGTCATCCTGCACGCCGAGGACCTGCCCGCGGGGTTCGAGGCGGACTGACCCCCTCGGGCTGCGAACCTCGGCCTCCACCGGGAAGCTTCAGCCCTCCGAGGCGAACCTCCGCACCCACCACGTCGGGTCCGTCAGTCCTCCCCGCGGCCCGTCACGTTGTCGGCCAGCCACTCCACCAGGGGCCGTGACTTCCGCCACGCGGTTCGGACCTTCGTCCCCGCCGTGCGCGTGCTGAGCCACGGCTCGTCGTGGGGGAACGTGGCCGAGACCAGCACCGTGCGGTGCCGCAGCAGGTCGAGGTCCGGGTGATCGGCGGGCACCCCGCGTGGACGGGTCTTGACCTGGTCGCCGCCGACCTCCATCCCGGCACGCGTCAATCCCGCCAGCTCCTTGCGCAGCGCCTTGACGGTCAGCCCGGCGTCGATGGCGGCCCGGTAGCGCGCGACCTGCTCGCCGGTGGAGGCGTACCACCCGGCCCCGACCATCAGGCCGCCGGAACTGACCTGGACGTAGTAGCCGCACGCCGGGCCCACCTCGACGTAGCCGCCCTGGTGCTCCTTGTACGGGCTCTTGTCCGCGCTGAACCGGACGTCCCGGTAGGGCCGGAACAGCCGGCCCGCGCCGAACTCCTCCTCGAGGTCGTCGAGCAGGGCGCTCATCGGACCGGCGACCGCCTGCTCGTACCGGTGCTTGTTGTCCGCCCAGAACGCCTTGCTGTTGTCGAGCTCAAGGTCGTCGTAGAAGCCGAACGCGTCTGCCGGGAATCCCGTGAATCTGGTAGCCATGGGCACACCGTAGGCACCATCGGCCCGCGCCAACAGACCCGGTGGGCGGATCTGTGGACAGCGCGCTACTCCCAGCTGATCGCACGCCCCGCGGCCAGCGCCGCGTCCACGGGGATGTCGCGCCCGAGGGTCCGGTCGCGCAGCCGTTCGGTCGCCTGCGCGACGGTCTCCGCGGGCGCCGCGATGAAGCCCTGGTAGAAGTCGCACCCCGCGCCGGTGAGGATCCGCAGCTGCCCGGGCGTCTCGACGCCCTCGGCGAGCACGCGCATGCCCAGGGCGTGCCCGATCCGCACGATCCCCTCGGCCAGCGCGCGGGTGCGGGGGTCGCGCTCGATGTCGCGGACGAACACGCGGTCGACCTTCAGCTCGTCGACCGGGAACTTCGCCAGGTATGCCAGCGACGAGTACCCCGTCCCGAAGTCATCCAGCGAGATCCGCACCCCCAGCGCGCGCAGCCGGGCCAGGGCCTCGGTCGCGGCCTCCGGGTCGTCGATCAGGGCGCCCTCGGTGACCTCAAGGGTCAGGGCGGTCGCAGGCAGCCGCGAGCGCAGCAGCGCGCTGCGCACGATGTCCAGCAGCCCCGGGTCGATCAGCTGATGGGGTGAGAGGTTCACGGCGACGGAGAAGTCCGGCCCGCTGATGGGTGCCCACTGCGCGGCCTGCTGGCAGGCCTGGGTCAGCACCCACGCCCCGATGGTGAGGATCGCCCCGGACTCCTCGGCGATGGCGATGAACTCCACCGGGCTGATGTCGCCGGCCTCCGGGTGCCGCCAGCGCATCAGGGCCTCGACGCCGACCTGCCGGCCGTCCAGGCATCGGAACTGGGGCTGGTAGGCCACCGAGATCTCGCCCCGGTCCAGGGCGTGGTTCAACCAGGAGGAGATCTGCACCCGCCTGCCCACGTCCGCGCGCAGCCCCTCGTCGTAGGCCACGATGCTGTTGCGCCCGCGGGCCTTGGCCCGGTACATGGCCGTGTCCGCGGCACGCAGGAGGTTCGCCGCCACATCCGGGCCCGGCTCGGTGTCCGAGGACAGCGCAGTGCCGATGTTGACCCCGAAGAACAGCTCACGGTCGCCCAGGGGCAGGGGCGCGGTGATGACCCGCGCGAGGTCGCCGGCCAGGCGGGCCAACTCGGCCCGGTCGCGCACGTCCGGCACGATCAGCACGAACTCGTCGCCGGCCAGGCGCCCGATGACCGTCGCTGCCCCGAAGCCCCGCAGCCGGTCGGCCATCTGGACCAGGACCTCGTCGCCTGCCTCGTGGCCCAGGGTGTCGTTGACGTCCTTGAACCGGTCCAGGTCGACGATCACCGCACCCACCGGCCGGCCCGAGGCGATCGAGCGCGCCAGCGCGGGCTCCAGCTCCTGCTCCACGCGGCGGCGGGTGCGCAGGCCGGTCAGCGGGTCATGGCTGGCCTGGTGGGCCAGTTGGCGCTCCATGACCTTGCGGGTCGTGATGTCGGTGTGCGTGGCGAATGCCCCACCCTGCTCGCCGGGCATGGGCGCGATCGACACCATGAACGCGCGCAGGGCGCCATCGGGCTCCGTCACGTCGTAGTCCCACTCGAAGGCCGGCACGCGCCCGGCGAGCACCGCCTCCACGCCGGCGGCCACGGCCGCTGCGTCCTGCGAGACGCCCGCGGCGCGGCGCATCACGGCGACGTAGTCAGCCCCGATGCCGACCTCGTCCGGGCCCACGCCACCCAGTCGGACCTCCGCGGTCCAGGCCGCGTTCACCGCGATGATCGTGCCGTCCCGGTCGAACACGGCCGTCATCGCCCGCGACGCGTCGAGCAGGGCCTGCATCCGTCGCTCGTTCTCGGCCTTGGCCGCCTCGGCCTCGATCAGGCTGGACACGTCGCGGTTGATCGACACGGCGCCGCGCAGCCGACCGTCCTCGACGATCGACGCGATCGACACGTCGGCGTGCAGCACCCGACCGTGCAGGGTGCGCTGACGTACCCGGCCGGTCCAGCTGCCCTTGTTGATCAGGCTGATGGCCGGTCCGCCGCTGCCCTGGCTGGCGGGTCCGTACTCGGTGGTGATCAGCTCGTCGAGCTTGCGTCCCAGGGCCTCCCGCTCGGGGATGCTGTACATCCGTTCCGCCCCGGCGTTCCACAGGATGACCTCGCGGTCGCGGGAGAAGCCGATGATGGCGTCGGGCATCGCATCGACGACCAGGCTGGACTGGCGCATCTGCGTCAGGGCCGTGGCGGTGTCCAGGAACGTCGTGAGGTGCGTGGCCACCTGGGCCTGCTCGGCCAGCTCCTCCGTGCTCATCCGCTCGTCGGCGGCCATGCGCGCGGTGATCAGCAGTCCCAGCGCCCGATCGCCGGCGATCAGGGGCGTGATCCCCAGCGAAGCGATCCCCAGACGCTCCAGCTCGCGGGCCCACTCGGGGCGGGCACCGCTGAACGCAAGCCCGTCGATGCCCAGGATCGAGTTCTGCCCGGACTCCAGGGCGGTGCTGAATGGGCTCTCCGGTCCGTCCAGGGCCACGGCCTCCAGGGCGGCGGCGACGACATCCCGGCGGTCGGCGTCCCGGTCGTGCAGCGCCCCGAGGCGGACCCGACCGGATTGGCGCACCAGGACGGCGGCTGCGCTCGACGTGGTCTCGGCGGCCACCTGGGCTCCGAGCTCCATGATCGCGACGACGTCGTGGGAGGAGCGCGACATGCGCGCCAAGTAGTCGGGCTGCTCGTGCACCTGGCCCCTCCCGTCCGCCGGATCCGGTTGGAGAGCGCGTTCGCGCCTTCCCTTGAATCACATTCGGCTGAACGGGTGAACCGCTTTAACCCGGATCGCCGCCCCCAGGCGGCAGGCTAGCGCCCGAGTCGCTCAGTGGTGCTCAGGTGGCACGTACCGGGCGAACGAGTCGTTGATCTCGGCCTCGGCGCCTGCCCGGCCCTCCCAGGTCGCGCCCTCCACCGACTTGCCCGGCTCGAGGTCCTTGTAGACCTCGAAGAAGTGCTGGATCTCCAGCCGGTCGAACTCGGGCATGTGGTGGATGTCGCGGATGTGGTCCATGCGCGGGTCGCCGGCCACCACGCAGATGACCTTGTCGTCGCCGCCGGCCTCGTCGCTCATCCGGAACATCCCGATGGCGCGGCACTCGATGATGCAGCCCGGGAACGTCGGCTCGTCGAGCAGCACCAGCGCATCGAGCGGATCGCCGTCCAGGCCCAGGGTGGAGTCGATGAACCCATAGTCGTGCGGGTACCGCGTAGCGGTGAACAGTCGGCGGTCCAGCTTGATCTTGCCGGTGTGGTGGTCCACCTCGTACTTGTTGCGGCTCCCGGCGGGGATCTCGATCACCACGTCGAACGTCAGCGGGTCCACGTCGCCTCCAGGGGGTCGGCACGGCCAAGTGCAGGATGTGCCGACCCTACCGCGACGGCCCGGTGGACCTGCCTTCGAGGGCGGGGCCTCGCTAGCGTCTGCCCCATGCGACTCGTTGGCAAGATCCTGATCGGCCTGCTGGTTCTCGTCCTGGTCGTCGGGGTGGCATTCGCCGGATGGTTCACCTGGATGGTGCGCCGCTCGTACCCGCAGGCCTCCGGGACCATCGACGTCGCGGGGCTGTCCGCGCCCGTCACCGTGGTGCGCGACGCCAACGGCATCCCCAACATCTACGCCGACACCACCGAGGACCTGTTCTTCGCGCAGGGCTACGTGCACGCCCAGGACCGGTTCTGGCAGATGGACTTCAACCGGCACGTGACCGGGGGGCGGATCTCCGAGCTCGTCGGCGAGAGCCAGCTGGACACCGACAAGTACCTGCGCACGATGGGCTGGCGTCGCGTCGCCGAGCAGGAGTGGGCGATGGCGACCGGCGATGCCCGGACGGTCCTGCAGTCCTACGCCGACGGGGTGAACGCCTACATCGCCGATCGCTCACCGACCGAGCTGGGCCTGGAGTACCTGCTGCTGCGAACGACCGGTGGTGCTGGCCCGATCGAGCCCTGGACGCCGGTGGACACCCTCGCCTGGGCCAAGGCCATCGCCTGGGACCTGCGTGGCAACGCCGAGGAGGAGGTCGACCGTGTCCGGTACGCCCAGGCCGTGGGGGGACCGCGTGCCCAGCAGCTCTTCCCCGAGTTCCCCTTCGAGCAGTATCCGGTCATCGTCACCCAGGGCACGGTCGTCGACGGTGAGTTCGACTTCGAGGCGACGACTCCTGCGGGCGAGCCCGGGTCGGGCTGCACCGGCAGCGCGTGTCCTGATCCGGGGGAGGTCGACCGGATCGAGGCCGCCGAGGAGGCCGCGCTCGGGTTGGGCACCGGGACGGCTGCGCGGCTGGGCATGAGCCCACTTGCCCGGGCCACGGCCGAGGCCCTCGACTCGGTCGACCCGGCGCTGACCGGGCTCACGCGGATCGAGAGCACCTTGGACGCCCTGATCGGCCCCTCGGGTGAGGGCGTGGGGTCGAACTCATGGATCGTGGGGCCATCCCTGTCGGCCACCGGCAAGGCCCTGCTGGCCAACGACCCGCACCTGGGCCCGGCGATGCCGTCGGTGTGGTACCAGATCGGCCTGCACTGCCGGACTGTCTCCCCGACGTGCGGGTACGACTTCGCGGGGATGAGCTTCCCCGGCGTCCCCGCGGTCCTCTCGGGCCACAACCAGCGCGCCGGATGGGCGGTGACGAACCTCGGTCCCGATGTGACCGACCTGGTCCTGGAGAAGATCGATGCGACCGGCTACTTCGTCGACGGCGAGCACCGGCCGTTCACCGTGATCGAGGACGTGATCAAGGTGGCCGGCGGTGACGACGTGCCGATCACGATCCGGGCCACGGAACATGGGCCGCTGATGAGCGACGTCGGCGAGACCGAGCAGGAGATCGCCGCGACGGCCCCCGTGCCTGACGGCGCGCCGGACGCGGGCGAGGGGTTCGGCGTCGCCTACCGCTGGACCGCCCTCGAGCCCGGTCGGCTCTTCGAGGCCGTCCTGGGACTGGCCAGGATGACGAGCTGGGACGAGTTCCGGGCGGCGGCGGAGTACTGGAACGTACCGGCACAGAACCTCGCGTACGCCGATGTCGACGGCAACATCGGCTACCAGACCCCGGGGCAGATCCCGATCCGCTCCGGCTACTCGGGCAAGTACCCCGTGCCGGGCTGGGACTCGTCCTACGACTGGACGGGATTCATCGAGTTCGACTCCCTGCCGAACATGCTCAACCCGGACTCCGGGCTGGTGATCACCGCGAACAACGCGGCCATCGGGGAGCAGTACCCGTACCTGCTGACCGACGACTGGGACTACGGTCAGCGCGCCCAGCGGATCACCGACCTGCTCGAGGAGGCGACCTCGGGCGGGAAGAAGCTGGATGCAGCGGCGCTGTCGGCCATGCAGCTCGACACGTACAACACCAACGCAGCCACCCTCGTGCCGCGGATGCTGACCTCGGTCTCGGGTCTCGATGAGCAGACCGCTGAGGCGTTCGCCCTGTTCGAGGGCTGGGACTTCCACGACGACGTCGACTCCGCGCCGGCGGCCTACTTCAACGCCTTCTGGCGCAACCTGCAGGAGCCGGTGTTCAACGATGAGCTCGACGCCGACTCGCGCTCGAGCGGTGGGGGCCGGTGGTGGGTCGTGGTCGATGACCTCTGGCAGCGCCCCGACGACCCCTGGTGGGACGACACCACGACCCCGGAGAATGAGGGGCGCGACGCCACCGTGAAGGCGGCGCTGACCGCCGCTGCCAGCGAGCTCGTCGAGCGGTTCGGATCGGACACCGCCGACTGGTCCTGGGGGCAGATGCACACCCTCGAGGTGGTGGCCAACCCGTTCGGAGCGTCGGGGATCGCACCGATCGAGTGGTTGTTCAACCGCGGACCGGTCGAGCTCGGCGGCGGCAAGGGCATCGTCAACGCCGTCGGGTGGGATGCCTCGGTGACCTGTGAGGGCGAGCAGGCCGACGAGCCCGAGTGCGCAGGTGCACCGGCGGTGCAGCCGGCCTACCACGTGGACTGGATCCCCAGTTTCCGCTCGGTGGTCGACTTCGCCGACTTCGACGCCTCGACGTGGATCCACCTCACGGGCGCCAGCGGGCACACCTTCCACCGGCACTACGACGACCAGCTGGAGCCGTGGGCGGCCGGCCAGACCCTGCCCTGGCCGTTCACGCTAGCGGCGGTCGAGGCCGCGGCTGAGGACACGCTCACGCTCAACCCGGCGGGGTAGCGGCGAGCTGTGCCGACGACTGCGCTGCTCGACGTAGGCTCCTGTCGTGCAGCGATCGTGGCCCTGTCGACCTGCCCTCGTGGCGATGGTTGCGGCGCTACTGATTGCCGGGGGAGCCGGGGGGCAGGTCGCAGCGGTCGGCAATCCGGTGACTGGCCCGCGAGCCGCGTTCGATCCCCGGGCACCGCAGGCAGCGCCAGTGTTGATCCCGGTCCCACTCGACTCAGAACTCATCGCCGATGGTGCCGACGGCGCCCCATCCACGTCGGCGGGTCCCTCTCCTGAGGAGTCCTCCTCGACCATCACTTCGACCGGCGCGGCTCTCGACCCTGAGGCAGTCGAGGCCGCCCTCGCGCCGCTGCTGACCGGCGGCGCGCTCGGCCCCGGACGCAGCCCCGCCCACGTGATCGACGTCGCGACCGGTGAGGTCCTCTACTCCGCCTCGGACGACCCGACCGTCCCCGCCTCGACGATGAAGCTGGTCACGGCCACCTCGGTCCTCGATGCGCTGGGTCCCGACAGTCGGCTGCGCACGCGCGTCGTCGTGGTGGACCCGCAGGCCAAGACCCCACGGGTCGTGATCGTCGGCGCCGGGGATCCCAGCCTGCGGTCCACCGGTGCGAAGGTCGGCGGGGCTGGGACCAGCCTGACACCGGCGTCGCTCGAGGAGCTCGCGGCCGCCACCGCCCGCGCGCTGGCCCTGCGCGGGATCACCCGGGTGAAGGTCGGGTACGACGCCTCCCTGTTCACCGGGCCGGAGATGCATCCCAGCTGGGCCGACTCGTTCCCGGCGGCCGGCATCGTCGCACCGGTCAGCGCCCTGGTCGTGGATCAGGGCCGCCGGGCTCCGCGGGGCGTCAGCCGTGTGGCTGATCCGGCTGCCCGAACGGGTCAGGTGTTCGCCGAGCGATTGGCCGCCGCCGGCGTGACTGTCCGCGGCGAGCCCAAGGAGGTTGAGGCCCCCGACGGTTCCGCGACGCTGGCGTACGTCGAGTCGCCCCCTGTCGGGGTCCTGGTCGAGCGCATGCTCGCCACCTCGGACAACGACTACGCCGAGATCCTGGGCCGACTTGGGGCATCGGCCGGCGGCGAGCCGGCCAGCTTCGCCGGTGTCGCCGACCGTGCTGCTGCCGTGCTCGGCGAGTTGGGCGTCGATGACTCCGGCGCCCGGTTCGCCGACGCCTCCGGGTTGTCCCGCGGAAACCGCCTGGCCCCCTCGACCCTGAGCGACCTGCTCGCGGTCACCTCGGACGGGTACGGGTCGATCCACTCTGGCCTGCCTGTGGCCGGGGCGACGGGGTCGTTGGCTGCCAGGTTCCGCCAGCCCGGCCAACGGCCTGCGCGCGGCGTCGTGCGCGCCAAGACCGGGACGCTGACGGGAGTTGGCTCGCTCGCCGGGTACGCCAGCCGGCCCGATGGACGCCTGCTGGCCTTCGCCTTCGTCGACGGCTCGACCCCCGGCGGCACCCTCGCGGCGCGTGCTGCGTTCGATCGCGCCGCTGCTGCCCTCGTCGCATGCGACTGCGAGGCCCCCTGATCTGTGCGGCCAGCTCACCCGTCGCCGCTCCCCGGACCCGTCCGAGCAACCGCGCCTATGCTTCCTGACGTGGCGAACCTCGTGGACTGGACCCTGGCCGAGCAGATCGGGCTGCGGTTCATGCCCAAGGGTCCGGCGACGACCCCGACCGAGGCCCACGGGGTGGTCGCTGAGCTGCGTGAGCTCGCCCAGCTGGCCCGCGAACCGGTCCGGGCGCTCACCGGCCTCGACGCCGACCCCGCCCACGCGCCGGCCGTCGTGGTCGACCGAGCGGAGTGGATCCAGTCCAACATCGCCGGCCTCGGGGTGGCACTGGACCCGTTCGTCTCCGCCCGGGCCGACAAGACGGCCAACCCGGGGATCGAGGCGGTCGGCTCCAGGCTCACCGCCGCCCAACTGGGCGGCGCGATGGCCTGGCTGTCGGGCAAGGTACTGGGGCAGTACGAGGCCTTCACCGCACCCGGGAAGCCCGGCAGGCTGCTGCTGGTCGCGCCGAACATCGTGCTGGTCGAGCGCGAGCTGGAGCTCGTCCCCCGGGACTTCCGCTACTGGGTGTGCCTGCACGAGGAGACCCACCGGGCGCAGTTCGGCGGTGTCCCGTGGCTGCAGGACCACTTCCTGGCTGAGGTGCAGGCGTTCGTCGCCATCAGCGACCTGTCGGTGGCGGAGTTCATGGCCCGTCTCGGGGCGGTCACGCAGTCGGTCGTGGGTGCTGCCCGCGGACGACCGGGGCCCAGCCTGATGGAGGCGTTCCAGACCCCGGCGCAGCGCGAGATCTTCGACCGGCTCACCGGCCTGATGTCCCTGCTCGAGGGGCACGCCGACTACGTGATGGACGAGGTGGGACCCGATCACGTGCCGACGGTCGCCCTGATCCGCGAGCGCTTCGCGGCCCGTCGCTCCCAGGCCGGCACGGTCGACGGGTTCGTCCGCCGGATGATGGGCTTGGAGACCAAGCTGCGCCAGTACACCAGCGGCGCGGACTTCGTGCGGACGGTGATCGGCTCGGCCGGTGACCAGGGCTTCGCCCAGATCTGGCAGGCGCCGGCGAACCTGCCCTCGGCGGTCGAGATCGAGGACCCCGCGGCGTGGGTGCGCCGCGTGCTGGGCTGATGGTCGCCCGGCGGCCCCCGCGGGCCGCAGTGCGCGCGGCGGTCAGGGAATGCCTGGCTGACCTCGAGCCGGGCCAGCGTGTCGTGATCGCGCTCAGCGGGGGAGCCGACTCCCTCGCGCTGACGGCAGCGGCCGTCGCCGTGGGGGCCGAGCTCGGGCTGCTCTGCGAGGCGGTGGTGATCGACCACCAGCTCCAGGCTGGCTCCGCGGAGGTTGCGGCGCGGGCCGCCGAGCAGGCGCGGATCCTGGGGTGCTCGGACGCCCGGGTGATCGCTGTCGACGTACCCCGGGGATCGGGTTCCGGCGGCCTGGAGGCGGCGGCGCGTCGCGCTCGGTACGCGGCGCTGGACGCCCTGGCCGGTGTGGGGGCGCCGATGGGGGCGCCCTCCGCGGGGCACCGCACGGCGCGGCGCGGGATGGAGGGCTCCGTCGCGGGTGAGCCGCCCGATGAGCGGCTCGCGACCGCTCCGGCTGCCGCCATCCTGCTCGGCCACACGCGTGAGGACCAGTCCGAGACGGTGCTGCTCGGACTCGCCCGCGGCTCCGGCACCCGGTCGCTGGCGGGTATGGCTGCCCGAACCGGGGTCTACCGACGGCCGCTGCTGGACCTCCCGCGTGACGTGGTGGTCGCGGCCGCCCTCGAGGCCGCGGCGGCTGACCCCCGGCTCGAACCGTGGTCCGACCCGCACAACACCGACGTCGGGTTCACCCGCGTGCGTGTCCGTCACGAGGTGCTGCCGGTGCTGGAGGACGCTCTCGGCCCTGGGATCGTCGAGGCGCTGGCCCGCACGGCGACCCAGGCACGCGAGGACGCCGACGCGCTGGACGCCTGGGCCGAGCGTGTGTGGGCACAGGCTCTCGAGCGCGCCGACACGTCCCAGCCGGCCGGCGCCACCGCAGCTGATCCCGCTCCGGGGGACCCACCGCCCCCGCAGGCCCGGTCGAGCTCCGGTGACCCCGTCGGGGGCTCCGGTGATCCATTCAGGTTGTGGACCCTAGAGGAGCAGCAACCTGCATGGATCACTGCGCCGCTGGCGCGGGCCGTCACGATCAGCGAGCTGGCGCCCGGCGACGGCTCGATCGCCAGCCGACCCGGCCGGACCGTCATCACCGTGCTGCCCATCGCCGCCCTCACCACCGCGGGGGAGCCGCTTCCCCCGGCGATCGTGCACCGGGTGGTCCGCCGCCTCCTGATCGAGGCCGGGTGCCCGATCGGCTCGCTGACGGCCGGCCACATCCGCGCGACGGCCGGGCTGCTCGAGCCCGGGGCATCCGGGCGGACCGAGGTGGCCCTTCCCGGCGGACGACGTGCCCGCAGGGAGGCCGGCGCCCTGGTTGTGAGAGTCTGACCCCCGTGGACGCCGCGCACATTGGTTCTGACCTCGAGAAGGTCCTCATCGACGAGGCGACGCTGCAGGCCCGCCTGAAGGAGATGGCCGCCCAGGTCGATGTCGACTACGAGGGACGCGACGTCCTGCTGGTCGGGGTCCTCAAGGGCGCGATCATGGTCATGGCCGACCTCGCGCGCGCGATGAGCATCCACCTGCAGATGGACTGGATGGCGGTGTCGTCCTACGGCTCGTCGACGAAGTCCTCGGGAGTCGTTCGGATCCTCAAGGACCTCGACACCGACATCACCGGTCGGCACGTGCTGATCGTCGAGGACATCATCGACTCCGGGCTGACGCTGTCCTGGCTGATGCGCAACCTGACGGCCCGCGGTGCTGCATCGGTCGAGGTGCTGACCATGCTGCGCAAGCCCGAGGCCGTGAAGGTCGAGCTCGAGCCGAAGTACATCGGGTTCGACATCCCCAACGAGTTCGTCGTCGGGTACGGCCTGGACTACGCCGAGAGGTACCGCAACCTGCGTGAGATCGGGACCCTGGCCCCGCACGTCTACAGCTGAACGCCCCCGGGCGCCATACCCGGGGCCCCGGTTGGGGCAGGTCAGCATCCGGTAAGGCCATACGCCCAGCGCGAACCGCGGGAGCCGGTGTCGGCGGTTCGGTGTAGTTTCTTCATACGGGCGTGCGGCCCGGCGGGCGGGTGCGGGCTGGGGTGCGCACGCACGGCCCGAGCGACGGTCGGGGTGACCCGGGCAAGGATGGACGTGAAGCGCTTCCTACGTGGTCCGATCTTCTGGATCCTGATCGCCACGCTGCTGCTGCTCATCGGCAGCAGCCTGGTCTCCGACGTCACCGGCCCGCGCCAGGTGGACACCTCCGAGGTGGTCACCGCCATCGACAACGGCCAGGTCAGCAAGGCCCTGTTGGTCGACGTGGACCAGCGTATCGAGGTCGAGTACACCGACGGGTCCAAGAAGTTCGCCGAGTACATCGACGGCCAGGGCGTGAAGCTGCAGGAAACCCTCCAGGCCGAGGTGGACAAGGGCACACTCGCGTCCTACAACGTCAAGGTCCCCCGCCAGTCGTTCCTGGTGACGATGCTCGTCTCCCTGCTGCCGATCTTCCTCGTCCTGGCGCTGCTGTTCTTCTTCATGAACCAGATGGGCGGCGGTTCGAGGGTCATGAGCTTCGGCAAGTCCAAGGCCAAGCCGCTGAGCAAGGACCTGCCGAAGACGACCTTCTCCGACGTCGCCGGCGCCGAGGAGGCCGTCGAGGAGCTCGGGGAGATCAAGGAGTTCCTCCAGGACCCGGCCCGGTTCCAGGCCGTGGGCGCCAAGATCCCCAAGGGCGTCCTGCTCTACGGCCCGCCCGGAACCGGCAAGACGCTGCTGGCCCGAGCTGTCGCCGGGGAGGCCGGCGTCCCGTTCTTCTCGATCTCCGGCTCGGACTTCGTCGAGATGTTCGTCGGTGTCGGCGCCTCCCGGGTGCGCGACCTGTTCGAGCAGGCGAAGACCAACGCGCCCGCGATCATCTTCGTCGACGAGATCGACGCCGTCGGCCGGCATCGCGGCGCGGGCCTCGGCGGGGGCCACGACGAGCGTGAGCAGACCCTGAACCAGCTGCTCGTCGAGATGGACGGCTTCGACGTCTCCGGTGGCGTGATCCTGATCGCCGCGACCAACCGGCCGGACATCCTGGACCCCGCGCTGCTGCGTCCGGGCCGGTTCGACCGCCAGATCCAGGTCTCCCCCCCGGACCTCCTGGGCCGCCACGAGGTGCTCAAGGTCCATGCCCGCGGCAAGCCGATGGCTCCCGGGATCGACCTGGAGGCGGTCGCGCGGCGCACCCCCGGCTTCACCGGTGCGGATCTGGCCAACGTGCTCAACGAGGCAGCCCTGCTGACCGCACGCTCGGGCGCGGCCCTGATCGACAACCGCGCCCTCGACGAGGCGATCGACCGCGTCATCGCAGGTCCGCAGAAGCGCACGCGGGTCATGGACGACAAGGAGAAGCGGATCACGGCCTACCACGAGGGCGGGCACGCCCTGGTGGCCGCGGCCCTTCCCGGCAACGACCCCGTGCACAAGATCACGATCCTGCCCCGGGGGCGCGCGCTGGGCTACACGATGGTCCTGCCCGACCAGGAGAAGTACTCCACGACGCGCAGCGAGATGCTCAACCAGCTGGCCTACATGCTGGGTGGTCGCGCTGCCGAGGAGCTGGTCTTCCACGACCCCACCACGGGCGCCTCGAACGACATCGAGAAGGCAACAGCGGTGGCGCGGGCGATGGTCACCCAGTACGGCATGACCGAGCGGCTCGGGGCCATCCGCTACGGCAAGGAGAACGGCGAGGTCTTCCTCGGCCGCGACATGGGCCACACCCGCGACTACTCCGAGGAGATCGCCGCAGCGATCGACGAGGAGGTCCGCAGCCTCATCGACCACGCGCACAACGAGGCCTTCGAGATCCTCGTGGACAACCGCGACGTGCTCGACAAGCTGGTCATCGAGCTCCTGGCCAAGGAGACGCTGAACAAGGAGCAGGTGGCCGCGATCTTCACCGAGCTGCACCTTCGGCCCTCCCGCCCGGCGTGGACGGGTTCGGAGCGGCGTGCCCCCTCGGACCGCCCCCCGGTGGACGTCCCCGAGCGGCTCGGCGATCCGGTCGCCGTGGGTGGCTCCATGCTCGGTGCGTACGGCCTGCCGGCTCCTGGCGGGACCTACGGGTCGCCGATCCCCGGCACGTACGGCCCGCCCGCCCCTGATGGGACGTACCCGAACCCCATCCCCTCCGGATCGAACGGCGCCCCGGTACCGTCGATCGGGTCCTCGACGGGGTGGGAGCCGGCACCTGGAGCACCCGGTCCGGCTGGAGCGCCCGGAGCACCCGGCCCGGCTGGGAGCAACGGTGGCCAGTCCCATGGCCCCGGGGTCGCCCATCCGTCGGCTGCGCACCCCACCTCCTCCCACGGCACGCCTCCTGCAGGTGACCCCCAGGCAGGTGAGGGTGCACCACCGACCGGCCACATCCCGGGCGACCCGGCTGACCCGATGGGTGAGGTCCGGCCGCCGGGGTCGGACCAGTGAACGGCGTCGATCGGGTCCACGGGTTCACCCAGGGGGCGATCACCGAGCCGATAGACCTCGAACGTGCGGCCGCAGCGGTGCGCGAGCTGCTCCTGGCGATCGGTGAGGACCCCGACCGTGACGGCCTTCGCGACACCCCGGAACGGGTGGCCCGCAGCTACGCCGAGATCTTCCGCGGCCTGCGCGAGGAGCCCGATGACATCCTGTCGACGACCTTCGACCTCGGCCATGACGAGATGGTGCTGGTCAAGGACATCGAGGTCTACTCCACCTGCGAGCACCATCTCGTGCCGTTCCATGGTGTGGCCCACGTGGGCTACATCCCCAGCAAGGACGGGCGGATCACGGGCCTGAGCAAGATCGCCCGGCTGGTCGACGTCTACGCCAAGCGGCCACAGGTCCAGGAGCGGCTCACGACCCAGGTCGCCGACGCCATGGTCCAGGCCCTGCAACCCCGCGGCGTCATCGTCGTCATCGAGTGCGAGCACCTGTGCATGTCCATGCGTGGCGTGCGCAAGCCCGGCGCCCGCACCGTCACGAGTGCGGTGCGCGGCGGCCTGAGGGAGCCGGCGACCCGGGCCGAGGTCATGTCGCTGATCCTGAAGGCCTAGGAATGCACCCGCGCGGGCTTCCCGACTCACTGGTCGGCGTGCAGCGCTCCCTGGTGATGTCCGTGCTCAACGTGACGCCGGACTCGTTCTCCGACGGGGGCCGCTTCGTCGAGGTCGACATCGCCGTCGCGCACGCGCTGGCGCAGGTGGAGGCCGGCGCCGACATCATCGACATCGGTGGCGAGTCCACCCGGCCCGGCGCGCAGCGGATCTCCGCCGACGAGGAGCTGGGCCGGGTCGTCCCGGTGATCGAGCGGCTGGTCGCCCACGGGGTCGTGGTCAGCATCGACACCATGCGCAGCGAGGTCGCCGAGGTGGCCGTCTCAGCGGGCGCGGGCCTGGTCAACGACGTCTCCGGTGGGCTCGCGGATCCCGCCATGCATGCCTGGGTCGCCGGGGCGGAGGTCCCGTACGTCGCAATGCACTGGCGCGGCCACTCGACCGACATGCAGCGTCTTGCCAACTACGGCGACGTCGTGGCCGAGGTGTGCCAGGAGCTCTCCGACCGCCTGGGCGAGCTGGCCGCCGCCGGGGTCGATCCGGACCGGGTGATCCTCGACCCCGGTCTGGGCTTCGCCAAGACCTCCGCGCACAACTGGGCGCTGCTCGCCGCCCTTCCCCACCTGACCGCCCTGGGCCATCCGGTGCTGATCGGGGCCAGCCGCAAGCGCTTCCTCGGCGAACTCCTCGGCCAGCCCGGGATGCCGCGCCCCGTCGAGGAACGGGACGCCGCCACCGACGCCATCACCGCCCTGGCGTCCGCGGCAGGCGCATGGGCGGTGCGGGTCCACGACGTCCGGGGATCCCGTGACGCGATCGCCGTCGCCGGTGCGTGGCGAGCGGCTGCTCCCGAGCGCCCCGACCCGAGCTGGCATTCCGCACCGTCCAGGGGGCAGCAATGACTGACGCCTTCAGCCGCGACCTCGACCGCATCACCCTCAAGGGGGTGCGCGCCCGCGGGTTCCATGGGGTGTTCGACCAGGAGCGCCGGGACGGTCAGGAGTTCCGTGTCGACGTCGTCCTCGGGGTGCTGTCGATCTCGAAGGCGGCCAGGACCGACGACCTGCGGCACACGGTCGACTACGGCGGCGTCGCGCAGGCAGTCGTCGACGTCATCGAGGGGCCGGCGGTCAACCTCATCGAGACCCTGGCCGTCATGCTCGCCGAGCGCTGCTTGGCATTCGACTACGTGCGCGCCGTCAAGGTCACCGTGCACAAGCCGCAGGCGCCGATCCCGGTGCCGTTCGACGACGTGTCGGTGAGCATCACGAGGGCGCGATGACCCGCGCTGCCCTCGCGCTCGGCGCCAATATCGGTGACCCACGGGTGACGCTGCGGGAGGCCTTGGCCGGGTTGGCAGCGAACCCGGCCGTCCGCGTGGACGGGGTCTCCAGCCTGTGGCGCACTGCGGCAGTGGGCGGCCCGGAGCAGCCCGACTACCTCAATGCGGTGGTACTCGTTGACACGGACCTCGATGCCTGGGCCCTGCTCGACCTCGCCCACGAGCTGGAGAAGGCCGCAGGCAGGGTCCGCGAGGTCCGATGGGGCCCGCGCACGCTGGACGTCGACCTCCTGGCCGTCGGGGACGAACGTCGCGAGGATCCCGAGCTGACCCTCCCGCACCCCCGCGCCCATGAGCGCAGCTTCGTCCTGGAACCCTGGGCCGAGGTCGACCCGGCGTTCGTGCTCGTCCCGGCCAGCGGCCCAGCACACACGGTCGCCGAGTGGGCCTCCACGGTCACCGAACAGCAGGTCGAGCTGCTGGAGGGGGGTTCCTGGTGGCGATGAAGCCCACGTCGATCCCGTGGCTCCTCGGGGTCGCCGCAATCGCGGCCCTGCTCGGCTGGGGCTTCGCGGCCTGGGTCGACGGAACCGGCCGGCTGCCGGCGATCCCCTGGATGGCCGTCGTTGTCATCTGGGTGGTGGCCGGCTTCGTCGCCGCTTGGGCGGTGGCGGCGCGGCGTCGGCTGCATCCCAAGCCGGGCGCCCCCCGCATGGCCCCGCTGATGGCGGCCCGCACGACCGCACTGTCCCTGGCTGGTTCCAGGACAGGCGCGGTGGTGTTCGGCATGTACGGCGGGGTTGCGCTGCGCCTGCTCGACGAGACGGCTGTCGCCGCCGGGCGCGAGCGGCTCCTGGCCGCGGCCCTCGCGTCGCTCGGCGGCTTCGTCCTGGCCGCATTCTCGCTCTGGCTCGAGCACAACTGCCGGTTGCCCGATGACACCGACGAGGCGAAGGCGCGGGTCCCGGGATCCGATCCGGGCCCGGCCGGTGCGCCAACCTGACGCACCGGCCCGGAGTGGGTCACTCGCGGACTCCGAGGGAGGGTGTGGACTAACGTGTCACCATGAGCGATCACGCCACGGCCCATCCCGATCTCGCCTACGAGGACTGGCCCTACGAGGACCTGCGCGACGCCGCGTTCGAGCGTGCCCGCCAGCGCCACGACCTGCAGTTCTTCATCGACCTGATGGCCCACACCCCTGCCCTGACGGCGACCGCCGACGAGGGCGGATCGCTGGGCGAGACCGCCGGTTCGTTCATCGAGTCGATCGAGGCGGCCAAGCAGGCCTTCAGCCGCACCGGGGTCGGCGACCTGGAGCCGCTGTTCGTGGCCGTGTTCGCCACCTACCTGCGCGAGCACCCCGAGCGCTGAGCGCACTCCCGGCGGCGCGCGTGCCCGCGCGTGCGCTCCCCATGACAGGGTCAGCAGAGTCAGGCTGACGCCCCGGCGGTGCGCGTCGCCTCAGCGGTCGACGTCGCCGCAGATGATCAGGAAGCTGGCGATCGCCGCCGGCAGGTCGGACACGGCGGTCCCCTGGAGCGCTGCCCCCATCGCCGCGGCGTTGCCGAAGCCCGCGCTGCGCAGCTTCAGCCGCCAGGGCGTCCGGTCGTTGCGCGACACCAACAGAAAGCCGTTGATCCCGGTGGGGTTCTCCGTCCACGTGTACGTCGAGCCCTCCGGGATGCGCACGACCTTGGGCAGTCGCACGTCCACCGGCGCCCCGGTCGAGCCAGCCAGCTGTTCGGCCGCCCACGCGACCAGTCCGGTGCTGGGCGCCAACTCGTCGACCAGCACCCGGATGCGTGCCCGGGCGTCACCATCGGCGCCCGTGGGCACCTCGAACGACGGATAGGGCAGGCAGGGGTCGTCGCGTCGCAGGTCGAGGTCGATCCCACTGGCCCGGGCGACGGGGCCGGACGCGCCGAAGCCAAGTGCGTTCCCGTCGCTGAGGACCGCCACCCCGGCGTATGACGAGTCGAGCACGGCAGCCAGATCTGGGCTGTCGAGCGCGGCGAGGGTGGCGGCGGGCTCCTGGGCCGTCCAGGTGGCGGCCGCCACCGACACACGGCGCACCCACTGGGCATCCACATCGGCACGGACGCCACCGACCTGGCAGAACATCGGATGAACGCGGTGGCCGGTCGCCGACTCGATCAGGTCCAGGATCTCCTCGCGCCACTGCCACGCCCGTGCGCGCCACGAGTCGGGCAGGTCCCCGGGCAGCGGGGCCAGGAAGGCCAGGTGGTGGGCGATGCGGGTCAGCTCGCACAGCAGGATCCGCAGGTGCTGCGCTCGCTCGGGGGGCGTCAGGCCCAGCGCCCGCTCGGCTCCCACGACGACCCCGATCTCCGAGCAGAACGCCGACAACCAGTCGTGACGGTCCACCAGCATCAGGATCTGGCGGTAGTCGCGGGACTCGAACAGCTTCTCAGCGCCGCGATGGACCGTTCCCGGGATCCACTCGGCCGCGGTCACCACCCCGTCGACGACGTCAAGGTGGATCGAGGGAAGCCCGTCGAGGGTCGGATGGTCCGGGCCGAGGGGGATGTCGCCGGGGAGCGACGCGGCGTCGACCAGTCGGCGTGTTCCAGCGCCCTGCGCAGCGTGCACCAGCCAACCCTACGCCGCTGGCCTACTCTGGCCACATGGTTGAGCCCCTGTCGGTCGACGACGCATTCGCCCCTCCCGGCGAGGCGTGGCGCCCCGTGTCCCCCAAGCTGGCCACGGCCCGGCGCATCACGTTGGTGCTGGTGATGCTGTTCGTGCTGGTGGCGATCGTCATGCTGGGGCTGGCCCCCGAGGCCCGGACCGTCGCCCTGGTCGCGATGGGTGTGTGGCTGGTCGCACTGGTCTGGATGTGGTGGTTGATCGGGCGCCGGGTGCGGTCCTTCGGCTATGCGGAGCGTGAGGACGACCTGCTGGTCACCAGCGGGATCATGTTCCGCCGGCTCGTGGTGGTCCCCTACGGCCGGATGCAGCTGGTGGACATCACCGCCGGCCCGCTCGACCGGCGCCTCGGCGTCGCCACCGTGCAGCTGCACACGGCAGCCGCGACCACGAACGCCACGATCCCCGGGCTGCCGCCCGCTGAGGCCTCCGGCCTGCGCGACCGGTTGGCGGCCCGCGGCGAGCAGCGGAGTGCCGGGCTGTGACCCTGCCCTCGGACGCAGGGACCGGGGCCGATGCGGGGATGCCGACCGCACCGGGCCCCGCGGCACCCGGCCCCGAAGTGCCCGGCGCCACGGCGGCGGCCAGCCCCGAGCCGCCCACCCCCGGACTCCCGGCGGAACCAGACGTCCCCGGACTCAACGCGTCCGCGCTGGCCACGCCGCGCCGCCGAACCCATCCGCTCACTCCCCTGGTGGCCTCCGTGCGCTCCTTGGGGGTCCTGGTTGGCGTCTTCGTTGTGTTCGGCACCGGCAACCTGCGTGATCTGGCCGCCAACCTCGGTGGGCTGCTGGGGCTGGTCCTCATCCTCGGGGCCTTCGCGGTCCTGATGCTGGTCTCGCTGGGTTTGAACTACCTCGCCTGGACCCGAACGGAGTACTTCTTCGACGAGTCCGGCGACTTCCGGCTCGACTCCGGGGTGCTGCAGCGCAACGAGCGCCGGGTGACCCTCTCGCGGCTGCAGAGCGTCGACACCACGCGCCCCCTGCTCGGCCGGGTGGTGGGCTTGTCCCAGGTGCGCATCGAGGTGGCGGGCGGCGGTGACTCGCGGGTGCTGCTGTCCTACCTCACCGACGCGCAGGCGCAGGCCCTCCGGGCCGAGATCATCGCCCGTGCGGCCGGGATGTCACCGGACGTCGGGGAGGCGCCCGAAGCCGTCCTCGCGACCGTGCCGACCGGCGACCTGGTCGTCAGCCTGCTGCTCCGCAGCGAGACGATGCTCCTGTTCGCCGTCACTGTGCTGCTCGTGGTGGCGGTGACCGCGACCGAGGGCCCGGGCGGGCTGGTGCTGATCCTGGTCACCGGCGGTCTGCCGCTCATCTCGGTGTTCAGCCAGTTCACCCGGTTCTTCGGGTTCACCGTCGCGGACTCCCCCGACGGGCTGCGGCTGCGGCACGGACTGGTCAACGTGCAGAGCCAGACCGTCCCGCCGGGGCGCGTCCAGGCGATCGAGATCTCCGAGCCGCTGCTGTGGCGGCGCAAGGGCTGGGTCCGGGTCTCCCTCAACGTCGCCGGGCTCCAGTCCGACGAGAACGGGCAGGGTGAGCACGTCCTGCTACCGGTGGCGCCCCATGACGTGGCCCGCCAGATCATCACGCGGGTCATGCCCGGCGTGGACGCGACCGCGATGGACTTCCTGCCCGCCCCCGATCGGGCACGGCGGCGCGCGTGGCTGCAGTTCAAGAACCTCGGAGTCGCCCACGACCAGCAGGTGCTGGCAGCCAGCCGTGGCTTCCTCACCCGCCGGGTCGCGGTGATCCCGCATGCCCGAACCCAGTCAGTGGGCGTCACCCAGGGGCCGTGGCAGCGCCGGCTCGGGCTGGCGTCCGTGCAGGTGGATTCGACACCCGGACCCGTGTCGATCGTGGTCCTGCACCGCCTGGCAGGTGAAGCCCGGCAGATCGCCGAGGAGCAGCTGCTGCGCGCCGCCGCCAGTCGTGGCACCGGGCCCGGCGAGCGCTGGATGACCAGGCTCCGGGTGCCGCCGGCACCCCCGGCCCTGGCGCAGCAACCCGCCCCGGCTGCCTTCCCCGGTGCTGGTCCGGTCGCGGCTCCCGTCCCCGCCCCGGGCGCCACGCCCGCCCCCACCCCCGGCCCCGCCCCGGCTTCGGCTGTGGACCCAGGTGCTGGCGCCACCCCCGAGCTCGGCCCGCGCCCAGCCCCCGAGTTCGGCCAAGGTTCGCCGTAGCGACACGCGCCGGTCCACTGCGGTCGGGGATCCATCGGCGAGGATCGGTCCATGACCGAGGTGATGAATGCGTCCCGACGCGTCGACGGCCCGGTGTCGGCCACACCGCTGCGCACACGTGAACCGCGCGGAATGATCGACCCTGCCGACGCGACGATCAGGCTCGCCGGACTCATCGGCGGGCCCCTGGTTCAGGTGGACACCTCCCTGGAGCGGATCGTGCTGTCCATCGCGGCTGAGCCACTGCACCTGGTCGTCGTCTCCGGGCCCCTGCAGGTCGGTGGGCTCCAGGGCCCTGGCCTGACACTGGAGGGGGGACAGGCGGCAGCGCTCCTGGCTGGGTGGGTGGGACGCCCCGTGACCGAGCTGCGCGTCGACGAGGGCGGCGGGCTGCACCTGGGCCTTGGGGCGTACCGACTCGCCGTGGTGGCGGACTCGGCCCACGAGGCTTGGGAGATCCGTGGCATGGATGGGGGACTCATGGTCTGCCTGCCCGGTGGAGGGATCTCGGTGTGGGCGCCGACCTTCGGCCGGATCCCGCGCGCCCGCCCCGCCGGGCGTTAGTACCACCCGACACGCCGAACCGTCTCGCCGGCCCGGCCCCCAGCGGGCGCGCGGCCATGCTCGGTGGCAGGCTGCGGTGCGATGAGTGCAGATCGTTCCACCGTGGAGCCGAGCCCAGCGCCCCGACTCGCTGTCGGGGTCATCGGGGTGGGCCGTGCCGGCGCGCCGCTGGCGGCTGCGCTGGCCCGGGCGGGGCACCCGCTGATCGGGGCGCACGCGGTCTCCGAGCGCTCCCGTCGCCGGGTGGCGGAGTTCCTGCCCGGGACCCCGTTGCTCAGCGCGGCGGCGGTCATGGCCGCCGCCGACCTCGTCCTGCTCACCGTGCCCGACGACGTGCTGGCTGACCTGGTGGGCGGACTGGCCGACACCGGTGCGGTCACCCCCGGTCAGTTCATCGTGCACGCCTCGGGTCGCTACGGAACCGCGGTGCTCGAGCCGGCCACCCGTCTCGGAGCGCTGCCCATGGCGCTGCACCCGGTCATGACCTTCACCGGCGCCCGCTCGGACCTCGACCGGTTGTCGGGCTGCCCGTTCGGCGTGACCGCGCCGCGGGTGCTGCGCCCGGTCGCCGAGGCACTGGTCGTCGAGATGGGCGGCGACCCGATGTGGGTCCCGGAGGAGGCGCGTCCGCTCTACCACGCGGCGCTGGCCAACGGCGCCAACCACCTTGTGACCCTGGTCGCCCAGACCCTGGACCTCCTGGCGATCGCGGGGATCGAGAACCCCTCCGGGCTGGTGCGCCCGCTGCTCACCGCGGCCCTGGACAATGTCCTGGTGATGGGCGACGAGGCCCTCACCGGTCCCGTGGCCCGGGGGGATGCCGGCACGGTCGCTGCCCACCTCGAGGCCCTGTCCCGGGCGGCGCCGGAGGCCCGGGCGGCCTACATCGCGATGGCCCGGCTCACCGCCGACCGGGCCCTGGCCGCAGGACGGCTCGATCCTGCGGCCGCCGAGTCGCTCCTGGACGTCCTCGGCTGACCCGCCTCCCCGCCCGGGACCGCGCGCCCGCCCCACCCCAGCCGGGTGGGCGGACCGGGTGGACGCTTCCGGGCCCCGTCGGTGCCGAACGCGCTCCCGATCGGTCCGGATTCCCGACGATTCGCCGTCGCGAATCCGGATCAACCTCGGATCGGGCCGCGCGAGAGCGGATCTCGCGGAGGAACGGGGCGGCGGGACGGGCTGGGACGGAACGGGCTGGGGGAACGCTCTGGGGCTCGACGCACTAGGGTCGGCGACGGAATGGCCGGCCCGTGCCGAGGGGCGGCCGGCGTGGTGGCGGATCGACCAGCGAACGGTGCTGACTGGTGGGTCGGTCGTGGGAGGAGCAGCATGAGCGAGACCGATGCGAAGGCGGGACCGCCGCCGGTGATGCGCGTGGTGCGCACCCGGGAGTCCCTGGATGACGCGTACGCGAGCCTGCCGGTGCCATCCGTGCGCTCGGCCCGGGCCGCCCGCGCGGCTGTGTTCACGATGGGCGCCCTGCACGAGGGGCACATCGCCCTGATCCGTGCCGCCCGCGGCGAGGTGGGACCGACCGGTCACGTCACGGTGACGGTGTTCGTCAACCCCCTGCAGTTCGGCGCCGGCGAGGACCTCGAGCGCTACCCGCGCACCCTGAAGGCAGACCTCGGGGTCTGCGCAGCCGAGGACGTCGACCTCGTCTTCGCGCCGGCGGCCGACGTCCTCTACCCGTCCGGTGACCCGGAGGTGCGCATCGACCCGGGACCCATGGGCTCCATCCTCGAGGGGGCCGTGCGCCCGGGGCACTTCGCCGGTGTCCTCACGGTGGTCATGAAGCTGGTGCACATGACCCGCCCGGACGCCACGTTCTTCGGCGAGAAGGACTACCAGCAGCTCACCCTGATGCGTCGGATGGCCGCCGACCTCGACCTGCCGGTGAAGGTGCACGGGGTGCCCACCGTCCGGGAGGCCGACGGCCTTGCACGCTCGAGCCGCAACCACTACCTCTCCGAGGAGGAGCGCGCTCTGGCTGGAGCGGTCCCCGCTGCCCTGGCCGCGGGGGTGACAGCCGCCGATCTGGGCAGGTCGGCCGACGCGGTCGTGGGCGCGGCCGAGCTCGAGCTCATGCGCGTGGGCCTCACGCCGGACTACGTCGCGCTGACCGACCCGTCCCTCGGCCCGGCTCCTGAGGTGGGACCGGCCCGGCTCCTGCTGGCCACCCGGGTCGGCCAGACGCGACTGATCGACAACTCACCGGTTACGTTGCGCAGATGAGCATTGCGGGGCTGGGCGCGGACCGGCTGGTCATCCCCACCTCCGTGGCCGCTCCGGATCCCGGGTGGTTCACCTCGGCGGACGTCGTCGTGATCGGGTCCGGGGTCGCCGGGCTCTCGCTGGCGCTCAACATCCGCCGGCTCGGCCACCGGGTCCTGGTGGTCACCAAGTCCTGGGTGGAGGAGGGCGCCACCCGCTGGGCCCAGGGCGGGATCGCTGCCGCCCTGGCCGACGGTGACTCCCCGGCCGACCACGAGCGCGACACGCTGGTTGCCGGCGCTGGGCTCTGCGACCCTGCCGCGGTCCACGAGCTGTGCACGTTGGGCCCCGCCGCGGTCCGCAACCTGATCGCCGCCGGCGCCCGCTTCGACAAGGACACGAGCGGGGGGATCGCCCTGACCCGAGAGGGCGGCCACCTGCGCGACCGGATCGCCCATGCCGGCGGTGATGCGACCGGGGCGGAGATCTTCCGGGCCCTCGTTGCCGCGATCGCCGACGACCCGGGGATCGAGCTCGTCGAGCACGCCCTGGCCCTCGACCTTCTCACCGACGCCCACGGGGGCGTCCAGGGGCTCACCCTGCACGTCATCGGCGAGGGCCAGCATGACGGGGTCGGCGCCGTGCTCGCCCCGGCCGTCGTCATCGCGACCGGTGGGCTCGGCCAGGTGTTCGCGCAGACGACCAACCCGGCCGTCGCGACCGGCGACGGCATGGCCCTGGCCCTGCGCGCGGGCGCGGAGGTCGCCGACCTCGAGTTCGTGCAGTTCCACCCCACGGTCATGTACCTCGGCCCCGACTCGACGGGCCAGCAGCCGCTGGTCAGCGAGGCCGTGCGTGGTGAGGGGGCCTTCCTGGTCGACGACGACGGCGTCCGGTTCATGCAGGGCCTCCATCCCCTGGCCGACCTGGCCCCCCGCGATGTCGTGGCCAAGGCGATCACCCGGCGGATGCGCGAGCAGGGCCGGGCGCATGTGTGGCTCGACGCGCGCGCCCTCGGCGATCGGTGGGAGACCAGGTTCCCGACGATCCTGGAGTCCTGCCAGCGGCACGGCATCGACCCGGCGCACGAGTTGATCCCGGTCGCGCCGGCGCAGCACTACGCGTCCGGTGGTGTGCGCACCGACCTCCTGGGCCGCACCTCGATCCCCGGGCTGTACGCGGCCGGGGAGGTGGCCTGCACCGGGGTCCACGGAGCCAACCGGCTGGCGTCGAACTCCCTGCTCGAGGGCCTGGTGTTCCCCGAGCGGATCGTGTCGGTGCTCGCCGAGGGGTTGCCGCGCCGGGGGGACCCCGTCGTCCGCTCCGAGCATCGTGGCCTGGTCTCCAACGACAACCGCCGACCGATGCAGGTGCTGATGACCGACGGGGTGGGCGTCATCCGCACCGCCGAGTCGTTGACGGCTGCCGCCGCGGGCCTTGCCGACATGGTGGTCGGCGACCTGCCGCAGGGACGCAGCGAGCAGGCCTGGGAGACGACCAACCTGCACGCGATCTCCTCGGTGCTGACCGCGCACGCGCTGGCCCGTCAGGAGACCCGCGGATCGCACTGGCGCGAGGACTTCCCCGACGTCGACGACCGCGAATGGCGTGTCCGGCTCGTGGCGACCGCAGATCCCGACGGCGTGGTGCACACCCGCCGCGAACCCGTGCCGCCGCACGACTACCGCACCCCCGGGACCTGAGGAGGCCACCGATGGGAACCCGTGAGAACCTGACCGCTGCCGGACTCGACCCGGGCGCGATCGACTCGATGATCCGCGCGACACTGGCCGAGGACCTCGGCGGCGGCGTCGACGTCACCTCGGTGGCGACCGTGCCCGAGGACCAGGTCGCCACGATGGACCTCACCGCGCGGGCGGCCGGAGTGGTGGCCGGGCTCCCGGTTGCGGCGCGCGTCTTCGACATCGAGTCCGACGGTCGCAGCCAGGTGACGGTCGTGCGTGCCGACGGCGACCGGGTGCAGCGCGGGGACGTCGTGCTCACGGTCACCGGCCGGACCCGATCGCTGCTGGTCTGCGAGCGCACGGCGCTGAACCTGCTGTGCCACCTGTCCGGGGTCGCCACCGCCACCGCGGCCTGGGCCGATGCGCTGTCCGGCACGCGTGCGCGGGTCCGCGACACCCGCAAGACCACACCCGGCCTGCGCGCGCTGGAGAAGTACGCGGTCCGCTGCGGCGGCGGGGTCAACCACCGGATGGGCCTGTGGGACGCAGCCCTCGTGAAGGACAACCACGTCGTCGCGGCTGGTGGTGTGGCGCAGGCGTTCGAGGCGGTCCGCAGCAGGTTCCCCGGGGTCCCGGTCGAGGTCGAGGTCGACTCCCTGGATCAGCTCGCCGAGGTGGTCGACGCCGGGGCGGACCTGGTCCTGCTCGACAACTTCTCGCCCGCCCAGACCGCCGAGGCTGTGGCGCTCGTGGCCGGGCGCTGCCAGCTGGAGTCCTCGGGGGGCCTGAGCCTGCACGTCGCGGCGGCCTATGCGGCCACTGGCGTCGACTTCCTCGCGGTGGGCGCCCTGACCCACTCCGCACCCGTCCTTGACCTGGGGGCCGACCTGCGCCCCGTGGAGGTCACGGACTCGTGGTCTAGTGCAAGGGAGGGCTGACCCATGCTCCTGACCGTCGACGTCGGCAACACCAACACCGTCCTCGGGCTGTTCGAGGATCATGAGCTGGCCCACTCCTGGCGGATCACGACCCACGCCCGCGGCACCGCCGACGAGATGGCGCTGACGTTCCGCGGCCTGCTCACGGAGGTCCCCGAGGTCACCGGGATCGCCCTGTGCTCGACCGTGCCGTCGGTCCTGCGCGAGATGCGCGCGATGTTCGCCCGCTACTGGGACCACGTCCCGACGGTGATCGTCGAGCCCGGCACGAAGACCGGCGTCCCGCTGCTCACCGACAACCCGAAGGAGGTCGGAGCCGACCGCATCGTGAACACCCTGGCCGCCCACCACCTGTTCGGCGGCCCGGCGATCGTGGTCGACTTCGGCACGTCGACCAACCTCGACGTGGTCAGCGCGAAGGGGGAGTTCCTCGGCGGGGCGCTGGCGCCGGGCATCGAGATCTCGCTGGACGCACTGGCGTCCCGGGCCGCCCAGCTGCGCAAGGTCGAGCTCGTCCGGCCCCGTTCGGTGATCGGGAAGAACACGGTCGAGGCCCTGCAGTCCGGTGCACTCTACGGGTTCGCCGGACAGGTCGACGGGCTGGTCGACCGGATCACCGCAGAGCTCGGCGGCCGCGTCACCGCCGTGATCGCCACCGGCGGCCTGGCGCCGATCGTGGTGGCCGAGTCCCGCACGATCACCCACCATGAGCCCGACCTGACGCTCATCGGGCTGGACCTCATCTACGCCAAGAACGTCACCGCGTGAACGGCGCGACCGGCCGGTACCATCCGAGTCGAGCGGAGGGATGAGATGGCCAAGCAGAAGAGCGGCGCCGACAGGAAGGCCGCGCCAGCGGTGAAGAAGCAGTCGGTCGCCCAGGCAGTGGTGAGGAAGCCGCCAGTTGCCCCGGAGCTGGTTGCCGTCGGCAAGTCCGCGCGCAAGGAGGTTCCCCGCTCGCAGCTGGGAGCCTGGGTGGCCCCCGAGGACCGGCGCGACCCGGTGACGATCCTCGAGGAGCAGGCTGAGGGACGCGTCCAGGACCTCGTGCCCCTGCGCTACGCCCGCATGGCTGCCTCCGCGTTCACGTTCTACCGGGGTGCGGCCGCGCTCATGGCCAATGACCTCGGGACCCAGGGCAGCACGGGACTCACCGTGCAGCTGGCCGGTGATGCGCACCTGGCCAACTTCGGCGGGTTCGCCACGGCGGAGCGGACCTTGGTCTTCGACCTCAATGACTTCGACGAGACGCTGCCCGGACCGTTCGAGTGGGACGTGAAGCGCCTGGTGGCCAGCTTCGAGGTGGCGGGTCGGCACAACGGCTTCACCCCAGCGCAGAGGGCCGAGATTCTGGCGGCCGTCGCGATGGAGTACCGGAACGCGATGGCCGAGTTCGCGGGCATGTCCCGGTTGGACGTCTGGTACGCGCGCATCCAGGCCGAGGACATCGTGAACAGGTGGGCAGGGAAGGTCAACCCGGAGCGCATCGCGTCCTTCCAGCGAACCCTGGCAAAGGGCCGCAAGAAGACCGGGGCCCGGGCAGTGTCGCGCTACACCACGCTCGGCCCTGACGGCGAACTGCGGATCATCAGCGATCCCCCGTTCGTGGAGCCGATCGGCCAGCTCGCGGGGATGGATGAGACCGACGTCCGCTCGGCGGTGCAGGGGATCCTCGACGAGTACCGCAAGTCCCTTCCGGATGACCTCAAGGTGCTCATCGACGGCTACCGGGTCATCGACGCCGCGCGCAAGGTGGTGGGCGTCGGCTCGGTCGGGACCCGGTGCTGGATCGCCCTGCTGGTGGGCAAGGACGACCCCTCCGACGACCTCGTGCTGCAGTTCAAGGAGGCCAACGCCTCGGTGCTGGAATCCGTGGCGGCACCGAGTGCCTTCGACAACCACGGCCGTCGCGTGGTGGAGGGCCAGCGGCTGATGCAGGCATCCAGCGACATGCTTCTGGGCTGGACCAGGGTGCCGGGCGTGGATGGCGTCTGGCGGGACTTCTACGTGCGCCAGATGTGGGACTGGAAGACCTCCCCGGACCTCGAGGCCATGGACCACCTGGCCATGGGGGTCTACGCGCGGGTGTGCGGCTGGACACTGGCCCGCGCTCATGCCCGCAGCGGCAACCGGTACTCGATCGCGGCCTACCTCGGGTCAGGCCGGACGTTCACCCGCGCGATGCAGGAGTTCGCGGACTCCTACGCCGACCAGAACCAGAGGGACTACGAGGCGTTCCTCGGCGCCATCGCCGAGAGCAGGATCCCGAAGGCGGAGGTCACCGACGGGTAGCCCTGGCACGGGCCCGGCCGGCCACCGGCCGGTTGCGAACGGGCCCGTTCAGATCCGCCAGGCCGTCGACGAGGTCGTGGCGGATTCCGACGTCCCGGACTGATCGGCGTCATCGTCGTCGTCCCAGGTGTGTCCCGGGCCGAAGCCCCCTCGGTGCATGCCGCGCATCCCCGGGCCCATCCCGGCACCGGGACCGAAGCCCTCATCCGGGCCCATCCCGGGGCCGAACAGCAGGCCCAGACCCAGTCCGCGGCCCAACGCCGCTGTGTCCTCCCCGGCCACCCAGGCATCGGCGCGGGCCTTGGCCCGGGTCAGCGTCTCCTCGGCCTGTGCCTGTGTGATCCGGCCGTCCTTGACTGCCGCGTCCAGCCGCTTGCCGACCAGGTTGAGCATGCCCGCCGCCAGCTCGTCCGCGGAGTCCCCGGCGACCTCGCGCAGTGTCTTGCCGCCCCGGATCTGCTCACGGACGGCGTCTGCGTCCATGTCCAGCGTGTCCTTGAGCAGGGCGTCGATCTCCGCCTTGCGGGCAGCGCGATCCGCCTCACGCTCGGCACGTTCCTGTTCCCAGGAGTCTGACAGGGCCTCGCTCACGGCGTCGGCCTGCTGCTGGGTGATCGTCCCCTTGCTCACCAGGCCCGAGAGTGCGTCGGCGAACCGGCCTGCCGGGCCTGTCCCGTCCGAGGCTGCAGCGACCCCCGCGCCGATGAGGGCTGCCAGGGCGACCCCGGCCACCGCTGCGGACACACTTCGCTTCATCGGATGCCTCCTGTTCCCGGACCGGGTCCGCCGGCCCTGCACCCGACACTGTCGCGCCCATGTGCACCGCACATGCTCGGGAGGTTCGGATCACGTAAGCCCCGGCGGTCAACCTGGCCCTGTCCGGCCCGTCGGCCCCGGCGTCGAGGACTCCAGCAGGGCCCGAAGCGACGCCTGCTCGGCGGCGAGTGCGTCGAGGCGGTCCAGGATGAGCTGGACCTGCTCTCCGGTCGCACCCTCCGGGGGCGCCGGAACCGGCGCGCCGGACTCCGGGTCCCCGTCCGGCTCCCCTGCGGCTGGCTCCACCTTGCGGGACAGGAACCAGTTGGCGACCGTCGCCGACACGGTGCCGATCAGGCCGATGCCGACGATCATGAGGCCCGCGCCCACGATCCGGCCGGTGGTGTTGACGGGGTAGAAGTCGCCGTAGCCGACGGTGGTCGTGGTGACTATGGCCCACCACAGCGCCTCGCCGAACGTCTGGATGTTGGCACCCGGCGTCTGACGCTCGATGTTCCACTGGAGGACCGCGGCGGTGAACACGACCGCCGCGACGATCGTGAACAACGATCCGGCGATCCGCTCCGTGGAGATGGTCCGCAGGGACTTGCGCAGCAGCAGGGCCACGCGCAGCATGCGCAGCATCGGGACGAGCACCATGAGCAGGTCGGCCTTGTGATCCCGGATGAAGTCCGTCTTGTCGTCCACGAGCGTCAGACGTTTGACGTAGTCGATCGCGAAGGCTGCCCACACGAGGAACTGGATCCCCTGGAGGAGGCTGGTCACCCACGAGGGCGGGTTGAGGTACAGCCACTGGATCAGGAACGTGACGAGGAAGACCAGCGCGAGGCGGTCCAGCCACGGCCCTGTTCGGGCGACCCAGCGGTCGTAGCGGTGCGCCTCGGTCTCGGGCGCCGTCGCCTCGTCTGTCGCCGGGTAGGTCATCGGGTCGGTCATCGGGTCGGTCATCTCACCCCACCAATCTGAGCACCTGCTCCAGTCCGTGCGTGGTTCCGCGCGTCCGCGGGAGGATCAGCGTGCGCATGCCGAGGTGCGCTGCGGCCCCGTCGTCGTCGACGGTGTCTCCCACCATCAGCAGCTCGTGGGCGGGCAGCCCCAGCCGTTCGGCCGCGATCGCGAAGATCGCTGGGTCGGGCTTGACCACGCCGACCTCGAAGGAGAAGACCTCGGCGTCGTACAGGCCGGCCAGCCCGGTGCGCGCCAGGACCGGGCGCGGATCGATCCCGACGTTGGACAGGATCGCGATGGCGACCCCGCGCTCGCGCAGGGAGGTGAGCACCGCGGGCGCCTCGAGGTAGGCGACCCACTGGTCGAGCATCGTGGCGTACAGGGCATCACCGAGCGCCGGCGGGATGATCCCCATGCGTTCGAGCATCTGGTCGTAGACCTGGCGGTGCAGCGCCGGGGAGAGGTCGCGGTCGCTGTCTGGGTCGACCTCGCGGGCGTGGTCCCAGATGCGCTCGGCCCAGGGAGCCAGGTCGGCCACCTCCGGCAGGGCCTCAGGCGCGCAGTCGGCTGGGTCGAAGCGCCCGCCGCGTGTCGGATCCTGCTCCAGCAGCTCGAGTGCCGCGGCCATCCAGCCGGCCGGCTCGCCGGCGTGGACGAGGGTCGCGTGCAGGTCGAAGATCACGCCGCGGATCGGGCGCCCGCCCGGCGGTGAGGGGTGGGCTTCCATGGGGATGGAGTCTAGGTGCGGGCGCGGACGTCCCCGGGGTCGACTCGGCGGTCCGGTCATTGGCAGGCTGAGGTGCATGGAGTGCCACATCCAACGGCTCGCGGCGCAGCCAGCGGCGGTGATCCGCGCGCATGTGGCAGTCGACGGGATCCCCGCCTTCCTCGCTGGCGCCTACGCAGAGGTGATCGACGTCCTGGCTGAGCAGCGCCTGGAGGTTGCGGGACCGCCCTTCGCCCGGTACGGCATGAGCGGCCGCGGGTTCGATGTCGAGGCCGGATTCCCGACCAATGAGTCGGTCGTGCCGACCGGACGGGTCGAGGCCGGGGAGCTGCCGGGAGGCCCGGCGCTCGTGGTCCTGCACCGCGGCGGGTACGACGACATCGAGGGGGAGGTTCGCACGGGTCAGCAATGGCTTGCCGCCAACCGTTGGACCGCGACGGGCGCGCCCTGGGAGTCCTACCTCGACGGTCCGGAGGTTGCCGAGCCCCGGACCCTCGTGTACCTGCCCTGCCGGCCCTCCGGGCGGCCGGATGGGCAGCTGAAGTGACGTCGGCAGCCCATCTCGGACAGGTCGACGGGCATGCGTGACGTCTGACGCCCGACGGCTCCCCAGAGGTCGGCTGCCCGCGCACATCCGGCTGATGCGCATCCCCGCCCCCACGAGTGAGCGTTGCGGCCGGTCGTGGTCGCCGGCTCGGGTGCCGCGGTCGGGGTACCCGGCTCTAGGGTTGCGGCCATGGACGTCCTCATCCGCCCGGCGCGCACCTCGGACGTGCGGCGCATCCGGGAGCTGGTCGACCTGTACTCCCAGCGCCGGATCCTGCTGTCCAAGGCGACCGTCACGCTCTTCGAGGACGTCCCGGACTTCCTCGTCGCCGAGCTCGACGGGCAGGTCGTCGGCTGCGGGGCGATGCACGTCATCTGGGAGGACCTCGGCGAGCTGCGCACCCTGGCCGTGGACCCCGCGCTGACGGGCTCGGGGATCGGGCGAACCCTTGTCGAGGCGCTGCTGGATCGCGCCCGCGCCCTCGGGGTCTCGCGGGTCTTCTGCCTGACCTTCGAGACCGAGTTCTTCACCGACGCAGGCTTCGTCGAGATCGAGGGCGCTCCCGTGACCCCCGAGGTGTACGCGCAGCTGCTGCAGTCCTATGACGAGGGCGTCGCCGAGCTGCTGGACCTCGAGCGGGTCAAGCCCAACACGTTGGGCAACCATCGGATGCTGCACATCCTCTGATCAGCCCGACCAGGCGCCCGGACCCGCCCAAGCGGCGCAGGATGCGCATTCCCCGCCACCTCTGGATGCCCGTGCGCGTTCCGCGCCGCATGTGGCCGGCAACGCCCCAGTGGGGCCGGGAGTGGCCGGGAACGCCCACCCTCTGCCGGCAGAGGACGTTCTGGGCCCCCGAATCGAAGGCTATGGGACCTGTCCGGAGCAGCGGGGGCCCAGAGCCTCCGGACCCGAACGGGATCAGCCGGTGTTGCGCAGGCCCGTGGCGATGCCGTTGACGGTGAGCAGCAGGGCCCGGCGCAGCTGGGGCTCGACCGGGGTCCCCTCGCCCTCGTGCCACCGCACCCGGGCCAGCAGCGAGACCTGCAGCAGGTGCAGCGGGCGCAGGTAGGCATCGCGCACCATCAACGTCTGGGCCAAACCCGGCTGGTTGCCCAGCAGGGAGTCGGTGCCCATGGCCTGCTTCAGCTCCGAGACCGTCAGCTCGTGCTCGGCGCGGATGGCGGTCGCGAAGCGCTGGAGGTGCGCGGGAACCAACCGTTGCACGTAGCGGTCGGCGACCGCGAGGTCGGCCTTCGCGGCGGTCATCGCCACGTTGGACAGGAAGTTGGCGAAGAACGGCCAGCCGGCCGCCATCTGGGCCACTGTGCCGGCGTGCCCGGCGGCTCGGGCCGCGGCCAGTGCCGAGCCCACACCGAACCAGCCGGGGACGATCTGGCGGGCCTGCGTCCAGCCGAACACCCACGGGATGGCGCGCAGCCCGTCGAGCCCGCCGGCGGTGGTCGGCCGGCGGGCTGGGCGCGAACCCAGGTGCAGGTCGCCGAGCTGTTCGACGGGCGTCGCGAAGGAGAAGTAGGCGGGCAGGTCCGGGTCGTCGACAAGCGCGCGGTAGGTGGTGAATGCGGCCTGCGACATCAGGTCCATGAGGTCGTCCCAGGCGGCCAGCGTCGTCGCGTCGACCCGCGACGTGCGGTGCAGGACGGTGCCCCGGAGGGTGGCGGCCAGGGTCTGGCCCAGGTTCTCCCGGGCCAGTTGCGGGAGCAGGTACTTGTCGGAGATGACCTCGCCCTGCTCGGTGACCTTGATCTGCCCGTCGAGCACGCCCCAGGGCTGGGACAGGATCGCCTCGTACGTCGGACCACCGCCACGGCCCACGGTGCCGCCCCGTCCGTGGAACAGGCGCAGGATGACGCCGTGGGCCACGCAGATGTCGCGCAGCCGGCGCTGGGCCAGGTGGATCTGCCACTGCGAGGTGGTGACCCCGGCGTCCTTGTTGGAGTCCGAGTACCCGAGCATCACCTCGAGGGTGTCCCCGCGCAGGCGCACCAGCTCGCGGAACCCCGGGTCGTCGAGGAGCTGCCCGACGAGTTCCCCGGCCGCCTTCAGCTCGGCGACGGTCTCCAGCAGGGGGACGAAGCCGATCCGGGCGACCCCGGCGGGCAGGTCCACCAGGCCCGCCTCGCGCGCCAGGACAACCGCGGCCAGGACGTCGGCGGCAGACTTCGTCATCGAGATGATGTAGGACTGGCAGGTCTCCGGGCCGTAGCGGTCCAGCGCGCGGCCGATCTCCACGAATGTCTCGTACGTGGTCAGCCCGGCTGGGTCCATGGGTGGTGGCGCGGGAGCCAGGGGGCGCTTGCCGGACAGCTCGGCGGCCAGCACCGTGAACCGCTGCTGGGAGGTCAGCGTGGCGTAGGGGGTCTCGAGCTCCCCGAGCCGGTCGAGCAGCTGTCCGATGGCGTGGTGGTGGGCGTTCGAGTGCTCGCGGATGTCCAGGGTCGCCAGCGAGAGCCCGAACACCGCCACGACCCGCATGGTCCGCGCCACCGAGCCGGCGGCGATCAACCCGCCCCGGTTCGCGGCCAGGGAGGCCCGGATCAGCTCCAGGTCGGCCAGCAGCTCGGCCGTGGTGCGGTAGTCCCGGCCCGGTTCGTGGTGCCGGCCCTCGGCCTGACGGGCGCGGGTGTTGCGCAGCTTCGCGTGGATGCAGGTCAGCTTGAGGCGGTAGGGCTCCTCGGCGTTGAGCCGGGCGAACCGGGGGTCGAGGTCGGGCAGGGCGGCCAGGTCGTCGGCCAGTGACGTGGCGAACGCGGGCGAGACCGGCGCGATCCGCTCCGAGACCGACAGCCGGGCGCTGAGGTCCTCGATGTGCGGCAGGAGGTCGCGGACGGCGTGATCGTGCTGGATGGCCAGCACCCGGGCCGTCACGGCCGG
The DNA here is from genome assembly GCA_963706875.1 of uncultured Actinomycetes bacterium. GTDB lineage: Bacteria > Actinomycetota > Actinomycetes > S36-B12 > CAIYMF01 > Prado023. The sequence goes on along the minus strand of CAVPNW010000002.1, from coordinate 7,910 downwards.
GGTCACGAAGGGGTTCCCGTCGCGGTCACCGCCGATCCAGGAGCCGAACGTGAGCACGGCACGGCCCGCCGGGACCTCCAGCCCGCTGGCCCGAGCGGCGGCCGCGAACTCCCCGACCACGTCGCCGGCGGCCCCGGCTGCGAGGTCATCGAGGTAGAACAGGGCGTTGCGCGCCTCGTCGGTCACCTCCGGCTGGCCCAGGCGCAGCTCGTCGGTCTGCCACAGCAGGTCGATCGCCTCGGCGATCGCCAGGTCGGTGCGGTCGGTGCGGGCCTCGTCGAGCAGTTCGGCGATGCGGCGCAGCTTGACCAGGACCGAGCGGCGCGATGCCTCGGTGGGGTGTGCCGTGAAGACCGGGCGGGCGTTGATCCGGGCGAACCCGGTGGCGACCTCGTCGGCGGTGACATCGCCGGCCTCCAGCGCCTCGCGGATCGCCACCCCGGCTTCGGCCAGGGGCCCGCCGGTGCGCGCCCTTGCAGCCGTCTGGGAACGGGACCGGTGGACCTGCTCGGCGATGTTGGCCAGGTGGAAGTACAACGAGAACGCCCGGGCCAGGGTGGTTGCCTGCGCCAGGGGGAGCTCATCGATCAACTCCGCGGCCCCGTCGGGGTCGTCGCGCGACAGGGCCCTGATGCGCTCCACCGTCTCGTAGGTCTCTTGCCCCTCCTGACGGATCAGCGCCTCGCCGAGCAGGTCGCCGAGTCGGCGGATGTCGTCACGCAGTGCAGGTGAGGACGCCAGCCTGGCCAGGGGGCTCATGGGGTCAGCGTAATGATGACGTGGGTGCCGCGCAGGGGCTCGTGAACCGGCGCTCGGGTGGCCCGGGGCCACCAACGACCCCAGGTGGACGGCGCGGATCCCCACCAGTCGGGGGGCTCGATCCGAGCTGGCATGGAGTTGCGGACCTGTTGGCGACGCAATCCCAGATTGATGCCCTGCAGGTCTCTGGGGCGCAGGAATCGCGGGTCACATCAAATACCGTTGGCAGGGCTTTCCATCACCTCTGTGGATTCCCACGCGGTGATTCTGGACTATGCTGGGATCCGGTCATTTTCGACGGCGAATTCAGGAGCATGCAATGGCGCGCAAGGTCCAGGTCCTTCTCGAGGACGACATTGACGGCACCCCGGGCGCCGAGACCGTTTTGTTCGCCCTGGACGGCAAGTCCTATGAGATCGACCTCTCTGAGAAGAATGCCGAGAAGCTGCGCGAGGCGTTCGCCCCATGGATCGGCGCGGGTCGCCGGGTCCCCAGCCCAACGGCCGCCGAGCCCCGCCGCCGGCCTGCGCGCCGGTCCGAGGACACCGCCGACATCCGCCGCTGGGCGGCCGAGAACGGGATCCCCGTGACGACCCGCGGCCGCATCTCCGCGGACCTTCGGGCCCGCTACGAAGCCGCCCACTAGTTCCCGGCCACGTTCCGGCGGCGCCGGGGCTGCCCGGGTGCGTTCGCCGAGGGCATATCCCACACGGGTATGGCGCCCGGGGCGGGGGCTGTTGCCCCATTGAGAGGCTGCTCCCACCGGGTGCTCGCGGCACTGCTGTACGTGTGAGTGTCGGGGGTTGCGGCTACAGTTTCGTTTCATCCCGTGCGAGCGGGAGGCAAGTATGAACGGAGTGGAGCCCCATGTTCGAAAGGTTCACTGACCGCGCCCGTCGCGTTGTGGTGCTCGCGCAGGAGGAAGCGCGCATGCTCAACCACAACTACATCGGCACCGAGCACATCCTGCTCGGCCTGATCCACGAGGGCGAGGGCGTTGCCGCCAAGGCTCTGGAGAGCATGGGCATCTCCCTGGAATCCGTGCGCCAGCAGGTCGAGGAGATCATCGGCCAGGGCCAGCAGGCACCCAGCGGGCACATCCCGTTCACCCCGCGAGCGAAGAAGGTGCTCGAGCTGTCCCTGCGCGAGGCGCTGCAGCTCGGGCACAACTACATCGGCACCGAGCACATCCTGCTCGGCCTCATCCGCGAGGGCGAGGGCGTGGCCGCCCAGGTGCTGGTCAAGCTCGGCGCCGACCTGAACAAGGTCCGCCAGACGGTCATCCAGCTGCTCTCGGGCTTCCAGGGCAAGGAGCCGGCGTCGGGTCGGGCACCGGGCCGCAGGAGGGCACCCCGTCCACGTCGCTGGTCCTCGACCAGTTCGGGCGGAACCTCACCAAGGACGCCCGGGAGAACAAGCTCGATCCGGTCATCGGTCGCGAGAAGGAGATCGAGCGGGTGATGCAGGTGCTCTCCCGGCGCACCAAGAACAACCCGGTCCTGATCGGGGAGCCCGGCGTGGGCAAGACCGCTGTCGTCGAGGGCCTGGCGCAGATGATCGTGCGCGGCGAGGTCCCCGAGACGCTCAAGGACAAGCACCTCTACACCCTCGACCTCGGCGCCCGGTGGCCGGTCCCGCTACCGCGGTGACTTCGAGGAGCGCCTGAAGAAGGTGCTCAAGGAGATCAAGACCCGGGGCGACATCATCCTGTTCATCGACGAGATGCACACCCTCGTCGGCGCCGGGCCGCCGAGGGCGCGATCGACGCCGCCAGCATCCTCAAGCCGATGCTGGCCCGGGGTGAGCTGCAGACCATCGGCGCCACCACGCTCGACGAGTACCGCAAGCACGTCGAGAAGGATGCGGCCCTCGAGCGGCGCTTCCAGCCGATCCAGGTGCAGGCGCCCAGCGTCGCCCACACGATCGAGATCCTCAAGGGCCTGCGCGACCGCTACGAGGCCCACCACCGCGTGTCCATCACCGACGGTGCGCTGGCTGCCGCGGCCCGGCTCTCGGACCGCTACGTCTCCGACCGCCAGCTGCCCGACAAGGCCATCGACCTCATCGACGAGGCCGGCTCCCGGCTGCGCATCCGCCGGATGACCGCCCCGCCGGACCTGCGCGAGTTCGACGAGCGCATCGCCAACGTGCGCCGCGAGAAGGAGTCCGCGATCGACGCGCAGGACTTCGAGAAGGCTGCGGCGCTGCGTGATCGGGAGAAGCACTGCAGGTCGAGAAGGCCCAGCGGGAGAAGGAGTGGAAGGCCGGCGACATGGACGTCGTGGCCGAGGTGGACGACAAGCTCGTCGCCGAGGTCCTGGCCCTGATGACCGGGATCCCGGTCACGGACCTGTCCGAGGACGACGCCAGCGCCTGCTGCGCATGGAGGACGAGCTGCACAAGCGGGTCATCGGCCAGCAGGACGCCATCCACGCGCTGAGCCAGGCGATCCGCCGTACCCGGGCGGCCGGAAGGACCCGAAGCGCCCCGGCGGCTCGTTCATCTTCGCCGGACCATCAGGTGTGGGCAAGACCGAGCTGAGCAAGACCCTGGCCGAATTCCTGTTCGGTGACGAGGATGCGCTGATCGCCCTGGATATGAGCGAGTACTCCGAGAAGCACACCGCCTCGAGGCTTTTGGATCCCCCCCCGGATATGTTGGCTACGAGGAGGGCGGGCAGCTCACCGAGAAGGTGCGTCGCCGGCCATTCTCCGTCGTGCTCTTCGACGAGGTGGAGAAGGCCCACCCCGATATTTTCAACTCATTGCTGCAGGTCCTTGAGGAAGGCCGTCTGACCGACGCCCAGGGCCGGGTGGTCGACTTCAAGAACACCGTCATCATCATGACCACCAACCTCGGCAGCCGGGATGCGAGCAAGGGCGTGATGCTCGGGTTCGCCAGTGGGGACGAGGCCAACGACTACGAGCGGATGAAGGCCAAGGTGCAGCAGGAGCTGAGGTCCCACTTCCGCCCGGAGTTCCTCACCCGCATCCACGACATCGTCGTGTTCCACCAGCTGTCCCGGAACGAGATCATCCAGATCGTCGACCTCATGGCCAACCGCCTGGAGGACCGGCTGCGGGAGCGCGACATGGGCATCGAGATGACCCTGACCGCAAAGGACCTGCTCGCCGAGCGGGGCTACGACCCCGTGCTGGGTGCCCGGCCGCTGCGCCGGACCATCCAGCGGGAGGTCGAGGACGCGCTCAGCGAGAAGATCCTGTTCGGCGAGCTGCGCCCGGGCCAGATCGTGCTGGTCGACGTGGAGGGCAGGGTCCCTCGGCCCTTCGCGCTGACGGGCACGGACAAGGTGACCCTGCCCGAGGCCCCGCCGGTGGGGACGGGCGGCCCGGCGAGAGCGGTGAGAGGGCTGAGCTGAGGCATGCTGCGGCCGGCGGATCGCTGGAGGGCGGGGACTGCGGGTCGGGGCGTTTCCGGGTTCGGGTTACGGTTCTCCGTGAGTTCGATCGTACCCGGTCGGCCCGGAGGAGCCCCGCACCTACTGGCGGCGGGGCCGGCGTCATCGGGGGCCTCTGGTGGTCCTGTGGCTGGGTGGTGGCCGCTCCGGGAGGCCTTCGGCTGGTGGCGACCGACCGGGGCTGCTCCCAGCGCGTCGCCGACGTTCGGCATCTCGATGTCGCCCTCGACCGACGGCGAGCCGTCGGCCGTCGACCACTCGAGCGTCTCGGCCTCGGCGGACCCCTCGGGGAGCCCGTCCCCGGGCCCCAGCCCCTCGGCCAGCGCCGATGCGTCGAGGCCGACATCGCGGTCACGGCCGCGACCACCGCGCACGACCACGCTCGATGGGCGGGATGAAGGTGAGCCTGACGGTCACGAACACGGGTTCGCGGGGTGCAACCGCGACGTCGGGGCAGGGCAGCGAAATCACCATCTCGTCTGGGTCTGTGCTGGTCTGGTCCTCGGACTTCTGCAGCCCGTCGGGGGCGACCGATGTCCAGGCGCTCGAGCCCGGCGGGACGTTGACGGCCTCGGTGACATGGCCGGGTCGGTGACGGGGTCGGGGTGCCCGGCCGACCGCGCTGCCCAGGCCGGCACCTACCGGTGGTGGCCACGGCGGGGGCGATCGGGTCCAGCCGTTGAGTTCGCCTCGATAGGTGCGGGCAGCGCCCGGTCAGACGTAGCGCTCGAGGATCGAGGACTCGGCCAGCCGGGACAGTCCCTCGCGGATGTAGCGGGCCGGTTCTCGCCGATCCCCTCCACCTGCTGCAGGTCGTCCACGGACGCCCCGAGCAGGGACTGCAACGAGCTGAAGTGCTCGACCAGGCGGTCCCGGACGACCTCGGGAACCGAGGGACCCGGGAGGCAGCCGGGTCGCGGGGGACGTTGGTCTCGAGCCCGTCGGTGCTGGCCGGGTACCCGAGGGATCGGGCCACGGACGTCAGCTCGAGCAGGTCGGTCGGTCCGATCAGGTCCAGGGCCTCCAGCGTGTCGGCGACTGTGCGGTCCTTGCGGCCCGACTTTTGCGTGGCAGGTAGTCACGCACGACGAGCTCCCGGTCGGTCTCGACCCCTGCGACGAGCTCGGCCAGTTGCAGGGACACCAACCGGCCCTCGGTTCCCAGTTCGAGCAGGTAGGCCCGGATCTCGCTGGCGATGTGGCGGACCATCTCCAGGCGCTGCAGGGTCCTGCAGACCTCCCGGACGGTCACGAGGTCCTCGATCTCCAGCGCGGACAGGCTGCGGGAGACCTCGTCGAGGCGCTGCTTGTAGCGCTCCAGCGTGGCCAGGGCCTGGTTGGCCCGGGACAGGATCGCTGCAGGCTCCTCGAGGACGTAGCGCCGGCCCTTGAGGTAGAGGGCGATGATGTGCATCGACTTGCTGACGCTGACGACCGGGTAGCCGGTCTGCCGGGCCACCCGGTCGGCTGTGCGGTGCCGCGTCCCGGTCTCCCCCGTCGGGATCGTCGGATCCGGGACCAGCTGGGTGCCGGCGCGCACGATCCGGGCTGTCGCGGAGTCGATGATGACCGCGCCGTCCATCTTGCACAGCTCACGCAGCCGGGTGGAGGTGAAGTCGATGTCCAGGGGGAAGCCCCCGCTGATCAGTGCATCGATCCCCTTGTCGTGGCCCAGCACGATGAGGGCTCCGGTGCGGCCGCGCATGATGCGCTCCAGCCCGTCGCGCAACTCGGTGCCCGGTGCCACCCGTGCCAGCGCGGCTGCCAGTTCCGGATCGATTGCTGCCATGAATGCTCCGTGATCGTGTGCTCCCCGGGCGAGTGTAGGTGACGGGTCCCCCGGCGCGGGCCATGGGCATCGCGGGTGTCCCGGCGTTGTCGGACCGGCCCGGTAGCGTCGCGGCCATGACGTCCAGCAGTGCGGTCAGGACAGCCTTCCGGTGCGCCGAGTGCGGGTGGCGGGCGCCCAAGTGGGTGGGTCGCTGCGGGGAGTGCCAGGCCTGGGGCAGCGTCGGGGAGGTCGGGCACCAGCAGCCGCACCCCGCAGGCCGGCCCGGTGTCGGCCTCGGCCCAGCCGATGGACCAGATCGACCTCACCCGGTCCTCGGCCAGCCCACCGGCATCACCGAGCTCGACCGGGTGCTCGGTGGCGGGGTCGTGCCCGGGGCCGTGATCCTGCTGGCCGGCGAGCCCGGCGTGGGCAAGTCGACCCTGCTGCTGCAGGTGGTGGCCTCGGTGGCCGCCCGAGGGGTGCGCGCCCTGGATGTGACGGGCGAGGAGAGCGTCGAGCAGGTCCGAGCCCGCGCCGAGCGGGTCGGGGTCGGTGCATCCGCAGGTGTTCCTCGCCGCCGAGTCCGACGTCGCTGCCGTCGTGGCGCACGCCGAGGAGGTGTCGCCGGGCCTGCTGGTGGTGGACTCCATCCAGACGATGACCACCACCGGCGTGGACGGCGTGGCCTCGGGGGTCACCCAGGTCCGGGAGGCGACCTCGGCCCTGATCCGGCTGGCCAAGGAGCGGCGGATGGCCTGCATCCTGGTGGGCCATGTCACCAAGGACGGCGGGATCGCCGGGCCCGCACCCTCGAGCACCTCGTCGACGTGGTGCTGTCGTTCGAGGGTGACGGCACGCCCGGCTGCGGATGGTCCGCGCCGTCAAGAACCGGTACGGGCCCACCGACGAGGTGGGCTGCTTGAGCTGGGCGAGGAGGGGCTGGTCGCCCTGGCCGACCCCAGCGGCCTGTTCGTCACAGATCGGGCCGAGCCGGTGCCCGGGACGTGCGTCACCGTGGCCCTCGAGGGCCGCCGCCCGCTGCTGGCCGAGATCCAGGCCCTCGTGGTCCCGGCGGCCGGCTCGGTCCCACGGCGCACCACGTCGGGCCTCGAAGCGGCCCGGATCGCCATGGTGCTCGCGGTCCTCGAGCGCCGGGAGTCCGTGGCGATGTCGCGACTGGACACCTACATCGCGCCCGTGGGGGGAGCCCGCCTGATTAAGCCGGGCCGCTGACCTCGCTGTCGCCCTGGCCGTGAACGGGTCGGTGCGGGACATGTCGGTCCCGGTTGGCTGGGTGGCGTTCGGCGAGGTGGGGCTGGCCGGCGACGTCCGCCGGGTCCCCGGTGCCCGCCAGCGGGTGATGGAGGCCGCGCGGCTGGGGATGACCGACGTGATCCTGCCCCGGGCGGATTGCGCCCCCCTGGGCGACCTCGGTGTCCGGCTGCATCCCGTCGACGATCTCTCCGGGGCGCTGCGCCTGATGCCCTGGGCGCGGCCCGACCTGGTCCGTCGGGCCACCTGGTCCACCCCCAGGGCGCTGGCGGTCGTCCCCGAGCTCTAGGCATGCGGCCCCGTCATCGGTCAGCCGTCACCCGCGTCCCGCTCCCCTTCCCGGTCCCCGGTCGCAGTCCCGTCCCCGTCCCCGGTTGCGGGTCGCGGTGGGTGCGAGGCGTCGGCTACTGACCGCCCGCTGGATGGGGGGCCAGACCCACCGAGGGGAAGGCTCCGCTCGGCCAGGGCGCTCCGGGCCAGCTGCCCGGGCGCGGCAGTGCTCGGATCAGGACGTCGTAGGCGGCCTGGCCCATCAGCTCGATGAGCTCGTCGCGCGAGGACAGGGTACACCGGCTCGGTGCCGACGTGCGCGGCCGGTGCGGTCGTGCAGTACCAGTCGAGGTCATGGCCCGCCCTCGCCCCACCCCCGACGGTCGTACTCGGCGATGACGATCACCTGCACCGAGGTCCC
>CAVPNW010000001.1:0-28602 GCA_963706875.1 uncultured Actinomycetes bacterium | reverse complement strand
GTGCCCGGCGGGAGTGCGGCCAAGTCCTTCCTGCTGCAGCAGGAGCACCTCGAGCCCGATCGCCCCGCCTACTACGGCCGGGTCGTCCGCGACGGTGACTGGCTGATCTGCCAGTACTGGTTCTTCTACTCCTTCAACAACTGGCGATCGGCCTTCGGCGGGGTGAACGAGCATGAGGCCGACTGGGAGCAGGTCACGATCTTCCTCGACGGCACCGGCGAACTCGACGAGGCGGGCCTCCCGGCCCCGCGGTGGGTGGTGTTCTCCGCGCACGACGAGACCGGCGACGACCTGCGCCGCCGCTGGGACGACCCGGACCTGACCCTCGTCGAGGGTCGCCACCCCGTGGTGTTCGCTGGGGCCGGGTCGCACTCCGGGGCCTACCTGCCCGGGGACTACCTGATCTCGATCGAGCCACCGACTCAGGCCTGGTTCCTGCGCGTGGGCCGGTGGATGGCCCGGGTGTTCACGCCGTGGTCGACCGGGGCCCAGAACGTCGGCATCCCCTACGTCGACTACGCACGGGGCGACGGCCGGTCGATCGGCCCGGGCCAGGGCGACCCGTGGTACCCCGAGGTCGTCGACGACGACACCGGATGGGTCTGGGGGTACCGCGGGCTGTGGGGGCACGACACCCGCGATCGCCTCGGCGGGGAACGCGGGCCGGCCGGACCGCGCTACGAGCGCGACGGGACCGTGCGCGCCTCGTGGGCAGCCCCGGTCGGCTGGGCCGGGCTGGCCAAGGTGGCGGCCAACCCGGCCGTCGAGAACGACCTGCTCGTTCGACGCCGCGAGCAGCTCCAGGCCCGCCTGGACGAGCTCGAGGTCGACATCAACAGCACCGGCGACCAGCTGCGGGTCACCGCGGCGGGCCGGTACCCGGGGTCGCGCGAGGTCCGCGCCCTGGCCGTCGAGGAGGCCCGCCTGCTGCAGATGCGCCGTGAGCAGACCAGGCTGCGCGACGAGGCGGCATTGATGGCCCTCGACGCCTCGACGGCATCGGCGGACCCGCATGCGCACCTCAGCCACCGCAACACCCCGATCGAGTCGGCCACCGGGACCCGGGCCCGGCTGCTGTCATGGTGGGCGGTCCTGAGCACGCCGCTGATCCTGTGGACCCTGGGCCAGATCATCCACCCGTCCGTGGGGATCAGCGCCACCGAGATGTCGATCGTCGGCCTGGTCCTCCTGGTGTCGATCGAGGGCTTCGCCCGCGGCAAGTTCCTGGCCGTCATGGGTCGGTTCCTGCTCATCACCGTGGCGCTGATCGCGCTGTACTTCGTCTGGCGCGACTGGCGCGTGGTGCTCGGGGCCACGCTGGCCGTCTCGGCCATCACCCTGCTGGTGGTCAACCTGCGCGAGGCGTTCCGCCGCTGACCTACGACGTGTCCCTCCGTCCGCGGGCCCGGACGCCGGTACGTTGGTCGGGTACTTCGCCGGCGCGTCCGCGCAGGCCCGAGCAGAAGGATGATCCATGAGCATGAGTGAGAACCTCCCCGAGCCCCCTACCGACGCCGGCCTGCAGACGCCTGAGGTCCCGATCGATCCCCCTGTCGTGGAGGACATCGCGACAACGGTCCAGGAAGCCGCGTCACCCATGCAGGCGCCCGCACCTGAGGACCTCCCGACCCCGGACGCCATCGCCGAGGCCGCACCCGTCGAGGCACCGCCCGCGTTCGAGGCGCCCGCTGAGGAGGTGGCTGCCGCCGCACCCGTCGAGGCACCGCCCGCGTTCGAGGCACCCGCCGAGGAGGTGGCTGCCGCCGCACCCGTCGAGGCACCGCCCGCGTTCGAGGCACCCGCGGCCCCTGTCGAGCCCGCTGCCCAGGTCGCCCCACCTGCTCCCCCGGGCGCCACCCGTGGCGCCCCCGGCACCGCCAGCACCGCCGGTGATGGCCGCTGCCCCCGTGGTGGCCGCGGCCGTGGCCACCTTCCCCAACGGCAAGCCGATGATGGACGCCAGCGGCCAGCCCGCCAGCCCCAAGAGCCGGTTGGTCGCCCTGCTGCTGATCCTGCTGTTCAGCGTCCTGGGGATACAGCGCTTCTACGTGGGCAAGATCGGGACCGGGATCCTGTACCTGATCACGCTCGGCGGCTTCGGCATCTGGTTCCTCATCGACCTGGTGATGATCATCGTGGGGTCCTTCAAGGACAAGCAGGGCCGCGTCCTGTCGAACTGGTAGCCCACACGCCCGCACCAACGACGACGGGCCCGCCGCGCTGCCGAGGGGCAGCGGGCGGGCCCGTTGTCGTGCGAGGTGTCAGGCGTTCTCGTCCTCGACCAGCAGGTCGCGCGTCCGGGCGGGATCGACCGGGATTCCCGGGCCCATCGTCGTGGCGATGGTCGCCTTGCGGATGTAGCGACCCTTGGCCGACGACGGCTTGAGCCGGGTGATCTCGTCGATCGCGGCGCCGTAGTTCTCGACCAGCTGCGCCTCGGTGAAGGAGACCCGGCCGATCGGGAAGTTCAGGTTGGCGTGCTTGTCGGTGCGGAACTCGATCTTGCCGCCCTTGATGTCGGTGACGGCCTTGGCCACGTCCATCGTCACGGTGCCGGTCTTGGGGTTGGGCATGAGGCCACGCGGGCCCAGCACCTTGCCCAGACGGCCGACCTTGCCCATGAGGTCGGGCGTGGCGACGGCGGCGTCGAAGTCGGTCCAGCCGGCGGCGACCTTCTCGATCATGTCGTCACCACCGACGAAGTCCGCACCCGCGGCGCGAGCCTCGTCAGCCTTGGCGGCGTTGGCGAAGACCAGGACCCGAGCGGTCTTGCCGGTGCCGTGCGGGAGGTTGACGGTGCCACGCACCATCTGGTCGGCCTTGCGGGGGTCGATGCCCAGCCGCATGGCGACCTCGACGGTCGCGTCGAACTTCGCCGGACTCGTCTCCTTGGCCAGGCGCACCGCGGCGAGCGGGGTGTGCAACTGGGATGCGTCGATCTTCTCGGCTGCCTGACGGTAGCCCTTGCTGCGCTTCATGACGGATTCCTCTCCGTTGGTGGTGTTGCGGGCCGCGCAGGCCCTACCACGCGTTCGTGGGTGGGGCGTCTCACTCGGAGACGGTGATCCCCATCTGGCGGGCGGTGCCCTCGATGATCTTCATCGCGGCATCGATGTCGTTGGCGTTGAGGTCGGGCATCTTGACCTCGGCGATCTCCTTGACCTGGGCCCTGGTGATCGAGCCGACCTTGTCCTTCTGGGGGACGCCGGAGCCCTTCTCGACTCCTGCGGCCTTGAGGATGAGCTTGGCCGCCGGCGGGGTCTTGAGCACGAAGTCGAATGAACGATCCTCGTACACGGTGATCTCGACCGGGATGACCTGGCCGCGCTGGGCCTCGGTCGCGGCGTTGTAGGCCTTGCAGAACTCCATGATGTTCACGCCGTGCTGGCCCAGGGCCGGGCCGACTGGCGGCGCCGGGTTGGCCTGGCCGGCCGTGATCTGGAGCTTGATCAGCCCAGTGACCTTCTTCTTCTTGGGAGGCATTTCGGGTCCTTCGTGTGGGTGCACCCGCGGCGCGTTCACCGCGGGAATCTGTGGGCGCCGGGTGGCGCTAGTTCTTCTCGATCTGGTCGAACCGGAGCTCGACCGGGGTCTCGCGACCGAAGATCTCCACCAGGCCGGTGATCTTCTGGCCCTCGATGTTGATCTCGGACACCGTGGCGTGCAGAGTGGCGAAGGCACCGTCGATGACGGTGACGGAGTCGCCCGGCGCGAGGTCGATCTCCACGACCTTCGCCGGCTTGCCCGCGCCCTTCTGGCCACCTGACCCACCACTGCCCGCCGAGATCGGCTCGACGACGGCCTCCGGCTCGGGAGCCAGGATCGCAACGACCTCCTCGAGGCTCAGCGGGAGCGGCTGGTGGGCGTGGCCGACGAAGCCGGTCACGCCGGGGGTATGGCGCACGGTGCCCCAGGACTCGTCGGTGAGGTCCATGCGGACCAGGACGTACCCGGGGAACTTGTTGCGCTTGACCTGCTTCTTCTGGCCGTTCTTGATCTCGACGACCTCCTCGATCGGGACCTCGACCTGGAAGATGTAGTCCTCCATGTTCAGCGAGGTGGCCCGCGTGAGCAGGTTGGCCTTGACCTTGTTCTCGTAGCCGGCGTAGGAGTGGATGACGTACCAGTCACCGGGGGCGGCCGACATCTCCTCGCGGAAGGCCTCGAGCGGGTCGACCGGGGCCGACTCCTCGGTGGCTGCTGCCTCATCGGAGGGGACGAGGACGACCTCGCCGGTCTCCGGGTCGACGGTCTCGACCGAGCCGGCATCCGCGACGTCCCCGACGTCAGCGGCCTCGGGGCCGGCGGAGAACTCGACGTCCATGACCACGACCTCATCGACAACCGCGCCGGCGTCCACGACCTCAGCCTGGTCGACCGCTGTGGCGTCGACCTCGTCGGAGCTCGGGGCAGCATCGACCCCGGCGGCAGCCGTCACGGCAGCCGACCAGTCGAACTCGGCGGCCTCGCCCTCGGGGGCGTCGAACTCGTCGGTCGATCCAGACACAGTCGTCCTCGCAGATCTAGTACGGGGTGCGCAGCTCAGCCGAACAGCTGCAGCACCAGTCGTGTGAACACAAAGTCGAAGACCGCCACCATCGCGGTGAAGACCGCCACGAAGACGATCACGACCCAGGTGTAGGTGAGCAACTCCTTGCGCGTCGGCCAGATGACCTTGCGCAACTCGGCAACGATCTGGCGCATGAACAGTGTGAACCGCGCCCAAAGGCTGGGCTTGCCGGCGGGCTTCTTGTCGCCGGACGAGCCACGGTCGGTCGTCGTGCTGCTCTCGCTCACAGATCCTCCGAGGCGGGCGACGGGCGCCCACAGGTGTTGATGACGCGGAACGCGAACGTCCCGCCTCGCAGGGCCGGAGGGAATTGAACCCCCAACCGCCGGTTTTGGAGACCGGTGCTCTACCAATTGAGCTACGACCCTTTGGACTTCTTGACCCGGGCAGGCTACCGCGAGGGTGCACCGACCCGGATGACCCAGTGTACGGCGCCGCATCCCGGGGCCCAAATGCGGCGGTTTCCGGGTGGGGATCAGCCGGGACTGGACGACATGGGCCTCACTACCATGGTCCCCATGCCTGCTGATTCCCGAGTCTCTGCCCGAATCGGTGCCATCGCCGAGTCCGCGACCCTGGCCGTCGACGCGAAGGCCAAAGCGCTCAAGGCCGCCGGACGACCCGTCATCGGATTCGGCGCCGGAGAGCCGGACTTCCCGACACCGGACTACATCGTCGAGGCGGCAGTGGCGGCGTGCCGGGATCCGCGCTGGCACCGCTACACCCCGGCCGGGGGCCTGCCCGAGCTCAAGGAGGCGGTGGCGGCCAAGACGTACCGGGACTCCGGGCTGGTCGTGAAGCCCAGCCACGTCCTGATCACCAACGGCGGCAAGCAGGCCCTGTACAACGCCTTCGCCGCGCTGCTCGACCCGGGCGACGAGGTCCTGCTGCCCGCCCCGTACTGGACCACCTACCCGGAGTCGATCGCCCTGGCCGGCGGGACGACCGTGGTGGTGCAGACCTCCCCGGAGAGCGGCTACCGCGCGACGGTCGAGCAGCTCGAGGCCGCTCGGACCCCGGCGACCAAGGCCCTGGTGTTCGTCTCGCCGTCGAACCCGACGGGCGCGGTGTACTCGCCGGAGGACGTGGCGGCGATCGGTCGCTGGGCGGTCGAGCACAAGCTCTGGGTCGTGACCGACGAGATCTACGAGCACCTCGTGTACGGCGACGCCGAGTTCTCCTCGATGCCGGTGGAGGTCCCCGAGCTCGTCGAGCGCTGCATCGTGGTCAATGGGGTGGCCAAGACCTACGCAATGACCGGGTGGCGGGTGGGCTGGCTCATCGGACCCGAGGACATCGTCAAGGCGGCCACCAACCTGCAGTCGCACGCGACGTCCAACGTGGCCAACGTCTCCCAGATCGCGGCCCTGGCCGCAGTGTCCGGCGACCTGGCGGCCGTCGAGGTCATGAAGGTGGCCTTCGACCGGCGCCGGCGGCGGATCGTGGAGCTCCTGTCGGCGATCCCGGGGGTGCTCTGCCCCGAGCCGGAGGGCGCGTTCTACGTCTACCCCTCGGTCGAGGACCTCCTCGGCCGGGAGATCCGCGGGAAGCGGCCCGCGACCTCGGCCGAGCTCGCCACACTGATCCTCGACGAGGTGGAGGTCGCGGTCGTGCCGGGCGAGGCCTTCGGGACCCCCGGCTACCTGCGACTGTCCTACGCGCTGGGCGACGCCGACCTCGAGGAGGGGGTGGCACGGATGGCCACGCTGCTCGGCGGGGCCCGCTGACGGCACGGACCCTAGAGCTCGCAGCCCACCAGCACCGGTTCGTTGTCCAGGACGATCCCGAACCGCTCGGCCACCCCGGCACGCACCGCCCTGGCCAGCTCGAGCAGGTCCTGGGCCGTCGCACCACCGCGGTTGGTCAGCGCGAGGGAGTGCTTCGTCGACAGGGCCGCCGGCGCGCCGGGGCGCACGGCGAACCCACGAGGGAATCCGGCGTTCGAGATGAGCCAGGCAGCTGAGGTCTTGACAGACCCGTCGGGTTGATCGAATCGCGGCGCGCCCTCGGGCAGGGCATCGGCCGCGGCGGCGCTGAGGACCGGGTTGGTGAAGAACGACCCGGCGCTCCACGTGTCGTGGTCCGAGTCGTCGAGGACCATGCCCTTGCCGCGGCGCAGCTCCAGCACGGCCTGGCGGACCGCGGCCGCGGGCGCCCGGTCCCCGATCGCGACCCCCAGCAGCCCAGCGAGCTCCGCATAGCCGACCGGTGACCCCAACCGGTCCACGGCGAGGTCCATCGTGACCGACAGCACAACCCAGCGCCCGGGCGTGCGCTTGAGCGCCGAGCTCCGGTAGCCGAACGCAGCCTCATCGGGGCCCATCCGGCGCACGGCCCCGGTACGCCTGTCGAGCACCTCCAGGGACTCGATCACGCGTGAGACCTCGGCGCCGTAGGCACCCACGTTCTGGATGGGTGTGGCACCCGAGGATCCCGGGATCCCGGACAGGGCCTCCACCCCGGACCAGCCGGACTCGACAGCGGTGGCGACGAGGGCCTCCCACGGCTCCCCGGCGCTGACCCGGACGCGCACCCGGCCGGAGCCGGCCGACTCGACGCGGACCCCACGGGACTCGATCCGGACCACCGTTCCGGGGAACCCATCATCGGCGACGAGCAGGTTCGAACCACCGCCCACGAGCAGGAGGGGCTCGCCCCCCGCGTCGGCGCTGGTGACCGCCTCGACCAGGTCGTCGTCCGTGGCGACGTGCATCACCCGACGGGCCGGTCCCCCGACCCGCAGGGTGGTCATGCCCGCCAGCGCCCGGGCCGACTCGGCGGCGCCCGGCGACTGCGACACGGACCCGGTCATGGTGTTCCCCGACGCGCGGCCCCGACGTCCTGCGGGGTCGACCGTGCCACGGACCCGAGCAGCGCGAAGCCCACCACGCACAACGCCAGGCTCAGCCAGTCCAGCGGGATCATCCGGTCGGCCAGGGTCAGGACCATGTTGACGCTCAGGACGACCAGGGTGGCCACGGGCAGGGGCCAGTCCAGGGGATCGGTGACCCGACCAAGCCAGCCGGTGCGGACGCGGCCCGGCCACCGGGGGGTCATCCACCAGCGTCCGATGTTGCCCACCAGCGCGATGTCGACCAGTGCCGCCGCAGTGGCCAGGGCCAGCGGGCCCGTGCCGCCCGGCTGCCGGTGGCCGCCCCGGCTCCACGCGAGGACCAGCAGTATCAGCCAGAGCACGGAGGTGGCCGCGAGCCAGGCCCCCAACAGGACGCACCTGCCCACCCACCGTTGCCAGTGGGGGTCCACCTGGTCGTGTTCGGCGCTCAGGGCTGCCCCTGCGGGTCGGCGAGCTCGGGGTGCTGGCGCAGGTAGCGGGCCTCATCGTTGAGGTAGGCGTAGTACAGCCCGATGAGCACTCCGCCGCCCGACCCAGTTGCCCGCCAGGCAGATGACGATGTTGCCGATCGCCGGCAGGATCGCGATCCCGTGGTCGACGCCCACGATCGTGAAGAGCACCGTGTTCGCCACCGAGTGCTCGAAACCCAGGTAGGCGAAGACGAACACCGAGACGATCATGACCAACGCCTTCACGATGTCTTCCTTGACGGCACCGTTGTAGACCATCAGCATCGCCAGGTTGATGAAGAAGTTGCAGAAGATCGCACGGACGAACAGATCCATCCAGCCTGTTGGACCGTCGGTGACGAACGCCAGCTTGGCCTCGACGGAGTGATCCATCAGTGCCATCGTGGGCTCATTGATGATCGTCGAGAACGACACGAGGACGGCGATGAACAGTCCGCCGAGGAAGTTGCCCAAGTAGCACAGGGACAGCACCCGAGCTGTGCCCCGATAGGTGATCCCGTGGAAGTAGTGACCGATCGTGGTGATCATCATGTTCGAGGTCAGCAGCTCGGACTTCGAGAAGTAGATGAACACCAGGGCGAAGCCGAAGAAGGTGGAACCCAGCAGCTTGCCGATGGGCAGGAGTCCCTCGTCCATCCCGAACTCGAGGCCCTCCATCCCGGCCTGGATCGTGTAGTTGCCGATGTACAGCAGCCCGACGATCACGCCCGCCATGGCCGCGCGCATCAGGTAGCGGCGCTTCGTCTGGCCCGTCATCTCGGACTTGTACTCGAGCATCTCCAGGATCGAGGAGATGAAGTACTTGCCTGGGAACAGCTTGTGGGTCTCCATGCCGGTCCCTTCTGCGGCGGAACTCTCGCTAGGGATCCTAGTGAGGGTTCCGGGGCTTAGCCGGTTGGGCGGGCGCGGACCTCGGCCCGCCCTGAACGCCCGACCTCGGGCGCTGGGGCAGGCGCCCCGACCTCGCCCGGGCATGCGCGAAGGGGAGCCCCACCGCAGTGGGAACTCCCCTTCGAACGATCACGCGCACAGTTGTTGGGGCCCTCGCGGAGCCTCAACCGGTCCACGCTCGTCCCAACACCGGGGCTCACGCCGCGAGCCCCGCCGAATCAACCCTCAGCGGGTCTCCTTGTGGGCCGTGTGCTGGTTGCAGTTGGCGCAGTACTTCTTCACCTCGAGGCGGTCCGGGTCGTTGCGCCGGTTCTTCTTGGTGATGTAGTTGCGGTGCTTGCACTCCTGGCAGGCCAAGGTGATCTTCGGCCTGATGTCTGTGGACTTGCCCACGGGACTCCCCTTACTTCTCCTGCGCCGCGGTGGGCGCCTCGTGCTGGGCCCTTGCGGGCACCGGGTCTGGTAGCGGAGGCCGGACTTGAACCGGCGACACAGCGATTATGAGCCGCTTGCTCTGCCAGGCTGAGCTACTCCGCCGGGCAAGTGCGGCCCTTGCGGGCCGACTCTTCCGAGCCCCTTTACGGAATCGAACCGTAGACCTTCTCCTTACCATGGAGACGCTCTGCCGACTGAGCTAAAGGGGCAATGCCCGCCAAGGTTACCCGACCGGCTGGCCATTGACGAAATCGCCGGGAGCCTGCTCGGGGGTGCTCACCAGGGGTAGGAGACGCCCGTCAGCTCGGTGCTCACGTCCCAGAGGCGGCGGGCGGAATCGACGTCGCGAGCAGCCTCCGACGGGGTCTCGAGACCAGGTGTGCCGCGGGCGCCCTTGAGCCCTGTCGGACCGATGAAGGTGCCACTGGGAACGGTGGGATCGGTGGCTGCCATCAGCGTGGGCCAGGCCCCGGCCTCGGCCGGTTGGGCCAGCACGCGGTTCACCAGCGACATCATCGTCACCCCCACCCGGCTGCCGGACATCTGCGGCCCCACCGACTGCAGGTTGGTTGCCGCGTACCCCGGGTGCACCGCGATGCTGCGCATGTCGACTCCGGCCTCGTCTGCCCGGCGGTGCAGCTCCAGGGCGAACAGGATGTTGGCCAGCTTGCTCTGCCCGTAGGCGCGCCACTTCTGGTAGGAGCGCGCTGACTGCAGGTCGTCGAAGTCCATCCGACCGAACCGGTGTGCGCTGCTGGAGACCGTGACCACGCGACCGCCGGGTCGCAGGGACCCCACGAGCAGCCCGGTGAGCGCGAAGTGGCCCAGGTGGTTGGTGCCCAGCTGCATCTCGAAGCCGTCGGCGGTCTCACGGCGCGGGATGGCCATGATCCCAGCGTTGTTGACCAGGACGTCCAGGCCGTCGGGGTGGGCCCCGGTCCACGCGGCGGCGAACTCGCGCACGCTGGCCAGGTCCGCGAGGTCCAGGCGGGCGACCTCGAGCTGGGCCTGTGGCCAGGCCATCCGGATCTGGTCGGCTGCCGTCGACCCGCGATCGACGTCCCGCACGGCCAGCGTCACCGCGGCCCCGTGCGCGGCCAGCGACCTGGCGGCCTCGAGGCCGATTCCGGAGTTGGCGCCGGTGACGATGATCGATCGTCCGGCCAGGTCAGGGATGTCCGCGCTGCTCCAGGTCATGATCGCCGATTCTCCCATCGGATCGCGGTTCCCGCCGAGGTCGCGAGCCACGGTCCCGACCGACCGGGGTCGGCGCCGACCTCCGAGCCCGCGCCTGGCCGTCCGACAGACGCCGAGGCGCCCCTGCGTGGTGCGGGGGCGCCTCGGTCGCGCGTGGCGGGTGTTGGGTTCGAACCAACGTAGGCTGAGCCGGCAGATTTACAGTCTGCTCCCTTTGGCCACTCGGGCAACCCGCCGTAGCCCGACGATGGTACCCGGGTCGGCGCGTCCGGGACAAACCACCGACTCGACTCCCGCCCACCCGGTGCCTGAGTCGGGGCGTGGCCACCGTCCGGCGGCCCCAGGCCCGACGCGGTCAGCCGGCGGGGACGGTCCGGGTGAGGGCCCACTCACGCAGCGCACCCACCCGCTCGGCCATGACGATGCTCAGCGGCCGCGTGGCGCGCACCTCGGCCAGGATGTGCCCGACCTCGACTGTCCGCCCCTGGGCGTGTGCAGCGTACTCGGCGCTCACGACAGCCTGCTCGAGCTCGGCGCCGGAGAACCCCGCGGTCGCGGCGGCGAGGGTCGCAAGACCAGCAGGCTCGAGGACGACGCCGCGGCGCGTGGCGTGGATCGCGAGGATGGCGGCGCGGGCTTCGGCCGTCGGCAGGTCGACGAAGAACACCTCATCGAAGCGGCCCTTGCGGATGAGCTCGGGTGGCAGGGCGGCGATGTCGTTCGCCGTCGCGACGACGAAGGCCCTGGCATCCTTCTCCGCCAGCCATGTGAGGAATGTCCCGAGGACGCGCCTCGAGGCCCCGGTGTCACCCTCGGACGTGGCAAGGCCCTTCTCGATCTCGTCGATCCAGACGACGCACGGCGCCATGACCTCGGCCGTCGCCAGGCTCTCACGCAGCCGGCGCTCGGACTCCCCGATGTACTTGTCATGCACCGCTGCCATGTCCAGGCGGAGCAGGGGGACCCCGAAGAGGCCAGCAGCGGCCTTCGCCGCCAGGGACTTGCCGCAGCCCTGGACACCGAGGAGCAGCACGCCTCGCGGCGGGTCGAGCTCAGCCGCGGTCCCGTCGAACGCGGGGCGGCGCAGCGTGAGCCACTCCTTGAGGTGGGTCATCCCGGCGAGATCGGCGATGCCTGCGGTGTCGTACTCGAAGCTCAGGACGCCACCGCGGTTGAGCAGCTCGTACTTCGCCCGCATGACCACGGGCGAGTCGGAGGCCGTGATGGCTCCGTCGTCATACACAGCGGCACGGGCCAGGCGACGCGTGTCGGCCTCCGACAGCCCGGCGAGGTTCTCGACGAGCCGACTGACCGACTCATCGTCGGCACGAACCAGGTTCTGGTTCGCGGCAGCCCACTCCCGAGCGGTCTGCTCGACGATCGCTCGACGCTCCTGGCGCGACGGGAAGGCGATCTCGTACCGCACGGAGAGGGACTCGAGATCCGGGGGCAGCTCCAGGTCATGGCTGATCAGCACGACAGTGCGCGGCGTGCTCGCATAGTCCTGCGCGATGTCCTTGAGGAGGCGGACGTTGACCGGGTCCTCCAGGTAGGGGTGGAAGTCGAGGAGGAGATAGGCCCCGGCGATCCCCTCACGTATGGAGCGCAGGGCTTGGGTCGGATCGCTGTTGAACCGCTGGGACGAGCCGAGGTCGACGTCGACCCGACGCAGTCCGTCGGTGACGCGCCACTCGAAGACTGCCAACGGGGCCTGGCCCTGGCTTGCGGTCAGCAGGACCAGCGAGCGCGCCCGGGCCTCGTCGCGTGTCTCGACGACGATGATGGGGATCCGGCTGCGCAGCAGGGCGCCGAGGTCGCCGGCGCCTGCTCTGCTCATGCGGGGATCGTAGTGCCGTGGTGCAGCGCCACGGGGATGCGACCGGCTGCCCGGGCCAGAGGACCGAGGCCGACTCGGGGCCACGGGTGCGGGTCCCGAACCGGCACGGTCCCATGGGTGTCCCCGGGAGCACCGCCGACCATCGGACGCTGGAAGCTACGCTGACCCCATGGCAGACAGCAGCTTCGACATCGTCAGCAAGGTCGACCACCAGGAGGTCGACAACGCCCTCAACCAGGCCGCCAAGGAGGTGGCCACGCGCTTCGACTTCAAGAACACCTCCACGACCATCGCCTGGCGTGGTGAGGACGGCATCGAGATCACCTCGAGCACCGAGGAGCGCTGCAAGGCCGCCCTCGACGTGCTCAAGGACAAGCTCGTGAGGCGCCAGGTCTCGCTCAAGGCCCTCGACGCCGGGGAGCCCCGGCCCTCGGGCAAGGAGACCAAGATCCAGTGCTCGCTCAAGGCGGGCATCTCCAAGGACCAGGCCAGCAAGCTCAACAAGATGATCCGCGACTCCGGACCCAAGGGGGTCAAGTCCCAGGTGATGGGCGACGAGCTGCGGGTGAGCTCGAAGAGCCGCGACGACCTGCAGGCTGTGCAGCAGCTGGTGCGTGAGGCCGACCTCGACTTCGCGGTCCAGTTCGTCAACTACCGGTGATGCCCGGTCGGTTCGCCGATGCCGACCCCATCCTGTTCGACCTCGACGGCACGCTGACCGAGTCGGGCCCGGGGATCATCAGCTCGGTTCGCTACGCGCTGGCGAGGATGGGCCAGCCAGCCCTGGACGACGACCAGCTGCGTCGGTTCATCGGCCCGCCCCTGCTCGACTCGTTCCGGGACATCTGCGGCTTCGACCCGGCTGAGGTGGTCGTGGCGATCGCGGCCTACCGCGAGCACTACGCCACCGACGGGCAGTACGAGAACGCCGTGTACGACGGGATCCCCGAGCTGCTGGCCGCCCTGCACGAGGCCGGTCGCACCCTGGCGGTCGCGACCTCCAAGGCCGAGGTGTTCGCCTCCTCGATCCTGGACCACTTCGGGTTGTCCGGGCACTTCACCTCGATCGTCGGCTCCGAGCTCGACGGACGACGCACCGCGAAGTCCGAGATCATCACCGAGGCCCTGGTCCGGCTGGGGCGACCGACCACGGGGACGGTCATGATCGGCGACCGCAGCCACGACGTGCGCGGAGCGGTCGCGGTCGGGGTGGGCAGCATCGGCGTCCTCTGGGGGTACGGCGACGACGCGGAGCTGACCGCCGCCGGGGCCGATGCGCTGGCAGCCACGCCGGCCGCGCTGCTGGGCCAGCTGACCCCCTGAGTGGTTGGCGGTTGCTGAGTCGTCGCTGCTGGCGTCGCTGTGAACGGAATCGACCATCCGATCGTCGAGATCGTTCACACCGCTCCCACCCTCACCCCTCGAGCTGGTCCTTCCAGTGGCGCAGGCCGTCCGGCGCGGATGAGGGTGCGACGGCGTCAGGGCGCCAGGCGAGGGCGTCGAAGGGGCAGACCTCGACGCAGATGCCGCAGTACATGCACAGGCCCCAGTCGATGCTGAACTCGTCGAGGACGTTCACCGTCCGTGGGCGCCGGGCGCCGGGGTCACCGACAAGCTCCTGGTGGGCATCCAACGTGATGCACCACGTGGGGCACTCGCGCACGCAGAGCATGCAGGACGTGCAGTTGCCAGCCACGAGCGCGATCCGCGCGTGCGCGCTCACGTCTGCCACTCCGGCGGGACACCGGGCGGACCGGGGCGCGACCGTGGACGGGCGGCCACACGCTCACCTGCTGGGCGGTCCGAGGGCTCGAAGGCGCCCGGCCAGGAGGTTGCCACCCGGGCTGGCAGGGGCGTCGTCCGCAGCAGGGGATGCCCGGCGTCGCCGGTGGTCAGCAGGGGCCGGAGGTCCGGGTTGCCGGCGAAGGTGACCCCGAACATCTCGTGGACCTCGCGCTCATGCCAGGCCGCCCCCGGGTGGACCCGGACCAACGAGTCCAGGACCGGGTCGTCGCGGTCGACGTCCGTCCACACCAGGTGACGCTCCCGGTTGACCACGTCGACGAGGTGCGCGACCACCTCGATGCGCCCCCCGCCGGGGTCATCGACGGCAGTGAGCATGTCCAGCATCGTCGCGCCCCGCGCAGCCAGCTCGGTGCAGTGCACCAACCACTGGCTGCGGTCCACCCGGTGATCATGCGCGTGCACGCAGCACCTCCGCCAACCCGGCCACCAGGTCGGAGGGCCGTGGCGGGCAGCCCGGCACCCAGGCATCCACCGGCACCACCTCGTGGGCGCCGGGAAGGACGCTGTAGGAGTCCCAGTACGGCCCGCCCGTGGCCGCACAGGCGCCGAAGGCCAGGACGGCCCGAGGTTCGGGCAGCGCCGCGTACGCCTCGGCCAGTGCGGGCGCCAGGCGGCTGGTGACGGTACCGGCCACCACGAGGACGTTGAGGTCGACCGGATCGGAGCCGTCAGCAGGATCGCGGTCCTCCCCCACGGCACCAAGCAGCTCACCCGCCCGCCGGGCCTCGCGCACCTCGACGCCGCAGCAGGCCAGGCCCAGCTCCACGACGTGCAGGGACACGCGCTGGGACCCGACCTGGACCCAGCGGCGCTGCACCGCACCGACTGCCATGGGGCAAGGCTAGGGCCTGTCGGACGGGGCGTCGCCGGACCGACGGCCAGACCCGGCACGCAACGCCGCGATCAGGTGCGGCAGCACGGACGATCATGGGACAGAATGGAGGGTCGAAGGTAACCCTTAGCAGCAGTGGAGTCCCCCGGGGACACGAAAGGCACGGACCGTGAGCAAGCCGGTTGTTCCGCTCGAGAAGGTCATCATCCGCTTCGCCGGGGACTCCGGGGACGGCATGCAGCTCACCGGTGACCGGTTCACCCAGGAGACCGCGTCCTTCGGCAACGACCTGTCCACGCTGCCGGACTTCCCCGCCGAGATCCGGGCACCAGCCGGGACCGTCCACGGCGTCAGCGCCTTCCAGCTGCAGTTCGCCGACCATGCGATCCAGACGCCCGGTGACGCTGCCGACGTCCTGATCGCCATGAATCCCGCCGCACTCAAGAGCAACCTGCACCACGTGCGCCGCGGCGGGCACCTGATCATCAACAGCGACGAGTTCACCAAGCGCGCCGTGGAGAAGGTCGGCTACGACTCCGACCCCCTCAGCGACGACAGCCTGGACTCCTACGCGGTCCACCCGGTGAGCCTCACCACCCTGACGGTCGAGGCGCTCAAGGGCTTCTCGATCACCAAGAAGGAGGCTGAGCGGGCGAAGAACATGTTCGCCCTCGGGCTCCTGAGCTGGCTGTACTCGCGCGGGACCGAGGGGACCCGGGACTTCCTCACCGCCAAGTTCGGCCGCAAGCCCGAGATCCTGGCCGCCAACCTCGCCGCGTTCGACGCCGGATGGGCCTACGGCGAGACCACCGAGGACTTCGCGGTCCACTACGAGGTGAGCCCGGCGGTCATGCCGCCCGGGGTGTACCGCAACATCACCGGCAACATGGCGCTGTCCTACGGGCTCATCGCCGCCGCTGAGCTCTCCGGGCTCCCGTTGTTCCTGGGGTCCTACCCGATCACCCCGGCCAGCGACATCCTGCACGAGCTCAGCCGCCACAAGGAGTTCGGGGTGCGCACCCTGCAGCTCGAGGACGAGATCGCAGGCATCGGCGCCGCCCTCGGGGCCGCCTACGGTGGCTCCCTGGCCGTCACCACCACGTCCGGCCCGGGGATCGCCCTGAAGTCCGAGACGATCGGCCTGGCGATGGCCATCGAGCTGCCACTGCTGGTCATCGACGTCCAGCGCGGCGGGCCCTCCACCGGGCTGCCCACGAAGACCGAGCAGGCCGACCTGCTCCAGGCGATGTTCGGGCGCAACGGCGAGGCGCCGGTGCCGATCGTGGCACCGCAGTCCCCGAGCGACTGCTTCGACGCGGCCATCGAGGCCGCCCGGATCGCCCTGACCTACCGCACTCCGGTCATGCTGCTCTCCGACGGCTACCTGGCCAACGGCTCGGAGCCCTGGCGGGTCCCGGACGTGGCGGACCTGCCGGACCTGCATGTGGAGTTCGCCACCGAGACCAACCACACCCTGG
The DNA here is from genome assembly GCA_963706875.1 of uncultured Actinomycetes bacterium. GTDB lineage: Bacteria > Actinomycetota > Actinomycetes > S36-B12 > CAIYMF01 > Prado023. Next base: position 12,232 of record CAVPNW010000001.1, on the reverse strand, counting down.
AGGACGGCACCGAGGTCTACTGGCCGTTCAAGCGCGACCCGGAGACCCTGGCCCGGCCGTGGGCCATCCCTGGGACTCCGGGCCTCGAGCACCGGATCGGCGGGATCGAGAAGGCCGACGGCTCCGGTGCCATCAGCTACGACCCCGACAACCACGACTTCATGGTCCGGGTCCGCCAGGCGAAGGTCGATGGGATCGCCGCGACGATCGGCCCCCTCGAGGTCGAGGACCCCGACGGCGACGCACGGGTGCTGGTCCTGGGCTGGGGGTCCACCCACGGACCGATCGGCGCGGCCTGCGGGATCATCCGCGCCGAGGGCGGCAAGGTCGCCCGGGCCCACCTGCGCCACCTCAACCCGTTCCCGGCCAACACCGGTGAGGTCCTGCGCGCCTACGACCGGGTGCTGATCCCGGAGATGAACCTCGGCCAGCTCAGCATGCTCATCCGCGCCAAGTACCTCGTCGACGCCCAGGGCTACAACCAGGTCCGCGGCCTGCCGTTCAAGGCCACCGAGCTGGCCGACCAGATCAGGGAGCTCCTGTGACCATCGACCTGTCCACCTCGCGTTCCCTGAGCCTCGTGCCCAAGGCCGACGGCCCGCAGTCGGCCAAGGAGTTCAAGAGCGACCAGGAGGTGCGCTGGTGCCCCGGCTGCGGGGACTACGCGATCCTGGCCGCGGTGCAGGCGTTCCTGCCCGAGCTGGGCGTCCGCCGGGAGAACATCGTGTTCATCTCCGGCATCGGCTGCTCGTCGCGGTTCCCGTACTACGTCGACACCTACGGGATGCACTCGATCCACGGACGCGCCCCGGCCATCGCCACGGGCCTGTCGACCTCCCGGCCGGACCTCACGGTCTGGGTGGTCACCGGCGACGGGGATGCCCTGAGCATCGGCACCAACCACTTCATGCACGCACTGCGCCGCAACGTGAACATCAAGATATTGCTGTTCAACAACCGGATCTACGGACTGACCAAGGGCCAGTACTCGCCCACGTCCGAGGCCGGCAAGGTGACGAAGTCCACGCCGATGGGGTCGATCGACTACCCGTTCAACCCGATCTCGGTGGCACTGGGCGCCGAGGCGTCCTTCGTGGCGCGCACGATCGACTCCGACCGCAAGCACCTGACCGAGGTGCTGCGCCAGGCTGCCGCGCACGAGGGCTCGGCCCTGGTCGAGATCTACCAGAACTGCAACATCTTCAACGACGGGGCATGGGAGCCGCTGAAGGACTCCGGCGTACGCGAGGACAACCTGATCCGCCTCGAGCACGGCAAGCCGATCCGGTTCGGCGCCAACGGGCAGAGGGGAGTGGCCCGACGCGACGACGGCGTCCTGCACGTGGTGGATGATGTCGCCGACTGCGAGGGCGACTGCCTCTGGGTGCACGACGCCCACGCCTCCGAGCCGTCCACCGCGTTCGCCCTGTCACGGCTGGCGGACTTCAACACGCTGGAGAACACCGCGATCGGCGTCTTCCGCGACGTTCGAAGGCCGGTCTACGACCACCTGCTGGCCGATCAGCTGGAGCGTGCCACGGCCAAGGGGCGCGGCGACCTGGCCACCTTGCTCGCCGGCCGCGACACCTGGACGATCCCCGGCTGATCCGGGACTGCCGGGGTCGGCGGGCCCCAGGGGTCGGCGGGCCCCAGGGGTCGGCGGGCCCCAGGGGTCAGCGGGCCCGGGGTCAGCGGGTCGGGCCAGGAGTCGGCGGGCCCCAGGGGTCAGTGCCTGCGGTGCCGCAGCACCGCCACCGAACCCTTCGCGTGGTGCAGCAGCGACTGGCTCGTCGAGCCGAGCAGCATCCCGAGGAACGCCCCGCGGCCGTGTGACCCCACCACTGTCAGGCTCGCCCGCCCCGATGCCTCGACCAGCGCGGGAGCCGGCCGTCCGTGGGCGACGGTGGTGGTGATCGCCACGTCGGGGTACCTCTCACGCCAGCCTGCCAGCACCTCGGCGGTGACCCGCTGCTCGAACCCGACCGTCGCCGTGGTGATCTCCACCGGCGGGACGTATGGCACGACCCCGGGGTACACGGGGATCGCGAAGGAGTGCACCACCTCCAGGGGCAGGCCATGGCGCGAGGCGTGGTCGATGGCCCAGCCCACCAGCTCCTCGGACTCCGGCGAGCCGTCGACCCCGACCACCACAGGACCGTCAGCCACCCCCTGGGCCTGGGCGACTATGACCGGGCAGCGCGCGTGCGAGGCAACATGGGACACGGTCGACCCCAGGATCGCCGAGGACATCGCGCTGTGGCCGCGGGACCCGATGACGAGCATGACCGCCGTGCGGCTGTGCTCCACGAGGATGCTGGCTACGGAGCCCGCGGTCGAGACGGTCTCGACCTGCACGCCGGCCTGCGCGACGACACCAGCCGCCTGCGCAACGATCCCAGGGCCCTCGTGCGGCCGTGCGGTGGCCAGGGCTGGGGCGCCGGCCATGGTCGCGGTTGCGCCGTCCCAGGCCGCGACGTCGGGCTCGACGTAGACCACCCGGACGCCGAGGTGCCGCGAAGCCGCCTCGCGCACCGCCCAGTCCAGTGCGGCCCTTGAGTCGGGCGACGCGTCGTACCCGACGACGATCTGCGTGGACGTGGACATCGCACACCCCTCCTCGGCGGGGCGCTGGCCTGCGACCACCGCGGGGGGCGCCCCTGTCATCTCCATCCTGACCGGCGCGCACCGGGGCGGATAGGGACCATGGTCGCGTCCTCGCGACCAGGCCCTAGGTGTCGTTGCGGGGGCCGAACCTGGGTGCCGGGCCGGGCACCCGGGCGCCGGTGACCGGGTCCACCACGAAGGTCCCCCGGGCTGCCAGCTGCGGGTGGTCGGGTGCCTCGGTCATGTCCAGGACCGGGGTCAGGCAGGCGTTGGTGCCGGCGAAGACCGCCGCCCACTCGTCGCGGGTCCGTCCGGCGATCGCGTGGGCCAGGTGCTCGCGGAGCACCGGCCAGCCACGCTGATCCCACTGCTCGGGCAGGGCGGAGGGGTCCAGGTCGAGGCCGGCGAGGAGCTCGGCGTAGAAGGCCGGCTCCAGCGCCCCGACCGCCACGAAACGGCCATCTGCGCAGGTGTAGGTGTCGTAGAACGGGGCGCCCCCGTCCAGGGTGTTCTCCCCGGGCGGATTGGGCCATAGGCCCTGGGCGCGCATGCCGTGGACCAGGCTCATGAGATTCGCCGCACCGTCGACCATGGCCGCGTCGACAACCACACCCCGACCGGTGCGGGCCACCTCCACAAGTGCTGCCAGGACGCCCATCACGAGGTAGGTCGACCCGCCCCCATGGTCGGCGATGAGGTTCAGCGCCATCACCGGTCGCTCGCCCGGACGGGCGGTGTGCCGCAACGGCCCGGCGACGGCGCTGTAGTTGATGTCGTGCCCGGCGGCGTTCGCCCAGGGCCCGGTCTGGCCCCACCCGGTCATCCGTCCGTAGACGAGTCGGGGGTTCACAGACCAGCAGTCCTGCGGGCCGAGGCCCAGCCGTTCGGCCACACCGGGGCGGTAGCCCTCGATGAGCAGGTCGGACCCGGCGACCAGCGACAGGGCCTGCGCACGGCCCTCGTCGGACCGCAGGTCGACCACCTGGGTGGGGCGACCCCGCAGCAGTGGGTCGCGGCCCGGTGCGTGCCCGAACACCTGGCCCCCAGGCCGATCCAGCCGGACCCCCGTGGCCCCGAGGTCCGCGAGCATCATGCCCGCGTGCGGGACTGGGCCGATCCCGCCGAGCTCCACGAACTGCACGCCGGCCAACGGGCCGCGCGGCTGGCCCGACGGGTCGGGGTGGACATGCCGGTCAGGGGGGACCCGCGGCTCGCCGTGGCCCGGTGACACCGTGCCGGCCCCGGCAGCGCCGTCCACGGGGCTACTTGTCCTTGTTGTCGACGACGAAGCCGATGTCACCGGCGTACCAGCCCGACATCCGCTCGTCGAGCTCCTCATCGGTCTCGGTGGTCGGCTCGGCGACTCCGGTCGCATCGTGCGCGGAGGCGAGGTGGCGCTTGGTGGCCGCCTGCCGCAGGTCGCGGGTCTGGGCGTCGGGAGTGCCCCCGATGGCGTCGACGACGTGGTCGAGGTCGCCGCCGTACAGGCCCTCGTAGTGCGAGTTGGGGTAGGGCTTGGTCGGGGTGCCCGTCGGCTTGGGCGCGAGGTGGGCATCGGCGTGGGCGGCGACCGCCTCACTGGCCGAGGCGACGTCGCCCGGGTAGTAGCCCGAGATCTGGTCATGGACCTCGGCCTCGTCGCCGGCGTGGGGGACCGAGGGGACCAGCCGGCGCACTCCCACGAGCGCATCGGCCGGGATCCGCAGGGGCTGGTCGTCACCTGCGCACGACACCAGGACGTGGTCGCCGTCGAGCACCAGCGACACGACGGTCAGCCAGCGCTGCTGTTCCGGGTGGTCGTCCCAGACCATGTCGGCCAGGCTGAGCTGGAGGGCGGGGATCCGGTCAACGTCGACGGTCATCGGTCATCTCGCTTGCGGTCGTCGCCACGACTCTCGCGGCCCCCCGAGTCTACGCGCGCCCGTCCGGCTGCGGACCGAGACCCTACAGGTCCTCGACCAGCTCCGGTTGCCGCAGGCGCGAGTTCCGCAGGGCATCGACGGTGAACACCGCAAGGGCGACCCAGACGCCGACGAACGCCAACCACCGCTGCGGGGACATCGGCTCCTGGAACAGCCATACGCCGATCACCAGCTGCAGCGAGGGGGCGATGTACTGCAGCGGGCCCAGGACCGACAGCGGGACCCGATGGGCGGCGAACCCGAAGAACAGAAGCGGCAGCGCGGTCACGGGTCCGGCGCCGACCATCAGCAGCGCATGGCCCCAGCCGTTGGAGCCGAACACCAGGTCGTCGTGGGTCCACAGCCACCCGATGTAGGCCAGCGCAATCGGTGTCAGCACCAGCATCTCGACCGTCAGGCTGGCAATCGCATCCACGCCGGCGAGCTTCTTGGCCAGCCCGTAGAAGCCGAACGAGAACGCCAGCACCAGGGCGATCCAGGGCAGGCGTCCCATCGACACCGTGGCGTAGAGGACGGCGACGGCGGCGATCGCGACGGCAAGCCACTGCAGCCGCCGCAACTGCTCGCGCAGGACGATCACCCCGAGGGCGATGGAGACCAGGGGGTTGATGAAGTACCCCAGCGACGCGTCGACGACATGGTTGTTGTCCACCGCCCAGATGAAGATGCCCCAGTTGACCGAGACGATCAGGGCGGCCCCGGCCAGGATCGTCAGCCGACGGCGATCTGCCAGGACGGCGCGGACGATCCCCCACTGGCCCACTGCTGTGACGAGCAGGGCCAGGGAGGCCAGGGAGAACACGACCCGCGCGGCCAGGACCTCCGCGGGGGTGGCGGGTTCCAGGAACCCCCAGTAGAGGGGGAACAGGCCCCACAGGACGTAGGCCGTCAGGCCGGAGGCGACCCCGGCACGTCGGCCGCTGAGGTCGCCGACCGGCATCACCCAGTCCGCTCTACCACGTAGTCGCAGAGCATCTCGAGGGCGTCGCGGGCAGGACCGGCAGGCAGCGGCGCGAGCGCCGAGCGGGCCTCGTCGGCCCACCGGTGCGCCTCGGCGCGGGCACGCTGCATGGCCGGGTGGGCGCGCAGGAGGGCCAGTGCCTCTGCGTGCTCGCCGTCGTCGTGGATCGGTCCGGACGTCAGCTCGATCAGGCGGGCGTCACCGGGGTCCGTCGAGGTCCGCGCGTACAGGACCGCGAGCGTGGCCACGCCCTCGCGCAGGTCGGTGCCGGGGGTCTTGCCGGACTGGGCGCGCTCGCTGCCGATGTCCACGAGGTCGTCGGCGAGCTGGAAGGCCACACCGATGCGCTCACCGAACGTCGCCATCGTCTCGACGACCGCGTCGTCCGCGCCGGACATCATCGCGCCGAACCGCCCGGCCGTCGCGATCAGCGACCCGGTCTTGTCCGCCAGCACGCTCACGTGGTGCGCGATCGGGTCCTCGCCCGCGCCCGGGCCGACCGTCTCGCGGATCTGGCCTGTGCACAGCCGCTCGAACGTCCGGGCCTGGATGCGCACGGCCTCGGGGCCGAGGTCGGCCAGGAGGTCCGACGCCCTGGCGAACAGGAAGTCACCGGTGAGGATCGCCACGGTGTTGTCCCAGCGGGCGTTCGCAGAGGCCGCCCCCCGGCGCAGGGGCGCCTCGTCCATCACGTCGTCGTGGTACAGCGTGGCCAGGTGGGTCAGTTCGACGACCACCGCCGAGGGCACCACCCCGGGCGCCGCCGGGTCGGCGAACTGCGCGGCCAGCAGGGTCAGCAGCGGGCGGAAGCGCTTGCCTCCGGCGTCCACCAGGTGCCGCGCGGCGTCGGTGACGAACGGGTACTCGCTGACCACCGACCGGCGCAGGAGGTGCTCCACGTCAGCCAGTCGCGCCGCGATGTCGGCGTCGAGCTGCGCATCGGGCAGGAACAGCCCCTCAGGTCGGCTCGAGGTCAGGGAGGGCACGGGACAAGTCTGGCCCACGCACGTCGATTGCGCCGAATCGCCCCCGACCCTCGGTTGGGTTGGGCTCAGATGACCGGCAGCTCCGCCAGCGCCGAGGCGAACCTCGAGTCCGGGGTGTCCTCGTCGACCATGCGCCCGCTCAGGTAGTTGTCGTAGGCGGCCAGGTCGAAGTGCCCATGCCCGCACAGCGCGGTGACGATCACCTTCTCCTCACCGGTCTCGATGCAGGCCCGCGCCTCGCGGATGGCCTCGGCGAGGGCGTGCGTCGGCTCGGGCGCCGGGAGGATGCCCTCGGTCCGCGCGAACAGGATCCCCGCCTCGAAGCACTCGGTCTGCTTGACAGCCGTGGCAGTCATCAGCCCGAGCTCGTAGACGTGCGAGATCAGCGGGCTCATCCCGTGGTAGCGCAGGCCGCCGGCATGGATGGGGTCGGGAACGTAGCTGTGGCCGAGGGTGTGCATCTTCATCAACGGCGTGAGCCCAGCGGTATCGCCGAAGTCGTAGGCGTACGTCCCGCGTGTCAGCGAGGGGCAGGACGCGGGCTCAACCGCGCGGATCTCCGGGTTGACCCTGCCAGCCATCTTCTCCCGCAGGATCGGGAACGACAACCCGGCGAAGTTGGAGCCACCGCCGGTGCAGCCCACCACCAGGTCGATGCTGTCCTCGCCGGCCTTGGCCAGCTGCAGCAGCGCCTCCTCACCGATGATCGTCTGGTGCAGCAGCACGTGGTTGAGGACCGAACCCAGGGCATATCTGGTGTCCGGGTTCTGGGCTGCCACCTCCACCGCCTCGGAGATCGCAATCCCCAGCGAGCCCGGGTGGTGCGGGTCGGTGGCCAGGATGGCCCTGCCCGACTCCGTGAGGTCCGACGGCGAGCGGTGCACGGTCGCGCCGAACGCCTCCATCATCATCCGGCGGTAGGGCTTCTGGTCGAACGAGGCCCCGACCTGCCATACCTCGCACTCCATGTCGAACAGGGCGCAGGCGAAGGCCAGGGCGGTGCCCCACTGCCCTGCTCCGGTCTCCGTGGTGATCTTCTTCACGCCCTCCCGGGCGTTGTAGTAGGCCTGCGGGACTGCGGTGTTCGGCTTGTGCGAGCCGGCCGGGGAGACGCCCTCGTACTTGTAGTAGATCCGGGCCGGTGTGCCCAGCGCCTTCTCCAGGCGACGGGCCCGGAACAGCGGCGAGGGCCGCCAGAGCCGGTAGATGTCCAGAACCTCGCCGGGGATGTCGATGTACCGCTCGGCCGACACCTCCTGCTCGATGAGCCCCATCGGGAACAGCGGCGCGAGCGCCTCCGGTCCGATCGGCTCGTGGGTCGCCGGATGCAGCGGCGGAGGCGGGGGCTCGGGGAGGTCGGCGACGAGGTTGTACCAGGTCGTCGGCATCTCGTCCTCGGTGAGCAGGTACTTGTGGGTCTGGCCCGAATCAGTCATGGGCCGAACGCTACCGAATGCGAGCCGCCACAGCGCTCACGACTCCCCGAACCCGCACACGCTCACCCTCCCGCTCTCCCCCAGCCCTCCCGGAGTCTTCCGGGAGTCCGAAGCTGGAAGGGGAGGCTGAGCGTGGATGGGGCCGATCAGCGGATGAAGATGGCCGACTCGTTGACCAGGTTCAGGATCGCCTGCGGGAACACGCCCAGCAGGACCGTGCCGAGCACAGCGATCGCGATCGCGGACTGCGTGAACAGGCTGGGGACCGCCACGGCGGCACCACCGTCGGCCGCCGGGCTGGCGAAGTACATCAGGACGATGACCTTCAGGTAGAAGAACGCCGAGATCGCCGAGGCGACCACGGCGAAGACGACCGGCCAGACCGCTCCGCTGGCGATGGCTGCGGAGAAGATCCCGAACTTGGCCGTGAACCCACTGGTCAGCGGGATTCCGGCCAGCGCGAGCAGCATGAACGCGAACGCACCGGCGATCAGCGGCGAGGTCCGGCCCAGCCCCGCCCAGGAGGACAGGTGCCCTGCCTCGCCCGCCGGCCCACGGACCAGCATGACGATCGCGAAGCAGCCGATGGTCGTCAGCCCGTACGCCAGCAGGTAGAACATCGTTGCGGCCAGGCCCTCGACGGAGAACGCGATGACGCCCAGCAGCAGGAAGCCCGCGTGGCCGACCGAGGAGTAGGCAAGCATGCGCTTGATGTCCGAGCTGGTCACGGCCAGGATCACCCCGACGAGCATCGTGAGGATCGCCACGACCCACATGACCGGCTCCCAGTCCCACGATGCTCCGCCGAGCGCCACGTACATGACGCGGATCAGCGCACCGAAGCCCGCGACCTTCACCGCAGCCGCCATGAAGGCGGTGACGGGAGTCGGCGAGCCCTGGTAGACGTCGGGGGTCCACATGTGGAAGGGCACTGCCGCGACCTTGAACAGCAGGCCGGCGGCGACCATGGCGACCCCGATCAGCTGCAGGCCCTGCGCTCCGGGCCGGTCGGTGAAGGCCTCGGAGATCGAGGCGAAGTCCAGGGCCCCGGCATAGCCGAACAGCATGGCTGAGCCGTACAGCAGGAACGCGGAGGCGAACGCGCCCAGCAGGAAGTACTTGAGCGCGGCCTCCTGCGACAGCAGTCGCCGGCGCCTGGCCATGCCGGCCAGCAGGTACAGCGGCAGGCTCATGACCTCCAGCGCCACGAACAGCATCAGCAGGTCGTTGGCGGCGGGGAACAGCAGCATGCCGGACACGGCGAACAGGAACAGCGGCCAGATCTCGGTCTGGTCCCAGCCGCGCCTGGTCAGCTCCTGCTCCTCGGCCGACCCGACCAGGGAGGCTGCCCGCGGGGCGAACGCGTCACCGGCGGGATCGACCCGCTTCTCGGCCATCAGCAGGGTCGAGAGCAGGGCGATCACCAGGATCGTGACCCACATGAACAGGGTTGGGCCATCGACCGACAGCGAGCCGGCGGCGACGATGCCCTTCTCGGAGGCGGGCATGGCGATGGTGAGGGCGAGCGCAGCGACCAGGGTCGCCAGGACCAGCACGAGCTGGATCGCGCGACGGGTGGCGCGCGGGGCGAGGGCCTCGACCAGGACCGACATGACGGCCGCGGCGAGGACCAGCAGGACCGGTGCCATCGCCCGGTACTGGAACGACGGGAACGTCAGCGTCTCGGCCATGGGGATGGCGGTGGCGATCATCGCAGCCTCACTTCCCCGACTCGGCGACGGCGGGCACCGGATCGGTGCTGCCGGTGAGCGTCATCGTCTGGTCGACGGATGGGTTGATGATGTCCAGGACCGGGTTCGGGAAGAACCCGAGGGCGATGATGATCGCCAGGACGGGGACGATGGCCAGGACCTCGCGACCGCGCAGGTCCTTCATCCCGTCGATCCCGTCGCCCACCGGACCGGTCATGGTCCGCTGGTACATGATCAGGATGTAGAGCGCAGCCAGGATGATGCCGGAGGTCGCGACGATCGCCGCCCAGGGGTAGACGGTGTACGTGCCGGCCAGGACCAGGAACTCCGAGACGAAGGAGCTCAGCCCCGGCAGGGCCAGTGAGGACAGCCCTGCGACGAGGAAGAACCCGGCCAGGACGGGAGCGACCTTCTGGACCCCACCGAAGTCCCCCATGAGGCGCGAGCCCCGGCGCGTGGCCATGAACCCGACGAGCAGGAACAGCGCGGCGATCGAGAACCCGTGGTTGACCATGTAGAGGGTCGAGCCGCTCTGGCCCTGGGAGGTCATCGCGAAGATGCCGAGCACGATGAAGCCGAAGTGGCTGACCGACGTGTATGCGATCAGGCGCTTGAGGTCGGTCTGGCCGATGGCCACGAGTGCTCCGTAGATGATGCCGACCAGCGCCAGGATGATGATGCCGGGGGCGAAGTACTTCGAGGCGTCGGGGAACAGCGGCAGGCACAGGCGCAGCATCCCGAAGGTGCCGACCTTGTCCAGGACGCCGACCAGCAGCACCGAGGAGCTCGGCGGGGCCTCAGCAGCCGCGTCGGGCAGCCACGTGTGCAGCGGCCACATCGGGGCCTTGATCGCGAAGGCGATGAAGAACCCGAGGAACAGCCACTTCTGCAGGTCGGGGCTGATGTCCATGCCGACCAGGGCGGCGTAGTCGAACGTCCCCGCACCGTACTGGTCGACTGACAGGACGTAGAGCCCGATCAGTGCGGCGAGCATCAGCAGGCCGCCCAGCAGCGAGTACAGGAAGAACTTGACGGCCGCGTACTGCCGCTGGGCCCCGCCGTAGCGCCCGATGAGGAAGTACATCGGGATCAGCATCGCCTCGAACAGCACGTAGAACAGGAACACGTCCGTGGCGGCGAACACGCCGATGACCAGGCCCTCGAGGACCAGGATCCAGGCGAAGTAGCCGCGCACCGAGCCCGTCGACTCGTCGGCGTCCAGCCAGCCGGCCGCGATGCAGACCGGGACGAGGATCACCGTCATGAGGATCAGGACCAGGGCGATGCCGTCCACGCCGAGGGCGAAGCTCACGCCCCAGGCCGGGATCCACTCCCAGGCCCCGACCAGCTGGAACGGCTCGGCGGCACCGACCTCGTAGGCCAGCCCGGCGGCCACGCCGAGGGCCAGTACCAGCAGCGAGACGCCCAGCGCCACCTTCTTGGCCAGGCCCGGGTTGCCCTTGGGCAGGACGGCCACCAGCAGCCCGCCGAGGATCGGCAGCGCCATGAGCGCGACGAGGTAGTAGTCGGTCATCACAGCAGAACCCCCAGGGCCAGGACGGCGCCGACGACCACGACGCCGAGCAACATCGTCAGGGCGTAGGACCGGACATAGCCGGTCTGCCAGCGGCGCATCCGCGCGCTGAGCCCGCCGATGCCGGCAGCGGTGCCGTTGACCGCCCCATCGATGATCTTGTTGTCGGTCCAGACCAGGGTGCGGGTCAGGTACTGGCCGGGACGCATGAACAGCGCCTCGTTGACCGCATCTCCGTACAGGTCGTTGCGCGCGGCGACAGTGAGCGCCGACACCTGCGTCGGGGCGACCTCAGGCACGGCCCGCATCGCGTACTGCCGCCACCCGATCACCACGCCGACGGCGACCACGGCCAGGGTCATGGCGATCAGGACCGAGGTCGGTGGGCCGCCCTCGGCCTCCTCGAAGCCGACCACCGGGGCCAGCCATTCCTCGATGTTGCCGACGTAGAGCATCATGAATCCGCCGACCACGGCACCCACGGCCAGGATGATCATCGGGACGGTCATCACCGGGGAGGACTCGTGCGGGTGCACGCCGTCCTCCCAGCGGGCCTTGCCGTAGAAGGTCATTGCCATCATGCGGGTCATGTAGAAGGCCGTGACTCCGGCGCCGACCATCGCTGCCACTCCCGCGACCGGGTGCTCGACCCAGGCCGCGTGGATGATCTCGTCCTTGCTGAAGAACCCGGCGAACGGTGGCACGCCGATGATCGCCAGGTAGCCGATGCCGAACACGACCCAGGTGAGCACCATGAACTTGCGCAGCGCGCCGTAGCGGCGCATGTTCACCTCGTCGTCCATCCCGTGCATCACCGAGCCGGCGCCGAGGAACAGCAGGGCCTTGAAGATGCCGTGGGTGAGCAGGTGGAAGATCGCGAAGACGTAGCCGACCGGCCCGAGGCCCGCGGCCAGGAACATGTAGCCGATCTGGCTCATCGTGGAGCCCGCCAGGCCCTTCTTGATGTCGTCCTTGGCCGACCCGATGGCCGCACCCATCAGCAGCGTGATGGTGCCGACGATCACCACCGCGAGCCGCGCGGTCTCGCTCAGGTTGAAGATCTCCGCCGAGCGCACG